>NZ_JARFTP010000003.1 GCF_029167375.1 Tsukamurella sp. 8F
CCCCGCGCCCCCCCCCGCGCCCCCCCCCCCCCCCGCCACCGTCGACTTGCCGGTCCCGCCCTTGCCGGACACCAGGTGCAGACGGGCCCGCAGCAGTTCGGGAGGCCAGCCCGCGGCGGACGTCAGGTCCGCTCCGTCGCTCGACACCACGTGCGCAGCATATAGGGCAGGCAACCCGCGTCCTCCTCGATAGGGTGAACGCATGCGAGACGAAGGAGGCCGCCGATGAGCGACAAGACCACGTGGGAGTACGCGACGATCCCGCTGCTCACCCACGCGACCAAGCAGATCCTCGACACATGGGGTTCGGACGGCTGGGAGCTGGTCACGGTCCTGCCGGGGCCGACCGGCGAGCAGCACGTCGCGTATATGAAGCGGGCCATCTCGTGAGCTGGTCGGAGCGCCTCGCGGAGCTCGGGATCACGCTGCCCGAGGTCGTGCCGCCGCTCGCGGCGTACGTCCCCGCCACCAGGCACGGCGACCTCATCTACACGGCAGGACAGCTGCCCATCGTCGACGGCGAACTGCGCGTGCACGGCAAGGTGTCTGAGACCGCCGAGGGCGTCGTACACGTCGACACCGCAGTCGAACTGGCGCGGCTGTGCGCGCTCAATGGGCTTGCCGCGATCGATTCGCTGGTGGGTATCGATCATGTCGAGCGAGTAGTGAAGGTCACAGGCTTCGTGGCCTCCGCGCCGGGTTTCTCGGCGCAGGCCGCCGTGCTGAACGGAGCATCCCTGCTGCTCGGCGAGATCTTCGGTGACGCGGGTCGGCACGTCCGGTCCGCCGTCGGTGTGGCCGAGCTGCCTCTGGGCGCGCCCGTCGAGGTGGAGCTGGTGGTCGCCGTCCACTGACGTCCGGCACTATCCTGGCGGAATGAGCGAGGATTCGGCGCCGCTGCAGCATCCCGCGTACAAGGTGCTGAGGCGGGTCACCCCCAACGCGTCCGTGCTGTTGTGCCACAACCCGGGGCCGATGACGCTGGACGGCACGAACACCTGGATCCTGCGCGCGCCGGGCCGCAAGGAGTCGGTCGTCGTGGACCCCGGACCGGACGACAAAGGCCATCTGGCTCGCGTCGCGGCGGCCGCCGGCACTGTCGCGCTGACGCTCGTGACGCACCGCCACCGTGACCACACCGGCGGGCTGCAACGCTGGGAGAAGCTGACGCGCAGCCCGATTCGCGCCTACAAGCACAAGTACTGCCGGGGTGCCGCGACGCCGCTCCGGGGCGGGGAGAAGGTTGCCGTCGCCGGCCTGGAGCTGACGGTCCTGCACACGCCCGGGCACACCGCGGATTCGCTGTCGTTCCTCGTAGACGGGGGCGAGGGCCCGGGCGCGCTGCTCTCCGGCGACACGATCCTCGGCCGCGGTACGACGGTGCTCGACACCAAGGACGGCACCCTTGCGGACTACCTCGCGTCACTCGACCTGCTCACCGAGCACGCGAGGGGGCGCATCCTGCTCCCCGGCCACGGCCCTGAGCACGACGATGCCGGGCCCATCGTCGAGGGCTACATCGAACATCGCCACGATCGGCTCGAGCAGGTACGTGCCACGCTCGCCGACCTCGGGCTGCAGGCGGCGGACGCGAAGCCCATGAAGGTGGTGAAGCGGGTCTACGCCGACGTCGACAAGAAGGTGTGGCCCGCGGCGAGGCAGTCCGTCAAGGCGCAGCTCGACTATCTCGCCGCGCAGGGGTGAGTGTCTGGACGACGAAGAGGGCGGCCCCACGTGATGTGGGGCGGCCCTCTTCATCCGAGTCGTCTAGCGGGCGCGCCGCGCCAGCCGCTCGGAGTCGGTGATCACCACCGACTTGCCTTCGAGGCGCAGCCAGCCGCGGTGCGCGAAGTCGGCGAGTGCCTTGTTCACGGTCTCGCGGGATGCGCCCACGAGCTGGGCGATCTCCTCCTGGGTCAGGTCGTGGGTGACCCGCAGGGCGCCGTTCTCGTGGGTGCCGAAGCGCTGGGCGAGTTGCAGCAACTGCTTGGCGACGCGACCCGGGACATCCGTGAAGATCAGGTCCGCGAGGTTGTTGTTGGTGCGGCGCAGCCGGCGGGCGAGGACGCGCAGCAGCTGCTCGGCGATCTCGGGACGGTCGCGGATCCATGCGCGCAGGGCCTCGCGGTCCATCGTCATGGCACGGACCTCGGTGATGCAGGTGGCACCGGACGTGCGGGGGCCCGGATCGAAGATCGACATCTCACCGAACATGTCCGACGGTCCCATGACCGAGAGCAGGTTCTCGCGGCCGTCCGGCGAGCGGCGGCCGAGCTTCACCTTGCCGGAGAGGATGATGTACAGCCGGTCGCCGGGCTCGCCCTCGTTGAAGATGATGTGGCCGCGCGGGTACTCCACCGGGATCAGATCCTTGGTGAGCGCCTCGACCGCGCTGGGTTCGACACCCTGGAATATGCCGGCCCGGGCCAAGACCTCGTCCACGGTTACCTCTTCCTTGTGAGTTCAGTAGTCAGTGCAGGGGTGTGCACTCTGGGCGGTGTGAGCTTACTGGCGCCCGAGGGGTCGGAGTGGCCGATTCCACATCCACACACCGCCCCCAACTTACCGTGTCCGTTCCTGGGAGGCATTCCTACCGCTGTGCCGGAGCGTCAGCCGGCCTGTGCCTCGGAGGGCTCGTGATCGAGTTCGTGCAGGTCGACGGCTATCGGGAGGCCGATGGTTGCGAGTGTCTCGACGTCGGGTTGGTCGTCGTCGGCCGGCGGCGGCGTCGCGCGGCGCGCGGGAGCGGTGACGCGGCTCTCGACTCTCTCCATGGCGAGTGCGAACAGCATCAGCAGCACGGGGAACAGCAGTCCGATCAGTCCTTGCACGCGGGTAAGTAAACACAGCCAAGGTCTCGGATCGGCAACGATGCCTACGGGGCCGCGTCGTTACTATGGATTCTCGTGCCGAGCGAGCAGGAGTCCCGCCTTTCCCTGGTGCGGCGTGCGCGCCGCATGAACCGCAGTCTGGGGATCGCGTTTCCCCACGTGTACTGCGAACTCGACTTCACGAACCCGCTGGAGCTGTCGGTCGCGACGATCCTCTCGGCGCAGTGCACCGATGTTCGCGTGAATCAGGTCACACCAGCGCTTTTCGCGCGGTATCGAACCGCAGCGGACTACGCGGGAGCCGAGCGGGCCGAGCTCGAGGAGCTCATCCGGCCCACGGGCTTCTACCGCAACAAGACCAGCTCGATCATCGGGCTGGGCCAGGCTCTCGTGGAGCGCTTCGACGGCGAGGTCCCCGATCGTTTGAAAGACCTGGTGACGCTGCCCGGTTTCGGCCGGAAGACGGCCAACGTTGTGCTCGGGAACGCGTTCGGCATCCCGGGGATCACGGTCGACACGCACTTCTCCCGGCTCGTTCAGCGCTGGCGCTGGACGGAGGAGACCGACCCGGTCAAGATCGAGCGCGCCGTGGGCGAGCTCATCGAGAAGCGCGATTGGACCCAGTTGTCGCACCGCGTCATCTTCCACGGCCGGCGTGTGTGTCATGCGCGCAAGCCCGCGTGCGGCGTGTGTGTGCTCGCCTCCGACTGCCCGTCCTACGGCACGGGGCCGACCTCACCCGAGGAGGCCGCCCCCCTGGTCAAGGGGCCCGAGCGCGACGACCTGCTGGCATTGGCGGCAGAGCGGTCCGCAGAGAAGGCTGCCAAGGCCGCGAAGGCGTCCGCGCGCGCAGCCTCCCAGCGTGCGGGCCGGGGCTCCCGGTGAGCGCGCCGCGATTCGGTCCCGCCGCTCGCTGGACGGTTGTCTGCGCCATAGTCGTAGTGGCGCTCGCCGTCGCGATCTGGCCGCGCCAGCAGTCCGCGCCTGCGCCGGACGAGGGTGCGCAGGCATCGTCGTCGGCGAGTCCGGAACAGCTCGCGGCGTCGCGCGCCAAGGCGGCCCTGCCGAGCTGTGATCCGGTCGACCCTGCGGCCCGCCCCGCCGGACCGATGGCCGGCCTGACGGTCACGTGCATGGGCGACGGGAGGCCGGTCGACGTCGGGCGCATGCTCGCAGGCAAGCCGGCCCTGCTCAACATCTGGGCGTACTGGTGCGGGCCCTGCCGGGTGGAGCTGCCTGCGCTCGCGGAGGCCGCGAAACGCGCGGCGGGCCGCGTCACGCTCCTGACGGTGCACGCCGATCCAGCCGAGGCCGCGGGGCTCGACCTGCTGGCCGAACTCGGGGTGCATCTGCCGGGGGTGCAGGACTCGGAGGGACGGGTCGGCGTAGCCGCGGAGGCGCCGCGCGTGTATCCCGCGACGATCCTGTTGCGCGCGGATGGCAGTGTGGCGGGGGTGCACGCCAGCCCCTTCACGTCGGCCGACGACGTGGCCCAGGTCGTTCGTGACACCCTGGGGGTGACGATATGACCGCCCATGAACCCGCGGCCCTGCCGGCTGCGGCCCTGCCGGCTTGGCTCTCGCCCCTGGCCCACGGCCTCGACGGGATAGAGGACGAACTGCGGCACCGGGGCGGCGCGGTCGCGGCTCTGACGCGCGTGCGGCGCCCGCGCAAGGCCGCCGTGCTCATGCTGTTCGAGGGCACCGGCGACGGCGACGAGCTCCCCGCCGACGCGACCGTCCTCCTCACGCAGCGCGCCTCGGCCTTGCGTCAGCACGCTGGACAGGTCGCGTTCCCGGGCGGTAAGCGCGATGAGGGCGATTCCGACGATGTGGCCACCGCACTCCGCGAGGCGAAGGAGGAGACCGGGATCGACCCGGCGAGCGTGCGCGTACTGCAGACCCTGCACCCGATCGAGGTGCCGGTCTCCTCGTTCATCGTGACCCCCGTGGTCGCGACCACGACGTACCCGAGCGAGGTCGGGGTCGTCGACCCGGGCGAGACCGCGCTGGTGCGCCGCGTGCCGCTGGCCGAACTGCTCGATCCCGCCCACCGGTTCATGGTGCGCAAGGCGGGATACCGCGGTCCCGCGTTCGCGGTGGGACCGATGCTCGTGTGGGGTTTCACGGGTGGACTGCTCAACGCGCTCCTGTCGTCGGCCGGGTGGGAGGTCCCCTGGGATACGGGAGACGTGCGGGACCTCGGCGACGAACTGCGCCGCGCCGCGCAGCGGAGGCGGCCGTGACCGGTTCCGCCTGGGTCGACCTCATCGTTCTCGCAGGCGTCGTCGTCGCCGCTGTCTCGGGCTTCCGTCAAGGCGCCGTCGCGTCGGCGATGGCGTTCGTCGGTGTCGTCCTCGGCGCTGCGGCGGGCGTCCTGCTCGCGCCGCACGTGATCGACCATGTCGAGGACTCGCGTATGCGCCTGCTCGCCGGGATCGGCCTGCTCGCGGGGCTGGTCATCGTCGGCGAGATCGCCGGCATGGTGCTCGGGCGCGCTGCTCGCAGCTTCCTGCCCACCCGCACGCTGCGGCGCATCGACAGTCTCGTCGGCGCCGCTGTCCAGGCGATCGCGTTGCTGCTCGCGGCGTGGCTGCTGGCGATCCCGCTGACGTCGTCCGCCACTCCCGTCGTATCGCGCGCGATACGCGGTTCGGCCGTGCTCGCCGAGGTCGACAGGCTCGCACCGCAGTTCGTCAAAGACCTGCCACAGAAGTTCTCGCGCGTCGTGGACACATCCGGACTGCCCGACGTGTTGGGCCCGTTCGGCCGCACGCCGATCATCGACGTCGACCCGCCCGATGTCATGTCGCTGTCCGATCCCGTCGTCGAGCGCGTCCGCGGCTCGGTCCTGCGCATCGACGGCCAGGCGCCCGGTTGCCAGCGAGCTCTCGAGGGGACCGGCTTCGTCGTCTCGCCCGGCAGGATTCTGACGAATGCGCATGTCGTGGCTGGTACGACAGCACTGCAGGTACGGACCGCAGAGGGCGAGCTGCCGGCGCGCCCGGTCGCCTTCGATCCGCAGACCGACCTCGCGATCCTCGCCGTTCCGGGCCTGCGAGCGCCGGTGTTGCCCGTAGCGGCCGACGCGGCGCATACCGGCGACGCGGCTTTCGCGCTCGGCTATCCGGGCGGTGGGCCGCTCACGCTGTCGTCGGCGCGAATCCGCTCCAAGCAGGTGCTCGACGGTGCCAACATCTATCGCGTCGGGGAGGTGCGTCGCGAGGTGTACACGATCCGAGGGCAGGTGCGCCCCGGCAACTCGGGCGGACCGCTGTTCAACGCAGCCGGGCAGGTGATCGGGGTCGTGTTCGGCGTCGCCGTCGATGACGCCGACACCGGTTTCGCACTGACTGCGCAGCAGGTGGGCCAAGCGTTCACCGAGGCTCCGTCGCTCACCTCCAGGGTGTCGACGGGGCAGTGCGTCACGGAGGGATGACGCCCGTTTCTCGGCGTATGCGAGGAGGCATTGCTCTCCTGGCGCCGCCGGGCCCCAGGAGCCGAGAGATGGACCGGTCAGCCGAGCAGGCGCGGACCGGGTAGGGAGCGGAGGAACTCCACGAGCTGCGGACCCGCGTCGGCAGGGGCCTCCTCGTGGGCGTAGTGGCCGGCGCCGGTGATCTCGCGCGGACGGTAGTCGACGGCCCAGTCGTGGCTCGAGTACACGGACTGCTGGAGGATGTACGGGTCTTCCTCGCCCCGCAGCGCCAGGACGGGGATGTGCAGCCGCTGGTTCATGCGGTTCATGAAGCGGCTGCCGTCGGGCCGGAACTGGCTACGCCACGCCCAGCGGCTGTATTCCAACGCGCAGTGCGCGGTGCCTGGGATCTGGATCGCGCTGCGGTAGTTGCCTACGGCCTCGAGGTAGTCCGCGGTATCGCGCCATGCTGAGCCGCTGCGGGCCGCGATCAGGTCGACGATCGCCTGGCCGTCGTCGCGGGTGAGCCGATCCTCCGGCATCCGGGGGATCTGCGCGAACGTGATGTGTCCCAGCATCGCGGATCGCTGTCCCTTGTTGCGGAGCGTAGAGCGCTTCAGCGCGATGGGGTGCGGTGAGCTGACGACGGCGATCGCGGTGACTGCGCGTGGGTGTACCGTCGCCGCGGCCCAGCAACCGAGGCCGCCCTCGGCGTGGCCGACGAGTACGGCGCTCGAGTGGCCCAGCGCGCGCACGAGGCCGCTCGCGTCACCGGACAGGGTCCAGCCGTCGTAGCCGCGGGGAGGCTTGTCGCTGTCGCCGTAGCCGCGGAGGTCGACGGCGACGGCCCGGAAGCCCGCGTCGTGCACTTGTGGCAGCAGGTGCCGCCAACTCCACCAGAAGCCCCCGAAGCCGTGCAGGAAGACCACGAGGGGGCGCCCTTGCGCGGTCGCGTCGCCGCCCGGGGCGTACTCGACGGCGTGCATGCGGATCCCGTTCGCACGCACGTCATGGTGCTGCCAGGGGCCCGTGAACCGTACCGTCGACGGGTCTGGAGCGGTCAACGTCTCGTCAGGTTGGTCAGTCGCGCTTGCCGGTAGGCAGCACGGAGGGCACTTCCTTGACCGAGGCGATCGTCTTCTTGGGGCCGCGGATCTTGCGCACCTTGAGATAGCCGAGCAGGCCGGCGACCACAGCGACGACGACCATCAGCGCGAAGACGATGAGGAACGCGGCCCAGCGGGGCAGCCACACATCGAGCAACTCGCCGAGGAAGAAGAACAGGAAGAAGGACGAGTAAAGCAGAACGACGCCGGCGATCACGAAGAACACCGAGCCGGTCACGGCCTTCTTGACCTCGGAGACGGTCTCCGCCTTGGCGAGTTCCACCTCGGCTCTGACCAGGGAACTGACCTGCGCGCTGGCGTCCCGCACCAGGGCTCCGATACTCGGCTCGCCGGTGGCTGTCACCGACGGGTCGGAGAGGGGGATCGCCGACAGGGTTCGCGGCGTGCCGGTGGTGGATGTGCTGTCCAAACTCACTGTCGTCCTCCTTGGGTTCGTCCTTATGGTGCCAGAGGTCGGCGCCGGGCGGGCGTACGGCACCCCGGTCGACGCGCCGTCGCCGCCCGCGGGCGGTCTCTGCACCGGTCTTGGCGCGGGTCCAAAGACCGGCGTTATACGCTTCTTCTTCGTGAATCACCCTTCTGAGACGGTCGCGGCGCGCCCGGCCGTCAAGCGAAGCCGCATCGTCGTCGCGTCGATGGTCGGCACCACTATCGAGTTCTTCGACTTCTACATCTACGCGACGGCGGCGGTCCTCGTCTTCCCGACGCTCTTCTTCCCCAAATCGGATTCGACGGCGGCGCTGCTCAGCTCGTTCGCCACGTTCGGCCTCGCGTTCGTCGCGCGGCCGCTCGGGTCGATCCTGTTCGGCCACTTCGGTGACCGGGTGGGGCGTAAGGCGACGCTGGTCGGATCCTTGCTCACGATGGGTATCGCCACCTTCCTCATCGGCCTGCTTCCGACATTCGACCAGGTCGGATACCTCGCGCCGGTGCTCCTCGCGCTGCTGCGCTTCTGTCAGGGCCTGGGGCTGGGCGGCGAGTGGTCCGGTGCTGCGTTGCTCGCTACGGAGACCGCGGATAAGCGCGGGCGGGCTTGGGCAGCGATGTGGCCACAGCTCGGGGCGCCGTTCGGGTTCTTCTTCGCCAACGGCGTCTTCCTCCTGATCATGCTGGCGATGGACTTCGACGCGAAGACCGCGGCGAGCAACCACGCGTTCCTCACCTGGGGCTGGCGCATCCCGTTCCTGCTGTCGGCGGTGATCGTGGTGGTCGGGCTGTACGTTCGGCTCAAATTGACGGAGACACCCGTCTTCGCGCAGGCGGTGGCCGAGGGTCGGCGCGTGAAGTCGCCGGTCGGCGAGGTCGTGCGGACGGCGTGGCGCCCGCTGGTCATCGGCACATTCGTCATGCTGGCCACGTACACGCTGTTCTATATCGTCACGACCTGGGTCGCCTCGTACGGCACGGGGAAGGTCGCGGATCACGGCGGCGGCAAGATCACCATCCCGTACGTCGACTTCCTCGAGTTACAGCTGGTCGCCGTGCTGTTCTTCGCCGCTTTCGTGCCGGTGTCCGGTTGGCTCGCAGACCGTTATGGTCGACGTGTCGTGCTCATCGTGATCACGGTGGCGATCATCGTGTTCGGCCTGTCGTTCGGCGTGCTGCTGGACCCGGCCGATACGGGCGAGGGCGGCATGTTGCTCTTCCTCATCCTCGGCCTCGGACTCATGGGGCTGACGTTCGGGCCGATGAGTGCGGTGTTGCCGGAGCTCTTCGCTACCAACGTCCGGTACACGGGCAGCGGCATCTCCTACAACTTCGCGTCGATTCTGGGCGCAGCGATAGCACCCTTCATCGCGACATGGCTCGTCTCGTCGTACGGCGTCTTCTGGGTGGGTGTGTACCTCGCCGCGGCAGCAGTGCTGACGCTGGTCGCGCTCCTGACGATGCGCGAGACCCGTGACGTCGAGCTGGAGAGCGTCTAGGGACGGGCCCCAGGGTCTGTGAGCCCGGCGGCGTCGGCTGCGGCCCGGTAGGCGCGCGCGAGGGAGTCGACAGTGTCGTGCGCATTGAGGCCGCTGGGGTTGGGGACGACCCACAACTGCGCGCCCTCGAGATCCCGTGGCTGTCTTCCCGTGACCGCCTTCGGCTGGCGGAAAGCGCTGCGGTAGGCCGTGATTCCGGCGACCGCGACGACGCGCGGGCAGGTGCTTCGCACGGTTGCGCGTAGCCGCTCGCCGCCCTCGCGTAACTCTTCGGGCGTCAGCTCAGAGGCCTTTGCCGTCGCGCGGCGCACCAGGTTCGTGATGCCGATCCCGCTGTGCAACAGCGTTTCGCGGTCTTCCATCCGCATTCCGTCCGAAGCGTCGATCACGTGCCCGACGATGCCCGCTATTGCTAGCGCGGGATAGAAGCGGTTGCCCGGCCGGGCGAAGTGTGCGCCCGTGGCGGCCGTCCACAGACCCGGATTGATGCCGACGAACAGTAGCCGGCACGGGCTCGGCAACAGATCCGGAACCTCCGCACCGGCGTACGCCAGCAGCTCTTCGCGCGTGAATCCCATTCTGCGCCTCCGCTATCTGCTCCGGGCATAGAGACGCCGTACGACGTCCTCGATGTCCGGCTCCTCGATCGCTATGTCTCGAAGCCCCACCTGCGCGGTCAGGGCGGCGAGGGCGTCCGGTACGTCGCCGTCGAGAGCGAACCGCTGACGGAGTCCGCCCGCCTCGCTCTCGAGGTGTCGCGCACCCGGCAGGCTCGTCAGGTCCTGCATCGGGCGGTCCAGGTCGACGACCAGTACCCGTCCGGCACCGACCGTGGCGGCCAAGCCCGCAGCGGTGCCGTCGAACACCTTGCGGCCATGGTCGACCACGAGGATCCGCTCGCACAGCCGCTCGACGTCGCCCATATCGTGCGTGGTGAGCAGCAGCGTGAGACCGCGTTCGGCACGCTCGGAGATGAGGAACTCCCGCAGGCGCTGCTTGCTGACGACGTCCAGCCCGATCGTCGGCTCGTCCAGGATCAGCAGTTCGGGCGAATGCAGCAGTGCCGCAGCGACCTCCGCGCGCATCCGCTCGCCGAGGCTGAGCTGCCGCACAGGCCTGTCCCAGAACCCGGTCAGCTCGAGGCGCTCGCCGAGACGGTCCGAGCGGCGGGCAGCGTCGCCGTCGGGAATCCTGTGGATCGCGGCCAGGATCTTCAGAGAACGGAGGACGCTCAGATCCCACCACAATTGCGAGCGTTGCCCGAACACCGCGCCTACCCGCTGTGCGACGTGCCGCCGCCGTCCGATCGGGTCGACACCGACGGTGCGCACCGTGCCCGACGTGGGAACCAGGATGCCCATGAGCATCTTGATGGTCGTCGACTTCCCGGCGCCGTTCGCACCGATGTAGCCGACGGACTCGCCCGGTTCGACGGCGAGGTCCAGATCGTCGACCGCGGTCGTGACGATGTGCTGACCGCGCAGTCGGTGCCGTACGAATGTCCTTGTCAGTCCGTGTGCCTCGATGATCATCCGCCCGCTCCCCGATAGTGTCGCAGCCCGCTCCGCCACGCCACGGCGGCCAGTGCCACCACCCACACGGTAGCCGCCGGCAGGAGCCATGCGAGCCACGGTTGTAGCGCACCCTGTCCGGGTAGACCGAGGATCACCAGCGCGGGAAGGTAACCCGTGAACGCCAGCGGCAGCATGAAGCCCAGCGTGACCTTGACGGCCGTAGGCCACACCGACGCCGGCTGCGTAGAGGCGTATCGCCCGCCGTACACGAACGCGTTGGTGAACTCGCCGCCGTTGACCAGGAAGAACTGCAGTCCTGCCGCGAGTACGAACACCGCGGAGTAGATCACGGGATTGCACACGAGAGCCATCGCGAGTATTCCGATGGTGGCCGGCCCCCACTGGATGTCGTTGTGCGTAAGCGCGTATACGAGTGCGGCGGCACTCACGAGCGGCCGTGTGAGCCGACTGATCCGGATGTCCGCGGTCATGAGTTGCAGCAGGATCGGTTGTGGCCGTAAGTAGAACACGTCGATCTGGCCGAGCCGGATGAAGCGCGGCAGCCGGTCGAGATGTCCGAACAGCACGTCGGCGATACAGAACGAGCCGTCCGCGAGCGCGAACACGAGCAGCACACCGGAGAACGTGAGGCCGCCGATGACGGTCGCGTTGTGGAACAACAACCACACCTCACCGAGCTCGACCGCGCCCAGGATCACCGCGGTCACCAGGTCGAAGGCCAGAGATGGGCGGTACGCCGTCTGGGAGGCGATCCGCGACGCGAGCACGGCACGGTACGGCGCGAGGGATCCGGGCCGCTCAGCCACCCTGCACCTCCAGTCGGTGCCGGCCTGCCCGCGTCAGCACCGTGCCGAGCACGAGTGTCGCGGTGACCCAGGCGATCTGGATCCCGACGGTCGACACGCCGTCGGACACCTGCACACGGCCGGAGAGGATATCGCAGGGAGGCAACAGGATCCAGCCGAGCGGGGTCCATGTCGACAGTGCCTGCAGCCACCCGGGGAACATGCCGATCGGTACGAACATCCCCATCAGGAACGTCGACACCACCGTGTAGAAGAGCTGGATACCACGCACCTCGACGAGCCAGAATCCCAGCACCGCAACGCAGTACAGTAGAGACCGGCCGAGCACGATCGAGGCGAGCAGGCTCGCGGCGCCGAGCGGGTACGCGATCGGCTCGGACGCCCAGGCCATCATTCCGGTGGCCGATCCGACCGCCACCACCGGCAGCGCGCGCGGGATCAGGCTGTACACCGCGCCGCCGACCGAATCCGCGAGGTTGGCCAACTGCACATCGACGGGCCGCAGGAAGTCGACGGCGACGTCGCCCGTGCGCACGCGTTCGGCCAGTTCGCCGTCGCCACCGAAGGCGCCGACCGCCGCGAGCAGCCCCTGCGAGAGGAAGATGTACGAGACCATAAGCTCCGGCGTGTAGCCGCCCGCGCTGCCACCCGCTGCGCGGAGAGTGGCGAGCAGGATGCCCATCTTGAGGAACGCGAAGACCGTGTTCGTGGTCAAGCCTGCGGCAGCCGCCAGCAGATACGTAGACTGCCGTGCGAAACCCGCGGCCGTGAGCCGCCAGTAGGGGAGTAGGCGCCGATACGCGGAGAGGGCGGTAGGCGCGATCACGGTCGACACAGTGACTCGAACCTACCGCCCGTAGGCGCGGCGCGTCAGACGCGCTGCTTGCGAATGTCCTCGAAGACGCTGGGATCGACCAGGGTCGAGGTGTCGCCCAGCTCGCGGCCCTCGGCTACGTCGCGGAGTAGGCGGCGCATGATCTTCCCGGACCGGGTCTTCGGCAGCTCGGGAACGATGTTGATCTCGCGCGGCTTCGCGATCGGCGAGATGTCCTTGGCCACTTGCTCCCTCATCTCGGCGATGAGCGCCTCGGGGTCGGAGGCGTCGACGCCTTCGCGGAGGATGACGAACGCGGCGATTGCCTGCCCTGTCGTCGCATCGGATGCGCCGACGACGGCGGCTTCGGCCACCCCGGCGTGTCCTACCAGTGCCGATTCGACCTCGGCGGTGGAGATCCGGTGGCCCGAGACGTTCATGACATCGTCGACGCGGCCCAGCACCCATAGGGCACCGTCCTCGTCGTAGCGCGCGCCGTCGCCCGCGAAGTACCAGCCCTGCTTCTCGTAGCGGGACCAATAGGTGTCACGGAAACGTTGGTCGTCGCCCCAGATGCCGCGCAGCATCGCCGGCCACGGCTGGTCGAGGACCAGCAGCCCCTGTTCGCCGCGGGGCTCGGGGTTGCCGTCGTCGTCCACGATGTTCGCGCTGATACCCGGGATGGGCTCCATCGCCGAGCCCGGCTTGCATGCGGTGGTTCCCGGCAGGGGGGCGACCATCGCCGCCCCGGTCTCCGTCTGCCACCAGGTGTCGACGATGGGCGCCTTCCCGCCGCCGATGACGTCGCGGTACCAGCGCCACGCCTCGGGGTTGATGGGCTCGCCGACGGAGCCGAGCACGCGGATCGAGCTCAGGTCGTGAGCGTCCGGGATTGCGCGGCCCCACTTCATGAAGGTGCGGACCAGGGTCGGTGCGATGTAGTAGATGGAGACCCCGTACTTCTCGATGACCTCGAAGTGGCGGTGCTCGGTGGGCGAGTTGGGGGTGCCCTCGTAGACGACCTGTGTGGCGCCGTTGGAGAGCGGACCGTAGACGATGTAGGTGTGTCCGGTCACCCATCCGATGTCGGCGGTGCACCAGTACACGTCCTCGCCCGCCTTGTGGTCGAACAGGTAGTGGTGCGTATAGGACGCCTGCGTGAGGTAGCCACCCGAGCTGTGCACGATGCCCTTCGGCTTACCCGTGGTGCCCGAGGTGTACAGCAGGAACAGGGGATGCTCGGAGTCGAAGGCCTCCGGGGTGTGCTCCGCCGCGGCCTGGCCGACGGTGTCATGCCACCACACGTCCCGGTCATGCCAGTCGATCTCGTTGTTGCAGCGCCGCACGACGAGGACCTTCTCGACCGTCTCGGCAGTGCGCCCGTCTACTTCGGTGTCGATCGCCTCGTCGACGCTCGCCTTGAGCGGTACGGGCTTCCCGCGCCGGAACTGCCCGTCGGTGGTGATGACGACCTTGGCTTGTGCGTCATCGATGCGTGAACGTAGGGCCGTCGCCGAGAAGCCCGCGAAGACGACGGAGTGCGTGAGTCCGAGCCGTGCGCACGCCAGCATCGCGACGAGGGCCTCGGGAACCATCGGCATATAGATCGCGACGCGGTCGCCGGCCTCGAGCCCCAGCGATGCGAGGTAGTTGGCGGCCTGGGACACCTCGCCGCGGAGTTGGGCGTAGGTGATATCGCGAGTGTCGCCGGGCTCGCCGACCCAGTGGATGGCCACCCGGTCACCGTTTCCGGCTTCGACGTGCCGATCCACGCAGTTGTAGGCGACGTTGAGCCGCCCGCCGACGAACCACTTGGCGAACGGCGCGCCGCTCCAGTCGAGCACCTCACCGAAGTCGGTGTCCCAGCTCAGGCGGCGCGCCTGCTCGGCCCAGAAGCCGAGCCGGTCCGCATTGGCACTGTCGTACAGCTCTCGGCCCCGAGTATTGGCCTGAGCTGCGAATTCTTCGGACGGCGGGTATACGGCGGGTGCATCTGAGGACATGGCTTCCATCGTAGGGAAGCGGTGTAGGTCGCTGAAAGGGTTTGCCCGAGAACCGTCGCCTCGGGCAGGTGTGCAACCGGTTGCGGCATCGGCGTGTCACCGGTTCCCTGCATCGGATCATGGTGCGGGAAAAAATTGAGTTGACGCGCGCCTCGAGCGTGCTGGGTCTATGGTGATCCCACCTACTTGCCGGTAATGACCGGTCGGGCCACTCGCCCGGTCCGGGCGCCGGCTTCACTACTCGGACGCGGGCACACTCGCGCCCGCGATACTCGGTTGGAGGGAACGTTCAGTGACATCGAAGTTCAGGGGTGCGCGCGGTATGCGCGCCGCGGTGGCAGTAGTCGCCGTGGGCGCGCTTGCGCTGACAGGATGTAGCACGGCGGGATCCGGTGACGGCGGGGGCACGGGCTCCGACGCCATCATCAAGGCAGACGGGTCCGAACCTCAGAACGGGCTGGTGCCCACCAACACGGCGGAGAACGAGGGTGGCCGCGTGGTCGACGCCCTGTTCACCGGTCTCTACGCGTATAAGGCGGATGGCACGCCCGAGTTGGCGAACGCCGAATCGGTCGACACGAAGGACAACCAGAACTTCACTGTTCACTTGAAGAAGGACTGGAAGTTCACAGACGGCACGCCCGTCAAGGCGGAGAACTACGTCAAGGCGTGGAACTTCGGAGCCGATCCCAAGAACGCACAGTTGCAGCACGACTTCTTCGCTCCAATCGACGGCTATGAAGCCGTCAATGCTCCGAACTCGACCGTGCACGAGATGTCGGGCCTGAAGGTCGTCGACGACTACACGTTCACCGTCAAGCTCACGCAGCCGAACATCGACTTCAAGCTGGGGTTGGGCTTCACGCCGTTCAAGCCGGTGCCGGACGTCTTCTTCAAGGAGGGTGCCAAGGAGTTCGGCGAGCACCCGGTCGGCAACGGTCAGTACAAGCTCTCGAAGCCTGATGCCTGGCAGCACAGCGTGCGGATCGATCTCGTGAAGAACGCGGATTACAAGGGCCCCGATGCTCCGAAGAACGGCGGGCTGTCGTTCATCTTCTACTCCAGCTTCGACACCGCGTACTCGGATCTGCAGGCGGGCAATCTCGATGTGCTCTGGCAGATTCCTCAGAGCGCCTATGGAACTTTCAAGAAGGATCTGGGCGATCGTGCGCTGACGCGTTCGACAGCCAGTGATCAGCAGATCACCATTCCCTACTACCTGCCCCACTTCAGCGGGCAGGAGGGCAAGCTCCGCCGACAGGCCATCTCGCTCGCCATCAACCGGCCGGAGATCACCAAGACGATCTTCCAGGGGCTGCGGACGCCGTCCAAGGACTTCACGGCTCGTGGCCTGCCCGGGTGGAGCGACTCGATCCCTGGCAACGACGTGTTGGACTTCAACCCGAACAAGGCGAAGCAGCTTTGGGCGCAGGCCAACGCGATCTCGCCGTGGTCGGGGGCTCTCGCGTTCTCGTACAACTCGGATGGTGACCACAAGGCGTGGATCGATGCGGTGAGTAACCAGCTGAAGAACACCCTCGGTATCGACGCGCACGGCGCACCGACGACCGAGTTCAAGCAGATCCGCGATGCCGCAGTCAAGGGAGTGGCGAAGTCCCCGTTCCGTTCGGGCTGGCAGGGGGACTACCCGTCGATGATCGAGTTCCTCGGTCCGCAGTACACCAAGGGCGCCGGGTCCAACGACGCCCGATACGACAACCCGGCCTTCGACGCCAAGTTGCGTGACGCGGAGCAGTCGCTGGATCCGCAGACCTCGTACAAGCTCACCAACGAGGCACAGGCGATGCTCCTCGCCGACCTGCCGGTGATTCCCCTGTGGGACTACACCCAGGCCGGTGGCACGGCGCAGGGAGTCAAGGCTGAGCTGACCTGGAACGGCCTGCCGGATTACCCGAACGTCACCAAGTCCTGAACACCTGATCGTGCGGGAACCACACCCGATGTCATATGCGACGGCATGTGACATCGGGTGCGGCCTGCCTCCGGCATAGGAACATCGAGATGCTGAGATATATCCTCCGGCGGCTCGGCCAGGCGGTGATCGTCTTCTTCGGCGCCACCTTCCTGGTCTACGCCATGGTCTTCCTGGTACCGGGAGATCCCATCCAGGCGCTGACGGGTGGCAAGCCCGTCTCACCAGCCGTGATCGCGAACCTGCGTGCGCAGTACCACCTGGATCAGCCCTTCTACCTGCAATATCTCCACTACATCACAGGCGTGTTCACGCTCGATTTCGGCAACTCGTTCTCGGGTCAGCCCGTAATCGATGTCATGAAGCGCGCGTGGCCCGTCACCATCGATCTGGCGCTCATCGCACTCGTCGTCGAGGCGGTCTTCGGTTTGTTCTTCGGCGTGATCTCGGGCCTCAAGAAGGGGAAGTGGTTCGACACCACGATCCTTTTCGTGTCCCTGGTCATAATCGCCATCCCGATCTTCGTGATCGGTTTCCTGGCCCAGTTCGTGCTCGGCGTGAAATGGGGGATCTTCCCCGTCACCGTCGGCGGCCACCTGGACCTTTATCACCTGCTGCTGCCGGGCTTCGTGCTCGGCGCAGTGTCTTTCGCCTATGTAGTTCGTCTGACGCGGTCGTCCGTCGCCGAGAATCTCACCGCAGATCACGTGCGGACTGCCACGGCCAAGGGGTTGCCCCGGCGGCGCGTGATCATCGTGCACGTCTTCCGGAACTCGCTGATCCCCGTGGTCACCTTCCTCGGGGCCGACCTGGGCTCGCTGATGGGGGGTGCGCTGGTGACCGAGGGGATCTTCAACATCCCCGGCGTCGGCGGCACCATCTACCAGGCGTTGATCCGCGGCGAGGCTCCCACCGTCGTCTCGTTCGTCACCGTCCTGGTGCTCGTCTACCTGGTGTGCAACCTGGTAGTCGACCTGCTGTATGCCGTACTCGATCCGAGGATTCGCTATGCCTGACAACATCAAACCGGGCCAGGAGCGCTTCGTCGCGCCACCCGACGAGGTGAAGGTGGACGCGATCGACGCCGTCGACGCTGATGCCCAGCCGGCGGGGTTCTGGCGATCCGCCTGGCGCGAGCTGCGGACCAAGCCCGCATTCATCGTCTCGGCCGTGCTCATCGTCCTGATCCTGGTCGTGGTGCTGTTCCCAGGCCTGTTCGCGCATCAGGATCCGCATTACGCGGACCTGGCGCGGTCGATGGACCCGCCGAGCTCGCACCATCTCTTCGGTACCGACAAACAGGGCTACGACATCTACTCCCGCACCATCTACGGTGCGCGCGCCTCAGTACTGGTGGGTGTGTTGACCACCATCGTCGTGGTGGTGTTGGGCGGCCTGGTCGGAACGGTTGCCGGGTTCTTCGGGGGCTGGATCGACTCGGTGCTCTCGCGGCTGTCCGACATCTTCTTCGGCATCCCGCTGATCCTGGCCGCGGTCGTGACTCTCCAGGCCTTCCCCACCCGCAATGTCATGACGGTGGTGATCGTTCTGGCGATCTTCAGCTGGCCACAGATCGCGCGCATCGCGCGGTCGGCGTCCATCGCGATCCGGGGCGACGAGTTCATCACCGCGGCCAAGTCGCTGGGCGCCTCCCGATTCCGGACGTTGTTCACCCACGTCGTCCCGAACGTGCTCGGTCCGGTCATCGTCATCGCGACCATCTCGCTCGGCATCTTCATCGTGACCGAGGCCACGCTGTCGTATCTCGGGATCGGACTCCCATCGACGGCTGTCTCGTGGGGCATCGATATCTCCGCGGCGCAGACCGAATTGCGCAGCGGTTCGCCGATCCTGTTCTATCCCGCGACCGCGCTGGCGATCACTGTGCTCGCATTCATGATGCTCGGCGACGCCCTGCGTGACGCACTCGACCCGAAGGCGAGGACCCGCTGATGGCAGACGCGAACAAGAAGGGCACGGAGAACAACGTGCAGCCGCTGCTGGACATCAAGGACCTGCAGGTGCAGTTCCGTTCTCAGGGGCGCGAGGTGAACGCGGTGCAGGGCGCGAGCCTCACGGTGTATCCCGGCCAGACGGTCGCGATCGTGGGGGAGTCCGGTTCGGGGAAGTCGACGACCGCGGCTGCGGTGCTGGGGCTGCTCCCCGGCACCGGCCGAGTCACCGGAGGTGAGATCCTGTTCGACGGGCAGGACCTCGCGCAGGCGTCACAGAAGGATTTCGAGAAGGTCAGGGGCAGCGGTATCGGCCTGGTGCCCCAGGATCCGATGACCAACCTGAATCCGTTGTGGCGCGTCGGCTTCCAGATCCAGGAGACCCTGGAGGCGAACGGCGCCGCGAAGGGGAAGGACGCTCGTGCGCGGGCGATCGAGCTCCTGCGCGAGGCCGGTATGGCGGACGCGGATCGTCGCGTCAACCAGTTCCCGCATGAGTACTCGGGCGGCATGCGCCAGCGCGCACTGATCGCGATCGGCCTCGCCTGCCGGCCGAAGCTGCTCATCGCGGACGAGCCGACTTCGGCGCTGGATGTGACCGTGCAGCGGCAGATCCTCGACCACCTCGACACGTTGACAGCTGAGCTCGGCACTGCCGTCCTGCTGATCACGCACGACCTCGGCCTCGCCGCCGAGCGGGCCAGCCACCTCGTGGTGATGTACAAGGGACGGATCGTCGAATCGGGGCCGGCGCTGGAGATCCTGCAGGACCCCCACCACGAGTACACCAAGCGGTTGGTGCGCGCGGCACCGTCGCTGGCATCGCGTCGGCTTTCGACGCCGAGCACCCCGAACCCCGCGACCGATCTGGCTGTCGAGGCCGGCGACAGCTCGGTAGCAGAGGAACTGCACGCCGCGGGCGCGCAGGGGCCGAACGACGTCATCGTCGTGCGGAACCTGGTGAAAGACTTCCCCATCCGCGGCAAGCTGCCGTTCCAGTCAACGGCGTTCCGCGCCGTCGACGACGTGTCGTTCACGTTGCGGCGGGGCACGACGACGGCCATCGTCGGCGAGTCCGGCTCGGGCAAGTCGACCGTGGCCCGGATGGTGCTCGGCCTCGAGAAGCCCACGTCGGGGACGGTGGATTTCGATGGCGCGAACGTCGCGACGCTGTCCGGTGGCGCAGCGAAGGAGTTCCGGCGGCGGGTACAGCCCATCTTCCAGAACCCGTACGGGTCGTTGGACCCCATGTACTCGATCTTCCGGTCGATCGCGGAACCCCTGCGGGTACACAAGATCGGCGACTCGAAGTCGCGGGTGCAGCGGGTGAAGGAACTGCTCGACCTGGTGGCACTGCCGCAGTCGGTGATGGAGCGATTCCCGAACGAGCTGTCCGGCGGACAGCGACAGCGCGTGGCGATCGCCCGAGCGCTGGCGCTCAATCCCGAGGTGGTCGTGTGCGACGAGGCGGTCTCCGCGCTGGACGTGCTGGTGCAGGCGCAGATCCTGACACTACTGAATCGGCTGCAGAGCGAGTTCGGACTCAGCTACGTCTTCATCACCCACGACCTTGCGGTGGTCCGGCAGATCGCCGACGACGTCGTGGTGATGCAGAAGGGCCAGGTCGTCGACTTCGGCACCACCGAGGAGGTGTACGCGAATCCGAAGTCCGCGTATACGCGCAACCTTCTCGACTCGATCCCGGGTGGTTCGATCGAGCTCGCCGGCTGAACGTCCGCAACACGCCTCTGTCAGCGCAGCGATCGCCATGTGAACGCTCGCGACGCCGACCGAGGCGTGTTCGGGAGGTGGGGCGCCTACCTCTAGGCTTGTGCACCGTGACCGATCCTCTCGCCCCGCTCGCTGCGATGCCGGCAGTGGCCGATGCCGCGGCTGCCGCGCGTGAGGCCCTGGGCAAGGTGCACCGGCACCCCGCCAACCGTCGGGAGTGGGGTGCCGCGGCCACCGAGTCGTCGCTACGTGGCGCACGCGCCTCTGCTGCCCTGGACGGCGGCGTCGTGGATCTCTCGCGCGACGCCGATGTCGACGATCCCGTGTTCGCGGGGGCCATGAGGGTTGCGCAGGCGATCGACACGCCGGCCCTCGACGGCACCGTCGGGGTGTGGCGCCGCGCGCCGCTCCAGGTGTTGGCGCGGCTGCACACGCTGGCCGCTGCGGACCTGGTCGACGATCCCGAGCAACTCGGCCGGCCGCGGCCAGGTGCCGGGGATCGGTTGGCACTGCTGTCTCAGCTGGTCACCGGCGGGACGTCGGTAGCCGCCCCGGTCCTCGCCGCGGTCGTGCACGGGGAGATCCTGTCGCTGCGTCCTTTCGGGACGGCCGACGGTGTCGTCGCCCGCGCCGCGTCCCGGCTGGTGACCGTCGCGTCCGGGCTGGACCCGCACGCGCTGGGGATCCCGGAGACCACGTGGCTCAAGTTCGCGAGTGGGTACGCGTCCGCCGCCGACGCGTTCGGAACGGGGAGCGAGGACGGGGTCGTCGCGTGGGTGACACTGTGCTGCTCCGCCCTTGAAGCCGGCGCGCGCGAGGGTCTCGCGATCGCGGAGAGGTAGAGACAGGCGACCGCGGACGCTCGGTGGCCTTACCGCCTGCGCACGCGCAACGGCGACCCGGCCTGCGCTGAGGGAATTCGCACTGGGATGGAGTTCAGTGCGCTCCTCAGAACGGGTCCGAATCGCCGTTCGCAAGCACGGATCCCGGTTACCAAGCGTGCTAGGTGGGTTGTGTAGGTGGCCTCGGCGTCGTCCGGGATGAGGGCCGTGCAGTCCGACTGCTCCGGCCCGTGCTGACCACGGTCCCGAATAACGCAGGCCCACAACGCTTCTGCCTCTTTGCGGCGCGCTCCGCGTGGGTGCCTGGTGTCCGTGCTAGGAGCCTTGGCGTTCCGGGGATCCTCGACCTTCTCTTCCGGTGAGGATCTGGCCTTGCGCCGCTCCGTGCTTTATTTGTACCTTGTGACCGCCGTCACATCAAGCACTTCGCCGGAAGTAATCGAAGATTCTCTACTGCGAGTCCCGATTCCGTTGCAGCAGAACATATGTCACGGCGCCGGCAGCGGCAGCCGCAGCTGAAAGGCCCAATCCCGTGAGTACCGAAGTCCGCGAGGGCGTCGGGATGCGGTGTTTGAGCGGTGTGGGGTTGGAGAACGACAGCACGGGCCACCCGCGCTCACTCGCCTCGCGACGCAGCGGCCGGTCCGGGTTGACGGCGGTGGGGTGCCCGACCGCCGCGAGCATCGGTACGTCGGTGATGGAGTCCGAGTAGGCGAAACACTGGTCGAGGTCGTACCCATTGCGCTCGGCGAGTTCGCGCATAGCCGTGACCTTGTTCTCGCCGAAACAGTAGAAGTCGAGCTCTCCCGTGTACTTGCCGTCGTCAACCGCCATCGTCGTGCCGATCGAGTAGTCCGCGCCCAGCAGATCACTGATCGGCCGCACCATCTCCTCGCCGGAGGCAGACACGATCACCACGTCGTGCCCGCGGGTGTGATGACCGACGATGAGGTCTGCGGCCTCCTCGAAGACCAGCGGGTTCACGATGTCGTGCAGCGTCTCGCGGACTATCGAGCGCACCTGTTCGACATCCCAGCCGGCGGTCATCTGCGTGAGATGGTCGCGCATGCGATCCATCTGGTCCTCATCGGCGGCGGTGAGCAGCATGAGGAACTGCGCATAGCTGGACTTGAGCACCGCGCGCCGGTTGATCAGGCCCTGCTCGAAGAACGGTTTCGAGAACGCCATGGTCGACGACTTGGCGATGATCGTCTTGTCGAGGTCGAAGAACGCGGCCACGCGACGTGCGGGGACTCCGATATCGGGGGCACTCACGGCCCTCACCCTACCGTCCGGTTGGGGGCCGGGACGGCAGCCGCGCATGATGCCATACGCAACCGATGGGCCGGGCCCGCCGCGAGCTGTTCATTCACAGCGGCGCGTATGCCCGCCGTCCGGTACACAGGTCGGCTGCTGCCGGGGCGCTGCCGTCAGTGATCGGGTGCATGGTCGTGGCATGCGAACGAGTGGGATCGGGGTAGCGGTGCGGCGGCCGGAACTGGCCGACGGTGTCGCACGTGCGGCGGCCGCAGCGGCGCGGCCCGTGGTCGATGTCGATCTGGGGCAGCCGCGCAGTCTGTGGGCGACGACATCGTGCCTGGTGGTCGACATCGATGCGGCGCGGGAGCTGATCGCTGCGGTCGGCGAGGTGCGGCTGCCGAGACGCGACGGGGTAGCCGTGGTGTGCGCGCACGCAGGGCTCGAGGAGTTGCGGCTCGGCATGCACCTCGGGGCGGCGCAGGTGTTCGCGCTGCCGGAGGATCTGCGTGCGTTGGCCCGATTCCTGTCGGGCCACGAGGCCGACGGTGCCGAGACCTCCCAGGTGGTGGCCGTGCTGGGTGGACACGGTGGGGCGGGTGCATCGCTGTTCGCTGCCGCGCTGGCCCTGGCGGCCCCGGCACGTGGCCTCAGTGTGCTGGCCGTCGACGCCGACCCGTGGGGTGGAGGTCTCGACCTACTGCTCGGCTGCGAGGACATGCCGGGTCTGCGGTGGCCGGATCTGTCGCTGCGCGGCGGCCAGGTGCCGTCCGGGGCACTGGTGGCCGCCCTGCCCGGCCGCGCCGACGAGCTCGCGGTGCTCTCGGCTGGACGTGGCGGCGCAGATATCGGCACAGAGGCCGTGCTCGCGGTCCTCGACGCCGGCCGCCGTAGCGTGGGGATCACTGTCGTAGACCTGCCCAGACGGGACGACGGTGTGACTGCGGCCTGCCTGGAGGTCGCGGACCTATGCGTTCTCGTCACGGCGGCCACGCTCCGCGGATGCGCTGCCAGCCGCGTCGTCGCCGACGCGCTCGGGACCCGTGCGCGAGCGCTGCGCCTCGTCGTCCGCGGCCCCGCACCGGGTGGCCTGCGAGCCGTGGAGGTCGAGCGGGCCGTCGGTGTGCCGGTCCTAGCGGCCATGCGTGCGCAGCCCGGGCTCGACGCCTCCGTCGACGGTGGCGGGCTCCGGCTGCGCAGGGGCTCGCCCCTGGCGGACGCCGCGGGACGGGTTCTCGACGGTGTCCGCGGTCGCGCTCAGCGCTCTGGGGCGGGGGCAGTCGCATGACCGGCGATCTGCTCTCCCGCGTCCGAGACCGGCTGGCGCTGCACCCCACGCGACTGACGCCGGAGGTGATGGCTGACGCGCTACGCGCGGAATGCGGTGGAGTCCTCGGTGATTCGGAGCTGCTCGACGGGCTCGCCTACCTGGAGAAGGAGCTCGTTGGCGCTGGGCGGCTGGACCCGCTACTGGCGCGCCCGGACGTTGCAGACGTTCTGGTGGTGGGGCCGGACCGGGTATGGGTCGACCGCGGACGAGGGCTCGAACGCACGGACGTGCGGCTCGAGGATGATGCGGCGGTGCGTCGCCTGGCCACTCGGCTCGCCTTGACCGCGGGACGTCGGCTCGACGATGCTCAGCCCTGGGTCGACGGGCACCTGCCCGGCGCAGCTCGTTCCGGAACCGGGATACGGCTGCACGCGGTGCTCCCGCCGCTGGCGCAGAACGGGACCTGCATCTCCCTGCGCGTCCTGCGCCCGGCGACTCAGACGCTCAGGTCGCTCACTGCGTCCGGGGCGGTCCCCGCCGAGGTCGCTGCACTGCTCGAGGGGATCGTGCGGGCGCGCCTCGCGTTCCTGGTCGTCGGCGGTACAGGGAGCGGGAAGACCACGCTGCTCAACGGCATGCTCGGCGAGGTCGCACCCGCCGAACGGATCGTCTGCGTGGAAGACGCACGGGAGCTGAATCCGGTTCATCCCCACGTGATCTCGCTGCTCGCCCGCGGCGCCAACGTGGAGGGCGCAAGGGAGGTCACCGTCCGCGACCTGGTGCGGCAGGCGCTCCGGATGCGACCGGACCGGATAGTGGTGGGGGAGGTCCGCGGCGCCGAGGTCATCGACCTGCTCACCGCGCTCAACACGGGCCACGACGGCGGCGCCGGGACGGTACACGCCAACTCGCCCACGGAGGTGCCGGCAAGACTCGAGGCGCTCGCGGCGCTCGGCGGTATGACGCGGGCGGCATGGCATTCTCAGCTCGCCGCAGCGATCTTATCTGTATAGTGTCACCGCGTGTCTCAGACTGTCGCAGAGGACGAGGTGGGCGAGCCGTCATCGTCTGAGACGGGGTTATCTGATGTGTCAGACACCCTGGACGGTTCGTTATGAACTTGTTCTGTCTCAGTCAACGCGGCAACTGTTCAGCCGGGGGCATCGCCGCGCCCCCAAACTGCTCCGTGACATCCCCCGCGCAGGCGGCCCCTGCGGAGATGGTGGTTATAGCTGCGAAGCTCCGCGCTCGTACCGGTTGGGACGCCGAAACCTTCGTCACTGCAACGGCTTCCAAGACACTCGTCCGCCGCGTGCAGTCCCCTGCAGCAAGAAGCAACCGAGCACGAGAAGCGAATCCTCAAGCATCTCGTGACCGCTGACATTCATCGGAGCGCCGCCCCCCGTCCGGCGGTTCAGTTCGGCCGTATAGGTGTTCCTACGCCAAGATCTGCACCGCGGGCCACGCCCAGGTCTCCACCCAACGCGGCGGAAGGGCCTTCGCTCCCTGGCTGAACCTATCAGCCCTCACATCAATTAGACGAACCAGCCGCGCAATCGTTTCCCTTCAAACGTCGAGAAATCCACGAGGCCCGTGGTCGGATCGTCTGATATCATGTCGCAGCTACATCTCGGGGTATAGACAGAGGTAGAGGTAGGGGTTATTTTGTTACCGACAATCAACGAGTTTATCTACCCTGCGAGCCCGTCACGGATCAACGCTTACGAGATCCAGGAGAGTTCCGATCCACGGTATCGATTCGATGTTTTTATAGCCTCGCCCGAATTGCCGATAATGCACGTCCAACGCAGCCTTCCCGGCGGTTTCATCAAGACGGGCGTTAGTCCTTCCGATCAGTATCAGGTCTGTCTCCGCTATTCAGGCCAATTTCCTGAGACACTGCCGGACTTGCTGGATCTCCTGAAGGATCGTCTTTGTCTGCCGACTGGCAACTGGGCGCCGCTGGACCTGGCTTTGGCTCTGGACTATTACAAGATTCCTCCAGCAGAAGATGGTGGAGAATGGAAGAATACTAACTCGGGCGAGCTGGTGTCTCGTGCGAAATATTGGGTATCGGATCCAGGTATGCAGCGCCTTTGTCGCGAGAAAATTGTCGAGAAGGTCGCAGATACGATTAGGCGGCACCCGATACTTAACAGTGCTAGCCGCATAGTAAGTGTTCCAGGGTCGAAGGGGAATGGCAGCAGCGTCGGAGAGAGTATCGCGGCAGGAGTTGCCACACGTCTCGGGCGGCCGTTGATCTCGACGATTGGACCTGTCCGACCTGAGAGAAAAGGGGATCAAGCTGCATCGATAGCTGGTCTGTTCTCCGTCCCCGAGATGATCCACGGCAACTGCGTTATCGTGGACGACGTGTGGAGGTCCGGTGAGACTGCGGCCGAGGTCGGACGTGCGGCCCGAACGGCAGGAGCCAGCGCCGTCCACGCTGTAGTTGCTGCGAAGACGATGAGGCGTTGACATGACAACAACGGCTGAGACTCTACGTGCGCTCACGGCGTTCGAGCATTACGGTAGTCCTGCTAGGGCTGCTCGAGCATTGGTCGACCCGGACCCGGCGCTGTTGCGAGACGCCTGGAAGGCTCTATCCGGCGAGTCGCGCCAATCCCTCAAGGCCGAAGCTGCAGACCTGGACGCCCGAGGAATCTACGCAGTTAACGCTGGAAGCTCACAATTTCCGGAAAGTCTCATGATCGGGACGCGCCCCGTCGTGCCGACTCTCTTCTGTCACGGCGATATCGCATTATTGACGGCGCCCGGAGCAGGAATGTGTGGGTCCAGACGCGTCAGTGATTTGGGGCTTAGGGCTGCTCGCGCGTGCGGCGTAGAAGTAAGCGAACGTGGACTAACGGTCGTCTCGGGGTATGCGAGAGGTGTCGATACTGCTACTCACCTGGCCGCGCTTGACAATGGTGGTCAGACGGTCATTGTCCTCGCGGAGGGTATCAATTCGTTCAAAGTTAAGTCTGAGTTCTCCCGGAGCTTCGATCCTGCGCGAGTTCTAGTCGTCTCCCAATTCCGCCCTACGCAACCGTGGGCAGCATACGCTGCGATGGCGAGAAATCACGTCATATTCGGTCTCGGCAAAGCTCTAGTAGTCATCGAAGCTGGTGATCGCGGGGGAACGTTGGCCGCCGGCCGCGACGCACTCAAGCGCGGCCGGCCGGTGTTCGCCCTGAACTTCGGTGCAGACACGCCGGTTGGCAATCGACTGTTGATAGACGCGGGAGCCCGCGCCATCACCTCCCGCACAGAGCTCGGCCACGCGCTCGATCGGATACAGCCGGAGAGTCGGCAAGAGACTCTGCTGTAGGAGCAGCGCCGACGCGTGTCACTCCTCGCGGCCACTGACGCCAACCGTCGCGCCGCATGCGGAAACGCACCATCTGGGTCTGGCCGAACGAGACGCTGGCCGGATTCCCCGGTCCGCGGTATCGCCGGACTGCCGCCGCGGATCTGCACCCGCGTGGTGCAGGGAGCCGGCCGCTGCACCCGTGGGCCCAAGGACTGGGCAGTCGTCGTCGTCACCGGCGCCGAGCTGCTGCGGTTCCTGTCCCGAACAGAGATCCGCCGAACCCTGCCAGTCGAACTGCAGGCCGAGATCGCCTTCGGATTCGAGCAGAGTCAGCGCCCGGCGGATGAACTCGTCAGCCTCGCCCGAAGTGCGCTCGTCCAGGACGACATCTGGCAGGAGGACGCCGAACCCGAACTGGGAGACCTTCGCCGGGAACACACCCGCCAGCTCGACCCCGCCGCCGCCTAACTGGCCACCAGCGCCTCACGCGAGGTCCACGCCTGGGCCAAGGCGTGGCAACAGGACTGGGAGGGGGCGACTCGCGCCGCCGTGCAGGTAATGGAGGCCCTGCCGGGCGACGACCTAACGCCCGTACCGGGCGTTGTGGGCGTACCTCGGCAGCGCATGGTCGGAGCGCCACGGATCGCTGTGAAGTGCGGCCTTTCCGGCCGAGAAGTTCGACCCACAATCGGATGAATGGGCACGGGTCTCGCAGCGATGGACCTCACTGCATGCTCGGCTGCCGGCCCGGCGGTCTCGCCGCGCCTGTCGTGCCGCGCTTCCGGCACGTGCGACATTCTGAGCATTTCGTCTGATTTCGGAATGATCGCCGTTATGTTTCTGTTTAGCACCAACATCAGGATATCGATCCGTCTCTTCGGACGGGTATCGAAGATCTTCTCCACCTGGTCATCCGTGGCCAGTGGCCGCAGTCTCGGACCCGCGACTGCGGCCCTTCATCTCCTGAGAGGGCACGACGATGACCCGGAAGACCCGATCCGCTCGGTGGCTTGGCGCCGCCGCGACAGCACTGCTGATTACGACGGGAGGGATCGTCCCCGCCGCTGCAGCACCACCGTCTCCCTCCCCGACCCCACCCGCCGCGAAGAGCAAGAAGGCGACCACAAGAACCACCAAAGCCCCTGGCTCCAGAGGGGCTTTCGCGCTCCCGAACGCCGTCGGCTCATGCGGCGAGAACCGATTCACCAGCTGCGGCATCTTCAACGCGACGATCGACCAGTTCGCCGGGATCCCTGGAGGACCGTCAACGCTCATAGGCTCATGGCACATCGAGTTCCTGATGCGAATGACCTCCGCCGCAGACAGCGGCACCGTGACCGTCAACGTCACCGCGGAGGTAACCGCGACCGGCACACCGGTCCCCGGGGCATGGCACCTGTACCTGAGCTACCTCGACAGCGACGCGCCCGGAGGTCAGTCGTTCAAGCAGTTCGACGTCGCTCTCGTGCCTGGCCTGGTCGCGAACGGCAGCGGCACGTTCACGCCCGCCGCGTACAATACGGCCCCGCCCCGCACACGGCTGGTCTATCGTTGGGACGACACGACCCCCGTACCCGGCGACAACGGAGTGGGAGCGACGACCTCAGGTCTGGAGGTTCGCTGCGACAACGTCGTTCGCGCCACGGTCGGATGCGTCAATCCCAACTACCTTCCCACTGTGAACTTCCCGAACGCGCCCACCGTGACCAGTCACATCCGCGCCGCGCAGGCCCAGGGCAAGCCGTCGACGCTCACGAAGAACAGCCCGGCCACTGACGCCAATCGTCGTGCCGCGTGCGGAAACGCAGAAGCGGTCCTCGGTCCCAAGCCCAGCCCCGACAGCACCTGCGATGAGTACCCCTTCGCATCGACCAGCGAAGGCGGCGCAGGTGCTTCGATCGCATGGGTACCCGCCGCGGAGAACAGCTCTCAAGGGGGCACCCTGGCAGGGATGACCGCCGCCAACCGTGTCATCGATGGAGACCGGTACGACGTCATCCCGTGACGGCGGCAAGCCCCAACGACGAAGGGACAGCACAGATGATCCATACCCCCGTAACAGCACGCGGCCGCGTCAAGGTCACCTACGGCCAGTTTCTCATCACCGACGGAGATAGCGTCCTGGACGACCAGTTGAACGACCCCGCATCGATCCGGTCTGTCGCTGGATTCATCCAGGTTGCAACTGGATTCGTGCGCGTCAGCGTCAACACCGACACCCGGTTCGTCGGTGTCACGGTTCACATCCGCGACGGCGCAGACGACACCGACGTGACAGACGACTGCGAGGGCGAAGCCGAGTTCGACGTCGAGTTCCCCCGACCCGCAACGGTTGGCGGCCTCGACGACATCGACGCTCCACCCGATCGCAGACTGGTGGACGGCGACCTGCGAAGCCTGTCAATACCGCCGGGGCGGTACCGCATGCGGGTCACCGGAACCGGGATGAATGCTGCACTCGCCGAACGAGACAGAGGTGAAATTGCTAACCCGCAGGATCAACCTACGGATCCTGATCTGCTAACTGAGCGGTTCACCATCTGGGTCTGGCCGAACGAGACGTCGGCCGCCACCGTGGTGCACAGGCAATACAAGCTCCCGGCGTAGAAGGGCACCGTCGTCAGACTCGGCGCCAGGACGGCCCCCTCATGTGGCGGCGGCCTGGCGCCGAGTCAGCGGAGGGCGACCGGAGCTGGCCAAAGATGGACGGAACGGAGCTTTGCGTCGGTTTCACGGGCACTGATCCTGTCCCGTGCTCGCTGGGCTCGGGCTCTGATCGATGGAACCGGACCGTGTCCTGATGCGTCTAATTGATGTGGACAGGAACGACGAGGAGGCGACGGTCAACGCGGACGGCGGTGTCGGAGGTGAAGGTGATATCCAGGCATTGCCTGCTCATGTGGAGGCGTGGTTCGCGCAGGAGCGGGCCGCGAACCGCGCGGCGCGCGGTGAAGCTCGCCCGCCGGGACCGGACTGGCCGGTATGGGAGGCGGAGTTTGCTGCAGGCGGTGACCTAGGTGATCGGTGAAGCGCTTGCTCACGGCGGGGTGAGGCGCTCGATCTCGGCGTGAGCGGCAGCGAGGGCCCGATCCTGCGCCTGCAGTTCTGCGCGTAGGCGGTGGATCTGTTCGTCTTTGTCGCGGATGGTGCGGCGCAGGGCGTGGATGACGCTGTCGTCGGTGGACGTCGGTGCGGGGGGTGTAACTGGCGTACTAGGTGTGTTGCGTTGGGCGCGGATTCGGTCGGCGAGGTCCGGGTGCCGGTAGATGGTGGCACGGGATACTCCGGCCTTGGCTGCGACGGCGTTGATGTTGACGGGCTGCCCGGCCTTCTTCAAGGTGCGTCGTGCGGCGTCGATCCGCTTCCGGGTGTCTTCGGATCGCGGTGTCCCAGATAGCTGCACGACGTGGAACGGGACACCGTCGTTGAGTAGCTCGGTAGCGCGGGTGTGCCGCAGCCGGTGGGTCTGGGTGAACTTCAGCGGCTGGCCGGCGAAGTCGGTGAGGCCGTGGATCCGGTCGAGCTGCGCGAGGGAAGCACGGTAGGTGGCGTAGGGCCGGGGCTCGCGGCCGCGGAATTGATGCTTGACCCCGATGAACAGGTACTTCGAGTCGACGCCGGGGAAGGTGTCTGTCAGCCATTGCTGTTGTTCTCTGATGACGTTGACCACCGCCTGCTCGACGAGGATCGTCGGCACGACGCCATCGACCTTGGTCTGCTGGTATCGCAGCTTCGCGACGAAGGTGCCGTCGTCGACTGCGCCCGGCGGCCTCTCGGCGCCGGGGATCGCCTCGATAGGGTCGTGGTCGAGCGTCAGGATCTCCGATGCGCGGCGTCCCGTCATTGCCTACAACAATCACGCCCGGGCAGCCTGTGGGTCGCCGAGTCCTGCCACGTAGGAGCGGCGGCCGTCCGGGTGGACGATCTCGACCATTTCGTCCCGCGGTGCGGTGAGCATGTCGAGGTAGGACAGCATCCGCTGCAGGTCGGTGGTGGCGTACCAGGTCAGCTCCCGACTGCGCGTTGAGTTGCGGGTGTGTGCGGACGGGCCCCACAGGCGGGTGTGCGCCGGGGTCAGCTCGTTCCACCGGTCGTCACCGGTTGCATCGGCGGCCTCGAGACCGTGGTCGGTCACGAAGGTGTAGAAGGTCTGTGCCTGTGACTGGATCTGCCCGACCATGTAGTCGGTGAGCCGGCCGCCGTCGCGGCCGACATCGGGACGACGCAAGTAGGCGGTGTACTCCGTGAATACCGCCCGCAACCGCCGTGGGTCCTCGGTGATCCGTGGGTCGTCGCAGCCTATGCCGGTCAGGAACGGTCCGAGGTGCCGGGCGGCCGTGCGGCACCGATCGGATGCGGTCGACCAGCGCAGCATCTCCGTGGTCAGTGCTGTCCGCAGATAGAACCGCATTCCTTCGCGCAGCCAGACCGGGGTGATCCGGTCGAATCGGAGGCCGGTCTCGAGCATCGGTTCGTGCTCGCGGCGCGGGATCCGCGGGTCGATCCGTAGGTCCCAGGTGTCGTGTACCCACCAGGGCAGGTCCCGGCACCGCACACTCAACAGCAGGTGCAGCTGGTGGATGTTGCGCTCGATGTGGTGCCGCGACGAGCGGCCAGGCAGCTGCCCGTTGCGGCGTTCGAACCCGACGACCGCGTGACGGACCACCTCGCTGGGAACGAGGTCGGTGATGCTCTCGCGTAGCGATGCGTAAAGAGGCGCGCACTGACGCCTGAGATCGGTGCTGAGCGCCCAACACGCGCTCACCGGAGGTCGTGCACGCGGCGAATCGGTCACCGCCTGTCGGGACTGCCTGGGATACTTTCTGCGTGGCCGTGAAGATTAAGCCCCCTGAGGCGAACACCGAATTCAGTCTCGCGAACTGGTCTTACAACCTCGACGCCTCGCGAGTCGACCCGTGGCACGAGGACATGGGTTTGTTCCACTACACCGATATTGGAGGCTTGTGGGGGATACTTTCAAGCAGTCAAATCTGGGCCACTCATACCTACTACCTAAACGACTCGTCCGAGATCGAGTTTGGCCTATCCTGGATCAATGAATTGCTCAAGAACGGCGAGAAGGAGGCCGCGAAACTGGTCGACAAGGAGGCTGACGAGGAATGGGCCAGCACGGCGTATGTCCTGCACAAGCTGTACCAGTTCGTGGGTGCTGCAGCATTAACCTCGCGCGACACCTTGCTTCGGGACAGCGCTCCGTTTGTCTCATGTCTGTCGTGTGCAAGCGACTCCCTGACACAGTGGCAGGCATATGGCAACCGAGGCGGGGGTTACTCAATTCAGTTCGACGGACAAGCGTTTGAAGACTCGATCCAACAGGTGGATGAGAGTGGTGGCATGCTAACAGACCAGCCAACGATCACTGCAGCGCTTGTTGAGTATCAGACATGGAACCTGCAAAAACGTGTAGACGAAGCGGTGAACGATTTTCTCCAGGGAACTCGAGCAGGGAAGGAAGGCGATCTAACCTACGATCAATCCCCGTCTCTTCGAGCGTTTCTTAGGCGACTAGTCGAGATATCAATGCTCTTGAAGCACCAATCCTTCTGGCCGGAGCGGGAACGACGTATCTGTATATCTGGCGGTGCAGAGACCTTCTATTCACAGTCCGCATTAGGGTTGGTTCCGCGAATGCGGATCGGTTTCGATCCCAAGTCTGTGCGTGAGGTTATGGTTGGTCCGGGCCCGCATGAAGAGGCCCGAAAATACTCGATCGAGAGATTTTTGGCCGGTCAACCTGACCTGAGTCACGTCGCGGTGACCACATCCGAGGTCCCTTACAGGGCGCCCTGAGCCGGGTCTACTCCACCGCCCCCGCATGAGAGCGGAGGCGATGTTCCCGTTGGGTGTGGTCAGGCTTCGTCGGTCGCGTCGTCGGCCTTGGTGCGGCTTGGCCTCCTGCTCCTTGAGGTAGGCCGCGTACTGGCGCTTGAGCGCGGTCAAGTCCTTGGAGTCGAACGCGTAGCGGGCACGTCCTTCCTCGGCACGCTTGTCGTAGCCGACAGCGCGAAGGAACTTGCGAAACGTCTTGGCGTCGGGAGTCCCGACCTTCTCGGCAGCCTCGATGGTGGCGAAGTTGGTGGTAGCCACGGTGATTGGACCTTTCGGTGCGGTCGTGAGCGTTGCTCACGGTTGAACGTGAGGACCATAAGAGACCGGGGCCGGCTGTCCAAGGTCGTAGGCGAAAGAGCCACGTGAGTGCTGTGACCAGCAACGACACGTGCAGCACGTCCACACGGGCACCCGAGCGCAATGCTGAGCGCCCGACTGCGCAATACGCGCACATCGACGTGCGCACACTTACGCGAGGCGCACGGGACGACTTGGGAACCGATCGCCAGGCCGGTGCGTCCAACTGGTGTGGACGATGAACAGCTCGACCAACTCCTTGAGGACTACTGGCTGGCGTGGGTGACTAGCCAAGCGGTGGACGTGCCGCCCGAGGTGGACGAGCGCATCATTGCGACGCTGCGCTCGTTTCCTTTAGAACCGGCACAACGTAGACTTCAATCCCGCGCGCCGCGAGAGACCTCACCTGACGCCCCAAATTGACACGAGTGAAAGTGAAAAGATTGTCGGCGCTGAGGGGTGTCTTTTCGCGCGCTAATACAATCACCACATTTTTGGGCTTCACGGGGTAGGTATTGCCGTCTCCGCCCTTCTTCTTTATTTTGGCGCGTAGCTCCTTCTTGGCTTGGTCGTCGTAAGTGAGTGTGTCGGTGGAGACTAACGCCTGTGCGATCAAATGGCTTGCTGGCGCAGACGAATGAACATGCTTGACGTGGATGAACGTTCCACCAGGAAGCATCACGTCACAAGCCTCGATGCGCCCCCTTTTGCCGGGGCCGGATACCAAGTCCTTATCCAGGCACAGCCCTTTGAGGTGGAGGGCTAGCTCTTCGTTATAGGCGGCTTCGTCTACGCCGGAACGCCAGACCTGAAGGTCTGATATCGGTGCGTCCTTCTCGAAAATCTCATGGGTTCGTCGACCTACCGAGTCGGCGTACGTCTGGTCCATAATATACCAAGTTCCGCTGTGCAGGAAGTAGCGCTTCCCCTCCTTCTCCGTCTCGTAGGTCAGCCACTTTCTGAGTGGCAAGCGTGCACTAGTGAGGGTGTTCGGGTCGGTGCTTTCATAGAGGAATACGGCGAGTTTGGCAAGCATGATCGGCCACATATTTCGCTCGTACTTTTTCAGTGGCGCGATGATGTCTTCGAACGACGGCAGACCGTCAGTGACGCCACGGCCTCCTGCTCCAGTAATTTTATGAGCTTGAGCAATTCCGAACTCGTCCAATGTCTCGTGCGGCCAAGACAATCCGAGTCGATATGCCTGCGGATCATCTGATGCGATGCAGTCGAGGAGCTCTTCGTCGAGTTCCTCGATGAGATCCTTGCTCTTGATTCGAACCAACCGTTCTAGGTCTGCGAGTTCGTCGCTAGCAGGCGGAGAAGAAAGAATGCTTTTGATCCTGCTGATATTGCCTAAGAATCCTTTCGGCTTGCACGCTAGGGGCATGCTCAGTGCATCAGCACCCTTGACGGTAACGAATTTTCCATCGCCGATTCCCGGCACTTGCCCGCTGGCAACCACCCTGCTTGCCACCTCGCCGATATCTTCGAAGCCGAAGCTCCGAAGTGGCGCGCCAGCGGGAATCGATGACCTGTCCGTCTTCGCGCGTTCGTCGAGCGATGTCTTGGTTATGGACTGAAGGCTCATTGGGTTCGCGCACCGAATAGCGACACGCTGCCCAAACCCGTTGTCCACAAAACGCTGGTCCAGCAACTGGAACCCCATGCCGAATGAGAGCGCCCACGCAACAGTCTCGCCGTCGTCGGTCCCGTCATCAGGGATGAGCAGGACCGCGGCAGGAACCGAGTTCTTCAGCGTTATTGAGGTCCCGGTCAATTCGGCGAGCGTGCTTCCCCACTTGACAGACGACTCAGGAGTGCTCCCCCAGTACAGAAGCCCGGGGGTTCCGTCGATCTCAACATGCTCTTGCGTGAACTCTGAGTACTTCTCTCGGATCGCAGCTTCGAGGGACGGGAGCCCGACTAGCCTGTAGAGCGACACACGTGACTCTGAACTTCGTTTCCGTGCCATCGGTTCCTCCCTCGATCGCCCCGCTTTCACGCAGCATACGAGAATGCGGTGAGCGGCGGGGGCGAAGCTGCGTGTCTCGATTGATAGGGGTGTAAACGCGCACGTTGGGATACGCGATCGGCACCATCGCGGCGGCGGCGTTCGGGGCCGTCCTCTACACGGTCGTCACCGGAGACGACATAGTCTCCGGACTGTCGTCGATCATCGCGAAGGCACTGAACACGTCCACGGGATAGGGGCGCGGCTGCACGCCCGCGGCGACGGTGAGCGGGTGGCTGCGGTCGTCTCGGCGGTCGCGCCGCCAGGCGCGCGCTTCGAGACGTCCGAGAGCGGCGAAACCGTGACCGTCCGGGTGGAGACGTCCGTCCCGCTCCTACCAGGCCTGACGCTGAGCGCGTCGGCGGTCGCGGCCATGGAGCCTGGAGCCGGCGATGGCTGATCGCCTGCGCTCGCTCGTGCGGGCCGACGACGGGGTCGCGACGGTGTTGTGCGCGCGACACCGGGCGCAGGCGGCGGCGGACCTTTCTGCGCTTGCCGCCGCGGCGTCCGTGATCGACCCCGAGGGGGCCTGCGGGGCGGCCTCGACCATCGCGGTGGCGAACGGCGGCGAAATGGCGTCGTGCACCGTCGACGGACTGGACGCCGTTGTCGTAGTGCACGTGCCCGCCGCCTTCGCCCTGTTCGTGGCGGGCGCGGCGACCGCATCGGCCCGCGCGGGCCCGCGGTGACGGCGACTGTGGCCCGCTCGCCGAACCCGCTGCACTGTGCACGGCATTCGGGCACAGTGGGCGCGTGGCATACGACGAGGCGTTCGCGGAGCGGATCCGGGACCTGTTGGGTGGCGAGCCGCTGATCACCGAGAAGCGGATGTTCGGCGGCCTCGCGTTCCTGGTGGGTGGCAACATGGCGGTCGCGGTCGGTCAGGGGCTGCTGGCACGCATGGAACCTGATCTCGCCGATCGACTCTCGCAGGGTGAGCACGTCAGCACTGCGATCATGGGTGGTCGGTCCATGCGCGGCTGGCTCCGCATCGCCCCCGAGGGGGTGGCCACCGACGAGGACCTGCGCGCGTGGGTCGACCGATCGGTCGCGTTCTGCCGCGCGCTACCCGTCAAGGACCGCATCGTCGGTACGCCGATCGGCCGCGCGGACTGATGCCCGCGAAGCCCTGCGCAACGGCCCCGACCCAGGCGCAGGCAGTATGGCGCTTATGCCGTGCATCAAGATCTGTGGGCTGAGCACCCCCGGCACCGTCCAGGCCGCGGTCGACCAGGGGGTCGACGCGGTCGGTTTCGTCTTCGCGCCGGGTAGCCCGCGCACCGTGTCGCCGGAAGAGGCGGCTGCGCTCACCGCCCTGGTCCCTCCGGAGGTCGAGACCGTCGGTGTGTTCCGCGACCAACCGATCGACGAAGTGCTCATGGCGGCAAGGGAATCAGGTGTGACCACCGTCCAGCTGCACGGTTCCGAGCCGGCGCGGGACCTGGACGAACTCGCCGCATCGGGCATGCGCACGTTGCGGGCGGTGTCGGCGGCCCGGTACACGGAATGGCCGCACGAATGGCCGCGGGACCAGCGCCTCCTGATAGACGCCGTCGCCCCCGGATCCGGGAAGCGTTTCGCAGCAGTGGACCTGCCGTCGCCACCCGCTGGGTTCTGGCTGCTGGCCGGCGGCCTGGACGCGACGAACGTAGGGGAGCTCCTGCGCATGCACCGTCCGTCGGGAGTGGACGTGTCCAGCGGTGTCGAGGCCTCGCGCGGGGTCAAGGGCATCGATCTGATGGCCGGATTCGTCCGCGCCGTCCGCGCGGCGGTCTAGTTGGGCGTGGCGACATCACCCGAGTGCCGCGAGCACCAGGTCCAGTACGACGACGGCACCGGCTTTGTCGAGGGGATCGTTTCCGTTGCCGCACTTGGGGGACTGGACGCACGATGGGCACCCGCGCTCGCATTCGCACGCAGCTACAGCTGAGCGGGTGGCCGACAGCCACTCGCGCATCATCGCATGCCCGCGCTCTGCGAAGCCCGCGCCGCCGTCGTAGCCGTCGTACACGAACACCGACGGCAGCCCGGTGTCCGCGTGGAGCGCAGTCGACAGCCCGCCGATGTCCCAGCGATCGCACGACGCGACCAGCGGCAGGAGCCCGATCGCCGCGTGTTCGGCGGCATGCAGCGAGCCAGGCCAGCGCTCCTCCTCCAGTCCGGCGGCGAGCAGCGCATCCTCGGTGATCGTGTAGAGCGCGGCGCGGGTCTCGAGGGTCGTGGCAGGCAGCTCGAGCTCCACCGCGTCGAGCACCTCACCGGTGCGCAGCGTTCGCAGGTACCCCACGACCTGCTGCGTCACCTCTACTTCGACGAACGACATCGTCACCGCACCGAGCGTCGCCGTGTCGAGCACGCCGGTGACCGACACCTCGGTGACGTCTCGGGCGGATGTGGTCCAGTCCGGCTCCTCCGCATGTACGAGAGCGACACCCTCGGAGAGGTCCAGGGAATCCACCACATACGACTGGCCACGGTGGATGTGCACGGCACCCTCGTGCACCGTCGACATAGCTCGCACGGTGTCGACGGTGCCCAGGAGCTGCCCCGTCTCCTCTACCACGATGAGTACTTCCGTACCAGAACCTCCCCGGATGCCGACGCCTCCATGCGGTTCCACACCGGGCGCGATGAAGAAGCCTGCCGGCCGCGCACGCAGCAGGCCCTCGTCGACGAGCCGTTCGATGACGTCCGACGCGCCCAGTGCGTCCACCTCTTCCCGCGTCAACGGCAGCTCCATCGCTGCGCACAACATATGGGGCGCAAGGACGTACGGGTTACGTGGGTCGGTGATCGTGGCCTCGACGGTACGATCCAACAGTGCCTCGGGGTGGTGTACCAGGTACGTGTCGAGCGGATCGTCACGCGCGACGAGCAACACCAGCGATCCTTGCCCGCGGCGGCCGCTGCGCCCCGCCTGCTGCCAGAACGATGCGACTGTGCCCGGGAATCCGGCGACTACTACGGCGTCCAGGCCGGCGATGTCGACGCCCAGTTCCAGGGCGTTGGTGGTCGCGACGCCGAGCAGGTCGCCGTCGGCGAGGCCGCGCTCGAGCGCACGCCGGTCCTCGGCGAGATAGCCCGCGCGGTAGGCGGCTACACGCGGAACCAACTCCGGTGCGGACTCCTCGAGGAGGCCACGACAGCGCAGGGCCGTCGTCTCCGCGGCGTGCCGTGATCGGACGAACGTGAGCGTGCGCGCCCCCTCGACCACGAGGTCGGCCATCATGCGGGCCGCCTCCGCCCCGGCCGACCGCCGCACGGGCGCCCCGTTCTCGCCGGTGACCTCGGGCATCAGGGGCGGCTCCCAGAGGGCGACGGTGCGCGCGCCGTGCGGCGACCCGTCGTCGGTCACCGCCTGGCACTCCGCCCCGATCAATCGGTTCACCGCCGCACCGGGATTCGCGGTGGTAGCCGACGCGGCGATCACCACGGGGTGGGCGCCGTACCGGGCGGCCACGCGCAGTAGGCGCCGCAGGACGAGTGCGGTGTTGGACCCGAACACGCCGCGGTAGTGATGGCACTCGTCCACGACGATGTAGCGCAGTCCCCGCAGTAGCCGTGACCATCGCGCATGGCCCGGAAGCAGGCCCATATGCAGCATGTCGGGATTGGTGAAGACCCAGCGGCTGTCGGTGCGCGCCCAGCGTCGCATCTCGTGCGACGTGTCGCCGTCGTACATGGTGGGTGCGATCGTCGCGAAGTCCGCGCGACCGTCGATCATCGCGGTGACGGACCGTAGCTGATCGGTTCCGAGCGCTTTGGTCGGTGAGAGGTAGAGGGCGGTCGCCCGCGGGTTGGAGGCCAGGTCGGTGAGCACGGGGACCTGGTAGGCGAGGGACTTACCGGACGCCGTGCCCGTGCAGATCACGACGTGCCTGCCCGCGTGAGCGTGATCCGCGGCGATCACCTGATGGCGCCACGGGCGTTCGATGCCGCGCTCGGCGAGCGTCTCCCGGACGGCGGGAGCCACCCAATCGGGCCAATCGGCGAGATCCGCTCCCCGAGAGCCGATCTCCCGGACGTGGGTGACGGGGGACTCGCCTCCGCCTGCCCCGGCCTGCACGCGGTGCAAGAGTTCTTGACCGAAGGTGTTGTGCGACAACTAGATTCTCTCGTTCGTATGCAGCGGCAATGCGTGCCCGCGCATGCCGAACGACCATGCTACCGGCCGTATGTGCCGTGCCCATGTCCGAGATCGATGGTTAACGACAAGCAAATTCTGCCTGTGAGCTGTCAATGGCGACGAAATCGTGATTGACTGTGTGCGGTCGCAGCTCCGCCGGAGTCGGTCCATTCAGCTGGATCGGGGTCGGGGGGTCGAGGTTGCGGGCGTGGTACTTGAGGATTTGAGCGTGGGGGAATCTCCTACGAGCGGCTCCATGAAGGGTATGGCGGCCGGAACCGGCCAGGCGTCGCCTAGGCGGCGTCCAAACCGGTAGCAAGAAGGTAAGGAAACAAATGGCACAGGGAACTGTGAAGTGGTTCAACGCGGAGAAGGGATTCGGCTTCATCGCGCCGTCCGACGGCTCCGATGACGTCTTCGTCCACTACTCCGAGATCCAGGGGTCGGGCTTCCGCACCCTGGAGGAGAACCAGCAGGTGGAGTTCGAGGTCGGCCAGGGCACCAAGGGCCCGCAGGCCACCGGCGTCCGCGCGCTCTGAGCCTCACCCACGCGAAGACTTCGCACTGACGACGGTCCCCCCAGACTTCGGTCCGGGGGGATCGTCGTCTCTCCGGACTCGCGACCGCCGTATCCGGACTCGCCGCAGACGACGTTTCTGGGCGTCGTTACGGACAGATTCGCTCTCCCGGAGCCGACAACTGGATTCTGCGGCGGCACATCCGCCGTCATAGGGTTGTGGTGTGTCCCAACTGTCCCTGTTCTCCGCGGATCAGACCGCGCCGTCCGCGGCCGATCTGGCCGGGCTGCTCGCGGCCGCGGGCCAGGTGGTCGCGGTCGGCGGACAGGCCCGGGTATCCGTGGTGGTCGCCGACGAGTGGCGCGCGGATGCCATCGCCGCGATGATCGCCGGAACGGGACTGATCGCACAGCGAGGCATCTCGGACGAGGGCTCGCCCGTCGTCGGCACCGCACCGTCGCCGGCGTTGCTTCCGCTCGCGCAGGAATGGACCCGCGGTGCGGTCAAGCTGGCCCCGCCCACCTGGGTCCCCGGCCCCCGCGCAGTACGGCTGTGGGCGCTCGCGTCCGGCCGCGCCGACGACGAGGACGTGCTCCGCTACGAGCTCGGCCTCGACCCGCACAGCCCGGAGTCCTATTCGACCCTCGCGACCGCCCTGATGCGCACCGGAGTCGCGCCGACGCTGATCGGGACCCGAGGCTCGCATCCCGCTCTCCGCGTGTCGGGGCGTCGGCGGCTGACCCGGCTTGTGGAGATGATCGGCGAGCCACCTGTGGACCCCGCTGCATACTCTGCGTGGCCGCTCGTCTGACGCGTCTCCGGCGATATGAGGTGGACTGCGCAGCGGCACCTGTATATAAGGTGGAGCCCGCGGTGCGACATACTGCGCACTGCGTGGCGTTACGCGAAGCGGACCATTCGAGCCGGAGACCAGCCGGTGGTCGAGGGACGTGACGGGCGACGGGAAGGGGAACTACATGGCACAGCGCGCGGGAGCGGGGACCAAGAACTCGAACGGTGTTCGCCGCCTGGTGATCGTGGAATCCCCTGCCAAGGGCAAGAAGATCGCCTCGTACCTCGGGAACGACTACACCGTCCGCGCGTCGATGGGCCACATCCGCGACCTGCCTAGTGGTGCCGCCGAGGTCCCCGCCAAGTACAAGGGTGAGCCCTGGGCGCGCCTCGGGGTCGACGTCGATCACGGCTTCGAGCCGATCTACGTCACGTCCCCCAGCAAGAAGTCCACGGTCACCGAGCTGAAAGCCCTGCTCAAGGACGTCGACGAGCTCTATCTCGCGACGGACGGTGACCGCGAGGGGGAGGCCATCGCCTGGCATCTGCTGGAGGCGCTCAAGCCGAAGGTCCCCGTCAAGCGGATGGTTTTCCACGAGATCACGCCGCAGGCGATCCTGGCCGCGGCCGAGGACCCGCGTGAGCTCGACATGAACCTCGTCGACGCGCAGGAGACCCGCCGTATCCTCGACCGGCTGTACGGCTACGAGGTCAGCCCCGTGCTGTGGAAGAAGGTCATGCCGCGGCTGTCGGCGGGCCGCGTGCAGTCGGTGGCGACGCGCATCATCGTCGACCGTGAACGCGAGCGTATGGCGTTCCGCTCCGCTGCGTACTGGGACATCGCCGCGAGTATCGATGCGGGCGCCGACGCGACGCCCCGGCGCTTCTCCGCGCGTCTCGCCGCCGTCGACGGGGACAAGATCGCCACCGGTCGCGACTTCGACTCGCGCGGGCAGCTCAAGCGGGCGTCCGGTGTCGTCGTCCTCGACGCGCAGCGCGCGACCGCACTGGCCGACGGCCTGCGCGACCGGCCGATGACGGTGACCTCCGTCGAGGAGAAGCCCTATACCCGCCGCCCCTATGCGCCGTTCATGACGTCGACGTTGCAGCAGGAGGCCGGCCGTAAGCTCCGCTTCTCCACCGACCGCACCATGCAGATCGCTCAGCGGCTGTACGAGAACGGCTACATCACCTACATGCGTACCGACTCGACGACGCTGTCCGAGACGGCCATCAACGCGGCGCGTAACCAGGCTCGGCAACTCTACGGCTCCGATTTCGTGCACCCGAGCCCGCGCCAGTACACGCGGAAGGTGAAGAACGCGCAGGAGGCGCACGAGGCGATCCGGCCCGCCGGCGATACATTCCAGACACCGGGCCAGTTGGCGTCGGTGCTGAACAGCGACGAGTTCCGGCTCTACGAGATGATCTGGCAGCGCACCGTCGCCTCGCAGATGGCCGATGCCAAGGGCACCACCCTGAGCCTGCGTATCGAGGGCACGTCGAGCACGGGCGAGGTCGCGCAGTTCACGGCGTCCGGTCGGACCATCACGTTCCCCGGCTTCCTGTCGGCCTACGTCGAGACCCTCGACGAGACCAGCCTGGGTCAGGCGGACGACGCCGAGTCGCGGCTGCCGCAGCTGCGCGAGGGGCAGACGGTGACCGCAGCGGAGCTCACGGCGGACGACCACACCACCAGCCCGCCCGCGCGGTTCACCGAGGCCTCGCTCGTGAAGACCATGGAGGAGTTGGGTATCGGGCGCCCGTCGACGTATGCGTCGATCATCAAGACCATTCAGGACCGCGGCTACGTCGTGAAGAAGGGCAACGCTCTGGTCCCGTCGTGGGTCGCGTTCGCGGCGACCGGTCTGCTCGAGGGCTATTTCGGGACGCTGGTCGACTACAACTTCACCGCCTCCATGGAGGACGATCTCGACCAGATCGCCTCGGGCGACGAAGGGCGCACGCAGTGGCTCTCGCGCTTCTACTTCGGCGGTGAGGATCCCGACGGCCGCGACGAGACCGCCGAGGCCGACCACGGCGTCGGGCTCAAGCAGATGGTCGGCGTGAACCTCGAGGGCATCGACGCCCGTGAGGTCAACTCGATCCCGCTGTACCGGGACGCGGAAGGCCGGACTGTGTTCGTCCGCGTAGGCCGGTTCGGCCCGTACCTGGAGCGGACCGTCGTCGGAGCCGACGGTGCCGAGGAGAGCCAGCGCGCCAACATCAAGGAGTCGATGACTCCCGACGAGCTCACCGAGGAGGTCGCGGAGAAGCTCTTCGCGACGCCGCAGGACGGGCGGCCGCTGGGTGTGGACCCCGCGACCGGCCACGAGGTCGTCGTCAAGGACGGGCGCTTCGGGCCGTATGTGACCGAGATCCTGCCCACTCCCGATGAGGGCCCGGACGATGGCGAGGGCAAGCCCGCCAAGAAGAGCAAGAAGCCGGACGGGCCCAAGCCTCGGACCGGGTCGCTCTTCAAGAGCATGGACATCGAGACCGTCACGCTCGATGACGCGCTCAAGCTGCTGTCGTTACCCCGCGTGGTGGGACAGGACCCGGAGTCCGGCGACGAGATCACCGCGCAGAACGGCCGCTACGGGCCGTACCTGAAGAAGGGCTCGGACTCGCGGTCGCTGGCCGACGAGGAGCAGTTGTTCACCGTGACCCTCGACGAGGCGCTGAAGATCTACGCCGAGCCGAAGCGCCGCGGCCGCGGGGCCGCGGCCGCCCCGCCGCTGCGCGAGCTCGGGTCCGATCCGGCGTCCGGTAACCCGATGGTGATCAAGGACGGCCGATTCGGTCCGTACGTGACCGACGGTGAGACCAACGCCTCCCTGCGCAAGGGGGACGAGGTCGCGACTATCACCGATGAGCGTGCCGCGGAGCTGCTCGCGGACCGGCGCCTGCGCGCCCCGGCCAAGAAGAAGGCGGCGAAGAAGACCGCCAAGAAGGCGCCGGCCAAGAAGACGGCCGCGAAGAAGACCGCGGCGGCGAAGAAGACCACCGCCGCCAAGAAGACCACCGCTGCGAAGAAGACCACCGCGGCGGCGGCGAAGAAGGCGACCGGCGCGTCGGCGACCGCGACCGCGGAACTCGACCCGCCGTTCTGACCCCGAACGGCCGCTGAAAGCTACTCGGCGAATCGGGGGCGGGCGAGCTGTGTGAGCTCGCCCCGGCCCCGCAGTTCGACGCGTTCGCCGAGAACCCACAGGTCGCGCTCGGCCTGTGTAGATGCCGCGACGGCGCGGCCCGCGGCGAGCAGGCACGACGGCTCGTTCTTCGCGAGCTCGGTGATACGGGCTGCCTCGTTCACCGGGTCACCGATCACGGTGTACTCGAAGCGGGCCTTCGCTCCGATATGGCCTGCGACCACGGTGCCCGCCGACACCCCGATGCCGAAGCCGGTGCCGCCGAGCACGTCCCGCAGCTGCCCGCGCATGTCGCGCGCGGCCGCCAGGGCAGCGCCCGCAGAGTCGGGGTGGTGCAGCGGCGCGCCGAAGATCGCGAGTGCGGCGTCGCCCTGGAACTTGTTGACGAACCCCCCGTGCAGGTCGACGGTGTCGACGACCACCTTGAAGAAGTCGTTGAGCAGCTCGACCACGGCGGCGGGCTCCTCGCTGACGGCGATGCGGGTGGATCCCACCAGGTCCACGAACAGCACCGACACCTCGCGAATCTCCCCGCCCAGCTGCGTGCCGTGCTCTAGCGCCTGGCGCGCCACGTCCTGGCCGACGTAACGGCCGAACATGTCGCGCATCCGCTGCCGCTCGGCTAGGTCGTGCACCATGTCGTTGAACCCGGCCTGCAGCAACCCCAGCTCGGACGAGTCGTAGATCTTCACTGATGCCCCGAAGTCGCCGTCGCGCACGCGACGCTGCGCCCGGAAGAGCTCCTTGATCGGATCGCCGATCGCGGACGACACCCGGATCGTGCCGAGTGCGCCCGCCGCGAGCGCCACCAGGCACAGCAGCAGGACCGGATTGACCACAGCCGTATCGGTCGTGTCGATGATCCCGAAATGCTCGATCAAGACCACCATGATGATCCCGATGATCGGCATCGCCGTACCGAGTACCCAGCTCAGCATGATGCGGGTGGTGACGGAGAGTCCCTTCGTCCCCTGTGGCTCCTGCGCGAGCGCGGCGACCGTGATGGGCCGCAGTACCCGCTCGGTCTGCATGTACGACAGGGCGCAGGTCGTGCCGGCGCCGAGCAGCACCGTCAGCGCGATCACCACCGAGACGCGCCGTGAGTGGTCGAAGTTGACGAACACGAAGATGCAACCGCCGACGAACCACAGGGCCGCCTGCAGCAACGCCATACGCAGCGGCAGTGAGAGCGCGCGCTTCGATATCCGGGGGTCGTGGGGTGCGCTCCGCCGGTGCCACCGCAGCACCGGCATCGTCATATACAGGCCGACCGCGGTCCCGATCACGCTCGCCAGCGTGAGATAGCCGACGAAGAGCACCAGGTTGACGCCACCGATCGACTGCAGCTGCACCGAGTCGTCCACGGGCAGAGCGAACCGCAGGAAGCCGAACACGAAGACCGCGCCCACGATGTTCGACCGCAGGATGTCCAGCGCGAAGATGGGCCAGGGTGTCTTGGCGAGCCAGCGCGCCAGCCGCAGGGCGCGGCTGATTCGACTGGGCGCTGTGGACACCCACCCAACTTAGCGTGAGCTTCCGTGGCCGAGACACGGCTAGGCTGGTGTGCCGTGAGTGGTGTGTTCGACCGGTTGGTCGGCCAGGATTCCGTGGTCGCGACGATGACCGCCGCGGCGCAGGCCGCGCGGGAGGTCGCGCTGTCCTCGGGCACGGTCGCGGATCTCGCCGGTTCCGCGATGACGCACGCCTGGCTCTTCACGGGTCCGCCCGGGTCGGGTCGCTCGGTGGCCGCCCGCGCGCTGGCCGCCGCTCTCCAGTGCGATGACCTCGATCAGCCCGGGTGCGGCCGCTGCCGCGCATGCACGACGGTGCTGGCCGGTACCCACGCCGACGTGCGCGCGATCGCGCCCGACGGGCTGTCGATCGCCGTCAAGCAGATGCGCGAGGTGGTGGCGGACGCGTCGCGGAGGCCGTCCGTGGGGCGCTGGCAGGTGGTACTCATCGAGGACGCCGACCGCCTCACCGAGCAGGCCGGGAACGCGTTGCTCAAGATGGTGGAGGAGCCGCCGGACCAGACCATCATCCTGCTGTGCGCACCCAGCGTGGATCCAGAGGACATCTCCGTGACCCTGCGGTCCCGGTGCCGGCATGTGCCGCTCGTCACGCCGTCGGCGACCGCGATCGCTGCGGTCCTCGAGCGGGACGGCATCGACGGCGAGCGTGCCGCGTGGGCGGCCGGGGTGAGCGGGGGCCACGTCGGGCGCGCGAAGCGCCTGGCAACCGACCCCGACGCGCAGGCGCAGCGCAAACAGGCGCTCGCGCTGGCGCGTGCCGCCACGTCCGACGCGGTGTACGGCGCCGTCGAGAAGCTCTACAAGGACGCGGCGACCGCGGCGAACGATGCGAACGCCGAGATCAACGAGCGCGAGACCGAGGAGCTGAAGACCGCGCTCGGAGCCGGCGGCACGGGTCGCGGCACCGCCGGTGTCATGCGGGGCAGCGCGGGCCAGATCAAGGACCTCGAGAAGCGGCAGAAGGCGCGGGGTACGCGTGCGGTCCGCGACACGCTCGATCGTGCGCTCATGGACCTCGCCTCCCTGTTCCGCGATGCCCTGGTGCAGGGCACGGGAGCTTCCGTGACGCTGATGCATCCCGACGAGGCCGACCAGACCCGCCGCCTCGCCGGGTTCGCCTCACCCGAGCGCCTGCTGCAGTGTGTCGAAGCGATCCTCGCGTGCCGGGAGGCCATCGATCAGAACGTCAAGCCCGTCGTCGCCCTCGACGCCATGGCTGCCGGGGTCTCCTCCGCCCTGCGCAGGTCGGGGCGCTGACGCCCGAAGGTGCCTGTCCAGCCGGTTTGGTCGGCGAGGTGTCGGTCAGTAGACTGTGCACTCGGCCCGCTACGGCATTGTCGCGCGGGCTACGCCGCCTTAGCTCAGTCGGTAGAGCAGCTCACTCGTAATGAGCAGGTCGCGGGTTCGATTCCCGTGGGCGGCTCCGCGAAAACCCCAGCAATCCCTCGGGACCTGCTGGGGTTTCGTGGTTCCGGCCGCGCATCGATGGTTCAGCTGTTGACGTCGACGACCGTGCGTCCGCGGACGCGCCCGGCAAGGATCTCGGGTGCGAGGGTGATCGTGTCGGCGAGGCTGATCGTCTCGGTCATCGAGTCGAGGAGGCCGAGGTCGAGTTCCGACCCCAGAGCGTCCCACGCCCGCTGCCGGACCTCATGCGGTGCGTCGACGGAGTTCGCGCCGGTCAGCGTGACGTCGCGCAGGATGAACGGCATCACCGTCGTCGGCAGATCCGGCCCCTGCGCGAGGCCGCAGGCCACGACGGTGCCGCCGTAGTTCGTCTGCGCAAGGATGTTCGCGAGGGTCGCACTGCCGACGGAGTCGTACGCTCCCGCCCAGCGTTGCGACTGCAGCGGCCGCCCGGCCTCGGCGAGCTCGGCACGGTCGATGAGGTCTGCGGCGCCGAGGCCGCGCAGGTAGTCGCCCTGCTCGTCGATGCGCCCTGTCGAGGCGACCACGCGGTATCCACGCCGCGCGAGCAGAGAGATCGCGACCGACCCGACGCCGCCCGCAGCGCCCGTCACGAGGATGTCGCCGGAGTCCGGCGTGAGACCCGCGTCGGAGAGCTTGAGCACCCCGATCATGGCGGTGAACCCGGCCGTGCCGATCGCCGCAGCACGGTCGGGGGAGATCGAGTCGGGGAGTCGCACCAGCGAATCCGCAGCCAGATGGGCGCGGGTGGCGAAGCCCCCGTGCTTGAATTCGCCGAGGCCGTCGCCGTTCGCCACAACCACGTCACCGGGCTTCCACGCCTCCGAAGAGGAGGACGTGACCCGACCTACGACGTCGATGCCGGGAATGAGCGGGAAGGTTCGTGCCACGCCTGAGCCAGCGATGGCGAGGCCGTCCTTGAAGTTGAAACTGGAGTAGAGTACGTCGACCTGCACATCCCCCTGGAGCATCGAGGCCTCGTCGGCATCGATTACCTGCGCCGCAGCGCCTTTCGATTCCACCACTACTGCTCGCATGCCCCCACCCTAGGACCGGGGCGTGGCAGCGGTGTCAGCGACGGGTGAGTTCGATGCGGTGCGAGCGATCCCAGGGGATGTCCGGGTTCAGCGAGCCGAAGCTGTACAGCACGCGCGTCTCCTGCGAGCCGTCGGCGGCGAGCTGACCGACCGGCTCGAACCGGAGGCCCATCAGGCGGCCCGACGCCAGCAGCGTGCCGTTCTTGTCGAAGATCTGAGCGGCTCGGTCGGTGACCCCGTCGTAGTCCTCGCTGAACGCGTTGTACAGCTCGCGACCCGTGAAGGTCTCTACGGTCGCCTCGGTATCGGGGCCCATGTCGATATCGAAGTAGGTGCTCATAACTCCATCGTGCACCCGGTTACCAGCGGGTAGCCAGGGCCGGGCGCAAACCTGGAATAGACGGCGGCAAACTGTCCCGGGCACTGTCGGCTACCGGCCGGTGAAGGAGTGATGAACAGCACATCAACGCGGTTGGCATACTGTCTCGCGTGTCAGGGTCGATTCGGACGAAGCGGTAGGTATTTGAGGCGATGGCTGAGAACTCACAGGGTACGGGCGATTCCCGCGCGTCGTATGACACGCACCGGGACGCATGGGTGGCGCGCGAGGAGCTCGCGGAGCGGCTGATCCCCCTGATCGGTCGCCTGTACCGCGACTACGGCGTCGTCACGTCGATCCACGGGCACCGGATCATCAACCTGTCCGCCACCGCTGTCATATCGGTGCACGAGCGAGCACAGGAGCTCGGTCACGAGGCCCTGACCCTGGAGCAGACCGAGAAGGTGCTGCGGGGTCTTCTCGCCATCGCGCCGGCACCGGCCTCGATCGACGTGGCCCGGCTGGCGATGCTGCTGCGTGAGCGCGGCGACGCCGCTGGTGACGACGCCGCTGTCGAGCGCTTCCTGCGCGAGGAGATCGCGAAGCGGAACCTGCCTGAGGCTGGTGCTGAGGACGGCGCCGACGTGGTGCTCTACGGTTTCGGCCGGATCGGGCGCCTGCTCGCGCGCATCCTGATCAGCCACGGCGGCAACGGACACGGCCTGCGGCTGAGGGCCGTCGTCGTCCGCCGGGGTGCGAAGAACGACCTGGAGAAGCGAGCGAGCCTGCTGGCTCGGGACTCTGTTCACGGTCCCTTCCCGGGCTCGGTGACGCTCGACGAGGAGAACGACGTCATCGTCGCCAATGGCACGCGGATCCAGGTCATCTACTCCGACGATCCGGCATCGATCGATTACACCGCGTACGGAATCTCCGACGCCCTCGTCGTCGACAACACGGGTCGTTGGCGCGACGAGGAGGGGCTCGCACAGCACCTGCGGAGCAAGGGCGTCGCGCGAGTACTGCTGACTGCGCCGGGCAAGGCGCCGCTGAAGAACATCGTGCACGGCATCAACGACAGCACGATCACCGACGCGGACAGGATCGTGTCGGCGGCTTCCTGCACCACGAATGCCATCACACCGGTTCTCAAGGCGCTGAACGAGGCGTACGGCATCCAGCGAGGCCACGTCGAGACGGTGCACTCGTTCACCAACGATCAGAACCTCATCGACAACCTCCACAAGGGTGACCGCCGGGGCCGCTCGGCGGTGCTCAACATGGTGATCACCGAGACCGGTGCCGCCAAGGCCGTCGCGAAGGCGCTGCCGGAGCTCGAGGGCAAGCTCAGCGGCTCCAGTATCCGCGTGCCCACCCCGGACGTGTCTCTGGCGATCCTCAACATCACGCTGGACCGGGAGACGACGAAGGACGAGGTCAACGACTATCTTCGTCGCGTCTCGCTGCACTCCAAGCTGCGCCAGCAGATCGACTACGTCGAGTCCCCGGAGGTCGTGTCCACCGACTTCGTCGGATCGCATCGCGCGGGCATCGTCGACGGCTTGGCGACCATCGTCGACGGCGTCAACCTGGTGCTCTACGTCTGGTACGACAACGAGTACGGCTACTCATGCCAGGTCGTCCGCGTCCTCGAGCGTATGTCGGGCATCCACCCCGTAGTCGTCCCCGCTCGCGCGGACATCTCGCTGGCGCAGTAGGTCTCGTGGTCCGGCCGGCCCGCCCGGAGGATGCGCTCGCCGTGGCGCGCGTGCACGTCCGGGCGTGGCAGGACGGTTACGCGGGTCTCGAGATCGAGTACCGGGTCGACCTCACCGGCCCCTGAGACGGGCCACGACGGGGCGCATCGCGTCGACGGTGTGGCCGCCGAGCGACAGCAGCGAGATGCCGTACTGCTCGCGCCGGCGGATCAGGGTCTCGCAGATCTGATCCGTGTCGCCGTCGAGCAACGCGGGGGAGTCGTTCGCCGCCAGCGCATCCAGGTCGGAGCCTATGAAACGCTGCACGAACTCGGGAGCCTCGCGGCCCACCACGAACACCGACGCCGCGATCTCGACCCGCCCACGCAGCGGTTCGGTGGCGGCGGCGAGCTGCTGCGCCGTCGTCGACGGCGGGACCGCGAGGGCCACGGTGTCGGCGCGCGCCGCGCCCAGCGCGAGGGCCTTGGGGCCGCCGGCCGCGAGCAATACGGGCGTGTGCGGTCCGTCGCCGTCGATCTCCGCGAGCGCGTCGATCGTCTGCTGGACGCGCGCGAGGCGTTCCCCCGCGGTGCCGTACGGGACGCCGAGTGCCTCGGCGTCGGCGGCCACATCCGGTCGCCCGGTACCGATGCCGAGTCGGAACCGGCCGCCGCTCACCGTGGCGAGCGAACGGGCCTGCCACGCCGCATGCCTCGGATCGTGCAGCGGTGACGCTACGACGAACGTGCCGACCTCCAGGGTCGTGGTGGCGCCGAGCGCCACCCCAGCGGCGGTGAAACCGTCGGGCAGCGGGTAGTTCTCGGGGATCAGCAGGGCGTCGAAGCCGTCGGCCTCCACGGCGCGGGCGTAGGACGCCCAGTCACCGAGGTTCGGCGCTGGCAGGGCTGTGACTGCGAAGCGGAACGGGTTCGTGGCCATGGTGCCCACCATGCCCCTCCGGTCGATGCACCGCAACGGAACCGGCGCAGACCGGGCGAATCGCCGGGTCTGCGCCGCGATCCGGGTGAGTCAGGCCATCCAGGCCGGCGTCTTCGGTGCCGGCACGTCGAACGCCCTCGCGATGTCAGCCAGGATGCGGTAGGCGCCCTGCACGCTGACGGATGTCATCCACTCCTCGTCGGAGACCTGAACGACCTTGGGCGCCAACGGAGTCCACAGTGGGTTACGCGCGAATGCAGACTTGGCCGCGTTGCCGGCGTCGCCATAGGTCGTCGTGAAGATCTTGTCCGCGTCGGCCATCGCGATCTGCTCCTCGCTGATCTCCACGGTGAATTCGTGCACGTCCTGCGGCTTGGGGCGTGCGAGCCCGGCGTCCTGCAGGACGTTGCCGGAGAACGAGTCCAGGGCGTACAAGCGCGTCGGGCCGTCCAGGAACCGAACGACCGAGATCGTGGTTCCCGCGCCGGCCTTCGCTTTCACGGCGTCGCCGACCTGCTTGGCGGCGGCCTCGTACTCATGCATCCGCTCGGCGGCGAGCTGCTCCTTGCCGAGCGCCTTGGCAAGCAGCGTGATGTTCTGCTTCCACGTCGGCCCAGTGGTCTGTGACATGACCGTCGGTGCGATCTTGGCGAGCTTGTCGTGGATCTTCTCGTGCCGGACCTTCGCGCTCACGATCAGGTCGGGCTTCAGGGTGATCAGCTGCTCCAGGTCGGGAGACGCGATCGGCCCGACCGACACCGCGTGCGCGCCGTAGTTCTTCGCAGATGCTCCGAGGTAGCCGGGCAGCGCGTCGGTGATGTTGTGATACTGCGTGTACGCGATCAGCGGCGTGTCCAGCATCAGCACTGCCTCGGCGTACGAGTTGTCCAGGGCCGCAACACGATGAGGCTGTGCGGGGATCTCGACTTCGCCCGTCGCGTCTATGACGGTGCGCGGGAATCCCCCTGCTGTCGACGACGGCGATGTCGGGCGGGGGTCCGGCGCGGACGTGCCGCACGCGGCCACCAGGCCGATGATCGTGGCCGCGAGGCCGACCCGCAGTGTGCTTCGCAGGGACATGCTTCCTTCTCTCTGTCGAACAGGTAAGGCCTACCTAATCACAGAGGTCTCACAGGTGAGCCGCCGGGTTGCCCGAATCGTCTGTTTCGTGTGCGCCGCGATCTCCGCCGGCGGCCAGGCGACTCAGGCGTACTCGCCGCGGGGGCCGACCTCGCGCAGCGCCGACAGCAATGCCCGAACCGGGGCGGAGGCCTCGCGATCGTCGGGTAGTACCGCGGAGGCCGTGACCGTGAGCCGCGCGTCCGCCTCGTGTAGCAGCACGATCTCGGCTGATGGCGGTGCGGTGGACGCGTACAACACGGTCCAGGCACGCGGGTCGGCGACGATCTCGAGCAGCGATGACTTCTGCTGCGGCACAGGCGGGCCCATCATCGCCGTGCGGCCGGTCGCCGCGAACGCCTCGTCTACGACCTTGTGGATCAGCACCTGCTCTCCGCGCGGCGGTAACAGGAGCGGGTAGTCCGCCAGCTCTCCGATGTCCACCGTGCTCCGCGCGGCCAGCGGGTGCCGGCGGGCGACCGCTATCGCCAGGTCGCCAGACCACAGTGGCTCGAGCTGGATGCCCGGCATCGACGTCGACCCTCGGATCAGGGCGATATCGCACACACCACGTGCCACGGCGGATACGCGCTCGGCGAACGGTCTGATGACGAAATCGACTTCGGTGTCCGGGTACTCGCGGCGCAGTAGCGACACCGCGGCGAGCGCCTGGGCCCCGAAGCTCATGTTGCCGGCCATCCGGATCTTCTCGCGTGGCTCTGCGGCGGCGGTGTGCATAGCCTGCTCGAGCGCGAGCATCTGGCGGGCGATCGGTAGGACGCGTGCGCCGACGTCGGTGATCCGCACGGTGCGCGTCGACCGGTCGAGGAGCTTCGCGCCCAGCTCGCGTTCGAGTGCGGCGACGTGATGACTGATCGACGACTGCGATACGAACTCGCGCTCCGCGGCCCGGGAGAAACTGAGCTCGTCACACACAGACACGAAGAGCCGCAGCCTATTCAGCTCCACAAGGCGTTCCTTGCTGCGATCGATGGGCAGCGGTGAGTGGCGTCACTTATCTCGATCATCGATCAATAGTATCGCGTAATCGCGCTTGATGACCGGTCGCACCGGGCGTTGTATGAGAGGTAACCGAAAGAAGAAGGAGTTCGCCATGACCACTACGCAGCCCGTCCGCATCGATGTGGACGTCGTCATCGTGGGCTCGGGGTTCGGCGCTCTGGCCGCCGCCCAGAAGCTCGCCGGCACCGACCTCGGCGTGCTGGTCGTCTCGAAGACGACCGAGCACCTGTTCCAGCCGCTGCTCTACCAGGTCGCTACCGGCGTCCTCGCGCCCGGCGAGATCGCACCCCCGATACGCTCGATCCTGGGGCGCCACAAGAACATCGACGTCCGTCTCGGTGAGGTGATCGATGTGGATGCCGACGCGAAGACCGTGACCTATCGCTGGGGTGACGCACGCACCGTCGTCGGCTATCGCTACCTCGTCGCGGCGACCGGCGCGAGTCAGTCCTACTTCGGGCACCCCGAGTTCGCGGAGAACACGTTCGCGCTGAAGACCATCGACGACGCCCTGACGCTGCGCGACCATATCCTCGCGAATTTCGAACTTGCGCATGCACTTCCGTCTTCGGCCGAGCGGGATGAGCTGCTGAGCTTCGTGGTGGTCGGGGCCGGCGCGACCGGCGTCGAACTCGCCGGGCAGATCAGGGAACTCGCCCGCCGCTACTTCGACAGCGGGTCGGGCGGAATTCCCGCGGACGACGTACGAGTCGTCCTCGTCGACGGTGCGCCCGACGTCCTCCCCGTCTATGGCGGCAAGCTGTCCGAGTACACGGCGCGCACGCTGCGCAGGGCGGGCGTCGACGTGCGCACTGCGGCCGTCGTGACCGCCGTCGACGACGAGGGCGTCGAGCTGCACGCCGACGGCCGGGCCGCGCGGATTCCCGCGCGCACCGTCGTGTGGTCGGCGGGCGTCGAGGCGTCGGGCTTCGCCGGCGTCCTCGCGGCGGCCACCGGCTGCGCGCAGGACCGTGCGGGGCGCCTACTGGTGGGTGACGACCTCACCGTCGGCGGCCATGCGGACGTTTTCGCCATCGGTGACATGACGAGCCTGGGCGGGCTGCCCGGTCAGTCGCCCGTCGCGATGCAGCAGGGGCGGCACGCAGCCTGCATCATCGCGGGAAAAACGGCCCGCGGGACCGCTTTTCGCTACCTCGACAAGGGGTCGATGGCCACCATCGACCGGTTCCACGCCGTAGCGTCGGTGGGGCCGGTGAAGCTGACCGGTGTCGTCGCGTGGATGATGTGGCTCGCCGTGCACCTCCTGTACCTGGTGGGCTTCCGCAACAGGTACGTGGCCGTCCTGTCCTGGTTCGGCAGCTTCGTCGGCAAGAACCGGCCGCACTTCCACCTCGCGGTCCCCGGGGCGCAGGTGGCGGAACCCGCTGAGAGCGTCGAGGTCTCGGCCTGATTCAGGTCACCGAAGTCCGCACCGCCGCCCTGCACAACGGCGCGAGTACCGCGCCCGCAGCGTCCAGGGCGGCGGTGTCGCGTGCAGCGCGGGCCTGCGCGATGGCGCCCTCCAGCGTGCTGATGCAGACGCTCGCGAGTTGTTCGGCCGAGGTGGCATCGGCGCCGTCGGCGACGAGTCGGGCCGCGAACCGCCGGCGCCACGACTCGAAGACCTCCTCGGCTGCGGCGGCTAGGGCCGGCTCGTCGGGGCCCGCGCCGGCAGCGGCGAGTACGGGGCACCCGCGCGTGTAGTCGCTCTCCGCGAGCACACGTCGCCAGTAGCCGGCCATGCCGGTGACCGCGTCCGCCGCATCGTGACCCGAGAGCAACTCGGCGAACACGTCGCCGATCACGGAGCCGGCCCAGCGTGTGGTGGCCTCCATCAGTTCGGTCTTGCCACCCGGGAAGTACTGGTACAGGGACCCTCTCGCCGTGCCGCTGTGGGCGAGCAGTTCGGCCACGCCGGTCGCATGTACTCCGCGCTCGCACATGAGTACGGCGGCGCTGGTGAGCAGTCGCTGCCGGGGCCCGACGGTCGTCATCTCCGAAGTCCTTCCTATAGACCGATCAGTCTATAGCGGTGTAGCGTCGGCTGCCGAGTAGACCGATCGGTCTACAAGGCAGACGGGAGTGACCATTGGAGACCATCACGCTCGAGCGGGACGGGCACGTTCTGCTCATCGGGCTGAACCGACCAGACAAGCGCAACGCGTTCGACCTGGCGATGCTGGGCGAGCTGTCCGAGGCCTACGCGCTGCTAGAGGAGGACGGCGACCTGCGGTGCGGCGTCCTGTTCGCCCACGGCGACCACTTCACCGGTGGTCTGGATCTCGTGGACGTCGGGCCCGCCATCGCGTCGGGACGTTCGCCGTTTCCGGAGGGCGGGCGAGACCCGTGGCGGCTCGACGGCACCTGGACGACACCGATCGTCGCCGCGGCACAGGGCTGGGTCATGACGCTGGGCATCGAGCTGTTGCTCGCGGCCGACATCCGCGTCGCCTCGACGGGCGCACGCTTCAGTCAACTCGAGGTGCGCCGTGGGATCTACCCGTTCGGCGGGGCCACCCTGCGGTTCCCGCGGACGGCGGGGTGGGGCGACGCCATGCGGTGGATGCTCACCGGAGACGAGTTCGACGCCGCGGAGGCACACCGTATCGGCGTCGTGCAGGAGATCGTCGACGGTGATCCGCTCGCCCGCGCTCGGGAGATCGCCCGGACCGTGGCCGAATCGGCTGCCCCACTGGGGGTCCAGGCCGTGCTCGACAGTGCGCACCGAGCGCGCCTGGAGGGCGATGCCGCGGCGGCCGAGCGTCTCGCGCCCGAGGTGGCGAGGCTGTTCGGCACCGACGACGGTGCGGAGGGGATGAGGTCGTTCGTCGAGCGGAGGCCGGCCGTGTTCACGGGGCGCTGAGCGGTGCCGATCCGATCGGCGTGAGCGCAATGTTGACCTCGAGTGGGGTTGATGCGGGAGGGTTGAAGTATGTCTGATTCCCCGCACCCCATCGCCCCGCTCTCGGTGGGCGGCACCGACGACGACGTGCGCGCCGTGGTGGAGTTCGTGCAGCGGCTGCCGCGGGTGCAGCGTGCGGGCCGCGCTGCGGAGTTCCGCGAGCTCTTCCGCGAAGACGCCGTGTGGACCACCGCGCACGGCCGGCGGCTGACCGGCCGGGCCGCGATCGACGCGTTCACCGCCACCGCGCTGCCGCGCTCGATGGCCGACCACACCGGCGACTACGACATCGAGCGGATCCTGTTCGTGCGCCCCGACGTCGCCGTCGTCACCGTGCGGGTCCGCCCGCACGCCCTCGACGGTGCCCGGCTGCGCCATGTGCCGGACACCGCGCCGCTCTACGTGCTCTCCCGTGACGACGGCCGGTGGCGCATCGCCGCCGCGCAGTCGACGGCCGTGTTCGACGATGCCGGGATCTCGATCCGCGCAAGCTGATTCAGGGGACCTGCAGCCTGCGGGCGATATCTGCGAGCACGCGCAGTTCGTCCGTGGTCAGGGCCTCGAGTTCGGGTGGCGCGATTCCAGGTGGACTGACGGCGTCCGCTACTGTGGCCCGTCCCGCAGCCGTGAGCGAGACCAGCCGCGCGCGACGGTCGTGCGGGTCCGGGGTCCTGTCCACGAGCCCGCGCTCGACCAGGTCGTTGACGGCGACGGTGGCGGCCGGGGCGTCCATATCGGCGGATTCCGCAATGCGCCCGATCGTCATGGGGCCGCGCCGCAGCCGCTTGAGCACGCGAACCCTGCTGAAGGGTAGTCCGGCTCGCTCGGCCGCCGCGCGACGGAACGCCCCGCGGCGCTCCATCACCGCGTGCGTGAGCAGCGCCCAGACCTCGTCGGGAGTGTCATCGGGCATCGCCGGCCCCCGCCCCGAGCAGTGGCGCCGTGCGCTCGACCGAGCGTTGCGCTGCAGCGGAATTCGACAGTATTCCCAGCACCAGCACGCCGGCCGCGAGTGCCGCGATCACCCACCAGAGCCCCGCCCCCGCCAGCAGACCGCACAGGGCGACGCCGAGGCTCGATCCGACCTGCCGGCTCGTCGATGCGACGGCGGACGCGGCACCGGCGCGTTCGATGGGCATCCCACTCACCGCCGAATTGGTGATCGGAGCGTTGACCAGACCGAAGCCCACGCCGAAGACCGCGAACACCACGACGAGTAGGGGGACCGGCGTGGCCGAGGTCACGGTCGTCAGCAGGACCGAAGCGGCGGTCATGAGGATCCCGGCGCCGAGGAGAGAGGGCCGCGTCCCGTATCTGCCGACGAGCCGTCCGGACAGGGGCGCGGCGAGGAACACGCCGAGCGCCATGGGGAGGAACAGCACGCCGGTCTCGATCGATGAGAAGTGCCGCGTGTCCTGCAGATAGATGGACATGGTGAAGAGGAATGCGGCGAGCCCTGCGAACGCGAACACCGCGGTCACGGTCGCGGCCGAGAACGGGATGCTGCGGAAGAACCGCAGGTCGATGAACGGGGTCGGGTGGCGACGCTCATGCCAGATGAACCCGGCCAGCGCCGCAACCGTGACGATCAGCATCAGCGGCCGCTTCTCGATGAGGCCGAAGACGAGCGTGAACAGCGTGACCACCGCGAAGACCTGGCCGATCGGGTCGATGCGGCGAGCCGATGCCGAGCGGGACTCCGGCACCACCAGGAATGTGCCGGCGAGCGCCGCGGCGCAGATCGGCAGGTTGATCCAGAACACCGACTGCCAACCGAGAGAGTCGATCAGCAGACCACCCACCAGCGGGCCGATGGCCGTCGACAACCCGACGACGGCGCCCCACATGCCGATCGCGCGGGCGCGTTCGACGCGGCCGGTGAACACCGTCGTGATGATGGACATGGCCACGGGGTTGAGCATCGAGCCGCCGATCGCCTGGACGAAACGCGCCGCGATGAGAACGCCGATCGACGGCGCCAGGCTGCACAACAGCGAACCGACGGCGAAGGCGACCAAGCCGATTCGGAACACCCGGCGACGCCCGAATCGGTCGGCGGCCGCCCCTGACAGCATGAGCAGGCTCGCGAGCGTGAGCGTGTAGACGTCGACGACCCACTGCAGGTGGCTGACGGGAGTATGTAGGTCGGTGCGGATGGCCGGCAGAGCGACGTTGACGATCGTCGCGTCCATCGACGATATGAGCAGGGACAGACAGCACGTCAGCAGGACGAGCTGCTTCCTTCGCGCGCTCAGCTCCGCGATGGTTGTAGTCATACAATCATTGTAAGAACATAAATAAGTTCGTAGCAAGTAGGTGGCCCATTGGTCGCTGTCCGACCTGCCGATACCACGCGCCCCCACCTTCGATACGTCGACTATTGCGTAGCGGAGCCGACAGCGCGTGTCTACGGCAGGACCGGCAGTGGCGGCAGTGGTTTCTCGTAGAGCCACCGCTGCCAGAAGTCGCGGAGCGGGTGCGGGCTGAAGGCGGAGGCCAGGCTCACCAGGTTCTCGGTGGACACCGACGTGTGCCAGTACCTGGCGGTCCAATCCTGCAGCAGCGCGAAGAAATTCGCGTCACCGATCTCGACCCGCAGCGCGTGCAACGTGAGTGCGCCGCGCTTGTAGACGCGGTCGTCGAACATATCGGCCGGGCCGGGGTCGCCGAGCACGATGTCCTGTGGCGAGGATGCCAGCCGACGGTAGTAGCGCGCCGCCATGCCCTGCGTCGTGCCGCTGCCGCACTCCTGCGCCCACAGCCACTCGCTGTAGCAGGCGAACCCTTCGTGCAGCCAGATGTCCTTCCATCGGGTGAGGGTCAGCGAGTTGCCGAACCACTGGTGCGCGAGCTCATGCGCGATGAGGCGTTCGGAGTCGTGGCTGCCGTTGCAGTGGTTGGCGCCGAACGTGGAGACGCCCTGCGCCTCGATCGGGATCTCCAGTGTGTCGTCGGTGACCACCACGGTGTACTGCGGGAAAGGATACGGGCCGAACCAATGCGTGAACGCGCGCATGATCTGCTCTTGCCGGTCGAAACTGCGCGCGAACTCACCGCGCAGCCGGGCCGGAATCGCGGCGCGGATCGGTGTCGGCTTGTCCGCGATCTTCAGGTACTCGTACTGGCCGATCTGGATGGTTGCGAGGTAGGTCGCCATCGGGGCCGCCTGCTCGAACACCCAGGTGGTGTGACCTGCGGACGTACTGCGTGCAACCAGGACTCCGTTCGAGACGACGTGGTACGGCGAATCGGTGGTGATCGCCAGCCGATAGGACGCCTTGGACGCAGGATGGTCGTCGCACGGGAACCAGCTGGACGCGCCGTTGGGCTGAGACGCGACCAGCACGCCGTCGGTGAGCTCCTCCCAGCCGACCTCACCCCACTGGCCGCGGATGGGGCCGGGCGGGCCCCCGTACCGGATGCCGACGGTCATCGCTGCGCCCGCCGGGAGCTCGCCGGGGAGTGTGATCTCGAGTTTCCCGCGGCGCTGCGCGAATCGTGCCACGCGCCGTCCGTTGACGCTTACCTTGGTGGGCTTCATGGTGTCCGCGAGGTCGAGGCAGAACCGGGTGAGGGGCACCGTCGTCGTCGCGGTGATCGTTGCGCGTCCCGTGAGCCGGTTGCTCGGCACCTTGTAGTCGATCTCGAGGTCGTAGCGCGACACCCGATAGCCGGTGTTGCCGTTGTTCGGCAGGTACGGGTCGATTCCGCGCACGATGGAGTGGGTGCCGGTCACCGGCCCGCCTACGCCGCCGTTGCCGCCTGCGGTCTTCTTGGCCGGTTTACGCGCCACGCAGGCACATCCTCTCGGTGTATTCGGTTCCTCGGCTCGCCCACTCTACTTGCGCGTGAGCACGCTCGCCGGATGAGCCGGGTGCGCATCGACAGATATTGACAGCAGGCTGTCATGGCTGAATAATGACAGCAGGCTGTCAATAATTTGGAGGCGGATCGTGACCGACGTGGTGCTGTACGTGACGGAGACGATGGCGGACTGGGAGTACGGATTCCTCATGGCGGGGCTCGCGTGGGCACGGGAGAACGGGGCCGACCTGAGCGTCGCCACCGCCGGCGAGGCACGGGATCCCTTGCGCAGCAAGGGCGGCATCGCAGTGCTCCCGGACCGGGCGCTCGACGAGGTCGGGGTCCCGGACCTGCTGATCCTGCCCGGAGCCGAGACCTGGGGCGACGGGCATGCAGACGCGCTGCTGCTCGCGCGCCGCGTCCGCGAGCAGGGCGGAACGGTGGCCGCCATCTGCGGCGCGACTCTTGGGCTGGCGCGTGACGGGCAACTCGACAGCGTGGACCACACGTCCAACGCTCGCGACTTCCTCGCGGGGGCGGCCGGCTACCGCGGTGCCGGGCGGTACCGGGAGGAGCGTGTCGTCACCGACGGTGGGGTCATCACGGCGCCGGCGATGTTCCCCGTCGACTTCGCGCGCGCCGTATTCGATGCCGTCGGCGCCTTCCCGCCGCCTGTGCTCGATGCGTGGTACGGGCTGTACACGACGGGGGAGCGCCGCTATTTCGACGCGCTCACCAGCGCATGAGCCGTTCACACGCAGGGGATGCGGTCACCGACCTGGTGCTCCCAGCGTTCGAGCTGAACGGCGAGTTCCTCGCCGCAGCCGAGGCCATCGCCCGGCCGGCGGGCCTGAGTCCTGCCCAGTGGCAGGTCCTCGGCGCCACGCTGGACGAACCGCTGCCGGTCGCCGAGATCGCTCGCCGGGTCGGGCTCGGCCTGGCCCGGCAGAGCGTGCAGCGGGTCGCCGACGACCTCGTCGCCCGTGGCTGGGCCGAATATCTGCCCAACCCGATGCACAAGCGCGCCAAGCTGGTGTCGCCGACGCTGCTCGGCCGAGGGACCCTCGGCCGGCTGCGTGAGGCGCAGCACGCGTGGGCGAACGCGGTCGGCGCCGCCGTGACCGAGCGCGAACTCACCGAGGCGCGCGAGCTGATCACGCGGATCAGCGCCGCGTCGCGGGCGGCGCGGGGTGCCGCCGCGACACCCGGCTCTCAGCCGAGCTAGTCGACGGTCCACGCAGCGGCGCCAGTTCGTGGTCGCCGGCTGGACGCGGTTCAGTCCCTGCTGCGCTTCTTGTCGCTCTTGGTCCACGGGGAGATCGGATTCCCCTGCCAGCGGGTGTCGGCGGGCACCGAGTCGCCGCGCATGACGAGTGACGCCGGCCCGACCGTCGCGCCGTCGCCCACCGACGACGCGGGCAGCGCCACACAGTGCGGCCCCAGGGTGGCGCCGCGCCCTAGGACAACGGTGTCCATGGCCATGATCCGGTCGTGGAACAGGTGCGTCTGCACGACGCAGCCACGCGAGACCGTCGCCGCGTCACCGAGCGTCACCAGGTCGGCCTCGGGCAGCCAGTACGTCTCGCACCACACGCCGCGGCCGATCTTGGCCCCCAGCATCCGCAGCCACAGGTTGAGGATCGGGGTGCCGGTGGCGGCATGCGCGAACCACGGCGCGGCGACGCACTCGACGAAGGCGTCCGAGAGCTCGTTCCGCCACACGAACGACGACCACAGCGGGTGCTGCTCACGCCCGATCCGGCCCACCACCAGCCACTTCGCGAAAGCGGCTACGCAGCACGCGCATGCCCCGGCGACCAGCAGTGTCACGCCCGACAGGAGCCCGGCCACCCACCACCCGAGGTTCACCGCGAAGTACTCGAGGCCGACCAGCACCGCGAGACCCAACCCGAAGCTCACGAACACGGCCAGCAGCCGCGCGGTCTCGACGATGCCGCGGGCGACCCGCAGCCCCGTCGACGGGTGGTAGGTGAGCGTGGAGTCCGTGGAGCCGGCGGTCCGGCGCAGGCGCACCGGCGGCGAGCCCAGCCACGACGTCCCGCTCTTGGCCTTCGACGGGGTCGCCGACAGCACCGCGACCAGCGAGTCCTTCGGCACCCGGCGCCCAGGCCCGGTCATGCCGGAGTTCCCGAGGAACGCGCGCTTTCCGATCTTGGCCTCGTCGATGCGCATCCATCCGCCGCCGAGCTCGTAGGAGGCGACCATGGTGTCGTCCGCCAGGAACGAGCCGTCGCCTATCGATGTGAACTTAGGGATCACCATCGCCGTCGAGATCTCCGCGTCCTTGCCGACGGAGGCGCCCAACAGACGGAACCACACCGGCGTGAGTAGCGAGGCGTAGAGCGGGAAGAGGAACGTGCGCGCGGCGTCCATCAGCCGCTCGGTCGCCCACATCTGCCAGCCGATGCGGCTGCGCACGGCGTGGTAACCGGGCCGCAGCCCGATCGACAGTAGGCGCACCGCGATCAGCGTGAACAGCGCATACACGACCAGCGCCGCGACCGCAGCGACGGGCAGAGCCGGGAGTGCGCCGGTCGCAGCCTCGCGCAGTGTCGACGTGCCCGACACGGTCCAGCCGATCAACGAGAGCCCCGCGGTGATCGCGACCATCGGCAGTGCCGCCAGCAGGATCGAGCTCACCCCGTACACGGGTACCCAGAAACTGCGCCTCGGCGGCCGCTCCTGCGGCCAAGGATGCTCGGCCTTGCCGATCTTCTCAGCGGGCGACCCGGCCCAGTGCTGCTTGGCCTTGACCTTCCCGAAGACCGCGGAACCCGGTGCGATCTCGGCGCGCCGGCCGATCCGCGTGCCCGGCAGCAGCGTCGAGCGCGCCCCGACGGACGCCTCCTCACCGATCCGGATCTCGCCGACGTGCAGCTCGTCGCCGTCCAGGTAGTGCCCCGCGAGGTCCACCTCGGGCTCCACCGAGGCGAAGTCGCCGAGTTCGAGCATGCCCGTGACGGGTGGGAGGGTGTGCAGGTCCACTCCGCGGCCGACGGTGGCTCCCAGCGCACGGGCGTAGTAGATCATCCACGGCGCCCCCGACAGCGATGCGGCGCCCGACGCCTCGGTGAACCGCTCGGCGATCCACAGTCGAAGGTGTTCGGGTCCGCCGCGCCGGTACACGCCGGGCTGGAGCCCCGACAGCAGCAGGCGGCAGGCGACCACGGACATCGTCATGCGTCCGAGCGGCGTGATGAACAGGATGAACATCACCAGTACGGCCCACCAGCCGAGAGTGGGAACCCAGGGTACGTCGGCGACGGCCGCGAAGACGTTGTTCGCGATCGCCAGCCACGTCAGCCACTGCAGACCGGTCAACGTGGTGAGCGGGATGGACAGGACCATCTGTGCGATGCCCGTCGAGCGCGGTGTGGGGCGCACGATGCGCGGTTCTGTGGTCTCGGCGGGGTCCAGCGAATCCAGTCGCGCGGCAAGGGATCCGAGCCGCGGATGATCGTAGAGGTCGGCGACGGTGACCTCGGGGTACCGCTCGCGTAGCGCCGTGACCAACTGTGCGGCGCTCAGCGAGCCGCCGCCCTCAGCGAAGAAGTCGGCATCCTCGCTGGTGATCGCGGCGCCCAGGATCCCCGTCCACTTCTCGGCGACCCACGCCGCTGTCCCGTCCAGGTCGCCGGCTTCCGCATCGCCGAGGCCGGGGAGCGGCCAGGACAGCGCGTCGCGGTCGACCTTGCCCGACGTGCGCGTCGGCAGCTCGTCGACGAGGGCGAGCCGCGGGACGAGCGCCGCCGGCAGCAGCGTGGCGAGCTGCGCACGCGCCGCGCCCAGATCGAAATCCGGATCAGTCGAGGCCAGGTACCCGACGAGCATCGATGTCCCGGCCGCGTTCTTCCGCACCGCGGCGGCGGCACCGGCGACGCCGGGGAGGTTCTGCAACGCGTTGTCGACCTCGCCCAGTTCGATGCGGCGGCCACCGACCTTCACCTGATCGTCGGCTCGGCCCTCGAACAGTAGGCCCTCCTCTTCGAGCCGCACGAGATCGCCGGAACGATAGGCGCGGTCCCAGCCGAGGGTCTCCATGGGCGCGTACTTCTCGGCGTCCTTCGCCGGATCGAGGTAGCGGGCCAGCCCGACGCCGCCGATCACCAGCTCGCCGGTCTCGCCTACCGCCACGGGCTCCCCGCCGGCGTCGACGACGGCCAGATCCCACCCCCGCAGCGGCAGCCCGATGCGCACCGGGCCGGTGCCGTCGAGCGGCGCGGCGCAGGCGACGACGGTGGCTTCCGTGGGCCCGTACGTGTTCCACACCTCCCGGCCATCGACCGCGAGCCGCTGCGCGAGCTCGGGTGGGCAGGCCTCGCCTCCGAAGATGAGCAGGCGCACCGCCTCCAGCGCCTCGGCCGGCCACATCGCGGCGAGCGTCGGCACCGTCGACACCACGGAGATGTCCCGCGACACCAGCCAGGGGCCGAGGTCCATGCCCGAGCGGACCAGTGACCGTGGCGCCGGGACCAGGCACGCGCCGTGCCTCCATGCGAGCCACATCTCCTCGCACGAGGCGTCGAAGGCAACCGACAGCCCCGCGAGTACGCGGTCGCCCGGGCCGAGGGGCTGTTCCTGGAGGAACAGGCGCGCCTCGGCGTCGACGAAGGCCGCCGAGTTGCGGTGCGAGACCGCGACGCCCTTCGGTGTGCCGGTCGAACCCGAGGTGAAGATGATCCACGAGTCGTCGTCGGGGCCGGGGTGCCGCGGGGCGCCCTCGCCGCGCTCCTTGGCACGGTCCGAGCGCCACAGGCCAGTGCCGGTGAAGACGGCCGCTACGTCGGCCTCGCCGAACACCAGGTCGGCGCGCTCCTGGGGGTCGTCGGCATCGACGGGCACGTATGCGGCGCCCGCGGCCAGCGTAGACAGGATCGCGATGTACAGCGAGCGGTGCCCGGACGGCATCCGGACGCCCACGCGGTCCCCGGTGCGCACGCCGTTGCGGGCCAGGAACTCGGCGCCCTCCGTGACCTCGTCCCACAGCTCGGAATAGGTCAGGACCAGCTCGCCGTCGTCGACCGCGGGCTCCTCGGGATATGCCTCTACGCATGCGTGGAGGACATCGACCAGCGTGCGTGGCTCGGCGGCTAGGCCGGACAGTAGGTACTGGTCGGGGATGGGATTTCTACCCACTGCGGCGGATCCTCCGGTGCGTCGGCGAGCGTGCGGAAGTTGTGCGGGACGATTGTGTCAGGTCTGCGGGGGTAGCGGCGGTCGAGCAGTCGGACGTCGACGTGACGATCGTCAATTCCGGGCCGATACGGGTATGTCCGCCGCGCCGGCGGACGTTGTGAGTGTAGAGAGAGATCGTGAGGCTCGGCATGTGTGCCGCCGCGCCACGCGCACGCCCTGGTTAGGAGTAGTCGCCATGCCGGTGATCGCCCATCGCGGACGCAGCGTCCGCGCATTCGTACTGTTCTGGTTCGTCCGGATCGTGATGAAGACCGTCATGCGGTTCTTCCCGATGCGCCGGCTCGATCTACTGCGCACCGTAGAGCCGTGGCTCGCGAAGGTGCCGCAGTCCGTGCGCGGCGCCACGATCGAGCAGACGACGATCGCCGGTGTGCCCGCCGAGAAGATCGTGCCGATCGGGGTCGACATGCGGCCCGACACCGCGCTCGCGTACTACCACGGCGGCGCTTTCATCGCAGGCAACCTGGACTCCCACCGGCGGATCGCCGTCATGCTCGCGCGGGGTCTGCGTGTGCCGGTCTACAACGTCGAATACCGCCAGTACCCCGACGGCGGCGTGGGCACGTCCGCGCACGACGGTTACCAGGCGTACCGGGAACTGCTCGACGACGGCTTCGATCGCGTCGTGGTCGCGGGTGACTCGGCCGGCGGTTACGTCAGTGCCAAGGTCATCGAGTACGCCGCACGCGATGGAGCGCCCCGACCAGCCGCGTTCATCGGGTTCTCACCGTTCCTCAACATCGCGGCCGACCCGCGGCGCTCGGGCCGGTACGACGCGATGCTGCCCATCCGTCGCATCGCGCATCTGCAGGCGATCTTCGCGCAGGGTCCCGAGGCACTCGACGGCCCGGAGGACATGACGACCGACGAGACCGCCGCCGACTTCCCGCCCACCGTGGTCACATGCGCGAATCGCGAGGCCCTCGAGCTCGACGCGCGCAACCTCGCCGAGTCGCTCGACCGAGCCGGTGTCGAGAACGAACTGCACGTCTACGACGGCCAGGTGCACGCCTTCCCGGTCGCGATCGGCGCGACGCGCGAATCCCTGGACGCGTACCGCACGGTCGTCGAGTTCGTCGGGGAGCGCCTCGACGACCTCGAGGCCGCGCATGCGGAGCAGCCCGCCGGGACCGGCGCCGCGTAACGGGCGCACAGCGAGCCCGACCCGTGCACGGGTCCCGCCTCACCCGGCGATTCCCGCGCTGCGGGCGTGCAGCTCGCGCAGCTCGTCGGCGAGGGAGGGCTCGGGACCGCGCACGTGGATTCCGGGCGCGACCTCACGGATCGTAAGGGGCGCAACGGGACTCTCGCCCAGTCCCCAGTCGTGCCGCCAGCGGGTGAGCTGCGCTGCACTCCCGGCGTAGACGATGGCGCCGAGTCCCGCCCACGCGTGGGCGGCGCTGCACATCGCGCAGTGCTCGCCCGAGGTGTAGACGACCGCGTTGCGGCGCTCGTCCGGAGTGAGATGCATTGCAGCCCAACGTGCTATCTCGAACTCCGGATGGCGGGTGGCGTCGCCGCTGTTCACCCGGTTCCGCTCCTCGATGCGCACGCGCGAGGTTTCGAGGAGGAGGGAACCGAAGGGCTCGTCGCCGCTTGCAAGGGCCTCGCGAGCGAGCTCGACGCAGCGGCGCAGGTGGGGCAGGTCTGTTGCGGTCGGTGAGCTCATGCCGCATGGTATGCCGAACTCACGCGGCCTGGTCGGCGAACTGCGTGCGGTACAGCTCCGCGTAGCGACCGCCGCGGGCGAGTAGCTCGGGGTGCGTGCCGCGTTCGACGATCCGGCCCCGCTCCAGCACGAGGATCAGGTCGGCGTCGCGAACCGTCGAGAGCCGGTGGGCGATCACCAGCGACGTCCGCCCCGCCAGAGCCTCCGCGAGGGCGGCCTGCACGGCCGCCTCGGAGGTCGAGTCCAGGTGTGCCGTGGCCTCGTCGAGGATCACGAGTGATGGCTGTGCCAACAGCAGCCGCGCGATGGTGAGGCGCTGTCGCTCGCCTCCCGAGAGCCGGTATCCGCGCTCGCCCACGACGGTGTCCAGCCCCTCCGGTAGCGCGTCCACGAGGTCCTCGAGCCGTGCCCGGCGCAGCGCGCCGCGTAGCTGATCGTCGGTGGCGTCGGGAGCCGCGAGGAGCAGGTTGGCCCGGATCGAATCGTGGAAGAGGTGCCCGTCCTGGGTCACGAGCCCGACGGCGGCGCGGCGCGACCGCGCACTCAGGTCGCGGACGTCGACGCCGTTCAGGGTCACGGCGCCCGAGTCCGCGTCGTACAGGCGCGTGGCGAGCTGGGCGATCGTCGACTTGCCGGCTCCGGAACTGCCGACTAGAGCCACCATGCTGCCCGCGGGTGCCGCGAACGAGACATCATGCAGCACTTCTGTTCCCGCGCGGTTGTCCAGCTGGGCGACCTCCTCCAGCGACGCGAGCGAGACCCGATCGGCGGACGGGTAGGCGAAGCGCACACCGTCGAAGGCCAGAGTGAGGGGGCCGCGCGGCAGGTCCACGGCGTCGTCGGCGTCGGCGATCATCGGCTCGAGATCGAGGACCTCGAAGACCCGCTCGAAGGATACGAGGGCCGTCATGACCTCCATGCGCGCACTCGCGAGCGACGTGAGCGGCGCGTACAGCCGGGTGAGCAGCAGCGCCAGGGCGACGACGGAGCCCGCCTGCAGGCGCCCCTCCAGTGCGAGGAATCCACCCAGGCCGTACACGAGGGCGAGGGCCAGCGCCGAAACGAGTGTCAGCAGCGTGACGAACGTGGTGCGCGCCATGGCTGTTCGCACACCGATCTCCCGCACACCGGCTGCACGCCGCGCGAACTCCTCCGACTCGGCTTCGGGACGTCCGTACAGTTTCACCAACGTGGCGCCGGGCGCGGAGAAGCGCTCCGTCATCTGGTCGCTCATGGACGCGTTGTGCCGCGCCGCAGTGCGCGACATCGCCGCGATGCGCCGGCCCATGCTGCGCGACGGAACGATGAAGACCGGCAGCAGGATCAGTGCGAGGGCGGTGATCTGCCACGAGATGGACACCATCACACCCAGCGTGAGTGCGAGCGTGACCACGTTGGTGACGACGCCGGCGAGGGTGTCGGAGAACGCGCGCTGCGCGCCCAGCACGTCGTTGTTGAGACGCGAGACCAGCGCACCGGTGCGCGTGCGTGTGAAGAATGCGACGGGCATCGTCTGCACGTGGTCGAAGACCTCGGTGCGCAGCTGGTAGATGAGGCCTTCGCCGATCCGTGCGGAGAGCTGTCGCGACCCTAGGTCGACGGCGGCGCCCGCGAGCGCGAGTACCGCGATGACGACGGCGATCTCGACGACGATGTGCGCGGGTCCGCCCGCCACGATGTGGTTGACCACCCTTCCCGCGAGCAGGGGAGTGGCGACTGCGGTGAGCGCCGAGAGGACGGACAGGGTGAGGAAGCCCGCGAGCCGAGCTGCGTGTGGGCGGACGAACGGGCCCATGCGGCGCAGTGTCTCGCGGGGCCGGCGGGCGGGGGTCTCGGCATTGTGGGTCCCGCGGTACAGGCTGGTCCACGCGACGGATTCCATACTCATGCAGTCGACTGTAAAACCTGAATAATGGTTTATGTCCAGCCTAGGACACGGAGTCCGCAGTAGGCTCGGATCCATGGCGGAGTTGAAGTTGGGATACAAGGCGTCGGCGGAGCAGTTCGCGCCGCGTGAGCTGGTCGAGATCGCGGTGGCAGCGGAGGCCGCGGGCGTGGACTCGGTCGCCGTGAGCGACCACTTCCAGCCGTGGCGGGTGAACGGCGGGCACGCGCCGTTCTCGCTGGCCTGGATGGCCGCAGTGGGCGAGCGGACGCGGCGGGTCCAGATAGGAACATCGGTGATGACGCCGACGTTCCGGTACAACCCCGCAGTGATCGCCCAGGCCTTCGGGTCCATGGCGTGCCTGTACCCCGATCGGATCTTCCTCGGCGCCGGGACCGGCGAGGCGCTCAACGAATACGCCACCGGCTTCCAAGGCGAGTGGCCCGAGTTCAAGGAGCGCTTCGCGCGTCTACGTGAATCCGTGCGGCTGATGCGCGAGCTGTGGTCCGGCGAGGTGACGAACTTCGACGGCGAGTACTACCACACGCAGGACGCCGTGCTGTTCGACATTCCCGACACGCCGGTGCCGGTGTACATCGCCGCGGGTGGTCCCGTCGTAGCCCGGTACGCGGGGCGCGCCGGCGACGGCGTGATCTGCACGTCGGGCAAGGGGATGGACCTGTACACCGAGAAGCTGATGCCCGCGGTCGCCGAGGGCGCGGCGAAGGCGGAGCGGGACGTCGCATCGATCGACAAGATGATCGAGATCAAGATCAGCTACGACCCGGACCCGCAGGCCGCACTGGAGAACACGCGGTTCTGGGCGCCGCTGTCCCTGACCGCCGAGCAGAAGCACAGCGTGGGCAGCTCGAGCGAGATGGAGCGCCTCGCCGATGAGCTGCCCATCGAGCAGGTCGCCAAGCGCTGGATCGTCGCGTCAGACCCCGACGAGGCCGTGGCCGCCGTCAAGCAGTACACCGACGCCGGCCTCAACCACCTCGTGTTCCATGCCCCCGGGCACGATCAGCGCCGCTTCCTCGACCTGTTCAAGTCCGATCTGGAGCCCCGGCTGCGTAAGCTCGCGTAGCCCGCTGCCTCGCTGCGGCGGTCTCACCCTCGACGCGCGCGGGCCGCGCGTATCTTATCGTCGATGATGACGCCGCAACCCGACACGGGACAGCGTGGGACCGCGACACTGGACCCGCTGTCGTTGCGGTTGTTCGTGCGGGTGGTGGAACTGGGCACCATCACGGATGTCGCGGCGCGCGAGCATCTTGCTGCGGCGGCCGTGAGTAGGCGGCTGAGTGACCTCGAGGAACGCCTGGGCACGGCGCTGCTCGTCCGCACGAACAGGGGGATCAGTCCGACGGCGGCGGGAGCGTTCCTCGCGGTAGCCGCTCGCGAGGTGCTCGGCGACATGGATGATCTGGTGTCGCGGATGAGGGAGTACTCCGACGGCTCTCGCGGGCTCGTACGTGTACTCGCCAACATCTCCGCAGTGTCGACGGCGCTACCGCCCCTGGTGCGGTCGTTCGCGGATCTGCACCCTCGGGTTCGACTACAGATCCTCGAGCGCGACAGCCTGTCGATCACCGAGGCCATCGGCGACAACTTCGCCGATATCGGCGTCTTCACGACACTGCCATATCACGCCGACATCGAGGTGTACCCGTTCCGTCGTGACCGCCTGATGGTGCTTGTGTCCGCTGATCATCCTCTGGCGCAAAGGAAGTCGGTCACCTTCGTCGAGACCCTAGAGTTCGAGCACGTCGTCCTACGCACCGGGACGCACCTACGGCTACAGATGCTCACGGCGGCGGGCAGGGAGGGACCTGCACTGCGCTCGTCCGTCGAGGTGTCGTCCTACGACACGCTGTGTCGGATGGTCGAGTGCGGCTTAGGGGTAGGTGTGCTGCCGGCCGCCAACCTCGCACACTTCGCGCTGACGGGCGTCCGGGCTCTGCACCTCGACGAGGCCTGGGCCGACCGCGAACTGTCGGTGTGTGTGCGGCGTGCGGATGCCCTGGCACCCGCCTCCCGACTGTTCCTCGAGCACCTGCGGGCCGCCGAGCACTGAACCTCCCCGCCATCGCGATCTGCGATGGCACCGTCGCAAAACGGCGCTGTGCAGGGACTTCGGTTGCCTCTACTGTCTTCTCGACGAGCGAATTCGGACATCAGGCTACGACGGTGTGGTCGGTGCCGTTCGCGGAGAGGTTTTCACCGATGGGTGTGGGAGAACAGGAGCGGGCCGCCGCTGACGGAGCTGTCGCTCCGGTGCGCAGGTACGCCGCGCTCGGCGGATCCTGGGCCGCGTGGCTGTTCGATGCCGTCGACGCGGCGGTGTTCAGCTTCGTCATCCTCGCGGTGTCCCATGCGTTCGGCGCAACGCTCGCGGACGTCGTGTCCTCGGTCGCGTGGTTCCTGCTCGCGACAGGAATCGGCGGTTACCTGCTCGGCTACCTCGCCGACCGGATCGGGCGCAGAGCGACCCTGGTGGTCTCGGTGCTCACTTATGCGACGGGCACGTTGATGTGCGGGTTCGCCGACAGCGTCGGCGAACTGAGTATGTACAGGATCCTTGTGGGCATCGGCGTCGGCGGCCTCTGGTCGGCGGCCGTCGCCCTCGTAGGAGAGACGTGGCCGCCACACGCCCGAACCCGCGCCATCGCGGTCCTGCAGACCGGCTGGTCCGGCGGCACGCTGCTCGCCGCGGTGCTGGCCTGGAACGTGTTGGACCCCGCCGACCCGTCCTCATGGCGGCGGCTGTTCGTCGTCGCCGCGGTACCCGCATACATCATCGCGCTGGTCATCGCCGTGACGGTGCGGGAGTCGCCGGTGTGGCTCGAGAGCCGCCGCAACCGTTCCGCGGCAACGGCTTCCGTGAGCCCCATGGCCATCTTCGCGCCGGCGCAGCGTCGTACCACCCTGCGTGCGCTGGGCGTGTCCGTGCTGGGCATGTTCGGCTACTGGATCATCATCACGTTCACCCCGACGTACTTGCAGAGCGTCCTGCACGTGAAGGTGGACCAGGCGCCCGTGTTCCTGGTGTGGACCGGTGTGGGGGCCACGCTCGGGTACCTGCTGTACGGCGTCCTGGCCGAGCGGGTGGGAAAGCGGCGGGCATTCATCGTGTTCTTCACCGGCATCGCGATCGCCGTGCCGCTGTTCGCCCTCGGTGTACGACTGATCCCGCTCACCGGCGGAGCACTCGCGTGGACTACCGGCAACGTCGTCCTGATCGGCGCAATGAGTGCATTGCTCGGCTTCTTCACCGGGTATTTCAGCGGCTTCGGCGCCTGGTATGCCGAGTTGTTCCCCACTGAGATCCGCTCGACCGCTGCCGGCTTCTGTTTCAACTTCGGCCGGGTGGGCGCGATCGCGGGCATCGAGTTGGTGCCCGCGCTGGTGCCCGTCCTCGGTTTCACGGCGACCTACTGCGTCGCGGCCGTCACCTATCTGGCCGCCGCGGGGCTCGTGACGACGCTGCGCGAGACCGGCGCCGCCGACCTCGCCACGTGACCCGCGACGACACGTACACACACCTATTCGAGGAGAGAACCCATGTCCGCCTTTCGTATCGGGCAGATCGTGCCCAGCTCCAACACCACGATGGAGACCGAGGTACCGGCAATGCTGAACGCGCGTGGCGCGTTGTTCCCTGATGAGGCGTTCACCTTCCACTCGGCGCGCATGCGAATGCTGCACGTCGACCCGGAGTCGCTGAAGCGGATGGACGGAGACAGCGACCGGTGCGCGCTCGAGCTGAGCGACGCCCGGTGCGACGTCCTGGCCTACGCGTGCCTGGTGGCGATCATGGCCCAGGGGCCGGGTTACCACCGGGCGTCCGAATCGCGGTTGCGTGAGACCGCTCAGGGCAACGGCGTCCCGACACCCGTTCTCAGCTCGGCGGGCGCTCTCATCCAAGGAGTGCAGGCGATGGGGGTCGAGAAGATCTCAATCGTCACGCCCTATATGAAGCCGCTCACCACGATGGTCGTCGACTACATCCGTGCGGAGGGTATCGATGTCGTCGATTCCGTCAGCCTCGAGGTCGCGGACAACCTCGAGGTGGGGCGCCTGGATCCCGCGGATCTGATCCGGCACGTGGATCGCCTCGACACCACCGGGGTCGACGCCGTAGTGCTGTCTGCGTGCGTCCAGATGCCGTCGCTGCCCGCGATCGAGGCGGTGCAGGACAAGCTCGGCCTGCCGGTGCTGACCGCGGCGACCGCGACCGTGCACCGCATCCTCGCCACTCTCGGGCTGGAGACGAGGGTCCCCCGAGCGGGTGCGTTGCTCTCCGGGAGGTACTGATCAGGTCCAGGTGAAGCGGGGCTGCCCGAGGTCGCCCACGCGAGTGGCGCGTCCGTGAAGGACGACCTCCCGGAACTGATAGATCATCGCTGCGGTGGGTGCGTGCACGAACGCGCCACGGAACGGCCACTGGAAGACGGGGCCCACATCGGATTCGACTGTGCGGTACTCGGCGTCGACCTCGGAGAGGGAGACCCGGTAGATCATCGCGACCTCGTCGGGTTTGGGCGCCAGCTCGCCCACGTGTCCCGCCCACACCACGATCGGGGTGATCAGGTGGCCCGACCTGGCCACGAAGTCGTCGAGCGTGCCGAGTACGGCGGCGTGGCCGAGCGCGAGCCCGACCTCCTCGTGCAACTCGCGCAGGGCCGCCTCCTCGGGCGTCTCGCCCGGGTCCAGGCGACCGCCGGGTAGCGCATACTGCGCCGGGTTGCCGCGCAGCCGGGCGCTGCGGAACGTGAGCAGGAGCCCGTCGCCCGTCGTCTCGTCGCCGGTGACGGCGAGGCACACCGCGGCCCTGCGTAGCCCTTCCGCACCCGCCCGGTCCGTGCCGGCCTCGAGCGGAACGGTCCGCTCGAACTCTGCGAGCCGCCGCACGGCCTCGGCGCGCCCGACGGTGACGGCGGGCAGGCCGGACGGGTATCCCGCACCGGCGGGCCTGTCCGACTCCCAGCTCTGCTGCACGATGCCTCCTCGCTACTCGCAACGGTCTTCATTGTGCGCTCGTCGTCCGCTGACACGTACCGTGCCATGAGCCACTGACGGGTATCGGGGCGTGAGAATGGGATAGTGGTGCCCATGGTCGCGCGCCCGAAGACGAGCAGCATCTACATAGCGTCCTCCGAAGGGGACACCGGCAAGTCCACGATCGCGCTGGGCGCGATGAACCTCCTGGCCTCCACTGGCTGGAACATCGGGGTGTTCCGGCCCATCCCCCGGGTCACGGGGTCCGGGCAGCGCGACTACATCCTCGAACTGCTGCTCGAGCATGCCACCGCGGACCTGGACTACGACGACTGCGTGGGCGTCACCTACGAGCAGGTGCACGAGGACCCGGACGCGGCGCTGAACGAGATCGTCACCCGGTTCCACGCGGTGGAGGACCGGTGTGACTTCGTGCTCGTGCTCGGGTCGGACTACACGGACGTCACGACGCCGACGGAGTTCGCCTTCAACGCGCGCATCGCGGTGAACCTGGGCGCCTCGATCCTCCTCGCTGTGAAGGCGCTGGACCGGACGCCCGAGCAGGTCGCCGCCGTCGCGGAGCAGGCGATGACCGAGATCCGCAACAACCACGCGCACACGGCGGCCGTCGTCGCCAACCGCACCGCTCCGGATCGCCTGGCGGACACCGCTGCTGCGCTACGCGCCACGGATCGCCCCGCATGGGCTCTGCCCGAGGAGCCCGTGCTCGTGGCGCCGATGATGAGCGAGCTCCTCGACGCCCTCGGCGGCCGGATGCTGTGGGGCGACCCGGAACTCCTTTCGCGCGAGGCGATGTCTGTCCTGGTGGGCGGTATGACCGCCGAACACATCCTCGAGCGTCTCACCGAGGGGGTCGCCGTCGTAGCGCCCGGGGATCGCTCGGACGTCCTTCTGGCGCTGGTGAACTCGCACCGCGCTTCGAACTTCCCCTCGCTCGCGGGTATCCTGCTGAACGGCGGGTACACGCCGCACCCGATGATCGGGACCCTCGTCGAGGGGCTCGCCCCGTCCGTGCCGATCATCTCGGTCCCGCAGGGGACCTACGACACGGCCCGCATCGCCGCGGACACGCGTGGACGGGTGGGAATACAGTCCGTCCGCAAGATCGACGTCGCGACGGCACTCGTGGAGAAGTACATCCCCTCAGACGAGTTGCTCGACACGCTCCAGGTATCCAATCCGGAGGTCGTCACCCCGCAGATGTTCGAGTACCAGCTACTCGCGCGCGCTCGCGCCGACCGCCGGCACATCGTGCTGCCGGAGGGTGACGACGACCGCATCCTCCGCGCCGCGGGCCGCCTGCAGCGCCGCGAGGTCGCCGATCTGACGATCCTCGGCTCGGAGTCCAGGGTGCGTGCGCGGGCGGCGGAGCTCGGCGTAGACCTCGAAGAGGTGACGGTGATCGATCCGAGGCGCGCCACGGACCTCGTCGAGCGGTTCGCCCAGACCTATTACGAGCTGCGCAAGCACAAGGGCATGACACTGGAACGTGCACACGAGACCGTCCAGGACGTCTCGTACTTCGGCACGCTGATGGTGCATCTAGGACTCGCGGACGGCATGGTCTCCGGGGCCGCTCACACGACGGCGCATACGATCCGGCCGTCCTTCGAGATCATCAAGACCAAGCCCGGGGTCTCGACCGTGTCGTCCATCTTCCTGATGTGTCTGCCGGACAGGGTTCTCGCGTACGGCGACTGCGCCGTCGTGCCCGATCCGACGCAGGAGCAGCTCGCGGACATCGCGATCAGTTCTGCGGAGACCGCTGCGCAGTTCGGCATCGATCCGCGCGTGGCGTTGCTGTCGTACTCGACGGGTGAGTCGGGCTCGGGCGCCGACGTCGAGAAGGTCAGAGAGGCCACGCGGCTCGTGCACGAGCGTGAACCGAAGTTGTTGGCGGAGGGCCCGATCCAATACGACGCCGCAGTCGAGCCGAGCGTCGCCGCGGCGAAGATGCCGGACTCGCCCGTCGCGGGGCGCGCGACGGTGCTCGTCTTCCCCGACCTCAACACCGGCAACAACACCTACAAGGCCGTGCAGCGGTCGGCGGGTGCGGTCGCGATCGGTCCTGTGCTGCAGGGGCTCAACGCCCCGATCAACGACCTCTCGCGCGGAGCCCTGGTAGAAGACATCGTGAACACCGTCGCGATCACCGCGATCCAGGCGCAGGCGAAGGGAAGCAAGTGACCACAGACCCCACCGTGCTCGTCCTCAACTCGGGGTCGTCGTCGCTGAAGTATCAACTGTTGCACCCTGATTCGGGCGAGGTGCTCGTCTCCGGAATCGTCGAGCGGATCGGTGAGGTGGTCCCTGATCACCGGGTCGCGCTGCGCCAGGTGTTCGACGAGTTCCGCGAGAAGGGGATCGACCTCGACGGACTCGCCGCCGTCGGGCATCGAGTGGTGCACGGCGGCCGCAGCTTCCACCGTCCTACGATCATCGACGACGCCGTCGTCGATGAGATCCGCAGGCTCTCCACGCTCGCACCGCTGCACAACCCGCCCAACGTGGAGGGTATCGAGGTCGCACGCGAGCTGTTGCCCGACACCAAGCAGGTCGCGGTCTTCGATACGGCGTTCTTCTTCGACCTACCCGCGGAGGCTGCGGCGTATGCCATCGACAAGCAGCTCGCGCAACAGTACGACCTGCGCCGCTACGGTTTTCACGGCACGTCGCATCGCTACGTCTCGTCACTCGTCCCCGGTCTACTCGACCGCCCCGCCGACGAGGTGAACCAGATCGTCCTGCACCTCGGCAACGGCGCGTCCGCATCGGCCGTGCGCGGCGGGCGCGCCGTCGATACGTCGATGGGCCTGACCCCACTCGAAGGGCTGGTCATGGGGACCCGCAGCGGCGACGTCGACCCGGGGCTGGTGTTGCACCTGCGTCGCGCCATCGGGCTGAGCGTCGACGAGATCGACGAGTTGCTCAACCGCCGCTCCGGACTGAAGGGGCTGTGCGGGGAGAACGACTTCCGTTCCGTGCGGGGACTCATCGCGGACGGCGACGAGTCCGCGCGTTTCGCGTACGAGGTGTACGTGCACCGCCTGCGGCGGTATATCGGCGCTTACATGATCGAGTTGGGCGGCGTCGACGCGATCACCTTCACCGCCGGCGTCGGCGAGAACGATCCGGGTATCCGGGCGGACTCGCTCGCAGGGCTGGAGCGGTTCGGCATCGCCGTCGACGGCGACCGCAACGCCGGACCGTCCGGCACCGGCCGGATCACCGAGCCGACGCGCATCGACGTCGACGGCTCGGACGTCGCCGTGCTCGTCGTACCCACGAACGAGGAGCTGGCCATAGCCCGAGACGCAGTGGCCGTCTGATGCGCCAGGCGGGCGGGGACTTCGGCTCCGTCCTGCTCGGCCGTCGGGGCGCGAGCAGGCGCGCGCGGCGCGTGCGCGTGACCGCTCTGCTCGTCCTGACCAGTTGGCTGGCCAACGCCGTGGGCGCAGGCTTCGCGGTACTGTTGATCACTGTCGGGATCCCGGCGCCCAGCGTGTTCGCTCCGGATCTGCTCCTCGTCAACGCGGTGGTCGTGCCCGCCTTCATCGCGGCGGCCTTCATGACGGCCCATGTCATCGGTATCACCGTGATCTGGCATCGCCTCGCGTGGATGGAACGGGACCGCGTGCCGTCGGATCGCGACGCGAGCCGCGCCCTGAACCTGCCGCGCTGGCTCATAACCGTCGAGCTGAGCTGCTGGCTGTCCGGCGCCGTCCTGATGGGTGTGCTGTACGGATCGCACGACCTGCGGCTCGTGCCCAAGGTGGTGGGGATCAGCGTGCTCGGTGGTTTCGTCGTGTGCGGCGTCGTGTACCAGCTCGCGGAGTTCTGCATGCGCCCCGTCGCCGCGATAGTGCTGCGCACCCACGTGCCGTCCGAGCGTACGCATGGGCTGCTCACCCGGTCCCTTGGCGCGTGGGCCCTCGGTTCGGGTCTGCCGCTGCTCGGGATCACGATGATCATGGTGTTCGCGATGATCGTCGGCGACGTCACGATCACGCAGCTCGCGATGAGCGCGCTCGTGCTCGCAGCGGTGGCGGCGGTCACCGGCATCACCATGACCCTGCTCAACCAGTCCCGCGTGGCCGCGCCGCTGCGCAACGTGATCGACGGGATGGCGAAGGTGGAGCGCGGCCGCTACGAGGCGGAGGTCACCGTCTACGACGCGTCGATCCTAGGGGTCCTGCAGGCCGGGTTCAATTCGATGGCGGGCGGGCTGCGCGAACGTGAGGTGGTGCGCGACCTCTACCGGCGGCAGGTGGGCGAGCAGGTGGCGCGCGCGAGCATCGAGTCCGCGCCCGCACTGGGTGGCGTGGAGCGCACCGTCGCAGTCATCTTCATCGACCTGATCGGCTCGACGACGCTCGCCGCCACCCGCCCGCCGATCGAGGTCGTCTCGCTCGTCAACCGATTCTGCGCCGTGGTCGTCGAGGAGGTGGGCCGGCACGGTGGACTGGTCAACAAGTTCGAGGGCGACGCGGTCCTGGCGATCTTCGGTGCGCCGACCGAACTCGACGATCCCGCGGGTTGTGCCCTGGCCGCTGCGCGGGTGATGACGCGGCGCCTCGTCGTCGAGGTGCCGGAGATCGGGGCGGGTTGCGGCGTGTCCTACGGCGTGGTCGTCGCCGGCTACGTGGGTGCTGCCGACCGTTTCGAATACACCGTCATCGGTGATCCGGTCAACGAGGCCGCCCGCCTCTCGTCGGCCGCGAAGGCCGACCCCTCCGTTCCCTGGGCTTCGGCCCCGGCGGTGATCGCCGCCGGTGTCGACGAGGCCGGCCGCTGGCGGCCCGGACCGGCGACAGTGCTCCGCGGGCGGACTGCTCCCACGCAGGTGTATCTCTCCGGAACCTAGGCCGTGAGGCGGTGGCGCCGGAGCGGGCACGTGGCGACCGCCCGCGTGGACGCCGGTGAGGAGGCTCATGCAAGCGAGTAGGAAAGGTTAACCTATCATCGCTGGGGTGAGTCTGAAACAGTCCGCAGCCGACGCACCGGCAGGTGGCGCGGCCGGGCGCGCGGGCGCGAGCCGGGCCGGCGCGGGGCGTCGTCGGCGCCGCCTCGTAGGGATCGTGGTTCTGGTCTCCGCGCTCGCCGTCACGGTGATCGCATCGCTGGCCATCGGGTCCCGCGCGATCTCGCCGGGCACCGTCTGGGACGCGGTGTTCTACCGCTACTCGACCGGGCCGGGCGTCGCGAACAGGGACCTCAACGAGGCTGCGATCATCGTCCAGACCCTGCGGGTGCCGCGTACGCTGCTCGCGGTGTTGGTCGGGGCGTCCCTGGCGGTCGCGGGCGCGCTCATGCAGGGCCATACGCGGAATCCCATCGCGGACCCCGGCCTGCTGGGCATCACTCAGGGGGCGGCATTCGCCGTCGTCGTGACCGTCTACCTCGGCAGGCTCGACCACCCGCTGCAGTACGTGTGGTTCGCATTCCTCGGTGCCGCGATCGCGGCCGTGGTGGTGTTCGGTCTGTCCAGCGTGGGCTCCGGCGTCGCGTCGCCGCTCACGCTCGTCCTCGCGGGCACCGGCGTCTCGATCTTCCTGTCGGCGATGACCTCCGCGGTCGCGCTCTCGGACCAGCAGACGCTCGATGCCCTGCGCTTCTGGAACGCGGGCGCAGTCTCCGGTCGCGGCTACGACGTCATCGTCGCGACCGCGCCGTTCCTGATACTCGGGCTCCTGCTGGCGTTCGCAAACGGTCCGGCGATCAACCTGCTCAACCTGGGCGACGACGTGGCCAAGGGACTCGGCCTCAACGTCGGGCTAGCGCGCGGCTTCGGCATCGTCGCCGTCACGCTGCTCGCGGGAGCGGGTACGGCGGCCTGCGGTTCGATCGCATTCCTCGGCCTCATGGCGCCGCACGTCGCACGGTTCATCACGGGCCCCGACCACCGGTGGCTGCTGCCGTACTCGGCGCTGATCGGTGCCGTGCTCCTGTTGACCGCGGACATAATCGGCCGCGTAGTCGCGCGGCCCGGCGAGCTGGAGGTGGGCATCGTGCTGGCCCTCGTCGGCGCGCCGTTCTTCGTTGTCCTGGTGTGGTGGCGGAAGGCGGCCAAGCTGTGAGCTCCGATCTGCAGACGCGCCCCGATGTCCCGCCGCTGCCCCGCGCCGCCCGGTTCGGTCCCGTCCTCTCGTTCGTTCTGCGGCCCTGGCCGGTACTGGTCAGCGGCGTCCTCGCTGCGGGCACCTTCGTCGTGTTCTGCCTGAGCATCCGGCTGGGTGACTTCCCGCTCTCGTTCGTCGATGTGGTCCGGGCGATCTTCGGGCAGGGCGACAGCGTGACCGTGTTCATCGTGCACGACCTCCGCATGCCGCGGGCACTCGTGGGCGTCCTCGTGGGCGCCGCGCTCGGGATGTCCGGCGCGATCGTGCAGTCGATCGCCCGCAACCCGCTCGCCAGCCCGGACATCCTCGGCATCACAGCCGGTGCGGGTGTGCTCGCGGTGTTCCTCGTGACCTCGACCGGTGGTCTCGCCGCCGCCGTCACGGAGGGCGTCGGGCTTCCGGCGGCGTCGCTGGTGGGCGGCCTGCTGACGGGCGTGCTGGTCTACGTCCTCGCGTTCCGTGGCGGTATCGACGGCATGCGCCTGATCCTGATAGGTGTCGCGATCACTGCGCTCATGCAGGCGCTCATCACGTGGATGATCGTTCGCGCCGACATCCGCGATGCGGCGCGCGCGCAGACCTGGCTGGTCGGGTCGCTCGAGGCCCGGACGTGGTCGCAGGTCACCGCGGTCGCGGTGGTCGGCGGTATCGCCGCGGTCGTCGCGCTCGGTGCGGCATTCGCGCTCAAGGCGGTTCAGCTCGGCGACGACGTCGCCCGCGGGCTCGGCGTCCCTCTCACCGTCACGCGCGCGGTGCTGCTGATCGCGGCGGTGCTGCTCGCGGCGATCGCGGTGTCGGCGTCCGGACCGATCGCCTTCGTCGCCTTCGTCTCGCCGCAGGTGGCGATGCGCCTGACCCGGCTGCCCGCCCCGCCGCTGATCCCCGCGGCCCTGACCGGGGCGTTCCTGCTGACGGGCGCCGACCTCGTGGCGCGTGTGATACTGCCCGTTCAGCTTCCCGTCGGCATCGTCACGGCGGGCGTCGGCGGCCCCTTCCTCGTGTACCTGCTCGTCCGCAACAACCTGAAGGCGTCCAAGAAATGACAGAGACCATCTCGCGCCTCGGTGCGCGCGGCATCGCCGTCGGATACGGAGATCGGCTGATCATCTCCGACCTTCACCTGGACATCCCCGCCGCGGGCGTCACCACCGTCATCGGTCCCAACGGGTGCGGTAAGTCCACACTGCTGCGCGCGCTGTCCCGGCTGCTCAAACCCAAAGCCGGGCACGTCGTGCTCGACGGCCAGGACATCGCGAAGATGCGCACGCGCGACGTCGCCACCAAGATGGGGCTGCTGCCGCAGACACCGTCGGCGCCCGAGGGCCTCACCGTCGCGGATCTCGTTGCACGCGGCCGACACCCGCACCAGTCGTGGTTGCGGCAGTGGTCCTCCGACGACGCCGATGTCGTGGACGCGGCGCTCGCGCAGACCGGTGTGCGGGACCTCGCCGACCGACCGGTCGACGCACTGTCCGGTGGGCAGCGGCAGCGCGTGTGGATATCCATGACCCTCGCGCAGGGCACCGACATGCTGCTGCTCGACGAGCCGACCACCTACCTCGACCTGTCCCACGCGCTGGACGTCCTCGACCTGGTCGACGAGCTGTCCGACTCCGGCCGCACGGTCGTGATGGTGCTGCACGACCTCAACCTCGCGGTCCGCTACAGCGACAACATCATCGTCATGCGCGACGGCGCCGTGGTAGCGCAGGGTGCACCGCGTGATGTGATCAGCGAGAAACTCCTGTACGACGTGTTCGGGCTGCGTTCGCGGGTCATGGAGGACCCGGTCAGCGACAAACCGCTGATCGTGCCCATCGGCCGGCGGCACGTGCACGAGGCCTGATCTGCCGCGGCCCGGCGTCGGGCTGAAAGGGTGGAGGTGGTGGCTGCCGGGACCGATCGAGGCGCGGCCGGTAACGTGCGCACAATCCGTGATTCGACGGGTCGGACGCGGCACAATCCTGCACCGGAGACCTCCAACCTGTCAGATCCCTTCAGCCGGCCTATAGGTGTGCGGTACCGCATATGGTTCTGACCACGGGATGCGCTACATAACACGTGCCGCCCGATGAAAAGGCATCCACGAAGCTCGCAGTAGTCGGGGGCGCACCCGGGATCTACGCAGCTGCGATCCCGGGCCCTACCACGCTCCGCGCAGGTCTCCCTCGCGGAGCGGTGTGAGCGGCGCGGAAGCCGACCAGGTCGAGGAGAGGCCACATGGAATATCGCACGCTCGGAAGATCGGGAACCGCGGTGTCCGAGTTCGGGCTCGGCACAATGACTTTCGGCGATACGACGCCGAAAGCGGAGGCGTTCGAACAGCTTGACCTGTTCATCGAGGCAGGCGGCACGTTGATCGACACCGCCGATGTCTACGCACGCGGCGTGACCGAAGAGATCATCGGCGAGTGGCTGCGGCGGAGTGGGGCGACGACGACCGACCGGATCGTGCTCGCGACCAAGGCACGATTCCCTACCAGTGCGGATCCGAACGGCGGCGGCTCGTCCCGGCGGCACCTCGCGCGCGCACTGGAGGCCAGCCTCCGTCGTCTTCGGGTCGATACCGTCGATCTGTATCAGCTGCACTCCTGGGACCCCCACACCCCGATAGACGAGAGCCTGGCCTTTCTCAGTGATGCGGTCGGGTCGGGAAAGATCCGCTACGGCGGGATATCGAACTTCACCGGCTGGCAGATCCAGAAGACCGTCGACACGGCCGCTGCCGAAGGCCTGGCACGCCCCGTCACGGTCCAGTTGCAATACAACCTTCTTGCTCGGCAGGTCGAGTGGGAACTCCTGCCCGCGGCTATCGAGAACGGCGTCGGAGCCCTGATCTTCTCTCCCCTCGCAGGTGGCATCCTCACAGGCAAGTACCGAGCCGGAACGGACCCCGACGCCGACACCAGGCTCAGCGACCCGGTGATGGGCGCGATGTACGCATCTCAGACCCGCGAGGGGCGATCGTGGTCGGTTCTGGAGGTCGTGCGAAGCATCGCAGAGGAGGTCGAGGGGTCACCGTCGGCGGTTGCATTGGCGTGGCTCCGGGCCAGACGCGGGGTGTCGTCGATCCTCCTGGGTGCCCGGACGCTCGAGCAGCTACGAGGCAACCTCGCGGCGATACCGATCAGACTGTCGCCACAACAGATCGAAACCCTGGACCGCGCGAGCAAACCGATCTCGGGCTACCCGTACGGAGACGCGGGCGATGCACTCCGTGCGCGGTCGCTGGCGGGCACATCACTCGAGATGCCCGTCGTTCCGGAGTGAATCCGTATCAGGTCACTCGATATGAATCACCGATCGTGAAGAGGAACAACGCATCATGGCAGCAGTTCTGGTAACCGGAGCAGGATCTGGTTTCGGGCTCGGGGCGGCCACCGCGCTCGCGGCGGCGGGCCATCGGGTATTCGCGGCGGTGGAACGTGACGAACAGATCGCGACGACTCGAGCCGCCCTGGCAGAGAACGGACAGCACGCAGAAGTTCTGCGGCTGGACCTACTCGACGACGACGACATCGCGCGAGCGGCACGACTCGAGGCGACCGTGCTGATCAACAATGCCGGCACCGGCGCCGAGGGGCCTATTCTGTTGACCGATATCGAGGCCGTACGTCACACATTCGATGTCAACGTCTTCGGCACACTCAAGCTGACTCAACTCTTCACACGGCGCATGATCTCGGCCGGCCGGCAGGGCCGGATCGTGTTCGTGACGTCCGTCGCCGGGCTCTTCGTAGCCCCCGGCGCCGGCGCCTACGGCGCCAGTAAACACGCGCTCGAAGTCGTTGCGCGAGCCTCGTATCAGGAACTGCTGCCACACGGAATCGACGTTCGGGTGGTCGAGCCCGGTCCGTTCAGAACGGGGTTCAATGAGCGACTGATCGAGCGGGCCCCGCAGTCCGATCACGACTTCTCCGACTTCCTAGCGAACCAGATCGACCCGCAGGGCTGCATCGACACGATAGTGCGAGTAGCGACTGGTGACAGCCGCTATCGGACGATCGTCCCGGCCTCGATGAAGTCCAGGATCGTCGAATATCAAGACCTGCTGTGGGCACAGACCGACGTGGCGCTGGAGGGAGACCAGCGGTAGCCACCGGATGGTGCGTGCTCCGTCCGGGTTCTACGAGGAACTCCGCCGAGCATCGGTGACAGGGTGCTCGCGAGAGCGCGCGGCCGGGCTACCACATCGTCCGGGGGCGGATCGCGTTGGCCAGATCGACGAGAGCGTGTCGCTGGCGCTTGCGTTCGGCTAGCGCTGCGAGATCGCGCAGGGCGTGCTCGGTCGCCCGGCGCAGTCCCACCTCGGTGAGCTCGTGATCGAGGAAGCTGGGACGATCGTTCAACCGCCCGTGCTGATTCCGGTGCTGGACCCACCCGAGCGTCACCCCGAGCACCAGCGCGCGCAGTTGCAGACGCCGCCACTCCGACTTCGGCAGCGTGCGCAGGCGCCGGGCCGCCTCCCGTAACTCCGGCTCGGTGATGTCGCCGAGGTCGCGCCCGTGGACCAGCGTCACCACCGACGAGCACAGTGCCGAGTGGTAGTGCCGGCTGGTCGACGGCACCTGGTCCAAGACCTCGACGGTGCCGGCCACATCACCCGCCGCCCGCCGCATCCGCGCCGCGCCGAACGCCGCCGACAGGATGCCGCGGTCTGTCCGCCACACCAGCTCGTAGCGCTCGCGAGCCCGTAGCAACCACGCCTCGTGATCGGGTTCGCCGGTGCTACAGCAGAACTCGGCGGCAACCGCCGCGGCCAGCTTGGGCGCGGCCTCACCGGGGACCTGATCCGTGACGGACTCGAAGTGGTCGTACGCAACGGCGTACCGCCCCTCCATCAAGGCCGTCTCGCCGCGGTACCACGCCACCTGCCACCGGTTCGGTTCGCGCGCGGCGAGCCCCTCCAGCAGGTCCGCCGCGGCGTCCACCTCACCGAGTTCGAGGTGGGCGCGGGCCTCAGCCAGATCGATCTCGACGGTGCCCGCCATCGTCGCGCGCAGCTCGGTGAGCGAGTCGAGGATCTGCGTGGGATCGGACCGCATGGTCAGCGCGAGGACGCCGGCCGCGGGGTCGTTCGGGTTGGCGATCGGGATCGGCAGCGCAGCCAGCACCTCCTGTTCGAGCAGCGAGTCCTGGTGCACGTCCGGATCGGGATCGACGGCCTTGAGCATCAGCTCGGTGCCGAACGTCGACCGCTGCGGCGTGAAGACCACCGAGAGGCCGGGCCGCGCGCTGCCCGACTTGGTCGAGATGCATTCGCGCAGAACGCCCAGCAGTTGATCGGTCAGTTCCGCGGCGGTCGTGAAGCGGCGCGCCGGGTCGAGGTCTATCGCCTTGACCAGCAGGCGGTACAGAGAGTTGTAGCGCTCGAGGTTGGGCTCGGACGACGGTGACGGCAGACCGTCCGTGTAGCGGCCCTTCTCCATCGGTACATGCGCCGTCAGCACGGCCAGCGTACGGCCGACGGTGTAGATGTCCGAGGCGACCGTCGGGCCGGTCTTCGCGATCTCGGGCGCCTGGAAACCCGGTGTGCCGTAGATGTATCCGTACCCGTCGAGGGGTGCGACGGCGCCCAGGTCGATCAGCTTGACGTCCTCCTCGCTGATCATGATGTTGTCCGGCTTCAGGTCGTTGTACGCGAGACCGAGGGAGTGCAGATAGCTGAGCGCCGGCAGGATCTCGAGGATGTAGGCGATCGCCTGCTCCACCTCCACCTGCGTATCCGTATCGGCCAGAATATCTTTCAGCGTCTTGCCGGGTACGTACTCCATCACGATGTAACCGATCAGGGTGCCGTCCGGGTCGGGATGCTCGACGAAGTTGTAGATCTTCACGATCGACGGATGTGTCATCTCCGCGAGGAAGCGCCGCTCCGAGACCGCGACGGCCTGCGCCTGAGCGTCGCCGGAGTTGAGTAGCCCCTTGAGCACGACCGGGCGGTCCACGACGTTGAGGTCGGTGGCGAGGTAGATCCAACCCATGCCGCCATGCGCGATGGCGCCCTGGATCTCGTACTGGTCCGCGACGATGTCGCCGGGCTCGAGCGCCGGCTCGAAGGAGAAGTGGGCGCCGCAGTGCGGGCAGTTCCCCACCAGTGCACCGGCTTCGCCACCCGAATCCCGTCCTACGGGGCGGCGGCAGTTCCAGCAGAAGCGGCGGCCCTCGGCGATGATCGGGTTGGTTCGGATCGCGTCGGCAGGGTCCACCGCAGTGACGGCGGGGACCTCGACCAGTCCGCCGCCCACGCGCCGCCGTCCCGAGATCCGTGTGGCCGGCATGCCGAGGCTGGAGATGCGGCTGGTCGCGAGCGTCCGACCGGTGTCGATGCCGGAGTCGTACGGTGTGGGTGACGAATCGCCCCGGGTACGTGTCCGCATCGGCTTCTGCTTCGGAGCCGCCCGCGGCGCAGGGCTCGGCGCCGTGGCCTTCGAGACCGGCTCTCCAGCAGCGGGGCCCGTCGGCGCCGGTTCGGTGTGCGGCTGCGCCTGCGTCGGCTCGGTGCGCGGCTGCGCCTGCGTCGGCATGTCGGGTGGTGGCACGTACGTGACGCGGGTGCCGACCTCGGGCAACGCGTCCTCGTCGCTGTCGCCGGTGTCGCCCGCGTCCTGCGGGGGACCGCCGACGGCGCGGTCGGTGAACACGGGAGGCACCGACGTCGCCTCGGTCGGCGGCCCGTCGGTGACCGTCGCCTCGGTCGGCGGCCCGGACTCGGGGATCGGATCGGCTGCGGGCTGCGTGGCTGGACCTGGGTCCTGTTGGGCGGCTTCGTCGTTCGTCATATCACCCTCCCGACCAGGTCGTTGCGGGCGGGGACCACACCGGCCCCAGAGTCGAGCCGAACCACTGGTTGTAGAGGCGCATCCAGGTGCCGTCCTGCGTCATGCGGAAGATCACGGCGTTGACGAACCGCACCAGGTCGACGTTCTGCCTGGCCACGCCGACCGCGTACGGATCCTGACCGAGGTCGGGCCCCGTGATCGTGAGGTTCGGGTCTTGCGTGGCCAATCCGGCGAGGATGGCGTCGTCGGTGGAGGTCGCGTCGGCCATCCCCTGCTGCAGCATGACCAGACAGTCGGCCCACGAGTCCACCTCGATTACCTGCGCGCTCGGCACCGCCCGCCGCACGCGGTCCACCGACGTGGTGCCCCGCACCTCGCACACGCGCCGCCCAGACAGTTCGCCCACGCTCGCCACAGGTGCCGATCGTGGGGTCAGGATCCGTTGCTGTGCAAGGAAGTACGTAGCCGAGAACGATACCTGCTTCGCGCGCTCGCACGTCGCCGACATGGTCTTCACCACGACGTCGACCGAGCCCTGTTGCAGTGCGGTGAGCCGGTCCGCACTGCTCAGGATCTGGAACTGGATCCGGCTTGAATCCCCGAAGATCGCCGCGGCGATCTGCCGCGCGACCGCGACGTCGAAACCGTCGATGGTCCCCGTCAGCGGATCCCGGAACGAGAGCAGGTTGGCCCCGATGTCGACGCCTACGATCAGGCGGCCGCGTTGCGCGATCTTCGCCATGGTGGTGTTCGGCGGCATCATTCCGGGCTCGGGCAGCGGGCTGGGCAGCGGCGTGGCAGGGCACATGGTGACTTCGGCCGGCACGGGTGCGTTGGCGGGCACCGTCGACGCGTTGCCGGGCGGGGGCGGCGCGAACGAGGTGACCACGTCCGACGGTGGCTCACCGGCGGGCACGACGCAACCCGACAGGGTGCATACGAGCCCGACCGCGATCGCTGCGGCGGCCCACCGCCGGGCGCCCGCCCCGTCCCGGGCACTCACCGGTACTCCCGGATGCGTGGGTAGTAGCCGAGCGCTATGCCGATGATCGCCGCGCCGCACAGTGTGAACGCGCTGGGGCCCGAGAACGCGATGGCCGCGCGCGCCGTGTTGACGTTGTCCCGGTACAGGGTCCGCGCGCGCTCGATAGCGTGCGTGAGGTGGTCGTCGAGGGACTGGTAGGCGAGGGCGGCCGAGTCGGGTCCGTCGCCGATGGCCAGCGCGGTGGCGCCGCCGTAGTCCCCGAGCGTCTCGCGTTCCGTGATCGTGCGATGCGCGGCGGCCCAGCGGCCGGCGGCCGCGCGGGCGGCGTCGACGTCGACGGTGACCGCCGGGTCCGACCTGCCCACCTTCGCGAGGCTGGCCCGGGCCGCGTCGAGGGACTGCTCGAACGATGCGCTGGGCGCGGCGGCGCCGGCGCTGCGCTGGACCAGTGCCATCGTCTCCGTCGAGCGCGCCTTCTGTGTGAGTGTGCGCGCGAGGGTGAGGGAGTCGATGGCATCTGCGCCCTTGGACTCGGCCCGCGCCGAGAACGAGACCGACGTCAGGCCTGCGATGACCACCCAGAGGAGGGCCACCGTCGTCGCCGCGGCGGCGACCAGCAGGCCCAGATTGAGGTTGCGCCGCGTCCGGCGCGCGAGGTGCCGCTGCGCTACCAGGATGCACAGCGCGGTGATCAGCAGGGCGCCGTACACCGCCCACGGTGGGTCGGCGAACCTGTCGTGCGAGGTGCGGAGCGACTCGTTCTCCTGGTGATAGAAGCTCTCGGCTGCGGGCAGGAGCTGCTGCTGCATGAGGGTCGACGCGGATGCCAGGTAAGCGGCACCCACGGAGTCGTCCTGGCGGTTGTTGCTGCGCGCGGTCTCGACGAGGCCGGTGTAGACGGGCAGATACGTGGCGATGGTGTTGAGGCTGGCGTGCGCGCTGCGTTCGTCCGCGGGAAGGCTCGTTGCGGACGTGACCACGGCCCGGCCCGCGGTTGCGATGGCGGCGAGGTAGTCGGCGCGCAGCTCGTCGTTCGTCTTCCCGGTCGAGATGAACGAGGCGTTGGCGGAAGCGTTCGCCGTCGACAGCGAGCTGTACAACACCTGGGACGCGTTGGCGCGAGGCTCGAAGTCCGAGAGGTTCGACCGGAGGACCCCGGTGCGCTCGAGCTGACCGTTGGCCGTGAACCATCCCGCGAACAGGCACATGAGGCACAGCACGAGCGCCGACGACACGAGCTTCCCGGGGCTCGAGGTCAAGAACTCGCGCAACTCGGCGAGGACCGATGACTCCTGGAGAGTGCGCCGGAACGGGTACAGCTGACGGTACCTCGACGTCTCGGCCGTCACCGTCCCCTGATCCCTTCCATCGCGTATATGTCTCACCCGACCTATGACGATACTGTCATCGCGGAGCGGGGGCGTGGCATTACACGCCTGCCGGGCGCGGCCCGGGGCCGGTACGGTGGGCCCATGAACGGTGACGGGAACGGCTGGGTCTTCGACCCGGACGGTTCCCGCTTCTGGGGCCGGTTCGGTGCCGCCGGTCTCCTCGTGCGCGCCGACGATCCGGCCGCGATACTCCTGCAGCATCGGGCCGCTTGGAGCCACCAGGGCGGCACGTGGGCACTGCCCGGTGGGGCGCGGGACTCGCACGAGACGGCGTCCGAGGCCGCGCTCCGTGAGGCGTACGAGGAGGCCGGGCTGAGACCCGGAGACGTCGAGGTCCTACGCGAGGTCGAGACGGCCCGCTCGGTCGCGGGGTGGACGTACACGACGGTCTTCGCGCGTGTCGCAGAACGCCCTCGCCTCACGCCGAACGCGGAGTCCACGGCGCTCGAGTGGGTGCCCGTGGACGAGGTTCCAGACCTGCTGCTGCACCCGGCCTTCGCGGCCGCGTGGCCGTCGCTCCGCGCCCTTCTCTGATACCGCTAGTCGCGCGTCGCGGCCCCGACCAGGGCGCGAGCAGCGCTCTCGTCAGGGTCGTGCGCGATCGCGAAGTTCCAGTGCTGCCGTCCGGTGCGGCCGTCGCCTGTGCGCAGGAACGTGGCGGTGCCCTCCGCGACGGCGAGCTGGTGGAATTCGAGGACCTCGACCGGGCGGCCGAGCCGATACAGCAGTGCCGTCGTAGCGGCGACGGGGCCGGCCCCCTCGGCGGTCAGGTGCATGCGTGTACCCGCCCGGCGCAGCCCGACGGTGAGCTGCACGGATCCGTCCGGCGCATGCCGGCAGGTCATGGTGTCGACGGCGAGGTCGGCGGGCGGGGCGTACGCGTCCCGGAAGTCCTCCCACGACATGCCGCGCGCGGCCTCGCGTAGACCCCGCGGAAGCGGCTGATGGTAGCGGTTCGAGAAGGGGCAGTCGGTGTCGATGCTGGTCGGCGTGGTCATGGCGGTGCGCTGTTCCTAGGCTGAGGGGCTGACCGAACGGTGACTCTGCCGTGTGACCAGGCAGGCGGTGACTCCGCAGCAGGCGGTCGGTCTGGTATCAGAGCCTGCTGCGGCGGACTACGAGAAGTCGGGCCGCGTGCATCATCGCGGCGAATCTAGCCCCTCGGCCCGGCCCGATGCAAGGCGGATCTCAGATCGTGAGCCGCCTGCGCAGGGTCGGTCGCCCCGGTGATCGCGCGGACGACGACGATGCGCTCCGCGCCCGCCGCCTGTACGTCCGGTAGCCGCTCCCCATCGATGCCGCCGATCGCGAACCACGGACGCTGCGGATTCGCCGCGGCCGTCGCCCGCACCAGATCGAGACCCGGCGCATCGCGGCCCGGCTTGGTCGGGGTCGGCCAGCACGGACCCGTGCAGAAGTAGTCCACGCCGGGCTCCGTGGCGGCTGCCACGGCCTGCTCGGTGGAGTGGGTCGAGCGGCCGATCACGACATCGGCGCCGACGATGTCCCGGGCGTACGGCACCGGCAGGTCGTCCTGTCCGAGGTGCAGCACGTCCGCATGGGCGGCCCGGGCGATGTCGGCGCGGTCGTTCACGGCCATGAGCGCGCCCCGGGCATGTGCGAGCTCCCGCAGCCGGTTCACGAGGCGCACCTCCTCGGCGGCCTCCAGGGGGCCGAATCGGCGTTCGCCCTCGGATCCCTTGTCCCGCAGCTGGATCATGTCGACGCCGCCGTCGAGTGCGGCGGCGGCGAAGTCGAGCAGGTCGCCGCGCTCGCGCCGCGCGTCGGTGCACAGGTACAGGACTGCCGAGCCGAGCCGTTCGCGTGGGGTGGTGGTCATGGCTCAACCGTAGAGCCGTCCTCCACGGCCGTGGGGGAGTAGGGTGTTGGCCGTAGTACACGGGAGCCACCGGCCCGCCCGAGTAAGGGCGCCTCGGGGCTGAGAGTCCGGGCGGGCACGCGCACGGAGACCGTCAGACCTGATCCGGGTAATGCCGGCGCAGGAAGGGAGTTCGTATGGCATCCGTCGGCGTGGTCGGCGCCGGAACCGTCGGCCTGTCCGTCGCATGGGCGCTCGCCCGGTCCGGTTGCGACGTCACGGTTTTCGATCCAGAGCCGGGCTCAGGGGCGTCGTGGGTAGCCGGCGGGATGCTCGCACCGTACTCCGAGGCATGGCCGGGCGAGCAGGCTCTGCTCGACCTCGGCATCGAATCCCTGCGGCTGTGGCCGGGTTTCGCCGGCGAGCTTGCCGGGTACGCGGATGGTGAGCTGTTCACGGCGCGCGGAACCGTCTGGCTCGCGGCCGACGGTGGCGACGCGCAGGAGCTCGCGACCATGGTCGGCGCGGCCTCCGGCGGCCTGTCGTCCGTGGCGGTGCCCGAGGCGATGGCTGCGGTGCCGGGCGCCGGGCAGCGGGTGCGGGCCGCGGCGACGGCGCCCGACGAGCTCGCCGTCGACAACCGCGCGGTGTACCGCGCGCTGACGGCGGCGTGCGCCGCCGCCGGGGTGCGGGTGGTCTGCTCGCGCGTCGAATCGCTCCGCGACGTCCCGGGTGATCACGTGATCCTCTGCGCAGGGGCGGATTCCGGTGCGTTGGCGCCGGAGCTGGGTGTGCGGCCCGTGAAGGGGGAGGTGGTACGCCTGCGCGCCGGACACCTGTGCCTCCCGCCTCCGACGGTGACCGTCCGCGCGAAGATCAACGGCCGTGCGGTGTACGTGGTCCCGCGCTCGGACGGAGTCGTGGTGGGCGCTACGCAGTACGAGCACGATCACGACCGCAGCCCGTTGGTCGGGCCGGTGATCGACCTGCTGCAGGACGCGTTCACGGTGCTGCCGTTCCTACGGGAGTACGAACTCGCCGAGGTGTCCGCGGGACTGCGGCCGGGGACCGACGCCAACGTGCCGGTCATCGATCGGATCGGCGGGCGGGTGATCGCCGCTACCGGCCACGGACGCAATGGGATCCTGCTCGCGCCGGTGACGGCGGCGCGGGTGTGCGAGATGGTGACGGGATCCGGTGCGCCGGTTGCGGACTCGGGAGCGAAGGAGACGGCATGGAGTTGACCGTGAACGGAGAAGACCGGCAGGTGGCCAACGGGGTGACCGTGTCCGGGCTGCTGGAGTCGATGGGGCTGCCGGATAGGGGGATAGCGGTGGCCGTCGGGGGTGAGGTGTTCCCGCGCTCGAGGTGGGGCGAGCCGCTGTCCCCGTACGCAGACGTGGATGTGCTCACGGCGGTGCAGGGTGGGTGAGCGGCTGACCATCGCGGGACGCGAGTTCGGATCGCGCCTCGTCACGGGCACAGGTGGTACCGGCAACCTGGAGCATCTGCGGGCGGCACTGGTCGCGTCCGGCACCGAGCTGACCACTGTCTCGCTGCGCCGTACCAGCCTGCTCGAGGGGGGCGGGGTACTCGGTCTGGTCCACGAGCTGGGGATCACGCCGCTGCCGAACACCGCCGGTTGCCTCACCCGCGCGGAGGCCGTGCTCACGGCCCGGCTCGCGCGCGAGGCGTTGGGCACCGACTGGGTCAAGCTCGAGGTCATCGGCGACGACCGTACGCTGCTCCCCGATGGGAACGAACTGGTATGGGCTGCATCAGAATTGGTCGCCGACGGGTTCGTCGTGCTGCCGTACACCAACGACGACCCGATCCTTGCGCGCCGGCTAGAGGACGTCGGGTGTTCCGCCGTGATGCCGGCCGGCGCGCCGATCGGGACCGGCCTCGGCATCCTGAACCCGCACAATATCGAGATGATCGTCGAGGGCGCAACGGTCCCCGTGATCCTGGACGCCGGGATCGGCACCGCGAGCGACGCCGCCCGGGCGATGGAACTCGGTTGCGATGCGGTGCTGCTCGCGTCGGCGGTGACCCGTGCCGAGGACCCCGCCGCGATGGCCCGCGCGATGCGCCTCGCCGTCGAGGCCGGGTGGCTGGCGCGCGGCGCCGGCCGCATGCCGCAGCGTCGCTGGGCGCAGGCGTCGTCGCCGATGGAGGGCCGCGTGGGGGCGGACGTGTCACGAACCAGGGCCTGAGGCCGCCTGTCCCGTATATACGCGGGATGGTGCCGGTGCAGACCCGTTTCGTGAAGACACCTTGTCGTCGGGCCTGAATAGTGATATCACTTTAAAAACTGATATCACTATCTAGGAGGCCGCGATGTCCGACGATCCCGTGACTGTGGAATCGACGCCCGTGGGCCGCGAGGGCACCCGGGTCGGGGTTCGCGAGCGGCCGGCTCCGTACGGCGGTACGGGTGTCGCGATTGCGGTCGTCGCGCTGATACTGGTACTTCTCGTGGGAGCCGTGGGCGTGTTCATCGGCGGAATGTCCTCGGACACTCCGCTTCTGGTGGCACCCGCCGCGATCATGGTGATCGTGGGCCTGATCCTTGCGACCACGCTGGTCGTCGTCGCCCCGGGGCACACGCTGGTGGTGCAGCTGTTCGGCCGCTATCTGGGCACGGTTCGGGCGACGGGCCTCGGCGTGGTGCCGCCGTTCACGTCCCGAAAGCGGCTCTCCGTGCGCGTCCGGAACTTCGAGACCGCCGAGCTCAAAGTCAACGACGCCGTGGGTAATCCGGTGAACATCGCAGCGATCATAGTGTGGCAGGTGGCCGACACGGCACAGGCCACCTTCGCGGTCGAGGACTACGAGGAGTTCATCGCCACCCAGGCCGAGTCGGCGCTGCGGCACGTGAGTACCACGCATCCGTACGACGGCGACGATGCCCAGCCCGGCCAGACGTCGCTGCGGGGCTCGACGGACATCGTCGCGGACGAACTCGCCGAGCAGGTCGCTGCCCGGGCCGCACTCGCGGGTATCGAGATCGTCGAGACTCGTATATCGTCGCTGGCCTACGCCGCAGAGATCGCGCAGGCGATGCTCCAGCGGCAGCAGGCCTCCGCGCTGCTCGCGGCGCGCGAGAAGATCGTGGAGGGCGCGGTCGGACTCGTGGAGAACGCACTGTCCAAGCTCGAGGAGGAGGGCGTGGTGACCCTCGACGACGAGCGTCGCGCGTCGATGGTCTCCAACCTGTTGGTGGTCCTGTGTTCCGACAGCCGTACGACGCCCGTCGTCAACACGGGGAGTCTGTACGCCTGATGGCCGATTCGGCCCGCCCGGGGGTGCGCAAGTCGGTGCCCCTCCGCATCGACCCGGAAGTCTATGCGGCCCTGGCGAAGTGGGCGGCCGATGACCTGCGCAGTGTGAATGCGCAGATCGAGCTCCTGCTGCGCCGGGCACTCGACGACGCCGGGCGTGCGCCGCGCGGAGCAGCGCCCATCCGCAAGCAGGGCCGCCCACGTAAGGCGTAGGGCGTCAGCGTCGGCGCATCGCGTCGAGGACGGCGTCGGTGTCGTGCGCGGTGCCGACGGATATGCGGACGCCGGTCGCGCACGAGCGCACCAGGATCCCGGCGCGTGCGAGCCGATCGCTCAGTTCTGCGGGCTCGCGCGCCGGGAGGTACAGGAAGTTGGCCATCGAGGGGAGCGGGTTCGCACCGGCGGCTCGCAGGCCGGCCGCGAGGCGCTCCCGTTCCGCAACGATGCGGTGCACGCGCCGCCGGACCTCGGCGAGTGCATCGAGGGCGGCGGGCACCGCGGCCTCGGCCGCGGGGCCCACCGAGAAGGGCGTCTCCGCCGCACGCAATGCCGCGGCGGCCCAGCCGGACCCGAATGCGTAGCCGGCGCGGACACCGGCCAGTCCGAAGGCCTTCGAGAACGTCCGCAGCACAACGAGATTCGCACGCGTCGCGGCGAGTACCCCCGTCTGCAGCGGATCGAGCCCGAGAGCGTGCTCCGCGAACTCGAGGTACGCCTCGTCGAGGATCACCCGCACTCGCGGCGGGACGCCGTCGAGCAGGCGCATGAGCGCATCCGGGTCGACGACGGAGCCCGTCGGGTTGTGCGGCGAGCACAGCACGACCGCGTAGGTGCGGCTCGTGACGGCGGCGGCGATCGCGTCGACATCGACTGTGCCGTCGGGCCGCAACGCGACGCCCCGGTAGGGCACGCCGGCGGCGTTGGCCAACATCGGATACCCGTCGAAGGTCGGTGTCGCGCCCACTATCTCGTCGCCGTGCGCGGCCTCGGCGAGGATCCGCTCGAACAGTCCTGTAGCCCCTGGCCCGACCGTGACCCATTCCGGCGGTACGCCCACGTGCGCGGCGATGACGCCGCGCAGCCGGTCCGGCACGAACTCGGGGTATCGGTTCGCCGTCATCGCCCAGGCGCGTAGCGCGCGCAGCACGGACGGGGTCGGGCCGTACGGGGACTCGTTGAGCGACAAGCGGATGGGCGACGGCGTCGCGGGCGCTGCCGAGGGTAGGAGCTGCTCCGTCACGGGCGGCCTCCGAATCGTAGTAGGGCTGCGGCTGAGAAGTCGCCGGCGTGGGCGAACGCGGCGAGCATCACGGTGTCGCCCGCGGCTATGCGGCCTTCGGTGATCGCCGTGTCGAGGGTGTGCGGCACGCCGACGGCGAAGAGGTTCCCGCACTCGTCGAAAGTGTCGGGGTGGCGCTCCTGCGGCAACTCCAGGGCCTCCCGCCAGTTGCGTAGGAAGATGCGGTTGGGCTGGTTGGTCACGAGGTGCCCGATGTCGGGGCCGCGCATGCCGTGGCGCCCGGCGACGTCCAGTGCCGCCTGCGGCACCTGCCTGTTGCCGCGGGCCAGGACCTTGGCGATCTTCGACTCGGTGAATCCCACGTGCAGCTGGCCGTCGCCCGGCTCCCAGTAGCGCCGGTGCGGCTCGACCGATGCGGTCATGTCCCCCGCGTACTCGCTGTGCTGGTATGTCGCTGCCTCGACGACCTCGGTGGGGCCGTCGGACGAGACGAGCACCGCGGAAGCGCCGTCGCCGGGGATCGCCGCCTGCGAGAGGGAGCGCACCCGCGTCTGTGTGAAGATGTTGCCGGCCGCATTGGTGGCGTTGAGCAGCAGTGCCTTCGACGCTGCGCCGGTCGCGAACAGGCCTTCGGTGATGCGCAGCATCAGGATCAGCGCTGCGCAGCCGCCATTGTGGATGTCCAGTACGAACGGCGGTGCGATACCCAGGCGCTTCGCAACGTCGCCGCCGCAGCCGACGACCGGCAGATCGGGCAGCTGCGAGTGGGAGATGACCAGGTCGACCCCTTCGAGAACGGAATCCCCGTGCCGCGCCGTGAGTTCGGCGATCGCGGCGCACATCATATCGACGTTCGTCTCGCCTGCGGCGGCGTGATGCCGGTACGCGGGCGCGTTGAACATGGCGTTGCCGCTCAGCCCGTCCTCGCCTGCGTACTGTTCGAAATACGAAGCAGGAACGCGGTTCTCGGGTAGGTAGGAGGCGACGTCGAACAGCGAGAGGGTCATGACAGGCTCCATTCCGGCGTGAGCGGCAGGCCGCGCGAGTGCCGATACTCGGCGATCGCCTTGAGATTGTCGAGCTCGAGTCGGTGCCCCGCGCCGAAGATGTCCCAGAAGTCGCCGACCCACACCGGGCGCCCCTCGGGCGCGGTTTCCGGATAGGGGTTCTCGTCGTAGAACGGGTGGTGACAGTTGGTCCACAGCACGACCGACCCGGGGCGGTCGAGCACTACCTGTGCGTCGATCACGCGCATCAGGTAGACCATCCACAGGTGCTTGCCCTGGTCCCATGCGCAGTGGTAGTCGACGGTCATGGCCTCTGGATTAGCGATCGTGCGCGTGTAGATCTCGGTCTCGTCACCGAGCATGTCGCGCGCGACCCACAGGCCCGGCTCCCCCGTCTGGCGGAACCCGCGCAAGCTGTACGTCCACTCCTCGAGCGAGCGGGTGTCGGACAGCCAGTCGTACAGCTCGCGGGGCGGCGCGTCGACGTAGCCCTGGACGGTGCAGTAGTCGCCGAAGACCTGCTCGTGCGGGTAGACGGATCGGATGCGGTCCAGCAGGATCGGCGTCGCCACGGGACGTGGGTGGGACTCGATCCGGATCGTGCCCTCGATTTCCGACAGGTTCATGAGACCTCCTGTGGCAGTAGGGGAGCGAACGGTGGTATCTCCCGGGGATCGGTGTCGACCACCAGTACGTTGGGGCCGGTCCGGCCGTCGAGCAGGTCGCGCGCCGCGGTTGCGGCACCCTCGGGCGTGCTGGCGGTGCGCACCGTCAGGGATGGGAACATGGCCGCGAGCCCCGCGCCGATATCGGTGTGGCGGAACGTGTTCACGCCCGGAACACCGGGCTGGAAACGGTTCTCGCGGGTCACACACATCCCGTGCGCATCGTTGTTGAGTACCACGAGCGTTACGGGTGCGTCGTACTGGACGGCCGTGTGTAGCTCCATGCCGTGCATATAGAACGCGCCGTCGCCGGCGACCACTACCGCGCGGCGCCGGGTGGCGATCGACGCTCCGACCGCGGCGGCGATGCCGTAGCCCATGCCGCCCATGCCGAGTGCCACCAGGAAACGGTGCCCCGCGGAGACCGGGATACGGTGCACCGCAGCGGCTCCCGCGTTTCCCGCATCCGCGAATACGAGAGCCTCGGGCGGGAGCGCGGTCGCCACGGCCGCGACCGCGTCCGCGCATGTGGTCCCGATGTCCGCGGGCTGCTCCGGTCGCAGTGGCTCGGGAGCCGCGTCCGTCCAGGGACGGCACACGCGAGCGGTCGCCTCGGCGACCGCCTTGACGAGCGCTGTCGTCCAGGCACTCAGGTCCTGGGCCTGCACGTGCAGTGCGACGGGCCGCAGCGGCGGATCCGCGTCGATGTGCACTGCCCGATCCAGATACGGGTCCAGGCCCGCGCGGTCGGTTGCGGACAGGCGCCCGCCCAGCACGACGATCGCGTCGGCCTCGGCCGCTGCGCGCGCCGTGGAGGGGTGTCCCATCACGCCGCTCACGCCGACGAACACCGCGTTCGCGGGGCAGGCGTCGCGGCCGTTCGGGGTGGTGGCGACGACGGCGCCGGTGGCTGCCAACAGGGGTGCGAGGGTGGTACCGAGCCGCGCGCGGGACGCGGCCTCGCCGAGCAACAGCAGCGGTCGACGGGCACGGGCGAGGAGTTCGACGACCTCGGGTGGGACGACCGGATCCGGGCGGGCGCCGCGCGTCGTCGGGACCGGCGATGTAGCCGGCGACTGCTGAACGTCCTTGGGGACCAGGAGAGCGGCGGGTAGGCCGCGCTCGAGGGCGGCCCGGGCACCATCCAGTGCGGGCTCGAGCATCTCGGGCGATGTGACGCGCGCAGAGAAGCCCGTGACGCCGCGGAACACGGCCGGCGCGTCGATCGTGAGCGGCGCGGTGCACATGTCCTGGAAGCCGCCGCGGCCCTCGCCGGGGCGGGGCGCGCTGCCGATCACCGCGAGCACGGGCACCCTCGACTCGTACGATTCGGCCAGTGCTGGAACGGCGTTCATCGCACCGCCGCCCGACGTCGTCACGAGCGCGGCGGGTGCGCCGGTCATGCGCGCTGCGCCGTCCGCCATCGCTCCCGCCCCGAACTCGTGTTTGGCGACAGTGACGGACAGGTCGCCGGCCCGATACGGGGCGGATGTGAGTGCAGCCGCGAACAGATCCTCGGAGTTGGCGCCGTGGACGCCGAAGACCGAGTGAATACCGTACGCGTACAACGAATCCACTATCCGGTCTGCAACGAGAGCGGCCATGGACACAGCCTGGCCCCTTGACGCTGAAAGCTCACTGAGATCGGGGGCTGGGCGGGATGGCATGGAGCGAATACGCTGGTGAGACCATGGGATCACGTCGGACGCGGGTTCGGTGGGGCGTCCGGTTGAAGTCGACGGTCGTCGCCACCGTGATCGTGGCGTGCGCGATGATCACCGGTGCGGCCGTGATGGTGGGCATGTCCTACTCCTCTCAAAACCGGACGATGTACCGGTCGACGTCGGCACGCGCGTACGCAGTCGCCGAGCAGATCACCGACGGCGGGCTGGGCTCCGTGCGCGCCGCCGACCTGACGCCGAGCACGGGTGTGGACCTCGTGCAGGTACTCGATTCGGGCGGCGACGTCGTCCACTCCTCACCGGAGACGGCGCGATCCCCGCTGGTTCAGCAGTCCGTCGCACCCGATTCGGTGAGCCGTTTCGAGGTCGAAGGCGCCGGCGGTGACCTCTGCGGTGCGGCCGCCGGCGCGGAGTTCATGGGGCAGCGGTACACCGTGATCGTGGCGGTTGCGGCGGGGCCCTACCGTCGCGGCGTCTGGGTCACGGCCGCGATCCTCGCGATCGAGTTCCCACTGGTCATAGCCATTGTGGCGCTCGCGATCCACGCGTTCGTCGGGCGCGCGCTGCGGCCTGTCCACCGGATAACCGGCGAGGTCGCCGTCCTCACCTCGACCGACCTCGCGTCCCGTGTCCCGGTGCCCGAGTCCGACGACGAGATCGCCGTCCTGGCACGAACGATGAACGGCATGCTGGAGCGACTGGAGCGCAGCCACGATTCCCAGGTCAGATTCCTCGGGGACGCCTCGCACGAGCTGCGCGGGCCGCTCACGACCCTCGTCGGGATCCTCGACCTGGCAGATCACACCGACACCGACGTCACGGTCGACACCGTGCGGGAGGTGCTGCTTCCCGAGGCGACCCGTATGCGGTCCGTGGTCGACGACCTCCTCCTGCTGGCGAAGGTCGACGAGCGCGGGCTCGAGCTGCGACTCGGCGATGTGGATCTGGACGACGTCGTCCTGGCGGCGGCCGCTGCGGCTCGCGCGACGGGCGGGCCGATGGTGCGCACCCGGGTCGTACCCGTGCGGGTCACCGGCGACGCCACAGCGATAGCGCGATGCCTGCGGAACCTGGTCGACAACGCGGTGCGGCACGCGCGCAGCGAGGTGGTGCTGACTCTGGAGGAGATGCCGGGTGGGGCGCGGATCACCGTCGCCGACGACGGCGCTGGTGTTCCGGAGGCCGACCGCGTTCGCGTGTTCGACCGCTTCGTACGCCTCGATAGCGAGCGAGCGCACGGCGGCGGTTCGGGGCTCGGCCTGGCCATCGCGACGGAGATCGCGGTCGCACACGGCGGTACCGTCTCCGTCGACGATTCCGACAGCGGCGGTGCGGCGTTCAGGCTCGCGCTGCCCGCGCCCGTGGCTCAGGCGCCCTCGGCGATCCTGTAGCCCGCACCGCGCACGGTCGAGATCGTGTGTGTGCCGAACGGTGCGTCGATGCGTTTGCGGAGGTAGCCGACGTACACCTCGACGATATTCTCGTCGCCCTCGTAGTTCTCGTCCCAGACCGAGCGCAGGATATCCCCCTTCGCCACGACCCGCCCCGCATTGCGCATGAGGAACTCCAGAACCGCGTATTCGCGTGGGGTGAGGGGTATCTCGTCTTCGCCGCGAGTGACCCGCCGCTGCGCCGGATCGAGCGCCAGGCCACCCGCGGTGAGGACCGCCGGCCGCGGCACCGTCGAACGACGCAGCAGTGCGCGGAGCCGCGCCTTGAGGACCACGACGGAGAAGGGCTTGGTGAGGTAGTCGTCGGCCCCGGTGTCGAGCGCCTCCGCCTGATCCCACTCGCCATCTTTGGCGGTGAGCATCAGAACCGGTGTCCACACCTGCTGTGCGCGCAGCCGCGCCAGGAACTGGAACCCGTTGAGGCCCGGGAGCATTATGTCCAGGACCACGACGTCGCAGCCGACTTCGACCGCATGCCACAGGCCGTCCGTGCCGGTGTGGCACACCGTGACGTTCCAGCCGTCCGCGGCCAGCGTGCGGCGTACGGTCTCGGCCGCATGGACGTCATCGTCGACGATCAGCGCGCGCACCTCATCGATTCTGCCCGACTATCCGTTCCAGTGCTGCGAGAACGAACGCCTCGGTGCCTTCGTGGGTGACGCCGAGGTCGGCGAGGATCCGGTAGGCGTTTGTGCCGGGCGCGGCGAGCAGCCCGAGCAGGATGTGCTCGGTCCCGACGTAGTTGTGCCCCAGGCGGAGCGCCTCGCGTACGGTCAGCTCGATCGCTTTCTTGGCGGGCGTGTCGAAGGGGATCTGCTCGGGCAGACCGTCGACGGGCGGCTGGGCCTCCGCGGCGATCGCGCCCAGGATCTTCTGTTCGGTCGCGCCGGCGTCGGCGAGCGCCTTGGCGGCGAAACCATCGGGTTCCGAGAGGAGCCCGACGAGCAGGTGTTCGGTGCCGACGGTCGGGCTGCCCGCGGCGCGCGCTCCGGCCTGCGCGGCGACGACGGACCGCCGGGCGCGATCGGTGAAGCGGGTGAACGGCCCGTTCGTGGTGAAGTCGGTGGCCACGTCGCGCGGGACGAAGCGTTTCTGCGCGGCCTGTTTGGTGACGCCCATGGATGCACCGATCTCCGTCCACGTCGCGCCGCTGCGGCGCGCCTGGTCTACGAAGTGGCCGATGAGGTGGTCGGCGGTTTCGCCGAGCCGGTCGGATACGAGGACGGCGTCGGACAGATGGTCCAGCGGCGTGCCGCCGGGGTGCAGGTTGTGTACGGAGTCGATGAGGTCGTCGAGACGGATGGGGTTGCTCATGGCGTCAACCATAGGTTGACGACACCATCACGTCAACCATTGGTTGACGTGATGAGTGTGGGCTCTGGCAGACTCGGGCACATGGTAGGGAAGCGGACATGATCGAGGTGGCGGGGCTCACGAAGGCCTACGGGACGGTGCGTGCGGTGGACGACCTGACGTTCTCCGTGCGGCCCGGCAGGGTGACCGGATTCCTCGGGCCGAACGGGGCGGGTAAGTCGACGACCATGCGGATGGTGCTCGGGCTGGACACGCCGACGGCAGGTGCGGCCACCATCGGTGGCGTGCCCTATGCGCGGCTGGACCGGCCGCTGACGAAGGTGGGCGCGTTACTCGACGCGAAATGGGTGCATCCCAACCGCACCGCGCGTAACCACTTGCGCTGGCTCGCCGCGGCGAGCGGCCTGCCGACCGAGCGGGTCGACGCGTGCCTCGAGACCGTCGGCCTCGCGTCGGTCGCGGGCAAGAAGGCGGGCGGATTCTCGCTGGGCATGTCGCAGCGGCTCGGCCTCGCCGGCGCGCTGCTGGGCGATCCCCCGGTGTTGTTGTTCGACGAGCCGGTCAACGGGCTCGATCCCGAGGGCATCGTGTGGGTACGCAACTTCATGAGAGCTCTTGCAGCACAGGGTCGGACGGTATTCGTATCGTCGCATCTCCTGGCCGAGATGGCGCTCACCGCGGACGATGTGGTGATCATCGGCCGCGGGCGGTTGGTATGGCACGGCGAGATGGCCGACTTCATCGCGCGGTACTCGGATCGCGCAGTGCGCGTGCGGAGCCCGCGCGCCGACGACCTCGGCCGCGCGCTCGCCGAGCGCGGGATCTCCTGCGCTCCAACAGGGGAGCCCGGGGTGCTGACGGTAACGGATGTGCCGACGGACGTCGTCGGGGACGTGGCCGCCGCCGAGGGGATCGTCCTGCATGAGCTTGCGGGTCACGCCTCGTCTCTCGAGGAGGCTTACCTGCGGCTCACCGCTGGCGCCGTCGAGTTCGCGGGCGGGAGGGCCGCCTGATGCGCGGCGCCCTTCGCGCGGAGGCGATAAAGCTCTCGACCGTGCGCGCCACCAAGTGGTGCCTAGCACTGATGTTCGTGGCGTCCGTGGGCATCACGTTGCTGATCGGCATCGCGATGCGGTCGACGTCCGTCGGAGGCTACGACGACACGCTGACCGGCGGGAGTGGTGGTAACGGCGCGGTGTTGACCCTGGCGACGTTGCCGCTCGTCGGTTTCGCGGGTCTGCCCGGGATCGGGATGGTGCTGTGCGGGCTCGTCGGTGTGCTCAGCGTGACGACGGAGGCCCGGTTCGGGACGCTGCGCGCGACCTTCCTCGCGGTTCCGAACCGATGGATCGCGTTGGTGGCCAAGTTGATCGTGGTGTGTGTGACGTGTGCGGTAGCGGCTTTCGTGACCGTGGTGGTCGAGTTGCTGGCCTTCGTGGCCGTCGGGGGAGGCGACGGGACGGTGTCGCTCATCGGTCGGGGCGCGTCGATCTACCTCGCGGTACCGGCCGCGGCCGCGCTGGTGGCGGCGGTGGGCGTGGGTATCGGAGCGCTGATCCGCAATGCGGCGGGAGCCGTGACTGTGCTGCTGCTGTACTTCGTGCTCGCCGAGAACGTGGTGTCGTCGATTCCGAAGGTCAAGGAGGTGGCACCCTTCCTGCCCTTCCTCAATCTGCAGCACTTCCTGCACGTGACACCCGGCGAGTTCCACTGGCCGGGTCCGGTGAGCGGCCTGTATTTCGCGGCGTTCGCGGTCGTGGCGTTCGCCGTGGGCGGGTTCGTGGTGGCGCGGCGCGACGCCTGACGGCGATCGGTTACGCCCGAGGCTGTTCCGCCGCCCGACGCGCGCGGGTCACGCCGGCGGCTGCTCGCGGAGGCGCCAGGACGCGCTGACGGGGCCGTGTCCTGCGCCCAGCGGGTACGCGGCGGCGAGCGATCGGGTCACCCACTCCTTGCCGAATGCCACGGCGTCGGGTACGGACATCCCCTCGGCGAGCGCGCAGGTGACTGCGGCCCCGAGCGTATCGCCGGCGCCGTGGTCGTGCTGGGTCTCGATGCGCTGCGCCTCGAACTCGACGAAGTCCGAGCCGTCGTACAGCAGATCGGTGCTGGTGACGGCCGTGCGCAGGTGCCCGCCTTTGACGAGCACCCAGCGCGGGCCCGTGGCGTGCAGGGCACGCGCGGCGTCGCGCTGAGTAGCGTCGTCGACCACATCGATGCCGGTGAGTAGCCGGACCTCGTCGAGGTTGGGCGTCACGATCGTGGCGAGCGGGAACAGGCGTCCGACGAGTAGCTCGAACGCCTCGGGGGTGAGCAGTGGTTCTCCGTGGTGGGACGCGCTGACCGGATCGACGAGGAACGGGATCCGCTGTCCCAGACCGATATCCGAGGCGGTATCGGCGACGGCTGCGATTATGCCTGCATCTGCGAGCATGCCCGTCTTAGCGGCGCTCACACCGATGTCCGAGGCGACGGCGCGGATCTGGGCGGCCACCGTCGGTGGCGGGACGGGGTGGAAACCGGTGACACCCAGGCTGTTCTGCACGGTCACCGCGGTTACTGCGCACGTGCCGTGCACCCCGGCCAGGGCGAACGTGCGCAGGTCCGACTGCAGTCCCGCGGCGCCGCCCGAGTCGGATCCGGCGATCGTCATGACGCAGATCGGGGTGGCTCCGGGGGCGGGCAGGGGGAGGAGATCCATGCGCGTCACACTAGAGGTTCGAGGGTCCAGTCCTGTCCGACCAGGTCGTGACCGAAGCTGTGATGTCGTCGCTCGGACGTCAGTCCGAAGCCCGCGGCCTCGTATATGCGTCGAGCGGAGCCGAGAACCGAATTCGTCCACAACACCATTCGCCGATACCCCGCTTCGCGTGAGAACCCCACACACTGTTCGACGAGTGCTGCGCCGACGCCGTGGCCGCGGAAGCGGGGATCGACGAGAAGCAGCCGCAGTCGCGCCGTCGATTCGTCGTCCGCCATACAGAAGACCGCCCCGGCCCGGGCGCCGTCGACCTCGGCGATCCAGCCGCGCTCGCGCGCGGGGTCGTGGTCGGTGGCGTAGGCCCCGACGATCCCGGCGACGAGCGCCTCGTACGTCGCGTCCCACCCGTACTCCCGGGCGTAGACCTCCCCATTGGTCATTACCACCCAGCCGAGGTCGCCCGGACTGCCGAGCTCCCGGATCGTCGCCGTCATAGCCGCTCCTACTGACACAGTCGTTTCAGTACGCCAGAATAGACGGATGCAGAAGGATGCGACAACCCCCTCCGCCCGCGAGCAGGAGATCGTCGAGAAGGCGTACGCCTACGTGCTCGCCCATGGCCTGAGCGATCTGTCCCTGCGTCCGCTGGCGGCGGGCATCGGATCCAGCCCACGGGTGCTGCTTTTTCTCTTCGGCAGCAAAGAGGGCGTCATACGTCGGCTGTTGGTGCGAGCGCGCCAGGACGAGCTCGAATCGCTAGCGGGCCTCGAGGTGTCCGGGGATCTCCCCGAGACCGTCGAGCGTGTCTGGACGTGGCTCGCCGACCCCGCCCACGAGCCGGTGCTGAGGCTGTGGGCCGAGGCATACGGTCGGTCGGTCAGCGGCGATGGTCCGTGGGGCGATTTCGCTGCCACCACCGTCGCGGACTGGCTAGACCTCCTGGCGCGGGCGCAGCCGGCAGCGCAGCGGGCGACACCCGGCGCGGAAGCCGCACGCACGCTGGCGTTGGCGGTGTTGCGCGGTGCTCTCCTCGATCTGCTGGCCACCGGTGACCGGCCGCGGGCCGATGCGGCCGTCGCCGCGTTCCTGGTGGGCATCCGGCCGGCGCCAGGCGGAACCCGTGCCTAGGGCGCACGCTGTCGTTCCGGCCCGGCATCGCGTCATACTCGATACCCGTGACGGCAGACCCGACGAACGACGCGCTCCGGATCTCGGGCGCGTTCAACTTCCGAGACCTGGGCGGTATCGCGACTCCGCACGGAGTGGTTCGCAGCGGCGCGCTCTTCCGGTCCGCTCACCTGGGCGAGATCGACGACAGGGGCAGGCGGACGCTGGTCGAGCTCGGGGTGACAGATGTATTCGATCTGCGCGGTCCGATCGAGCAGGAGGCGTACGGCGCCGACGAGCTCCCCGGCGACGTCCGGTATCACGCGACCCCGTTCGACCCCGCGCGCGGCCGGGCGCCGTCGCCGCGTCGGTTGACCGACCCCGTCGGCTACCTCACCGACGTGTACCGCACGTACCCCGAGCTGCCCGGGGCGGGGGCCGCGTTAGCGGCTGTCGCCGGGGTCCTCGCGGAGGGGGGCAGCGTGCTGGTGCACTGCACGGCGGGCAAGGACCGGACCGGTTGGTTGATCGCCACGCTTCTTCGGATGTTCGGCGCATCCGAGGAGGTGGTGTCCTCCGACTATCTGCGCAGTAACGAGGCGATCGGGCCGCTCCGGGACATGGTGGTGCGGAGGAGAGCCGACGCAGAGCAGCTGTCACGGGACTTCCTCGGTGTACGCGCGGAGTACCTGGCAGCCGCGACGGAGGCGATGACCGCGCGGTTCGGTGACGTGGCCGGTTACCTCTCCGCCGTCGGTGTGAGCCCCGACACAATCGCGGCATTGCAAGATCGAATGATCGGCTCGGCGCCTTGACCGCCGGCCCAACAGGACATATCGGCGTGCGGGATGCGACCATCACCGTTCACCGGGAGGCTATCTCAGCGAGCTAGCGTCGGCGCCGACACGACCGATGGGTAGCCGGCTGGAGATGCCATGGAAATCAGACACTTGCTGTCCTTCATCGCCATAGCCGAGGAACTGCACTTCGGTCGTGCGGCTAACCGGTTGCATCTGACCCAGCCGTCGCTCAGCGCGCAGCTACAGAAGCTGGAGAAGTCGCTGGGCGTGCAACTGGTCCAGCGAAGCTCGCATGAAGTGAAGCTCACCTCGGCTGGGCGCGAGTTCGAGGTGCAGGCGAGGCTGGTGGTCCAGCAGGTCGAGAAGGCGACTCGCATGGCGAAGTCGACGGCGGCCGGGAAGTCGGGGGTCGTCAACGTCGGCTACAACCTCCCGGCCGGGCGGCACGTGTTGCCGCGCGTGATGACCAGCATGAACGACAACCATCCCGACATCGTCATCTCGCTGTGGGAGAAGCGGACCGGCCCCCAGCTCGCGGCACTCAGCGACGGCTCGCTGGACATCGCGCTGGCCTATGGGCGGCCGCGCACAGCCGATCTCCGATACCGACGGGTGCTGCCCGACATACCGATCGTCGCGATGGTGGGACGTCGCCACAACTGGGCCGGCCGCAAGGGTGTCCGGTTCGCCGAGCTGGCATCGCAGTCCTGCCTGCTCTTCCATCGAGAACAGACACCGGCGATGTACGACTCGATCTTCAATGCGGCCGCCGATTCGCAGATCGAACTCAACATCACCCAGACCGCCGACGACCCGGGCGCGACAGCGCATGTGGTGTCTGTGACGTCGCTCGTCGGATTCGCATCGCTGCCGCGCGCCGTGGTCATCGGATCGGGCGCGTCGGGCCCCAATCCCGTTCCCGTCACACTGTTCGATCCGGTGCCCACAGTCGATCTCTACGCGGTGTGGCGTAGGGACGAGGACAATGCGGCGGTGGAGGCATTCCTGGGCTGCCTGGACGAAGAAGGAGACAAGGGAGCGTAGGCCGGATACGGCACGGTCGATAGATCAATTCTCTCGTCCGGTCGATGATTCGATATTGCCGCTGTCCTCGTGGATGGAGAGAATTCGAATATGAACAGAATCTCATCCACCGGTACCGGACGCATTCTCACAGAAACCGGCGGCCTTTTCTCGGTCGTCGTCCGCACGGCGGAATCGCAACCAGACATGACGTGCCTGACCGGTGAGTCCATAGCGCTCACGGCGAGCGAGGTCGTGGCTCGGGCCGAGCGACTCGGCAGCGCCCTGATCCATCTCGGGGTCGAGCCCGGCGATCGGATCGCGGTGCTCGGGCGAACGGGCGTCGATTGGGTCGTCATCGACCTCGCCGTGCTCGCCATCGGTGCGATCGTGGTGCCGGTGTACCCCACGTCGTCGGCTACGCAGATCGAGCACATACTGAGCGACGCGGGCCCTGTCGCGGCCTTCGGCGAGACGGTCGAAGACAGGGACCGCCTGCGATCCGCAGGGGCGCGACGGGTCTGGACGTTCGCGGAGTCCGCGGCCTGGGCGCCCGCTCGGCATCCCGAGCTCCCTGTCCGGACCGACTCGATACAGCCGTCGGACGTGGCGATGATCGTCTACACGAGTGGTACGACGGGCTCGCCGAAAGGCTGCACGATATCGCACGGCAACATGTACGCGTCGGCCGCGAACACCGTGCTGCAGGCCGAGGCGGTGTTCACAGGCGCCGGCGCTCAGGCGTCGACGGTCATCGGCTTACCGCTGGCGCACGTGTTCGGTCAGACCATCCTGTTCTGCTGCCTTATCGGGCGCTCCGAGACCCGTCTCGCCCCGGGGATACCCGCCCTGATCGAGCTGCTGCCGCAGGCCCGCCCGACGTTCCTGGCGCTGGTGCCGTATGCGCTGGAGAAGATCCGGAAGGCGCGGCCCGGAGGCGACGACCTCGCGGCCCTGCTGGGTGGGCGCCTGCGCCACGTGATCTCGGGCGGGGCATCGCTGGACGAGTCGACGGTGCACTATTTCGCCGCGGCCGACGTCGCCGTGCTGAACTGCTACGGGATGACCGAGGCGGCGACGGCTGTCACGGTGAGCGCGCCGTCCACCAACCGAATCGGCACGGTGGGGCGCCCCATTCCCGGCACCGAGGTGGCGACCACCGACGACGGGGAGGTGTTGGTGCGGGGCGCCAATGTGACCGGGGGGTACTGGGGCGTTCCGGGCCCGGTCGTCGACGACGAGGGGTGGTTCCACACCGGCGACGTCGGTGTGCTCGACGGCGACGGGTACCTGCGGATCACCGGCCGCAGCAAGGAGATCCTGATCACCTCGGGCGGCAAGAACGTGGCGCCGACCGTCCTCGAGGACCGTATCCGCCTGCACCCCCTGGTAGCCGACTGCATGGTGGTCGGGGAGGGGCGCGCCTTCGTCGCGGCACTTATCACGATCGATCCGGCGGCGTATGCGAGCTGGTCCGCGGGCCTACCGGTCGACGGCGTGGGCGACGCGGGTGTGATCCTCCGGAAGCAGTTGCAGGGCGCCGTCGACGATGCCAACAGACTCGTCTCGCGCGCCGAGTCCATCCGCACCTTCCGCGTCGTCGACGGGGACTTCACTGTGGAGAACGGTCTGCTGACCGCATCGCTCAAGCTCAGGCGTGCGGCGATCACCGAAGCGTTCGGTGCAGATATCGACGCGATGTACGGCGTCCGCGCGTAAACGCCGAATCGACGTGCGGGCGAACATCACGTTAAACCTCCGCGTCGGTCCAGCGTCGATAGAACGGACCGATTGACCGATGGGTACCGGGGCCTGGCCCGGCGATCCCCGAGCGGTTCCGCGAAACTGATGACAGAGCATTCGGGACGCCTTTCGAATAGCCGCGCTACAGCATGAGAAGACAGCACGGAAAGAGGGGAATTCGAGGACATGTACGACGTCATTGTTGTCGGCGCCAGAGTCGCCGGTTCGCCATTGGCGATGCTATTGGCTCGACGGGGATATCGCGTTCTGGTCGTCGACCGGGTCACGTTTCCCAGCGATACCGTATCCACCCACTACATTCATCAGGCGGGCCTCGCCCACCTACGCGACTGGGGACTTCTCGACCGTGTCCTCGCGACCGGCTGCCCGCCCGTCCGTCACCTCGAGTTCACCTACACCGATATCGTACTCAGCGGCTTCCCCGATCCCATCAAGGGAATCGACGCGGTGTACTGCCCCCGCCGGACGGCGTTGGACCCGATCCTCGTCGACGCCGCCCGGGAGGCCGGGGCAGAGGTGATCGAGGGCTTCGCAATGACCGAGGTGCTGATCGAGGACGGCGCCGTGGTCGGTATCCGGGGCACCGAGGGCGATCGCGATCGCGAGTTCCGGGCGCCGTTGGTGATCGGCGCGGACGGCGCGAACTCCACGGTCGCCAAGGCGGTGGACGCGCAGATGTACCGGCACGAGCCCGCCGGCTGTTTCATCTACTACTCGTACTACTCGGGTCTGGACTGGGGCATGCAGCACCGCACAGGCTTCGGTGAGCAGCAGTTCGGCTCGTGGCCTACCAACGACGGGCTGAGCCTGCTCGCCGTCATGCGGCGTCGGGACCGCTTCCGGGACTTCCGGTCCGACCCCGACGGCGGCGTACAGGAGATCGTCGAGGCGATCGACTCCGAACGCGGGGCGCAACTGCGCGACGCGGGCAAGCGGGTCGAACCGTTCCGCCCGATGCTGTACCCGGACAACTACTTCCGTCGTTCGCACGGGCGCGGCTGGGCACTGGTGGGCGATGCGGGGTACCACAAGGACCCGTTCACCGGCCTCGGCATCACCGACGCGTTCAAGCACGCCCAGCTGCTGGGCGAACGCATCCACCAGGGACTCACGGGCGAGCGCCCGATGGACGAGGCACTCGAGTCCTATGAACTCGAACGCGACGCGATGAGCATGCACAGCTTCGACTTCACGGTGAGCATCTCCGAGCTGTCGCTGACACCGTATTACGACTCGGTGTTCCGCGCGGCGGGCCGTAGTCCCGCCTACACCACCAAATTCCTGGCGCACATCGGCGGCGGCGTGTCCGCGGAGGAGTTCTTCGACCCCGATGCGCTCGCGAAGCTGTACGCCGAGGTGGACCTGCCGGTGGCCGATCGCCACCTGATGCCGGTATGAGCGCGGTGGAGCTGGTGGTCGTCGGCGACAGCTTCGTCGAGGGCCGAGGTGACACGCGCAATGGTCGGTACCACGGCTGGGTACCGCGGCTGGCGACGCAGCTGGGGGTCCGATCGAGCCGAATCCGAAACCTGGGCGCATACCAGGCTACGACGGACCGCGTGGTGACCGATCAGCTTCCCGCGGCGGCGGCATGCGGCGCCCGGCTGGCCGGGGTGGTCGTCGGTGTGAACGACCTGGTCTCCGACTATGACGAGGACCGGTTCGCCCGCAACATCGGGACCGTCCTGAACGCTCTGAGCGATTCGGGCAGTCTCGTGTTCACCGCGAGCTACCCCGACATCCCCGCCCGCCTGCCGGTGCCCGAGTCGTTCCGGGACCTGTTGCGTGACCGCTTCGACGCCGCCAATGAGATTCTGGCGCAGTCGGTCTCGGAGTCCGGAGCGCACTTGCTCGACATCGCCGCCGATCCGGGCTGGCAGCGCGACGAGATGTGGAGCCCGGACGGCCTGCATCCGAGTCCGTGCGGACACCAGGAGTTCGCCTCCGGCGTGCGCGAACTGATCGCCATGCATACAGCGACGACCATCGCCGCCTGAGCGCGGCTCGAATCGGAGGATTCACATCGTGACATCGCCCGCAAGCCACGGGCCGACGCCTGCCTCGACATCCGACGACCATGTGCCCGACGGCTCCCGCCGACTGGCACAGAACCCGATCGCCATCGTCGGCATGTCCGCGCTGTTGCCGAAGGCCGCCAGTGTCCGCCAGTACTGGCGCAACATCGTCGACGGAGTCGACTGCACCGACGAGGTGCCCGCGTCTCGGTGGAGCCTGGACGACTACTACGACGCCGATCCGGACGCACGGGACAAGACGTACTCGCGGCGCGGCGCCTTCCTGCCGGACGTGGCGTTCGATCCTGTCGAGTTCGGGATGCCACCAAACCAGCTCGAGGTCACCAGCACCATGCAGACCCTGAGCCTCGGCGTCGCCCGCGACGTGCTGGCCGACGCCGGCGCGACGGATTCGGCGTGGTACGACCCGACCCGCACGGGTGTCGTCCTGGGCACCACCGGCCCTGTACCGCTTATGCATCCGCTCGCGGCGCGCTTGTCGACGCCCGTGCTCAAGGAGGCTGCACGAAGTTGCGGTCTGAGCGATACCGATGCCGATGCGATAGCTGACAAGTTCGTCGCGGCGTTCGCGCCGTGGGAGGAGAACTCCTTTCCCGGCCTGCTCGCCAACGTGGTCGCCGGCCGCGTCGCGAACCGGTTGGGGCTCGGCGGCATCAACTGCACCGTCGACGCGGCCTGTGCGGCGTCGCTCGCCGCGATCCGTACGGCGATCGCCGAGCTGCAGGACGGGCGCGCGGACACGATGATCACCGGAGGCGTGGACACCGAGAACTCGATCTTCATCTACATGTGCTTCAGCAAGGTCGGCGCGCTTTCGAAGACCGGGAGCATCAAGCCGTTCGCGGAGTCCGCCGATGGCACCCTCCTCGGTGAGGGCATCACCATGCTCGCACTCCGCAGGCTCGCGGATGCGGAGCGCGACGGCAACCGGATCTACGCCGTCATCAAGGGGATCGGCTCGTCCAGCGATGGCCGTTCGAAAAGCATCTACGCGCCGAGGGCGGAAGGGCAGCGGATCGCGCTGGACCGCGCGTACCGGGACGCCGAGTGCTGCCCGTCGTCGGTGGAACTGTTCGAGGCGCACGCCACGGGAACCGCGGTGGGCGACCGGACCGAGCTGACAGCGCTGGGCGGCCTGCTCACCGACGCGACCGACGACCGGCGGTTCGCCGCCGTCGGTAGCGTCAAGTCGCAGATCGGTCACACCAAGGGGGCGGCGGGCACCGCCAGTGTCATGAAGCTCGCACTGGGCCTCTACCACAAGGTGCTGCCCGGGACGATCAACGTCGATCGGCCCAACCCCGCGGTCACCGCCGAGAGCCCGTACTACGTGAACACCCGGACGCGACCTTGGATCCGCGACCCGCATCGCCCCGTGCGCCGCGCCGCGGCGTCGGCGATGGGATTCGGCGGCACCAACTTCCACGTCGTGCTGGAGGAGGCGACGTCGAGCCGGGCCGAGGTCCGGGCCACACACGATGTCGCCCGCGCGTACCTGTGGCACGCACCCGATAGCGCGACACTGGTCGATACGGTGCGAACGCAGCCACCCACGACGGAGATCGTGCCCGAGTCGCACGCGCGGGTCGGCTTCGTGGCGATCGGGCGCGACGATGCCGAGTATCTTCGCGAGGTCGCGGTCGAACAGTTGATCGCGCAGGACGGCCGCAGCTCTTGGCGGCACCCCGATGGCGTGTACTTCCGGGCACAGGGCCGATCCGATGTCCGGGTCGCCGCACTGTTCGCCGGCCAGGGCAGCCAGTACGTCGATATGGGATCCGCTGCGGCGCTGAGTGTTCCGCAGGTGGCCGAGGCCTTCGATCGGGCGAATGCGGCGTTCGCCCACGCGCCGACCCGGCTGGCCCCGGTCGTGTTCCCGCCGCCCGCGTTCTCGGACGCCGAACGCGCCGACCAGGAGGCGGTGCTGCGGCGTACGGAATTCGCCCAGCCGGCCATCGGCGCGCTCGCCGCGGGCCAGTATCGGTTCCTGCACGACCTCGGCCTGCGGCCGACGGGCTTCTGTGGCCACAGTTTCGGCGAGCTCACGGCGCTCTGGGCGTCGGGTGCCATCACCGAGTCGGACTTCATCCGGACGGCGCGAGCACGGGGTGCCGCGATGGCGTCGCCCGATGTGGAGGACCCAGGCACGATGCTCGCGATCGCGGCGGACCGCGCCGAGGTCGAGGAGATGCTGGCCGACCACACCGATGTATGGGTGTGCAATCACAACGCCCCGGACCAGGTGGTGGTGGGCGGCGGCACCCGGGCCGTCGAGTCGGTCGAGGCGGCCGCGGCAGAGTGCGGATGGACGACGCGCCGGCTGCCGGTCTCCGGGGCGTTCCACACGCCGTACGTCGGTCATGCGGTGGAGCGGTTCGAGGCCGCCGTCCAGGACGTGATCATCTCGGCGCCCGACGGCATCGTCTATGCCGATGCGCCGGGCGCGCACTACGGCGACGACCCCGCCGCGAACCGTGCAACGCTCATCGACCAGCTGCTCCGGCCGGTCGAATTCGTGGCGGCGCTGGAGAAGATGAGCGAGGACGGGTTCACCGTATTCGTGGAGTTCGGACCCAAGCAGGCGCTGACCTCGCTGGTCGGGCGAACCCTCGGCGACGACGTGGTGGCCGTGCCGACCGACGCCGGTCCCATGGGCGACGGCGACGTCGCCCTCAAGCGCGCGGCCGTACAGCTCGCCGTTCTGGGCCTACCGATCTCGGACATCGATCGCTATGCGGCGGATCCGGAGACGCCGCGCGAACCCGGTGCGATGACGGTGAGCCTGTCCGCCCCGGAATACGTACCACCCGCCCGCCGCAAGGCGTACCGGGCCGCGCTCGACGACGGCTATGTGATCGCAGGCACCGCGCCCGTGGCGGGATCGACCTCGCCGCACCCCCTCGACCGGAACGATCTCACGGAGGATCAGATCGCGATGAGTCCCGCCCACCCGACCGACCCACAGCCGGCGCCGCCCGCCGCCGGGATCGAACACGACTCCCTTCTCGGGGGACACATACAGAATCACCGCGACTACCTCGAGGGGCAGTTGGCGATCGCCCGAGACCTTGCGAGCGCGCTCAATCGCGGCACCGTCGATCCCGCGACGCTGAACGCGGTGGGTGCCGTATCGCAGCACGGTGTCGCGATCAGCGAGAGCCACTCCCGCGCCAGCGAGGTGCTCGCCGAACTGGCCGCGCTTGAGGCCGGCGCGCCCGCCGGAGCAGCCGCTCCGCGCCGCGCCGCGACGGGGACCGTCGCGGCGCAGATCGCGGTGCCGGCCGCTCCCGTGGTCCCTGCGGCGGTCGTTCCGGCCGGCGTCGCTCCCGCACCCGCCGCTCCTGCGGTGGAGGCGCGTACCCCGGCGGCGTCAGCCGCCCAGCCTGCGTCCGCCCCACCCGCGCCCCCGGAGGTTCCGTCGCCACCGACGCTGAACGGCGCGGCGCCCGTCGCGACCGCGGCCGGTGCCGTGTCGGCCGACGAGGTACGAACGGCATTGCGTGAGGTGGTCGCGGACAAGACCGGCTACCCCGTCGAGATGGTCGATCCCACAATGGATCTCGAGGCCGATCTCGGAGTCGACTCGATCAAGCGGGTGCAGGTGCTCGGCGTCGTACAGGAGCGGTTCCCGCAGATGCCTGCACTTGGACCGGAACAACTCGGCACGGTGCGCTCCCTCGACCAGATCGTGGAACTGCTGCTCGCGGGCGGAGGCGATGTCCACCCAAAAGCTGATGCCGCAGCGGCCCCGCTGCGGCACATCCGAGAGTTGATCGAGATTCCTTCCGCGGACCGGCTTCTCGACGCCTACTCCGCCGCGCCGAGCGCCCGGATCGTCGTCCTGGGCGCCGGCGCCGGCGCAGACGCCCTGCAATCGGCGCTGGCGGCGCAGGGCTGGTCGGTCGACGCCGCGAACGTCGACATCGCCGACACCGCGCCCGCCGGCGGCGCAGAGGACGCGCTGGAGGATGCCGTATCCGGCCCGAACCCGGTGGACGCCTGCATCCTCCTCGTCGAGCGCCCGCGCGATCAGGCCGAGCTGTCCGCACGCCTTCAGGCGGCGATACTCGTCGCCAAGCACGCGCTGCCGGCGTTGCAGGAACGAGCCGTGCACACCGGCTCGCGTGCTGCCTTCCTGACGGTCACGGCGATCGACGGCGGCCTGGGCCTGAGTCGCGACTCGGCATCGTCCGACGAGGGCACCGATCCGGTGGCCGCCGCGATCGGCGGCGTCGGCGGCCTGGTGAAGACCGCGGCGGCAGAGTTCCCCGGTGTGTTCTGCCGGGCCGTCGACGTCGCGCCTGCCGCGGGTGATCGGGATGCGGCCGCGGCCGTAGTGGACGAACTCATGGACGCCGCCCTCGATGTGCTCGAGGTCGGGATCGATCCGATGGGCGGGCGCCGCACGGTGGTGCCGAGCAGATATGCGCTCGCGCGTCCGACCACCACGCCGATCGCAGACGAACCGTCGCCGGATGTGCTGACATCCGATGACGTCGTGCTCGTCACCGGTGGCGCGCGCGGTGTCACGGCGACCTGCGTCGAGGAGCTGGCCGCGCGGTCGTCCGCGCGGTTCGTGCTCCTCGGCCGAACCGCTCTCGACGACGAGCCCCGGTGGGCGGTCGGTGTCGCCGACGACGATCTGCGCGCAGCGGCGGTCGCCGCCGGCGACGGGCCGGCTACGCCGGCCGAGATCGGTCGCATGTGCCGAACGATCTCGGCGGCGCGCGGAATACGCGCGCTGGTCGACCGACTCGACGACGGTGACGGTGACCGGCCCCGGGCCCGCTATGTCTCGGTCGACGTCGCCGACGCTGCCGCGGTCGAGGCCGCACTCCGACCGCTGCGCGCGGAGATCACGGCAGTCGTGCATGGCGCCGGGGTGCTCGCCGATTCCCTGCTACCCGCCAAGACACAGGCTCGAATCGCATCGGTTCTCGATCCGAAGCTGACCGGGTTGGGTAACGTCCTGGCCGCTCTAGACGCGGATGCCGCAGCGTCCCCGCTGCACAGCATGCTGCTCTTCACGTCTGTGGCGGGTCTGTACGGGAACGCCGGGCAGGCCGACTACGCCACGGCGAACGAGGCCCTGGTCCGGTTCGCGGCACAATGGCGCCGGGCGCGGCCCGGCCGGCATGCGATCGCCGTCGACTGGGGAGCCTGGGATGGCGGAATGGTGGATGCGGCTCTGCGAGAGCACTTCCTGTCGCGCGGTGTGGCACTGCTCGCGCCCGCGCGAGGTGCGGCGGCGTTCGTCGAGCAGTACGCCACGGCACGATCGGACGACGGCTCCGTCCTGATCGGTGTGGCGGCGCCGTTGAGCTCGTCGGCGCCACCGGCGCCGACCGGCACGATCGTCCGCCTACTCGGCCGGCTCGCGGAACACGCAGCGCTCCAGGCACATCGGGTAGGCGCCGGCACGGTTCTGCCAGCCACGTTCGCGATCGGCGCGATGGTCAACGCCGTCGAACGCTCGCGGCCCGGGCACGTGGTGAGGCGGGTCGACGACTTCCACGTGCTGCGGGGCATCGTGTTCGACTCGCCGATCGACCACGTCGCGGTGACATTGCGCGACCGTGTCGCGGGCGCAGTGCAGGTGGATATGACGACCAGTGGACCGGACGGTGCCATCGTGCCCCGATACCGTGCGAACCTCACCGTAGGCGAATCGAAAGAAGCACCGGTCGAGCATGTCTCACCGATGAGGACCTGGCCGGGCGCAGGAGTGGATGCCGCCGATCTGTACCGGCGTGCCATCCAGTTCCACGGCCCTGCCCTGCAGGGAATGCGGCGGATATTGGCCGAATCCGATGAGGAACTGGTGGTCGAGTGCGCGCTCGACGCGGTGCCGGTAGGCATCGACGGCTACCGGGGTGCCCTCCATCATCCGATCCTCGCAGACCTGGTGTTGCAGGTACCGCCCGTGCTGGGGTACCGGCTACTCGGTAGCGCGTGTCTGCCGCTGGCCGTCGGTGCCTGGGAATATCATGCACCGCTACCCGTCTCGGAGCCGTTCGTCGTGGTGGTGGGTCACCCGCGTCGGGCCGGCGCCGAACTGACGGTCGACGTGTCGGTCATCGACCGCGCCGGGACGCTGTTGCAGCGCCTGACCGACGTCTCCGTGGTGACGACGCCGGACCTGTCCGAGTTGTTCCGTGAATCAGTGAAGCAGTGGAGCGAATGATGAGCACATCCGTCACGGTCGACGGGCCGCCGCCCGACGCGATGCAGGACGAGCCGGCGATCGATTTCGAGGGGCAGCCGTTCGACCCGGCGCCGTCGAGCACGTCCACAGTCGACTCGGCCGCTGCCCCGGCGTCCCCTGCTGAGCGGTCTGCGGCGGCATCCGTCCGCGACCAGGTGACGGCGACATCGCACGCGCAGTCCTCCGCCGCTGCTGGAGCGGTCGCGATGGCACCGCTGTCCGAGCTGCGCCGGGCCGTACTGCGGGCGCACCGCGCGGCCGTCATTGCGCAGGCGAGGCTGCAGCGTCGGCACTGGGATGTCGCACGCGGGCAGGTGTTCCGTCACGATGCCGCTGCCCTTTCGGTCCAGCACGCCCTTCCGGTCGAGCCGGCACCGGAGGGCTCGTTCAAACCCCTGAATCGCCCCCGTGCGGCCGAGATCGGTCGCGAAGCCATCGTGGAGCTGTTGACTGCTGCAGGATTCGAGGGCGAGTGCACACTCGACGTCGTTCGCGGGCTCTCGCTCCGCGGAGGCGCGTACGGCGCGGGTGCGTTGATCGCACGCCCGCTCTCGAACGGAGTTCCCGCGGTCGCCTCCGCCGCGGCGGTGTTCGCCGCGGCGGTGGGCCTCTCGACCTGCATCCCGAACCCGGTCGTCGAAGCGGCCGTGCCGGTGGACGAACCGATACCGGCGGGCGAATTCAGCCTGCACGTGCATCAGATCGATCTCGTTCCCCGGCCACACCTGACCGCCGTAGCGGAGTTCGCCGGAGGCATGCGGGTGCCGGTCGTGGTGCAGGTCTGCGAGCGGACCGGTGCGCAGGTCGGCCCCGGGCCCGGGGGTGCACCGCCGACTCCCTCGGCGAGACTGAGTATTGACGGCGAGACGCTGCTGCTCAACGAATTCCATATGGCACACCTATCCCGTGGCGACCAGGGGATCGCGATGGGGCCCGAATACGCCGGCTACACGGGCAGGCGCGCGACCCGCCTGCCGACCGGTGGACTGCTGCTGGTGGACCGCGTCCTGCGATTCGACGGGCGGCGTGGGAGTTTCGAGGGTGTGGCCGAGTACGACACGGAATACGACGCAGCCGCCGACTCCTGGTACTACGCCGATACCGCCAACGAGTCGATGCCGCACTTCGTCTACATGGAGACGTCGCTCCAGGCGGCGCTCCTGATGGGATACTTCGCCGGGCCGACACTGGTCGACCCCGGCGCGGCGGCGCGGCTGCGCAACCTCGGTGGCACCGCCACGGTGCTGCGCCGGATCGATCTGCGGGACAAGACGATCAGTCAGCACTCGCGTCTGCTCAGTACCACGATCCTGCCCGGGTCCTCGTTGCAGACCTTCGACTACACACTCTCGGTCGACGGGGAGCCGTTCTACCGTGGTGAGACGATGTTCGGCTACTTCAGCGACGAGGCGCTCGCGAATCAAACGGGGCTGGATGCCGGTGCGCCGCGGCCGCCGTGGCAGGCTACGCGAGCGGATCCGCCGCATTCGAGGCGCATCGACATCGAAGCTCGGCGCCGAGCCGGCGGTCCGCTGCCGCGCTCGCGGGACAAGCTCGCGTTGCTCGACTCCGTCGATGTGGTCGACGGAGGCGGCGAGTACGGACTCGGCTATCTGCATGCCGTCCGCCCCATTGTGGGCGACGAGTGGTACTTCGAGCGCCACTTCCACCTCGACCCGGTCATCCCCGGGTCGCTGGGTGTCGAGACCGTGATCCAGGCCGTGCAGGAGTGGATGCTCGACGCCGGCTACGGGGACTCGTATGCGGTGCCGGCATTCGCTCTGCCGCAGAATATTCCATTCACCTGGAAGTATCGCGGCCAGTTCCTGCCGACGGACGGGTCATGCGAGTTCGAGGCCCACATCAAGTCGGTGGAGGTGCGCGACGACGCCGTGGTCGTCACCGTCGATGCCTCGCTGTGGAAGCCCGGCCTCCGCATCTACGAACTGACCGACCTCGGAGTCGAGTTGCGGGACCGAGGAGGCAACCGATGAGCGGCGGATTGGACATTCGAACGTCGATGCCGGGCCGCATCGCGGCGCGGGCCGACGAGATCCGCTCGGTCGTAATGGATCTCGAACGCCCGTGCTGGATCGTGCGCGGCCCGAGCGGCGTCGGCGCCACTCACGAACCGCCCGCCGGGGCGCAGGTGTTGGCGGCTGCGCCCCCGATATCGCCTCTGTCGCTGGGTGAGGGCTCGTTCCGGTCCTTCCACGGTGTGGCGGCCGCATATGCCGCCGGAGCCATGGCGAACGGGATCGCGTCGGTGCCACTGGTGACCCGGATGGCCCGGTCCGGATACCTGGCGAGCTACGGGGCAGCCGGTGTCGTCCCCGATCGGGTAGATGCCGCACTCGCCGAGCTGGCCGCTCGACTGGGCACGAAGCCGTTCGCGTGCAATCTCATTCACAGTCCCACCGAACCGGCGCTGGAGCGAGCGATCGTGGACTCGTGTCTGCGGCACGAGGTGCGTTGCGTCGAGGCCTCGGCGTTCATGAGCCTGACCCCGCAGGTGCTGCGGTATCGCCTGGCCGGGCTGGAGGCCGGCGGCAGCGGCGTGGTGCGCCGGAATCGGCTCATCGCCAAGGTCTCCCGCGCCGAGGTCGCCGAACTGTTCCTGCGCCCTGCCCCGATAGACATGGTGCGGCGCCTGGTCGAGGTTGGTGACGTCACCGCCGAGCAGGCCGAACTCGCCGCCACGATTCCCGTGGCCGACGACGTCACCGCTGAAGCGGACTCCGGCGGGCACACCGACCGCCGGCCGCTGGTCGTCCTGCTTCCGGAACTCATCGCGGTGCGCGATCGGATCGCGCAGGAGTTCCCGGCCGCGCGAGCGGTACGCATCGGCGCCGCCGGCGGCCTCGGGACGCCGGTTGCAGCCGCGGCAGCGTTCGCGATGGGCGCGGCGTACATCGTGACCGGATCGGTCAACCAGGCGTCGGTCGAGGCGGATCAGTCCGATGCGACCAAGCGGCTCCTCGCCGCCGCGGACGTGGCGGACACGGTCATGACCGCGTCGTCGGACATGTTCGAGATGGGGGTGCAGGTTCAGGTGCTGCGCCGCGGAACGATGTTCGCGACGCGGGCGCAGCGCCTGTACGAGGTGTATCGGGCGTACGACGGGTTGGAGGCTCTGCCTGCCGACCTACGCGACGACATCGAGCGCACGATTCTCGGCCGCTCGTTCGACAGCGTATGGGACGAGTGCATCCGCTACTTCTCGGAGCGCGACCCGGCCCAGCTCACCGGAGCGGAGAGCGATCCGAAGCGGCGGATGGCGCTGGTGTTCCGGTGGTACCTCGGGCTGTCGTCGGGGTGGAGCATGCGCGGCGATCCCGGCCGGATCACCGACTACCAGATCTGGTGCGGTCCGGCGATGGGCGCCTTCAACCGATGGGCTGCGGGCTCGGACCTCGAGTCGGTCGCCGACCGCCATGTCGACGAGATCGCAGACCGGCTCATGCACGGCGCAGCGATCGCCACGAGGGTGATGACCCTGCGCGCAGCCGGTGTGCGGCTTCCGTCCTCGTGCACCGAGTTCGGGCCGATCCCGCTGCGCCGCGCGGCGCGGTGACGGTACCGGTCCACCGGCGGCGGACCGCCGGTGGACCTACCGACCGACGCAGCGGTGGCCGAACGGACCATCGAGCGGGCCATGGTCCGACCGCACAGCCGAGAACGACGGTGTGGCCGCAGCCGCAGAGGTGAAGCGCGCCGCGCCGGGCTATTTCAGCCCGGACCGTACGAACGCGTTCACGATCTGCCGCTGCAGTGCGAGGTACAACACGAATACCGGGACACAGGTGATGCCCGCGAGCGCCATCATGGCACCCCAGTCGGTCCCCTCGGCGGTCATGAAACTGCGGAGCCCCAGCTGCACCACCGAGTTGGAGCGCTGCAACACCACGGCGGGCCAGAAGTATTCGTTCCACGCGGTGATGAACAGCAGGATCGACAGGGCCGCGAGCGCGGGCCGCAGGTTCGGCACCACCACCGTCCACAGGATCGACCACGACGACCGTCCGTCCATCCTCGCGGCGGCGACCAGCTCTTTCGGGAACGACTCCATGTGCTGGCGCATCATGAGCACGGCCAGCGCCGAGCACATGGTCGGCAGCACGACGCCGACCAGCGAGTCGATCATTCCCAGCCGGTGCAGCAGTACGTAATTCGGCAACATCGTGACCTGGAACGGCACCAGCCACGTGCCCACGAACGCGAGGTAGAGCAGCCGCTTCAGCCTGAATTCGTACATGGCGAAGGCGTACGACGCGAGCAGGGCGATCAACATCTGTGTGACGGTCGAGGCCACAGCGACGGCGAGCGTGTTGGCCAACAGCCGCACTACGTCGGTCTGCCCGGCCGCGTCCACGTAATTCTGCACGGACAGGGGCCACGGCAGCGGGGCGGACGAGTACTGATCCGCGGGCCTGCGCAGCGAGGTCGCGACGAGCCAATAGATGGGGAACCCGCACGCGAGTGCGGTCGCGGCCAGCACGAGGTGCCCGCGCAACCGATGCACCGATCGGGTAGAGAGGTCCTCGGCGTCAGCGGTCGTCATGGAATGTCATCCGTTCCGTCAGTACGACCAGGATCGCGGCCAACGCGGCGAAGACCACGAACAGCACGACACCGGCGGCAGCGCCGAGGCCGGCATCGAAGGTCTGAAAGCCGTACTGCCACAGCAGGTAGTAGATGTTCGTCGTCGATTCCGACGGCCCACCCTGGGTGAGCGTGTCGATCAGCGGGAAGGTCCATTGCGCGCTGAGCAGCACCGTGAGCAGTACCAGGAACGCCAGCGTCGGCGACAGTAGCGGCAGCGTGATCCAGCGGTCGATCTGCCAGCGTCCCGCCCCGTCTACGCGTGCGGCCTCGCGGTAGTCCGGGCTGATTCCGGACATCCCCGCAGACACCACGAGCACCGCGAAACCCATGATGTGCCAGCCGGTGATGACGACGATGACCGGCAGTGCGGTGTGTGCGTCGTTGATCCAGTTCACACGCACTCCGAGGACGCGGTCGACGACTCCCGACTGCGGTTCGAGCAGCCATCGCCACGCCGCGGCGCTGGCGACCGGGGCGACCAGGAACGGGGCGAAGATCACGGTCTGGTAGATCACGCGCGCACGGCCGGTCACATCGCGGGTCGCGAACGCTACGACGACCGGCAGGAGTACCGAGAACGGCAGCAGGCCGACGATGAAGACGACGGTGCGCCAGGCGGAGTCGCCGACCTCGGGCACGTCGACGAGGCGCTGGTAGTTGCGGCCGCCGACCCAGACCATCGGGCTCGTCGGCAGTAGATTCCACGAATGTAGCGACAGCTGGACCGCCTGTAGGAGCGGACGGTACGTCCAGACCACCAGCAATGCGACGGCCGGCACCAGGTACAGATACGGTTCGGCCGCGCCGAACAGCCGGCGCGCCGACGGCGGACGCGCCGCCCGGTCGGCGGGCGGCGCGGCGGGACGCACGGTGTCGGGCGGGTCCCGGTCGATCTCGACGAAGATCGGCCCACTAGTCATGTACGACCGCCAGTTCCCTCAGGGTCGCCATGGTCTGCGACTCGGGGACGTCGTAGACCGTCTCGGCGGGTGTGACCTCGATAGCGGTCGCCACCGCGGTCCCGTCGAAGACGTCGATGCGGCTGTAACCGAAGCCGGTGAAGCCACGGTGCCGGCCCTGTGGGGCCATCGGATCGATCCGGTAGGACAGCGCCGGCCCGATCCATACCGGGATTCCGCCGAGCGAACCCGCTCCGGTCAGATGCGCATGGCCGCAGAGGATCATCCGCACGTCGGTGCCGGCGACGACGCGCGCCAACGCCTCGGCACCGCGCAGCCGCAGCAGGTCCACCGTCGTGACAGCGGATCGGAGCGGCGGGTGGTGCAGCACCAGTAGGCTCGCCCCGGACGGGTCCGGCGTGGCCAGTACGTCCGCGAGCCACTCCAGCTGCCCCGTTTCGAGCCATCCCTCGTGCCGGCCCGGGCTGGTGCTGTCGAGGACGATGAGGCGGGCCCCGTCGAGCTGATACACGGCGTCGTGCGGTGCGGGTGACGATGCGTCGCCCTGCTCGCTCCCGTGGTCGTCGCTCGTGTCGTCCGGACCCAGCAGTTCCGCCCGGAAGTGCGCGCGATCGTCGTGATTGCCCATCGCGTACACCGCGATCGCGCCGAGCGCGGCCGCGGCCGGCTCGACACGCTCACGCAGCCTGCGGTAGGCGCTCGGATCGCCGCCGTCGGTCAGATCACCGGACACCAGGAGCGCATCGACCCGCTGGCCCGAATCGACCAGTCCCGCCAGCGCGGCCTCCAGGTTGCCGGTCGTATCGACGACGTCGCGCAGCAGCCGGCCAGCGGGGACGATATGCGTATCCGTCAGCTGGACGACGGTGCAGTCCGGGGTGCTCATCGGGCCGGCAGGAGGGACGTGGACTGGCTCTGTGCCGCGGTCAGGGTCGGCTTCGGGTCGGCGCCCTGGTAGACGACCTTCTCGACGGCGGTCATGAGGTTCGTCTGGATCTGCTTGTAACTGTTGCCGGGCATGGACAGCCACGGCTTCATCGTTGTGAGCTGGTCGAGGTTGGGCTGCAGCAGTCCCTTGTTGGCGGCGGCCCACTGGGCGAGGTAGGCGGGGTCGTTCACGAGCCCGGTGCGCAGCGGCAGGTAGCCGATGCCCTTCGCGATAGTGGTGAACGCCTCGTTGCTGGTCAGGAACTGGATCAGCTCCCATGCCGCGCGCTGCTTCGCGGCATCCTTGGAGAAGACGAAGAGGGCGACGCCGGAGTTGGTGGGAACCGCAGGCGCCGAGCCGAATCCGGGCATCTTCGCCGCCCGCAGGTCCCATTTGCCGGCTGCACCCTTCATGAACGTGGATTGGAGCGAACTGCTCTCCAGGAGCATCCCCGTATCACCGCGGGCGAAACTCTCGTATCCCTGCTGCTGGGTGTAGTTGGGCGTCGCACCGGACTTCACCAGTCCCTGGGCCATCTGCGTAACCTGCAATGCGGCGGGGTCCGCGAACGACAGGGTCTTGCGGTCGTCGGAGATGACCTGGCCGCCGGCTGACCGGATCAGGCTCTGATAACACCAGTCGGAGGCCGATTTGGTCAGGCAGTCGATGTACAGGCCGCCCTTTCCGGTCTGGGCCTTGATGGCCGCCGCGTCCCGGCCCGCTTCGGCCCACGTCGTCGGAGGCTTGGCCGGATCGAGTCCGGCCCGCTGGAACAAGGTCGCGTTGTAGTACAGCACCGGCGTGGAGAAGACGAACGGGACGCCGTAGGTGGTGCCGTTCCAGTCGCCGAGCCCGCGGGCCGACGGTGCGTACGGGTACTTTTCGCCGTCGAAGTTCTGCTGCACGGCCTTCTTGCCCACCAGGCCGTCCAGTGACTGGGCACCGAGCTGATGGATGGTGAAGTCGATGTCACCGAAGCCGAGCTGAGCCACATCCGGGGGCGAGCCCGCGACGGACTGCGTCTGCACGCTCGAGACGGCGTCCGCGGCGGGGTTGGGGCTGTTTCCGTGTGGCTTCTGCGCCTTGACGGTGATGTTCGGGTGCTGCTTCGAGAACGCGGCGATCAGGGAGTTGAACGTGTCCGTCCAGGCTCCGGCGAGGCCGTAGTTGTAGCTTTCGAAGACGATGGACACCTTCTGGTCCGGGGCGAGTTCCGGCACCTGCGCGCTGGAACTCGACGACGAGGTCGACGCCCCGAAGCCGCAGGAGGAGAGCAGCAGCGCGGCCGCGGTGAGTATCGGCAGCACGGCGGTGCGGCGGGGAACAGGCATGATCGACTTCACGGATGCACTCCTCGGATGTGTGGGGTGATGGGCGCGGCAGGTCTGGCGGGGATGAGACCGGCTGTCAGAGAGCAGATGTCGCCATCTCGGGGTGGTCTCGGCCATCGGCGTTCGGGGCCGTCCGCCGGGGTGGGTCGGTCCGGTGCCGCAGCCGGCGGCCGGTCTCGGGGTCGAACAGATGGATGTCGGCCGGGGAGACGTCCAGCCGTATCACGTCGCCCGATCGGACACCGGCCGGGCGGGGCGTGCGGACCTGCAGCCGCGTGTCGCCGCAGCCGACGTGCAGAACCTCGTCACTTCCGAGGTTCTCGATCATCGTCACCGTTGCGGTGATGGGACCGCCGGGATCGATCCGCAGGCGTTCCGGGCGGATTCCGACGGTCACCGCCTGCTCCCCGGTGTCGGGAGCGGGCGCCGCCAGGTCGAGCGGCAACGCAATCCGATCCGCGTGTACGTGGACCCGCCCGTCGTGGCCGCGCGCCACTCCGTCGAACAGGCACATCGGCGGGGCACCGAGGAACCGTGCGACGAAGGTCGACTCGGGGCGGTCGTACAGGGTGGTCGGCGTGCCGATCTGTTCCACCCGCCCAGCGTTGAGCAGCACGATCCGGGTGGCCATCGTCATCGCCTCCACCTGGTCGTGCGTGACATACAGGAACGTCGTTCCGATGCGGCGGTGCAGGTCGATGAGCTCGGTCCGGGTCGCGGAGCGCAACTGCGAGTCGAGGTTCGAGAGCGGCTCGTCCATGAGGAACGCACCGGGCTGCTGCACCATCGCCCTCGCCAGCGCGACCCGCTGGCGCTGACCGCCGGAGAGGTCGGCCGGGCGGCGCGACAGGTAGTCCGTCAGTCCGAGCATCTCGGCGACGCGCGTGACGGCGGCGGCGATGTCAGCGCGCGATCGACGGCGGGCGCGCAGTGGGAAACCGATGTTCTTCGCGACGCTGAGATGCGGGTACAGCGCGTAGCTCTGGAACACCATCGCGAGCTCGCGCTCGCGCGGCTGCGACCCGGTCACGTCGCGCCCGTCGATCAGGATCCGTCCGCTGGTCGGAGTGGCGAGGCCGGCGATCATCCGGAGCAGCGTCGACTTGCCGCATCCGCTGGGGCCGAGGAGGACGACGAACTCGCCGTCGTCGATCCGCAGGTCGACCGAGTCGACCGCGGTCGCGCGGCCGAATCGTTTTGTCGCCGATACCAGTTCGATGGAACTCACGATCCGTTCGTACCTCGTTCTTCGCGCCCGGCGCCGTCGGCGGCCCGTACCCACGCCGTGACCTGGACGGCCAGCGCGGGTGAGTCCTTCAACCAGGCGAAATGGTCGCCGGCCCGCACGGGCGCGGCGCCGGACAGATGCCAGTGACTGATGGCGGCGACGGGCATCCGGCGCAGCAGGTACTCGACGGTGCTCTTCGGGCCGAGCGAGTCGTCGGCGAGCGAGATAGCCAGGACGGGCCGGTCCATCCGCGCCAGCAGGTCGTTGTACCGCCGCGTGCCGTCGCGCACCACGTACCGCCCGGTGAGGGCCTGGAGTGACCAGTCGATCATGACGCCGCCGGCCATTGGCGCCGGAATCGCGACACCGCCCGGCCAACGCCCGGTCAGCCGCGACACCGCACCGATCCATTGCGTCTGCGCCAGGATGATGGGTCGCCGGAGCAGATCGAATGCACGCCAATAGACCGTGCCGGTGCCGATGACGGCGATGCCGGCGATCTCGTCCGGGTGGGACGCGGCGTACAGCAGTGAGAGCTGCCCACCGAGGCTGTGGCCGAAGAGGTACAGGGGCACACCCTCGAACCTGTCCCGGAGTGTCCCGACGATCGCGGGCAGATCCACCTCGAGCATCTCCCGGTAACCGAAGTCGTCGGCTTCCGCCAGTATCGGCCGGCTGTCGCCCTGTCCCCGCAGGTCGCATACTGCGGCGTTGAGTCCGGTCGCGGCCAGGGCTTCGGCCACCGGCAGATAGTGCTTGGCCTTCATTCCCATCGCGGGTAGGACCAGCACGATCGGTGTTCCGGGGTCGCCCGGCAGCAGCCGGACGGTGAACTCCGTGCCGTCGTCGGCGGATAGCGCGATCTTCTCGACGGTCCCGGCGGCGGTCATCGGCCGGACTCCGGCGCGCCGACCACATCGCACACGTAGTCGAAGACGAACTTCGAGGTCACCACGTCGTCGCCGTCGAGGACGACCGCCTTGGCGGTCAGGTCGTGTCGGCCGCCGGCGGTATCGCCGAGCAGCTCGCGCAGCTCGCGCTCGTCGACGACTGCGACGGCTCGGACCGTCCCGGTCGCAGGACGCCGGTAGGTGACGGTGCTGGCGCGCAGCACGAGCCGCTCGACGGCGAACAGCCGCGGTGCGGCGGCACCCACGAACGCCAGCGCGCCGGCGATATCCGCTGCCGTGAATAGGGCTCCCGCATGCACGGTCCCCATGTGATTGACGACGCCGCCGGACGCTCCGAGCGTCACCACGGCGCGATCGGCGCCGATCTCGGTGACCTCCGTGCCGACCAGGCGACCGAACGGAACGAGGTCCTGCGCCACCGAGCGCAGGTAACCGTAGTCCGGCGCGGCGTGGTCGAGTTCGGGAAACGCTGCGGCGAAGTCGGTGAGAACGCGACCCTCGCTGGGCGTCGACGAGATGTGGGTGGTCAAGGCTACCTCCGTTGGTCCGGTGTTCGGCCGGGCAAGCTCATTGTCGATACGCCGGCCGCGCCGGGCCCGCTCGATAGTCATCCGCGATCGCGCGAACAGACTGCCGGCCCAGCGGCTGCGGAGAGCCCGGTCGTCGGCCACGGTTCTGGTGAACGCACCATCGAGGAGACCTTGTGCCGACAACGCAGATGACAGTCGTCGACCGTCGTGAACTTGCCAGCGACATAGTGGAATTCACCCTGAATCGGGCGGACGGGGGCGCCGTCGCCCCGTGGGCGCCCGGTGCCCACGTCGACCTCCACCTGCCGGGTGTCGGCGTCCGGCAGTACTCGCTGTGCGGCGACCCGGACGACCGCTGCCACTACCGCGTGGCGGTATTGCGCGAGTCGTCCGGACGAGGTGGGTCGGCGTACCTGCACGATCGCGTCGCTCCGGGAGCCACCCTCGACGTCTCCGCGCCGCGGAACAACTTCCCGCTCGTGCCGGCGAGTCGGTACGTGTTCGTGGCCGGCGGGATCGGGATCACTCCGCTCCTCCCGATGATCGAGGACGCGACGGCCCGCGGGGCCGACTGGCAGCTGTGGTTCGGCGGCCGCACACGCCGGTCGATGGCGTACACCGATCGGTTGCTCGTACACGGTGAGCGGGTTCGGATCGTGCCGCAGGACCGCGACGGCCTGCTGCCGCTGGCCGAGATCCTCGCCGCCGGCGCACCCGGCACCCGGGTCTACTGCTGTGGACCCGAGCCGCTGCTGGCGGCGGCGGAGGCGCTCGCCGGCACAGGCGTCCTGCACGTGGAGCGGTTCGCCCCGCGCGCCTCGGACGATGCGGACGATGGATCCGACCGGGCGTTCACGGTGCGGCTGGCGCGTTCCGGGCTCACCCTCGACGTCGGTTCGGACGAGTCGATCCTGGACGTCCTGGAACGGGCAGGGGTCGCACCCATGACGTCCTGTCGAGCGGGAACGTGTGCGAGCTGCGAGACGACTGTGCTGGAAGGCTCTGTGCTGCACCGTGACTCGGTACTGACTGCGGTGGAGAAGGATGCCGGCACGTCGATGATGGTGTGCGTCTCGCGGGCGTACGGCGATCTGGTGGTGCTGGACCTGTGAGCTTCTTCGGGCAGGCATACGACCCGTTCGTGCCATACGGCGGTGAGTCGCCGGATTTCGAGCAATTACGGCGGGTCGCGAACGGCCTGGCACCCTTCACACAACACGCGGGAGTGACGATCACAGAGCTGGACCGCGAACGTGCAGTGGCCGACGTCCCCGGCGAGGTGAGGCTGCACAACCATGTCGGCACCGTGCACGCCGCGGCGCAGTATCTCGGCGCCGAATTCGCGGCCGCCGCGGCATTCGTGGGGAGCGCAGCGACGCACATCGATCGGATCGAATGGATGGTGGTACGCGACTCGCGTGCCCTGTTCCTCCGCCCCGCCGTCGGATCCGTTCGGGCGACGGCGTCGGTGGACGCCCGAATCGCGCGAACGATCGGCACCCTTCCACAGCGGCACCGATTCGATATCGATGCGAAGGCGGTGCTGCGCGACGCCGCGGGCTCCGTCGTGGGAAAGGTCTTCTTCGACTACACATGCCAGACCAGGCCGGCAGAGAACCCTAGTAACGAGGTGACGACGAGATGATCCAACCGGCAGCGGCCGCGGGCGAGCCTCGCAGGAAGACCGTGAGCAATCCGTACATCCACAGACTGCAACGCCGCCATTTCCTACTGTTCGACGTGCTGCCCATCATCGGGACCGCGGTCGCCGTCGTGCTGGCGTTCGTGCATCCCATCAGCTGGGTCGACTGGGCTCTGCTCGGGGCGATGTGGCTACTGACCGGCCTGGCGATAACGGTCGGATACCACCGGCTGTTCACACACAGAACTTTCAAGGCCGCGCCGTCGGTCGTGGTGGTGCTCGCCGTTCTAGGGTCGATGGCCGCGCAGGGGCCGGTGATCTCGTGGGTCGCACTGCACCGGCGACACCACGAGTGCAGCGATGCTGAGGGCGATCCGCACTCGCCGAACCTCGACGGCGATGGGTTGGTCGGGCGTATCCGCGGGCTCGCGCATTCGCATTTCCTCTGGATGCGGCGACACGAATATCCGAACATCGTGCACTACGCGCCCGACCTCCTGAAGAACAGGCCACTGGTGCGGGTCGCACGGCTGTACAACTACTGGGTGGTGCTCGGTCTGGCGCTGCCCGCAGCGGTGGGAGGCCTGGTCACCTGGAGCTGGTGGGGAGTGCTGAGCGGCATGCTATGGGGTGGTCTGGTGCGGATCTTCGTGCTCGAGCACATCGTGTGGGCTATCAACTCGTTCCTACACATGTACGGGACCCGCCCCTACGCCTCGCGTGAGAACAGCCGCAACGGTGGGATATTCGCGCTTGTGACGCTGGGCGAGTCCTGGCACAACAACCACCACGCGTTCCCCGAGTCCGCATCGTTCGGACTCAACTGGTACCGCTTCGACCCGGGCTACTGGGTGATCAGGTCGCTGGAGGCCGTGGGGCTGGCGTGGGACGTGGGCCTGCCGACCGCCGAGCGACGCGCATCGAAGCGAATCGCCGCGAGCTGAGGCGCAGACCGGACGCCGCACGACACCACACCGATCAAGGAATCGAGGAAACCATGACGTCTGAAGGAACCGCCGCCTCTCTCGGCACCGGGGAGCCGTCCGCCGGCGAGCCGCCGGCGACCGCCGAGGAGATCGTGCAGTGGTGTCGGCTGTATCTGGCGGACCTGCTGGAGACGGCGCCCGAGAACGTCGACCCGGACACGACATTCGATCGACTCGGCATCGACTCCGCACACGCGGTGGCACTGCTGATCGAGGTCGAGCAGCGATACGGGGTCGAGCTTCCGCCCGACGCGCTGTTCGATCACCCGACTTTGAACGCGGTGTCGAAGCACCTCCACGACAGGCTCTCGTGACTTCCTCCGAGACGATCCGAAGCGCACGCGCCGCGGCCATCCGGTACCACTACGACGTCGGCAACGACTTCTATCGGTTGTGGCTGGACCGGACTCTGAGCTACTCCTGCGCGATGCCGTCCGGGCCGGGGGAGAGCCTGGACCAGGCCCAGGAGCGCAAGCTGCAGGCCCACCTCGACGCGATCGACGTCCGCCGGGCCTCGCGGGTCCTCGACGTCGGCTGCGGGTGGGGGGCGGTACTCGCGCGCGCCGCATCCTATCCGACGGTGACCGAGGCCGTCGGACTCACCTTGAGTGCCGAGCAGGCCGCCTACATCCAGGGCATCAGAGGAGCGAAGACCGCTGTGCACGTGGTGGATTGGCGGGACTATCGGCCCGAGCGCGAGTTCGACGGCGTGATCTCGATCGGCGCCTTCGAGCATTTCGCTCGGCCCGACCAGACCGTCGAGGAGAAGCGGGCCGCCTACCGGGCGTTCTTCGAATGCTGTCGAGAATGGCTCATGGACGGCGGCGCGCTGTCGCTGCAGACGATCGCCTACGCGAACATGTCGCCCGCCGACGCGAACGGGTTCATGCAGCGCGAGATCTTCCCCGATGCCGAACTGCCCACGCTGGCCGACATCGTCGCGGCTGCGGAGGGCCTGTTCGAGATCGAGCGGCTCGAGAACGGCCGCCTCGACTACGCGTGGACCTGCGCCCAGTGGGCGGATCGCCTGCGACGCACCAGACGGGAGGCGATCGAGCTCGTCGGCACCGAGACGGTCGAGAAGTACCTGCGTTATCTGTTGATGTCGTCGGTCGGCTTCCGGGCGGGCAAGATCTGCCTACTACGTATGGTGCTCCGGCCGTACCGCGTGGGTCATGCCGTCGCGGGGGCGGACCGGTGAGCGTCGGTGCGTCGCCGACGCGGTCCTCGCGGGCCGTCTTCAACCCGTTCGCAGCGGACTTCCGGGCCGATCCGTACCCGGCCTATCATGCTCTGCGCCAGTCTGATCCGGTACATCGCAGCCTCGGCACGTGGGTGCTCACCCGATACGACGACGTGCGGCGTGTGCTGCGCGATCCGACCTACTCGTCGTCCCTGATCCCGCGGCTGGTGCAGCGGCGCGCCGACCGTCTCGACGAGCAGTCCCGCACCGATGCCGAACGGATCGTGCAGCTCGGTCGGAAGTCCTTGGTGTTCACAGACAATCCCGATCATGCGCGGCTTCGAGCATTGGTCAACCGACTCTTCGACAGGCGGAGCATCGATCGCCTGCGCCCCACGATCGGGTTGACGGCGCAGCGTGCTCTGGATGCGCTGACCCCCCGGATCGGTGCCGGGGTGGACCTGATCTCGACGATCGCGGGCCCGGTGCCGGTGGCCGTGCTGTGCGACTGGATGCAGCTGCCCACCGAGGTAACGCAGCACGTGAGCGACTGGACTCATGACATCCGCTACCTACTCGAGCCGGGCCTTATGCGCGAATCCGACTACGCCCGTGTCGGTTCGGTGGTCGGCGAGTTCACGGACGCGCTCGCCGAAGTGATCACCCGGCGCACCACCCGGCCCGGCGACGATCTGATCAGCGAGCTGATCGCGGCGCGCGTGGGTGGGACGGACAGGCTCTCGGATGCGGAGCTCGCCCACATCTGCGTGATGTGCTTCGTCGCAGGCACGGAGACGACCACTGCACTGATAGGGAACGCCGTCGTCGCGCTGCTGTCGAATCCGGGGCCGGCGGCTGCCGTTCGTGAGCGGCCCGAACTCGTCGAATCGGTCGTGCGCGAGACCTTGCGCTACGACAGTCCGCTCCAGATGACCAAACGCGAGGCGACCGTCGAGGACGTCGTCGGCGGCAAGACGATCCGACCCGGCGATCAAGTACTGCTCTGCCTGGCGGCGGCGAACCGTGACCCGAGTGCGTTCGATGAACCGGATGCGTTCAGGCTGGATCGTCCAGAGGAGAAGCATGTGGCTTTCGGCTACGGCCTGCACGGCTGCCTCGGAGCCGCGCTGGCCGAGACGACGGCGTGCGTGACGCTCGATCGGATCCTCCGGACACTCGTCGTCGAGTCCGCAGGTGAACCGGAATGGCAGGACGACGGGTTCATCGTGCGCGGTCCGCGACGGCTGTCCGTGGTCGGGACCCGCCGATGACGTCCACCGGTGAGCGTCCGCAGACATGGCTGCGATTGGAGAGCCGCGGAGTCGAGCGCTGTGCGGGGCGGGTCGTGGCCCTGCCGCACGCGGGTGCCGGCGCTGCATCGTTCGCTCGCTGGCGAGACCTGTTCCCGGCGTATGTGGACTTCGTGCGCGTGCGCCTGCCCGGGCGTGAGGAGGCGGCTCGGGAGAAGCCGCTGTCCAGTGTCGCCGACGCGGCGGCGGGACTGGCGGCACAGCTGGCCCGGCTGGACCACCTCCCCACGGTGCTGTACGGACACAGCATGGGAGCCCTGGTCGCATTCGAGCTCGCGCGCTCGTTGGCGGATCTGGGTATCCCGGCCACCCATCTGGTGGTGTCCGGTCGGCGTGCGCCGCACCTCCCGGCCAGCCGGAGGCTGATCCACACGCTTCCGGAGGACGAGTTCCTCGAGAGCCTCACGGAGATCGACGACGCCTGGTGCAGGATGACCGACACACCGGAGTTCCTCAGGTACGCACTCGATCTGGTGCGCGCCGATCTCACGTTCTGCGAGTCGTACCAGTACGGCGACGGGCCCACCCTGCAGATCCCCATCACGGTGTGTCACGGCGGAGGCGATCCGCTGGTCGATCTATGGGAGGCGCTGGCGTGGGGTGAGCACACCGGAGGATCGTTCGGAACGCGGATCTTCCACGGCGATCACTTCTTCCACCAGCGGCACCGCGCCGCCATATCCGACGTACTCATCGCCGGACTGCGGGACACCGGTGCCACGGACACGGATCGAGGGTGCGAATGACTGCCTGCGGCATGTGGGGCGACGGGCGCGCCCCGATCACGGATATCCTCGCCGAGCGAGCGGCCACGACCCCGCATCGACGCGCGTACGTGTTCGTCGACGGGCACGGCCGGGAGATCGAGGAGCTCACATACGGCGAGCTGTACAGACGCGCAGGCGCATTGGCCGACCGGCTCGCGGCGTCGTATCCGCCCGGCGAGCGCGCACTGCTGGTGTTCGTGCCCGGCTTGAACTTCATCGTCGGCTTCTTCGCGTGTCTGTATGCGGGCATGGTCGCGGTGCCACTCAACCCCCCGGCACCGGCGCTCGACGGCGACGCGCCCCCGGCGGCGACTCGAGCCGTCGCGGTGGACTGCGCAGCCGCGGTGGTGGTGACGGACTCCGCGACACGTCAGTGGAACGGAGAGGCGGTCGACCGCATGACCGGACTCGGTCACGTGTCGGTGGACGAGATACCGCCGCTCACTCCGGGCGCCCACCCGGTGCGGTCCGACATCTCGCCGGATACGTTGGCGTTCCTGCAGTACACGTCCGGATCGACCGCGGCTCCCAAGGGCGTGATGGTCGCGCACCGAAACCTGATCGCGAACCAGGAGATGATCCGCGACGTGTTCGGCCACGACAGCGATTCGACAGTGGTGGGCTGGGCGCCCTTCTTCCACGACCAAGGCCTGATCGGGAACGTGTTGCAGCCGTTGTATGTGGGCGCGACGGCGATCATGATGTCGCCGTTGACCTTCATCCGGCGCCCGCTGATCTGGCTGGAGACGATCAGCCGATACCACGCCCGGACCAGCGGCGGCCCCGACTTCGCGTTCGAGGCGTGCGTCCGGCAGGCGGGGCGTGAGGGCATCCGCGACGGGGTCGACCTGAGCCACTGGAAGGTCGCGTTCAACGGCGCCGAGCCGGTGCGCGCTGATACCGTCGCCAGGTTCTCGAAAACGTTCGGGCCGTATGGATTCGCGGCGACCACGATGTTCCCGTGCTATGGACTCGCAGAGGCCACGCTGCTCGTGACGGCATCCGGTGCCGGACGAGGGCCGCGCACGCGCCGGGTGGCGGTGGAGGATCTGTCGGCCCGCCGCTGGCGTCCGGCGGACGATGGGGTGGAACTGGTCGGCTCGGGCACCGCCGTACCGGGGACGACCGTGCTCATCGTCGATCCGGAGAGCCGGAGTCCGGTGGAATCGGACTGCGTCGGGGAGGTCTGGGTCTCGGGTGCGCAGGTGGCGCAGGGGTACTGGCGGCGTCCCGACCTCACGGAGTCGACGATGCGCGCCGAGATCGACGGTAACCCGGGTCGATCCTGGCTCCGCACAGGCGATCTCGGGGTTATGGACGGCTCCGGCGAGGTCTACGTCGTCGGGCGGATCAAGGATCTGATCATCATCCGGGGACGCAACTACTACGCGCATGACATCGAGGCCACCGTTGCGGGCGCACACTCCGCGGTACGAGGAGGTGGGTGCGCCGCCTTCGCGGTCTCGGACGATGTGGGCGACGTCCGACCGGCCGACGGGTCGGCCGGCGACGAACTCGTCGTCGTCGCCGAGATCCGGTCATCCGCGGAATGCGTCGAGCTCGCTGCGGTCGAGAGGGCGGTCCGCGGGGCGGTGATAGCCGCGCACGGCGTGACCATTCGGCACCTGCGGCTGATCGCCGCCGGACAGGTGCCCAAGACCAGCAGCGGCAAGGTCCGCCGGTCCCACGCGAGGAAGATGTTCCACGACAGAGAGTTCGCCGCCGCAGAAGGAGCGCCGTGATGTCCACAACCCATACCCCGCCGAATCCTCGTTACGCAGACGCCATCCGCGCGGTGCTCACCACCATGCCGGCGGCGCGGTCGCTCGGCTTCGTCATCGCGTCCATCGACGCCGGCTCGGTGGAGCTGCGTCAAAGCATCAGACCCGAGCTGACCGAGCACACGGGTCATGTTCAGGCCGGGATCCTCGGATCCCTGGCGGACTTCGCGGCGGGCGCATCTGCCGGCACCCTGCTTCCGGAGGGCTGGGTCAACGTGACGCTGGACTACACGATCAAGCTCGTGGCCCCGGTCGGCGGCGACGAGGTGATCGCTCGCGGCCGCGTCGTATCGAGCGGTAAGACGGTCTCGGTGGCCGCGGCGGACCTGCTCGACGAGTCCGGGCGCGTGTGCGCGACCGGACTCGCCACGTTCCGCAATGTGCGGATACCACAGGACCGCGGATGACGGAGACCCGATCCGACGGCCGCTGCACCCCGGACGTATTCGGCGCCGGATTCGCGTTCGACCCGCACCCGTCGTACGCCGCGATGCGAGCGACGACACCGGCGTACCGGCATCCGCAGGGGTTCTGGGTGCTGACCAGGTATGCCGACGTTGCGGCGCTGCAGCGATCGGGACACTCGGTCGATGAGCGGAACCTGCGGCACATCCCCGACTTCAAGAGCGACAGCCGCACGCTCGGCACGGCGAACAGGATGATGTCGGGTCTGTCGATGCTGGATCGCGATGTGCCGGAACACGATCGCCTGAGGGGTGTCGCGGCGGCGGCGTTCACCACCCGGGCGGTCGCGGCTCGCGCGGCCCGGATCGGCGAGTTGGTGGCGGAGGCTCTGGACCGGATCCAGGCAGTCGACACCGCCGACGTGATCGCAGAACTGGCCTTCCCGCTCCCGTTCACGCTGATCTCCGAGATCCTCGGCGTGCCTCCGGTGGCATCCGATCGCATGCGCGACCTGATCGCCGTGCTCGTACTGGGCCTGGAGCCGTCGTCGGACCCGACCCTGCAGGCACGCATCCGCGATGCGAACGACACGCTGACGGACACGACCGCGGAGATGGTGGCCCGAAAGCGGGCGAACCGGGGCGACGACCTGCTGACCCGCATGATCGATGCGAGCGACGATGGCGTTCTCAGTGGGTCCGAACTGGTGGCGCAGGTGATGTTCCTGTACATCGCCGGGCACGAGACGACGGCGAACCTCATCGCGGGCGGGATCGCGACGCTGCTCGAGCATCCCGAGCAGGCGGGCTGGTTGCGTCGGCGGCCGGAGGCGGCCCCGAACGCCGTCGAGGAGATCCTGCGGTACGCACCCTCCGTGCACCTCATGCGGCGCATCACAGTCGAACCCTTGGCTGTCGCCGATCGGGAGATCCCGCCGGGATCCTTCGTGATCGGATCGATCGCATCTGCCAACCGCGACCCCGAGGTGTGGGGTCCCGACGCCGGCGTGCTGTGTCTCGATCGACTCGACGCGCGGCGCCACCTGTCGTTCGGCGCCGGTGTACACCACTGTCTCGGCGCGGCTCTCGCCCGCGCGGAGGCCCGGTGCGCGCTTGTGGAGTTCGTACGTCGATTCCCGACGGCCGAGCCGGTCGACATGCAGTGGAACCGCCGGATCAACCTCAGAGGCCCGAGTGTCCTGACCGTGCGCACCGCGGCATGACGTAGCACCGGCCCGAGGCCCGTCGCCGGGATCTCCGGGACGCTACGGCGCGCTGACGCGCCACAGCGGGTTGACGGGGCCGTGACCGGCGCCGAGCGGGTACGCCCAGCGCAGACCCTCGGTGACCCACGCCTTGGCGAATGCAACGGCTCGGGGCACCGACACACCGTGGGACAGCGCGGCCGTGATCGCGGCGGCCAGGGTATCGCCTGCACCGTGGTCGTGCGGGGTGCCCACCCGCTGCGTCCTGAGCTCGATGTGATCGCGTCCGTCCGAGAGCAGGTCCGGGCTGTCCCGCGATGAGCGGAGGTGGCCACCCTTCACGAGCGCCCAGCGCGCACCGAGGTCGAGTAGTGCGTGCGCGGCATCACGTTGGGAGGCCCCGTCGTTTACGTCCAGGCCGGTGATGAGCCGGACCTCGTCGAGGTTCGGAGTGACGACGGTGGCGCGCGGGATCAGCACGGTGCGCACAGCGTCGAGAGCCTCGGCGGCGAGCAGCGAGTCGCCGTGCATCGACGCGGCCACGGGGTCGACCACCAGGGGAGTGTCGAAGGCTCTGCCGATCCGCGCATCGTCGGCGGCGGCGGCCACCGCCTCGATGATCCCGGTCGACGCCAGCATGCCGGTCTTCGCCGCTTCGATGCCGATGTCTCCTGCGACGCTGCGGATCTGCGCAGTGACCACCGACGGTTCCATCTCGACGAAGCCCGAGACGCCGATGCTGTTCTGCACCGTCACCGCCGTGACCGCAACGCACGCGTGGACGCCGAGCATCGCGAACGTACGCATGTCGGCCTGGATACCCGCTCCGCCACCGGAATCCGATCCGGCGATGGTAAGTACGCGGTGCGGCGTATCTCCCCGCACCGCGCCGGGTAGGCCCGACGGTGCCGGGACCTCCCGGACCACGGCAGCTTCGGTCATTCGCTCCGGCCGGCGGTCACCGTCTCCAGCGGCACGTACACCTGGCCGCCCCCGGCGACGAACTCGTCTGACTTGTGGGCCATCTCGGCGGCCAGCTGACGGTCGATGTCCTCCTGCGTCACCAGGTTGTGCTCCTCGGCGTACGCCCGGACGTCGGCGCTGATCCGCATCGAGCAGAACTTCGGCCCACACATCGAGCAGAAATGCGCGGTCTTCGCAGGCTCGGCGGGCAACGTCTCGTCGTGGTACTCGCGCGCCGTGTCCGGATCGAGCGAGAGATTGAACTGATCGACCCAGCGGAACTCGAAGCGCGCCTTGGACAATTCGTCGTCGCGGGCCTGCGCGCCGGGGTGCCCCTTGGCGAGATCCGCGGAGTGTGCGGCGATCTTGTAGGTGATGACGCCGACTTTGACGTCGTCCCGGTTCGGCAGGCCGAGATGCTCTTTGGGCGTGACGTAGCAGAGCATCGCCGTTCCGGCCTGAGCGATCATGGCGGCGCCGATCGCGGACGTGATGTGGTCGTAGGCGGGCGCGATGTCGGTCGCGAGTGGGCCGAGCGTGTAGAACGGAGCCTCCTCGCACAGCTCCTCCTCGAGCTGGACGTTCTCCACGATCTTATGCATCGGGATGTGGCCTGGTCCCTCGATCATCACCTGCACGCCATAGGACTTCGCGATCTTGGTGAGCTCGCCGAGGGTGCGCAGCTCCGCGAACTGGGCTTCGTCGTTGGCGTCCGCTATGGAGCCGGGGCGTAGCCCGTCGCCCAGGGAGAACGTCACGTCGTACCTGCGCAGGATCTCGCACAGCTCGCGGAAGTGGGTGTACAGGAACGATTCCTGGTGATGCGCGAGGCACCACGCGGCCATGATCGAGCCGCCGCGGCTGACGATGCCCGTGACCCGGTTCGCCGCCAGTGGCACGTAGCGCAGCAGGACGCCGGCGTGCACGGTCATGTAGTCCACACCCTGCTCACACTGCTCGATCACGGTGTCCCGGTACATCTCCCATGTGAGCCTGGTGGGATCGCCCTTGACCTTCTCCAGTGCCTGGTAGATGGGTACGGTTCCGACGGGCACCGGCGAGTTGCGCATGATCCACTCGCGGGTCTCATGTATGTCCTTGCCGGTCGACAGATCCATGATCGTGTCGGCACCCCACCGGGTCGCCCACACCATCTTCTCCACCTCCTCGGCGATGGAGCTGCTGACCGCGGAATTGCCGATATTCGCATTCACCTTGACCGCGAAGGCCTTTCCGATGATCATCGGCTCGCATTCGGGGTGCCGGTGGTTGGCGGGTATCACTGCGCGTCCGGCGGCGACCTCGTCACGCACGAACTCCGGCGAGAATCCCTCGCGAGCTGCGATATAGCGCATCTCCGGCGTGATGAGACCGGAACGCGCCCAGGCCAATTGGGTGGATGCACCGTCGATTTCAGACGGATGGGTCCAATCGTCTCGGGTCTTCGGTAGGCCCGCCTGCAGGTCGTGGGCCTCTGTGGCCGATGCGTACTGCGTGTACGGGCCGGACGTGTCGTACACGTCGTGATGATCACCGTTGGTGAGCGCGATGCGCCGGAAAGGCACCCGCATGCCGTCGACGTCGACGTACTGCTTGCTCGACCCTTCGATCGGGCCGCAGGTGACCTCGGAGACAACGGATTCGGACGATAGAGACATAGTGGGACTCCTTGCTCCCTACGCCGGCATTACCCGGACAGGTTCGTACGGTCGACACCCGCTCCAGGTGTCCTCTCAGCTCGTGCGACGAGCTCCCGTGTGGCTTGCGTCATCGAGGGTAACGCACACCGGCCGGTCGTGTCCCGCGGTGGAGCGGCACCGGCTACGCGATACGCACGCCGCGTGGCAGGCGGGCGGCCGGAACGCGGAGCCGGCGGATCGCGAACCCGACTCCGATCCCGCCGATCAGCAGGTCCACGATCAGGCCGCGGTACCAGGTGTCGCCTAGGTGGAGGCCCTTGCCGTCGTACGCGTCGTCATAGGCCGTCGAACTGGACCATGACGTCTGGCCGTCGACTACGACGCAGCGGGCGTTCTGGTCGGGGTTCGGGCCCGTACGCAGACGCGAGTACTCGCGCGCGAGCTCGCCGAGCCCGGTCGGGGACGCCGGGCGATCGTCGTGCGGTGTGTAGCTCACGCTCCGAGCCCACATCGCCACTCCCGGGTCGCGATGTGCGGCGGCGTCGGCGAGGACCACCGCGGGGTTGGGTGCCATCAGCCACGCGATCCGTTCCGTGTGCTCGACGGTGACCTGCCTCGCCCGCTCCACGCATCCGGCGCTGTCGTTGCTCCGCGCGGTCCAGGTGGGGCGGATCGCCGTGACCTGGTCCCTCGTGGCGGGGGTGAGCAGCGCGACGACGATCGGTAGACCGCCGAGCAGGAACAGCATCGTCAGGTACGTGAGTGCGGACGACCCGACCGGTCGCGCGGTGAGCGCCGAGTAGCCCAACCCGATTCCGCAGCAGCAGCCGAACAGGAGCGCAACCACGACTATGCCGAGGATCGAGTCCAACACCGGATACGGTGCCTCGACCACCGCCCAGACCAGATATGGCAGCGATACGGCGAGCAGCGCCGTGGACGCCGCCCAGGCCCCGAGCAGCTTCCCGACCGCTAGTTGTGCGGCACTGATCGGCGTGGCCTGCACCAGCGCGAGCGTCGCGTCCTTGCGGTCCCCGTTGATGGCGGTGGCGGTCATCGTCGGCGCGATCACGAGCCCCAGGAATCCGACGAATCCGAGCACTATGAAGTAGAGGTTGATAGCCCAGTCGTCGTAGGCGTCCGAACCGATATGGGATTGCGACATCGCGAACCACATCGTTCCGAACACGACCAGACTCACGACCGCGAACACGACCGCCAGCATCACTTTCCACCGTGTGGCGCGGGTGCGCTGGCGCAGTTCCAACCCGACGACGATCCCGACGGCTCCCCACCATGCCCTCATGTGCGATCGGCCTCCAGTGCGAGATACGAGTCCTCCAGCGCGGAGGTGGGGGTGAACTCCGCGACCCGCGCGCCCGCAGTGATCTGTTCTGAGAGGTAGGCGGCGGCGGCGACCTCGGAGGGGAACGGCATGGTCTTCGGCGCGAGTTCGCCGACCAACCGGACCCGCCACGTGCGGGCCGTGGCGTCCGGCGGGGCGCTGGTGCGGCCGCCGGTCATCATCACCACATCGTCCACCATCTCGGTGAGCTCCGACAGGATGTGCGAGCTGACGAGCACTGCGCCGCCCTGTCCGGCGAAGGCGCGCAACGAGTCTCGTAGCTCCCGACGCGACCGGGGGTCCATCCCGGACGCGGGCTCGTCGAGTAGCAGGACCGACGGTGTGTGCACCCGTGCCCGCGCGTACCCGAGCCTCTGCTTCTGCCCGCGGGACAACTCCTGCGCTGGGCGCGCGGCGTACTCGGCCAGGTGGACGTCCTCGAGCAACTCGGCCGCGCGGGCGCGGGCCGCGTCCGGGGACAGACCGTAGAGGCGTCCGAACGTGCGGAGGATCTCGACCGGCGTGAGGGTGTCCCAGGTGCCGAAGACGTCGGGCATCCAGCCGACGCGGGCGCGTAACGCCGTCGGGTCGGGCGGGGCGCCGTCGAGTTCGAGCGTGCCCGACGTCGGCCTGAGCAGCCCGGCGAGCATGAGCAGGAGCGTCGTCTTGCCGGCTCCGTTGGGCCCCACCAGGCCGGTCACGCGTCCCGCGGTGAGGGCGACGGTCGCATCGGTGACCGCCTGATGTCTTCCGAATGTCCGCGCAAGTCCGTTTGCGACGAGGAGCATGTCCGAACTGTACGCCTCGAGAAGGATGGGGCGGGTTCGCGCTCGGCGCGTCCATGCGGGGCGGGCCGGGGTACGGTGGGCGTGACACGGATCACAGGAGGTGCTTTCATGGTGCAGTCGGTAGAGGTTCCGCCGCCGACCCTCGAGCTGGACGAGCCGCTTCGGCTCTTCGACAACCCGGTCCGGGACCGGTTCGAGGTCTGGTCGGGCGACGAATTGATCGGTGTCGAGGGATACGAGATCACCGATCATGGAGACGTGATCCTGCTGCACACCGTGGTGATGGAGAAGTTCGGCCAGCAAGGCTTCGGGCGTGCGCTGGTGCAGGGGGTGCTCGACGATGCCGCGGCCCGCGGCCGCCGGATCATCCCGGTCTGCACATACGTCCGGAGATTCATCTCGCGCTACCCCCAGTATCAGGAGCTTGTCGCGGCGGCCAACGCTTCATAGGCCCGATAGTGGGCGCCGGGCGTCAGCCCGGTCGGTAGGCGAGGGCGACGAAGATGCGATGTGCCCGCCGGCCCATGGCCTCGGCGGGCTCGCCGGGGTTTCGGCGCCACCACTCCATGAGTGCGGTGACGATGTTCTCCCACACCAGCGTTGCGGCGCTGTGGTCGAGCGGATCGGTCATCCCCGCCGGGCGGAGGACGTCTGCGACGCCGCCGCTCGCCTGTGCACGCAGTCGCTGCCGATGCGCGCGCGCCGTGGACCGCGCCTCGCCGTGCGGCACGGTGCGGTCGTGCAGCAGCGCCCACAGGCCGGTCCGTCCCTCGAGCGCGTCGAACAGCGATGTGGCGACGGCACCGGCGGCTCGGCTGAACACCGAATCCGCACCTTCGCCGTCGGCGGCTCGATCTCGCGTACTCGCGTCGAGTCCCGCCTGCACCGCGTCGAAGACGATCGGCCCGGCCTTCTCGACGCACGCGATGTACAGCTTCTCCTTGGAACCGAAGTATCCGAGCACGAGTGCTTTCGACACCTGTGCCCTGGCCGCGATTCCGGTCACCTGCGCCCCGGCGTACGTCGCGGCAGCGAACTCCGACACTGCGGCCGTGAGGATCTCGTCTTCGCGGGCCGACCGTGGCATGCCCCGAGTGCCCGTCCGGCGCCCTCGCGGCGCGGGCGAATTCTTGTCTAGCGCACCGTCGGTCACCCGCACCATCTTCGAGGCGCGCGGGAGACAAATCAAGCCGGGCGCCGCCGCTGCGCCCTGCGGCGGCATGCCACACGGCTTCTGAAGGCGGTCACGGTACGAGCCGGTAGCCGTAGGTGTGATGCTGGGTGAAGCCCAGGGCGGTGTACATGGCGCGAGCGGGTGCGTTGGTGTCGAGGACCTCGAGAAAACAGCGGTCGGCACCGCGGGACAACGCCTCCCTGGCGAGGTCGCGCACGAGTTCCGTTGCGAGGCCTTGCCTTCGAAAGCTCTCCCCGACAACGAGCGATCCGATGCCGGACCACAGCAGGCCGTCGTCGGGCGTGTCTCCGTCGCGCGTCAGCGACAGGCGTGCCACAGCAGCTGTGGCACCGCCGACGGTGAGCGAGCCGAACGCGACCGAGCCGAGCACCGATGACACCCATGCCGCCGACGTCGCCGCCCCGGACTGCAGTGCGAGCCACGCCTCGGGTGGACCGTCGTCCCACGAGACCCGTTCGCTCCGAGCGGCGATCGCGCGCGGGTCGACCACGAAGACCCCCGACGGCCGCTCGAGCTCGGGCCGCGGGCCGGGCATCAGCCGGTCCACCCACTGCACCTGCAGCGGAATGCCTCGGTCGGCGTACCAGGCGCGCGGGCCCTCCAGTGAGTCGACCGGCTCGAGCGGAGCGGCGGAGTTGGCCCGGCCGCCGGGCAGCCCGCCGCCGGACCGGCACAGCCAGCCGTCGATCTCGGCACGCTCCGTGGAAGCCCATGAGCGGGCCTGCGCACGCGTCAGCGCGCGGATATCGCGGTTCCGGATCGGGCGCGCGGGAATCGCCTTGTACGCCACCACATCCGCCCGTGGGATCGGGACCCGTGAACCCTCGCGTACCACCACGAGCGGGTCGCCGTCCGCCTCGAGCGTGCCGATGACGTCCGTGGCCTGCCCCGACGGCAACAGACGCCGGACCACGACCCGGTCGCCTACCGAGGGCTCGGTCATCGTGGCTACTCGGCGTCGTGGCCGAAGGGGTCTTCGACGGTGCCGGGCGTCCAGGTGAGGCCGGGGACGCCCCAGCCGTTCTTCTTGATCGCCTTCTTCGCCTTCCGCGCGTTGCGTCCGATAAGGACGTCGACGTAGAGGAAGCCGTCCAGATGCCCGGTCTCGTGCTGCAGCATGCGTGCGAAGAACCCGTGTCCCTCGATCTCGACCGGGTTGCCGTCGCGGTCGGTGCCGGTGACGCGGGCCCAGTCGGCGCGCCCCGTCGGGTACTGCTCGCCCGGGACGGAGAGGCAGCCCTCCTCGTCGTCCGGGTCCGGCATGGTCTCGGGGATCTCGCTCGTCTCCAGTACGGGATTGATGACCTCTCCGCGTCGGCGCTCGCGGATCTCCTCATCGGGGCAGTCGTAGACGAAGAGACGGAGGTCGTGGCCCACCTGATTCCCGGCGAGTCCTACGCCGTTCGCGCGGTCCATCGTCTCGAACATGTCGTCCAGCAGCGTCACGACCTCGGCGCTCGGCCGACGGTCGGCGTCGAGCTCGACGGGTTTCGTGGCTCGGTGCAGGACGGGCTCGCCGACGATGCAGATGGGGAGGATGGCCATGGCGACCAATTTAAGGCATGTCTACAACGCCCGAGCGGCCGCTGCGTGGTTAGATCATCTCGAATCACACGCTTGTCATTTCGAATGCGAAGGGGAACGCATGGAGGGCGCGACGGCCGCGCAGAACGACGCGCAGCCCGATCACGACACCATCGAAGACGGTTTGACCAGGCGCGACAAGGATATCCTCGCGTTCGAGCGGCAGTGGTGGAAGTACGCGGGCGCCAAGGAGGACGCCATCAAGGAGCTCTTCGGACTCTCGGCGACGCGCTACTACCAGGTACTCAACACTCTCGTCGACAGCTCCGAGGCGCTCGCATTCGACCCGATGCTGGTCAAGCGGCTGCGCCGCGTGCGGACGAGCCGCCAGAAGGCGCGCGCCGCTCGCAAGCTCGGCTTCGAGCCGTCCTGATATCTCCCGACACATATAGGGTGCAGGGCGTGAGTGCACAGCAACGTCAGCGCGCGATCCCCGTCCGGGCGGTCATCATGATCCTCGTGTTCTTCGCCATCGCCTTCGCGGCGCTCGGCACGCACGAGTTCATGACGCGCAACGACAGCGCCAACGCGGCGCTGGATGCGCAGGCCGCGAAGTTGTCGTCGGCTGCGGCGCCGAGTGGCGCCGAATCCTCCGCGGCACCGGCCACCCCCGCTGCCTGCGTGTTCGCAGAGTCCGGCGCGTCGGCGGACGCCAAGGAGGCAGTCGCGGCGCTCGAGAAGGCGAAGGTCGACGTGAAGGGCGCGCCGCAGCCGTGGCGCGGTCGGCCGAGCCCCAAGGCCACCACCGTCTACTTCGGCGACGGCCAGGAGGATGCGGCCAAGAGCGCGGCCGCCGCGTTCAAACCCGACGCCGCGACCGCCGCACGTCCCGAGGGTATGGACGAGTGCGCGGGCGGCCTGGTGGTCGTCGTCGCCAAGTAGGGGCGAACGCGTTGCCAGGCGAACCGGGCGCGCACGGGCACGAGGGCGCCGAATATGATGAGCTCGATCTCAGCCGCAGCGTGAAGGAGTCGTCGATGACGAAGCGTATGTCCCGGTCCCGTGCTCTGGTCCTGCCCGCCCTAGCGCTCGCGGTCGTCGGACTCGCGGGGTGTGCGGCCGATGAGCAGGCGTCGGATGTGAAGAAGGACGCCCCCGTCGTCGTCTCCGGCAACAAGGTGCCCTCGGACGCGCCGATCGGGGAGAAGGCCGAGGGCGGCCACGGTGAGAGCGACGGTTCGGGCGGTGGCACCGAGTCCGGGGGTAGGTCCCAAGCGGCCACTGCACCGCTCAAGAAGGCCGACGGCTCTTCCGCGGGCACGGCGACGTTCACCGAGAAGGACGGCGTGGTCGTCGTCGACGTCAAGGTCACCGGGTTGCCCGCGGGCTTCCACGGCCTGCACGTCCACTCGGTCGGCAAGTGCGAGGCGCCCTCGACGGCGCCTTCGGGCGGGGCGCCCGGCGCATTCCTATCCGCCGGTAGCCACTTCCAGGTCAGCGGTCACACCGGGCACCCGGCCAGCGGCGATCTCGTCTCGATCTATGTCAACTCCAACGGCACCGGTGAGACCGTGACCACCACCAGCGCGTTCAAGGTCTCGGACCTGACTTCGGGCGCCGGAACGTCGATCATGGTCCATGCGGATCCCGATAACTTCGGGAACGTCCCGGCCACCAAGTACGCCAACATCACGCCCGGTCAGCCGGTGCCGGACCAGTCGACTATGGACACCGGGGACGCCGGGGCGCGCATCGCCTGCGGCGTGATCAAGGCCGGGTAGCCATCGCCAGCGGGGTCGAGCCCGTCGAATTCGAGGCGTCCGCGAGGCCCACGCTCGGGGTCGAGTGGGAGCTCGCGCTGGTAGACCGCGAGACGGGTGATCTGGCGGGACGCGCGGCGGAACTGTTCGACGGCGTACGTGCCGAGGAGCGCGTGACGGCTCAGGTGCACTCCGAGCTGTTGCAGAACACCATCGAGATCGTGACCGGCGTCTGCGACACCACCGCGGGCGCGATGGCCGACCTCGCCGATTCTCTGCGCGTGGTGCGCGGCGTCGCAGACGAGATGGGAGTCGACCTGTTCGGGGCCGGCACCCACCCGTTCGCGCAGTGGACCGCGCAGGCGTTGACCGATTCGCCGCGCTATGACGAACTCATCGCCCGCACCCAGTGGTGGGGGCGACAGATGCTCATCTGGGGCGTGCACGTTCACGTGGGTGTGAACCACCGGGACAAGGTGCTGCCCCTCATCTCGGGCCTGCTCACCTACTACCCGCACCTGCTCGCGCTGTCGGCGAGTTCGCCTATGTGGGGCGGCCACGACACCGGCTACGCCAGCACGCGCGCGATGATGTTCCAGCAGCTGCCCACGGCCGGCCTGCCGTTCCACTTCCACGAGTGGTCGGAGTTCGAGCGGTTCGTCCACGATCAGAAGACCACCGGGATCATCGACCAGCTCAACGAGATCCGCTGGGACATCCGGCCCGCCTGCCACCTGGGCACCATCGAGGTGCGGGTCTGCGACGGGGTATCGAACTTCGCCGAACTCGAGGCGCTCGTCGCCCTGATCCACTGCCTGATCGTGTGGCTGGACTCGCGGCTCGACGCGGGCGAGGAGCTCGTCGAGCTTCAGCCCTGGCATGTGCAGGAGAACAAGTGGCGCGCGGCGCGCTACGGCCTCGACGCTATCGTGATCCTCGACGCCGACAACACCGAGCGCCTCATGACCGACGATCTCGCCGAGCTGATCGAGACCCTCGGTCCGGTCGCGCAGCGGCTGGGCTGCGAACGCGAGCTCGCCGGAGTCCTCGACATCCCTCGGCGGGGCGGCGCATACCAACGTCAGCGCGCGGTCGCCGGCGGAGTGTGCAGCCCGGAGGTCTACCGCGACGTGGTCCGCCAGGTGACGGGCGAGCTCGTCATCCCTGACGGCCCGTAGCGCGTCGGGCCGTAGCGGCGCTGTTCGCGGGGACGGTCTCGCGCCGAGAGCGCATCGCGATACTGCGAGATCTGCTGGAGCGGACCGGGATCCGCGCGTGCCGTTCAGTCGCGGGCGCCGGTCTCCATGTCGTCGGGATCGATGGTGGCATCGTGTAGGCGCTGCTCCTGGTAGGCGACGCGACCCACGCGGTGCGCGACGACCGGGGCCGTGACGAGCGTGAAAAGCCCCGCCAGGAGCAGCATCCAGACGTCGGCCTCATGTGCCAGCTTGATCCCCGCGCCGCCGAGGCAGAGCATCAACCCCAGGGTCTGTGGCTTCGCCGCGGCGTGCATACGGGTCAGCGTGTCGGGGAAGCGCACGATCCCGACGGCGGCGGTCAGCGCGAGCATCGCGCCGCTCAGCATCAAGACGGCGGTGCAGACGTCGGCGATCACCGCCGACCTCCGGAGTCGCCTCGGCCCAGGGACGTCCATCCGCCACCGGTCTGGTCCTTCCCCGGTTGGTCGGGCACACGGAAGCGGGCTACCGACGTGGAGCCCACGAATCCGATGAGGGACAGCGCCACGATGCCGGGCACCACCGTCGAGTTCTGGCTGAACGCGGCCCAGACGGCGAGACCCGCCATGGCGATCGCGACGAGCGTGTCGACGGCGACGACCCGGTCCAGGGTGCTCGGCCCGTCCAGCAGCCGGTAGGTGGTGACCAGTGCGGCGACCACCAGGATCGCGGCGGTGACGGTGTACACGACGGTCACGGCTTCTCCTTCCCGCGGGAGTGGTGCTCGGGCTCCGCGACGTGCCGGGGCTCGCCGACGTGCGTGCGCTGCTCGGCGGTCACGTGGTGGTATTCGTCGTCGATACCGTGCATCGGGCTCGGATGCCACTCGGTATCGCGCTCGAACGCCGCCACGAAGAGCTTCTCCATGAGCGCGGTGTCGCGGTAGAAGCCGCGCACGCCCTTCTCGGTCCCGACGTCGATGACGTGCACGTACAGCAGGCGCCGCTCGGCGTCCACGTCCAGGACCACGGTTCCGGGCACCAGATTCATCGCGTCCACCAGCAGGGTGAGCACGAGGTCCGATTTCACCGTCACCTTGGCGCGTAACACCGCCGACAGCGGTGGGGGAGACGGCCGGATCGCGAACCACGCGACCTGTAGCGACGACCGCAGCATCAACACCGTGAACACCGCGAGGAGCCTGAGCAGGGACAGTACGTGGAGGCGGCCCTCGACGGGGACCGGCGGCAGAGGCAGGACGGCCAGGATCAACAGCGCGACACCCGCGCCCGCGACCGCATTCGCGACCGACAGCGTGCCCCAGAGCATCATCCACACGACGGTGAGCCACACGACCTGCGCGAGTTTGAGCGCGATCGCGCGCCCATCACGCCAGTCGGGGAAGACTCGCTCGACGATCCGCCTAGCCATGCGAACCCCCCGCTCCGTGGCCGACCGAGTCGTGCCCGGGCGCCCCGGCTGCCGCGTGCCCGGCCTCCGCACCCGCCAACCTGTTCCGTGCGCCCGCATAGTCCACCCCGAGGACGGCGTGGACGTAGTCGTCCCGACCGATCAGCTGTTCGGCGGCGCGGTCGGTCACGGTGAACATCGGCCCGGCGAACAGGGCGACGAGCAGCCCCGCGACGAGCAGGGCGGTCGTCGGGACGACCATGCCTACGGGCATCCGGCCCGGGTCCTCGCGGTCGTCGTACTCGATGACGTCGGCGTCGTCGAGTAGCGCCTCCGGACGCGCGCCCGCGAGCCCCTCGGGCGCGTCGGCACGAGCCCGCCAGAACGCCTTGGTCCACACCCGCGCGACCGCGTAGAGCGTGAGCAGGCTGGTGATCACCCCGCCCGCGACGAGGACCCACGCGAGCATCGATCCCTTCTCCGCGCCCGCCTGCAGCAGCCCGACCTTCCCGACGAATCCCGAGAACGGCGGGATGCCGCCCAGGTTGAGCGCCGGCAGGAAGAACAGGAGCGCGAGCAGGGGACTGACGGCGGCGAGCCCGCCGAGCCGGCGCAGCGTCGCCGCGCCGGCCTGCCGTTCTATCAGTCCCACCACCAGGAACAACGTCGTCTGCACGAGGATGTGGTGCGCCACGTAGTAGATGGACGACGACAGCCCCAGCGGCGTGGACAGGGCTATCCCGAAGATCATGTAGCCGATATGGCTGACCAGTGTGAACGACAGCAGGCGCTTGATGTCCGTCTGGGCGATGGCACCGAGGATGCCCACGATCATCGTCAAGAGGGCCGCGATCATCAGCACGTCGTCCAGCGAACCGCCGGGGAACAGCAGCGTGTGCACCCGGATGATGGCGTACACACCGACCTTGGTCAGCAGGCCGGCGAACACCGCGGTGACGGGTGCGGGCGCCGTCGGATACGAGTCGGGGAGCCACGTGGACAGCGGGAACACCGCTGCCTTGATCCCGAACGCCACCAGCAGCACCGCGAACAGGGTGTTCCGCGTGCCGGACGGGACGTCGGCGAGCTTGACCGCCATATCGGCGAGGTTGAGCGTCCCCGTCGCCGAGTACGCGTACGCGATGCCCAGCAGGAACACCAGCGAGGACACCATCGACACCATGACGTATGAGACACCGGCCCGCACCCGGTCCGCGCTGCCGCCCACGGTGAGCAGCACGAACGACGCCGCGAGCAGGATCTCGAACGATACGAACAGGTTGAACAGATCGCCGGCCACGAACGCGTTGCAGACGCCGGCCGTGAGCACCAGGTACGTCGGGAAGTAGATCGAGACGGGCTGGTCCTGGTTGCCGTCGCGGATACCCTGTCCGACCGAGTACGCGAGGACCGCGAGGATCACCACCGTCGACACCAGCAGCATGAGGGCCGACAGCTGGTCGACGACCAGCGTGATACCGAGTGGGCTGCCGTGGCCGTCGCGGTCACCCCAGCCGCCCACATGCAGCGCGACGGTGCCGTGGTAGTGCGTGAAGTGCAGCATCAGCGCCGACACCCCGACCAGCACCGTCAGCGACACCATCGACACCATGCGCTGCAGTCGCGGGTGGCGGCCGAGGATCAGCGTGCACGCGGCGGCGACGATGGGAATCACCATCGGGAGGGGGATGAGGCCTCGCATGACGTCGGCGTTCATCGGTCCCCCCTCTCATCGTCGGCATTCACGTCGTGCACGGGCACCGCGCCCGTGTCCAGCGCGTCGACCCGCGCCTGGCGCAGCTCTTCCGGGCTGAGCCGATGTCCGTCGGGCCCGAAAGCGTCGCCCGCCGCCGACGGCAACCCGGTGACGGGGTCGTCCGACGCGTCGAAGTCCGGATCCTCGTCGGCCCGGTCGGCGTCGCGCTCGAGGACCTTGGTGTCCTCGGGATCGTCGTCCACCTCGTCGTCGGTGTTGATGGTGAAAGAGCGGTACGCCAGCGCCAGGATGAACGCCGACATGCCCATCGTGATAACGATCGCGGTGAGGATCATCGCCTGCGCGAGAGGATCTGCTGCCGAGTCCCGGCCGAACGAGAAGAAGCCCTCTATCGGCGGGTGACCGGGTGGCGACGCGAGGGTCAGCAGGAGCAGGTTCGCGCCGTTGCCCGCGAGGATCAGGCCCATGAGCATCCTGGTCAGGCTGCGGTCGAGCAGCAGGTAGACACCCGTCGCGAGCAGCACCCCTATTGCGAGATACAGGCCGATATCGACGATCATGCGCGGCCTCCCGGGTTCAGCGGGCCGGTCGCGCGTTGCACGGGGATCGCCGACGTGGCCGAGCCGGCGGGCCCTTCGAGGTCGAGCCGTGCGCCGAGGCTGCGCAACACGTCGAGCACGAGGCCCACGACGATGAGGTAGACCCCGGCGTCGAAGATCAGCACGGTCACGAGCTTGACGTGGCCGAACACCGGCAGGTCCAGCGAGAGGGTCGTGGAGGACAGTGCGGGCGCGCCGAGAAGCAGCGAGACGACGGCACCGCTCGCCGACAGCAGGAGGCCCGTGCCGAGGATCTTGCCCGCGTCGAGCGGGATGGTCTCGCCGATCTCGTATCGCCCACCGGCGAGATAGCGCAGCACCAGCGCGAGACCCGCGGTGAGGCCGCCCGCGAAGCCGCCGCCCGGGTTGTTGTGGCCGGCGAAGAAGAAGTACAGCGACAGGACCATGATCGTCGGGAACACGAGCCGCGACGTCACCTCGAGCACCAGCGAGCGGTGCCGGGGGTCGCGCAGCACGCTGCCGCGTAGCCAGGTGGTCCCGGAGTCGGCGGGTACGTCGACCCGCTCGGCCACGTCCGCGACGCGGGGCGCCGAGCCGAAGCGGCGGTTGCGGAAGACCAGCGACGCCACCCCGGTCGCCGCGACGAGCAACACGGAGACCTCGCCGAACGTGTCCCACGCGCGGATGTCCACCAGGATCACGTTGACGGTGTTGTGGCCGTACCCGAACTCGTACGCCTGACCCGGCAGACGGTCCGCGACCGACGGTGCGGTGCGGGCGATGCGGGCGGCGATCCCGACGCCGATCGCCATCAGCGCCACGGCGACGCCGAGTAGCGCCCGGGCTGCGCGGGTGGGCCGGTTGCCGAATATCGGCGCCTCGGGCGGCAGCTTCCGCAGCACCAGGACGAAGACCACCAGCGTCACCGTCTCGACGAGGAACTGGGTGAGTGCGAGGTCGGGTGCCCCGTAGAGCGCGAAGACCATGCCGCAGCCGTAGCCGGTAACGCCTACGACGAGGACCGTCGCCAGGCGGTTGCGCAACACCGTGGCCGTGAGCGCCGCGGCGCACATGACCAGCGCGATAGGAGCGAATGCGAGGTTCAGGCGCGCGTGTACGTCGCCATGCGCGCGGGTGCCCGCAGCGAGTACGGCGACCGGCAGCGCCACGAGCGTGACCAGGATCGTGGCCTGGGTCAGGGGCAGCGAACCACGCTGCGTGCCCTGCGTCATGCGCAGCGACAGCCAGTCGGCCGCGCGCAGCGCGGCGTCGTACAGGCGGTCGGCGTTGCCCAGCAAGGGGCTGTCCTTGCGACGCAGCCGTTGCAGCAGGCTCTCCGGTTGCGCGATCGCGATGCCGAGCACCACGATCGCCGCCGTGAGCGCGAGCGGTGTGTTCACGCCGTGCCACAGGGCCAGGTGATAGGGGTGGGCGGACGCGGGGAATTCGGCGTCGGCGTAGACGCTGAGCAGGCGGTCGAGGGGTCTCGCCGCGAGCCCGACCGCAAGGCAGCACAGGGCGAGGAACGCGGGCGCGGCGAGGAATCCGGCATCGGGTGCGTGCATGCCGGCGACGGCGCTCGACGGCCGCGCCTGTCCCTTGTCGCCGAATGCGCCCCACAGGAAGCGGATGCTGTAGGCCATCGTCAGGACCGAGCCGATGGCCACGCCCGCGACGAGCACCGTCGGGACCCAGGACGGGCTCGAGTGCGCATGCATCAGCGTCTCGAGCGCGGCCTCCTTGCCGACGAAGCCGGCCAGCGGCGGTAGGCCGGCCATCGACGCGGCCGCGACCGCCGCGATCAGCGCGAGCACGGGTTGCGCCCGCCCGAGGCGGGAGAGGCGGCGGATGTCACGCGTCCCGGTCGCGTGGTCGACGATGCCGACCACCATGAACAGCGTCGCCTTGAACAGCGCGTGCGCGATCAGCATCGCGGTGGCCGCGAGCGCGACGTCCCGTCCGCCCACGCCCATCAGGACCATGAGGAAGCCGAGTTGGCTGACGGTGCCGAACGCGAGGATCAGCTTGAGATCGAACTCGCGCAGTGCGCGCCACCCGGCCAGCAGCATCGAGAACAGGCCGAGTCCGAGCACCAGAACTCGCCACGCATCGAGGTCGGCGAACGCGGGTGCCAGGACGCCGACCAGGAATACGCCGGCCTTCACCATGGCCGCGGCGTGCAGGTAGCCGGATACCGGTGTCGGTGCCGCCATCGCGCCGGGCAGCCAGAAGTGGAACGGCACGATCGCGGATTTCGACAGCGCGCCCAGGAGGATGAGCGCGACCGCGACCTCGACGCCGATCGTGATCGAGCCGCTCGAGGCGCGCGCGATCGTCTCCGACAGCAGATAGGTGTGGTAATGCTCGCCGAGTGCGATCAGCCCGACGAGCATCGCGAGCCCGCCGAGCGTCGTCACGAGCAGGGCCTGGGTCGCCGCGCGACGGCTGGTGGCGCGCTCTGCGTAATAGCCGACGAGGAGGAACGACAAAACCGACGTGAGCTCCCAGAACGTGTACATGAGGAGCGTGTTGTCACTGGTCACGAGGCCGAACATGGCGGCCATGAAGGCCACCAGCTCGGCGGCGAAGACCGGCAGTTTACGGGAGTTGCTGTGTGCGAAGTAGCCCGCGCAGTACACGAGGATCGCGGCACCGATCCCGAGCACGAGCACCGACATGATCGCCGCCAGCGGGGTCAGCCGCAGGTCCAGGTCCATGTGCAGCGGCGGCGCCCACGGCAGGCGCTCGGTGCGAACGGGACCGCCCGCGGTCGGCCACTGGGTGAACACCCACACCAGGCCGCCCGCGGGTACCAGCGCCAAGCCGAGGAACGCCCGCGCGCCGAGGAGGCTCGTCAAGACGGGTGCGGCTAGGGTCGCCAGGGACAGGCAAATAAGGACAATGAGCAAAGGGCACTCCGTCTGCTTGAGGGCGGGGTGTCGACTCTGGACATCCTACCGGCAGAGAAGGAACACCGAGGAAGGTGCACGTGACCGTAGGCCCGACGGTGCGGCGAGCAGTCGCCGCGACGATGCTGGGGGCGGCGCTCGTCGCCGGAACAGCCGCGTGCGGGGGCGATTCCCAGCCCTCGTCCGCGCCCGCGACGGTGTCGCTTCCCGACGGATTCCCCTCCGGCCACGTGCCGCTGGTCGAGGGCTCGCTGATCGCTGCGTCGAAGCGCTCGCAGGACGGCACCGACGTCTACTCGGTGACCGTGCAGGCGGACGTCAATGGTTTCGCCGCTGCGCGGAAGAAGCTCGTGGACGGTGGATTCGCCGTCAGCAGCGAGGGTGATGAGAGCGGTACCCGCACCCTCCAGGTCACCGGTCACGGCTACTTCGTCTCCGTCACCGCGGTCGCCCCCGGCAGCGAGTCGAACGGCGTTCCCAACGCCGTCAACTATCAGGTGAGCAAGGAGTAGCCGCAAAACCAGCGCTGTGACGCGGCTTCGTGGACTGTGCGTCTATACCGGCCTGCGCCGTGGGGGTTTCTGCGGACGGTGGTGACAGTCGCCGCGATCGCGTGATATCACCCGTACCGGGGATTGGTACGGGGGTATCGATGTATGACGTGGAGCGGCTGCTGCGCGCCGGTTCCGGGGTGGTGCGTGCGCGGGATCTCCGCGCCGCAGGGCTGGACGGCCGCCCGGAGGTGTACGGACTGCGGCGGATCCGCCGTGGCTGGTACGCGGGTGGTTCGCCGCCGGACGACCTGATCGCGGCGGTCGCAGCGGGCGGCGCGCTGACCTGTGTGTCCGCGCTGAGACTGCGTGGGGTGTGGGTGCCGGAGGGGTACGGCGTCCACGCCCGGCGGACGCGCTACGCCGACGCCCGCAAGGGGGTGGTGTGGTGCCCGGTTCCGCATGCTCCGATCCGCGCAGCCTGCGACCCGCTGCCTGATGCGCTCCGGGCCGCCGCGCGCTGCCGTCCACCCGAGGACTTCATCGTGTTGTGCGATTCGGTGCTGAACATGCGGCTCGCCACCATGGATCAGCTCGTCGAGTGGCTGCCCGGGCTGCCCGCCGCGAAGTCGTTGGCCCGCTGTGACGGGCGGGCCGATTCCGGAACCGAGACCATGGTTCGGCTGCGCCTGCGATCCGAGGGAATCCACCTCGACATCCAGGTGTACCTGCACGGCGTGGGCACGGTGGACATCCTGGTCGGGAACCGGCTGATCATCGAGTGCGACAGCCGCGCCCACCACACCGATCGGAACGCCTATGCGGATGATCGTCGCCGCGATCGGATGTCGACCATGGGCGGCTACATCACGCTCCGGCTGACGTACTTCGATGTCGTCCACGACTGGGAGGCGGTGCTGGACGATATCCGAACCCTGATCCGGCGTCGCGCACATCGGTGACTCGTAGAAACAGCGCTCTCCCGCGCCTCGGTGGAGCCTGCGTCCACGCAGGCGCGCGACGCCGGGGTTTCTGCGGTCACCGCCGTTCCGCGTACGCCGCCAGGTCGGCGACCTGCCGCGGGTCCAGGGACGGTCGTACCACTTTTCGCGCGGCCTCGACGTCGGCCGCGGTCACGGTGGCCGCGTCGATGTCGCGGCGCATCGCGGTGAGCGCGGCCTCGCGCAGCAGGGCTCCGCAGTCCGCGGCCGAGTAGCCGTCGAGTTCGGTGGCGAGCGCATCCAGGTCGACCTCGTCCAGGGGGATGTTGCGGGACGCGGTCCGCAGGATCTCGGCGCGGGCCTCCGCGTCCGGCGGCGGCACGAAGATCGGGCGCTCGAGACGGCCCGGCCGGAGCAGCGCGGGATCGATCAGGTCCGGCCGGTTGGTGGCTCCCAGCACGACGACGTCGCGGAGCGGCTCGGCACCGTCGAGCTCGGTCAGCAGGGCGGCCACCACCTTGTCCCCGACGCCCGAGTCGGTCCCCTGCCCGCGGCGCGGCGCGAGCGCGTCCACCTCGTCTAGGAACACGAGGGACGGTGCGGTGGCCCGTGCCCGGCCGAACAGGTCGCGCACCGCGCGCTCCGATTCGCCGACCCACTTGTTCATCAGCTCCGCGCCCTTGACGGAGTGCACCGACAGCTGCCCGGATGCCGCGAGCGCGCGCACCACGAACGTCTTGCCGCAGCCCGGCGGGCCGTACAGCAGGACGCCGCGCGGCGGTTCCACGCCGAGCCTCGCGAAGGTGTCGGGGTGCCGCAGCGGCCACAGGACCGCCTCGGTGAGCGCCTGCTTGGTCTCTGCCATGTCGCCGACGTCGTCGAGGGTTATCGCGCCCACCGACACCTCGGTGGAGCGTGATACCGGGCGGATCACCGTCAGGGCACCGTCGAGGTCGGACTGCGTCAGGCTGGGCTCGGAGTCCTGTTCTCCGGCAGCGCGCGCGGCGGCCCGCAGAGCCGCCTCCCGGCACAGTGCAGCTAGATCGGCTGCCACGAATCCCGGTGCACGAAGGGCGATCTCGTGCAGGTCGAGCCCCTCGGTCGGTACGTCTGCCAGTAACAGGCGGAGCAGCCCCTCGCGCGCCTTCGCGTCCGGGAGGTCCACGGTCACCGTGCGATCCGCCAGATCGGGCTCGCGCAGCCGCGGATCCACATCGTCCTGGTTCGACGCCGTCACCAGCAGCGCGAGTCGCGGCGTTGCGACGGCCGAGCGAAGGGCCTCGAGGATCATGGTCGACACCGGCTCGCGTTCGGCGGGGAGCAGAGCCTCGATGTCACGGATGAGTAGCACGCCCGGCTCTGCCTGCGCGCGCGACACCGCGTCACGGACGCGCGCGAGGCGCGTCTGCGGCTCGAGCGCGCCGGTGAAGGCACCGTCGAGCTCGGTCAGGTGGCGGCCCGCGGCCACGGACCGCGCGAGCGTCGCCTTGCCGCCGCCGGTGGGTCCGAGGATCAGCACGCCCAGCTGCCCGGATGCGCCGAGCCGGCTGAGCAACTCGGGCTCGTCGAGCGCGAGCGTCAGCCACTCGGTGAGTCGCGCGGCCTGCGCATCCACGCCGACCAGGTCCTCGACCCGACGGGGCGTCGATCCCGGCCCGGACCGGGCGGTCCCGGGAGCGGGATCGGCGGCGACCACGAGTGGCGCGGAGTGCGCGGCCGTCTCGGGCGCCTCGCCTGAATCCGCCCACAGCACAGCGGTGTTCGGCTGGATCGAGACGGGCCCGGGTGCCGGGTCGACGGAGGTCACGGTGAGCAGCTCCGTCGTCCAGCCGACTCCGACGAGGCGGGAGAGCGCCGTCGATGTCGTCGCGCTGGACGTGCCGGGGCCGAGGTCGCGGGGGAGCAGCGAGACCGCGTCTCCGGCGACGACCACCTTGCCCAGCAGTGCCTGCCGCAGGGTCACGGAGTCGAGCGCGGCGGACGCGAGCTTCGATCCGCGGAGCCGGACGGTGCGCGCGCCGTACACCGTCGCCGGGGTGACCGCGACCGTCGAGTCCTCGCGCAACCCGCAGTTGGTGATGGTGACGTCGTCGAGGAGTGCGATGCCGGGCGGGATGTCCCGTGCTGCGGCCACGACGGCGGCGGTCCGGCGGGCGCCGATCAGCTCCACCCCGTCCCATTCGCGCAGACCCAACGCGGCTAGGGCCTCGGGGTGGATACGGACCACGCCGCGCCGCGTCTCGAGCGCGGATGCGTGGAGGCGGACGGTGAGCGACAGCTGCGGCACGCGGACCAGCCTAGGACAGCGTCAGAGCTCGTCGGTCTCGTTGTGCTCGTTGTGGCGCGCAGGCGGGCGGCGCAGGCCGAGGCGCGCGGACGACGACCGCCGCACCGGTGTGGTGCGGCGCGGTAGGACCCGGCGCTGTTGGCGCCGCATGGCGCGGCGCTCGGCCGGCTTCGTCTCCCAAGCCGCGGGGCGCGCCTCGACCCACCGCTTGGAGCGCCAGGCGAACGGGATGTGCAGGAGGTACAGGGACACCACCGCGAGCAGCGCCACGTAGGGGTAGGTGAGCAGCAGCGCCGCGAACGCTCCGGTCACCACCAGCACCCCGGCCGCCTTGGCGGGCTGCACGGTCATGCTCTTGAAGCTCGACGTGGGGATGCGGGAGACCGTGAGCGCCCCGATGATCAGTGTCCAGACCACGACGGCGCTCACGGAGACCCACCAGCCACGACCGAGCTGCTGCTGCAGCGCGAGCGGCGCGAGGGCCAGCAGCGCTCCCGCGGGCGCGGGGACGCCGACGAAGAAGTCCTTGGTATAGGCGGGGGCCGTGGGATCGTCGTCGAGCACGTTGAAGCGCGCGAGCCGCAGCACCATCGCGACCACGAAGATCAGGCACGCGATCCAGCCGATGGGTGAGTGGCCGAGCACCGTGAAGTACAGGATCAGTGCCGGCGTCACGCCGAAGTTGATGACGTCGGCGAGGGAGTCGAGTTCGGCACCGATCTTGGTGGACGCGCCGAGCAGCCGCGCTATGCGGCCGTCGAGGCCGTCCAGGATGGCTGCGAACGCCACGAGCGCGACCGCGGCGTCGATGTTGCCCGTCGCCGAGAACCGGACGCCGGTCAGGCCGGCACACACCGCGCCGATCGTCAGGATCGACGGCAGCATGAGTACGCCGATGGGGCGCGGCTCGGGCTCAGCTCTCACGTGAGCCGCGCGATCACGGTCTCGGCCGCGACGGAGCGCTGACCGGGCCACGCCTCGAGGGTGGTCCCCTGGGGGAAGTAGGTGTCGACGCGGGAGCCGAACCGGATGATGCCGTAGGTCTCGCCGAGCGCCAGAGCGTCCCCGGGGGCGCAGTCGGTGCGGATGCGGCGTGCGACGAGGCCCGCGATCTGTACGACGCCGATCGGGCCGTGCTCGGTCTGCAGCCGCACGGAGGTGCGCTCGTTGCGGTCGCTGGCCTCGGGCAGGTCGGCGGAGAGGAACGAGCCGGGGCGGTGCTGGACCAGTTCGACGGTGCCCGCAAGCGGCGCGCGTTGCACGTGCGCGTCGAAGACGCTGAGGAAGATCGAGACGCGGGGGAGCGGTAGGTCGCCGAGGCCGAGCTCGGCGGGCGGGACGTGGGTGTCGACGAGGGTCACCTCGCCGTCGGCGGGGGCTACTGCGCGGCCCGGTGCGGAAGGGGGCACGCGGCGCGGGTGCCGGAAGAACGTGGCGCAGGCGGCGGAGGCGGCCAGAGCCGGGACCCGGATCCACCGGCGGCGGTGGCCGACGACCGCGACCGCGAGGGGCGCGGCGACGAACGGAACGCCCGCGGCGTGCATAGGCGGCACCGTGTGGCGCACCAACTCGACGATGTGCTCGAGACCGGTCGAGTGCTCGGTCAGGTGGCCGTCGACCGGCGGTTTGGGGCGGCGTGCCACTTCGGCGGGGTCCTCTCACTGCGTGCAAAGTCGGCACTCATTGTGACAGCAACCCCGCCGAAGCGGCATAGGGCCGTGGCCTACGTCAACGCTTGGCCCGCGAACCCGTGACCAGCTTCACGATGAAGAGCAGGATGCACGCTCCCACCACCGCTGTGATGAACGTGAAGAAGTAGCCGCCGCCGGCGACGTCCACTCCGATCAGCTTGAGCAGGAAGCCGCCGAGCAGGCCACCCACGATGCCGACCACGATGTTGAGCAGAACGCCCTGCTGGGCGTCCGTACCCATGAACTTGCTGGCGATCCACCCTGCGAGACCGCCGATGATGATCCAGGCGATCCACCCGACCTTGTCGACTCCGCCGCTGGCGAGGAGAACGGTATCTGCCGATGTGAGCATGTCGAAACCTCCGTCTACGTCAGTCGGCGAGGGGAATGACGGTGACGACCGTGCCCGGGTCGAGTGCTACAACCTGGGGCGCGATGTCGATAAGGCAGTCCGCCGACGCCATCCAGCGTAGGTAATGAGAGCCGTGTTCACCGACTGGAATCACCGATTCGTTACGGTTTCGGTCCTCCGGCGTGAGCCTGGCCCGGACAAACTGCCGCTTACCAGGGATGGAACGTATGCCGGAGCCCAGTTCCGCTGTGCGAGACGGCCGATCGGGCAGGCCGAGCGCCGCGCGCAGCGGCGGGCGCAGGAAGACCTCGAACGATACGAGCGCGCTGACGGGGTTCCCCGGGAGCGTGACGATGGGGACGCGGCGGCCGCCTGGTGACAGTACATGGCCGGCGCCCTGCGGCATCCCCGGTTGCATCGCGACCTTGACGAACTCGACCTCGCCGAAATCGCGATCGGCCAGAGCCTCCCTGACCACCTCGTAGGCACCCGCGCTGACCCCGCCGCTGGTCACGACGAGGTCGACGGGGGCCGGGCCGTCGGCGTCCAGTCGCTCGCCCAGCTCGCGGCGCAGGTGGGCCGGGTCGTCGGGCACGAACCGCAGCACCTCGGCGGTCGCGCCCGCGGCCGTGACTGCGGCGGCCAGCATCACCGAGTTCGATTCGTAGATGCGGCCGTGGGGCAACGGCTCTCCGGGCGCGACGAGCTCAGATCCCGTGGACAGCACGAGGACGTGTGGGCGCGTGCGTGCGGGGACGGTGGCCAGCCCCAGCGCGGATGCGAGGCCGACCTGCGCGGGTCCGACGACGGTGCCCGCCGCCAGAGCGACATCGCCCGCCGCGACGTCGGAGCCCGCGTGGCGCAGGAACCGGCCCTCGGTAGCGGACTCCGTGAAGGTCACCGTAGCCGGCGGTGCGCTCGCGCCCCGCGGACTGTCGGTGGCCTCGACGGGCACGATCGCGTCGGCACCGTCGGGCAGCATCGCGCCGGTCATGATGCGGTGCGCGGTCCCGGGTGTCAGCGTGAGCGAGTCGGTGCGACCGGCCGGGATGTCGGCCACGACGGGCAGCGTCGCTTCCGCCGTGGCCTCGGCGGCACGCACCGCGAAGCCGTCCATCGCCGAATTCGTGAAGGGCGGCAACGGGATCGGCGCCGTGACATCACTCGCGAGCACCCGGCCCACGGCCGCTGTGAGGGGTACGTCCTCCGTGCCGGGCGGCGGCACCAGGGCGGCGACGGTGGCGCGATGCGCGTCTACCGGGATCATCTACGCACCCGCGCGCTCGGTCTCCGCGGTGCCCGGCTCCGCCAGCCGCGTGAGTAGCAGGGCCTCGGCGAGCGCGATCCGTTCGAGCTCGCGCGGGTCGACGGATTCGTTGGGCGCGTGGATCCGGCACCGCGGTTCCTCTACCCCGAGCAGGGCGATCTCCGCATGCGGTGCGGCTGTGCGCAGCGCGGTGCACAGCGGGATCGAGCCGCCCTGGCCGCTGGTCACTACATCGGCTCCGAAGGCCTCCGCCAGTGCCTCCCGCAGCGCGCCGTAGCCGGGCCCATCGGTCGCGGCGGCGAACGGCTCGCCCGCGGCCTCCTCGGTGACCGTCACGTGTGCGCCCCACGGAGCGTGTGCGCGGAGGTGCTCGGCGAGCAGGTCGCCTGCGGCACGCGGGTCCACGCCGGGCGGCACGCGCAGGTTCAGCAGCGCTGCTGCACGCGGCTGGATGGCCGCCGCCGCGGTCGCGGTGGCGGGCGCGTCCAGGCCGATGACCGTGACCGCGGGCCGCGCCCAGAGCTGGTCGGCGATGGTGCCCGACCCCAACACCGACGTGCCTTCGTGTACCTGTGCATCGGCGCGGAAGCGGGCGTCGTCATAGGCTGCCCCGGTCCATCTTCCGGAGGCGTCCAGACCGTCGATCGTGGTGTTCCCGTTGGCATCCCGCAGGGTGGCGAGCAGCGCGACGAGGGATGCGAGGGCATCCGGCGCGGCTCCGCCGAACATGCCGGAGTGCAGAGCGGTGGTGCCGGTGGACACCGCGACCTCGATGTTGACGACCCCGCGCAGCGCGGTAGTGAGTGTGGGGACGCCGACCTCGACATTGCCGGTGTCGCCGATAAGGATCAGGTCGGCCTGTGCGATGTCGGGACGCTCGGCCACCAGGTGTTCCAGGCCCTCGCCCCCCGCCTCCTCGGAGCCCTCGACGATCAGTCGCACGCCCACTCCGAGACCGGACGTTGCGCGCACTGCGTCGAGCGCGGTCAGGTGGGCTACGACGTTGCCCTTGCAATCGGCGGATCCGCGTCCGTACCAGCGCTCGGCGCCATCGGGTCCGCGGCGCGTGGTGAGTGTGAACGCGTCCGACGCCCACTCGTCCGCGGGGCCCGGAGGCTGGACGTCGTAGTGGCTGTACAGCAGCACCGTCGGCCGGCCGGGCGGGGCCGGCGTATGGCCCAGTACGGCCACCGAGCCGTCGGACGTGAGGATCCGCTCGACGTTCTCCACGCCCGCGTCCGCGAACGCTCCCGCGACCCACGTCGCGGCGTCGGTGGCCGGCCGCGGGCCGAACTCCGCCGAATCGTGCACCGACGGGTATGCGACCAGTGCTGCCAGCCGGTCCCGGGCTGTGGCCATGAGACCGGACACGGCCTCGCGTACGGCTGCTGTCTCCATGCGTATCAGCTTGCCAGGCCGCCGGCGGGCATGAAACGACCCGTACGACCGGCCCCCATACGGTGAAAGCGAGGTGTCCGGGTGTGAAACCTGCTGCTAACGCGGCGGGTCTATTTTCACTGGTATGGCGTTCGGACGGGACAGGCGAGAGCGGGGAGTGCTCTTCGACATCGACGGGGTGCTGGTCACCTCGTGGGAGCCGCTGCCCGGCGGCGCGGAGACGCTCGCGTGGGTGCGTGAGCAGGGGGTACGGCGCGCGTTCCTCACCAACACGACGTCGAAGACCGCCGCGCAGATCGCGCAGGCGCTCGGCGCAGCGGGTCTGGACGTCGACGTGTCGGAGATCGTCACCGCTGCGCGGCTGACCGGCGAGTACCTGCGCACCCGGTATGGGGGGCGTCGCGTGCACGTGCTCACCGACGGGCCCGAAGACGATCTCGGGGACGGGTTCGAGACCGTCGACGCGGATCCGGACGTGGTGGTGCTCGGCGGCGCCGGGCCCGCGTTCACGCATGACGCGTTGAGTCGCGTGTTCGAGTTCCTGTTGGCCGGCGTCCCGGTCGTCGCCATGCACCGCTCGATGGCGTGGGCGACCGCTCAGGGCCAGCGGATAGACACCGGGCTGTATCTGGAGGGGCTGTGCCGCGCGACCGGCGTGACTCCGACCGTGATCGGGAAGCCGTCGCCCGTCGGATTCCGCACCGCGGCCGACTTGATGGGGCTCGACCCGTCGGCGGTGGTGATGGTCGGAGACGACGTGCGCGCGGATGTCCTCGCCGGGCAGGTCGCGGGCATGCGCGGAGTCCTCGTGCGCACCGGCAAGTTCCGCCAGGCCGCCCTCGACGCGGTGGAGAGCGACGAATTCGGCCTCGTGCCCGATTACGTCGTCGACGGCGTCGGCGACCTCCCGGGCCTGCTCATGAGGGTGTGGGGCCTCACGTGATTTCGGTGCATGTGCTCGCACACGTGCGGCCGCACCGCTAGGTTGGGTACGGGAACTCATAGGGGAGGTTCGATGCGTCGTTCGACGTCGTTCGCTGCGGTGGGGGCCGCGGCACTGATGCTGACCGGGTGTGCGACCACCGTCGCCGGCAACCCCGTCGCCGATATGAATGCTTTGAAGGCCATGCTGGACACGGGCTCGTTCAGCACGTCCAAGCGCACGATCGACCCGCCCACGGAGGCGCAGGCGAGGGCGCTGGAGGCGCGGCGGATGCTCGAGATCGTCCCGTTGGGTACGGAGATCGATCCGAGTCTGAAGTGGACCAACGGGGTCGCTTCGGCGACCGCGGTCGGCATGAAGATGGGCTTCGGCAGCGGGATCGGCAACGCGCTGTCCGGCATGCAGCTCGGGATCACCGTGGACGTGAAGGATCAGTCGCCGAGCCAGACGGGGTTGCCGAAGAAGGATCTGTACACCGCCGTCGTCCGCATGAGATCCGATGCCGACGCGACCAGCGCGGTCGCTGATCCGCGCGTCATGGCCACCGACGATCCGCAGTTCGGGGTGACGCAGCCGCCTAAGGTGCCCGTCCCGGTCAGCACCGCCGGCGCGAAGGCGTTCACGCAGACCAGCAGCGACTCGTCCCAGACGATGGCCGTCCTCGCCCACGGAAGATTCGTCATCGTCGTCTACACACGCGGCCTGAAGACCGCGGCCGTCGACGACTTCCTCGGGCGACAGGTCAAGGCCCTGGACGGTTTCACGCCGACCGCCGACGACAAGCTGACCTCGCTCCCGGTCGACAGGGACGGCGTCGGGGCCTTGACTCTCGCGCCCGAGCGGGCGTCGTTCGACACCTACGGGTGGTCTACGGCGCGTGGTCTCGTAGCGGCACAGACCAGCATCACCGACGGGCAGAAGGACTTCGCGGACGCGGGCGTCGACGTCATCGGGGTGGGCGGCAACAACGTGTACCGGGCCAAGGACGCCGCGGGCGCGAAACTGCTCGCCGACCGTTTCATCACCGAGTCGAAGTCGTATTACACCGGTGCCACCGAGTACAACGTCGGCGGCGTGCCCGGGGCACGGTGCGTGACATGGAAGACGGTGCTCCGTACCACCAACTACTGCGTCGTCCCCGTCGGCCGCTACATGGCCGAGTACGGGGCGATCCAGCAGGCCGAGGCCAAGCAGGCGACCTCCGCCGCGTACCTCATACTCAGCAAGGCGTGACGGTGCGCACGGAGCTGCTGGCGGGTGTAGCGCTGTGCCTCCTCACGCTCACGGGATGCACGGCGACGGTGACCGGTACCCCGATCGCGGACCGGAGTGCCGTCGATGCCGCCCTGGACACCGGCTCGTTCCCCACGTCCCCGAGGACGATCGCGGCACCGTCGGAAGCTGAGGGCAAGGTGCTCGAGACGCGGCGCATGCTCGAGGTGATCCCGACGCTCTCGGACGTCGACCCGGCGATGAAGTACATGCAGGGGATGTCTGTCGTGACCGGCGACGGCCTGGCGTCTGCGTTCGGTAGCGGCGTCGGCGCGGCGCTGTCGGCGATGCAGTTCGGCGTGACCGTCGATGCGCGGGACCAGGCGCCGGGAGCCAAGGGCCTCGACTTCCACGAACTGATCGGGGGTGTCGTTCGTATGGCCTCGGAGGCCGACGCGGCGAAGGCAGTCGCCGATCCGCGCGTCCTCGGATCCGACGGCACACAGTTCGGATACACGTCGCCGCCCAAGATTCCGGTAACCGTCGACGGCTTCCCGAATGCGAAGGCGTTCACCAAGACCGACTCCGGCAGGACTCGCACAGTTGCACTTGCGCAGCACGGGCGTTTCGTCGTTGTGGTGTGGAGCGGAAGCGCGAAAGCCGGTGCGGTGCAGGACTTCCTGCGGCGCCAGACCGAGGCCCTCGACGGCTTCACCCCGACCGCCGACGACAGGCTCACGACCCTTCCACCGGACAGGGACGGCATCGAGACCCGCACGCTCCCCAGCAAGTACTCCGCGGCGCGGGTTCCGTCGGAGTACGGGTGGTCGACGCAGCGCGGCCAGTTGCATTTCATGGCGAATACCGATGCGGCCGCCAAGGATTTCGCCGATGCGGGGGTCGATCTCGTCGGCATGGGTGGCAGCAACGTCTACCGCGCTAGGGATGCGGCAGGCGCGGTGCTGCTCGGGGACAGGTTCATCACCGAATTCAAGGGCTACTACGCGAGCTCCGAAGAGAGCAACGTGCCCGGCGTGCCCGGAAGTCGTTGTCTTGCGATCAAGACCGATAGCGACGGCTTCTCGCTGTGTGTGGTGGCCGTGGGGCGCTACCTCGCCGAGTACCAGGCGATACAGCCGACGGAGGCGAAGCAGGCCACCGCCGCCGGTTATCTGATTCTGAAGAAGGCTGGGTGACCATGCGGAAGATTCTGGCGGTCGTGTCGTCGTGTGCGCTCCTCGCGGGGTGCGCGACGACGGTGACCGGCACCCCCGAGGCCGATCCCAGCGGGCTCGCCTCGATGCTCAGGACGGGCTCGTTCGCCACGGAGAAGCGGGTGATCCCGGCCAGCACCGAGGCCACCGGCAAGATGCAGGAGGGCAGGCGGATGACCGAGCTGTTCCCGCCGCTGACGACGTTGGATCCCACGTTCCAGTACCACGGCCACAGTGGCGTGGGGGCACTCGAATCGGGGGAGGCGTCGGTGGGCAGCATTTTCGGCAGCGAGGTCGCGCCGGTGTTCGCGGGGCGCGAGGTCGGGGCGATGGTCGGCGCGAACGACTCCAAGCCCGCTCCGGCGACGTCGTCGAAGAACGTGCGAGGCGCCACCGTCGCGCTCCTGCGCATGCCGAGCGAACAGGCAGCCACGGCGGCGGCTACCGACAATCGGCTTATGACACCGTCGTCGAACAAGGACAACCCGGCCAAGATCCCCACCACCGTCCCCGGGTACGGCTCGTCGACCGCGTACACGCAGGACTGGGGGAGTTCCGGTAAGGAGACGGTCGCGTTCGTGGCGCACAAGCAGTACGTGATCGGGTTCTACACGGAGGCCACGCCGAATCAGATCGCCGGATACCTGGATCCACTCACCAAGGCCGTCGACGGGTTCGCCCCGACGCCTGTCGACGAGTTCACGACCCTGCCGTCGGATAAGGACGGGATCGCATCCCTCACCCTGCCGCCGAGCAACGGCGACCGTGACGGGTGGGCGTCCGCGAAGGCCGCGATCTGGGACCAGGACCACTTGACCACGGATCTGAAGGCGTTCACGGATGCAGGCGTGGATATCGTCGGCTACGGCGCCAACCAGGTCTACCGTGCCCGCGACGCGACGGGTGCCGCGTTGCTGCGGGACCGTTTCATGGCGGAGGCTCGAGATTCCTACGCGGAGGTCAAGGCGATCGCGGTGCCGGGCGTGCCGGACGCGCGTTGTATGAACATCAAACTCTATTCGAACCTCGACCAGCACGCGATCTACTGCCTACTCGCCGTGGGTCGGTACATGTCCGAGTACAGCACCAACCAGCAGGAGGAGGCGATCCAGGCGACGTCCGCGGAGTACCTGATCTTCAAAGGCGCCAAATGACGGTCTTGACGCCCCCGTAGTGGTTAGTCCGCCTCGGCCTCCGTCTTGATCGCGGCCAGGGTCTGCTTCATCCCGACCAGCAGTTCGCGCTCGAAGGGCTCGGTTCCACCCATGAGAGTGGAGATGAGGAACGCGCTCGCCGCCGAGGTCTTGCCGTTCGGGGCCTCGCGCCGCTCGACGACGGTGGTGCGATCGCCGTCGGGCACGAGGGTGTAGCTCCAGGTCGTGTTGTTCTCGACGACGCGGAAAGCGACCTTCTCGTTCTCGTCGAACGCGGTGACGACGGTATTGGTGGGCCACACGCGCCAGCCCTTACGGTTGACGTTGATCATCTTGGTGCCGAGGCCGATATCGCCGCCGCGCACGATGACCTTGCGGCACTGCGGGCTGCGCTTGCTCATCGCCTGCAGGTCGGAGACGACCTTCCAGACCTTCTCGGCGGGCGCGTCGATGACGATGGTGGACTCCAGTACAGGGCTAGCCATGCCTGGATAGTAGCGCCATGTAGCCCGCGCCACGATCACACCTTGCACTCGCCATGCGTGAGTGCTAAAACGGACCTAGCACTCGATCTATGTGAGTGCTAGGTCGGGAAGGTGAGGCCGGGCCCTCCGCTACACGCGGGGGTGACACGCCGGGTCGTCCGTCGCGGGCACCGATTCGACCTAGACAGACGTGTCCAAATTATGGGCCTACCCGGTCCTAACTGGAGGAATCACTTCGCAATGGCCAAGATCATCGCGTTCGACGAAGAGGCCCGCCGTGGTCTCGAGCGGGGCCTGAACGCCCTCGCCGATGCTGTCAAGGTGACGCTGGGCCCCAAGGGTCGCAACGTCGTCCTCGAGAAGAAGTGGGGCGCCCCCACGATCACCAACGATGGTGTGTCCATCGCCAAGGAGATCGAGCTGGACGACCCGTACGAGAAGATCGGTGCCGAGCTCGTCAAGGAGGTCGCCAAGAAGACCGACGACGTCGCTGGCGACGGCACCACCACCGCTACCGTCCTGGCGCAGGCGCTCGTGCGCGAGGGCCTGCGTAACGTTGCGGCCGGTGCCAACCCGCTCGGCCTCAAGCGCGGCATCGAGAAGGCCGTCGATGCGGTCACCGAGTCGCTGCTCAAGTCCGCCAAGGAGGTCGAGACCAAGGAGCAGATCGCGGCCACGGCCGGCATCTCCGCCGGCGACCCCGCCATCGGCGAGCTCATCGCCGAGGCCATGGACAAGGTCGGCAAGGAAGGCGTCATCACCGTCGAGGAGGCTCAGACCTTCGGCCTGAGCCTGGAGCTCACCGAGGGTATGCGCTTCGACAAGGGCTTCATCTCGGGTTACTTCGCCACCGACGCCGAGCGTCAGGAGGCCGTGCTCGAGGACGCCTACGTCCTGCTGGTGTCGAGCAAGATCTCGACCGTCAAGGACCTGCTGCCGCTGCTGGAGAAGGTCATCCAGTCCGGCAAGCCGCTCGCGATCATCGCCGAGGACGTCGACGGGGAGGCTCTGTCGACCCTCGTGGTGAACAAGATCCGCGGCACCTTCAAGTCGGTCGCGATCAAGGCGCCCGGCTTCGGTGATCGCCGCAAGGCGATGCTGGCCGACATGGCCATCCTCACCGGTGGCGAGGTCATCTCCGAGGAGGTCGGCCTCTCGCTGGAGACCGCTGGTCTCGAGCTGCTGGGCCAGGCGCGCAAGGTCGTCGTCACCAAGGACGAGACCACCATCGTCGAGGGCGCCGGCTCGCAGGAGGCCATCGCCGGCCGTGTCGCGCAGATCCGTGCCGAGATCGAGAACAGCGACTCGGACTACGACCGCGAGAAGCTGCAGGAGCGTCTCGCGAAGCTGGCCGGCGGCGTCGCCGTCATCAAGGCCGGTGCCGCGACCGAGGTCGAGCTCAAGGAGCGCAAGCACCGCATCGAGGACGCCGTCCGCAATGCGAAGGCTGCGGTCGAGGAGGGCATCGTCGCCGGTGGTGGCGTCGCTCTCGCTCAGTCGGGCAAGGTCTTCGAGGGCCTGTCCCTCGAGGGCGACGAGGCCACGGGTGCGAATATCGTCAAGGTCGCGCTCGACGCCCCGGTGAAGCAGATCGCGGTGAACGCGGGCCTCGAGCCCGGCGTCGTCGCCGAGAAGGTGCGCAACAGCCCGGCCGGCACCGGCCTCAACGCCGCCACCGGCGAGTACGAGGACCTGCTGGCCGCCGGCATCAACGACCCGGTGAAGGTGACGCGCTCGGCGCTGCAGAATGCCGCGTCGATCGCCGCACTGTTCCTCACCACCGAGGCCGTGGTCGCCGACAAGCCGGAGAAGGCCGCGGCTCCCGCGGACCCGACCGGCGGCATGGGAGACATGGGCTTCTAACCCGGCTCCGCACCGACCGAGACGATCCGGCCCGCCCCGCGACGAGGGGCGGGCCGGATCCGTTTCGCAGCGACCTGCGCGCCGTCACTTCTCGCGGACGGCCCGCGGGCGGGCGACGGCCTGTGCTGCGAGTCGCTCCAGCGCGCGCTCGGACGCGGTACCGGCCGCCGCCTGGTAGGCGACGACGAGCTGCCCCGGCGCCGCAGCGACCTCCAGCGTCGACCACTCGAGCTCCAACACGCCGAGGTCCGGGTGGGCGATCACCTTGTGCCCGTTGGTCTTTCCCTGGACCTCGCCGCCGCCCCACAGTCGCGCGAACAGTTCGCTGCGCACTGAGAGCTCACCCACCAGCGCCATCAGGCGCGGATGCGACGGATTCGAACCCGACAGTGCGCGCAGGTTCCCGACGGTCTCCGTCGTCACCGTCTCGTAGTCCAGAAAGACCTCGCGTGCCTGGGGATCGAGGAACAGCGACCTCGCCATGTTGTCGCCGACCTCCAGTCCGATGCCGCGGTGCAGTTCCTCCCCCGATGCGTTGGTGCCGATCAGGTCCAACAGCGAGTTGGTGACGATGGTGGGATTGGGCCACGAGTCGATGAGTCGCCGCAGCACGGGCGCGATCTCGTCGACGACGTCGCCGCCGCGGTCGGGTGGGAGCTCCGCGAGCCTGGCGAGGTGCGCGGCACCGTGGGCGTCCAACTGCAGCACGTCCACGAGTGCGGCGACGACGGCGGGAGACGGCCTGCGGTCGCGCCCGCGTTCGAGGCGGACCAGATACTCGACGCTGATACCCGCCTGCGCCGCGACCTCTTCGCGTCGTAGCCCGGGCGTGCGGCGAACGCCCATGGTGCGCAGCCCGAGTGACGCGGGGTCCACGCGTTCGCGGCGTGCGCGCAGGAATTCACCCAGCTGGTTCTCCACATGCACCACCGTACCGAGAGCGGCAGGGCCAGCCAGGTAGTGCGACTACCCGTGAGCGGCGCGGTCTGTCTGTGTGCGCCGTCGCCCGCGATCGTTGTCCGCATGACGAATCTGGAGAACCGCACAGCACTCATCACCGGCGCCGGAACGGGTATCGGCGCCGCGACCGCCGCCGCCCTCGCCGCCGCGGGCGCCCGCGTCGCGCTCATCGGGCGCCGCGCCGACCGAATCGCGTCGGTCGCACGGGAGGTCGACGGTGCCTATGCCGCCGCGGATGTCACCGATCGGGCTGCCCTCGCCGCCGCCGTGGGCGAGCTCCGGGCGCAGGTCGGAACATTCGATCTCGTGTTCGCCAACGCGGGAGCGATGCTGGCCGCGCCCTTCGACACCGCCGACGTCGGCGAATGGGATCGGATGGTCGGGGTCAATGTGACCGGTCTGCTCAATACCGCCCGCGCGACGATCGGCGACTTGACGACGGCGGCCGCACACGGTCCGGCGGACCTCGTGCTCACCAGCTCCATCGGCGCGCACATGGTGTTGCCGGGCTACGCGGTGTACACGGCGACCAAGGCGGCGGTCACGCACCTCACGACCAATCTGCGCGCCGAGTTCGGGCCCCGTGGCGTCCGGGTGCACGCGATCGAGCCGGGCATGACCGAATCCGAGCTGGGCGACCACATGTCCGACCCGGACGCTCGAGAGTTTCTGCGGCAGTTCACCATCGATAATCCACCGATTCCCGCGTCGGCGATCGGAGACGCCGTCGTGTGGAGTACCTCGCTTCCCGCGAACGTCAATGTGGCCTCGATGATCGTGCTGCCCACGGCGCAGGGATAGACCGTGTGCCCGGATCACGGCCGGAGCGGGTGGGCATCGCTGTGGGGGCGATGCCCACCCGCTCCAGCCGAGATCTGGACCGCCGTCGGCTACAGCTGGGGCATGACCTCGGCCGCGACCCACTCGATGTGCTCGAGGTCGGACTGGTCGAGGATCTGCAAGTACACGCGGGTGACCCCCGCATCGGCGTAGGCGCCGAGCTTGTCCACGATCTCCGCCGCCGAGCCGGCGAGGCCGTTCTCTCGCAGCTCGCTCACCTCGCGGCCGATGGCCGCGGCGCGGCGGGCGATGGTCGGCTCGTCGGGACCGGCGCACAGGACCAGCGCAGCCGACCGCACGATCGACCTCGGATCCCGGCCGCGCGCCTCGCACGCGGCGTCGATGCGTCCGAATGCGGCGCGGGCCTCGTCGGCCGGGACGAACGGGACGTTGAACTCGTCGGCGAGTTCGGCGGCGAGTGCGGCGCCGCGCTTCTTCGCGGCACCGCCCAGCACGATCGGCGGACGCGGAGTCTGCACAGGCTTGGGCAGCGCGGGCGAGTCGGTGACGGTGAGGTGTTCACCGGGGAAGTCGAACGTCGAACCCACCGGCGTCTCCCACAGCCCGACCACGATCCGCAGGGTCTCCTCGAACCGGTCGAAGCGCGTCTTGACATCGGGGAACGGGATCGCATACGCGGCGTGCTCCCGCTCGAACCAACCGGCGCCTAGACCGAGTTCCACACGGCCACCGGACATCTGATCCACCTCGGCGACTGAGATCGCGAGCGGACCCGGGAACCGGAAGGTCGCCGACGTGACCAGGGTGCCGAGGCGGATCGTGGATGTCTCGCGTGCGATGCCGCCGAGGGTGACCCACGAATCGGTCGGGCCGGGGAGGCCCTCGGTGTTCATCGCTGCATAGTGGTCGGAACGGAAGAACGCCCCGTAGCCGGCCGCCTCCGCGGTCCGGGCGACGGCGAGCTGGTCGTTGTAGGTTGCGCCCTGCTGGGGTTCGACGAAGACACGGAATTCCATGTCATCAGGATGCCCCACGGTGCGCCGCAGTGCCGGGCCGGACCCCGAGCAGGACCGCGTACTCGTCGCGCAGTTGTTCCCAGCCGTGGCCGAGGGCGTCGACGCCGACCGCGCGGCTCGGGTTGCCGGCCAGCCCGCGGTCCAGCGCGTCGAGACAGATCTGCCATCCCGCACCGAAACTCGGCAGCATGTCCCGCCGCGCGGTGGAGTGCTCTAGCGTGAGGACACAGCCGTCGGCGCCGTCCTCGAGTCGCCAGCGCAGTACGTCGTCGCCCCAGCGGTGCACGAGTTCATGCGGAGGTTCGATCGCGAGCACGTCGCCGGAGATCGTCTCGTCGTCTGGGTTCTCGCGCACCCTGCGAGGCCCGACCGTGTCGAAAGCGGTGTCCGGCACCGCCGGTGACCACTGCGCCAGGCGATCGGGTGCAGTGAGCCACGGCCAGACCGTCTCGGCAGGATGGGCGAATGCGCGACGGAGGGTGAGCACCCAGGTGCCGTCGCGGTCTTCGAGTGTGGTGTCGAGAGTCATTGCTGCTCCTTGGCTTCGGCGTCGATGAGGGTGGACAGGTGGTCCAGGCGCATGGACCACTGGCGTGCGTAGGGCGTGACCCACGCGAGCACGGCGGGTAGCGGGTCCTCGGCGAGGTGGTAGACGCGGCGCTTACCGGCCACCTCGACGTCGACCGCGCCGGCCTCTCGCAGCACGCCCAGGTGTTTCGAGGCGAGCGACTGGGAGATCCCGAGGGTGGAGACGAGCGTTCCCACGTCCGCCGGCTCGGCACGCAGTGAGTCGAGGATCCGGCGCCGAGTGGGGTCGGCGATCACGGCGAATGCGTCCACCGATTCATAACACCAGCTACTCATATGAATGTCAAGTGATAGAAGAAGGCGTACCGTCGGGGCATGTCCTCCCGAGAGCTGCTCCGTGACGCATTCACTCGCCTCGTCGAACACGCCGAGGCCGTCACCTCGGGTCTCGAGCCCGACGTGGCCGACTTCCGGCCGGCGCCTCACGCCAACTCGATCGCGTGGCTGGTCTGGCACAGCGCCCGTGTACAGGACGCGCAGGTGGCCGACGTGGCCGGCGTCGAGCAGGTCTGGACCGCGCAAGGCTGGGCGGCCCGATTCGCTCTCGATCTTCCAACGGACGCAACGGGATACGGGCAGTCTGCTGACGAGGCGGCGCGCGTCCACGCGCCCGCCGAACTTCTCTCGGGGTACTACCGGGACGTGCACGAGCTGACACTGCGCTATGTCGAGACGGTCACGGGCGACGAGCTCGCGCGGATCGTCGACGCGGCGTGGGACCCGCCGGTGACGGCGGCGGTGCGGCTGGTCAGCATCGTCGACGACTGCGCCCAGCACCTGGGCACCGCGGCGTACTTGCGGGGCGTGGCGCGCGAGCTCCACATGGCTTGAGAGAATCGTCGGCGACAGAAGTCAGTGTGTAGAGAGAGGACTACGACGTGGCCGCCGAGACCCTGCAGTTCCAGGCCGAGACGCACCAGCTGCTGGACCTGATGATCCACTCGGTCTACTCCGAGAAGGACATCTTCCTGCGGGAATTGATCTCCAACGCGTCCGACGCGCTCGACAAGCTGCGTCTCGCCGCGTACCAGGACAAGGATCTGAGTGCCGATACGGCCGACCTGCACATCGAGCTGAAACCCGATGCCGAGGCGCGCACGCTCACCATCGCGGACAACGGCATCGGTATGAGCCGTGAGGACGTCGTCGAGCTGATCGGCACGCTCGCCAAGTCCGGCACCGGGGAGCTGCGCCGCAAGCTCGCCGAGGCGGCCGAGGCCCGCGACTCGGGTGCGTCGGCAGAGCTCATCGGCCAGTTCGGCATCGGCTTCTACTCCAGCTTCATGGTGGCCGACAAGGTCACGCTGGAGACTCGGCGGGCGGGTGAAGAGGTCGCCACGCGCTGGGAGTCGTCGGGCGAGTCCACCTACACCGTCACCGACCTCGCGGCAGGCGAGGGCCCGGCGCAGGGCACGGTCATCACTCTGCATCTCAAGGCCGAAGACGCGGACGACAGCCTCCACGACTACACCTCCGCCGACGTGCTGCGCCGAATCGTCCGGCGTTACAGCGATTTCATCGCGTTCCCGATACGCATCGGCGACGACGTCCTCAACTCCATGAAAGCGCTGTGGACGCGGCCGCGTAGTGAGGTCACCGACGAGGAGTACACCGAGTTCTACCGCCACGTCAGCCACGCCTTCGACGAGCCGCTCGAGACCATCGACGTCAAGGCCGAGGGGACCTTCGAGTACCAGGCGTTGTTGTTCATCCCATCGCAGCCGCCGTTCGACATGTTCTACCGTGGCTACAAGACGGGCCTGCAGCTGTACGTCAAGCGCGTCTTCATCATGGACGACTGCGAAGCGCTGATACCGCCGTACCTGCGCTTCGTGAAGGGTGTCGTCGACGCACAAGACCTGTCGCTCAACGTCTCCCGGGAGATCCTGCAGCAGGATCGGCAGCTGACGATGATCCGCAAGCGCCTGGTGAAGAAAGTCATCTCCACCGTCAAGGCGCTGCGCGAGAAGGACCGTGCGAAGTACGAGGCCTTCTGGGCCGGTTTCGGATCCGTCTTCAAGGAGGGGCTGCTCGACGATCACGACAACCGCGATGCGCTACTCGAGGCGAGCGTCTTCGAGACCACCGCGTTGCCCGCCGACGGCGACGCCCCCACGCGGACCTCACTCGCCGAGTACGTGTCCCGGATGCCTGAGGGGCAGGAGAAGATCTACTACGCCACCGGCGAGTCCCGCCGTCAGATCGAAGCGTCGCCGCACCTGGAGGCATTCCGCGCCAAGGGGTTCGAGGTCCTGATGCTCACGGATCAGGTCGATGAGTTGTGGGTCACCGGGGTTCCGGAGTTCGATGGCAGGGAGTTCGCCTCGATCTCGATGGGCGAGGCCGACCTCGGCGACGATGGGATCCCGGAGAAGGAGGACGGGTTCGCGTCCTTGACATCGTGGCTGGGTACCGTGCTGGAGGACCGCGTGAAGCAGGTGCGTCTCACGTCGCGTCTCACGACGTCGCCGGCGTGTCTGGTAGGCGACTCGTTCGACATGCCGCCGGCCCTGGAGCGGATGTACCGTGCAAGCGGCCAGGAGCTCCCGAGGTCCAAGCGGATCCTCGAGCTCAACCCGGAGCACGAGCTCGTCGCCGGGCTTCTCGCGAAGGTCCAGGCGGAGGGCCTGGGTTCGGCTACCGAGGCGGTCTCCGGCGAAGACACCTCCAGCGAGGACACGTCGGGCGAGAACGCTTCGGGTGAGGATGGAGTGGCCGCCTCTGATCTACAGGGCGAGGAGGCCCCGCAGGCCGCGGAGGCTCCTCGCACGCCGGAGGTGCCGGAGACGGCGGAGGCGCCGGAGGCTCTGGTCGACGCGGCGGAGTTGCTCTACGGGTCGGCGGTACTGGCCGAGGGGGGAGAGCTCGACGAGCCCGCGGCATTCGCCGCCCGCCTCGCCCGTCAGCTCGCGCGAGGCCTCTGACCGATTCCGGTCCGTCTCGTGACGAAGGTTCGGCTACACAGGGATCTCCCGGCTAGGTTAGCCTGGGCTTATGAAGTGGGAGAATTTCGTCGTCACCCTGGAGTCGAGCGAACGGATCGCCGCGAACCTGCTGCGAGCGCGGTTCGCGGTCGGCGGGGGAACCGGTCCCGGATACCTGCCGATCGCGCCCGGCGACGAATCGATTGCCTTCTACTTCTCGGGCGACGCCGAGGAGCTGCACGCTCGTACCAGTACCAACCCGAAGGCATTGGGCGGCTGGGAGATCGTAGACGACGATCGCAGCGCAGGGCATCGCAACTACACCATCCGATCGTACGATGCGGACAGGCAGGAGATGGTCGTCGACTTCGCGGACCATCCGCACGGCCCTGCGATCGATTGGCTCCGCCAGGCCGAGCCCGGTTGGCGCGTGCTCGCGGCCGGGCCGCGCTCGTGGTACGCACCGCCCACGCACCTCACGCACCACGTTCTCGCCGGCGACCTGGCTGCTCTGCCGGCCCTGGCCCGGATCCTCGAGTCCACCCCCGACGGGGTCCGGGTCACCGTCGTAGCCGAGATCCTGGACCGCTCGGAACTGGCCTACCTGCCGGAACGTGCTGACACCACGACGATCGAGCTGATCGGTGGCAACGGGAGGAGCGAGTCGCGGCTCGCGACGGCCCTTCCCGACCTCGATCTCGGTGACGACGCGTACTGCTGGCTCGCCGGGGAGGCTGCGGATACACGCGCAGCTAAGAAGCACCTTCGTGGAATCGGCTGGGGCCGCGAACGTTACGATATCGTCGGATACTGGCGAGCCAACGCCGAGGAGTGGACCCGCCGGTTCGAGGCCGGCGCCGACCGCTATCGCAAGGTCTATCAGGACGCGCTGACCTCGGGTCGCTCGCCGGAGGAGGCGCTGGACTACTACGAGTCGGTTCTGGAGTCGGAAGGGCTTTAGGCTCAGGCGATCACGGCTCTCGGAGAGCCTGCCGTACCTGCTCCTCCTCTGTCTTGGCGACACGTCCCATCGCGTATTGGAGAGTCGGCGGCGCCATGATCGACGTGGCGATGGCGATCAGCACGATCACCGTGTAGATGCTCGGGGAGAATACGCCGATACGCATGCCCGTCATCGCGATCACGATCTCGACCGCACCTCGCGTGTTGAGTCCGGCACCCAGTGCGAGGGCCTCCCATCGAGTCTGACGCACGAGGCGCGCGCCGACGTAGGCCCCGCAGAACTTCGATACCACTGCGAGGGCCAGTAGGGAGAGCGCGGTCAACGCGACGGTCGGATCGGCGAGGAGTGTCAGGTCGACGCGTAATCCTGCTGTGGTCAAGAAGATCGGGGCGAGGATTGTGATGGTCACCGTCCGCAGCGGCGCGATGAGCCGGGGGTTCCGGGGACCGATCACCATACCTGCGAGGAAGGCGCCGAGGATGGCCTCCAGGTGCAGTGCCTGGGTTGCAGCCGCACATGCGACGATGATCACGGCGCACAGGGGCGCCAGGTACATGGTCGACGACTCCGAGTTCTCGACCTTCGCCAGCAGTGGCCGGACGAGCGGCTTCACTAAGAACAGCGCGATGCCGATCGCCCCCGCGCTGGCGAGCAGTGCAGCGGCGACGTCGCCGCTGCGCAGGCCGACCGTAGCCATCGACGATGTGATCGACAGCAGCACCCAGGCGACGGCGTCGTTGGTCGTTCCCACCGCGAGGATGAGCTGACCGATGTTGCGGTGCAGCAGGTTCATCTCGGTCAAGATCTTCGCGATCACAGGGATCGCGCTCACCGATACCGCGGTGCCGAGCAGGAGCGCCAGTACCGTCGTGGAGACGCCCTCGGCGTGCATGCTCGCCGGTATCAGGAAGCCCGCGGCGACGCCCGCCGCCAATGGCACGACGAACGCGCAGACGCCGACCACCGTGACCACCCGGGCTCGACGACGTACGAAGGCGGAGTCGAGCTCGGCCCCGGCGAGGCCCACCAGCAGGACCACGCCCAGCTGTCCTACGGCATCCACCAGGTTCTGTTGGGATGCGTTCGAGGGGAACAACCACTCCTGGGCTGCGGGCCACAGCTGACCCAGTACGGACGGACCGATCACCACGCCGGCGATGATCTCGCCGACGACCGCCGGGAGGCCGATTCTGCGTGCGATCCAGCCCATGGCCGACGCAGTGGCCAGGAGCAGTGCGATCTGCATCAGGACGGTCGTCAACGTGCCCGAAGCGATGAACGGGACCGGGGTCGCGGAATGCACCAACTGACTAAGCACCTCCAGCGGGGAAGCCTGACCTGTACGACCGTACGGCGCTGCCGCGTGCCGCCGGAAGATCCGTATGCAACTTAGGTGAGCCTCCCATTAGCTGATACCGTACGGGAGTGGGCTGGATTGGGCGAAACAACATAATGTGCATGAATCTGTCTCGGGGTCTGGTCGTTTCGTGACTGTGTCGATCGTGACGGGTGCGGCCGGCGGCATCGGCCGCGCCGCCGCCCTGCGCGCCGCCGCGACGGGGCCCGTCGCTCTCCTGGACCGCGACGCCGCCGGGCTGGAGGCGACTGCGCGCGCCCTGCGCGATGCCGACGGGGTCTGCCGGATCGTCGAGGTCGACCTCGCCGACGCCGGCTCGGTCGAGAGTGCCGTCGCCGAGATCGAGCGTGAGACGGGGCCTGTGGACGCGCTCGCCCACTGCGCGGGGGTGCTCGCGACCGGGCCGCTGATCGATGCGACGCCGGACGACTGGCGCCGCCTCCTCGACGTGAACCTGCTGGGTACCGTCCACATCATCACCGCGGTCGGACGCCGAATGACCGGGCGCGGTCGCGGCTCGATCGTGGTCGTGGGTTCCAACGCGGGCGTCTCGCCGCGCGTCGGGCTGGGCGCATACGGCGCATCGAAGGCCGCCGCGCACTCCGTGGCCCTGACCCTCGGTCTGGAGCTCGCCGAACACGGCGTCCGCGTGAACGTCGTCGCTCCGGGGTCCACCGATACACCCATGCAGGAGGCGTTCGGCGGCGCTCAGGCGGCCGCCGTGGCAGTGGCGGGCGACCTGAGCCGTCACCGTATCGGAATCCCCCTGGGGCGCATAGCCGATCCCGACGACATCGCAGCCGCAATCGACTACCTGCTGGGCCCTGGGGCGAGACACGTGACCACGCAGGTCCTCACCGTCGACGGGGGTGCGACGCGCTGATGGGTGACTACTACCCCGCGGACTTCGCCGCGCGGTATCGCGCGGCGGGGTACTGGACGGACGAGACTTTCGCACGCTTCCTGCCGGACGCAGCGGCGCGCTTCGGCGACGCCGAGGCCCTCGTCGGCACGGACCATGCAGGTGAACGGGTCCGACTGAGCTATCGCGACCTCGACGCCGCAGCGGCCCGTACGGCGACCACGCTGCGCGAGGCGGGCATCGTCGCCGGTGACCGCGTCATCGTCCAGTTCCCCAACATCACCGACTACGTCACCGCGCTGTTCGGTGTCTTCCGCCTCGGAGCCGTTCCGGTGTTCGCGCTCCCAGCACACCGGCGCAGCGAGATCTCCCACTTCGCCGAGGTGTCCGGTGCGAAGGCGTATCTCACGGTCGGCGTGCACGCCCGGTTCGACCACCGGCAGCTGGCGCGGGAGGTGGTACGGCAGCACCCGCTGACGGTTCTCGTGGCCGACCCGGATCCGCAGGAGTTCACGGCGCTGGCGCCGGGGCGCGAGCCGACCGGTCCAGCCGATCCGGATCCCGAAGACCTTGCGTTCCTGCAACTCTCGGGCGGCACCACCGGCATGTCGAAGCTGATCCCGCGTACGCACGCCGACTACCTGTACTCGGTGCGCGAGTCCGCCGCCATCTGCGGGCTCGGTCCGGATACCCGGATGCTCGTCGTGCTGCCCGCTGCGCACAACTTCCCGATGAGCTCGCCCGGCATCCTGGGCGTGCTCCACGCGGGCGGCACCGTCGTGCTCGGGCCGGATCCATCGCCGTCGGCGGCGTTCGCGCTCATCGAGAGTGAGCAGATCACCGCAACGGCGCTGGTCCCCCCGCTCGCGATGCTGTGGCTGCGGTCCCGCCCCCTGATCGACGCAGACCTGTCGTCGCTCCAGGTCTTGCAGGTGGGCGGAGCGAAGTTTCCCGAGGAGGCGGCCCGGCGCGTTCGCGACGAGCTCGGCTGCAGCCTGCAGCAGGTCTTCGGTATGGCCGAGGGGCTCGTCAACTACACGCGCGCGGACGATCCCGAAGAGCTGGTACTGACGTCCCAGGGGCGTCCGATCTCACCGGACGATGAGGTCCGCGTGGTCGACGACGGAGGTGCGCCGGTACCGGAAGGCGAACCGGGGCACCTGCTCACGCGCGGGCCGTACACGATCCGTGGCTACCTCGGCGGCGTGGACGCCGAGTCCTTCGATACCGAGGGCTTCTACAGGACCGGCGATATCGTGCGTCGCCTGCCCACGGGACACCTCGTGGTCGAGGGCCGCGCCAAGGACCAGATCAACCGCGGCGGCGAGAAGATCGCGGCCGAGGAGGTGGAGAACCATCTGGTGGCTCACCCCGACGTGGTGGACGCCGCACTGATCGCTGTGCCCGACAGCCTTCTGGGCGAGCGCAGCTGCGCCGTGGTGCTCGCCACCGACCCTCCCACTGCGGCCGGCCTGCGCGAATTCCTCACCGCGCGTGGGGTGGCTGCATACAAGGTGCCGGACCGTTTCGAGTTCGTCGCCGAGTACCCCACCACCGGCGTCGGCAAGATCAGCCGACGCGAGCTCCGGCGGCGCCTCGGCGACGCCCTCGCGATCGCCGACGAGTCGTAAGGAGAACCGTGAGCCTCCCCCGAGCCGTGTCCTATCCGATACCCGAGCCGGACTGTCCTCAACGCGTCGACTGGGTCGTCGATCCCAGCCGCGCCGTGCTGCTCATCCACGATATGCAGGACCACTTCGTGCGGACGTACGATCGCGGACGTGATCCGTGGCGTACCGCTGTTCCCAATATGGTCGCATTGCGTGCCGCCGCGAGGAAAGCGGGTGTGCCCGTGGTCTATACGGCGCAGCCCGGCGACCAGGATCCCGAGGAGCGTGCTCTGCTGGCCGACTTCTGGGGCCCTGGCCTCGTCGCAGCCGACGAGGCCGTGATCGACGAACTGAGGCCCGAGGCCGGCGACGTCTTGTTGACCAAGTGGCGCTACAGCGCGTTCGCGAAAACGGATCTGGCGGAGCGGATGCGTGCCTGGGAACGTGACCAGCTCGTGATCGTCGGGATCTATGCACACATAGGGGTGATGACAACGGCGCTCGACGCGTTCATGCGGGACGTGCAGCCGTACGTGGTGGGCGACGCGGTCGCAGACTTCACCGCGGAGGACCACGCCCATGCCATCCGACACGTTGCCGCCCGTTGCGGTCGGGTGCAGACGACGGCCGCGGTCGCGAGCGCGCTGTCCGAGGCGGAGGTCACGGCATGACACCGCATTTCATCCTCGCATCTGACGGCGAATCCCTACACGCGCGCGGTGTGGCCGCGACGTTCACCGAGCCTGCCGCGGCCGCAGCGGCGTTACGCCGCGGCCGCCACCGGATCGTGGTGGGCGCACTGCCGTTCGACCTCGAGGAGCCGGCCGCCCTCAGTGCGCCCGACACCTTCGGGTTCGGTCCCGGTGCGCCCGTCGCCTCGTCGGGTTCACTGCCTGCGCTGATGGTCGTGGGTGAGACCCCCTCCCCGGAACAGCATGTCGCACGGGTCGGGGAGTTGATCGAACGCATCCGGCGTGGCGAGGCCGACAAGGTCGTCCTTGCACGCGCCGTCGACTTCGCAGCGACGAGTGCGCTGGACACCCTCGCGATGGCATCCATGCTGGCGGCGAGCGATCAGGCGGGCAACGTATTCCACGCAGATCTGTCCGCGGCCGGCGACGCCCACGCAGGGCGGGTCCTCGTCGGTTCGAGCCCAGAGCTTCTGGTCCAACGGCGCGGACGTACTGTCGTGTGCCACCCGCTGGCCGGCACCGCGACGGAGCCGGACGGGCTGCTCGAGTCGGCGAAGGATCGCGACGAGCACGCCTACGTGGTCGACGCGATCGCCGACGCCCTGGGCCCGCTGTGCGTCGATCTGGATGTGCCGCAGGCTCCGTCGCTCACGGCCGCAGGCGAACTCTGGCACCTTGGGACCGTGGTCCGCGGCACACTCCGCGACTCCGGAACGTCCGCTCTCGATCTGGCGTTGGCGCTGCACCCCACACCGGCGGTGTGCGGGTTCCCTCGTGTGTCGGCTGCCCAGCTCATCCAGGAGGTGGAGGGCCCACGCGGCTTCTACGCCGGGGCCGTCGGCTGGACCGATGCCGAGGGCGACGGCCACTGGCGGGTCTCGATCCGCTGTGCCGAGGTGGCGGAGGACCGGATGTCGTTGCGGGCGTGGGCGGGAGGTGGCATCGTCGCTGCCTCCGTTCCCGAGCGTGAACTGGAGGAGACGTCGGACAAGCTGCGAACGGTGCTCGGGCCGTTCGATATCGAGGAGTTGGTGTCGTGAGCGTGGACGTAGTGGATGTCGTCGGAATCGGCGCCGGCCCTTCGAACCTCGGGCTGGCCGCGGCGATCGATGAACGTAACCGTGCGGGCGGTGAACCGTTGACCGTGCGGATCTTCGAGCGCAAACCGTCGTTCGGCTGGCATCCGGGGATGCTGCTCGACGGTGCGACGATGCAGATAGCGTTCCTCAAGGACCTCGTCACGCTGCGTAATCCGCGCAGCCCGTTCGGATTCCTGAGCTACCTCGAGGAGCGCGGTCGCCTGGTCGACTTCGTCAACCATCAGACGTTCTTCCCGACGCGCATCGAGTTCACCGACTACCTGGGCTGGGTGGCGGACAGTGTCGATGCCGGGATCGACTACGGGAGCGACGTCACACGTATCGACCGTTGCGATGGCGGCGACGGCGCACGCTTCGAGGTGGCCGTGACCGGGCCCAACGGCGCCGAGGTGGTGCGTGCGCGTTCGGTCGTCGTCGGATCTGGTCTGCGCGAGCGGCTGCCGGAGTGGGCGTACGGACCGCGCATGTTCCACAACCACCGCATACTCGAGCATCTCGCGGCGCTCGACGTGCGCGACGAGTCGCCTCGTTTCCTGGTGGTCGGCGGTGGTCAGAGTGCCGCGGAGGTGCTGCGGCACCTGCACTCGGAATACCCGGCGGCGGTCGTGGAGTCGGTGTTCAACAGCTACGGGTTCCAGCCTGCCGACGACAGCCCGTACGCCAACCGGGTATTCGATCCCGACGCGGTCGACGACTTCTTCGGAGCCGCGCCGGCAGTGCGCTCCGAACTCATGGACCGGCATCGGACCACGAACTACGGATGCGTGGACCTCGAGCTGATCCAGGAGCTGTATGCGATCGAGTACACGGAGAAGGTGCGTGGCCGCCGACGCCTATGGATGCACCCCGTCACGGAGGTGATCGCCGCACGGGAGGACGGCAACGGCGTCGACGTCTCCGTACGGGAACGGCTCACCGGCGAGGTGTGGACTCGACGCTATGCAGCGGTGGTGTGTGCCACCGGGTTCCGATCAGTCGGTGCATCGGAGGTGCTGGCGCACTGGCGGATCGCCGATAACAGCGTCACCGTGCGACGCGACTACCAGCTGGCCGTGGACGGCGATCCCGTACCGGGACTGTACGTTCAGGGTGCTACGGAGGAGACACACGGTCTCGCGTCTACGCTGCTCTCGAACATCGCCGTCCGCTCCGGCGAGATCCTCGACAGCCTGCTGATGGACGCACCGAGCACCGTCGCACCAGCCGGCAGCGAGAACGAATAACCCACCGAACAAGGAGAAGTCATGTCTACCAACCCGTTCGATGACGAAAACGGCCGCTTCTATGCCCTCGTCAACGACGAGGAACAGTACTCGTTGTGGCCCACATTCGCTCCCGTGCCCGAGGGCTGGACCGTGGTGTTCGGCGGCTCCGACGGAGCGGGGCGGCAGGAGTGCCTCGACTACATCGAGCGGACCTGGACAGACCTGAGGCCACGCAGCCTCCGCGAGGCGATGGCGCAGTCCGTGGGCGCCGCTGAGGAATCCCGATGAGAAGGACACTGGTCAACGGAAAGATCCACAGGGCCACGGTGACCAGGGCCGATCTCCACTACGTCGGCTCTGTGACCATCGACCAGACCCTCATGCGGGCCGCCGACATCGTCGAGGGTGAACGGGTGCAGATCGTCGACATCACCAACGGCGCCCGCCTCGAGACGTACGTCATCACGGGCGAGCCCGACAGCGGCCTCATCTGTATCAACGGTGCGGCAGCGCATCTGGTCGATCCGAACGACCTGGTGATCATCATGTCGTTCGTGGCGCTCGAGGACCACGAGCTGAAGGGGCACGCGCCCAAGGTCGTCCACGTGGACTCCGGCAACAGGATCGTGTCTCTCGGGAGCGATGCCGCGGAACCGGTGCCGGGGGCGGAGGACCAGCTGTCCTCGCGGTGAGTGAGCGCCGTTGCCGTTCGTGGACGTTCGACCTGGGAGCGTTGGAAGTTCGATCAGCGTAGCCTGAGCCGGCAGGTGTCGCCGACATGCCCCGTTGGGGCCGTGCCTGTCGTGTAGGAGTGTCACGACACGTGAGGCGCATATGCCGGAGGATTCGATGGAGGGAGTTCGTGTGGGGTCAGGCCGGATCCGGTTGCCGGTGCTCTTCGAGCCGTCCGAGCATCCGCCGCTGCGGCGACCGATCGCCGTCGACGCGGAGACCACGCCGCGACAGCTCGTGCTGCGCACCATGTTCGGGAATCCGCGCCGCACCGTCCCTGCCGCCATCCTGGTCGTCGGGCACCAGGTGGGCGAGGCGCTGGTGCCGGTCGTGATGGGACTCGCGATCGACCGTGGCGTCGGCACCGGGGATCTTGCGGCGACGTTGCGCTGGATCGTGGTGCTCGGCTGCGTCTTCGCCATGCTGTCGCTGAGCTTCCGTTTCGGTTCGCGCATCGGCTTCCTCGGAATGCAGACCATCCAGCACGGTCTCCGCAATCAGGTCACCGACCGTATTCTCGATCCCCGGGGCATGGCGGGTGCCGGGCGCTCACCCGGCGTCGCCCTGAGTATTGCGACCTCCGATGTCACGCGCCTCGCCATCACGGTCGCGGCAGTCGTCTACCCCATCGGTGAGTTGGGTGCGGTGCTCTTCTGCGGCGTCGTCCTGCTGTGGATCTCGTGGCCCCTCGGCGTGGTGGTCCTGCTCGGGGCACCCGCGATCCTGTGGTGCCTGGACCGCGCCGGCGGGCCCCTGCGCCGCCGGAGCGAGCACGAGCAGAAGGCGGCGGGGGAGGCAGCGGGCGCGGCGGCGGATCTCGTCGCGGGCTTCCGGGTGATCAAGGGGATCCACGCCGAGCCCGAGGCCGATCGCCGCTACGCGGTGGCGAGTGAACGGGCGCTGCGTGCCGTGATCACAGCGCGCCGCGCACAGGGCGCGTACCTGGGGGTGATGGACTCGGTCGCAGCGCTTTTCGTTGTGACCGTGGGAATCGCCGCCGGGGTGATGACGGTGACCGGCACGCTCACCGTCGGCCAGCTCATCACGGTGGTGGGTCTGACCCAGTTCGTGATGGGGCCGCTCAGCGCGCTGGGGACGAACTTCGGGCGGATCTGGGTCGCGGGCCTCGCGTCGGCGAAGCGTGTGCTGATGATCCTGCAGGCGCCGTACGCCCGTGAGGCGGGCACCGTCGACGTCGGTCCCACCACGGATGTGCTCGAACTCGACGCAGTCCCGCTGCCTGGCGGCGAGCTGACCGTCACGCTCCCGCGCCGGGGCGTCACCGCAGTGGTGGCGGATGCCGAGACCACCGCCGCGCTGGCGGCGGTCCTCGCCAGGTCGAAGTCGGTCGAATCGGGATCCGTACGCGTCGGCGGACAGGACGTGTTCGAGTTCGACGATGCGACGGCGATCCGAGTGCTGCGCGTCGCGCCGCACTCGGCGGATCTGTTCGAGGGCAGCGTCGCGGAGAACATCGCCGCCGGGATCGGAGAGGCGGCTGACGCCGAGTCACGTGTCACGCGTGCAGCGTTCGCCGCCGCCTGCGACGACGTCGCAGAGGTCCTCCCGCACGGTCTGGACACCGAGGTGGGCGAAGCCGGGCGCCTACTGTCGGGCGGCCAGCGGCAGCGGATCGGGCTGGCGCGCGCGCTCGCCGCAGACTCGGCCGTCCTGGTACTGGTCGACCCGACGAACGCCGTCGACTCGGTCACGGAGACCACGATCGCCGAGCGGCTGCGCGCCGCCCGCGGTGACGCCGCCACGGTCGTATTCACCCATTCGCCCACTCTGATCGCGCATGCCGACGCGGTCCTGACGATCGACGAGGACATGAGCGCGACGCTCGCCGGACAGGCGGTCGCCTCGTGACGACCGCAACCGCCGGGAGTCCGGCCACGCTGCCCGTCGCCGGTGCAGGCGAGGTACTCGCGCACGTACGCGGCCTGATGGCGGGCCGATGGAGACGTCTGCTGGTCGTGGTGGCCTTTCTTGCCGTGGGGGCTGCGCTCGGCCTGGTGGCGCCGTGGGGATTCGGACGCATCGTCGACACGGCGGGCCGTACGGGCGGTACGGCCGGCGACGTCGTACGGCTCGGGGCCGTCATGGCGGTCTCAGCGGTGGTCGGCGCACTGCTGACGGGTGTCGGTGTCGCGCTGTCGGCGCAGCTGTTCGAGGACCTGCTCGCCAAGTTGCGGGAGCAGATGATCGGTGCCGCCCTGCACTCCTCGCAGGCGCGCGTGGAACACGCCGGCACGGGCGATCTCGTGTCCCGGGCCACTGACGACGTCGGCGAGGTGAGCGAAGCCATCGCTCGCGGCGTGCCCGCGGTATCGCGTTCGACGTTCACGATCCTCCTCACCGTGATCGGTCTGGCCGCCCTCGACTGGCGCTTCCTGGTGGTCGTGGTCGTCGTCGTGCCCGTCCACGCCCTCGCGCTGCGGATGTATCTGCGCACCGCCCCGCCCGTCTACCGTGCCGAACGAGCGGCGATGGCGGACCGTGCGCACCACGTGCTGGGCGGAATTCGCGGCCTGGCGAGCGTTCACGCCTTCGGCCTGGAAGCGCGGATCCGCGACCGGATCTCGATCGGGTCCTGGGAGGTGGTGCGCTGGTCGATGCGCGCTCGCATCGTGCAGAACCGCTTCTTCGGGCGGCTCAATCTCGCCGAGTTCCTGGGTATGTCGACGATCCTGGTGGCCGGGCTCCTCCTGGTGCGAGCCGATCTGGTGACGATCGGCGCGACCACCGCGGCAATGCTCTTCTTCCTGCGTCTGTTCGACCCGATCAGCCAGGTCCTGCTGGTGATCGACGACCTCCAGTCGGCCGCGGCATCGCTCGCACGCATCGTCGGCGTGATCGACCTCGACCGGACCGCACCGGCCCGCGGTACCCCGGTGGCCACCGATGCGTCCGCTGCGGCACTCGCAGTTCGCGATCTGCGCTATCGCTACGACCCGGACGCCGGTGACGTGCTGCGCGGAGTCTCTCTCACGGTCGAGCCGGGGGAGACGGTCGCCGTTGTCGGTAGTTCGGGGGCCGGGAAGTCCACGCTCGCAGGGGTGGTCGCCGGCGTGGGCTCGCCGTGTGCGGGCCGGGTGGAGGTCGGCGGCGTCGACCTGGAATCCCTTGCTGGTGCAGACCTGCCGGTGCTGGTCACCCAGGACGTACATGTATTCGCAGGACCACTCGACGAGGACCTTCGGATGGCAGCCCCCGGCGCCGACGATGCCGCTGTGCGCTCCGCGTTGGAGACGGTGGGCGCGTGGGACTGGGTGTCCCGCCTTCCTTCGGGGGTCGAGACCGAGGTGGGTGCAGGCGGCCAGCAGCTGTCCGCGGTGCGTTCCCAGCAGCTGGCGCTAGCACGGCTGGTGTTGAAGGATCCGCCCCTTGTGGTGCTCGACGAGGCTACGGCCGATGCCGACAGTGCCGACGCGGACGTGTTGGAGCGGGCCGCGGAGGCCGCCCTGCACGGGCGTTCGGCCCTGGTCGTGGCGCACCGCCTCAGCCAAGCGGCGCGGGCCGACAGGGTGATCGTGCTGGAACACGGCGACATCGTGGAGGAGGGGACACATGCCGAGCTCGTCGCAGCGGGCGGCCGCTACGCCCAGCTATGGGAGGCGTGGGCAAAGCACCGCGAATAGGCTCGACGGTCGGAGAATGGACGGGGACTCGATGTGAATCATCTCGGACGCCTGCGTGAGATCGTCTCGCCGGCAAGGATTCTTGTAGCGACGTCGGTCGCCCTACAGGTGCTGTCCGGGCTCGCCCAGGTCGGCGGGTACATCGCCGTCATCGCAGCGGTTCGGCACCTCGTGGAGACCGGCAGCCCCGACTGGCGCATGGTAGGAATCGCTGCCGGGGCGTTCCTGCTCGTCCCCGTGCTGCATGGCGGATCCTTCACGGCGAGCTTCGCGGCTTCGCGGCGCGTGGAATACGCGCTGCGGACGAGGCTGGCCGCGCACCTGTCCAGGATCCGTCTGGGTTGGTTCACCGACTCCGTGTCGATCGCCAGGCTGCGTAAGGGAATCGGGCCGGACATCGGCGGGATGAGTGACGCTGTCGGCGAGGCGATCCCGCTGCTCGCCAGGTCGGTTGCAGTCACCGTGGCGGCGCTCGTCTACCTGTTCACGGTCTCACCCGTCCTGGCAGCGGTGGTGGCCGTGCCGGTGGTGATGGCGTCCTATCTGGAGGTGCATCGGCTCGGCGGCCGCACCGACGCAGACGCACGGTTCGACGCCGCCGCCCGGGTGCTCACCGCGCGCACCGCTGAGCTCAGTCAGGGCATCTCGGTCGCGAAGATATTCGGATCCGGACGTCGCACGGAGAGCAGATTCCTCAACGCGGCAGACGATTACGCGCAGGCCTACATCGACCGGGAGGCGGACCAGCAGCGCAGGAGCCTCATGAGCGCCGTCCTCGCGTCGTGGACGTCGGTGCTCGGAATCGTCGTCGTCGCCGGGACGCTGTCGGTGGCTGCGGATCTCGCGGACCCCGTCGACGTCGTCGCCTTCCTGTTGCTGTCGTGGATCGTCTCTCGCAGCGTGTGGACGGTGCCGACCTTCTTCATGACCATGCGCCGGGTATCTCTGGTGCTGACGGGCATCGACACGCTGTTCGCCGAGCCGGTGCTCGCGGTGCCTGATCGGCCGGAGGGCGCGGTAGTCGCCCCCGTAACAGTCTGTTTCGACGATGTCACCTTCGGCTACGGCAGCGATCCCGTGCTGCACGGGGTGACTTTGCGCCTGCGTCCCGGGACGACGACGGCCGTCCTCGGCGCGTCCGGATCGGGCAAGTCCACACTTGCCCGGCTGATCCCGAGGTTCTGGGACCCGGACGGAGGCGCGATCTCACTGAACGGTACCGATATCCGCGACCTCGCTCCCAGCGATCTGTACCGCGCCGTCGCCTTCGTCTTCCAGGACGTGCAGTTGCTCCGGAAGTCCCTCGCGGACAACATCCGACTGGCCCGCCCCGAAGCGTCTCTCGCAGAGGTCGAGGCCGCGGCCCGTGCGGCGCGGATACATGACCGCATCGTCGACCTTCCGCGCGGATACGACTCCGTCTACGGCGAAGACGCGCACCTGTCCGGCGGTGAGGCGCAGCGGGTCTCGATAGCACGCGCGATCCTCGCGGATGCGCCCGTGCTCGTGCTCGACGAGGCCACATCGGCGGCGGACCCGGAGTCCGAGATCCTCGTTCAGGAGGCACTCGCGCGGCTCTCGCAGGGACGCACAGTCCTCACCATCGCGCACAAGCTCGCCACCGTCGCCGCTGCGGACTCCATCGTCGTACTCGACCGCGGCCGTGTCGCCGAGACCGGGACGCACGACGAGCTCCGCGCAGCCGGTGGGAGGTACGCGAGTATGTGGGCCGCGGACCGGGCGGGGGTGGTCTGATGTTCGGCGCCCTCCTCCTCGTGATCGGGCTCGACGGAGTGCGGCGGCTGCGGCGTACGCTCGCGGTCGTCGCGCTCGCGGCGCTCCTCGAGGCCGCTTGTTTCGTCCTATTGCTGCCGCTGCTGAACGACCTTTTCGCGCACCGCTTCCCTCGGGCCTTCGTCTGGGCGGGCCTGTTCGCTGTGGGAGGTGCGCTCGCCCTGGCGGCGGAGCACTACTCGATGTACAGACAGCGTCGGCAGACCACCGCGATCGTGGCGACGCTGCACCACCGGGTCGGCGATCACGTTCTCACCCTGCCGCTCGGCTGGTTCACCCAGTCGCAACAGGACGGTCTGCACCGCCTGCTGACCGAGGCCACGTCCTCCCTCGCCGTCATCCTCAACGGGATCATCGCGATCAACACGCGCGCAGTCGCCCTGGGCGGCGCGATGTGGATCGTGATCACGGCGGTCGACCCGCTGACCGGCGCAGTGACCGGGGCGGCCCTGCTTGTGCTCGCGGTGCTGTACCGGCTCGCCGCGCGCATCCTACGATCCAGCACTCGGTCGACTACGGCCGCAGCGCAGGCGATCTCGTCCGAGGTGATGGAGTACGCGCAGAAGCAGGCCGTACTGCGTGCGCACGGCAGGCTCGACGATGCCGGTACCGACCTGCATGCCGCGCTCGCCCGGGCACGCGCGACTGCCGCGCAGTACTTCCGCGGTGCCATCACGGGCGTCACCGCGTTCTCGTTCGGCAGCGCCCTGCTCTTCGGCGCGACCCTTGCGACCGCACTGTGGCGCGCGGGCGGGATCGGCACGGCCGGCGCTGTCGCCCTCGTGGTGTATGCCGCGCTCGTCGTCGACGCCGTCGCCGCGCTGGGGCGGACGGGCAGCGTGATCTGGGCTGCGGAGCGGACCCTACGGGATATCGGAGAGATCCTGTCGTCCGAGCCGCTTCCGGAGCCGGATGCCTCTGCACCGGTGATGGATTCGTCTGTGGAGTTCCGGGATGTGGTGTTCGGCTACGGAGGCCGTCCGATCGTGGACGGCGTCTCGATGCGTGTGCCCAGCGGCGGCGTGTGCGCGATCGTGGGTCCGTCCGGCGCCGGCAAGACCACCCTCGTCCGGCTGGCCGCGCGGTTCTGGGACGTCGATGCAGGGGCCGTGCGAATCGGCGGCGCGGACGTCCGGGACCTGCGGGCCGACGATCTCGCCGCGCAGTTCGCCGTCGTCTTCCAGGACGTGTACCTGTTCGACGACACGATCCGCGCGAACGTCGCGATGGCCCGCCCGGATGCCACGGACGCCGACCTCGACCGTGCGGCACGGTCGTCACGTCTCGACGAGGTGATCGCTCGCCTTCCGGACGGTTGGGAGACCCGCGTCGGGGATCGGGGCGCCGCGTTGTCCGGCGGTGAACGGCAACGGGTCTCGATCGCCCGGGCATTGCTCAAGGATGCCCCGATCGTCCTCCTCGACGAGGCCACGTCCGCGCTCGACGCCGAGAACGAGCGCGCGGTGCGTGCCGGTCTAGCGGAACTCGGTGCCGGGCGCACGCGACTCGTGGTCGCCCATAGATTGCAGACGGTACGGGATGCGGACCAGATCGTCTTCCTCGAGAACGGCAGCGCGAGCGAAACGGGCACACACGACGAGTTGGTGGCGCATGGCGGCCGCTACGCGCGGTTCTGGCGCGATCACGGCGAGGCGGGCGTGTGAAGGGGGCCGACCGCCAACGGTGGAGCTGGACCAGGCCTGAGCAACCGATTCCGTAGGCGTCGGAAGGTCTGGGAGAGGGTACGGATGTCGAAGTGGAAATGGAGTTCGTCCCGGTTCTCGACGCCGATGTGTCGACGAGCCTCCCGCAGATTCGATCCGGGTGGCCTGCACCGCCCTATGCCCATCGGGCGGTGCGGGCTACCCGAACGGAATTCCGTGCCCCGAGTCCCTCCAACGTGTCTGCGGAGACTGATGACGAGATGAGCGTGTACGCCATTCCGTTGGACGGCTCCTAATTATCGGCCGATTCGTCTCCAAAGGGTTGCGAGGGTGACCTAATTTAGGTTAGGCTCGCTTGTGCATCTCGCTGGTTTGAACGGTCGATCGGGGGTTGTCGGGGCGGACGCTCAGGTCGAAAAGATACCGGCTGCGCTCCACGCAGCGCGATGTCCAGGTAGCGATGTCCAGATATCGAAGGTGGAAAGTTCGTATGAGTGACGATACCGGTTCGGCAATCGACGCATTGGACGCGGCGGAGTTTCCGCTGACCAGGGAGTCTGTTGTCGCCGACATCGCGGAAGTGCTGGGGGTGGAGCGCCAGGCGGTGACCGGCGGAACGGACTTGATCGATCATGGGTTGGATTCGATCCGAACTATGTACTTGGTCGAGAAATGGCAGGCACTGGGGGTGGATATCCAGTTCTTCGATCTCGTTGACGACTCGACCGTCGATGGCTGGTGGCGGGCACTTGAAGCGAAGATGAAAGATGGAGGCGGCGAGTCATGAACGGCGATTCAGCAGTGCGTGAAGAGGTGGATCTGGTTGTAGTGGGCGGCGGCCCCGCGGGATCGACCATAGCGTCTCTGGTGGCGATGCAGGGGCATCGGGTGATACTCCTGGAGAAGGAGAACTTCCCGCGTTATCAGATCGGCGAGTCGCTGCTGCCGGGTACGATTCACGGCATCTGCAAACTGCTCGGAGTGACCGAGGAACTTGCTCAGCAGTCGTTCCCCGTCAAACGCGGAGGAGTGTTCAAGTGGGGGGTCAATCCGACCCCCTGGAAATTCAACTTCGCGCTTTCGCCGAACTTTCCGGCACCCACGTCGACCGCGTACCAGGTGGAGCGGATGAAGTTCGACGATATCCTTCTGCGTAACGCTCGCAGGCTGGGAGTCGACGCCCGTGAAGGCGCAACCGTGATCGACATCGTCGAGGATGGTGACCGGGTCCACGGAGTTCGTTATGTCGATGAGTCCGGTGTCGAGCGGGTGATCGAGTCGAAGTTCGTAGCCGATGCGTCGGGCAATACAAGTCGTATCCACGGGAAGATCGGCGGTGAACGCCATTACTCGGACTTCTTCAAGAATATCGCGACATTCGGCTATTTCGAGAACGGAAAGCGCCTTCCCGAGCCGTACAGCGGAAACATCCTCTGCGCGGCGTTCGATGAGGGATGGTGCTGGTACATTCCGCTGAGCGACACACTGACCAGCGTGGGTGCTGTGATCGGCAGGGAGCATGCGGCGCAATTGCGTGGCGACTCCGAGACGGCGCTGATGGGTCTGCTCGACCGATGCGATATCGTCAAGGACTTCCTGAGCGATGCGACGAGGGTCACCGACGGTGTCTACGGTGAGATTCGGACGCGGAAAGACTACTCGTACAGCCAGAGCGAGTTCTGGCGCCCGGGGATGTTCCTGGTCGGCGACGCGGCATGCTTCATCGACCCGGTCTTCTCCACGGGAGTGCATCTGGCGACCTACAGTGCCCTGCTCGCCGCACGCTCGGTGAACAGCGTCTTGTCGGGAGACCTGTCCGAGCAGGTGGCCTTCACCGAGTTCGACCGGCGCTACCGTCGGGAGTACCGGACGTTCTACGAGTTCCTCGCAAGTTTCTACGACATGCAGGTGGATGAGAACTCGTACTTCTGGCAGGCGCGCAAGGTGACGAATATGAAGGCCACCGACGTCGAGGCGTTCACGACTCTGGTGGCTGGCGGCCATTCGGGGGAGGCCGCTCTCACCGATGCGGAGGGCATCGTCGCCGAGTTCGAGTCCTCGACAGAGCTTCTCAACGGAGCCGTGAACGACACCTGGGAGATGCAGTCGAGCGGGAACGAGGGCATGGGCCGGCTGTTCGATCCTCCCGTGGTGCGTGGCCTCATGGACGGGTCGAATCAGATGCTGACGAAGGACTCTCTCGGGGGCCGGGTGCCGGAGGTCCCGCTATTCGAAGACGGGCTCGTACCGTCGGCCGACTCATTGCGTTGGGTCGTGCCGGTACCGGACGCACCGGCGGCGGGAGTTCGATGATCGGGGACCTCGATGGTCCTAGGGCGGAGATTGCGATCGTGGGCGTCGGCCCACATGGGCTGAGCGTACTGGAAAGGCTCGTCGCAAACGCGAAGGACGTCCTCGAATCCCAAGAACTCTGCATTCATCTGATAGACCCTTACCCAGTGGGCGGCGGGCGGCTGTGGCAACTGGATCAGCCGAGCGAACTGTTGATGAACTCGCTTCCCGAGCAGGTCACCATGTATCTGGATGAAACAGTTCGGTGCAACGGTCCGATCGTGGAGGGGCCGTCGCTCCTGGACTGGGTCAACGACGGGTCACCGATCGACCCACGGGTACGGGGTGCAGACACCATCCAGCAGGGCCGCTTCGTGACGAGGCAGGCGAACGGCGGATACCTGAGCGTTGTCCGCGATCGGCTGCTCGATTCGTTGCCGGACAGCGTCTTCGTTCGCACCCACCCGCACGCGGCCATTGCTCTTCAGGAATCTACAGATGGGCTGCAGAGGATCACGCTCGCGGACGGTTCACGGGTCGACGTGCATACGGTTGTGCTCACCCTGGGGTGCCTCGATGCCGTACCGAACGGTAGAGAAATGGGTCTGTTGCGCGCCGCCGAACAGTCGGGACTGCGCTACACGCCTCCCCAGAACTCGGCAGCGCTCGATCTGTCGTCGATCGGCGCCGGTGACGAAGTCTTGGTCAGGGGGATGGGGCTGTCTTTCGTCGATTTGATCGCGCTTCTCTTCGAGGGCAGGGGCGGCCGCTTCCGCAGTGCGGAGGGCCGCCTGGTGTACGAGCCACACGGCGCCGAGCCGCACGTCTTCGTGGGTTCTCGCAGGGGCGTTCCACACCACGCGAAACCTATCCAACGGCTTCGTGCGGATCCGCCGCCACTGCCTAAGTTCTTTACTCAGAAGACGCTGGCGCGTCTCATGCGCGAGCATGACCGCGTGAACATTCATGAGCACGTCAGGCCCTTGATCGCGAAGGAGTTCGGCTGGGCCTACTACCACGAGCTGTTCAACGCCTATCCGGATCGCGTGCGATGCAGTTGGTCGGAGTTCGCCGAACGGTACACCCAAGCGGATCGGGGCGAGATCGACGCGCTGGTCGCCGAGATGGTCGCCGACGACGATGTCTTCGATATGGATCTCGGTGATCGCCCGCTGGATGGTGAAGAGTTCTCGACGGCCGACGATTTGCAGACATTCGTGAGAGGCCTCGTGCTTCGTGATGCGCGACGGCGTACCGAGCCCGAGTACAGTGCGGAGTCGGCCATGGAGATGGCCGACTACTCGATATTCAACAATATGGGTTTTCTGTGGCACTCCGGTCGACTCGACGCGGAGTCCTATACCGATGGACTGGACTGGTGGCGCGGTATACACAACTACTTCTCGGTCGGCGCGCCGGCGCATCGAATGGAACAGCTCGTCGCTCTTTCAGAAGCCGGCTTCGTCACGTTCATCGGGGCCGATATGTGGGTGGAAGTAGATCGGGAGGAGGGAGTGTTCCGGGCGGGCGGTTCATCGGTTCCCGACCAGGTCACGGCGCGTACGTTGATCGAAGCGAGGCTCCCCGAGCCCGATCTCGACAGGGTGCGGGACCCGATGCTCCGCGACCTCCTGCAGCGGGGCGAGATCAGTGTGGAAACGCTGGATGTGGGTACCGGTGCTCCCGTCAGTACGGGCCTGTTGCGGGTGACACCGACCGAGTGCCGGGTTGTGGACGGCGAGGGGCGCCCGCATCGCGCGCGATTCGCGATGGGCGGTTTCACTACGCTGCGTGTGACCGCCGCTTTCCATCGGCCGGGGACGGGATCTGCGGGATTCCGCCGCAGCGATATGGTGGCGCGAGCGGCACTCTGCGGTGCGCGCGATATCGCTCAGGCCGAGCGAACCGCCTGAAACACTTCCGCGAACCGTCCGGGCATCTCGTGCCGCGCGGCCGCCTGACGCATCTGGAACCGCGCGACGGCGTCGACCTCGCGCGAGTCGTCGAATTGCGAGGAGTGTGCCGCCAGGGCTCGAAGCTTGATATCGACGAAGTCCGTGACATCCATCGCCGTGTTCTCGGCGGTCGCCGGTGGTGTCATCATCCACAGCTCGGGCACCGTCCAGGGTTCGAGCCCCTGGGCCCGGAGTTCGGGGTGGGCCCGGGAACTCCGAGAGTCCGGATACACGGCGGCCGCGGCCGCCGTGCCGACGGCGAGATGGTCGGGGTGGCAAGCCGCGATGTGTGACCAGTCGGGCGTCGGGCAGTGCGTGAGTACCCGATGTGGTCTCACCTGGCGGATCACCCGCGAGATATCTCGGCGCAGAATGAGGTCGGCGACGACCATGCCGTCCGGGTGGTCGAGGAACCGGACGTCGTCGATTCCGAGGAGCGCCGCGGCGTCGAGTTGCTCGCGGCGACGGATGGCCGCGAGCTCGGGCCCGTCGAGTGCTCCCTCGCCGGCCTCACCGGACGTGCATATGCACAGCACTACCTCTGCGCCGGTGGCTCGCCACATCGCAAGCGTGCCCCCTGCGCCGAACTCGGCGTCGTCCGGATGCGCCGTGACCACCAACACCGTGCCATGCGGGGCCTTCGGGGCGGTGCGGCTCACGTAGCCTCCTCGTCTCGTGCGACGTGCCATCGCTCGTCGGCTGTTCTTAGGCTTACCTTATGGGTAAGGTGAACGCGAGCGTGCTGCGAGGTGGTCCTACGGCTGCCTCGTACAACCGGTCCTGCGTGGGGGCGTGGCCGTCCTCAGTCAGTTGATCGCCGGTTCCGGTAGGCCGAGCGCAGCAGAATCGTTAGGAAGGGGTCCACCCAGGATGCCGAAGACATCGCGTCAGCTCACCGTTCATCCGCTGACCCTCCGCGAGGTCGAGGTCGTCCGTACTACCGACGTCAGCCCTGGCATGCGGCGGGTCACTCTCGGCGGAGTGGAGCTGGGGGCGTTCACGTCGGCGAACGGACATCCGCAGCCGCCGTTCACCTCGCCGGCGTTCGATGACGATATCCGACTGCTGTTCCCCTACCCCGGGGCCTCGGAGGCGGTCCTGCCGGTTCAGAACGGCGCGGGATTGACGTTCCCGAGGGAGCCGCGGCCCCTGGCCAAGGTGTACACCGTCCGCAGATGGGATGCGGAGTCCGGCGAGTTGGACGTCGATTTCGTTCGTCACGGCGTGGGGGTCGCGACCACGTGGGCCTACAGGGCTGAGCCGGGAGACCGGATCCATCTGTTCGGTCCCGGTGTGTCCCGGTCGATGCCGACCGGTGCGGACTGGCTTCTCGTGGCCGGCGACGACACTGCGCTGCCGGCCATCGCACGCATGCTCGAGGAGCTACCCGGCGGTCAGCGCGCCCAGGTCTTCATCGAGATCGCCGAGGACGCCCACCGGCAGGAGCTCAGCCGACCCGACGGTGTGGAGATCACGTGGCTGCCCCGAGGGGGAGCTGAGCCGGGGACGACGAACCTGCTCCTGGACGCGGTGAAGAACGCCGAGTGGTGGGAGGGGCGACCGTTCGCCTGGGTGGCCGGGGAGCAGGCGGCCGTACGGGACATCCGCCGTCACCTGGTCGAGGACCGCGACGTCCCGAAGGTCGACATCGAGTTCACAGGCTATTGGCGTCGCGCCGAGGTGGTCGCACTCGCCGACGATGGAGCGATTCCCGATCCCGAACGCAACACGCCCGCCCACGAGCGCTTCCATGATCTCGTCGAGCTGTATCCGCCGATCGCTATCCGGGTAGCGGTGGGGCTCGGTATAGGGGACCTGATCTCGCGCGGGGTCACGACCGTTCCGGATCTGGCGAGTCGTACCGGCAGCGACCAGCGCGCGCTCGGAAAGCTGTTGCGCTACCTGCACGCGCTCGACGTGCTCGCGGAATCGGGGCCCGGCCGATACAAGCTGACCGAGGTCGGCGAGTTCATGACCAACGAGTTCTGGATCGACACGTTGCATCCCGATGGGATGAGCGGTCGGCAGCATGCAGGCATATACGGCCTCGCCGAGTCGATCCGTACCGGTGGTCCCTCCTACAGGACGGTCACGGGCCACGACTTCGCTACGCTGCGCACGGAGAAGTGGTACGAGGACAAGTACCTCGAGCGAGTCGCCGGCTTCTTCGCCTTCATTGCGGAGCCGCTGGCCAAGGCGCCAGCGCTGAACGGAGTCGAGCACCTCGTAGTCCACTCCGGTGGCGCCGGTGTCGTGGCCCGCGAAGCCACTGCCGTCCACCCGGACCTGCGAGTCACGATCTGCGCGTTGCCCGCCCAGGCCGACTGGTTGCGCCGGGACCTGGCGGAGACGATCCCGGACGAAGCGCAGCGCGGGCGGGTCGATGTCGTCGAGCAATCGGTCTTCGAGCCGTCGCCGGAGGCCGACGCGGTGCTCTTCGCCAGTCCTCGCGCGCCGCTGCCCGATTCGGACGCCGTCGACGCCCTGCGCCGTGCGATGGATGGCGTGCGGCCGAACGGACGGATCCTGCTCGTCGAGAACACCTTCGACCCGGATGAGCTGGACGAGCACGACTGTGAGGCAGACCTTCTCGCCTTGACTCGTGACGGCACCGGTGTCCGTACCGTCGCCGAGCTCGACTCCGTCATCGAACTGGCCGGACTGCGTGTCGACCGGACGAGCCCGCTCGGCAGGGCAGCGACCCTTCGGGAACTGGTGCCTGCCGAGGCCACTACCGCGACGCGATGAGCCGCGACGCGACCACGTCGGTGACGGCTCCCGACGAAGCTCCAGCGTCCGAACGCGCGGCACCGCCGTCCCGCAGGGGGCCAAGGGCTCTCGGGCTGATCGTCGCCGTCTGCTCCCTCCTGGTCCTCGTGGTGCTGAGCCTCGCGGTCGGATCGAAGGCGATCCCCGTCTCGGTGGTCTGGGACGCGCTGTTCCATTCGCCCACCGGTGCGGACCAGTTCTCCGTTCGCGACTATCGGCTGCCCCGCACCGTGGTCGGGTTGATCGTCGGGATCTCACTGGGTGTGGCTGGTGCCCTGATCCAGGCCCTGACGCGAAACCCGTTGGCCGAGCCCGGAATCCTGGGCGTCAACGCCGGCGCGGCATTCGCCGTGGCGCTGGCCGTCGGCGTCATCGGAATCCAGGACCCGGCGAGCTACATGTGGTTCGCCTTCGCCGGCGCACTCGTGGTCACGGTGATGGTGCTGTTGCTCGGTGGCACGCGGCACGGTCGTGAATCGTCCGGCCTGATGGTGCTCGCGGGCGTCGCGCTGGGAGCCGTGCTGGGTGGGGCGACGTCGGGCTTGACGCTGATCGATCCCGAGGCGTTCGACCAGATGCGTCAATGGCATGCAGGATCGATCGTCGGTCGGCCACTCGACGTGGTCTGGCCGATCCTTCCCTTCTTCGCGGGGGGATTGCTCCTGGCACTGGCGGCGGCGCCATCGCTCAACGCGATGGCGCTCGGTGACGATCTCGCGGTGGCGCAGGGCGCCCGCGTGAACCGGACGAGGATCATGGTGGTTGCGGCGATCACCTTCTTGGCGGGCGGTGCCACGGCCCTCGCCGGCCCGATCGGATTCGTGGGGCTCATGGTGCCGCATGTCGCACGGTGGATCGTCGGCCCGGATCAACGATGGATCATCGCCTACAGCGTATTGCTTGCACCGAGTCTCCTTCTCGCATCGGATATCGCGGGCCGGGTCATCATGATTCCCAGCGAGATACCGGTGGGAGTCGTGACCGCCTTCATCGGAGCGCCCATCTTGATCGTGCTCGTTCGACGGGTGAAGGTCAGCGGCCTATGACGATGGAGGCCGAGTCCGGGAAGTCACCGGAACGAGTGCATTTCGGTGTTCGAACACGGATCGTGAGGACCGCGCACCTCTCGCGCAGCGTCGAGATGCGCAGCGTCGTGGTCTGCACGGCGTTGATCGTGTCGGCCATCGCCGTCTCGCTCCTCGCCCTTGCGTCCGGTTCCTATCACCTCAGCATCGAGCAGGTGGTCTCCGCGTTGTTCGGAGGCGAAAGCCGTCAGGTGCGCGAGATCGTGGTGGAATGGCGCCTACCGAGGGTGGCGGCCGGCCTGATCTTCGGGGCGGCGCTCGGAGTGAGCGGTGCGATGTTCCAGTCGCTCACTCGTAACCCGTTGGCGAGTCCCGACGTGATCGGCTTCTCCACCGGCTCCTACACCGGAGCCCTCGTCGTGATGTTGGTGACCGGCGGCGGCTACCTCGGCGTCGCCGGTGGCGCCTTGGGGGGCGGAATCGTGACCGCGGTCCTCGTATACGTTTTGGCGTATCGACGCGGTGTCCAGGGATTCCGGCTGATCATCGTGGGCATCGCTGTGTCGGCCATGCTCGCCTCCCTGAACACGTGGATGATCCTGCGCGCTGATCTGGACACCGCGATGGGCGCCGCGGCGTGGGGAATCGGCTCCCTCAACGGTGTCCGTTGGGACCAGGTGCTCGGGGGTGGGGTGGTCATCGGGGCGCTCTTCGCGGTAGGGGCATCGGTGAGCAGACCGCTGGGCGAGCTCGAGCTCGGCGACGATGTCGCCGCGGCCCACGGCGTGCGCGTCGGCACATCGAGGCTCGTTGTTGTGGTGGTGGGCGTCGCTCTCACCGCCACCGTGACCGCTGCGTCCGGTCCGATCGCCTTCGTTGCGCTGGCGGCCCCGCAGATCGCCAGGAGATGTGCCCGTACAGCGCGGATCACGCTCATGCCGGCGGCGTGTACCGGGGCCCTGCTGCTGGCGGTCGCCGACTATGCGGCCCAGCATGTTGCATCGACGCCACTGCCGGTGGGGGTGATCACCGTCGTGATCGGTGGTACGTACCTCGGCTGGCTGCTGTTCCGCGAAGCCCGACAGAGAGTGTGAGCCACGTGTCGCTGTGGTCGGCGTGGAGCCGTTGCTGTGATCGATCGGAGGAGCCTGGATGACCGTAGACGAGATGGGGCCGGACGAGAATCGTTCGAGCGGCGCGGCGTTGCGGCGAGGGCGCGGATCCCGGCTCGCGATAGACGACGTGACGATCGGCTACGACGCTCGGATCATCTCGGAGCACCTGACGCTCGAGATACCGGACAACTCCTTCACTGTGATCGTGGGCCCGAACGCGTGTGGGAAGTCGACGCTGCTGCGTGCCTGCGCACGGGTTCTGAAACCCCAACGGGGGCAAGTTATCCTGGACGGCCGGGAGATCGCGCATTACAAGGCGAAAGATGTCGCCCAGCGCCTCGGCCTGCTTCCCCAGACTGCGCTGGCCCCGGATGGGATCCGGGTCGCCGCGCTCGTGGCGCGGGGCCGCTATCCCCACCAGGGCTTCCTGCAACAGTGGCGGGATGACGACGAGAAGGCGGTGACCAGGGCTCTGGCAGCAACCCGAGTGACGGATCTGTCGGGTCGCCTCGTCGATGAACTGTCCGGAGGGCAGCGGCAGCGGGTCTGGCTCTCGATGCTGCTGGCACAGGAGACCCCGCTCATGTTGCTCGACGAGCCGACCACCTTCCTCGATATCGCGCATCAGCACGAATTGCTCGAGCTCCTCGACGGGTTCAACCGTGGTGGCAAGACCGTCGTCGCGGTGCTGCACGACCTCAATCAGGCGGCACGATACGCCTCATACCTGGTGGTCATGAAGGACGGCCGCATCGTCACTACGGGAGCGCCCGCCGACATCCTCACCGAGCAACTCGTGGAGGAGGTCTTCGGGCTGCGATGCCTGGTCGCGCCAGACCCCGTTACCGGGACGCCGGCGGTATTTCCGCTCCGGAAGGAGCGTCGATGAGGTCGAGTTCGCGGCGTCCGGCTGGCCCGTCACGTGCAGCGCAGCATGCCGGCTACCCGGACCCACCGGCGCCGAGGAAATCGACGATCAGCCGGTTCACGACCTCGGGCCGTTCCAGGTAGCCGAAATGACCGGTGTCCTGCACCTCGACGTAACGGGCCCCGGGGACCGCATCGGCCACCTCGCGGCCGAGATACGCCGGGACGATCAGGTCGTCCGCGAAACCGATCACGAGCAGCGGTCGAGAGATCGCGCGGTAAGCGCCCCTGCGATCTCCCAGGCGTTCCGTCGCGCCGAGCTGGCCGCGCTCCCCGGATGTCGCCGGACCTGCCGAGTACTCCATGAGCGCAAGCCATTCCGCTGCTCTCGAGCCGTCGCGCAGGGTGGTCGGGGAGAGGTTCAACAGCGCCTCGACGGCGGCCTTGTAGGCCGTGGGCAGCACTATTCGCCGGTCGAACAGCTCTTGTTCCCCGCGCGTCAGGAGCCTGCCCGCTTCATCGACCCGTGCGTGTGCACCCATCGCCACCGCCCGCCGCACGAGCTCGGGGTATGTCAGTGCCAGCTCCTGTACTACGCGGGCGCCCAGTGACGTCCCGACCACATGCGCAGGGGCACCGGCGTGGGTGATCAACGCAGCGAGGTCGTCGACGAGCGCACGCACCTCGATCTCGGGACACGAGGTCTCGGTCTGCCCGGGCACCGGGCTGATCCCGCGGTTGTCGTACGTGACGACCCGGTATCCGGCCTCGACCAGATCCGGCACTTGGTGCAACGTCCAGACATCGCCTCGCGCGCCCGTTCCCTGCACCAGCACCACGAGTGGCGCGTGTGGATCACCGTGCTCCTCATAGCGCAACGCGATCCCGTTCACGGGCAAGGCGGGCATGCGGTACTCCCTTCCTGAGGTGCGTCGGCGATGACGCACGATCTCCGTTGCGCCGCGGGGCGATCGGCGTGCGGTCCCGGGACGGTAGCTCGACCGCCGGGAACGTGCCGGCGTTCAGACGGTCCGATCAATTGCACGTCCTGCCACCAGCACGGCGAGTGGGCGGCGTAGGGAGGCGCGATCGACGAGCGGATCACCGTCGATCGCGACCAGATCGGCGTCGAATCCCGGGGCGATGCGCCCCTTCCGATCGCCGAGTCCACAGATATGTGCCGCGACGCTCGTCCCGCGGCGCAGCGCTTCGGCCGGCGTGACGCCCAACATTCCGAGGGCGATCAGGCCCTGAACGAGCACGCCGTGTGGTTTCTCGGGCGAGATACCCGCATCGGTGCCGACCGCGTAGACGGCGCCGTCGGCGATGAGTCGCCGATGAATCGCGAACGTGGCAGCCAGATTCCGTTTCAAGATCTCAGGCGTCTTGCGTGCCCGTTCCGGGCCCGGGACCAGCCCCAGGGTGGCACTCACCGCTATCCGCCGCGCGACTATCTCGGCGAGTAGCTCATCGGGCGCCGCCACGCCATCGTCCGTGAGGAATGTGCAGTGCTCCAGCCCGTCCACTCCCGCAGCCACGGCCGCCTCGATCGCCGTGGTGGCGTGAGCGTGGGCGGTGACCGGCAAACCATGCCGATGCGCCTCGTCGACCAGGGCAGCGAGCTCGTCGGGGGTGAACTGGTCCGTGCGCGGGTCCGAACCTGCGGTAAGGGTCCCCCCGCTTGCGATCACCTTGATCACCGCGACTCCACGGTCGGCGTGCTCGCGGACGGCTGCCCGCACGCCGTCGACCCCGTGCGCGACACCGCCGAGGAAATGGCAGTGTCCGCCTGCGATCGTGATCGGTGGCCCGGCGGACACCACCGTCGGCAGTGCGGGCCGCGGAGGGAGCCCGAGAGAAAGGTAGCCGCGGTCACCGAGGTCGCGCACGGTGGTGACACCCGCCGAAAGCTGTGCTCTGCCAGCCGATGTGATCGCCTCGACCACCTCGTCATCGTCCCGACTCGCGAGCGCGGACACGGGGTCGGCACTGGCGTCGAGGGCCAGGTGCACGTGCGGATCGACCAGGCCGGGGATGAGCGTGGTGCCCGGCAGATCCAGCAACATCGCGTCGGGCGGTACGGACGCCAGCCCCTGGGTGACCGCGACGATACGCCCGTCCTCGATCAACACCACCGGGTCGTCGATGGTCACCGGATCGGTGCCGTCGAACATAACGGCGGCGTGGACTGCGGTACGGCGCCGCTCGTCGCTCGCGGAGGTCATACGGTGTCCCGGGTAGGTCGGCCCGGCATCACTTCCAGCCCAGCCCCGTGGCCAGCAGCCGATCGAAGGCGTCGTCGAGCACCTGCGGCGGGTGACCGAGATGTATCCGGACCCAACTGGATCGGTCGTCGTTGCCGCCGTGTCGAGACGGAGCGGTCATACTGCCGCGACCCGGCAGGACGCCGGCCGCCAGACACAGCCGTCGGTATGCGTCTTCGTCGTGATCGGCGGCGAACGACGGCGGCACCTGAAACCGCAGGTACGACGTGCAGGTGCCGGGAGACACGGCGTGATCCGGAAAGCCGAGGTCGCCGACGAGCCGACTGTGGACCTGGTCCCTGGTCCGTACGTAGTGGTCGCCGAGTTGCTCGATGTACCGATCGGACTCCGGGTCGGCCAGCCACGACGCCATGGCCGCCTGGAGTGGCACGGCGGAACCGTAATAGCGCCGATGTGCGATGGCGGCGAGAATTCCCAGGGTCTCCGGCCGTCCGGTGAGTGCGCCCAGGCCCCAGCCGTTGCAGCGGAACTGTTTGCCCAGCGTCCGCACGGCCAGCCACGGCTGAGTACGACGTTCGGACAACAGGATTCGCAGAGCGTTGGTCGGTGCCGTGCCGGGTGTGTGGACCGCGTAGTAGGCGTCGTCGAGGAGTACGGCCACCCCCCGCTCCTCGGCGAGGTCGAGAAGGCGTGCGACCACCGACGGGGTCCAGTCCGAGCCGGTCGGATTGTGCTGAGGGTTCAGAACCAGAAGACCGGTGTCGGGGCTGGTGCGGATCATCTCCTCGACGGCCTCGGTGTCGGGCTGCCAGTCCTGCCGCTGGGTCAGAGGGTAGGTACGCACTGAGAATCCCAGCGGAGCAAGCACACCCGGGTAGTCCCAGCCCGGTTCCGGAACCAGTGCGACGCGGCGTTTGGGGGTGCAGCTCCGGATGAACTGCCCGAAATCGGCCATGGCGGAGCGGGTTCCGCACTGGCTGACGGACACATCGAACCACCCGGGGGTGACGTCGTCGAGGTCGTGGGTGCGGATGATGTACTCGCGGAGAACGTTTCGTAGCGCGGGCAGACCATAGGGTGTGAGCTGGTACCCGTTGGCATGGTTCGGGATATCCGCCAGGGCGGCCACCAGACCGGGTGGGGTGTCGGCCCAGGTCTCGCCCAGGCTGAGGTAGATGAGCTCATCGATGTTGCTGCCCGCGGCCTGATAGTCGGCGATCATCCGGGCGTCCTCCATCCGGTTGGACAGGCTCCCGCTGTCCAGGATGTCGGCGGGTGCCTGCACGCATCCTCCTCATGGGTAGATCAAGCGCGGTGAAGTAAGGGTAGGGTAACACAACATGATTCGGCGTGAGTCGGGCGCCGGGACCGCAGGATCGGGGTATACGAGCGGTCGATAGGTCTCGCGCCGGTGTGGGGTGATGGAACGCGGCGCCGGCCCGGATTGTCGCGATATTGGTCAGGCTAAGCTAACTTAGCCTGGATCGACCGTGCACGGGATGGCTGGAAAGGAACCGCATGATCTTCGTAGGAGCGGGCGCTCTGCTGTGGCGGGCTGTCGACCATGCCCTGTCCACCGGTACGGACGTCGGCCTGGTGGTTCACCCTACGGACGAGCGAGTCCCCGAGGAGTTCCGCGACCTACACACCGCCATAGCCACCGATATCAACGACCTCGACGGATTGTTCGCAGAGGTCGCGACCGCCGGGGATGTGGTGTGGTCGACGGGGAACCCGTTCATCTTCCGGTCGCCGATATTGGACCTGGGCCTCACGATCCTCAACGTCCACGGCGGGCCGCTGCCCGAGTACCGCGGCCTGCCGATGGCGAGTGCTGCGTACGCGATCCTCAATGGTGAGAAGCGATTCGGAGTCACAGTCCATCGCGTCGATGCCGGGATCGACACGGGCGAGATCGTCGCGCAGAGGATGTTCGATCTGACGCCGGACATCACTCTCGGAGAACTCACCCTCGACGTCACCCAGCGCTGCCACGACATCTTCGTGGCCAGCTTCGATGGACTGCGAGCAGGCACACTCACGCCTGCCCTTGCGGATCCCGCTCCCGGTGCGGCGCGGCCGGCGGGCTCGTACTACGGCAGGAAGGAACTAGCGAGGATCGGCGCCTACCGCGATCGCGAAAGCTTCGCTCGCGCAACCGACCTGGGGGTGCTCGCCGAGCGGTACTGGTTCTACAGCCTTCTATTCGGGCTGGCCGCACGTGGTCGTGCCGATCTGACCGAGGAGATCGCAGATCTGCGCTACTGGGGGCAGCTCGGCCGGTCGACGCGGCCGCCGGTACCGATCCCCGCCGACCCGGGAGCGGACACGTCCGAAGACGGGGCGGCCGTCCGGCCCCTCGGTCCCCAGGCCGTGACGGCGCTCGATGTGCTCGGCACGGGCGGTAGTGCCAGGTTGGCGGTCTTCGCGGCGGCCACCGGAATGGCGGTTCGCGAACTGACCGGCGACGCTGCAGTGCCGCTCGTCATTCCCGCAGACGGGCCCGCGGGGATCGTGCCGCTACGTATCGCCGTCCCCGAGGCGGCCGCGGCCGATGCGGGATATCTGCAGGAGGTTCACGAGCGCATCGACGATGCCACCGCGCACGCCGCTGTTCGGCTCACCGACGTCTACTCCGCTCTGGCCGGGGATCTCGACACGACCGTCGAGCCCGGCGAATTCGTGATGGTATCGATGGCCGACGGCCCTGCGGGAACGAAGCATCCTGCGCCCGGCATCGAAGTCGGGATCGAGACCGGCGATGCCGTGGTCACGGTCGGCTGTACGCGTGATCGCACCCGGTACTCGGCGCGCACCGCCCAGCGGCTCCTGGACGGGATAGAGGCTTCCCTGCAGCGGCTTGCGCAAGCGATCGGCAGCGGTGATCCGGCCCGGGGGATGGACGCCGAGATCGGCGCGGGGATCACGGCCGCCCGGCCGGCCGATCGAGCCGCGTCGGGCGCGGCGCCCGTCGATCTGCTGGCGGTCACGGATGCCGAGTCCGGTCTGAACCCGGCCGACCTGTGGCGGTGGATCCACGAGCTCGACGTGGGCCAGGTCCCGGTGCGGACGGTCGTCGAGGCGTTCGTCCGCTGTGCGACGGCGTTCGGCTATGCCCGTGATGCGCCGGTGGGAGACGCCGACGTCCGCGCCCTCATCCATGTCGTGCGCGATCTGACGCAGGCCGGCGAGGTGGACTCGGTCGCTGCGGGGACGGCGCACCTCGTCGTCGTCGACGACGGGACACACGACCGGACCCCCGAGTTCCACGTACTTGCGACAGGCGATGTGGATCCATCGGCACTCGACGTCTTCGTCGCTGCCGTGGCCAAGGCCGCCGTCGCCATCGCCGCCGGTGACCGTGTCGTCCTGACGGTGCCGGACACCGCCGATCTTCTTGCCGACCGTACGACGCGTGCGTGGCCCGATAGGACGGGTACCACCGGACTCTTTCCGCACCTCGCCGGTGGAGGTACCGGACCGGCCGCCGAGTTGTGTAGCGGCTCGGTGCTGGTGGCGCGTGCCGACGGGCGTACCGGTCTCGACACGGACGGTGTTGTTGCACAGGCGATGACGTGGCTCGCCTCCGAGATCGGCGACCTCGTCCCGGGTGGGGTGATCGTGGATGTCGAACGCGACGTGCGAGATGAAGTGACTGCCGCGGTCCCGGGCCGGCTCAGTGTCCGATACCCGGTGTTGCTCGACCCCGATCGAATCGCCGGAATCCCGCCGGGTGTGGATGCCGTGCAGGGCATGCGCGATGCGGGCGTGGTGCTGCCCGATCGCTCATCCGTGGCAGGCCTCGGGCTGCTCCTGTGGCGGGGCGAGCGCCCGGACGGCGTGGTTCAGCCGCGCTCGCCGGCGCGGGTCCTGATCAGGGTCGCGGATACCTCGAGCGAGCTGGTAGCGGGCGTGGACATGCCCGACGGGTGGGGCCCCTACGGAATCCTGATCACCGTCCTGTGCCGACCCGCCGCAGGCGGAGCCCGGCGGCGTAGGGCACGGGTCCTCGTGCAATCGCGGTGCGGCCGCGAATTGGACGCGATCGCGCTCGCCGGTGCGCTGGCCGCCAGGAGTGCGACACCTCGCCCCGACGGCTGGGATCTCGACGCGGTGGTCGACGACGTGGTGCATGTCCATGCCGAACAGAAGCCGCTCGTCCACCTTTCTGCCACAGACCGACAGGAGCTCACGGAACGGTTCGGTGAAACGGCTGACGTCCTGCCGTTATCGCCGTTGCAGGAAGGCCTCTTCTATCACCTGCAGCTCGCCAATGAGACCGGAACCACCGACCTCTATGCCGTCCAGTCGCGAATCCGTATAACCGGTGCGCTCGATTCGGGGCGGATGAAGACGGCGGTGGCGATGCTGCTGGCCCGGACCCCGAATCTGTCTGCGGGATTCGTGCGAATCGGCGGTCAAGCATTGCAGGTGATCCCTCCCGACCCCGCGCCGCCGGTAAGGACCGTCCGCCGGTCGGAGTGGTCGGGCGACGATCCCGACAAGATATTGGCGGAGGAGCGGTCGGCGCCATTCGTCGCCGACCGTCCGCCACTCATCCGATTCCTCCTGCTGGAGATATCCGATGGGGAGTGGATCGTGGCTATGACGCGCGAGCACCTACTTTTCGACGGATGGTCATTGGGTCACGTATGGAATGACCTTCTCGCGCTGTACAGCGACCCTTCGGGGGCGTCGGTGCCCGCGCGGACGGCCTACCGGGACTACTTGGAATGGCTGGCGGAGCGCGAGGGGACGGCATCGGGAGACGCGTGGCGGCGATATCTCGCGCAGTCTCCCGGAGACGCAGGGGCAGGCGGACCCGAACCCACCATCGTGGCTCCGGCGGCCGCGGATGTGGCCGCCGATGCCGCTGCCGCGGCGGACGTATATCGCTACCTCGATGCCACGTTACAAAGGAAGGTGGTGGACGCCTGTCGAGACGCCGGCGTCACCGTCGGGACATTCTTCCAGGTCGCATGGGGAATCACGCTCGCGCGCATGACCAACCGGCTCGACGCGGTGTTCGGCACCAGCGTATCGGGGCGCCCTCCGGAACTCGCGGGTGCCGAATCCATCATCGGCCTCCTGTACAACACCGTGCCGGTGGCGGTGTCTGCTCCGCCCACCGCATCGGTCCGCGACGTACTGGTCGGGCAGCACTCCCGCAGCGCGGGCGTCATCGATGCCGCTCACGTGCCGCTGAGTGAGATCCATCGAATCGCCGGATGTGAGCAGCTGTTCGACACGCTGTTCATCATCCAGAACCAACCCGTGGTCGTCGGCGAGGTCGAAGACCGGGGTGAGCCGGGTGGAAGTCGCATCGAGCTCGCGGATTTCGAGGTAGACGACTCCACGCATTATCCGTTGTCTTTCGCCGTTCTGCCGGATGATCGGATCCGGGTGCGATGCTCGTATCGCGGCGATCTGTATTCCGAGAGCGATATCGGGACGATCATCGACCGACTCATCGGCACTCTGGCCGCGATGTCGGCGGATGTCGAAGCACCCGTCGGCCGGATCGGGGTAACGGTGCCGGCGGAGCGGTCACGGTATGCCGGATGGAACGACACGACGCGGGAGCTGCCTGCTCTCACCATCGGTGATCTGCTGCAGAGACAGGCCGAGCGGACACCGGGTGAGACGGCGATCGTCGCCGGCGACACTCGCCTGACGTTCGCGGAACTTCTAGACAGCGCTCGGCGGTGTGCCGCGTTGCTGAGGGAGCGCGGCGTCACGGCGGAGGATCGCGTCGGGCTGCTGCTTCCTCGGGACGAGCGGACCGTCGTCTCCCTGTTCGGGGTGTTCTTCGCGGGTGGAGCCTACGTGCCGATCGATGCCGATCACCCGGCCGAACGCATCGAGTACATACTCGACGCCGCCGATCCCGCCGCGATCGTGACCACCTCCGCATTGCTCGACCGGCTGCCCGGCAGGCGACGTATCGGTGCGGTTGTGCTCGACGCCGACGATGTCGAGACGCGCATCGCCGCTCTCGACGTGGCACCCGCCCCGGCATCCGTCCATGTGGACAACCTCGCCTACGTGATCTTCACATCGGGGTCGACGGGGAGACCCAAAGGTGTCGCGGTGGGGCACCGGGGCCTGACGAACATGTACTTCAATCATGTGCGGAAGATCTTCGATCCGGTGGTCGCCCATCAGGGGGGACGTCGGATGCGGATCGCGCACACCACCTCGTTCTCGTTCGATGCCTCATGGGAGCAGTTGTTCTGGCTACTCGACGGGCACGAGGTGCATGTCATCGACGATGATCTCCGCAAGGATCCCCAGCGGCTGCTCGAACACTACGACCGCGAGCTCATCGACGGATTCGACGTCACGCCGTCGTACGGGCAGGTGCTCGTCGAGGAGGGGCTTCTGGAGCGCCCGCGGCCCACCGGGCGGTCGACATCGGAATCGGATCCCGGCGTCGTGTTCGTGTCACTCGGCGGTGAGGCCGTCCCCGACGCGTTGTGGACCGCGCTGCGCGAGGCGCCCGGCGTCGAGAGTTACAACCTGTACGGACCGACCGAGTACACGATCAATGCGCTCGGTGCCGATCTGGCGGACGGCGAGACGTCGAACGCAGGAAGGCCGATCGACAACACGCGGGCCTACGTCCTGGACGTGAACCTGCAGCCGGTTCCCACGGGTACGGCCGGGGAGCTGTATCTGGCGGGTGTCGGGGTCGCGCGCGGTTATCTCGGCAGACCCGCGTTGACGGCTGAGCGATTCGTGGCCGATCCCTTCGATCGCGGCGAGCGTCTGTACCGCACAGGCGATCAGGTGCGTTGGCGATCGGACGGTCAGATCGACTTCCTGGGGCGCACCGACGACCAGATCAAGATCCGCGGATTCCGGGTAGAGCTCAACGAGATCGCGGAGACCGTCCGCGCGCATCCCGATGTCACGGCCGCCACGGTGACCGTCATCCGCGACGACGACGCGGCGGTGACGAGGCTCGCCGCGTACTACACCGCCGTGCGCTCCATCCCGGTCGCCGACCTTCGTGACTTCGTCGCGGCCAGGCTTCCGGGTTACATGGTGCCCGCTGGCTTCGCCGAACTGGCGACCCTGCCGCTGACCACGAATGGGAAGATCGATCACGCCGCCCTGCCTGCTCCGGACCTCACCTCGACCGGTGCGGTCGTAGCGCCCGCCTCCGGCGTGGAGCGGGACGTCAGGTCCGTCGTCGCGTCGGTGGTCGGCGTGGAAGAGGCCACGATCTCGGTCGACAGCGCGTTCATCGACATCGGTGTCGACTCGCTGCGGCTGGCGCGATTGACGTCGCGGCTCAACGCGCAGCTCGACGTCACACTGACCCTGCGAAGCCTCATCGAGAACCCTACGATCGCCGGCATCGCACACGTGGTCGACGAGGTTCGCGGGCACGGGGAGACAGCACGGATGCGCGTAGCCGACGTGGTGCGGCCGACGGGGCCGATCCCGGCATCGCACGGGCAGCAGTCACTGTGGTTGATCGATCAGCTGAGCGGACCGTCGGACCAGTACATCGTGCCCTACGTCCTGCCGTTGGTCGGCGACGTGGACGTTGCGGCGCTGGGTCATGCGGTCGGCGACGTGGTCGGACGCCACGAGGCGCTTCGCACGCTGCTCATCGCCGACGATGTGGTGGGGCTGCGCCAGGAGATCCTGCCGGCGTCCGACGCGGCGGAGAAGCTGAGCGTGCAGATCGTCGATGGACGCGAGTGGGACGCTCAGCAGGTAGGGCGACACCTACGGAGTTCGATCCGCCGGCCGTTCACGCTGGGGGCCGACCTCCCGATTCGCGTCGTGCTGGTGCGCCGTGCGGACGGATGTGTCCTGGGCGTGGCTGTTCACCACTCGGCCTTCGACGAGTGGTCGACTCCCGCGATGTATCAGGACCTGGCATCCGCGTACGCCGCGCGTTCGGAGGGGCGGACACCGGCGTGGTCCCCGCTGCCCGTCCAGTACGCCGAGTACGCGATCTGGCAACAGCGGTATCTCGGGGACCAGTCGGACGAAAAGTCTTTGCTGGAACAACAATTGAGCTACTGGAGGGGCGCGCTGGATGGCGCCCCGGAAGTGTCGGGAGTGCCGGCGGTCCGGCCGCGTCCGGTGGTACCGACCTGGTCGGGCGCGTGGCGCGAGGACATCGTCGCCGACGCGACGGTGTCACGGTTGCGTGAGGTCGCTCGCAGGCACGACGTCTCGATGTTCATGCTCACCCAGGCTGCGGTCGCCTTGGCGGTGTGGTCGCTGGGGAGTGGCGACGACGTGGTGATCGGATCTCCGGTCGGGGGGCGTACCGACAGCGATCTCGATGACCTCGTCGGCTACTTCGTCAACACGCTCCCGCTGCGCTACGACCTGTCGGGAAGGCCCACCCTCGCCGAGGTCCTGGCGCGGGTTCGTGCGGTCATTCTTGCCGGGTTCGAGAATCAGGAGGCGCCGTTCGAGGCGATCGTGCGCGCGGCCGGAGTCGAGCGGAGTACATCGCATACCCCGCTGTTCCAGATGATGCTGATCTACCGTGAGGACGGAGGACCGCCGGGAGACTTCGCGCCCGGCGTCGGCGTGGGCGCAGTCGATCGGGTTGCGCCGGAGACGGTGAAATGCGATGTGGAACTGTATGTCACGGTGGGGACCGACAGGATCACCGCGTTCGGAGGCTACGCCGCCGAACTCTATGACACCGATACGGTCGAGTGCTTCGTTCAGACCCTGAGCCGGGTGTTGGACGCGTTCGCCGCGGACAGCTCGGTTCCGGTCGCCGAACTCGATCTCGTTGCCGCTCAGGACCGTGAACTGATCGCCGAGTGGTCCCGGGGACCACGAACACCGCGGGCCGCGGAGGCGACAGTCGACGGCCTGCTGCGCGCTCAGGCTGCGGCCACCCCGAGTGCGAACGCAGTCGTCTTCGGGGACGCGACGCTCTCCTATGCCGCATTCGATGCCCGCGTCGATCGATTGGCACTCGAGCTGATCCGGCAGGGGATACGCGTGGGGGACGTGGTCGGGGTCGTGCTGCAGCGCAGCGAGTGGTTACCGGTCGCGTTGGCGGCGGTCGTGCGCGCGGGCGCGGCATACGTTCCCGTCGATCCGTCGTACCCGCCTGATCGTGTCGGTTTCCTCCTCGGGGACTCCGCCCCCGCCGGCGTCGTGACCGATCAACCGACCAGCTGCGGGGGGCTCTCGAGTCTGTTGGCTGCCATCCCGATTCGCATCATCGTCGACGCCCCTGCCGCCGAGGAGGCGCTGGCCGGGGGACCGGTGGAACCCGTGACGGATGCGCTCCGTAGCCGTTTGTTATCACCCGGCGACACCGTGGCGTTGATCTACACGTCCGGTACCACGGGAGAACCCAAGGGGGTCGAGCTCAGCCACGCGGGTCTGGTCAATCGGATCCGTTGGGCCGTGCAGCGCTTCGGGTCCGGCGGGGTGGGGCTCGCGAAGTCGGCGATCGGGTTCGTCGATGCGTCCACCGAGATCTTCGCGATGCTTGCGCGCGGCGGGACCCTCGTCGTGGCCGACACCGAAGCCGTGCAGGACGCGGAGAGGATCGCGGCGCTTGTCCGTCGTCACAGGGTCACCGATCTCGTGACGGTGCCCGGCTTAGCCGATGCCCTGATCGAGACCGGTGACGCGCACGCCCAGTTGTCGGGTCTGCGGCGATGGATCTGCTCGGGAGAGCGGCTGACCGCCCGCACCGCCGATGCGCTCCGTCGGCTCGTCCCGGAGGCGGAGATCGTGAACCTCTACGGTTCCACGGAGGTCACGGGTGACGCCACCGCCTTCACCGCAGCGCCGGAGCGGGCGGCCGATCCCGACGGGGTTCGCGTGCCCATCGGTGCTCCCGTGCCCAATACGGACGCTCTGGTCCTGGACCGGAACCTGCGCCCGGTCGCCCCCGGCGTGACCGGGGAACTCTATCTCCGTGGTGTACAGGTGGCGTCCGGGTACCGCAATCGACCCGCGCTCACGGCCGAGAGGTTCGTGGCGACGCCGGCGATCTCCGGCGCCGCCTCGGCGGGGGAGCGGCTGTACCGGACCGGCGACATCGTGCGGTGGGGTCGGGACGGGCTGCTGGACTATGTCGGCCGCAGCGATGACCAGGTGAAGATCCGCGGCCACCGCATCGAACTCGGCGAGATCAGTTCGACACTGGCCGCGGCGTCCGGTGTCGGCGCCGCAACGGCGGTACTCGATGAGAACGACGGACTGACCCGGGTGGTCGGCTACGTGGCTCCGGCGGGTGGAGTGCCGGTCGACGACCTGGAAGGAGCACGTATCCGCGAGCAGGCGGCGCGCTTCCTGCCGGCGCCGATGGTGCCGGCGGCCGTCATCGTGGTGGACGCCCTGCCGCGCACCGCGAACGGCAAGGTGGACCGTGCGGCCCTGCCCCGCCCCGAGTTCGGTTCGCCGGTCACCGCGCAGACGCTTCCGACGACTCCCACCGAGAAGATTCTGTGTGAGATATTCGCCGACATCCTAGGGCTTGAATCCGTTGGGACAGAAGACGATTTCTTCCTGTTGGGCGGCCACTCGCTCCTGGCCATCAGTCTGTCGAACCGGATCCGCAGCAGTTCGGGGGTCGCGGTGCCACTGCGGGGGATCTTCGACACGCCGACGGTCGCACAGATCGCAGAACTCATCGACTCGGGTAGCACGGCAGCCGGGCAGCCGCCGCTGGTTCGTCTGGCGGAGCCGCCTGCTCGGTTGCCGTTGTCCTTCGCTCAGCAGCGGATGTGGGTGCTCCACCAGATACAAGGTCCCACACCGACGTACAACGTTCCGATGTTCTGGAAGGCTCCGTCCGGACGCGTGGATATCGCCGTGCTGCGCGCCGCGATATCCGATGTCGCGCGCCGGCACTGCACACTGCGCACCATATTCCCCTCGGTGAACGGCAGCGGTATTCAAGACGTCCAAGCGCCGGATGTATCCGTCCCCGTTGAGCTGAAGCGGATCGGGAGAGGCGATCTCGCCGCCGGCGTGACCGAGGCTCTCCGGCACGCCTTCGACCTCGAGTCGGAGATTCCGTTGCGGGTCGATGCTTTCGAGTTCGACGGCGACCATCTCGTGGTACTCGTCATCCACCACATCGCGACGGACGAGTGGTCGGCCCGGCGATTGAGGACGGACCTCGACACCGCGTACGTGGCGCGGCTGGCCGGACGATCGCCGTCCTATGTTCCGTTGCCGGTCGAGTACACCGATTACACGGTGTGGGAACGTGACCGGATCGGCGATCGGGACGACCCGAACAGCGTGGCCGCTCGACAGCTCGGCTACTGGCGTACGAGATTGGAAGGTGCCCCGCAAGAGCTTCCGCTGCCGTTGGACCGTCCGCGCCCCGCACAGATCAGTCATCGCGGCAGCACCGTGCCCGTGGTATGCGAACGTGAGCACGCGCTGGCGCTGCGGGCGGTCGCCGAACAGCATCGGATCAGCATGTTCATGCTCGTCCACGCGGCGGTTGCCATCACGTTGTGCCGCAGCGGCTCAGGCGACGACATCGTGCTGGGCACACCGATTTCGGGGCGAACCGATCAGCAACTCGAAGATCTCGTGGGGTTCTTCCTCAACACCGTGGTCCTGCGGACCGACTTGTCCGGTGATCCGTCCATCAGCGACGTCCTCGCCCGGGTACGAGAGGACGACCTGGCTGCATTCGATCACCAGGACATCCCGTTCGAGCACGTCGTCGATGCGGTCGGTCCCAGCCGCACGATGTCGATGCACCCCCTGTTCCAGGTGATGGTGGTCTATATCGGAGCGGTCGACGCGCCGCCCCCCGTGGCCGGGCGCAGGTCCGATGGAACCCTACGGGGCCTCGCCAACTCCTCGGGCACCGCGAAGTTCGACCTGTCCTTCGACTTCACGGAGAACGAGGCCGGGGGATTCAGTGGGGTCGTCGAGTATTCGACGGACCTCTTCGACGAGCGCACCGTCGAGGCCCTCGCCGATCGTTTCCATCGTGTGCTCGAGGCTATGACGAGCCGGGTCGACCAGCGGATCGGCAGTATCGAAGTGCTGGGGGAGGAGCGTGCGATCGTCGCGCTGCCGCCGGCGATGCCGAGCTTGGAGGAGGCCGTTCCGGACACGATTGCGGAGCTCTTCCTCGAAGCGGTGCACAGGCATCCTCACGCCACGGCGGTCGTCTCCGGGTCGACGGAGTGGACTTTCGCCGACCTGGCCGCCCGGTCACGGCGCGTGGCCGCACGATTGCAGTCGCGCGGTGTCGGCCCGGAGGACGTCGTGGTCGTGTGCCTGCCCCGAGGCGCCGGCTATGTGGCAGCGATCTTCGGCGTATTGATCGCGGGCGCGGCGTACCTCCCCATCGACCCCGCGACACCGAGCTCGCGGGTGCGGTCGATGGCAGCGGACGCACACGCAGCGATGTCGATCATCGACGATTCGACGAGGGCCATCGTTCCCGGCGATCTACCGTTCCTGCGTCTGCACGAGGCCTACGAAGACGGCGATCCGGGGTGGATCGGCGTGCGCCGCCACCCCGACCATCCGGTGTACATCCTGTTCACATCGGGGACCACGGGACGACCCAAGGGGGTCGCCGTCACGAACCGAGGACTGGTCAATCTCTATGCGTCGCATCGGAAAGCGCTCCACGACACAGTCGTCGCCAGCACAGGTCGACGTCATCTGCGGGTGGGGCACGCCTGGTCGTTCGCGTTCGACGCCTCATGGCAACCTCTGCTGTGGATATTCGGGGGCCACACCGTGGACATCGTCGACGAGGACACGCAGCGCGATCCGGATGCTCTGCTCGCCCGGCTGAACGGCCGGCGATGGGACTTCCTCGAACTCACGCCGACGTACATCGAGCAATTGCTCGATCGTGGCCTGGGTAGCGACATACCGATCGCGATGCTCGGGTTCGGTGGGGAGGCCGTGTCGGCGAACCTGTGGTCGCGCCTGCGGAACCTGCCGGACACCGTCGCCGTAAATCTGTACGGCCCCACAGAATCCACGGTCGACGCCGCTGTGGCGGCTGCGACCGATTCGGATCGGCCGGTGATCGGCCGCCCCGTCGGCGGCACGACGGCGTACATACTCGATGATCTACTGCGTCCCGTCCCGATCGGGGTCGAAGGCGAGATGTACCTCGCAGGAGCGGGTCTTGCCCGTGGCTACATCGGCCGCGCGGGACTCACGGCGGAACGCTTCGTCGCCGATCCGATCGGCGGCTCTCGCATGTACCGGACGGGGGACCGCGCCCGATGGACGTTCGACGGCCTGATCGAGTACCGCGGACGCAGCGACGACCAGGTCAAGCTCAGGGGCTTCCGGATCGAGCTCGGCGAGATCGAATCCACCCTGAAGGCGATGGCCGGGGTGTCCGATGCGGCGGTGGTAGTACGCGAGATCGCGGGTGGCGCTCCCCAGCTGGTCGGCTATGTCGCCGCCGACCGCGACATCGATGTTCGTGCGGAGGCGGCGCGGACGCTCCCCGACTACATGGTTCCCAGCGCCGTGGTCACTCTCGACACACTGCCGCTGCTGGCCAGCGGCAAGATCGACCGGGCCGCGCTTCCCGCTCCGATTCCACTCCCTCGGGGTGTAGGACCGTCGACGGCTCTCGAGCGAACGTTGTGCGAGATCGTCGCGGACGTCGTCGGCGTCGCGACGGTCGCTGCCGATGCGGATTTCTTCGAACTCGGCGGGGACAGCATCGTGGCCATGAAACTGGTCGGCGAAGCCCGCGCGCACGGATTGCGGATCGCGCCTCGGGATGTGTTCACGCACCGTTCGGTGATCGAGCTCGCGGGGACCGTCGAGTACATCACCGAACAGCAGGGTTTACGGCACACCGAATGAAGAAAGAGGAACCATCTATGACTGCTATACCCGTGAGGAGCCGTGCCGCCGCGCTGGCTGCGGTGTTACTCAGCGCTGTACTCGTCCTGACCGCGTGCGGCGGCAGCGACGATTCGAGTGGCTCTACCGGCCAGACGCGCCAGTTCCAAGCCGATAACGGCACCGTCGAGATCCCGGTGCATCCGCAGCGGATCGTCGCGATAAGTAACGGCGTCGTGCCTGCCATCGTGTTGGGAACGAAGCCCGTCGGGGTCAGTGATCTGTCGAACTTCTCGGCGGCGTCCCGATGGTTTTCACCGGATCAGCTCGCGGCGTACCAGCAGGCGGCAAAAGTCGGCACGGTCACCGAGGTGGACGTCGAGGAGGTCGCGCGACTGAAGCCTGACCTCATCTACATTGCGAGCCCCAAGCCGACTTTGGACAAGACCTTCGCACCCATCGAGGACCGGCTCCGTTCGATCGCTCCCACGATTTTCATAACGAACAACAACGCAGTGTGGAAGAAGGAGGGCGAGCGCACGGCCGATGCTCTGGGAAGAAGTGAGCTATTCGATTCGAAAAAGGCTGAGTACGACAAGTTGGTCGCATCGATGAAGAGCGAGTTCACGCCCTTCATCAAGTCGAAGAGGTTTGTGCAGTTCGATCGCTTCCCGCAGACCGCCGCTGGGACGGTCGCCATCGATTACTCGGGCGGATTCTGTGCCGTCTACGCCACGGAGGTCGGGCTCGACTTCCCGAAGTCGGCCGCCGGGCGTTCGTGGGACGAGATGTCGATGGAGCGGTTGAGCGACTACGCGGGTTACGATGCGCTGATCTATCCGCTCGGACCGAATGGAGAACCGAAGGACGAGTTCGTTCCGGTCCTGGACTCCAACATCTGGAAGGCTCTGCCCCAGGTCGGCAGTGGCCGAGCGGTGGGCGTGACGTGCCCCGGAACCGGGTTCAACTACCCGAACGGAATCACGAGCCTGAACTCGCTTCGCAAGGCTCTCGGCACTCTCGCCAAGAAGTAGCTGCAGAGGTGAGCGAGGCATCGGCGATGGGGCTTTCGAACCAGGTCTCGCCGATGCCTCGCTCACCTTTTGAAACTCCGCGGTCCGTGCGCGCGAGGCGGGTCATTTCTTCGATGCGAGCCTGTCCAGGGCTTCCTCGATCGACCTCAGCTCCGCAGCCTTCGCCGAGTAGGTGAGCGTCGGATCGCACTGCACACCCAACGCTCGCCCGTCGCTCACCTGCGGGAGTGACTTCCAGGCGTTGGATTCCAGCACGGGCTCGACGGCGGGAGCGGGCTTCTTGTCCGGGCCGGATCGATAGATGATCGCGTCGAACTGCGAAAGATCACTGATGCGTTCCATCGAGACGGTTTCGAACGTCTTCGTCCCCACGGACGTCTCGCCGGGGATGTCCAGCCCCGCTTCCGTCGCGGCGACCGTGCAGTAGCTGCTGGAGTACTCGCGTTCGAACCTGCCTTCTTCCCCCTCGGTGCGATTCACGAATGCGAAGGTCGTCGATCGGAGCAGACTGCCGTATCTCCCCTTGATATCGGCGACGAGTTTGTCGTAGGCGGCTTTATCGTCGTCGACCCTGCCGCGCGCGTCGACTGCATCGGCTGTTCGCTGGAGCTGTGCTTTCCATGGCGACATATCTGTCTTGCTGGGGTTGATAGATATGTACGCGGTCGGTGCGATAGCCTTCAGCCGCTTCGCCACGTCGGCATTCCGCTCCCACGCCTCCCGTGGGATGGCAACGGTGATGAGGTCCGGATTCAGGCCGGCGATCTGCTCATAGTCGAGGTTCGGCAGATTGCCGAGGTTCTCCGCTGCTTCGTATGCCTCTCGCTGTTGCGGTGTCAGCCAGGACATCCATTCCTTGCCTGGAGCGCCGCTCATGCCGACGGGTTCGACGCCGATCTGTAGGAACACGCCCGGAGAGCCGATCGTCACGATCCTCTGCGGGTGTGTGGGGATCTCGACGGTACCGTTGTCGGCCTTGAAGCTGCGCATCTCGCCGGCGGGGGTGTCGCTGCTGTCACCGCATGCCGCGAGCGCGGCAGCCGCGCTCAGGAGCGCCGCGATCAGTGTGGTGCGGCGTCGTGGTGAGGTCGAGGTCATGGGCGGCTTCTCTTTTCATTCGTCTTCGCCAAGGAGTCGAGAGCCTGTATCCAGAGATCCCGGAGTCCGACCACATCGGCCTCCTCGAGGATCTCGGTGGCGTACGTCATGCCGCCCTGCAGGTCCCACCCGCTTCCATCGCGTGCCTCCACGGCTGCGATGTCGATGTGCAGCACACTCGCGAGCGGCGTGGCCGGATCGCCCAGGTCTCTGATGCCCGGCGTCTCGGGCGCGGTGTGCCACTCGGCGTCGTCCGTGCCGCCGCCGGAACCGAACTGACCGAGGTAGGTGAAACCGACCTGCGGCCCGGTCCCTTCGAGCAGTTCGGTAGCAGCCGAGCTCGCCGTGCGCAGGACGCCGTACCCGATGCCGTGGTCCGGAACCCGGCGCAACTCGTCTCTGATCCGCAATACCGCTGCAGCGGCGGCGCCGGGGTCGGTGAGCGCCGTCGCCGGATCCACGTCGGCCGTGTCGAGCCCGACGGGATACTCGGTGGTGAACCATCCGACGGCCCGCGACAGGTCGCTTCCGGGGACGAAGGACTCCTCACGCCCGTGACCCTCGAGTCCGACCAGTACCCGGCGGTGTTCGACACCTCTCCGAGCCCGCCAGGCACCGACCGCGATGGCGAGCGAACCCAGCAGCACCTCGTTCACGTCGGCGGATAGCGACCGCGGCAGTTCGGTCAGCACGCTATCGGTGATATGCGGCGGCATCTGCAGGGACACCGTGCCGGCGGTGCGCCGTATATCGCGCGCCGGATCCAGCGGCCGGGACCCCAACAGGGGATCGGCCGACGCTGTCACCTCCGTCCAATAGTCGACACTGTCGAGGACGTCGGGATCGGATGCGCGGGAGGCGAGCGCGGCGGCCCAACCCGGCACCGTCGTTCCCGCGGGAAGCAGCTCGTCGGTGGTGCGCCCGATCATCCGCTCCCACGAGTGCTGGAGGTCGTCGCCCAGTATCCGCCATGACATGCCGTCGATGACCAGGCGATGGATCACCAGCAACAACCGGCCCGAGTCCTCCGCGTTGCTGGTGAACCAGGCCGCCTGCCACAGCACGCCGTCCTCGGGATCCAACAGGCGTGACAAGGTCGAGGCGGTCGAACGGACGCGCTCGCGCCATTCCGGGGACGACCACTCCCACGACACAGACGCCGACGCGAACTCGCCGGCCTCCGAGACGGCATCCGGGGGACGAACCGCGAATCCGTGTTGCCCCGACTCGTCCTGTACGAGCAGGCCGCGGAGCGCGGGATGATGCTCCACGACGTGATACCAGATTCGTTCGACATCCTGCTCGGTGAGACCAGCGGGTGTGACGAGCACGAACGATTGTGCATTCGACTCGAATCCCGGCTCCTCCACCCTGCGTGCCGCCGCCGGCCACAGCACCGACTCCGGGTCCGCCGCGGGCGTCGTTTCGAGGTCGCCGTGATGCGATTCGGCCGCCTGCAGGTCCGATATCCGCGCCAGCTCGCGGATCGAACGAGCGGTGAAGACGTCCTGCCCGGTCAGTTGCATCCCGGCACGCTGCGAGCGGGCCACCACCTGAAACGACATGATGCTGTCGCCGCCGAGGCGGAAGAAGTCGTCATCGACGGACAGCTCGGCAGCGTCGTCGAGATGCAACACATCACGGAAGATCTGCGCCAACGCGAGTTCGCTCTCCGTCTCTGGGGTCCGGCCACCGGTAGCTGCTCGGCCGAGGTCCGGCTGGGGCAGTGCCCGCCGGTCGAGCTTCCCGTTGACGGTGACCGGGAAGTTGTCGAGGAGGGTGAAGGTGGCCGGCACCATGTACTCCGGTAACCGGTCAACGACATGACCGCGCAAAGCGTCGAACAGCGCGGCGTCATCGGCGCCGGCGCCGGCGGTGATGTACGCGGCCAGGAATCTGCCTCCGGCGGGATGCTCACAGGCGAGCACCACCGCACCGGAGACCGACTCGTGGCGTTCGAGGACCGATCGGATCTCGTCGAGCTCGATCCGGAACCCGCGCACCTTCACCTGATCATCCGACCGCCCCAGGAACTCCAATTCCCCCTCTCGGTTCCAGCGGACCTGGTCACCGGTCCGGTACAGGCGGTCGCCGGTCGTGCTGAACGGATCGGCGACGAACCGCTCCGCGGTCACACCCGCCTGCCCGACGTAGCCGTTCGCCACCTGGATCCCACCCAGATACAGCTCGCCCGCCGCGCCCGCCGGCACCGGACGCAGCCACCCGTCCAACACCCGCACCGAGCAGTTACACGCGGGGCGGCCGATAGGCGTCGTACCCGCCCCCGCGGGCAGGTGCGCGAGGTCGTAGCCGGTGACGTTGATGGCGGCTTCGGTGGGACCGTAGAGATTGAATGTCTCTGCGCCCGAGAACAGTCCGCGCGCGGCGAGGGCGGCCGCAGGCGAGAGAGCCTCGCCGCCGAACAACACGCGCCGTACCGTCGACAGCGAGGCCGGATCGGGTGCCGACTGCAGCAACGCCTGGAGCATCGACGGTACGAAATGTGTGCTCGTGACGCGCTGTCTGCGGATCACATCCGCGATGTAGGCGGGATCGCCCTGGGCTCCGTCGGCGGCGGCCACGATCGTCGCCCCGACGATCAACGGGAGGAAGATCTCCGGGACCGACGCATCGAAGACGGCCGACGCCTTCAGCAGCACTCGATCGGCCGCCGAATAGCCGAACCTGTCCCGCCCCCAGAGCAATCGGTTGACGACCGCACGATGGGACAGCTCCACCCCCTTCGGACGGCCCGTGGTGCCGGACGTGAAGATCACGTACGCGGGGTCGGCCGGTGTGAGCGCGCGGGCAAGTGTCGGCGGCTTCGACCGTCCGAATGCTGGGCGGACCGGCACCGTCTCCGAATCCACCACCACGACAGCAACGCCCGTATCGACGAACGTACGCTCGTGGGCGTTCGCGGTGTCCCGGTCGGTCAGCACCAGCAACGGGGCGGCGTCCATCAGAATCGCCTGCACTCGCGCGGCGGGATATCGGAGATCCATCGGTACATACGCCGCCCCCGCACGCAGAGTCCCCGCCAGAGCCATCACGAGATCGGCGGATCGCGGCAGCATCACGGCCACGCGATCGCCTACCGCTACACCCCGATCGACCAACAGGTGCGCCAGCGCGTTCACCCGCGAATCGAACTCCGCGTAGGACCAGTCCGCCTGTGCCGCATCGTCGGTGACGGCGATCGCATCCGGCGACGAGGCCGCCTGATCCTGCACCAGGGAGTCCACCGTGGCGTGCGGTACGGGCATCACCGGCCCCGTCGACCAGGCGCCGACGTCTCCTGCCGCGGATGCCGGCGTGAGCGCGATGTCCGCCACACGGGTGGCGGGGCCGGCCGCGATCGCGTCCAACGAGTACCGGAGCGCTTCGAGGAATCGCTCGGCGGTGGCTCGGTCGAACAGTTCGGTCGAGAACCGGAGCACACCGGAGAGACGGTCGGTGCCGTCGAACACGAACAGGTCGAGGTCGGTCTTGACCGTCTCGAGCGGCACCAGCTTCCGCTGGGCGTCGGCCCCCGGAAAGGTGACGGTGCGTTGCTCGCCCGCGATCACCCGGTGCGTGAGCATGACCTGGAAGACGGGATTGTGGGCGGCCGACCGTTCGGCGCCGACCGCCGTCGCGATCTGCTCGAACGGCGCCTCCTGGTGGGCGAATCCCTCCAATACGGTCCGCCGGGCTCGGGCGAGCACATCGCCGATGGTGTCGCCGGGCCGAAGTCGGTGACGTATAGGGAGGGTGTTGACGAAGTACCCGATGAGATCCTCGAGCCCGTCCTCGGTTCGCCCCCCGACGGGCGATCCGACGACGACGTCGTCACCACCCCCGAGCGCGGACACCGCCAACGCGGTCGCAGCGTGCACGATCATGAACATGGAGACACCCTGCGCATCGACGACGTGCTGCAAGGCCGCGACCGTAGCCTCGTCGATCGTGAAGGTGACCTCGTCACCTCGGTGCGTGGGAGCGATCGGTCGGGGCCTGTCGGGAGTGATCGTCGACTGCTCGGGCGCGCCCGCCAGGCTGTCCCGCCAGTATTCGAGATGCCCGGCGATCTCGGAATCGGGATCTGCAGGATCCCCGAGAACCTGACGCTGCCAGAGCGTGTAATCCGCGTACTGCGCGCGCAACGGGGCCCAGTTCGGTGCCTCGCCCGCGACGCGGGCTCGGTAGGCCGTCGACAGGTCCCTCAGCAGCACCGGCAGGGACCATTCGTCGATGGCATGGTGGTGGATCGCCACGATCAGGACCCACGCCGCGTCCGCTACCTGGAGCGCATTCGCGCGGAACGGAACGTCGACCGCCAGATCGAACCTCGCCTGCACCAGGCGCTGCACCGTCGAGTCGACCGTGTGCTCGTCGGCGCTGGTGAGATCCTCCACCGCGAGGACCTCGCGGCGATCGAGGTCCTGGACAGGGACGATCGCCTGGCAGACCCTTCCGTCGTCGTCGACCAGCAGCGTTCGAAGCGGCTCGTGCCGGTTCACGACGTCGCGCACCGCGGCCGCGAGGGCCTCGACGTCCACCCTGCCTTCGAGTCGTATCAGCGTCGGTACGACATACCGACCCCCCGGGTCGCCGAGCGCGTCGATCACCCAGAGTGCCTGCTGCCCGAAGGACGCCGGGATCACGTCCGGTCGCTGCAACTCTCCGATCGACACGGCCGCACACGGGTCCGGCGCATCGGAGATCAGGTCGGCCAGACCCGCGAGGGTGGGGTGATCGAACACATCTCGCAGCGACAACCTGGATCCGAGCTGTGCATTGGTGCGGGCGACCACCCGCGTCGCCAGCAGGGAATGCCCACCCATATGGAAGAAGTCGTCGTCGACCGACAACGGTGCCTCCGGCGCGAGATGCAGGACGTCGCGGAAGATGTCGGCCAGGACGAGTTCGGTGTCGGTCTCCGGGGGGCGACCGCTTCGGGTCTGCCCGAGGTCGGGATCGGGTAGCGCGTCCCGGTCGAGTTTTCCGTTGACGGTGACGGGAAACCTGTCGACCCGCGTGAATGTCGCCGGGACCATATAGTCCGGGAGCACTGCGGCGACATGCCCGCGCAGCGAGTCGGACAGCGCGGTGTCGTCGATGACGTCGGTAGCATCTGCTGTCGTCCCCGCGGTGACGTAGGCAGCCAGGAACGTTCCACCCGCGGGGTGCTCCCGCGCAGTCACTACCGCACCCGAGACCCGCTCGTGTAGCTCGAGGATCCGCCGGATCTCCTCGAGCTCGATTCTGAATCCGCGCACCTTCACCTGATCATCGGCGCGGCCCAGGTATTCCAGCTCGCCGTGCGGTGTCCAACGGACCAGGTCTCCGGTCCGATACAACCGGCGACCGGTCGTGGTGAACGGATCGGCGACGAAGCGTTCTGCGGTCGATCCACAACGCCCCGCATATCCCTGTGCCAACTGGGTTCCGCCGACGTACAGCTCGCCGACGACACCCACGGGTACCGGACGCAGCCACCCATCCAGCACGCGCGCCGCGGTGTTCGGCACCGGCGTGCCGATGGTGAGGTGGCCGTTCCCGGCCGTCGTGTTGCCTGCGTCGTCGCCGGTACCGTCCAGCAGGGCAACGGTCGAAGCTGTTGCGTCGCCGGTGATCTCCGTGGAGCCGTAGAAGTTGTGCATCTGTGCGCGGGGCGCGGCGCGGTGCATCTGCTCCGCCGTGGCATCGGCCAGCGCCTCGCCCGACGACACCCAGTGCCGCACCGATTCCAATCGGCCGTCGGCGACCTCGATCAGCGCTCCCGCCAGAGAAGGCGCGGTCAGCAGGTGCGTGATCGCGTAGCGGTGTATCAGCTCGGAGAAGGCGGCCGGGTCGCCCGCCCGTCTCTCCCCGGCGACCACCAGCTGGGCGCCGGCGACCAGCGGGGTCAACGATTCGGTGAAACCGTCGATGAACCCGATACTGCTCTTCCCCAGTACCCGCGACGAGCCGTCGAGGCACAGTTCTCGTTGTGCCCAGAGGAGTCGGTTGACGACTGCGCGGTGGGGGAGCATCACGCCTTTGGGGCGGCCGGTGGTGCCGGAGGTGAAGATCACGGCGATCGGGTCGTCGGGGGTCACGGGGCGTGACGTCGCCGGTGGGGTTGTTCGTCCTGTGGTGATGGTGGTGCGTGTCGGTGTCGCGTCGATGGAGATCACGGTGACGTCGGCGCGGGTGTAGACGTCGGCGAATCGCTGTGCGGATCGTGCGTCGGTGATGGCGACTGTGGCGTCGGCGCCGTGGAGTACCTGTGTGACCCTTTCGGGTGGGTAGTCGGGGTCGATCGGGACGTATGCTGCGCCGCATCGCAGTACGGCGGCGAGGCTGATCACCAGGTCTGCGGATCGGGGTAGGAGGACGGCGACTCGGTCGCCGACCTGTACGCCGGTGTCGGATAGTAGGCCTGCGAGTGCGTTGATCTGGGCGTCGAGGCGGCGGAAGGTCAGGACGGTTCCGGCGGCGTCGTCGGTGACGGCCACCGCGTCGGGCGATGCTGCGGCGCGTTGTCGTACCAGGTCGTCGACGGAGACATCCGGGATGTCCCGGACGGCACCGCACGACCACGCAGCCGATTCCTGGGCGGGCGCGGACAGGGCGATCACGGGTCGGTCGGGAGAGGTCGCCATGGCCGTGAACACGGTGGTGAGGGTCGCCGTGAACCGATCGATGGTGGAGCGGTCGAACAGATCCGTGGCGTAAGTGAGGATGCCGGAGATTCCGTCAGGTCCGTCGATGATGTCGACGTCGATGTCGGTCTTGGCGGAGACCGGCCGAAGCGGGGTGGCCACGGCCGTGAGGCCAGCGGCCGCGAATGCGAGCGGTTCGGTGCGATGCCGGTGCGTGAGCATGATCTGGAAGAGGGGGTTCCGTTGCGCGGTGCGTTCGGTACCGACCTCTCTGGTCACCTCTTCGAACGGCGCTCCCTGATGGGCGAATCCGTCCAGTACCGCCCTTCTGGTCTGCGCCCAGACATCGGCAAGGGTCTGCGTCGGTGTGAACCGGTGTCGGATCGGGAGCGTGTTGACGAAGTATCCGACGAGGTTCTCGAGGCCGTCTATGTCACGACCGCCCACCGGGGAGCCGATGATGACGTCCGTCCCTGCGCCCAGGATCGACGCTGTGACGGCGACTGCCGCCTGGGAGACCATGAACATGCTGACCCCCCGCGCCTCGGCGTTGCGCCGCAGCGCGGTCACCAGATCAGCGTCGAGATCGAAGCGCAGCGTCTGCCCCGCATGAGTCGGCTGCTGGGGGCGGGGCCGGTCCATGGCGATGACCGACTCGACCGGAGCCTCGGCGAGTGCCTCCGACCAATAGGCGAGATCGTGCGACAGGGCCGAATCGGGGTCATCGGCCGATCCCAGCGTGGCCCGTTGCCAGAGTGCGTAGTCCGCGTACTGGACTGGGAGTTCGGGCCATCGGGGCGCCCGCTCCTGTAGACGAGCGTCGTACGCCGTGGCGATATCGGCCAGAAGCGATGGGAGAGACCATTCGTCGACCACGTGGTGGTGCGCCGACAGGATCAGCACGTGACTATCCGATGCCATGCGCAGAACGGTCGCGCGGAAGGGGATATCCGCTTCCAGATCGAATTCCCGGAACGCGATCGCTCGCACCCGATCCTCCAGCGCCTCGTCGTCGACCGGTGGCCGGGCCTCCTCGACCGCTACGTCGAACCGGGCCAGCGCGTCGTCGGCCGGCACGATCAGCTGCGCTACCAGATGGTCGTCGTCGCTGACCAGTACTGTCCGTAACGCCTCGTGCCGCACCAACACATCACGGATGGCGGCCGCCAGCGTGGCGACCTCGAGGGAACCGGTCAACCGCACCGCCACCGGCACCAGATACTGCGACCGTGACCATCCCATCTTGTCGATCAGCCACAGCGACTGTTGCCCGAAAGATGCGGGAATGCTGCCGGATCGGGGGATCGATCCCAGAGTCCGCGGATCGTGACGCGCGCCGGAATCGGCGGGCGTTCGATCGAGCACCTCCGCGAGTGCGGCGACTGTGGGGGCGTCGAATACATCGCGCAACGTCAGGGTCGCGCCCAGGTCTGCGTTGACGCGAGCGACCAGCCGAGTCGCCAACAACGAATGACCACCGATACGGAAGAAGTCGTCGTAGGCCGAGACCGCAGCCGCATCGTCCAGTCCCAGAATCTCCACGAACAGGCCGGCCAGTACCTGCTCCACACGACCGGTCGGAGCGCGTCCCGTTCCGATCGTTCCGACCAGGGGTGCGGGGAGCGCGCGGCGGTCCAGCTTGCCGCTGGTGCTGGTCGGCAACTCCTCCAGGGACACGACAGCCGACGGCACCATATAGCTGGGCAGATGCCGTGCCACATGTTCCTGGACGACACCCACGATCCGGTCGCGCAGATCGTCGGCGCCGCGCGTCGATGCCCGTGCCGTCGCGCTGGGGATCACGTAGGCGGCCAGTAACTTTCCGTCAGCCGGGTGGTCGGCGGCGATCACCGCGGCGGCCGAGACCCACTCGTGGCGTTCCGTCACCGCCCGGACCTCGTCGAGCTCGATACGGAATCCGCGGATCTTGACCTGGTCGTCGGTGCGGCCGAGGTACTCGAGTTGTCCGTCGTGGTTCCACCGGACGAGGTCGCCGGTGCGGTACAGGCGCTGCCCGCCGGTGCCTTCCGGGTCGGCGATGAAACGTTCCGCGGTCAGGCCGGTCCGCCCGAGGTAGCCGTCTGCCAGCTGGGTTCCGCCCAGATAGAGCTCGCCGACGGCGCCTTCGGGCAGCGGTCGCAGCCAGCCGTCCAGGACCCGCACGAACGAGTTCCACACCGGACGGCCGATCGGAGTCGTGTCCGCATCCGCCGGCAGGCGAGTCACGTCGTAGGCGGTTATCTCGACGGCGGCCTCGGTCGGACCGTAGAGGTTGAACAGCGCGGCACCGTGGAACAGCCCGCGCGTCGCCAGCCCCGCGGCCGGCGCCAGCGCCTCACCCGTGAAGGAGACCAGCCGCACAGTCGAAAGGAGCGCAGGGTCCGGATCCGATTCCAGAAATGCCTGCAGCATCGACGGAACGAAATGGACGCTGGTCACGCGCCGCCTGCAGATCACGTCAGCGATGTAGGCCGGATCGCCGTGGGCGCCGTCCGCGGCCACCACGATCGAGGCACCCGCGATCATCGGCAGGAACACCTCCGGCACCGACACGTCGAAGGTGATCGGCGTCTTCAACAGCACCCGATCCGACGGAGTGAATGCCAGCTCGTGCTGTGCCCACACAAGCCGGTTGACGACTGCGCGGTGGGGGAGCATCACGCCTTTGGGGCGGCCGGTGGTGCCGGAGGTGAAGATCACGTAGATCGGGTCGTCGGGGGTCACGGGGCGTGACGTCGCCGGTGGGGTTGTTCGTCCTGTGGTGATGGTGGTGCGTGTCGGTGTCGCGTCGATGGAGATCACGGTGACGTCGGCGCGGGTGTAGACGTCGGCGAATCGCTGTGCGGATCGTGCGTCGGTGATGGCGACTGTGGCGTCGGCGCCGTGGAGTACCTGTGTGACCCTTTCGGGTGGGTAGTCGGGGTCGATCGGGACGTATGCTGCGCCGCATCGCAGTACGGCGGCGAGGCTGATCACCAGGTCTGCGGATCGGGGTAGGAGGACGGCGACTCGGTCGCCGACCTGTACGCCGGTGTCGGATAGTAGGCCTGCGAGTGCGTTGATCTGGGCGTCGAGGCGGCGGAAGGTCAGGACGGTTCCGGCGGCGTCGTCGGTGACGGCCACCGCGTCTGGCGATGCTGCGGCGCGTTGTCGTACCAGGTCGTCGACGGTGCCGTCCGGGATGTCCCGGACGGCACCGCACGACCACTCGGCGACGGCGGCGTCGACTGCTCTGCTGCCGGGCGTCGCACACTCGGCCACGGTGAACAGCGACGCATCCGCGGGCAGCGATACGGCCGCATCGACGAACCGCGCGAACCCGGCGGCCCACCGATCGACCTCGTCGAGCGTGATGCACGCCGCGTGTCCCGCCAGCTCCATGGTCATTCCGCCCGAACCGTCACTGGAAACGGCGAGATCGAGGCGCCCCACCGGGCCCGGATTGATCGTTTCGGGCGTCCCGACCACGTCACCACACCGCGTCTGCTGGACGAAGAGCTTGATGTTGATATACGGCAACATGAGATAGTCACCCGGCCCCGCAGGCCAGAATCGCGCCATCTGTTCGTCGTCGACGTCGGTGTGCTCGTCTGCGCGTCGCAGTTGCTCGCGAACCTCACCCAAGACCTCGGTCAAGGAGCGCGCCGGATGGACGGCGAATACCACGGGAAGCACTCGAGCGAACATTCCCGGCGTGCGCAGTTGCGCTGAACCGGAACGCGCCATCAACGGGACGCGAACTGCGGCGTGATCCTGCTTTTCCACGATGGCGTGATACAGGCCCCACAGAGCCACCAGCGTCTCTGCCCACCCGGCATCCGCCGCCCGGCAGAAGGCGCGGAACGCCTCTGATCCTACCTCGGTCGACGGCACTTCGACGGGCCGATGCGAGAACTGGAACATGTCATCGAGAGAAGCCCCTGCCGGAATGTGTGACGTGTGTGCCTGCACGTCGAGTAACTCGCGCCAGTAATCCTCGTCCGCGCCCCTCGCGGACGCCACAACGCCTACTTCTCGAAGGACCGCGGTCCAGTCGCCGAACCAGCGATCCGGTACCGGCTTTCCCGCAATCCGCGCCGAATACAGTTCCGCCACGCGGCGCTTCACCAGAGCCACACCGTAGCCGTCCAGCAATATGTTGTGGACCGAGAAGAACCACGCCCAGCCGCCGGTCTTACGCCGGAAGAGCGCCGACACCACGCGCGATGTGGACATCACATCGGCCGGTTCTGCCAGTGTGGTGCGGGCGTGATCCCGGATCGTGCCGTCCTCGACGGCGACGTCCGTCAGGTCCGTGCCCACCCGCCAAGGTCCGTCGAGCGCCTGGAACGGCTCCCCGTCCTTCTCGCCGAAGCGCACACGCAGTGCATCGCACTCCGAACACGCGTCCCTCACCGCCGACGCGAACAGGTCGGCGTCGATCTCGCCGTCGAACCACACGATTTGGCCGGCCCGGTGTCCCGACGCACCGGGCACCACACGCTGCGCAGACCACACCGCCCGCTGCCCGGCTGACAAATCCACGCGCATACCAGTGTCCATCGGGCCCCATTCTCGGTCGAAAGTAAGGTCAGGCTATACTACGTATTGATGGTCGCGAAGGGTCCATGCACATCTGAAGCAGGGGGTTGACCAGCGGGTTAGGGGTAGCTAGCCTGGCTCGGTTCGTCCGAAGAACGTGGTCTCGAACCGGATCTTCCTGTCGATCCCGAGCGCAACTGAAACGTAGGAAGCGTCTGCGGTAGAGCGCTGCGCCGAGCGAACTGGAGAGTGTCTGGTGACGGACCCCGCGGGTTTGGGGCGAGGGCGGCTGAATCGTTGGATGCCTGTGCTGTGGCAGGCGCCGGAGTCCCCGCCCGAGGTGGAACCGTTCGAGATCACGGAGTCGATGACTCCGCGGCGGTTTCTCGTGAAGGTCTTGTTCGCGGCGCAGCGGTACACGCTCCCCGGAGCCGTATTCGCGACCGTGGCGCAGGTCTCGATGGCGACGATGCCGGTGGTGGTGGGGGTGACGATCGACCGGGCGATCACCACGAGCAACCGGAACCAACTGCTGCTGTGGTTGGGAGTACTGGCGCTCGTCGGCATCGGCCGCGTCTATGGAGCCCGCATCGCGTGGCAGTTGATGGCGAATGCCATCCAACGCGTTCAACACCGGCTTCGGGCGACCCTGTCGTCGGCTTCCCTGCATCCGATCAACCGGAGTGCCAAGCAACCCGAGGGCGTTCTCGTATCGGTGATGACCAATGACGTCACGGGATTGGCCAAGAACGGCCTCGTCGTCTTTCCCGTGGCGGAGGTGATTGCGATCCTGTATATCGCTGTAGCCCTCTTCGTGGTGAGTTGGCCACTGGGCCTGGCGACGCTCATCGGGGCACCGGTCGTGGTGTGGATAATGGGACGACTCAGCGGGCGTTTCGCGAACACGAATCGGGAGTATCAGGGGCAGTTGGCGACGACGGTGGCCCGCGCGGCCGATCTCGTGACCGGCTATCGCGTGATCAAGGGTGTGCGAGCCGAACCCGCCGCGATCGATCGGTACACCTCGGCGAGCCGTGAGACTCTCGACGGGGCGATCAAGACCACGAATGTCCTCGGCCGGTTCCTTGCCGGAAGTGGCTCGATCAGTGGCCTGTTCGTCGTCGCCGTCGCCGTATTCGCCGGTTGGATGGCATTGCACGGTGATATCACCGTAGGCGAGTTGATCGCGGCCGTCGGGCTCGCACAAGCGCTACTGCCGCAGATGAATTTCATCACGTTCAACGCTGTTCCGGCCCTCGCCGGCGCCTACTCGTCTGCACAGCGGGTGCTGGCCGTACTCGAGGAATCCCGAGTCGGGCGCATGGCATCGACCACGGGCGTCGGCGCGCAGTCGCTCCCCGAGGTCGGCATCGTGATCGGCGAGCAGTCCGTGCTCGTGACTTCCGGGGAGATCGTGGGTGTCGAGTCCGACGATCGGACCGCCGGGCGGATCGTTGCCGCCCTCGTGGCTCCCGGAGTCGACGGTTCGGTCCAGGTGACAGTCGACGGCACGCCCGCCGAGGACCTCGACCTCGCGCACCTCCGGTCCCGAGTAGTCGTATCTCCCCATCACGCGATGATCTTCAGCGGCACCGTCGCCGAGGGCCTCGCGCTGTCCGGCGGCCCGGCGGAACGTCACTCCGCGGCGCTGCATGCTGCCGCATGCGATGACTTCATCGACATCGAGAACGCCGACGATGAGGTGGGCGAGATGGGTAACCGGCTGTCGGGCGGTCAGCGGCAGAGAGTCGCGCTCGCCCGCGCCCTCGCCAGTGAGGCACCCGTGCTCGTCCTGCACGACCCCACTACGGCGGTCGACTCCGTCACCGAATTCGTCATCGCCGAACGATTGCGCGAGTTGCGCGCGGATCGGGCCACGCTGCTGATCACCGCATCGCCCGGTCTGCTTGCGGTGTGCGACAGGGTCGTCGACTTCACGGACTCGGAGCTGAGCGTATGAGCGGCGTCGCACCTGTCCGGCTTCCCGTGGCCAGCGGTGGCGAGACGGCTCGGGGGATGCGTGTACTGGCCCGAGGTCATCGTCTCGCCATCGCGGTGGTCTTCGTCGTCGGTATCCTCGGTGCCGCCTCAGGACTCTTGATCCCGATCGCCATCGGCTACCTGGTGGACGGCCTGTCCAGCGGCGACGCGACGGTCGGCACACTCGGCATAGCCGCTGCGCTCATGGTGGGTGCCACGGTGCTGAACGCCGTGCTCGCGGCGATCAGCGTCAGGCTCGCCGCCCGCACATACCACACCCTGCTCGCTAAGCTCCGGGAGACGTTGTTCACTCGTGCGCTCGGGCTGCGCCAGCACACCGTGGAACGTGCAGGCACGGGCGACCTCATCTCCCGGTCCAGCGACGACGTGTCCGAGATCGGTAATGCCGCGACGGAGCTGGTCCCGGCTCTCACCTCGTCGGTGTTCGCGGTGATCGTCACGCTGGTCGGACTCGCGGCCCTCGACTGGCCCTACCTGGTGGTCGTGCTGGCCATGCTGCCGATCCACGCTATCGCGGTCCGGTGGTACCTGCGCACCGCCCCGAAGGTGTACGGCGCCGAGCGCGCCGCGATGAGTACACGCGCCCAGCAGATCCTCGAATCGCAGCGTGGCTATTCGACGGTGGCGGGGTTCGGCGCGGGTCTTCCGCGGCACCATCGGGTACTGGAAGCGTCCTGGGGCGTAGTCGGTCACAGTCTGCGCGCGCGAACTGTGCAGAACATGTTCCTGGGGCGCCTGTTCGGGATCGAATACCTGGGCCTCGGGGTGGTACTGGTGGTGGCGTACTTCATGGTGGGGACGGGACGTTCGACCGTGGGCGCCGCAACCGCCGCCACGCTCATCCTGATGCGACTGTTCACTCCCATCAACCAGCTGCTCATGGCGTTCGACACGATGCAGTCCGTGCTCGCTTCGCTGTCGCGGATAGTCGGCGTGATCACCATGCGCCAGCCGGTCGACAGCGCGGGCGACGGTGACGGCGGCGGCGCGATCCGGGTCGACGATCTGGAGTTCGGTTACGGCGATGGCCCGACGGTGCTCGACGGTGTCACGCTGAGCATCCCGGAGGGGCAGCGTGTCGCTGTCGTCGGCGCTTCAGGTGCGGGAAAGACCAGCCTGACGTCGGTGATAGCCGGCATCCACCCGCCGCGGTCCGGGACGGTGCGCAGACCCACGCGCACCGCGCTGATCACCCAGGAGACGCACGTGTTCGCGGGCACCGTTCGCGACAACCTGACCCTGGTCGACGAGACCGCGACCGACGACGAGCTACATGCCGCGCTCGCGGCGATCGGTGCGGATTCGCTCGTATCCACGCTTCCGGACGGACTCGACACCAGAGTCGGCGGCAGGGCTCATGAACTCACGCCGGCGCAGACCCAACACCTCGCGCTGGCCCGGCTGATGCTCGCCGACCCGGACGTCGCAATCCTCGATGAAGCGACAGCGGAGGCGGGGTCGACGCAGGCCGGTCAGCTGGACGCCGCTGCCGACACCGTGCTGAGCGGGCGAACCGGCATCGTGATCGCGCATCGGCTGTCACAGGCCGCCGAATGCGATCGCATCCTTGTGATGGACGACGGGCGCATCATCGAAGACGGCGACCACGAGACGCTCCTGGCCGCAGGCGGCATGTACGCACGGCTCTGGACCGCATGGGCTCGGGACCGATAGCCGTCGACTCGTCGCGGAGCCCCACCGGTGACCCGCACGTGTGGGGCCCGCACCGACTCCACCCGGTCTCGCCGGGGTGGCCGTGTCGCGCTGGATTCGACTGTCTACCAGACGATTCCGATGACATCGGCCAGGCCCCGGCGAGGAGCCCGCACGCCGCGAAGCCGTCGGGCGGGGCCGACTGTGTCCTATCTCTCGCTCAGTCTGCTCAAAGGCGAGCCCAAGGTAGTTGACAACATTAGGTAAGCCTTCGTAGGGTAATCGACGGCTGGTTGCGGCACTATCGGCGATTAGTCCGTATTTTTTTCAAGGAAGCATGAGTGCTTCATGTGGTGAGGGAGATAGACGAATGGCGCGATGGGGACGCATCGGCGCTGCCGTGCTGACCACCGCGGTCGCTGGCACGCTAGCGGCTGCACCGGCGAACGCGGACACGTATGTTCCATTGCCGGACGGCACGAAGAATGTCGCGACGGCGGGCAAGTTCAGTGTGACGTTGCGTTCGACGAATAATCACGCGAAGATCCTGCCTTCGCTGGCGACGGCGCAGACGCGGACGACGTGGGTCACCACGACCGGCTCCGCGGTGGTCAAGGGCGCCGGCAAGGACGTGAACGGCACGCTCAACGTGTCGCTCATGTCCGGGTGTCAGTTCCCCGGCGCGATCGGCGTCACCGGCACGCTCACCGGACCGGGCGCCACCGCAGGGACCGGCAACCTCCTCGGCGGCGGGACCCCGTCGGCCGGTGCGACGCTCGGCGGAGTAGGCGGCGGCCTCAACATCCCGCTCACTCCCGGCACCACTTCCGGAGTGACCGGTAACGCGGGGCAGTTCCCGTGGGCCTCGGTGTTGGACAACGTCTCGATCAAGAAGGACGGCACGTATTCGGTGTCGGTCAAGGACTACGACGTGAACTTCGGCAACTGCAGCGGGTACGCGCAGGCCCGCGTCGTGACCTGGGTCGAGCTCAAGGGCAGCAATCGAGTGCAGGGCTACCTGTACGGCAAGCCCTTCAGCCTCGGCTGACCCTTCCCGATCCCGCCCGGGCCCCGGGCGACCACTTTCTTGAAAGGCTGACATGAAGAAGGCACTGACCCGCGGCGCGGCTGTGGCCGCCGTGGCCGGAACCGCGCTCGCGGCTATGGCTGGAGGCGCCGCCAACGCCGATACCTATATTCCGCTCCCCGGCGGCACCGTCTCGCAGAAGGTCCCGGGCGGCTCCGTCACCGTCCGCCTCACGGGCGAGCACGCCAGGCTCTCGCCCGGCATGGTCGCCCTGCCGACCACGCGCAACGCGTGGGTGTCCGGAACCGTCACCGTCACTCTGAACGGGGCCGCGGCCAAGGGTGGCAACATCGGGGCCGGCTACGTCGTCGGCTGCCAGATCAACCTGGACAGCGCCGGTGTCAAGGCCGGTGTCGACGGCGCCTCGGGTGCCAGCGTCGATGCAGGCGCCGACGGGCTCACCCCCGCGATCGCGCCGAAGGCAACCGTCACCAGCGGGGCGACGGTGACGCTCAGCGCCGGCTCGATCGCGAAGCAGCCGCTCATCAGAGACAAGCCGAAGTGGCCCGAGGCGGGTGCCGAGTTCTCGCCCGACTTGACCGGCGGCGGTGGCTGGCAGTCGCCTTCGACCGGATTCAAGTTCACAGGTAAGACCGGAACCCTCAGCTACTCCGACGAGACGATCGGCGTCGACGGCTGCGCCGGCTATGCGCAGGCCAGGTTCTACGCGAGCGTCGGTTCCCTGTTCGGCGACCACGAGACCAAGACGCTCCTGTGGGGCAAGCCCTTCACTCTGGGCTGATCTCGGGAGAGAGAGAAGTGGGGTGCGGTCCGCTCACCCGGGCTGCATCACCATAGAAGAGGCGGGACGCTGTAGCGTCCCGCGTCTTCGCGTGTCCGGGTCTTGTCCGGCCCGGTGCGGACTCCGCCGAGCGCTAGCCTGCTGTGCCCGCGCGACGTGCGTCGACGGGACGCGTGATGCGTTGCTGCGCAGGCACTCCGGAGGTGCGATGCTCCCGCAGGACCTCGGCGGTACCGGGCGCGAGCGCGGCCAGGATCCACTCCTCGAGCGGACGCACCGCGAGCGCGGTGAGTGCCGCGCGCATGGCAGGTCGCATAGCGACCGTGAGTGCGTCGGCCTGCTCGAAACCGCCGAGGCGCTGCATCCACCGCGGCAGCGTCGCCACCGTCGCCGGTGCGGCGATCCGCGTCGCAACCCAGAACACGGGTCCGGCCGCGCCGATGGGTGCGCGTAACAGCCCGTCCACAGCGTTCTGCGAGCGCTCCGTCGCGCACATGCGGGGCCGCATCCGGTCGAAATAGGCGCGCACCTCGGGACGGCCGCGGGGCACGTCGTCGGGATCGCAGTCGAGTAGCTCCGCTGCGACGGCGCAGTCCGCCCAGTACCGGACCTCGTCAGCGTGGGACAGGGAGCCCGGCCCGAACACCTCGTAGCACTTGAGTGCGGAATGCCACCCCGTCACATGCGCCCACAACTGGGCCTCGGGATCGTCGGCGGCGTACCTGCGGCCGGCGCTCGGCTCGTACGCCGCCGTCTCGGACTGGACCCGCGTGAGCTCGGCGGCCGCGGCGAGGGCGGACCGGGAGTCGCCCACGGCCACCGTCAGGAAATAGCGGAGGGTGCGATCGATGCGTTCGCGCGGATCGGTGCGGGGGCCCTGCGACGCGGCCGCGGGGCTCGGTACGAAGTGCTCCAGCACGACGCTGCGCTGCAGGCCCAGGAGCGCCGACGGATGGGACCAGACCCGCCAGGTGGGGGAGTCCGGCCCGAAGAACCCGTAGTCGTCGGCGCGTAACGCGGCAGCGTTCGTCACAGTGAACACAGTAGTTGCTCCCGTCCATCTCGACGGGAGAAGCGCTTTCGCCGTGTCTGGCGCGGGCTGTTCACCGTGTGTTCACCATTCGGTCCAGCCTGTTCCGTAGACTCCCGGCGCGTGATGGACCTCGATCTGCCCGTGGGAATCGACCTGAGTCAGGTGAGCGGCCGCGAGGCCCTGCAGCAGATCGTCGATCTGCGCGCCACCGACGGCTTCTCGGTCAACGACGATGACGACGACGACCCCGTACTGCTGACGCCCGAGCGCCACGTAGTCGACACCTGGCGCGAGAACTACCCGTACGACGAGCGCATGCGGCGTTCCGATTACGAGCGCGAGAAGCGGCTCCTCCAGATCGAGCTGCTCAAGCTGCAGAAGTGGGTCAAGGAGACGGGGCAGCGGATCGTCATCGTCTTCGAGGGCCGCGATGCCGCCGGTAAGGGCGGAACGATCAAGCGCTTCACCGAGCACATGAACCCGCGGGGCGCCCGCGTCGTCGCCCTGCTCAAGCCGACCGAGCGCGAGGCCGGCGAGTGGTACTTCCAGCGGTACATCGACCACTTCCCGACCAAGGGCGAGATCGTGATGTTCGACCGCTCCTGGTACAACCGCGGCGGTGTCGAGCGGGTGATGGGCTTCTGCGACGGCGAGCAGCACGCGCGCTGGATGCACCAGGTGCCGCTGTTCGAGAAGATGCTCGTCGACGAGGGCATCCATCTAACCAAGTTCTGGTTCTCGGTGACCCAGCTCGAGCAGCGCACCCGCTTCGCGATCCGGCAGATCGATCCGGTCCGCCAGTGGAAGCTCTCGCCCATGGACCTCGCGTCGCTGGACAAGTGGGACCAGTACACGGCCGCGAAGGAGGAGGTCTTCACCGGGACCGACACCGATCACGCGCCGTGGACCGTGGTCAAGAGCAATGACAAGAAGCGGGCGCGCGTCAACGCGATGCGCTACATCCTGAACGAATTCGACTACGACAACAAGGACGAGGAGATCGTCGCGGGCGGTCCGGATCCGCTTATCGTGGGCCGTGGCAAGGACCTGATCGGGGACTGACCCGCGCCGCGGTCGGCGGACGGATTCCTGCGCGGCGGGCTCGCGTAGCGTGTCGGGGGTGCGCTCCTTCCTCGCCTTCGTGCTGGTGTTAGTCGCCATGCTGGCGGCGTTCGTCGCGGTGCCCGCGAACTGGGCGAACCGGTATGTCGTGGACGGCGACCGGTTCACCTCGTTGATGGCGCCCATAGCCGACGAGCGCGGGGTGCAGGACGCGATGGCCGACGAGATCTCCGGGCAGATCCAGCGTCTCCTTACCGAGCAGGGCGACAGCCGCCCACCGATGCAGACCATCACGCCGTATGTCACGGCGTACACGCACAGCTCGCAGTTCCCGCCTGCGTTCGCCGACTCGGTACGCGAGGTGCACCGTTGGTTGTTCACCACGCCCACCGCGCAGCAGCGGCTCGGTGGCGCGACCACCACGCAGATCGACTTGGCGCCGATGATCCGCCAGATCGCGGCCGAGAACAACGTCCGCGTGGGCGTCCCCGAGCAGGTGACGGTCGACCTGTCCGGTACGGGAGCCAACCGAAACCTGTTCCGTGCCGGTCGATTCGCGCCCGTCGCGGCGGATGTGGGGCTTGTATCCTGGGCGTCGATCGTCGTGGGGATAGCGGCGGCGGTGCTCGCGCTCGTGTGCGCGCGCAGGCGCGGTTTCACCCTGATGTTCCTCGGACTCGGGGCGGCCCTCGCGGCGGGCGTGACGTGGATCCTCTGCATCGCGGCGCCGTCCTACGTGGCCGCCGGTCGGGCGGGAAGTCTCAGCCCGACCGTGCTCGACGCGGCCGTGGGCCGCGTGACGTCGTCGATCACGCCGTGGGTGACGACGGAGGCCGTGATCGGCGGTGCGGTCGCGCTGATCGGGCTGTTGTTCGGTGGCCTCGGCTCCCTGGCCGCGCGGCGGTCGCGGCGCGAGGGCTGGTGACGTGCCGTCGCGGCGGCCGACGGTCGCGACGCTGACGTACCGCGACGGCAGCACGAACCCGGTCCGGATCTATCGCGGGGCGCCCACCGGTGCCCCGTGTGTGATCCTCTGGCCCGGGCTGAACGTGCCCGCGGCGTACTTCGACGAGCTCGCGTTCGGGCTGGTCGACGCGGGCTACAACGCGGTCGCCTCGGAGCAGCGGGGGCAGGGCAGCGCGCGCCCGCAGGTATCTGCGGCGAGCCGGTTCGGGTATCAGCAGATGGCAAGCGAGGACTACCCCTCGGTGGCGGCGCTGGCGCGGCAGAAGTTCCCTGATTCCCCGCGGATAGTGTTGGGGCACAGCATGGGCGGGCTGATCGGATCCATGTATGCCGCACGGGCGCGGAACAACATCGCCGGCCTTGTCCTGGTCGCGAGTGGCACCGGCTATCACCGGCTCGAGCCTCCGCTGGCGGGCGCGGCACGTCTGATCGGCACGGGCGTCGCGGCGCGGACGGCGGCCGCCCGCGGCCATTGGGCCGGCACCTCGATCGACGGTTTCGGACCGCAGGCGCGCGGCGTGATCCGCGACTTCGACCATCTCGTCCGGACCGGTCGATTCGACGTCGAGGACGCCGATATCGATTACGACGCGCGGCTCGCCGCGCTGGGCACGCCGGTGTTGGCAGTAGCGATAGAGGGCGACCGCGCGGTCTCTGCTGCGCAGGTGCGCGGGTTGGCGTCCAAGTTCCCCGCCCGGTCGACGACGGTGCAGACGGTGCCCGGCCGCCTCGGGCACAACCACTGGATCCTGCACCCGGAGGTCATGGTGCCCGTGTTCGACGAGTGGATCCGCTCGATCGTGCCAGGCCCGACGAGCAGAGGTTGACAGCTGTAAACTTACGCCTGTATATCTGGAGTCGGCCTCACGAGGGCCCGGGCGCATCGTAAGAGCGACAGAGTCGATCGACCTGAACGTCGATCGCCGGCCAGTCGATCACGGCCTGCATGATCCGCAGGTGGGCGGCGCCGTGCAGGGCGTTCCAGAAGTTGAGGGCGTCCAGGCGCGGCTCTTCGCTGCCTGCGTCGGCCATCTCCTTCTCGAGCAGTTCGAGCGACGCGCGACCGAGAAGCCGATCGAACTGAACGGGTGTGGAGAACAGCACCGTGTACTTGCCCGGATTGGCGAGCGCGAACTCGATGTAGCGCACGCCCAGCCGGCGCAACGGGACACGTGACTCCTCGCGATCACCGACCAGCGCGCGGTGCAGTTCGCCGTAGAACCGGACCTTCACCTCGACAACGATGTCGTCGAGCGACTCGAAGTGGTGGTAGATCGCCATCGCGGAGATGCCGGCGGCGCGCGCGATCCCGCGCAGCGACAGCCGCTCGGGCACACCGCTCGCCGCGAGTTCGTGCGCCGCCGCGTCGACGATCCGGTCTCGGGTGCCCGCCACCTGCCTGCTCACACGTCCTCGGTTCCTCGCGATCGAAGCCGAGCACCGACGCTACCCGACGTCGTTCCACCGGCGTCGCACACTTGGGAGGAAGCCGATGTCCGACGGTATTCGAGACTTCGCCGTGGTCTTGGCCACGGTGGCAGCGTGCCTTGCGGGCGCGGGAATCCCCTCGCCGCTGTACGGGCTGTACAGGGCCGAGCATCATTTCGGGATCCTCGCGCAGACGCTCCTGTTCGCTACGTACGCCGTGGCGCTACTACCTGCGTTGATCGTGGCCGGGCGGTGGACCGCGCGCGTCGACGGACGGTGGATGACGGCCTCCGGGGTGTGCCTGGTGCTCGGTGCCGACGCTGCCTTCGTATGGGACCGCTCGCTTCCCGTGCTGTTCGCGGCGCGCGCCGCGCAGGGGATCGGCATCGGTGTGGTCAACGCGGCCGTCGCGGTGCTCGCCCTGGAGCGGCATCCGCGGTCGGATACCCGGGCGGCCGCGCTCGGGACTGCGCTCGCTACCGCCGCCGGACTGGGCGTGGGCTGCGTGTCCGCCGGTGTGTGGGCCCAGTACTGGCCGCAGCCGTTGCTGTGGCCCTACGTCGGGCACGCCGTGGTCCTAGCGGTCATGCTGATCCTGATCGGCCGGCTCGGCCGGGGCGCGACGGCGCATACGGCACCTGGGCGCCCCGTCGAGTGGAACCGCTCCCGATTTCGAACATCCTGTGCCGCAGCGTTTCTGGCATGGTCGCTGGGAGGTCTGTTCCTGGCGGTCGCGCCCGCGCTGTCGGGCGCGGCGCTCGGGACTACGAATCTGGCGGTGGCCGCGGGTACGGTCGGAATCTTCTTCCTGGCATCCGCGGCCGGTCAATACACGGTGGGGAGCGGTCGCGCCGGCCCGCAGCCCGACGACGTGGGGCTGTGGGCGCTGTTCCTGGGCTGTTGCGCTCTGCTCGCGGCCGCGGCGTCGGGCTGGGCGGCGGTGCTACTGCTGAGCGCCGTCGTCGGCGGTTTCGGCCTCGGGGCGACCTTCACGACTACGCTCGCAGTCGTGAATCGCCTTGTGCCGCCGGCACGGCGCGGCCGGCTCCTACCGATCTATTTCGCGAGTGTCTTCGGCGGGACCGCGCTGCCGGTGGTGGCCGTGGGGGCCGCCGCTCTCCGGCTCCCGCTGGCGGCGGCAGTCATCGCGTATGCGGCGATCACGGGGTGCGGCGTCGCCGTGCTCATCGCCCGTGCTGCATGGCGCCGGGGCTTCGCTCGGCGGGCGCGGTCGGGCGATCGGCCAGCTTGAGCCAGACGACGCCGACCACGATCACCCCGAGCCACGCGGCGCCGGCGCCTGTGAGGCGGTCGTCGAAGATCGGCGGCCCGAGCAGCGCGGCCCCGACGGTTCCGATTCCGGCCCAGACCGCATACCCCACACCGACCTCGATGGTGCGCAGCGCACGGCTGAGCGCCCACAGGGTGAGGAGGAAGAACGCGATCGCCACGAGCGACCACGGGAGCCGCGTGAAACCGCGGCTCCCGCCCACGGACAGGGCGTAGCCGACCTCGAAGGCGCCGGCGAGGAGGAGTGTGAGCCAGCCGGTGCGGGAAGCTGTAGTCGTCATGCCGAGTCCCTTCAGGCCGCGCCGGACAGTTGGAGGCCGACGACGCCGCCGATGACGAGGGCGATCCCGACCACCTTGCGCACCGTGAGTCGGTGCCCGAAGAGCGGAGCGCCGAGCAATGTGATGACGACTCCCGCGAGCGAGGTCCACAGCGCGTACCCGACGCCGACGTCGAACGTGAGCAGTGCGCGGCTGAGGAAGTAGGTCGCCAGGCCGCCCGTCACGAGCGTCGCGACCGTCCAGCCGCGGTGCCTGAAGCCGTCGGCCTTCCCGGCGCAGATCGCCACCGCGGTCTCGAAGACGACGGCGACGGCGAGATGGACCCAATGCATTTCTTCTCCTTCCCGTCGCAGCTCCGTGGGCCGCGACAGGAGATGAGGATCGGACTTCACACCGGTGTCAGATGCAAGCCGCGAGTACGGTCGAGCCCATGCGGATCGGAGAACTCGCGGAGGCGGCGGGCGTCAGCGCTCGCTCGCTGCGCTATTACGAGGAGCAGGGGCTGATCCGCTCCGCGCGCACGTCGGGCGGCTGGCGGGACTTCGACGACACAGCCGTCGAACGCGTCGTGACGATCCAGCATCTGTTCGCCGCGGGTTTGTGCAGCGTGACCATCGGTGAGCTGTTGCCGTGCCTGGACGCACCCCTCGAGGAGCGTACGGGTGCGATGGAAGTGCTTCTCGCAGAGCAGGTCCAGCGATTGGAGGCCAAGCGCCGCGATATCGACCGCGAGCTGGACGTGCTGCAGGCGCTCCGCGCGGACGTCGGGGCCGGACAGGTCTGACGGGCTACGTCCCGATCGCGATGACCGGCTTGTAGGCGGGCGAGAGCCACTTCAGGATCGAGATCATCGACTGCCGGTCCACAGCGACGCAGCCTGCGGTCGGGTTGCCGTCGGTGACGTGCAGAAAGAACGCTGAGCCCTTGCCCGGCGTGTGCGACGGGTTGTTGTCGAAGTGCACCGCGTAGTCGTATACGGGGCCGGCGTCGTAGAGGTTCTCGCTGCCGTTGCCCGGGCTCGACGGAGCGTTGACCTGCCGGTCGTAGGTCGGCGACGAGGCGCTGCCGTCCCACCAGTCGCTTCGTGTCGCCTGGAAGTACGGCATCGCGCTGCCGGGGTTCGCCTGTCGGCCGAACGCCTGGTCCAGCGACCACACGCCCTGCGGAGTCCGGGGCACCTCGTCCTGCGCGGCGCCGATACCCTGCGAACCCAGGTGCGCGGTGATCGGGCCGAAGACCCGGGACCACTGTCCGTCCTTCGGGATCCATGCGGACAGCTGCGCCGTCGTCGATGAGGCCGACGCCGCCGTGACGGTGATGATCTGCTGGGCCTGCGGGGCCGCCGACGTGGCGGAGCGCAGCAGGGAGTTCTCGTCCGCCCGCGCGGACGGTGCCGCGACCGATGCGAGACCGACGAGCAGGAGCAGTGCGGTCGCCAGGGCCCACGCGCGCGCCGAGAGTTTCGCAGAGGTCGCCGTCATGCGGCCCAGTATGCCCGGAGAGGTGTGACGGCTGCAATCGCGTGTGGCGGGTGGGATTGTCGGCCTGTTACCCCAGATGCCCCTCCACGCGCTGCACCTTCGCTGTCAACTGGCCGGTGTATCCGGGACGGATATCGGCTTTGAGCACCAGAGACACGCGGGGAGCTGATTCGGCGAGACGGTCGACGCAGGCCTTCACCACCGCCATCACCTCGTCCCACTCGCCCTCGATGTTGGTGAACATGGCATTGGTCTCGCACGGGAGGCCTGACGCCCTGACGATCCGCACCGCCTCGGCGACGGCCTCGCTCACGCCACCATCGCCGGACGGCGCGCCGCCCATCGGGCTGATCGAGAACGCGACGATCATCGGCCCGCCTCCCCGGCCCCGGCACGGTGCGAGGCGCAATCGCCGCCACCCAGCTCGCGCCACAGGAATTCGTAGGCGAGGGCGGACATGAACGCCGCCTGCTTGTTGTCGGCCGCGCCGCCGTGGCCGCCTTCGATGTTCTCGTAGTAGTCGACGTCGATGCCGCGGTCGCGAAGCGCAGTGACGAACTTCCGGGCGTGCCCGGGGTGTACGCGGTCGTCCTTGGTCGATGTCGTCACGAGGAGTGCGGGAAGGTGACCCCCGCGTCCTTCGGGCAGGTTCTGGTACGGCGAGTACTCGCTGATGTACCGCCACTGCTCCGGGTCGTCGGGGTCGCCGTACTCGGCCACCCACGATGCGCCGGCGAGCAGCCGGTGGTACCGCCTCATGTCCAGCAGCGGCACCTGGCACACGACGGCGCCGAACAGCTGCGGGTACAGCGTGTACATCACGCCGACGAGCAGGCCACCGTTACTCCCGCCGTTGCAGCCCAGCTGATCTCGTGTGCACACCCCGCGCCGCACGAGGTCCTCGGCGACCGCCGCGAAGTCCTCGTAGCAGCGCATTCGGTTCTCCTTGACGGCCGTGGTGTGCCACGTGGGGCCGTACTCGCCGCCGCCCCGGATGTTGGCCAGGACGTATGCGCCTCCGCGTTCGATCCACGTCTTACCCGCGATGCCCATGTACCCGGGTGACAGCGAGTGTTCGAAACCCCCGTATCCGTAGAGCAGTGTCGGTTGCGGCGCGAGCCCCTGCCTGCGGACCACGAAGTACGGCACCCTGGTGCCGTCCGCGCTCGTCGCGAAGAACTGCTCGGCGACGACGCCGTCGGCGTCGAACAGCGCGGGCGCCGCTTTTATCGGCTCGACGGACCCGCCCGCCTCGCCGTGTAGCAGCGTCGGCGGCAGGGTGAACGACGAGGCCATGAGGAAGACCTCGTCGGATACGAGCGGATCGACGCCCGCCACGCCGATCTCCGCGAGCTCCGGGAGACCGGCGGTCCAGGCGGCGGACCAGTCGGCTGGGTCCAGTGTCCGAACCACGGATCGAACGTCCTCCAGCGTCTGGACCAGTAGGTACGACTTGGTCCAGACGGTGCCGACCAGCGATGTGTGCTCGTCCGGAGTGAAGACGACGGTGTGCTCGCGGGACCCCGTGCGGAACTCATCGAAGTCGAAGGCGACGAGAGCTCCGGGCGGGACGGTGACACCGCCGCCCGACGTCTCGAACTCCCATGGGGTCTTGGGCGACACCAACAGTCGGTCGTGGTGGACGTCCCAATCGGCGTCGGTGGGGACGTCGAGGGGCTCTAGTCTCCCTGTGCCGGGGTCGAAGAGATAGTCGTCGCTGTTGTAGAAGTCGGTGGAGCGCGACACGAAATGACGCTCGTAGCCGGGGGTGTCGTCGTATCCGGCGCCCACGGCGATGTCCGTCGGCTCGCCTTCGAACACCGTCTGGGCGTCGGCGAGCGGTGTGCCCCGACTCCAGCGCTTGGCGATCCGCGGATAGCCCGACGCGGTGAGCGACCCCGGGCCGAAGTCCGTTCCGACGTAGACGGTGTCCGCGTCGATCCAGCTGATCCTGCTCTTGGCCTCGGGCAGGTAGAAGCCGCCGTCCTCAGGACCGATGAACTCGCGTCGGGAGACGGAGAACTCACGGATCACCGTCGCATCCGAACCGCCACGCGACAGCGAGACCAGCACGCGGTCCCACGGGACGCCGTCGGGCGACTTCCCGCGGAGCACGCCCGGTCCGTGCCAGACCCAGTTCTCGCCCTCCTCGGCGCGGAGTGCGTCGAGGTCGATGACGACGTCCCAATCCGGCGCGGCGGTGCGGTAGGACTCGAGGGTCGTGCGTCGCCACATCCCGTAGGGGTGCGCAGCGTCGCGCCAGTAGTTCCAGAGCCACTCGCCGCGTCGCGACACCGTGGGGATCCGTTCGTCGCTGTCGAGGATCTGGAGGATCTCGTCTCGCGTGCGATCGAAACGGTCTCCTGCCAGCGCCGCGGTCGTGCTTTCGTTCAGCCCACGGACGTGGTCCAGCGCGCGGGTGGAGTCGACTTCTTCGAGCCAGAGGTACGGGTCCATGCCGACAACGATAGGTCTAGGCTGGTCGCCGTGGCTGATCACTTTGACACCGTTGTTCTCGGCGCGGGCCCAGGAGGCTACGTCGCCGCTATTCGTGCCTCGCAACTCGGGCAGAAGGTCGCGGTCATCGAGGAGAAGTACTGGGGCGGCGTGTGCCTCAATGTCGGATGCATCCCGTCCAAGGCCCTCCTCAAGAACGCCGAGCTGGCCCACACCTTCAACCACAAGGCGAAGCTGTTCGGCATCAGCGGCGACGTCTCGTTCGACTTCGGGGCGGCGTTCGACCGCAGCCGCAAGGTGAGTGAGGGCATCGTCAAGGGTGTCCACTTCCTCATGAAGAAGAACAAGATCACCGAGATCGACGGCTACGGCGTCTTCACCGACGCCAAGACCATCACGGTCGGGGACCGGACCGTCACCTTCGACAACGTCATCATCGACACGGGGTCGACGGTCAAGCTACTGCCGGGGGTGCAGCTGTCGGACAACGTTGTCACGTACGAGCAGCAGATTCTCACGCGCGACCTGCCCGAGTCGATCGCGATCATCGGAGCCGGCGCCATCGGTATGGAGTTCGGCTACGTTCTCGCCAACTACGGAGTGAAGGTCACCATCGTCGAGTTCCTCGACCGGGCCCTACCCAATGAGGACGCCGACGTGTCGAAGGAGATCACCAAGCACTACAAGAAGCTCGGCGTCGACATCCTCACGTCCACCAAGGTCGAGAGCGTCGACGACCAGGGCTCGCGGGTCGTCGTGAAGTACACCGGCCCCAAGGGCGCTGGCGAGCTGGTCGCGGACAAGGTCCTGATGTCCGTCGGCTTCGCACCGCGCGTCGACGGTTTCGGCCTGGAGAAGACGGGCGTCGAGCTCACCGAGCGCGGCGCCATCGCGATCGACGACTACATGCGCACCAACGTGCCCGGCGTCTACGCCATCGGCGACGTGACGGCGAAGCTGCAACTCGCGCATGTCGCAGAGGCGCAGGGTGTCGTCGCCGCCGAGACGATCGCCGGCGCCGAGACCCAGACGCTCGGCGACTACCGCATGATGCCGCGCGCCACCTTCTGCCAGCCGCAGGTCGCGTCGTTCGGTTTGACCGAGCAGCAGGCGCGCGACGAGGGCTACGACGTGCAGGTCGCCTCGTTCCCCTACTCGGCGAACGGCAAGGCGCAGGGCCTCGGCGACGCCGTCGGTTTCGTCAAGCTGGTCTCGGATGCGAAGTACGGCGAGCTGCTCGGCGGCCACCTCATCGGCCCCGACGTCTCGGAGTTGCTGCCCGAGCTCACGCTGGCGCAGAAGTGGGATCTCACGGTGAACGAGGTCGCGCGCAACGTGCACACGCACCCCACGCTGTCGGAGGCGCTGCAGGAGTCGATCCACGGCCTCGCCGGTCACATGATCAACCTGTAGTCCCGAGCCCGACCGGGGGGCCGCCCCCCCGCGGGGGGGGGGGGGGGGGGGGGGGGGGCCCGGGGGGGGGGGGGGGGGGGGGGCGCCCC
>NZ_JARFTP010000030.1 GCF_029167375.1 Tsukamurella sp. 8F
GATCATGTTCTTCGAGACCTGACCGGTGGCCAGCTTGGTGAAGTAACGCGACTCGATCTCGAGGGCCGTATCGATGTCGACGTACGTGCCCTCGAACGCGGCGGCCATGATGGCCTCCGGCGCCGGCATGGGCGCGCCCTTGAGCTGCTTGCGCAGGTTGGCCGGGAACGCGGGGGCGTTCGCCGACAGCTGCTTGTCGATCGGGGTACCACCGGGGATCTCGAAGCCCTTGACGTCCCAGGGCTGTACCGCCTCGGGGTTGGCCTTGATCCACTCCTTGGCCTTGGGAAGCAGCTCATCGACCGAGCCCACGAGCTCGTCGACCACGCCGATGCCCTTCGCCTTGGCCGGCTTCATCCGCTGGCCCTGCAGCAGCACGCCCATGAGGGCGCCCTGCAGGCCGAGCATCCGGACGGTGCGAGTCACGCCGCCGCCACCGGGCAGCAGGCCGAGCGACACCTCCGGGAGGCCGATGACCGAGCCCTTGACGTCGGCCGCGATGCGGTGATGCGTCGCGAGCGCGATCTCCAGGCCGCCGCCCAGCGCCGCGCCGTTGATCGCGGCGACCACGGGCTTGCCCAGCTTCTCGAGGCGACGCAGGTCGCCCTTGATCCCGGTGAGGTTGTCGAAGACCTCCTGCGCGTTCTCGGGACGCGCCTGGCGGATCTGCTCCAGATTGCCGCCCGCGAAGAACGTCTTCTTGGCGGAGGTGATGACGACGCCGGTGATCGAGTCCTTCTCGGCCTCCAGGCGGTCGACGGTCTCGTGCATCGACGCCGCGTAGACGTCGTTCATGGTGTTCGCCGAGGCGGACGGGTCGTCCATCGTCAGCACGACGACGCCGTCGGCATCCTTCTCCCAGCGGATCATGTTGTCAGACATATGAATTCTCTCCCTCAGAGCCGCTCGATGATGGTCGCGGAGCCCATGCCGCCGGCGATGCACAGCGTGATGAGGCCGTAACGGCCACCCGTGCGCTCCAGCTCGTCCAGCACGGTGCCGACCAGCATCGCGCCGGTCGCGCCCAGCGGGTGACCCAGTGCGATCGCGCCGCCGTTGACGTTCACCTGCTCGCGGTCGAGCTTGAAGTCCTTCATCCACTTGAGCACGACGGACGCGAACGCCTCGTTGAGCTCCCACACGTCGATGTCGTCCTTGCTCAGGCCCGCCTTGGCAAGCACCTTCTCGGTGGCCGGCGTGGGGCCGGTGAGCATGATGGTCGGATCAGCACCCGTGGACGCGGTGGCGACGATGCGCCCACGCGGCGTCAAGCCGGCCTTCTTGCCACCGGCCTCGTTGCCGACCAGCACCAGCGCGGCGCCGTCGACGATGCCCGAGCTGTTGCCGCCCGTGTGCACGTGCTCGATCTTCTCCACGTGGTTGTACTTCTGCAACGCGACGGCGTCGAAGCCGCCCATCTCGCCCACGACCGTGAACGCGGGGCGGAGCTTGCCGAGCTGCTCCGCAGTGGTGCCGGGGCGACGGTGCTCGTCGTTGTCCAGCACGACCAGGCCGTTCTGGTCCTTGACGGGGACGACGGACTTGGCGAAGCGGCCCTCGTCCCACGCCTTGGCAGCGAGGTCCTGGGACTCGGCGGCGTAGCGGTCGACGTCGTCACGCGAGAAGCCCTCGATCGTGGCGATCAGGTCGGCGCCGATGCCCTGCGGGGCGATGTAGTTGTCGTAGCTGTACTGCGGGTCGTAGAACAGGGCGCCGAAGTCGGAACCCATCGGCACGCGGGACATCGACTCGACGCCGCCGGCCAGCACCAGATCGTCGCCCAGTGCGGACCCGACCTTCTGCGCCGCCATGTTGGTGGCCTCGAGGCCGGATGCGCAGAAGCGGTTGATCTGCACACCCGCGACCGTCTCCGGCAGGCCGGCGACGATCGACGCAGTACGTGCGATGTCCGAACCCTGCTCGCCGACGGGCGAGACACAGCCGAGGACGATGTCGTCGACGGTGGCGGGGTCCATCTCGGGGTTGCGCGAGCGGATCTCGTCGATCAGGCCGACCACGAGGTCGGTGGGCTTGACGGCGGTCAGCGAACCGCCCTTGAGCTTGCCACGGGGCGTGCGAAGCGCCTCGTAGATGAATGCGTCAGACACGGGTGTTACTTCCGTCCTCTCGATGACGTCTGGGCAGCGGGCCGAAGGCCCGCATGGCAACAGGCTAACCCGCCGTAACTTATTTGAAAAGATCCCCTGGTTGAAAGTATGAAATCGCACCCTCCGATGGGCTAATGTCTCGTTACACCATGACCACAACTCGAACCCGCCTGCGGCCCGCCGACCGGCGCCGACAGCTCATCGAGATCGCCTCCGCGCTCTTCACCGAGCGCGGGTACGCGCACGTCTCGATAGCGGACATCGCCCGCGCTGCGGGTGTCACCGGTCCCTCGCTGTACCGGCACTTCCCCGACAAGCAGGCGATCCTTGCGGCCGCCATGGGGTCGGCTGTCGACGAGATGGAGGCCATCACCGACGACGTCCTGTCCCGTCCTCACGCACGCTTCGCCGACCTCCTAGCCGGAGTCGTCGCCATGGCGGTCTCCGATCCGGCGCCGACGGTGCTCTGGCGATGGAACCGCCGCCACCTCGCCCCCGAGCAGGCGCGGACCATGATCGGACGCAGCGAGGCCGTGCTCGGCCGCTGGGTGGAGTTACTCCGGTCCGAACGCCCGGGTCTGTCCGACGACGACGCCCGCGTCCTCGCCTGGGCGGCTCTCGCCGTCGCCGGCTCCGTTCCCATCAGCCGCGGGCGTATCGGCGTCCGCCGCTACCGCGGCGAACTCGAGCACGTGGGTGCGCGCGTTCTCGGCGCGCCGCCGTCTTCGGCTCCCCGGCTGCCTCCTCCGCCCGTGCGCCACGCGCGCACCATCCGGCACGACGAACTGATCGACGCCGCTTCGCGCCTGTTCTTCGACGAGGGCTACGGCAACGTCGGAATCGACGACATCGGTGCGGCTGTCGGAATCTCGGGGCCATCCGTGTACCGGCACTTCCCCAGCAAATCGTCGATTCTGCTGGCGGTGTGCAACCGCGCCGCCGCGGCCCTGGAAGTCGGTGTGGCGGAGGCCTATTCGGCGTCGAATGATCCCATCGAGCAGCTGCGCGCGCTGGTACGGTCGTATGCCGCGAACCTCGTCGTGTCGACCGACCTGGCGGTGGCGTTCACCGTGGGGCGCGAAGTGCTGATCGAGGCCGGCGGCGAGGCGTTGCTCGCGTCCCAGCGCGCATACGTGGCCCGCTGGTGCTCGCTGTTGGAGACCCGCACCGACCCAGCTGGTGCCCGCATCACAGTAGGCGCCGCCATGACCATCGCGAACGACTTCGCCCGCACTCGGCGCCTGCGGCGGCGGCCGCACTTCTACAACGAGCTGGTCTACCTCGTCGAGACGGCCCTGGGGGTCTGACATCCGCAGAGCCGTAGCCGTTCTGGGCGTGACGCTCCTCACGGGCGCGCCGACCGGAGGCGGCGCAGCATGCGGGCGTCGGCGAAGCCCACCGCGTGGGCCGCGCCCTCGACGGTCACCCCGCCGGCGATGAGCGCCTCGGCGTGTTCCACCCGTAGCGCCTGCTGATACCGCAACGGCGTGGTGTCGGCCACAGCGCCGAAGGCGCGCGTCAGGGTGCGCTCGGAGACGCCGGCGTGGCGGGCGATCGCTTGGAGCGGAAGAGGTTCCGTGAAGCGGGAGTCGATGAGGTCGAGCGCACGATGCACGGCGTCGTTCGTGTGGTCGCGGTACGCCAGCATCAGGGAGCTCTGCGGGCTGTCGCCGTTGCGCCGGGTGTACACCACCATGGTGCGCGCGACCTTCGCCGCGACTGCCGGGCCATGCCGGTCTGCGAGCAGGCCGAGCGCCGCGTCGATTCCGCTCGCGATTCCCGCCGACGTCCGCACCCGCCCGTCCACGACGTACAGGACATCGCGGACCACATCGGCTCCGGGACACCCGGCCGCGAGATCCGCGCACAGCTCGTGGTGCGTCGTGCAGCGCCGCCCGTCCAGTAGCCCCGCGGCGGCGAGCGCGAACGCGCCGGAGCACACCGACATGATCGTGCCGCCTCGGCCGTGATGAGTCGCGATGCTGCGCAGGGTATCCCGCGTGAGAGGTACCCGTGCGCCGGACGCACGCCATCCCGGCACCACCACCACGTCGTCCGCATGCAGGTCGGGCCACCGAGTCTCGGCGGCGAAGTCGAGGCCCTGGTGGCTCCGCACCGTCGCCGTCTCGCCGAAGTACCGCAGCCGGTACTCGGCCCCGCAGTCGGCCGCCGCGCCCAGCACCTGCGCGGGCCCGGCCACGTCGAGCATGTGCACGTGGTCCGGCAGCACGAACAGCGCGGTCGTCACCCGGTCAGGATGCCACCTGCTCGCCGAGCGCGTCGGCGAGACCCGCGATCCGCGCGAACCGGCCGGCCAGCGCGAACTCCGTGCGCTCGACGACCGCGGCCGCGGGCAGGACGGCGCCCGTGTCGGGACGAGTGATAGGGAACGTCGCCGTCGCCTCGGTCACGAACACGACGTCGTAGCCGAGGTCCGCCGCCACGCGCGCCGTGGTCTCGCAGCACTGCTCCGTCTGGATGCCGGAGATCACGACGCGGCCGACACCCCTCTGCTGCAGGATCTGGCCGAGCCGCGTCGTGGTGAAGGCGTTACGTGAGGTCTTCACCAGGACGGGTTCGCCGACCGTCGGCGTCAGCTCCGGCACGAGTGCCACGAATCCCGAGTCGGGGTCGAAGACGCCGTCACTGCCCGGTTCCGAGTGCAGGATCCAGATCACATCGTCGCCGCGGCCCCGAGCCTGCGCGACCAGGGCGTTCACGTCGTCGGCGATGTCCGGATTCGACACCTGTGCCCACGTCGGACGTTCCCGGAACGACTGCTGCACATCGATTACCAGTAGCGCTGTTCTCATGCCCTCGACGATGCCCGTCGCGACCAGCTCCCGACAGGCACGAACCAGACGGTTGGCGGGTCGATCCGGTCACGGCGCCGCTGCACGGGCCGGTTACCGAGCCGGGCTCGTAGCGGGCCGAGTCAGGGCGCGGAGCGTTTCGCGCGGTCCAGCGCTGCGAGCGACTTCTTCGCGGCGGCGAGTTCCGCCTGGAGCTCGGCGACGCGGCCGGCCGCGGCATCGCGGGCCGCGGCGAGAACGTCGGCGACCGCGGCCTTCGCCTCCCTGTCACCGAGCCCCGCGATCGCCTTGTGCACCGCGGCGAGCGGAAGTTCCTGCGCACCGGACGGTTTCGAAGCGTTGCGGGTCACCTTGAGCGAAGCCGTGTTATCCGAGCCGACGAACACCGTCACCGCGACCGACCGCGGCGGCCTGGCGGCGGCCGTCTTCTTCGCGGCAGGCACTCGTGCAGCGGCGCTCCTCGGCGGCGCGGGCGGATTCGTCACGGCGGCGGGCTCCTTCGCGGGTTTGGGTTGCTTGGTGGAACGCAGCTCGGCGGCCTCGAAGGGCAGCTGGTCGTCCACTCCAGCGGGCTTCACGGTGACCGTCGCGCCGTCGACGGCGACGACCTTCCCGGACGCGCCGGCGGCGAGCCCGAGCCCGGACACGGCCTCCCGCAGATAGACGGTGGGCCTGCGCCCCGCGGCGAGTTCGGTGGCGAACCGCTCGAGATCGGCGTGGGTCAGGGTCTGTTCGGTTGCGCGTGAACTCATTTCAGCTTCGGAAGTACTTTCTCGACGACGGTGTCCAGGGCCAGCGGTCCACCCGTGAGAAGCGCGTCGACGCCGCTGCTCGAGTCGACGATCGATACGGGAACACCGGAGGTCAGGGAGTCCGGCAGCCCGGCGTACCCACCTGCGCTGGCACCGCTGTCGGTACGCGCGACGAAGGTCTTGTCCACCTTGTCGTTCGACACGACGTTGTATATGTCGGAGGACCCCACCGTGATCCAGGCTCCGGAGCCGTCGACGGGCGTCTGCATCGAGAAGCCGAGTGAGTTCAGCAGCTGATACGGCGACGACGAGTTCGTAGCGAGCAGCGTATCGGAACCGGTGTACTGCACCAGATCCGCCTTCACGGACGAGAACGACGAGTACTGGCCGCGTAGCTGGCCGACTTTCGCGTCGTAGTCGCTCTCCACCTGCTGCGCCCGCGCAGTGGCCCCAAGGGCTTTCGCGATGAACTCGATCTGCTGCTTCCACGACCACCCCGACGAGAACTCCTGCGGCCGGGAGATGGTGGGCGCCACCGACTTCAGATCGGAAGCCTGCGACTTCGCCGAGATATCGGTCAGCAGGATCAGGTCCGGCTTGAGGGCGGCTATGGCACTGCGGTCAGGCGACGACGCGGTCCCGACCTTGCCGATCGAGCCGGCGTCCGGCAGCCACGACGGTGCGCCGGCGTTCGAGCCGTTGGCGGCGCCTAACACTTTCAGCCCCAGCGCCTCGACCATCTCGGCGTCACCGGAACCCAGCGCCACTATGCGCTGCGGGCGGGCGGTGAGGTCCGTGGTGCCGTTGACGTCGGTGATCGACACGTCCTTCCATGAGTCCAGCGCAGGGCCCGCATACGAGGATCCCTTGTGGAGCAGCATCACTGCGCCCACGATCGCAAGCACGAGCACGAGTCCCGCTGCGGCCCCGGCCGCGATGAACTTGGGGGTCCGGCGCTGCACCGGCACCGGCTGGGCGAGCCCGGTCCGGAAGTCGGGCTGCGACGGGTTGCTCTGTCCGAACCCGATCGCCGTGTATCCGGGAACGGAGGGATTCGACGGTCGACTCGGCCCACCGATGCCAGGGCTGCTCGGCCCGCCCGGCCCTCCCGGACGGAAGCCGGTGTGCTGCGCAGGATTCGATGGTGATCCCTGCCAGTTCGGCGGTGCGGGCGGCGGGGGTGCCATACCGGAGGCGCCCGACATCCGGCGCGCCGCGGCACTCAGAGCGGAAGCGAACTCGCCGGCGGTCTGGAATCGATCGGCGGGATTCTTCGCGAGCGCGCGCTGCAGGACGTAGTCGACCTCGGGCGAGAGGTCGGGGCGCTTGAGCCGAATGCTGGGCGGCATCTGGTTGATATGCGCAAGCATCAGCGCGCCCGTGACTGTGGTATCGAAAGGCGGTGCGCCCGTGAGCATCACGACAGCCGAGCACGCGAGCGAGTAGACGTCGGCGCGGCTGTCGACGGGTTGCCCGAGCAGTGCCTCCGGGGCGGTGTAGGCAAGCGTGCCCACCACCATGCCGGTCTCGGTGTGCTGCCCTACCTCCTGCTGGGCGGCACCGATACCGAAGTCCGCCAGCAGAACGTGATCGCCGCGCCGCCCGCGCTCGACGAGGAAGTTGGCGGGCTTGACATCTCGGTGCAGGACGCCGTGGGAGTGCGCGTAGTCGAGCGCGTCCGCGACCTGATCGACTATGTCGACGGTGCGGTCCAGGCTGAATCGACCCTCGCGCTGTAGCACGGTCGACAGATTCTCCCCGTCGACCAGCGCCATCGCGATCCACAGATGACCGTCCGATTCCCCGCGGTCGTAGACATCGACGATGCCCGGATGCTTCAGCCCCGCGACCAGATCCGCCTCACGGTCGAACCGCGCCCGCACCGAGTCGCTCGACGAGAACTGCTCGTGCAGGACCTTGAGAGCGATGGAGCGCGGCAGGGTTCGGTGGCGGACCCGGTACACGGAACCCATGCCGCCGGTCCCCAACACCGACTCCACGGTGTAACCCGCGACCACCTCACCCGGCTGAGCTGCCACTGCACGAACCTCCCTGTAATTGCGGCATCAATGTACCGCGCCACGGGTTGCCCCGCGCTTAACAGGAGGTTGCTCCTCCGCGCCGCCTCAGCCTCGCGAAACCGGACCGGCGACTCAGGCGATCGCCCGGGCCACCGCCGCGATCGGGTCGGTGTATACGCCGTCGAGGGCGACCGCACCCGCGGCCTGCTGTTGCACTCGTGCGGCCGCACCGGTCACTCGCACCTCCCGCGACGGCTCGGCAGACGTCTCCTTGAGGGCCGTCGACACATACGGCAGGATCGCCGGGTAGTCGGTGAACGCCTGGCCGCCCAGGATCACACGGTCCGGGTTGAAGATGTCCGCCACCAACGCGACCGCCTCGCCGAGTAGTCGGCCGCGCTCTGCGATGAGGGCGTTCGCGTTCGCGTCGCCCTGCTGCGCGAGCTTGTACACGTCGGCCGGCGTGTGCGCCACGATTCCCGCGGCCACGGCGGCATCCACGAACGCGGTGTCGGTGACCGCATCCTCGAGCCGGCCCGTGCGTCCCCGGTCCAGCAGCTCGGCATTACGGATCGGAAGGTGGCCGATCGTGTGCGGGCCCGACTTCGGCGCGTGCACGGCACCGTGCAATGCGAGCGCGACGCCGACGGTCTCGCGCCCGTAGAAGTACAGCGTCGACCCCTGCGATTCCAGCTCCGGCGAGAGGTGCAGCTCGGCGGCCGCCATCGCCTCCACATGGGGGGCCACGGTGACCGGCAGCCCGATCGCGCCGGAGAGCCGCTCACCGAGGGCGACGCCGCTCCACTTCAGGCGCGGATGGTCCACGACGACGCCGTTCTCGTCGACGCGGCCACCGATCGCCACACCCGCACCGAGAAGCGTGCGGCCGGGAAAGCGGGTGAGGAATCGGCGGGCACTCGCCGCAACGACCGCGAGCACCTCGCCCGGGTCACTGCTGGCCGGGGTCGGGATCTGGATCGCGCCGACCACCTTGCCCGCGACGTCATGCATCGTGATCGCGGTGACGCGGTAACCGATGTGGATACCGAGGCCGAGTGGCCCCTCCGGGTCGATCTCGAGAGGGAGGCGAGGACGGCCGACGACGCCGCTGGCCGCGCGGTCTGCGCGCTCGCGCACCACGCCGGCCTCGATCAGGGCTGTGACCTGGCGGTTCACTGTCGCGGCGGAGAACTGAGTCTCGCGGACGATCTCGTCGCGCAGCACCAGACCACCGCGGCGGATGACACGAAGGACCGCGGCGGCGGGCTTATCGGCGACGCGCAACTGGGGCGCGAAAACGCGTGGCGCTGCTGCTGGCCGGGGTTCGGAGGTGCGCTGCTCGGCGGAACGCAGCTGATCGAGCGTGCGCGCCGGGCGCGTACTGCGCACGGAGGGGCGGACGGGGCGGGTGTCGATGACGGTCATGATTCCTCGGGTGTCTGTATGACCCGAGCGCGCGGATAGACGTGTGCCGCGGCTGCGGGCGGAAGGGGATGTCTGGGCTTACTCGAAGACGCCGATGATCGGCGGCGTCAGGCCTGACACATTCGACAGAACAGACGAACCATGGGGAGACGGCAACCCAGCGCGACGGTCTCATAGCCGACGCGCAGATGTGCCTGATGACTCCCGGTCATACCGATGAAGATAACACCGCTCGTACCGCACCGCTCAAGCCCACGCACCGGATTGCGACTCGCGTCACATCCGAGTGTGCCCTGGAACCCACCTGCGAGGCGCCCGAAACGCCTCGCCGGCGAGGCCGCCGGCTCGGAACCATCGGGCCCGTCTGCATCAACAGAAAAAGCGTGGACGCCGCTACACCCCGGCATGTACGGTCGTCGCCGTGCTCTCCTGACGCGCTTCGTCCCCCGTATCTGCACCGTTGATCTGTGCGCGATAAGCCCGCGCGACGATCAGCGCCCCGGGATCGTCGCGCGCCACACGGCGTGTCGGCCCGGGTGTCCTCGCCCCAGGAGAGCCATGAGTACCTCCCCCACCGTGTCAGCCCTGAGCTTCTCCTGGCCGGACGGCACGCCCGTTCTGCGCGACGTCTCGTTCACCGTCCCCGCGGGTCGCGCATCGCTCGTAGGCGCGAACGGCGCAGGCAAGTCCACGCTGCTGCGCCTGCTCGCGGGCCAGCTCACCCCGACCAGTGGGTCGATCAGCGATGTCGGGATCGCCGGGTACGTCCCGCAACGCCCGCAGGCCCGACCCGCGGCTCCTCTCGCCGAGGCTCTCGGCGTATCCGAGCCCCTCAACGCGCTGCGCCGCATCGAGGCCGGCTCGACCGACTCCGCCGACTTCGACGCCGTCGGCGAGGACTGGGATGTCGCCGAGCGCGCCGCGGCCACCCTCGACGGTCTCGGCCTCGCACGCCTCGGGGGCGCGACCGCCCTCGACCGTCCCCTCGGGACCCTCTCGGGCGGCGAGGCCACCCTGGTCGCGATCGCGGGCCGACTGCTGCAGCGTCCGGACACCCTCCTGCTCGACGAACCCACGAACAACCTCGACGCCCGCGCCCGCGGGCTGCTCGTCGATGCGCTGCAGGCGTTCGCCGGTAGCGTCCTCGTCGTCTCGCACGACCTCGAACTGTTGGAACGCATGAGCGCAACGGTCGAGCTCTACCGCGGTCGGGTCCGCGTGTTCGGCGGCCCGTACTCGCATTACCGCGAGGTACTGGCCGCCGAGCAGGCCGCAGCGGAGCAGGCCGTCGTCACCGCTCGCGACGATCTACGTATCCAGCGGCGGCAGCTCGCCGAGAATCAGACCAAGCTGGCGCGCCGGGCACGCACTGCGCGAAAGGCGGAGGCGGAGAAGCGGGTACCGAAGATCGTCGCGGGGCTCCGCAAGAACGCCGCCGAGGTGTCGGCCGGGAAACTGAAGAACCTGCAGGAGGATCGCGTGGACGCCGCGCGAGACGCCCTAGACGCCGCAGGCGAGAATGTGCGCGACGACCGCGCGGTGCGCATCTCACTGCCGGAGCCCGGGCCGACGGGACGCGGGCCGATCATCGACCTGGACGACCCGTGCATCGGCCGCCTGCGCATCGACGCCGGTGACCGCGTCGCCCTCGCCGGGCCCAACGGAACGGGCAAGACGACCCTGCTGCGGGCCGGGCTCGACGACGCCACCACCCGCGGCCGCGCGGTGGGTTACGTTCCGCAAGACCTGCACTTCCCGGACGAGTCGGCGTCCCTGATCGACTGCGTCATGCGTCCCGCTCGCTTCGCTCCCGACTCCGGACGAGGGGAACGCCCCGACCTGGGCGCGGAGCCTGCGCATGCTGCTCTCGCCCGGATGCTGTTCCGCGGCAGGCAGTCCGAACGCACCGTCGGCTCCCTGTCGGGCGGCGAACGACTGCGACTCGCGCTGGCGCTGGCGCTCCTGCCCGACCCCGCACCGACGCTGCTTGCCCTGGACGAGCCGACCAACAACCTGGATGTGCCCTCCGTCGAACTCCTCGTGGAGGCGCTCGACGACTGGAAGGGCGCCCTCGTGATCGTCTCGCACGACGCGGAGTTCATACGGCGCCTTCGGATCACGCGCCGGATCGAGCTCAGCGAGTGACAGTCGCCAGGCCGAGCCAGCCTGCGAAAGTCGCGAGTTCGGCGTCCAGCGCGTCGTCCGAGCCCTGAGTGTGTGCCCCCGGCTCCCACGTGACCTGGTGCACCAACAGCGTCCCGGCGATACGGTCGGCCTTGAGGTCGCAGCGTGCGACGAGGCGGTCTCCCAGGAGGAACGGCAGCACGTAATAGCCGTGCACGCGTTTCTCTTTCGGTGTGTAGATCTCGATGCGGTACCGGAAGTCGAACAGCGCTCGAGCACGCTCGCGCTGCCACACCACGGGGTCGAACGGGGACAGCAGCGCGCGGGCATCGATGCGGCGGGGCCGGCGCGCTTCGGCATGCACGTAGACCGGACCCTGCCAGTGCCCGCCGGGCACGTCGACCTCGAGCAACTCGCCCGATCTCAGCATCTCCTCGACGCCGGGCGCCGCCTCAGCGGTCGAGAGCCGGAAGTAGTCCCGGATGCACCGCACCGACCCTATCCCGACCGCCCGCGCGGACTGTCGGACGAGCTCGGCGATGGCGTCGTCGGGATCGATGTCCGGCAGCTCCGGCAAGACCGCCTTCGTAAGGGCATACCGTCGCTCGAACTGCTGCGTGCGGCCTGCGCTGGTCACCTCGCCGATACGGAACAGGGTCTCGAGTCCCTCCTTGACCGCCGACCAGTTCCAGCCCCAGTGCGTCTTCTCCACTATCTGGTCGTGTTCCAGCTGCGCCTCCAGCTCGCGGGCCGTGAGCGGCGGCTGCGTCGCGAGCTCGCCCCGGATCCGGTCGAGCATGCCCGGGTGCCGCGCCTCGAACGACGCGACGCGCGCCAGGTTCCGGGCCGAGGTGTGCCGATACCGCAGCAGCGGCCACACATCGGGCGGGACCAGCGACGCCTCGTGCGCCCAGGTCTCGACGAGGCGCCGCGGGCTGCGGTCCCGCGCACGGTCCAGCAGCGCCGGGTCATACGCCCCGAGCCGCGAATACACCGGAAGATACTGGCTACGGGTCACTACGTTGACGCTGTCGATCTGCAGCAGTCGCAGGCGGTCTATCACCTTCTGCACATGCCGCATCGTCGGCTCGCCGCTGCCCGCGAACCCGGACTCGAAGCCCTGCGCCGCCAACGCGATGCGCCGCGCAGCCTCCCTGCTTATCCGCACGAGCCCGAGGCTAGACCCACCCACCGACAGGTTTCGTGGGTCGGTCGCCGCCGCGTCACGTCAAGACCTTTCCCGCCCACGGTGCCCGCCGATCCTCCAGGCGACCAGGCCGACGATCGCGACGGACGCCCCGACGCCGCACACCGTCGGCCATCCGCCGGCCTGATAGGCGACCCCACCCAGCAACGAACCGGACACGCCGCCAAGGAAATACGCGACCATGTAGGCGGTGGTGATACGCGAACGGGCATCCGGATCGAGCGCGTAGACGGCCGCCTGGTTGCACAGGTGGACGCCCTGCACACCGAGGTCGAAGGCGAGCAGTCCGACCACCAGGAGCACGACGGAGCGCCCACCCGCGAGAAGCAGCGCCCACCCCGCGAGCTGGACTATCCATGCAAGGTAGGTCGCACGGTCGCCGTGACCGCGGTCTGCGAGGCGCCCGAACACCGGCGCCCCGAGCGCTCCGGCGATGCCCGCGACACCGAACAGTCCGATCGCCGCGTCGGAGAGATGGTAGCCGGAACCCTGTTCGCCGGACAGCAGGAAGGCGATCGACGTCCACAGCAGGCTGAAGCCGCCCATGGTGAGCGCACCCAGCAGCATCCGGATACGCAGCACGGGCTCTCGCCGGATCAAGACGGCGACCGAGAGCAGAAGCCGCCCATACGAATCGGGCGGTGCCGACGATGCGGTACGCGGGGCGACGGCGAGGACTGCCACAGCCATCGTGGCCTGCAGCAGTGCGGCGACGACGAGTACCGTCCGCCACCCGCCGAACTCGGCGACGACGCCCGACAGAATCCGTGAACCGAGAATGCCGATGAGGAGTCCGCTCATCACTCGGCCGACCACCGCGCCGCGTTCCTCGGGCGCCGCCAGCACCGACGCCCAGGGGACGACCACTTGCGCCGCCGCGGCGCTCACGCCGGTCGCGGCGACCAGGACGAGGAGCACCGCCAGGCCAGGCGCGGCCGCCGACCCGGCAAGGGCGACTCCCGATGCAAGCAGCAGACCGACGACGAGGCGGCGCCGGTCGACGAAGTCCCCCAGCGGCACGACGAGCGCCAATCCCAGCAGGTATCCCACCTGGGTCACGCTGATGACGGTTCCGGCCACCGAGGCCGGTACACCGTAGTCCCGGCCGATGTCGTGCAGCAGGGGCTGCAGGTAGTAGAGGCAACCGGCAGATGAGCCGGCCGTGATCGCGAAGAGCAGAACGAGGCGCGCGCCGAGGCGCCGAGTACCCGTGGCGCCGGTGGTCGTTGTCATGTGCTCGATCGTGCCGTCGGCATGTCACTAAGAAAAGCGATAGATTTCGATACCGACATCGATATCAGAGATAGGTTTCCCGTGGAACTCCGTCAGCTCGAGTGCTTCATCGCGTGCCACGAGCACGGGACCTTCACAGCGGCAGCTCGCTCGCTGCACATGGTGCAGTCGGCTGTGTCGGCGTCGGTCGCCAAACTGGAACGCGAGGTGGGCACCCGTCTCTTCGACCGGACGCCGACGGTCCTGCGCCTGACCCCGGCGGGCGAGGCCGCGCTCGAGCCGGCCCGCCTCGCACTGACGGCGCGCCAGCGCGTACAGGACGCGATCACGACGGCGAAGGGCGAGGTGACGGGCACCGTCGTCGTCGGGGCCCTGGTGAACGTGCACGGCTTCGACCTGGCACACGCGTTCGCCGAGGTCCACCGGATACACCCGCGCGTAGCGATCGCGATGCGGCAGAACCCGCGCGGCAGCGTCGGTAACACCCAGGGGCTCGTCAACGGCGAGCTCGACCTGGCGCTGGTGGCGGCGCACAACGTGGACAGCCGCATCACGTACGAGGAGCTGCTCGCCGAGCCCTTCGTACTCGTAACCGCATCGGACCATCCATTGGCCGGGGGCGCCTTCACCACCCGGGACCTCGCGGCGGAGCGGTTCATCGACTTCCCCCCGGGATGGGGTACTCGCACGCAGATCGATACCGCGATACCGCACCGAGACAGCGTGATCGAGGTCGCCGACCAGGGTTTCGCGATCCAGCTGGCGGCCAAGGGGTTCGGCGTGACCCTGGTGCCGCGCTCGGTCGCGGAATCGATACCGGGCACCGCGATCGCCCACTGGCACGCCGACCCACTGATCTGGCGGATGGGCGTCGCCTGGCGCGCTGCGCTCACCCCTTCGGCGGCGACGCGTGCGGTGATCGATTCGCTACTCGCATTGCACGACAGATGATCTCACGGATCGATGCCGAGATCACGGGCGAGCGCATCGATCTTCTCCGCGCGATGCAGGCGCGGCCGATCACTGCCATCCCGCACCACGCGCCCGCGAGCGTTGAACTCCTGCAGGAATTCCCGTGCCCAGACGATGTCCGACACGGTGGGACTGATGCACTCGTTGATGACGGGCAACTGCCGGCGGTCGAGGCAGAGCTTGCCCGTCATACCCATCGCGACCGCGCTCTCCGACTGGTCCCGCACCACCGGATGGCTGGTGCTCACCGTCGGACCGTCGATCGGACCCGGCAGCCTCCCGACGGCGCTCGCCGAGACCAGGCGTGAACGAGGGTAGGCCATGGCGAGATCGGTTGCGCCCGCGCCGGTATCGCGCCGATAGTCGCCGCTGCCGAACGCAAGCCGGAACACGCCTCGCGCCTGCGCTATGGCTACCGCGTTCTCGATCCCGGCCGCCGACTCGACCAGCGCGACGACGGGTGTCACGCCGCCGAGGCGGTCGAACGTCTCGGTCACCTGCTCCGGGGTCTCCGCCTTGGCGAGCACGACTCCGGCCAGCCCTGTGCGGCCACGGAGCGCGTCCAGGTCGTCCGCCCAGAAATCACCGGACCGCTGGTTGACCCGCGCCCACGCCCGCCCGCCGCCTGCAAGCCACTCGACCACGTACCCCCGAGCCTCCGACTTGAAGCTCTGGTCGACGCCGTCCTCGAGGTCGAGGATCACCTGATCCGCGCGCGACGCGACCGCGGGATCGAACGCGTCGCGGTCACGCGCCGAGACGAGCAGCCACGATCGCGAGATCTCCGCGGGTACGGCGTGGGCGTCGGGCGCGGGGGCGTGCATCACGAGGGCTCTCCTTGCGGTCGGGCGGCGGTCCCTCCATCGTCACAGTCTCGCGCCATACGCACCAGTAGCGGCCGGCACCGACGGACCCGTACCCCACCGGCATCAGCGCACGGCGTCCAGCCGGCGCAGTTCTGGGAACAGGTAGAGCGCGAGCATCGGCGCCACGTTCTGGCCCGCATGGGCGGCGGGATCGATCCAGCGGAGCTCGGCGATCTCCGCCGCCGCAACGGGATTCACTCGCCTATCGGTCGAGTACACAGTCGAGTCGATATCGGTGTCCGGCTCGTTCGCCGCGGGCCCCCGCCACGCGACCACCAGTTGTAGCTCCTCGGGATCGAGCGCGACGCCGAGTTCCTCGTCGATCTCCCGGACTGCGCAGGCGCGCGGCGACTCCCCGGGCTCGAGCTTGCCGCCGGGCAGCATGAACGCGTCGGTGCCACGCTTGCGCACCGTGAGCACGCGGCCGTCGCCGTCCCGGAAACACACCGCAGCCACCGTGAGTACATCCATGACCATCAGGATGCCAGGTCGAAAGCACCGGGCGGATCCGCGTAGTCCTACTCGAGCCACGACGCTCCGGCCCAGGCACACTCGACTGCATGAGTACAACGACTCCGGTCGCGAAGACCACCGCCGCCTTCTACATCCAGTCCGTAATCGCGTTCGCCGTGTCCTCCGGCGCGCTCGTCATCGGAGCGTTCTACCTACCCATGGACCCGTGGCAGCGCGGCTTCCTCGTGGTGGCGACACTGTTCCTCATCACCAGCTGCTTCAATCTCGCCAAGGTGATCCGCGACCGGGAGGAGGCGAACAGTGTCCGTGTCCGGATCGACGAGGCGCGCATGGACAGACTGATCGCCGAGCACGACCCGCTCCGCGCCGCCTAGCACGCTTCCCGCACTCAGCACTCCGGGACGTTGACCGCGAGTCCGCCGAGCGACGTCTCCTTGTACTTGGACAGCATGTCTGCACCCGTCTGCCGCATCGTCTCGATCGCCTGATCCAGCGACACCCGATGCGTCCCATCGCCGTGCCGCGCCATCCGCGCCGCATTCACCGCCTTCACCGCCGCGATCGCGTTCCGCTCGATACACGGGATCTGCACGAGCCCACCGATCGGATCGCACGTCAAACCCAGGTTGTGCTCGATCCCGATCTCCGCGGCGTTCTCCACCTGCGCCGCCGACGCGCCCAGTACCTGCGCCAGCGCGCCGGCCGCCATCGAACACGCCGACCCCACCTCGCCCTGACAGCCGACCTCGGCGCCCGATATGGACGCCCGGCTCTTGTACAGCACCGCGATCGCAGCCGCCGTCAACAGGAACTCGACCACGACCTCGTCTCGTCGCGCCGCCAATTCGGGATGAAACTGCAACGCATAGAACAACACCGCCGGTACGACTCCCGCCGCACCGTTCGTCGGCGCCGTCACCACTCGGCCCCCACACGCGTTCTCTTCGTTCACCGCCATCGCCGCTACGTTCAACCAGTCCATCGCGTCCGCCTCCGGCGATCCGACCAGACGGCGATACAGGCCCGGCGCCCGGCGCGCCACTCCTAGACCGCCCGGAAGCGTTCCCTCCGAACCGAACCCGCGCTCGATACAGGCCTCCATCACTGCCCAGATGTGCAGTAGCCCCGCCCGCACCTCGTCCCGAGAACGCCCCAGCGCCACCTCGTTGGTCCACATCAACTCGGGCACCGACAACCCGGACCGTCCGACAGACTCCAGAAGCCCCGCGCCACTGTCGAATCCGAACGGCACGGGCGGCATGCCCGCCCCGGCAGCAGCGGCGTCGTCGCCGTCACGCTCCACGAACCCACCGCCGACCGAGAACCACACCTGCTCCACCGCACCCGACCCGCACACCAGCCGGAACCGCATCGCATTCGAATGCCTCGCCAGCACCGTCAATGGATGCAACCGAATATCGCTCTCGCAGAACGACACCGGGCTCACACCGCCGATCAACACCGTTCGCGTGCGTTCGATCTCCGCTCCCCGCGCCGCCACGTGATCCGGATCCACGACGTCCGGCAGGCACCCCTCCAACCCCAACACCACGGCCCGCATGGTCCCATGCCCACGCCCGGTCGCAGCCAGGGATCCATACAGATCCACCTCGACCGACTCGACCGCACCCGCGCCCCGGTGCAACGCGGAAGCCACGAAGAGCGCGGCCGCCCGCATCGGACCCACCGTGTGCGAACTCGACGGCCCCACACCTACAGAGAACAGATCGAACACGCTGATGGCCACACATCGAATCTAGTCCGCTTACAGTGTCTGCATGACCGACGCCGAGAACGCGGACGACTGCACACGGGGCTATCCGTCGAGCGTCGACCTGCAGCGGGTCCTGCTGCCGGGATCCCGCGAGTTCACCTTCCGCCAGATGGCGAGCCTGGCGGGTATCGAGGTCGAGCAGCTCCGCGTCTGGTGGGCGGCCGCGGGGTTCCCCGATCTCACCGACGACGACACACCGATGTTCACCGAAGGCGACGTCGCACTCGCCCGGGACGTCGCTCAGCTGTTCTTCTCCCCGCTCATCGAGGACGAGGCGGTGGTCCCCGGCGCGCAGGCCCTGGGCCAAGCGCTCTCCCGCCTGGCGGAGTGGCAGGCCACCGTGGTGCGCAGCTACCTCGAGCAGGCGCAGGCGATGGGCGACGAGGAGGTGGCGTCCGGGCTGCTGCAGATGGTGGACCGCCTCGCACACATGCAGTCTCAGATGTGGCGCCGCCATCTCGCCGCCGCCGCCGAGCGTCTGGTCACGCCCAGCCAGGACGGGCTGACCGCGACGATGGCCGTGGGCTTCGCGGACATGGTCGGGTACACACGGCTGTCTCGCGGCCTCGCGATCACCGAGCTCAACACTCTGGTCACGACCTTCGAAGCGACCATGCACTCGGTGATCCGCACAGGCGGCGGGCGCATCGTCAAGGGTGTCGGCGACGAGGTCATGTTCGTCGCCGACTCTCCCGTCGAGGCGGCGCACATCGCACTCCGCTTACAGGATCCGGACATCACGCCGGATCTAGGCGACCTCGATGTCAGCCTGCCGCAGCTCCGCGTCGGCGTCGCCTACGGCGAGGTGCTCACACGCTTCGGCGACGTGTTCGGCAACGTCGTCAACCTGGCCGCGCGGCTCACCTCGGGGGCCCGCCCGGGATCGGTCCTCGTCGACGGCGTGCTCGCTGAGGCTCTGGACGGCGAGCTCGATCTCCGCACCAAGTCGCTTCGGCCGTACCGGGCGCGCGGCTTCACTGCGATCCACCCGCACCTGCTCCGCTGGGCGACCGAGAAAGAGCTGGAGGAAGAAGCCGAGCGCGAAGTACGTGAGCGGGAGAAGGAACTCGAGCGGATCGCGCGTGAGCGCGAGAAGGAGGCCGAGCAGGAGGAGAAGGAGCGCACCAAGGAACTCAAGGAGCGCGCGAAAGCTCTGAAGGCACAGCAGAAGGCAGAGGCGAAGGCCCGCGAGGACGAGCCGGACGAAGCCTAGTCGGCGCTAGGCGGCGGCGAGGGCGACCGGCTTGGCGCGCGTGCCGAGCAACTCGCGGTGCACTCCGCCGACGAACTCGAGCAGGCTGCCTCCGAGTGCGTCGCACACGCTCCCCAGGACCTCGGATGACGGCTCTTTGCGGCCGCGCTCGATCTCCGACAGGTACTGCGTGGAGACACCTGCCTCGCGAGCGACCTCGGTGAGTGTTCGCCCCTGGCGCGTGCGCTCCTGGCGCAACACCCGGCCGTAGACCTCACGCAGCAGCGGCCGAGCCGGGGCCTGCCCGCCCGCAGGCTGGTCCTGGTCCCGGATCTTGGTCACCGCAGCTGCCATGACGACGACTCTATCCGACGGTCCCCGCCGTCGGCGGAGCGTTCACGCTCGGCGAAAGCGTGTCGTCCGCCGCCAGCAGCGGATGTGCGAGCTCGTCGGCCCGCATCCGCGCCCACGCCCACGCCAGCACGGCGAGCGGCAGAGGCACGACCGCGGCGACCACGAACACCGTCGTCGCGCCGAAGGCCTCACCCGCCGGACCGGCGACGGCCATCGAGACCGGCATGAAGACCAGCGAGACGAAGAAGTCCAGGCTCGATACCCGGCCCAGCAGCCTGCGGGGAACACGCCGCTGCAGCAGCGTGCCCCAGACCACCACCGGCGCCTCGAACAGCACGCCCAGCACGAATCCGGCCGCGGCCATCGTCCACGTGTTGCGCGCCAGCCCGATCACGGCGAGCGGCAGAGCCCCGAGGCCCCACAACGCCACCATCGCGGTGAGGTAGCGCCGGGGCAGTCGGCGTACGGACATGACGAAACCGCCGACCACTCCGCCCGCCCCGTACGCGGCGAGGACGAGCGAGTGATCACCGGCATCGCCGTGCAGTCGCGATTCGATGGTGAACGGAATGAGCACGTCGATGGGGCCGGTCACGAGGAACACCAGCAGACTTGCGAACAGCAGCGTCGAGAGCAGCCAGGGCGTCACCGCGACGTAGCGCATGCCCTCGATGAGATCCCGAAAGGGATGCACGCCTTGGCGTTCCGCTTCGGTCGATAACCCGCCGTCCAGCTCTGCCGGGCGAATGGCGGCGACGGCGCCCGCGGCGGCCAGGCACGCGGCCGCCGCGACGAGCAGCGCTATGCCCGGGTCACCCAGCGCGATCAGCCAGCCCGCGAGCGCTGGTCCCGCAGCCATCGAGAGCGCGGGACGCACCATCGACTCGTAGCCGTTCACGGCGAGCAACTCGTCCTCGGCCACGAGACGGGGCAGCAGCGCGGAGTACGCCGGGTAGTACAGCCCGGACACCACACCGATCACGAGCGCGCCCGCCATAAGCAGGGGTATCGTCACCACGCCCAGCAGGATCACCCCGGCCAACGCGCCGAGCACCACCACCTTGAGGACTTCGAGAACGAACAGGATCCGTTGCTGCGAAACACGATCGGCCAGGACGCCACCCGCGAGAGCGGATCCGACGAGGCCCAGCGCGGCTGCGGCGGACACCGTCGACAGGCTGGTGGCGGAGCCGCCCATGGCGATCACCTGCCACACCACCGCGATCATCCACATGCCCTCGACCAGCAGCGCGGCGAGCAATGTCAGGAAGAGCAGCCGGTAACCGCGGCGCCGCAGGGGGCGGAGCAGTCTCGGCATCGTCATGCCGTCCACGATGACCGAATCGCGAACCTGGATTCAAGCGGTTTTCGCGTGCCCGGCCTGCGGCCGGAGGACGCAACCGCGCAGCAGCTCCAACGCGCGGGCCACGACCGGGTCTAGCGCGCGGGAGTCTTTGACATACACCGAGATCGTGCGCTCGGGAGTCGGGTTCTGCAGCGGGACGGCTACGGCCCCCTGCGGCACATGGGTGGCGCCGAGCCGCGGGAGGACGGTGACGCCGATACCCCGCGCGACGAACTCCATCGCGGCGCCGTGCTCGCTGGTCTCCACGACGAACCGAGGGCTGAATCCCGCCGCGGCGCAGGCATCCATCATCGCCTGACGGCACGGGCCGTGATAGGTGTCGTTGTCGACGAAGCGGTACGGCGCCAGCTCGGCCGTATCCACCACGGACCGACCGGCGAGCTCGTGATCCGCCGGGAGCACGACGACATACGGTTCGGTGACCAGCTCGTGCTCGCAATAGCCGGGTACGTCCGCGGCGCGCCCGATCCGGACGACGAGGGCGATATCCGGGCGCCGCGCATCCAGCACGGCCTCCGTCTCCTCTTCTGTGCGCAGCAACACGCGCGTGTGTGGGAACTCGTGCGTGAGCGTCGCGACCACATCAGGCATCCAGTTCCCCACGGCAGAGCTGAAGCTGTTGACGACGATCCGATCGACGGTGCCCGCGCGCAGGTCTGCGATCGTGGCATCGAGATCGTCGATCTGAGACATCACGCGCGACGCCTCCGCCGCGAGCACACGCCCTGCCGGCGTGGGCTCGATCCCGCGACCCACCCGCTCGAACAGCCTCAGCTTGGTTTCACGCTGCAGCGCGGCGAGATGCTGACTGACCGCGGACGGCGTGTAGCCGAGGACCGCCGCCGCGCCGTTCACGGAACCGGTGGCGACGACGGAGCGGAAGATCATCAGACGGTGGGTGTCGATCACGACTTCCTCCATTCAGTTCTACTGAATAGTAGATGACTTATTCTCGCTTGTGCTTACTTATTGCGCGGGCGACTCTAGAACCATGTCCCGCGTTCCCCTCCCCGCACTCGCACTCGCCGCCGTCATGCTCATGTGGTCGTCCTCGTTCGTGGTGATCCGCCACATCGTGGCCTTCGTCGAACCAGCGCCGATGGCCGAGGGCAGACTCCTCGTCGGGTCGGTCGTCCTGGTGACGCTGTGGTCATGGCGGTTCCGTTCCAGGGTCGCCACTGCGCTGCCGCGCGGACGCACGCTGTGGCTCACGGTCGGTTACGGGGCCCTGTGGTTCGCGCTGTACACGGTGCTGGTCAATGCCGCCGAGCAGCACCTCGACGCGGGCACGACCGCCCTGCTGGTCAACATCGCCCCGATAGTCGTCGCGGTACTCGCGGGCACATTCCTGCGCGAGGGCTTCCCGCCGCTGCTCGTGGTGGGCATAGCGGTGAGCTTCGCCGGCGCCGCCGTCATCGCCCTGGCCGGACCCGGCCGCCACGACATGCTCGGCGTCGCGCTCGCCGTCGTCGCAGCGCTTCTGTACGGGATCAGCGTGGTAGCGCAGAAGCTCGTGTTACGCGATGCCGACGCGCTCACCGCGACTGCGCTGGGCTGCCTCGTCGGCGCACTGGTGTTGCTCCCCTACGCACCGCGGCTGTGGAACGAGCTGGCCGCTGGGCCGGTCTCCGCAACTGTCGGTGTCGTATATCTCGGGCTGGCGCCGACCGCGCTGGCGTTCCTGCTCTGGGCATACGCCCTGGCGCACACGCCTGCCGGGGTCACGGCCTCGTCGAGCTACGCCGTTCCGGCGCTGTCGATCCTCGGATCATGGGCGTTCCTCTCCGAGACACCGAGCGCCGTCGGGCTCGCGGGCGGGGCGCTGTGCCTCGCAGGAGTCGCTATCGCACGGCTACCGAGACGGCGCCGCCGTGCTGTGATGACAGGGACTGACATAAAGGCTACAGTTGATGTCAGTGACTGACATCAACTAGGAGGCAACCATGCGGTTCTTCGTCACGGGAGCATCGGGGTTCATCGGGTCGGCAGTCGTCGCCGAGCTGCGGGGAGCGGGGCACGAGGTGGTCGGGCTGACGCGATCCGAAGCGGGCGAGGCCGCCGTCGCCGCCCTAGGTGCCGAGCCCGTGCGCGGCACCATCGAGGACACGGACCTGCTCCACGACGTCGCCGAGCGCGCCGACGGTGTAATCCATCTCGCGTTCAACCATGACTTCTCGCGCTTCGCCGAGTCGGCTCGCGAGGAGGCCGCTGTCATAGCGGCGCTGGGCGACGCCCTGGCCGGGACGGGGCATCCGCTCACAGTCGCGTCCGGCACCATGGGCCTCGCGCCCGGGCGTATCGCCGTCGAATCCGATATCCCTACACCGAATTCCAACCCGCGCAGCACTGCGTGGAACGCTGCCCTCGCCCTCGCCGGCCGGGGAGTGCGCGCCACGGCGGTACGACTCGCACCGTCGGTACACGACACGTCACGGGCAGGCTTCGGGAGCGTGCTCATCGAGTCCGCGCAGCGCGCAGGTGTCTCCGGCTACGTCGACGGCGGTGAACAGCGCTGGCCTGCCGTGCACGTCACCGACGCCGCGAAGCTCTTCCGCCTGGCGGCTGAGAAGGGAGAAGCCGGCAAGGCCTATCACGCCGTCGGAGAGCAGGGGGTGAAGGTTCGCGAAATCGCCGACGCCATCGGCCGGCGACTCGGCCTCCCCGTCCAGTCCGTTCCCGCAGGCGAGGCGTCCGAGCGGTTCGGTTTCGTTGCCGGCCCGATCAGCATCGACTCCCCCGCGTCCAGCGAGTGGACCCGGCAAGCACTCGGCTGGACGCCGACCGGGCCCGGCCTCCTCGCCGATCTCGCGCGATGGGAGCTCTCGTAAGCTGATCGGATGGGACGGTGGCAGTCCGGCACACCGGAGAGACTTGCGGACGCGGCACTCACGCTGATCTCGGAGCGAGGCTTCGAGCAGACCACGGCCGCGGAGATCGCCGCTGCCGCCGGGCTCACGGAGCGAACCTTCTTCCGGTACTTCGCCGACAAGAAGGAGGTGCTGTTCTTCGGGCAGGACCTGTTCGTCGAGTCGGTCTTGACCGAAGTGCGGACCGCTCTGTCGACGTCTTCGCCCGCAACCGCGCTCGAGGAGGCCTTCGTCGAGGTCGCCACACGGCTCGCCGGGCGCGGGGCCTTCATGGCTGAGCGGCAGCGGGTGCTCGATGCCGACCCCGCACTGCGTGAACGCGAGCTACTCAAGTTGGACAGACTCGCGCAGGCGGTCTCGGCAGAACTCGTCTCGGCGCTTCCCGAGGATCAGGCGCAAGTGCTCGCCGAGGCTGCGGTCGCGGCGTTCAAGGTGGGATTCGCGCGCGGTCACGCGACTCCCGAGCATTTACCGCAGTCGATCCGAGCCGCGTTCGCCGCGCTACGCGCGACCGTGCAATAGCCTGCGGTTCCAGCGGATCCAGCGTCAGCCGGTCTTGCGCTGCCCGGAGTCCTTCGCGGCTGTGCCCTTCTCGCCGGATTCCTTGTCGGTGCTCTTGGAGGCGCTACGGCTCTTCGAAGCGGTGCCGCTCTTCGAGACAGTGCGGCCCTTCGAGGCCGTCGCACGCTTCGACGGGGCACTGCTCTTCGATGCCCCATTACCGGCAGCCTTTCGGTTCTTGACCGAGGCCCGAAGTGCCGCAAGCAGATCGGCGACCTCGTCATCGCCATCCCCTGAATCCTCTTCCGTATCCTCGAATGCCGACCGGCCATCCGACTTCGCCTCGACCAGTTGCTTGAGCTGGATCTGGTAGTCGTCCTCGTACGCGTCGGGGTCGAAGTCGGTGGACATCGACTCGATGAGGGACGCCGCCATGGACAGCTCCTGCGGCCGGATCTTGACGTCCTCGGTGAGGGAGGGGAAGTCCGGGACGCGAATCTCGTCCGGCCAGAGCAACGTCTGTAGCACCATCACGTTGCCGACCACCCGCAGCGCACACAGTCGGGTGCGGTTGCGCAGGGTGAACGTGCAGATCGCGAGGCGGTCGGTCTCCTGGAGCGCCTGCCGCAGCAGCATGTAGGCCTTCGGGGACTTCGACGACGGCTCGAGGTAGTAGGGCCGGTCGAACTGGATGGGGTCGATGTCCTCGCTCGGCACGAACTCGGTCACCGCGATCTCGCGATGCCGCTCCACCGGCATCGACTTCAGATCCTCCTTCGTGAGTACGACCTGCTCACCTGACTCCGACTCGTACGCGTTGGCTATCTGCGCGAACTCCACCTCGTCGTCCGTGCCCTCGCGGACCCGCTTGTAGCGGATCCGCGTTCCGTCCTTCGCGTCCACCTGGTGCGACTTGGCGTCGTGGCTCTCGATCGCCGAGTACACCTTGACCGGCACGTTCACCAGCCCGAAGGACAGTTCTCCCGTCCATATCGCGCGCATGTGGCCATTGTGACGGCTGGGCGCAGATAATGCGAGGAGCGAGAGGAGATCCAGACCGTGCCTGGCCCAACAAGGGAGAACCGCGACGTCGACGGCGTCGTAGTGCCGCTGACCAACCTGGACAAGGTTCTCTACCCCGAGACCGGTACGACCAAGGGCGAGGTGATCGACTACTTCGAGGCCATCGCACCTCAGGCGCTCCCACACCTGCGCGGGCGGCCACTCACCCGCAAGCGCTGGCCGAACGGTGTCGATCGCGGCGACTTCTTCGAGAAGCGGCTCCCCACACACGCACCCGGCTGGATCCGACGAGGCTCGCAGTTCCACTCCGACGGTGAGTCCGTCTACCCGGTTGTCGACAATGTCGCGTCGATGGTGTGGCTCGGCCAGCAGGCGGCGCTGGAACTCCATGTGCCGCAATGGCGATTCACTCCCGACGGCGCACCCGGCGACGCCGACCGTCTGGTGCTCGACCTCGACCCAGGGCCCGGCGTCGAACTCGACGACTGCGCCCGGCTGGCTTTGCGGATCCGGGACCTGTTGGAGGGCATGGGACTGCCGTCGGTGCCGGTGACCTCGGGGTCCAAGGGGATCCACGTGTACGCCCCGCTGCGCGAAGGGGTCTCGTCGCGCGGAGCCCGGACGGTCGCACGCGCGATCGCCACGCAGCTCGAGGCCGAGACCCCCGAACTCGTCACGGCGACGATGGCGAAGAGCGAGCGGGCGAGCCGGATCCTCGTCGACTGGTCCCAGAACCACCCCGGCAAGACGACCATCGCGCCGTACTCGTTGCGCGGGCGCCCCCGACCGTACGTCGCGGCGCCGCGTTCGTGGGACGAGCTCGAGACCGGCGGCCTCACACAGCTGGACTTCCGCGCAGTCCTCGCACGCGCCTCCGAATCGGACCCGCTGGACGTGTTGCTCCCATCCGAGGGTGAGGTGGTCCGCCTCGACGAGTACCGCGCGAAGCGGTCCGCAGTCCGGACGCCGGAGCCGTTCGGCGGCGAGTCCACCGGCGGCGCTCCCATATTCGTCATCCAGGAACACCACGCGCGGCGCCTACACTACGACTTCCGTCTGGAGCACGACGGTGTGCTGGTCTCGTGGGCGGTGCCCAAGAACCTGCCCGAGGATCCGGGCCGGAACCACCTCGCCGTGCATACCGAGGACCACCCGATGGACTACGCAGGATTCGAGGGCACCATCCCGCGCGGCGAATACGGCGGCGGCGAAGTCACGATCTGGGACACCGGAACGTACGACCTCGAGAAATGGCGGCCCGACGAGGTCATCGTGACCCTGCACGGTGAGAAGCTCGCAGGTCGCCGGTACGCGCTGATCCGCACCGGCGAGAAGAACTGGCTGGCCCACCTGATGGCCGCACCGTCCTCGATGAGGCAACCTGAGTCCGGTCCCGCACCGTCACTCTCCGACCGCGAGGTACCCGCACCACTACTCTCCGACCGCGAGGTACCCGCACCTATGCTCCCCACGGAATCCGCCATCGGCGGCCTATCGGGGACCGACTGGGCGTTCGAGGGGAAATGGGACGGGTACAGGGTGATCGCGACGGTCACCGGCGGCGAGGTCTCCCTCCGGAGCAGATCGCGCCGGGTGTCCACGTCGGACTTCCCCGGCTTCGCCGCGCTCGCAGCGGCCCTCGGAACCGATGTGGTGCTGGACGGAGAGGCAGTGGTGCTCGACGAGGCCGGCGTCCCGGCGTTCCACCTCATGCGCACGGGATACCAGGCACGGTTCTACGTCTTCGACGTGCTGTCGGCGAGCGGCGTCGACCTCACCCGGCGGCCATGGGAGGTGCGCCGCGAGGTACTGGAATCGCTTGCGCCCCTGCTCGAATCCAGTGGCATCGCCGAGGTTCCGCCGCTCCTCGATGCTCCGGACGGCACCGCTGCCGTCGCCCGCAGCGACGAGTTCGGCTGGGAGGGCGTCGTCGCGAAACGCCGAAGCTCCGAATACCTGCCGGGTATCCGGTCACGGTCCTGGCTCAAGCACAAGCACTGGCGGGACCTGCAGGTGGTGATCGGCGGCTGGAAGCCCGGCCGCGGCAGCCGCGAGTCCCGCATCGGGTCCGTTCTCGTCGGTGCTCCCGCGCCGACCGGGCTGGTGTTCCTCGGAGCAGTCGGGTCGGGCTTCTCCGATCGGGACCTGGATGCGCTGGCCGGTGAGCTCGAACCGCTGCGGATGCGTATGTGCCCCTTCGTGGAACCGCCGTCCGGACCCGAGTTCCGCGACGTCGTCTGGGTGCTGCCGAGGGTGGTCGGCGACGTGCGCTACTCGTCCCTACGGGCCGGAGGCCACCTCCGCCAGCCCACGTGGCGCGGCTTCCGACGCGACCTGCTCCCCGGTGACGTACCCGATGCCGACGAACTGCCCTGGGAGGGTGAGGAATAGACACGCGGCAACGCCCGGCCGCGGTCGCGCATCATCCCGCGGACCCCTCTGCGCACCCACGCGACGCCGTGGACGCTCACGACGACACCGGGTTTCTGGTCACCAGGATCCGCGCGTAGCGCGGGATCACGCAGAGAACACACAGCGACTCGATGGCGACCATGACCAGTACCGGCCATATCGTCCACCATCGGACGACCCCACTGACGACAGCACCGATCGTCAGGCCCATACAAGCCTGGTCGAATCGACGGACGGCCCACGTGCAGTACAGGAGACGGGCCGAGGAGTGGGACTCCCGCCACTCGTCGATCGCACCAGCCTGCCACGGCATCGGCACGCCGTCAGGCGTTCGCATCCCTATCGCCAGGCCGATCGCGAAGGCCACCAGGCCGGCGAGTGCGACCGACCACGTCGCCCGCTCCGCCGCATCGGGTCGCACGAGCGTACGAAACGCCAGTGCCCCGAGGGCCGACAGGAAGGCGACGCGTCCGAACCCCACCGCGACAAGCGTGGCCACGTCGACGATGCGGTGCCGGAGTGCAACGCTCGGCGCGGACGAAGGGATCTCGTAGGCGCGGATCATGTCGTCCAGCTCACGGTACAAGGCAGGTGCGGTATCGAGCCCGGCGAGACGGCGGCTCAGCCTCCCCGCAAGGCCGACCGGCCGCACCCACACCGCGACTACGCGCATCCGCTCCGCGCGGTATCCGCGGTCGTGTGCGATGACCCGCCCCTCCAGTGCGACGATCGCGACCGCCTCCAGTCTCGCTTCGGGGATCGCATGTTCCAGGGCCTGCAGGCTGTTGAATGCGTAGAGGCCACACGTGCAGTCGAAGTCCGGCACGGCGTGATCGCGTTGGTACAGACACGCGGCCTCGCCCTGGAGATCGGGCCACCCACCGAGTTCGTCGACGACCGGTGACACCAGGAACGACGACGGTACCCGCCCCTCGACGGCGACCCACGCCTCGAACTGCGTCGCATCGATTTTGAACGCGCGCACCCCGTAGACCTCGGCACGTACCTTGCGGAACCCATCGCCGCTCAAGGGACCGGCACCTTCTCCGGAGTCGACGGTGGCACAGGGCCGGGCGCGGACGGCGCCGGCGGCGAGGGAGTCGGCCGGACCCTCCTGCCCGGCGGATCCGCCGGGGCGGGGGCCGCGGTGAAGCGCCGGCGGGGACGGCCGATGTCACTCATCTCGACCTCCCGATACGACACGTGATACCACCATGCTCGGGCATCTGGTTCCTCCAGACCTCGAAGGGATCGTAGGCGGAAGAGTAAGGCTCGAAAGCTCCTGGGGGAACAGTGGATTCACGCCGATACCGAGCTGGATCCAGACTCTCAGGGCCGTCACGGTCGAATTCTCAGCTCGGCGGCGACTCGCGGTCGGTGACAACGCCCGCGGTCGAAGCGCGGCGAAGTCGCGAAATCCCTGGTCCACGCCTCGGCAGACAGGAGTTCACTCAGATAGATAGCGCACGATCTATTCGTGTGCTATCTTATTGCCCATGGCATCCAGTGACGACCCACTCGCGCTCGAACGGCAGGTGTGCTTCGCGCTCGCGGTCGCGAACCGTGCGGTGTTGTCGGTCTACCGCCCCGTCCTGGCGCCGATGGGGCTCACGCACCCCCAGTACCTGGTCATGCTCGCGCTCTGGGGTTCCGCTCCGATGTCCGTCAAGGCGATAGGCGAGGCCCTCCAGTTGGACTCGGCCACGCTCAGTCCGCTATTGAAGCGGCTCGAGGCATCCGGGCTGATCGTTCGCGAGCGGGCTCAGGACGACGAGCGGCGGATGGACGTCGGCCTGACGCCGGCCGGCCTGGATCTCCGCGAGCGCGCACTGGACGTACCGCCCACCGTCGTGGCGCGGCTCGGCGCCTCACTCGAGGAACTCGAGGATCTGCACCGAGTCCTCACCGGCATAAACGCCAAGGCCATCGCGGCCGGCGCCCTCGACCCGAAAGGATGACCACCATGCCCGCTATGCGCGCACCCGGCCCGGCACACTACATAGCGTTCGTCTACGGCGCTTCGCTTCCCGAGCGGAATCGAGAATGGGTGCGGCACACGCTGACGTGCGATACCTGGGTAGCTCGGTTCGTCGTGCGCGGCCAGCTCGCCGTCGCGCCCGTATACGCGGCGCTCCTGGCGCTGCCGGGTCCGCTAGGCCTGCGCCTTGCGACGGTGCTCCTCGGAGCCCTCCTGGTCGGCTTCTACAACGTCGCATACATGCGACAGAACCGCGCTCAGCGGCTGCAGCAGAACGGACTCGATCGGGGCCTCGAGAATCCACGGGTGCTCGCCGATCGCGCGGCGATACGGCTCGCGTACGAGGCGGCGCACCCCCGCACCGAGTAGCCTCCGGGATATGGGCATCTCGATCCCCGGAGTCCGCGTGGGCCACTACACCGACGGCGAGGCGCGCACCGGATGCACCGTGGTCCTGTTCCCGGATGGGACTGTCGGTTCCGGCGAGATCCGCGGCGGCGCACCGGCCTCCCGCGAGTTCGACCTCCTCTCCCCGGAGCGCACTGTCGACCGGATCGATGCGGCCGTGCTGACCGGTGGGTCCGCCTTCGGTCTCGCCTGCGCCGACGGCGTGATGCAGCACCTGGAAGAGGCCGGGGTCGGGGTGCCGACGGTTGCGGGACCGGTTCCCATCGTCCCGACGCTGGCACTGTTCGACCTGATGGCCGGCGACCCCTCCGTTCGGCCGACGGCGGGGAACGGCTACGCAGCAGCGGCTGCTGCTTCCGAGAGCGCCGAGCTCGATGGCCTGATCGGCGCAGGAACCGGTGCCACCGTAGACAAATACCTGGGGACGGAGCGCATCCGACCCGGCGGTCTCGCCTACCGGGAGGCCCGCGCGGGCGACGTCGTAGTAGGCGCGCTGTGTGCGGTGAACGCGTTCGGTGGAATCGAGACCGGCGCCGGCACGGGTGCCCTCGCGGAAGACATCACGGCAGCGTTCCAGGAGGCGCCGTTCCCGGCGTCGCCACGGGAGAACACCACCATCGGGATCGTCATCACCAACGCGCGCCTGTCGAAGATCGACACTCTCGTCCTCGCGCAAGGCGCGCACGACGGCCTGGCCCGCGCGGTCACTCCGCCGCACACCCGCTATGACGGCGATGGATTCGTCTCCGCCGCAACTGGTCTCGTCGACGCCAAGGTGGATCTCGTACGCGCGTTGGCCGTCAGCGCTGTGGCCGATGCGATCCGCTCCCGAGCCTGATCACGAGGCAGACCAGCCGCTCCACCGCGTGACGGCGATCTCGACGACCGGTCCCTCTGGCGGGTTCTCTTGATATTGCGGGTATCTCGCGCGCAGCCGGTCCACCCACGCGGCCCGCGACTCACCCTCGACGGTGTGCGCCTCCCCGTCCGCCCGGGCCCACCACAGGTGGTTCCAGTCGTCCGTGTAGACGTCCACCAGGAGGCACACGTGCGGCTCCGCGGCGATATTCCTCAAACGCTGCAGACGGGCGGTACGTTTGGGCTTGTGATCTACGGCGAAGGCGACGCCGTCCCCATCGGCCGCGAACGTGATGGGAACGAGATGCGGTGCGCCACCGAGACTCACCGTCGCGAGTCGAGCGACGCGGGCACCGACGAACCGCGTACGCGCTTCCGCAGCCGTCAGTCTCACGGCACGACCCTACTCGAGATGCACGGCGGCCGCCGCGTGGATCGCATCCGCGAGGCGGGCGGTCGCGCGGGTGTGCAGTCTCCAGGACTGCCAGTAGAGCCGCACCGTGACATCGCGCTCCACCCGGATCAGGCGGCCGGCGTCCAGGTCCGCTCGGACGTCCACCGTAGGGAGATTGCCCCATCCGAGACCCGATCGCACAGCGTGGCGGAAGGCGTGGAATGTGGGGATGCGATGCTCCGGTGCGCCTGCTGCCCTGTGCCGCTGCAGGACCCGGTTCTGCAGCGAGTCCTTCTCATCGAGCTGCACCACCGGCATCTCGCGCCACGGCCAGCGGCCGCCGCGATGCCAGCGCTCGGCGAACCCCACTGAGCACACCGGCGTGTAGCGGATGGACCCCAGATATTCGGAGGAGCACCCCTGCACCGGTTCGGGGCTCGCCGTGACGGCGCCGAGTACCGCACCCGACCGAAGAAGGTCCGCGGTGCGGCTCTCGTCGTCGACATACAGCCGAAGACGTGGTCCGGCGCCCGCGACGGCGTCGATCACGTCCGGGAACCAGGTCGCGAGCGAGTCCGCGTTGACGCCTACGTCGAGCACCGAGGACGCCTCGTCACCTGCGAGCCGCCCCAGCGCGTCGGCCTCGAGGGCGGCCACGCCGCGTGCGAGCCCGAGCAGGACCGCGCCCTGCTCGGTCGGGCGGCAGGGGCTGCCGCGCGTCACGACGACGTGACCGACCTCCTGCTCCAGCGCACGGATCCGCTGGCTCACGGCCGACGGGGTCACCGCGAGCCTCCGCGCGGCCGCGTCGAACGTGCCGTGGTCGACCACCGCGGCGAGGGTCTGCAACCAGGGCCCGCTCAGCATGAAGTTCAGCTTACGGACATGTAGATACTTTCGTTTTTCTTCACCGCCTCGCACGCATAGCTTCGATGTCGTGCTGACCTCACTCGCCGCCGGCATCGCGCTCGGCCTCTCGCTCATCGTCGCAATCGGCGCGCAGAACACATACGTGCTGCAGCAAGGGATGTTGCGTCGGTACGTGCTGCCCGTCGTCGCCGTCTGCGTCGCATCCGATGTGGTGCTGATCGGCTGTGGCGTTGCGGGTCTCGGCGTCGTGGTCGCCGACAGGCCCACGCTGATCGCAGTGGCGAAGTGGGGCGGCGTCGCGGTCCTCGCCAGCTACGGGCTGCGGGCGGCCTGGTCGGCGGCGCGCAGCGGCGTTCTCGACACCGGATCGGCCCACGGGGCGGCGACCACGACAACGGCCGTCACCACCGCGCTAGCCCTGACGTGGCTCAACCCGCACGTGTATCTCGACACAGTGCTTCTGCTCGGCACGGCCGCGGCACGCTACGGCGACTACCGCTGGTGGTTCGGCGCGGGCGCCGCGGTCGGCAGCCTCGTCTGGTTCACCGCGCTCGGGTTCGGCGCCGGACGGATGTCGGGCCTGCTTCGTCGGCCCGGCACGTGGCGTGTGCTTAACACGGCCATCGCGGCGACGGTCCTCGCCCTGGCCGTCCGGCTGGCGACGATGCCACTCGTCACCTTCTAGAGTCGCCCCCGAATCGGACGTACCGGGTGATGCCGTCGGATTCCGTCGCCGGCGAATCACGTTCGGCCTCGCACCCGTTCGCGCGAATGAGAGGATCGATATGTCGACGATCGCGACGGCGATCATGCTGAACCGGAATGGAGACCCGTGCACGCACTGATCGGCGGGCGGTGCATCCGCTCAGGAGACGATGACCGACAAGCGTAAGCCACGTCTCGTCGTAGTCGGTGGGTTGCCTGGGGTCGGGAAGACCACACTCTGCCGAATGCTCGCAGCGCATCTGGGTGCCGCGTATCTGCGGATCGACACGGTCGAGCAGGCGATCCGCGAGAATGCGCCCGCCGCGGATCGCGCCATCGCCGAAGGGCTGGGATACACGGTCGCGCAACGTATTGCGGCCGATACGCTGGTCGCAGGCACGCCGGTCGTGGCCGACTGCGTGAATCCGATAGAGCAGAGCCGCAGGGCGTGGCGCGCGGTGGCCGAGGCAGTGTCGGCCACGATCGTCGACGTCGAGATCGTATGCTCCGACACGGGAGAGCACCGGGCCCGGGTCGAGTCGCGCATCGGTGATATACCGGGGCTCGAGCAGCCGACATGGGCGGATGTCCGCGAGCGCGAGTACCAGCCCTCGACCGGTGCCGTGCGCGTCGACACCGCGGGCCGCACACCGTCGGAGTCGTTGCGGGAGCTCCTCGCCGCGCTCGCGGCGTGACAGGCGGCGCGCGTACGGTGGGGCGCATGGCGAAGGTGACGATCATCGGTGGACACGGCAAGATCGCGCTGCTGCTCGCGGAGCTGCTGTCGGCGCGAGGCGATCGGGTGGCGAGCCTGATCCGCAATCCCGAACACGCGGCCGACGTCACCGCCGCGGGCGCGGCGCCCACGGTTCTCGACGTGGAGAACGCGAGCGAGCAGCAGATCGCGGACGCCATCGCAGGCAGCGACGCCGTCGTCTTCTCGGCCGGTGCGGGCGGCGGGTCCCCGGCCCGCACGTACGCCGTGGACCGGGACGCGGCGATCCGTTCGATACACGCAGCGCAGGCGGCGGGTGTGCAGCGGTACGTGATGGTGTCATATCTAGGCGCTGGACCGGATCACGGCGTGCCCGAGGACGACTCGTTCTTCCCGTATGCGGAGTCGAAGGCTGCCGCAGACACGGCGCTACGCGCGTCGACCCTGGATTGGACGATCCTCATGCCGGGCAGGCTGACGTCGGATCCGGCCTCGGGCAGGATCGACCCGGCGGCGATCCGCTCGGCGGACAACCCCGGCACGTCCCGCGCGAACGTCGCGCAGGTCGCCGCCGCAGTACTGCAGGACACGGGAACGGTCGGCAAGGACATCCCGTTCACCGACGGCGATGTGCCTATAGCCGACGCTCTGGCGTGAGCGGCGGACCGCCGAGCGGCCGGATCGAGATCGCGTTCACGCCGTCCGCACGCAGTTGGTTCCTGATCGTAGTGAATCTGGCGATCGGCGCGGCATTCGCGGCGTGGGGATCGGCGATCCTCGCAGCATCCCGTTCCGCGTTCGAGACGGCCTGCGGCATCGGCATCCTGCTACTCGGAGTGCTCATCGTCGCCGGTGCGGCGGGCGTCTTCGTACGCACCCTGAGGCACCGGCCGCTCGCCGCCGTCGATGCCGACGGTGTCACGTTCCTCCGCATCAAGGATCCGGAACTGCGCTTCTGGCGGTGGGACGAGATCGAGAAGATCAGTCCGGAGCCGATCTACGTCAGGGGCCGCATCGGTACGACGGCGCGATTCACCGTCCGGCGCGGACCACGCTGGGACGCGTTGGCCTCGGAGTGCCCCCGGTCGATCCGCGGGCTGACGGGATCGTGGGCGCACAACCAGACCAGCATCTCGTTCCTCGACGACACGGTCCGACCGACGTGGGACGACGTCAAGCCTCTGCTGGAACGCTTCTCGGGCACGCCCATCGGTCGCAGTTGACACCCCGCACACGACGAAGCCCGGTGCCGCACAGGCGGACACCGGGCTTCGCTGTCGGAGCGGGCGACTACAGAGCCTTCAGCTCCTCGATCACCGCGTCGACGGACTTCTTCGCGTCACCGAAGAGCATGGACGTGGTCGGCTGGAAGAACAGCGGGTTCTCGATGCCGGCGTAGCCCGAGCTCATGCCACGCTTGAGCACGATCGTCGACTTGGACTGGTCCACGTTGAGGATCGGCATACCGTGGATCGGCGACGAGGGATCGTTCCGCGCCGCCGGGTTGGTGACGTCGTTGGCGCCGATGACGAGAGTGACATCCGTGCGAGCGAACTCGTCGTTGATGTCGTCCATCTCCTTCATCGCGTCGTACTCGACGTCGGCCTCGGCGAGGAGGACGTTCATGTGGCCCGGCATGCGGCCCGCGACCGGGTGGATGGCGTACTTGACCGGGACGCCCTTCTCCTCGAGGATCGCCGCCATGTCCTTGACCGCGTGCTGCGCCTGGGCAACCGCGAGGCCGTAGCCCGGTACCACGATCACCTGGTTGGCGTAGGCCATCTGGATCGCGGCGTCGGAGGCGGAGGTCGCCTTGACCGTGCCCTGGTCGCCACCGGGACCCGCAGCAGCGCCACCACCGTCACCGCCGAACGCACCGAAGATGATGGCCGGGATGGACCGGTTCATGGCCTTGGCCATGAGGTTGGTCAGGATGGTGCCGGACGCGCCGACGATCATGCCCGCGACGATCATCGCCGTGTTGTTCAGCGCCAGGCCTGCGGCCGCCGCCGAGAGGCCGGTGAGGGCGTTGAGCAGCGAGATGACGACGGGCATGTCCGCGCCGCCGATCGGGAACACGACGAACAGGCCCATGATGCCCGCCGCGACGAGCAGCAGCACGATCCACAGCGCCGACGTCGGCTCGGAGTTCGAGGACGAGACGCCGATGTACACGGCCACCGCGATGCACACGATCGCCAGCACGATGTTGGCGAGCTGGAAGAGCTTGGCATTCTTGACGAACGCCTTCTCGACCTTCTTGTTCAGGATCTCCTGCAACTTCGCGAAGGCGACCAACGAGCCCCAGAACGACACCGAGCCGATCACGGCCGCGAACAGCGAGCCGATGATGATGTGCACATTGGGGGTGTCGTGGACCTGGGTGAAGCCGTCGGACTCGAGGAACTCGACCCACGCGATCAGCGCGACCGTGCCGCCGCCGACGCCGTTGAACATGGCGACCAGCTGCGGCATGGCCGTCATCTTGGTGCGGAGCGCGGGGGGAACGCCGAGCACGACGCCGAGCGCCAGGCCGACCACGATGAGGACCCAGTTGATGATCGGCACAGAGCCGCCGACGGAGTGCCACTGGTTCCAGACGGAGACCAGCGTCGCGATGACCGCGATGCCCATGCCGGTGGCGGCGATCCAGTTGCCGCGGACGGCGGTCTTCGGCCCGGTCAGGCCTGAAAGGCCGTAGATGAAAAGGGCGAAGGCCGCGATGTAGAGGACGTCGACCAGATTGTTCACTTGGCGCCATCCTTCTTGGACTTGAACATGCCGAGCATGCGGTCGGTGACGAGGAAGCCACCGATCACGTTCAGGGTTCCGAAGATCAGGGCGACGAACGCAATGGTCCGCACGCCCCAGCCGGCGTCGGCGGGGAGCTTGCCGAGGACGACGAGCGCGCCGAGCACGACGATGCCGTGAATGGCGTTGGTGCCCGACATCAGCGGCGTATGCAGTGTGTTGGGGACCTTGGAGATGACGGCGAAGCCGACGAACCCGGCGAGGACCAGGATCGCGATGGCGGCCAGCAGACCGGAGTACACGCTAGGCCTCCTCTCGGGTGACGCACGAGGCTGCGAGGATCTCGTCGGAGAAGTCCGGCGCGAAGGTCGTGTCGCCCGACTCCTCCTTGACGAGCATCAGCTCGAGCAGGTTCTGGATGTTCTTGGAGTACAGCTCCGAGGAGTGCTCGGGCATGTCTGCCGGCAGGTTCAGCGGCGACGTGATGGTCACGTCGTGCTTCACGACCGTCTGGCCGGGCTCGGTGAGCTCGCAGTTGCCGCCCGTCTCACCCGCGAGGTCGACGATGACCGAACCCGGCTTCATGCCCTCCACGGCGGCCGCCGTGACCAGCCGCGGCGCGGGACGGCCCGGGACGAGCGCCGTCGTGATGACGACGTCGAAGCCCTTGATCGCGTCCTCGAGCGCCTGCTGCTGCTGGGCCCGCTCGTCCTCGGTCAGCTCGCGGGCATACCCGCCCTCGCCGGCCGCGTCGATACCCAGGTCGAGCCACTGGCCGCCGACGGAGCGCACCTGCTCGGCGACCTCGGGCCGCACGTCGTAGCCGGTGGTCCGAGCACCCAGGCGCTTGGCGGTGGCGAGAGCCTGCAGGCCCGCGACACCGACGCCGAGGATCAGCGCCGTCGCAGGCTTCACAGTGCCCGCTGCGGTAGTCAGCATCGGGAAGAAGCGCGTCGACTTCTCCGCCGCCAGTAGCACGGCCTTGTAACCGGAGACGTTGGCCTGCGAGCTCAGCGCATCCATGGCCTGCGCGCGCGAGATGCGCGGGATCGCCTCCACCGCGAAGGACTGGACCCCGGCCGCCTTGAGCGCCCCGATCTGGTTGTCCTGGTTGCGCGGGTTGAGGAACCCGATCAGCGTCTGGCCCGACCGCAGGTGAGCGATCTCGGCGTCGGTCGGCGGCGCGACCTTCACCACTACGTCCGCCGCCCATGCGTCGCCGAGCGTCGCGCCCGCATCCGTGTACAGCGAATCGGGGATCAGCGCGCCGAGCCCGGCACCGGACTCGACAATCACCTCGACGCCCTTGGCCTTCAGCGCGGAGACGACCTTGGGGACCAACGCGACACGGCGTTCCCCCTCGGCGGTCTCGCGCACCACACCGACGTTCATGTGTCTTTCCTTCATCTGCGCCCACGACAGGCGGGCGACTACGACAGGTGCCGGCACAGCACGTCCCCACCGAGCAGCCCGACCGAGTTCGTCGGGTTCTCGGCCCCCACCGCCGGGATCACCGGGGCGCGTGACGACGACGTGCGCCGGCCGATCAGCGAAACAGTGGGAGCAACATAACACACAGAACTTACTAAGCAGTAAGTTAGCTTTGTCTCACTTGCCCACTCTCACGAGGGGCCGTCGGCGGCCATATAACGGTCGATCAACTGGGCGAATGAGTGCAGGTCAGCGGCGGTCCAGTCGCGCGTCCTACTCGCCACTCTGCTGCGCCAGCGCTCGTCGGCTGTGACGAGTATCGCACGGGCTTGATCGGTGAGAAGCAGCCGCCTGGACCGCGGGCGGTCCGGGTCCGGCTCGCGCCGTAGCAGCCCGCGGCGCTCGAGCCCGGCGAGTTGTCTGCTGGCCGTCGATTTGTCGATAGCCACGATCTCCGCAAGATCCACCGCCCGCAGGTCCGGGTTCTCGCCCAGTACGTAGAGGAGCGTGTAATCGACGTAGCCGATGTCTGGATGCAGGTCGCGCAGCTCGCTGCGCGTGCGCTTCGCTACGGCCACGATCGCGCGCAGGATCACGGCGATATCGTCGTCGCGCGAGCCGGACCCCGCACCGTCGGGCGCGGCGCCGCCCGCCGCGGCCTCAGTACCCACGCCCGGCGTCGATGGGAGCGAGCGGCTCACGGCCATTGGCCACACGCCGCACGTTGACCTCGATCCGCTCGAGCAGCGCGGGCCACATGAGCTGCGGCGGGTTGGCGACGTGCGGCGTGATGATCGCGTTGGGCAGGGCCCAGAGAGGGTGGCCGCCGGGCAGCGGCTCCGGGTCGACGACGTCGAGGCCTGCTCCCCCGATAGCCCCGCCGCGCAGGGCGTCGACAAGGGCGTCGGTGTCGACGAGCGTGCCCCGCGCGACGTTGACCACCCAGGAATGCCGCTTCAGCCGCGCCAGCTCGGGCGCTCCGACCAGGGCTTTCGTACCGGGAGTCGCGGGCGCTGCGAGGACGACGTGGTCGGCCTCGTCCCACACGCGGTCCACCTCGTCAGCGGTGCGGACCAGCGCGCCGGGGACGTCGCGCCCGGAGCGGTTCACCGCGATCACCTTCGCGTGCAGATCGAGCAGCGGACCGACGAGAGCCCGGCCGATACCGCCCGCACCGATGATCGCCACGGTCGACCCGGCGAGAGTTCCGGTGCGCGCGGCGACCTCGCGATCCCACGACGACGATCGCCGCCACAGTCCGCGCACGCCCATCAGCAGCAGCGTCAGCGCGTGCTCGGCGACGGCGTCCGCGTAGACCCCGGCGGCCGACGTGAACTGCACGCGCGGATTGCGGGCGAATATGCCCGCGGCGACCCACTTCTCGACACCGGCCGCAGGTAACTGCACCCACCGCACAGACTCCGGAAGCTCAGGGAAGTCGGCCGGACCACCCGTCCAGACGAGGGCACCGGCACGGCTCAGGGGGCCGGGGACCCCGCCCCCGGTGCGGACGGCGTGCTCCACGTCGGGAGTGGGATCGGGGCCGACGGCGACGACGAGATCGGTCTGCGGACCAGGCATGGGGCCACCCTAGCGAGCATCTCGGGCACCGACCGTCCGCGACGCCGCGAAAGAGTGCCTGTTCTGTGACCTGTGTGACTTGTGTTAATCACTGATGTTCAAGTTAAGATTGAGGCCGCTCCGGAAAGGGAGGGTCCGATGTCCACCCAGCACCTCGTCGACGATGCCGGTCGCGCTCTCGGCGGCGCGTACCGCCGCACCAAGGCCGTGATCCCGCAGCGCACGGCCGTCACCTCCGCGATCTACGCGGGAACGCTCGCGGCGGGCGTATGCGGTGTGGTCTACCTGTTCGGGCAGCACACCTCCGGCGAGGAGGTCTCCACCGTCAGCTCGATCGCGGTCGGGGACTGCGTCACGATGTCGGGCGGTCACCCGGTCAAGAGTGCGTGCGAGGGCAGCGCGATCACCTTCTCCGTCGCGGAGAAGTTCCCCGGGCGGACCGCCTGCACGCAGCCCGCGTACGCGCGCACCGAGGCCGACGGATCGTCGCTCTGCCTCGTCCCCGACCTCACCGTCGGGACCTGTTACGCAGTGGGCGGCACATCCGTCGCGACGACGGATATCAAACCCGTCACCTGCCCCACGCCCCTGTCGAACCGTTCCGGCACCGTCGTGCAGGTGACTCAGCGCGCGAGCGGCGGACCGCTCGACTGCGGCACCGCGACCGCGCTCAACTACACCCAGCCCAAGCGCGTCGGCTACTGCGTCCAGCCGCTGACCTGATATCCGAACTCGATCCTTCGGAGGCGCCGGGTCTGCGCCGTGCCCGTCAGGCGTCGAGGTCCTGTGCGACGAGGGCCGCGATCGCGTCCACAGTGGCCTGATCATCGGACTCGACTGTGACCTCGGCCCCCTGCTCCGCGCCGAGGGTCATGATCATGAGCGCCGAACCGGCGTCCACAGGCTCCTCGCCGGCGATGGACAGGGTGACCTCGTGACCGGATTCGTTGACCGCGCCCGCGATGATGCCGGCGGGGCGCGCATGCAGGCCGACCGCTGAGCCGACGACGACAGTGGTGCTGGGCATGATGTTCTCCTGGATTCGTATGAGAGGGGACTTTGCTTGCGAGCCTACGGGTCTCGCACGCGGGGACGAGTCGATCGTCAGGTGGGCGGGAGCGCGGTCCGGTACGTCAGACCGCGACCGGAGCGCGCTCGGGCTCCTGTGCGACGGCCTTGGGCTTAGCACCGAAGAAGGTCTTGGCGACCAGTACCGCCGCCGCACCGACGACCGTGCCGACCACCAGGGCTACGACGAAGCCGAGCGCGTTGTTCATCGCGAAGAAGACGAAGATGCCTCCGTGCGGGGCGCGGAGCCCCACGTCCAAGGCCATGATCATGGCGCCGGCAGAGGCGCCACCGAGCATCATGGAGGGGATCACCCGCAATGGATCGGCTGCGGCGAACGGGATCGCGCCCTCCGAGATGAAGCACAGGCCCAGCGGGATCGCCGCCACGCCGTTCTCGCGCTCCGCCTCGGTGAACAGGCGCTTACGCACGAAGGTCGCGACGCCCATCGCCAGCGGGGGCACCATGCCCGCGCACATGACGGCCGCCATGATGTGCAGCTCGGCCGTGCCACCTGTTCCCAGGCCCTGCACGGCGAACGCGTAGGCCGCCTTGTTGACCGGGCCGCCGAGGTCGAAGCACATCATCAGACCGAGGATCACGCCCAACACGATCTTCGAGCTGCCGTTCATGCCCGCCAGCTCGGACTGCAGCCACGAGGTGAGCGACGCAAGCGGGCGGCCGAGCAGCATGAACATCACAAGACCTACTGCGAGACTGGAGAGCAACGGGATGATGATCACCGGCATCAGGCCACGCATCCACGCGGGCAACGGGATTCGCGATACCGCGATGGCGGCGAATCCGGCGAGCACGCCGCCGACCAGGCCTCCGATGAAGCCCGCGCCCACAGCGACGGCGACGGCGCCGGCGGTGAATCCCGGTGCGAGACCTGGGCGATCGGCCATCGCGAACGCGATGTAGCCCGCGAGGACCGGCACCAGGAAGGAGAAGGCCAGCCCGCCGAGTGCGACCAGTACCGCACCGAGATAGGTGCCGAAGCCACCGTGCACCGCGACCGCCGCGTCCTGCACCGTATAGCTCGCGGTCGCCGGTAGGTGCGCCAGGCTGTCGTCCAGCGCGATCATGGTTCCGATGTTGTGGCTTCCCTTGTCGGGGGTGAGCCCCAACTGCCAGCCGCCGATGAGGAAGCCGAGTGCGATGAGCAGGCCGCCCGCCGCGACGAACGGAATCATATAGCTGACACCGGTGAGCAGGATCTGTCGAATCCGGGTGCCGATGCCGACCTCACCGCTCTTCGCGGCGCCGTCATAAGCGGCCGCCGAGCCCTGCACGCGCGGGGCGTCCGGGTCCGACGATGCCGCAACGGCTTCCGCGATCATCGTGTCGGGCTCGTTGATGGCGCGTTTGACGCCGGAGGCGACGACGGGCTTGCCCCCGAAGCGCTCGCGGCCCTTGACGCCCACATCGGTGGCGAAGATGACGGCATCCGCCTTCTCGATCACGCCCGAGTCCGCCGGAGTGGTGGCCGACGAGCCCTGGGTCTCGACGAACAGGTCTACGCCCGCCCGCTCGGCAGCGTACTTCAGCGCGTCCGCAGCCATGTATGTATGCGCGATCCCGGTCGGGCACGCCGTGACGGCGACGATCGAGTGCTTCTTCTCCTGTGCCGCTCCGGCATCCGCGGGCACATTCGCCGCGGCGGTCGCCGTCACTGCTGACGCCGCGGCCGTCTCGGTGGCGGGCTTGGGCTTCGGACCCAGCACTCCCTCTACGAGCGCCACGACCTCGTCCTCCGACGTCGCCTGGCGCAGCGACGCGACGAAGTCGGGGCGCACGAGCGCACGGGCCAGGCTGGACAGCAGCTTCATGTGCTGGCTGCCGCCCGACGCCGGCGCGGCGATGAGGAAGACGACGTCGGCGGGCCCGTCGGGGGCGCCGAAGTCCACCTTCTCGGACAGCCGCGCGAACCCGAGGCCGGCCGTGGTCACGGCCTCCGTGCGGCAGTGTGGGATCGCGATGCCGCCGGGAAGCCCGGTGGCGGACTGCTCCTCTCGCGCCAGCGCGGCCTCGATGAGGCCGTCGGCGGAGTCGGCGCGGCCGTCCGCGGCGATCCGGTGCGCGAGGTACGAGATGACCTCTTGCTTAGTGGTACCGGCCGCGACGTCGAGGGCGACCAGCGACGGAGCGATGATCGGAGTGTCGGACATGGGAGAGACCTTCGTTCTGGCGGGATTACGGGGCGGATTGGAGCGCGGTCAGGACGACGCCGTCGAGTTCGACCTGGTCAGGGCGGGGCACGGCGGTGCCGGGGAGGGACGTGGCGGCCGCGCCGTAGGCGACGGCGGAGCGGAGACATTCGCCGGGCCCGGCGCCGCGCCGGTGGGCGAGCAGGTAGCCGGCGAGCGAGCAGTCACCGGCGCCGACGGTGCTGCGCGGCACGATCTTCGGCGGCTTGGCGGCCCAGCCGCCGGCGCTCGTGACGAGCAGCGCACCGGCCGCTCCGAGCGTGGCGAGCACGTCTGCGCCCGACGATGCCTGTAGAGCAGTAGCGGCCACCAGTACGGGTCCGAGGTCGCCGGCTCCGGCAGACTTCTCAGCCTCGACCCCGTCGAAACCGGTGAGCTCACCGAGCTCCTCGGCGTTCGGTTTCAGCAGTGCCGCGCCGACGCCCGGTGTCGCGACCGCGGCTAGTGCGGGGCCGGACGTGTCGACCGCGACTCGAGTGCCGGACAGGCGCCGGACGAGGCGGGCGTACCAGTCTTCGTCGAGCCCCGGCGGCAGGGAGCCGCACAGCGCGACCCAGTCAGCACCCGAAGCGGCGGCGACGACGGCCTCGAAGAGGGCGTCTCGCTCATCCGAATCCAGGTACGCGCCGGGAACATTCAACTTGGTCGTGGTGCCGTCCGGCTCGGTGACGGTGACATTGGAGCGCACTGCGACCCCGATCGGGACCGGACGCGCCACGACGCCGAGCCGATCGAGACCGGTGACCACGGGGTCTGCGAGCGACGCGGGTAACACCGCCAGAGTGGGCACTCCCGCGGCGTGCACCGCCCTGGATACGTTGACGCCCTTGCCTCCCGGCTCTGCCGTCGCCTCGGTGGCGCGCAGCACCGCCCCGCGCTCCAGTGGCGTACCCAGCACGACCGTCCGGTCCAGGCTCGGGTTCGCGGTAACGGTGACGATCATCGGGCGATCACCACCTCGACACCGAAACCTTCGAGAGCGGAGGCTAGTTCGGTGTCGGGTGCGGCGTCGGTCACGATGGCGTCGATGCCGCCGAGCGCGCCGAAGGAGTAGAGACTCTCGCGCCCGAACTTGCTGGCGTCGGCCAGCACCACCACGAACTGGGCGGCGCGCATGAGGGCACTCTTGACAGATGCCTCGTCGGCGTCGGGGGTGGAGAGTCCGTGCCGGGCGGTGAGCCCGTTGGCCCCGATGAACGCGACGTCGGCGCGTAGGGCTGCGATTGCGGCCACCGTCGACGCTCCGACCGAGGCGTGCGTGAGTCCGCGGAGGCGACCACCTATGAGATGCAGGTCGACGCCGTCGCGCGACGCGAGCGTCGTGGCGATCGGGAGCGAGTTCGTGATGGCCGTAAGACGATCCGCGGGGCCGAGTGCGCGCGCCGCAGCCGCGGTCGTGGTGCCGGCGTCGAAGAGGACCGAGCCTCCCGTGCCGGGCAGGAAGCGCCGCGCCGCGGCGCCGATGGCCCGCTTCGCCCCGGCGTTGGTCTCCTCGCGCTCGCCCACGCCCGGCTCCACACCGGCGAGCAGCGCCGCCGCGACGACTCCGCCGTGCACACGCCGCACCGAGCCGGTGCGTTCGAGCGCAGCGAGATCACGCCGTACCGTCTCGGGCGTGACGTCGAAGCGCTCGGCGAGATCGGTGACCGACGCTCGCCCGTGGTCCCCGACGAGGGCGGCGATGGCCCGCTGCCGTTCTTCCGCGTACATCTGTGCTCCGTCTGTATGGGCTGTGCGGCCCGCGCTCCCGGCTGCCGCTCCGACGATCTCTTGTTGCTTTGGTTCTGTTTCAGCTTCTGTTTTTATTGTTTTACCCCCGGACATGTTGACAAGTCAAGGATTTCTCGTAATCTAGATCACATGAGCGGCATGTCAGCGTCTTCCGTCACCACAGTTCTCACCGGCTCACCGGTAGTCCCCGGGGTCGGCTACGCACCGGCCCTGCGCCCGGGCCGACGGCCTGCGCTCCCGCCGGAGGGCGCCGCGGACGTACCGCCCGCCCGCCGCGAGGAGGAGGCCGCCCGTCTAGGAGCGGCGACGACCGCAGTCGCCCAGCGCCTCCGCGATCGCGCGTCGCAGGCGACCGGCGCCGCGTCCGAGGTTCTGGCGGCGACCGCGGGCCTCGCATCCGACAAGGCGTGGCTTGCGGACGCGGACAAGCGCATCAGCGCGGGGCTGCCCGCCACCAATGCGATCACCGCGGCCACCGAGAAGTTCATCGCGATGTTCACGAAGCTCGGAGGACTCTACGCCGAACGCGTGACCGACCTGCAGGACGTGCGCGACCGCGTCCTTGCGGAGCTCGCCGGAACTCCGGAACCCGGTGTGCCACAACCAGACTCCCCCGCCGTCTTGCTCGCCGACGACCTCGCCCCCGCCGATACCGCCGGACTCGACCCGAAGCTGATCGTCGGGATCGCGACGCGACTGGGCGGTCCCACCAGCCACACGGCCATCATCGCGCGACAACTCGGCATTCCGTGCATCGTCGCGGTCCCCGGTCTCGGCGGTGTCGCCGCAGGCACTCCGGTCCTCATCGACGGAGCGGCCGGCACGATCACTGTGGAACCGGAACGCGAGGCGGCCGCCCGCCGCACCGAGGAGGCCGCACGCGACGCCGCCACGGTCGCCGGCTGGCACGGCCCGGGCAGAACCGCCGACGGGCACCCCGTCGCCGTCCTCGCGAACGTACAGGACGGGACGTCCGCCCAGGCCGCGGCTGAACGCCCGGTCGAGGGCGTCGGCCTGTTCCGCACTGAGCTGGCGTTCCTGGACCGCGCCGACGAACCGTCGTCTGCGGAACAGACGGAGATGTACCGCGCCGTCCTGGACGCGTTCGGAGGCCGGAAGGTGGTCATCCGCACGCTCGACGCGGGGTCGGACAAGCCGCTCGCATTCGTCGACCATCCCGACGAGGCGAACCCCGCGCTCGGCGTCCGCGGCGTGCGGATAGCCCGCGACGACGCCGGCATCCTCACGCGGCAGCTCGATGCGATCGCCGCTGCCGGGGACGCAGCAGGCGAGGCGGCGGGCTCCCCCTGGGTGATGGCACCGATGATCGCGACCGCGGGCGAGGCCCGCGAGTTCGCCGCACTGTGCCGCGAGCGCGAGCTGACGCCGGGCGTGATGATCGAGGTACCGGCGGCCGCACTACTCGCCGACGCGGTGTTCGCCGAGGTGGAATTCGTGTCGATCGGCACCAACGACCTGACCCAGTACGCGATGGCGGCGGACCGGATGAGTTCGCAGCTGGCCACGCTCACAGACCCCTGGCAGCCGGCGGTGTTGCGGCTCGTCGAGCTGGTAGGCGCCGCGGGAGCCCGGGCGGGCAAGCCCGTGGGAGTGTGCGGCGAGGCCGCGGCCGACCCGCTGCTTGCGTGCGTACTCGTGGGCCTGGGCGCCACGTCGCTGTCGTGTGCGCCGAATGCGGCAGCTGCGGTGGGCGCGCGCCTCGCCGGGGTCACGCTGGAGCAGTGCCGAGCCGCAGCAGCGGCGGCGCTCGAGACCGCCGATCCGCGTTCGGCCCGCGCCGCCGCCGAGGCCGCCGTAGCCTCCAGATAGCGCCGACGACGGGCGTCGGCGGGGAGGGCGTCATGATCGATCACTTCGGAATCAACTGCCGCGACTACCAGGCGGCGCAACGGTTCTACGACGCGGTACTGGCGCCGCTCGGTGGGAGCCGGCTGATGGACTTCGGCGTCGCGATCGGCTACGGCAGCGCAGACAAGCCCGAATTCTGGATCTCCGGCTCGCTGCCCGACGTCGATCAGCGCGAGATGCACGTGGCGTTCGCCGCCGCGGATCGCGCCGCGGTCGACGCGTTCTACTCCGCTGCGCTTGCGGCCGGCGCCGAATCGCTGCACGCACCGCGGATGTGGCCCGAATACCACCCCGGCTACTACGGCGCGTTCGTCCGCGATCCGGACGGGAACAACGTCGAGGCGGTGTACCACACGGCCCTCGATTCGTGAGGTGTTGGCAGAGAGTTCACCGAACCGGGAATGTATCGGACTGCGGTCCGGTTATGCTGAACCGAGTCTTTGAACCGTCAACATTTAAGGAGCACTCATGAGCACCGTCCTCGAGCCGTCCACCTGGACCATCGATCCCGTCCACTCGTCTGTCGACTTCTCCGTGCGCCACCTCATGGTGAGCAAGGTGCGCGGACAGTTCGGCACCTTCTCCGGCACCATCACGGTGGCGGCGGACGGTACTGCATCCGCCACCGCTGAGGTCGACGTGACCTCGGTCGACACTCGCAACGAGCAGCGCGACGCACATATCCGCACGGCCGACTTCTTCGACGCCGAGAACCACCCGAAGGCCACCTTCGTCTCGACCGCGGTCACCCCCAAGGGCTCCGACTACGTCCTCGCCGGCGAGTTGACGATCCGCGGCACCACCCGTCCCGTCGAGTTCGAGCTCGAGTACCTCGGCCGCAACCCCGGCATGGGTCAGGGCGAGGTCGTCGCATTCGAGGCCACCACGGTCATCACCCGCCAGGACTTCGGCATCACCATCGATATGCCGCTCGAGACCGGCGGCAAGGTCATCGGCGACAAGATCACGCTCACCCTCGAGATCGAGGCGCTCCGCCAGGCCTGATCCCGCGTTCCCAGAAGGGGCGGGCTCCCTCTACGGGAGCCCGCCCTTTCTCGTCCGGCCCTGTCGTCCCAGCCCACCTGCTGAAACCTGGCGAGCGTACGCAGCGCCTGGGCTCGCAGCGCCTCTGGGCCGGTGAGAGAGTGGCAGGGTGGATTCACTCGACGTGGTGACCGACGACGGCGTTGCGTTGCATGCGGCTGTGGCCGGCTCGGGCCCGGACGCGGTGGTGCTGTCGGGTGGCCCCGGATGCGTTCACTATCTGGCGAACGAAAGGCTTGCCCCGACTGGATTCCGCTGCTGGTTCCCCCATCCGCGGGGCGTGCGTCCGTCCCACGGAGGGTCGCACGATATGACCCGAGCGATCGCAGACCTGGAGGCCGTCCGGCAGGCGGCCGGTATCGATGAATGGATCGTGCTCGGGCACTCGTGGGGGTCGGATCTCGCAGTCCGCTATGCCCTCGACCATCCGCGGCGCGTGCGCGGAGTCGTCGGTATCGCGGGGCACGGTCTGCACAACGATCGAGGGTGGTCTGCGGCCTACGATGCCGGCCGGGCGAAGGAGCAGCCGGTTCGGATCGACTGGGTCCCTCCGGTGCATGCATCGCTGTCGAAGGACTTCAAGGAGTGGATCCACACACCGCAGCTCTGGCGTCGCGTCGCCGACTGCCGCGTACACATGACCTTCCTCGCCGCGGCCGACGACATCCGGCCCGACTGGCCGCTTCGTCAGCTCGCGGAGCTACTACCGAACGGCGCATTCGAGGTCGTCGACGGAGCCGATCACAACTTCTGGGCGACCGATCCGCGGCTGTGGCACGAGGTCTGCACCCGGGCCTGCCGGCGACTGGCGGAGCTACCCCGGCCGGGTCAGTAGTGGAAGGTGTCGGAGGGGGCCGGGGCATGTCCGGAGCCCTCGTCGTATTCGACAGCGGGAGAGATGTCGTACGCGCGGGCGAGGTCCAGGATCTTCGTCGCGCGCGCGATACGGGGCAGGTCCGAACCGTTGCGGATCTCGCCGCCGTCGCGCTCGAACTCGCCGAAGAACTCCTGTGCCCACGCGATCTCGTCGGGCGACGGGCTCAGTCCCTCGTTCACGGGTTGGCACTGGTCCGGCGTGAGGCACAGCTTGCCGGTCATGCCGAACTCGGCCGATACCGCCGTCGCCTCCGAGAGACGCAGCGCAGTGGAGCCGACGGTCGGACCGTCGATGGCACTGGGCAGGTGCGCGGCCTTCGCGGCGATGGTGAAGCGGGAGCGCGCGTAGGCGAGTGTCGCGGGGTTGTCGCCGAAGCCCGTGTCCCTCCGGAAGTCACCGATGCCGAAAGCGAGTCGGAACGTGCCCTTGGCCGCCGCGATCTCACTGATCCGCTCCAGGCCGCGCGCCGTCTCGACCAGCGCGACGATAGGGGTGCCCGGCAGCCGTTTGGCCGTCTCGACGACGTGGTCGACGGACTCGACCATCGCCAGCATGATTCCGCCGAGATGCTCCACGCCGTGTAGCGCGTCGAGGTCGTCTGCCCACCACTGCGTGCCGAAGCCGTTGACGCGGACCCAGCCGTCGTTGGACACGCTGTCGTCCCGTTCGGCGCTCAACCAACGCACCACGTTCTCGCGCGCGGTCGACTTGTCCTTAGGCGCGACGGCGTCCTCGATGTCGAGGACCACGATGTCGGCGCGAGATCGCGCGGCGGCGTCGAAGCGTTCCGGCTGGGCGCCGTTCACCAGCAGCCAGCTACGGGCGAGAACGGGATCGATGCGGAAACCGATGGGCTCCTCGGTCTCGATTGCGTTGGGGGGAGTCATCGTCGCTCCTGGGAAGAGGGTTCGCAGAACGGATCCAATCTACCGACAGGCATTCGGGGCCCGGCCGACGGTACGCCGGAGGGCCCCCGCGCCGGGGGGGGGGGGGGGGGCGGGGGGGGGGGGGGGGGGGGGGGGCGGGCC
>NZ_JARFTP010000031.1 GCF_029167375.1 Tsukamurella sp. 8F
CGCGCGCTCACCGCGATGCGCACCGCGCTGGTCCTGCTGTTCCTGCTGGCCCTCGCGGCCGTACCCGGCGCACTCCTGCCGCAGCGGGAGCTCAACGAACAGAAGACGCTGTCGTACATCAGCGCGCACGGCGTGCTCGGCACCGTTATGGACAAGCTCGAGCTGTTCGACGTGTTCAAGAGCGTCTGGTTCACCGCGATCTACGTGCTCCTGTTCGTCTCGCTCGTCGGCTGTCTGACGCCGCGCATCATCGAGCACTTCCAGGCCCTGCGCACCCCGCCCGTGCCCACCCCGCGCAATCTGGCGCGCATGCCCCGGTACGCGACGCGCACCGCGTCGGGCACGCCCGACGAAGTAGCGGAGCGCGTGCTCGCGGGCCTTCCACGCTGGCGCAAGATCTCCCGGACGCGGGCCGACGGCACGGTCGAGGTCTCGGCCGAGAAGGGCTACCTGCGCGAGGCGGGCAACCTGGTGTTCCACTTCGCGCTGCTGTGCATCCTGGTCGCTCTCGCGCTCGGCAAGGTCTACGGGTACGAGGGTTCGCGGCTGGTCATCCAGGGCGACGACGGCTTCTGCAACACCACCTCGAACTACGACAACTTCCGCGCGGGTTCGATGGTGGACGGCACCGGGCTCGCGCCGTTCTGCCTCAAAGCGGACAAGGTGGACGCGATCTACCACCCGAACGGTGAGCCGGACCAATTCCTCTCCTCGATCTCCTATCAGGACGAGTCGGGTCTGCAGACCGGCCAGTGGAAGCACTACGACCTGCGCGTGAACAAGCCGCTGCGCATGGAGGGCGTCCGCGTCTACATGCTGGGGCACGGGTACGCGCCCACGTTCACGGTCACCTTTCCGAACGGTGAGAAGCGAACGCAGACGGTGCAGTTCGCGCCGCAGGACTCGATGACCTACCTCTCCTCGGGCGCTGTCCGCGTCGACCCGCCGGCGGATCTGTACCCGTCGGACTCCGAGCGCCGCCAGCATCAGGTGGGCATCGAGGGGCTGTTCGCGCCTACCAAGGCACTGCAGGGCTCGCTGATGTCGTCGTCGTTCCCGGCGCTGCGCGATCCCGCCGTCGCGATCGACATCTACCAGGGCGACACGGGCCTGGACACGGGGCGCCCGCAGAACATCTACTCGCTCAGCCGCGACCAGATCGACTCGAAGCGTCTCGTGAAGAAGGCACGCGTCAACCTGGACGTCGGTCAGTCCACCACGCTCCCGGACGGGACCAAGGTCGCTTTCGACGGCGTCAAGCAGTTCGCCGCGCTGCAGGTCAGCCATGACCCGACGCAGGACTGGGTGCTGGTGTCCGCCGTCGCCATGCTGCTCGGGCTGCTGGTGTCGCTGACGGTGCATCGCCGGCGGGTGTTCGCGCGGCTCACACCGTGCCCCGACGGCGACGGGCGTACCGTCGTCGAGGTGGCCGGACTCGCGCGCTCGGACCAGGCCGGGTGGAACGAGGACTTCGACAAGCTGGCCGACCGCCTCGTGGGAATCCCTCCCGCGGCGCAGGAGAAGGAATAGCGAAATGGACATCAACCTCACGCTGTCGCATTACAGCGACCACTTCTTCGCCAGCGCGTGCGCGGTGTACGCCGTATGCCTGGTGCTGCTCGTGGTCGAGCTGGCCGGGACACGGGTGCAGAAGCTCGTCGCCAAAGACGAGGCGCGCGAACTCGTCGGCGCCGGCGGGCCCGTCGCCACCGCTTCGTCGCCCGGCATCGTCGTCGATGAGCGCCGCGACCGGTCCATCGGCGAACGGCTCGGCCGCATGGGCTACGCCGTGCTGGTGGCCGGCCTGCTGCTGCACATCTCGTCCATCGTGCTGCGCGGCATGGCCACGCACCGCTGGCCGTGGGGCAACATGTACGAGTTCGTCACCATCACGTGCGCGGGCGCAGTAGTGGTCGGACTGATCGCGCTGCGCAAGCCGGAGAATCGTCCGGTCCTGGTGTTCGTGCTGACGCCCGTGCTGATCCTGCTCGGTATCGCGGGGAAGTGGCTGTACACCGATGCGGGGCCCGTCGTGCCGTCCCTGAAGTCGTACTGGCTGGCGATCCACGTGACCATCGTGTCGATCGGGTCCGGGATCTTCCTGGTGTCCGGCGCGGCCAGTCTGCTGTTCCTGTGGCGCCGCCGCTACGACGGGCGTGAGCTGCCGTCCGGGATCCTCGGCAACGTGCTGTCCCGCCTGCCCTCCACGCAGCAGTTGGACCGCATCGCCTATGCCACGGTGATCGTGGCCTTCCCGCTGTTCTCAGCGGGCGTCATCTGCGGCGCGATCTGGGCCGAGTCGGCCTGGGGCCGGTTCTGGGGCTGGGATCCGAAGGAGACGGTGTCCTTCATCGCGTGGGTCGTCTACGCCGCGTACCTGCACGCACGCGCGACCGCCGGCTGGAAGAACTCCCGCGCCGCGTGGATCAACATCGCCGGATTCGTGGCGATGATCTTCAACCTGTTCGTCATCAACTACGTCGTCTCGGGCCTGCACAGCTACGCGGGCTGAGCCGGGTAGCCCGTCATAGGGCGCCGGCACCGCCGGATGGTCGCTGCCGGGCGTGGCGCCCGACGATCCGCTCTGGACACGGGAATGCCCGGCAGCCCTCACGGCGGCCGGGCACTCGGATCAGCGCGTTGCGGTGGTGGAGTTCTGGTTGAGTAGCGCCAGGACCTCGGACGCGCGGAAGCGGCGATGGCCACCCGGGGTGCGAACGGCACCGAGCAGGCCGGCGCCGGCCCAGCGGGTCACCGTCTTGGGGTTGACGTTGAACAGCGCTGCCACCTGACCCGGGGTCATCAGACGCTCGGGCTGGCGCGGCGCGGCGTTGCTGCGGGTATCGGCTGGGCGCGGCGCGAAAGCGGCCTGTCCAGAAGCGGGGTGCGTGGCTGCGGTCATTGTGTCTCCTCCGGAGTTCTCTGCCTGACACGGGCTCGCGGGCGACTTCCTTCACCTGTTTGTCCGAGTACGTGCCCAGTATGCCTGCAAATTTCCGAGTATTCGAACGTCCATGCGCGCACCAAGAGATCGTAAAGAACCGGGTGAATCGGACTTAGGGGACGTCGTATGCGTCGTCATGGGAGGTGAACGGTGTTTGCCGGAACGACCCGTGTGCATCGCTACCCTGGTGTGGTGAGTGATTCGGAAAGCGGCTCGGCCGCGGCGCCGAAGGGCGACGGCGCACAGTCTGTGAACGCCGATGAGTCCTTGATCCCGGAGGGCACGCGGCCCGACGCCCTGGCTCAGGAGGCGGCCAAGCGCGGCCTGGTGCGCGACGTCGGTCTGTACACGATCTATCGCATCGCGCTCGTCGTGGTGCTTGCCGCGATCCTGTATGCGATCGGGCGCATGGTGACCGATCAGATGCCCGTGATCGTCGCTGTGCTGTTCGCCATCGTCATCGCGCTGCCGGTGTCCATGGTGACCGCCCGCGGCCTCAGGCGGCGCATCACGGGTCACGCCGCGGTATTGGGAGAGGCCCGGCGGGACCGCCGTGACGCGTTCCGGAAGAGGCTGCAGGGCCGCGTCGACTGACAGCGCGAGGCCCCGCCAGCGGCGGTACCGCAGGCGGGGCCTCGCGGCGGCCTCAGTGTCCCTGGTGCTTGCCGCCGCGCGCGGCGTCCTGCTCGACGTCGACCTCTTCGTGGCCGACCTCGGCCTGGATCCGGCGCTCATCGCGGACGGTATTGGTCTGCAGGCCGACGCGCTCCTTGTCGACGACCTCCTTCTCGACCACCGGGCGCTCCTCGCTCAGCGTCACCTCGGCGACGTCCTCGCCGAGGGAGCCGCCGGTCTTTCCGCCCGAGATGGGCTCGCGGACGACCTCGAACTCCTCGCGCTCGACGGGCACGGTGATCGTCTTCTGCTCGGTGACGACGTGCTTGCGCAGCCGGATCGTGCCGGTCTGGACGCGCTCCTTGCTGACATTGAGCTGCTCCTCGCGCAGGACGAGATCGTTCTCGTTGTCGGCGGCCTGCTGGCGTTGTCCACCGGCCTGGCCCTGAGCTGCATGGCCCTGTCCCGCGACGCCCTGCCCTGCGGCCTGGCCGCGTGGGTCGTGCTGCCCCCGGCCGGCGGCACCGGCTGCTGCACCGGCAGCGCCCGCACCGGCTGCTGCACCGGCAGCGGCTCCCGTACCTACTCCCGCGCCGTCGGAGCCGCGTGCGTTCTGGTTCAGATCGGCGGCGTCGGGATCGTGCTGCTGCTCGCCGCTCGACGACAGGCCGTAGTACTCGAAGAGATTGCGCTGCTCGTCCTCCGTGAGGTTGCCCTCGGCCTCGATGTTGGGGGCGTCCTTGACGAAGTCCTTCGAGTACGGCACGCGGATGCCGTCGCTGGTCTGCTCGGCCTTGTGCAGTGGAACGAAGGTTTCCTTGGTCCCGAACAGGCCCGTCTTGATGGTGACGAAAGTCGGTGTGCCAGAACGATCGTCGACGTAGATCTGGCCGACTGATCCGATCTTCTCGCCCTGGTCTCCGACGATGGTCGAGCGGTTGAGCTGGTCGATATCGAATGTCATGAGTCTCGCCTTTCACTGCAGGATCGCGTGATGGCGGACGCACCGTTGGCTCAATGCGGTCCGGAGAACGGTGTCGGCTCCCTGCTCGATCATCACGGAGACGGTCGAGTGTGCGACACCGTGTCCGACCGTAGCAGTGATAAAGGTCCCACGCGAGGGTTCAGTGCAATATGGCGATTATCGAATTTCGATCCGGTGCATCGGCCTACGCGAACAGGCCGATCGCCGTGGTCAGTGCCCACACGACCATGGCCAGCCCGGTCTGTGCGAGGGCCGGGATGAGAGCAGGGCCGTTCGCGCCACGGACCACGGGCAGCGCCGCGCGCACCGCGAGAGGCACCGCGAGCAGCGACAGCAGCACCCAGGGTGTGGCGACGAGCGCCAGGACGAACGTGAGTACCGTCGGGACGGCGACGAGCAACGCGAAGAACTGCCGGGTCCGGCGGTCGCCGAGTCGGACGGCGAGGGTGATCTTGCCCGACTCTGCGTCGGTCGGGATGTCGCGCAGGTTGTTGGCTACGAGCACCCCCGAGCTGTAACACCCGACGGCACACGCGACGAGCACGCCGGCGCCGTCGATGCGTCCCGCCTGTACGAACTGCGTGCCGAGGACCGCCACGAGGCCGAAGAACACGAACACGGCGATCTCGCCGAATCCCGAGTAGCCGTAGGGCCTCGACCCGCCGGTGTAGAACCATGCGCCGGCCACGCACACCAGGCCGATCAGGATGAGCCACCACGCAGAGGTGAGGGACAGCGCGATGCCAGCCACTCCGGCGACCCCGAAGCACGCGAACGCCGCCCGCTTGACGGCGCCCGGCGTCGCCGCCCGTGAACCGACGAGACGCAGGGGACCGACGCGCTCGTCGTCGGTGCCGCGGATGCCGTCGGAGTAGTCGTTGGCGAAGTTCACGCCGACGATCAGGGCGACCGCGACGATCATCGCGAGGAGGGCCTTCCACCACACCGCACCACCCGCGAACTGTGCCGCACCGGTGCCCGCGATCACCGGTGCGATCGCGTTGGGGAGGGTGCGGGGGCGGGCTCCTTCGAGCCACTGCGCTGCGGTTGCCATGCCGGCAACCCTATCGAGCAAGCCACATGCACTATGGAGCCCGCCCCGGTGCGGGTCAGAAGGTGTGTTCGGGCCCCGGGAACGTGCCGGCCTTGACCTCGGCGGCGTAGTCGCGCGCGGCGGCGAGCATCATGCCGTGTGCGTCGGCGAAGCGTTTGACGAAACGGGGCGTGCGGCCGGTGTTGAGGCCCACGGCGTCCTGCCAGACGAGCACCTGGCCGTCGGTACCCGCCCCCGCGCCGATGCCCACGGTGGGGATCGCGAGCTCGGTGGTGATGCGGCGCGCGACGTCGCCCGGCACCATCTCCATCACGACGCAGAACGCGCCGGCCGCCTCGACGGCGAGGGCGTCCGCCACGAGCCGGTCGGCGGCGTCGCCCCGGCCCTGCACTCGATAGCCACCGAGCGTGTGCTCCGACTGTGGCGTGAACCCGATGTGTGCGCACACCGGGATGCCGCCGTTCACGAGGCGCTCGATCTGCGGCGCCATCTCCGCGCCGCCCTCGAGTTTGACGCCTGCGACCCGCGCCTCCTTCATGAACCGCGCCGCTGTGAGGTAGGCCTGCTCCGGTGAGGCCTGGTACGAACCGAACGGCAGGTCGGCGATCACCAGGGAGCGGTGCGCCGCAGCGGCGACGGCACGCGCCAGCGGCATCAGCTCGTCGACGGTGATCGGTAGGGACGTCTCGTATCCGTACACGTTGTTCGCGGCGGAGTCCCCGACCAGCAGGACATCGATGCCCGCTTCGTCGAATACCGCCGCTGTGTACATGTCGTAGGCGGTCAGCATTGTGAACTTCTCGCCGCGCCGCTTGAAATCCTGTAGATGGTGGGTGCGAACCCTGCTGGTGGCTACCGGCCGCTCCTGCGCTCCGGTGCCGTAGGGTGCGCGCTCCTCGGTGATCGTCATCGCTTGCTTACCTTTCCTGTCGTCTCGCAGCTCCCAAGTTGGGAGTCCCCGGACGGATTCAGGCTAGGTCTCCCGCGGATGCGCGTGCGAGAGGGTGTGAGCTGATAGACACGACGCGGGTGTCAGGCGCCGGTCGCCGCGGGCCGTGCCGGGTCGCCGCACCACTGCGACCACGAGCCGGGGAAGAGTGCGGCGTCGACTCCCGCGATCGCGAGGGCGGCGATGTCGTGCGCCGCTGTGACGCCGGATCCGCAGTACACGGCGACGTCGGCCCCGGGCACCGCGCCCAGGCCCGCGTAGTGCTCACGCAGCTCGCTGGCCGGACGGAAACGGCTGTCCGGCAACAGGTTCGACGCAGTCGGTGCCGAACGTGCGCCCGGTATGTGCCCGGCGCGTGGATCCACCGGTTCGACCTCGCCCCGGTACCGCTCGGCCGCTCGGGCGTCCAGCAGCACGGGGACGTCGGCGACGTCGTCGATCCCGACGGTGGCCAGATGGCCTGCCGCGAGTACGACGTCACCTTGCTCCGTGGTCTCCTCGCCGGTCGCCAGTGGTAGCCCCGCCGTGCGCCAGGCGGCCAGGCCGCCGTCCAGAATCCGCACGTCGGCGACGCCCGCCCAGCGCAACAGCCACCAGGCCCGCGCCGCGGCCTGGCCGGCGTTGTCGTCGTAGGCCACGACGGCATCGCCCGCGTGGACACCCCAGCGGCGGGCCGCCGCCTGCAGGTCCGCGATGTCCGGCAGGGGATGGCGTCCCTCGCCCGCCGACGGTGGCGCCGCGAGCTCGGCCTCGAGGTCGACGAACACCGCGCCCGGGATGTGCCCGGCGAGGTATTGCTCGCGGCCGTCCGAGCGCCCGAGCCGCCAGCGCACGTCGAGCAACACCGGCGCGGTGAGCGAGTCGACGTCCGGCACCGTCGCGAGGACGCTCACAGGACGTCGGTGTCGAGCTCGAGCGTCGTGCGATCGAGTCGCGCCAGAAGGTCGAAGTGGGTGTGCGCCTTGGGGAGTTCGTACACGAAGAAGTATCGGGCGGTGATGCGCTTGCCGCGCGCGAACGCGGAATCGTCTCCGGCGGTCGCGAGGGCCTGGTCGAGCCACAGCCACGCGAGTACCACCTGGCCGACGCCGTCCAGGTAGGCCGTTGCATTCGCCATCGACAGCGCGGGGTCTCCGGCGCCGCCGAGTGTGGTGGTCACCTCGACGATCCGACTCGCCGCACGCCGCAGATCCGCTGCGGCCTCGGCGAGCTCGCGATCTCCGGTGTCGGCGCGCTGGGCGGTCGCCTCGAACCGGCCGAGCAGAGCACCGAACGTCGCCCCGCCCTTCGCCGGAACCTTCCGGCCGAGCAGATCCAGCCCGTGGATCGCCTTGGCGCCCTCGTGGATGGCGTTGAGGCGGTTGTCCCGATAGAGCTGCTCGACGTTGTAGTCCCGGGTGTAGCCGTAGCCGCCGTGGATCTGGATCGCGAGATCGCAGGCGACGGTGCCCCATTCGGCCGGCCAGCTCTTCGTGATCGGCGTGAGCAGGTCCAGCAGCTGCCCGGCCGCCTCTCGGTCGGCCTCGTCGGGTGCCGAGCGCGCCTCGTCGACCAGCGACGAACAGAACAGCACCAGCGCCAGACCGCCCTGCGCGTAGGCCTTCTGCGCCAACAGCATCCGTCGTACGTCGGGGTGCTGGACGAGGGGCACCTGGGGCCCCGTCGGGTCCGAGATGAGGCGACCCTGCACGCGGGTTCTCGCGTACTCGACGGACTGGAGATGCGCGGTGTAGGCGATCGACGACGCGGCGAGGCCGACTGCGATCCTCGCCTCGTTCATCATCTGGAACATCTGGATCAGGCCGCGGTTCTCGGCGCCGATCAGGTAGCCGGTTGCGCCGCCCTCCTCCTGGGGGAAGGCGCCGTCGCCGAGCGCCAGCAGGCAGTTCGTGGTGCCCTTGTTGCCCATCTTGTGGTTCAGCGACACCAGCGCCACATCGTTGCGAGCACCTATGGATCCGTCCTCCTGGACCAGGTACTTGGGGACGACGAACAGCGAGATGCCCTTCACGCCCTCGGGTGCATCGGGGAGCTTGGCCAGCACGAGATGGACGATGTTCTCGGTCATCTCGTGGTCGCCGCCGGTGATCCACATCTTGTTGCCGGTGATCCCGTAGCTGCCGTCGGGGCGGGGTACGGCCCGCGTCGTGATATCGGACAACGACGAGCCCGCCTCGGGCTCCGACAGGCACATGGTGCCGGTGAACCGGCCCTCGGTCATCGGCCCGACGAACGTCCGCTGCTGCTCCTCGGACCCGAACGAGCGGATCACGTTGGCGTTGCCCAGCGTGAGACCCGCGTATACGGCCGTGGGCACGTTCGCCGCGTGCATCCACGCCCATGCGGCCTTGGCGACGGTCGCGGGCAGGCCGATGCCGCCACCGTCCGTGGGCAGCTCCCCGAACACCAGACCGGATTCGAAGATGGCGCGCAGGCCCTCGGCGGTCTCGGGCAGTGTGGTCGCGGTGCCGTCCGCGGCCACAGTCGGCTCGTGCTGGTCGGCGAGCTTGTAGTGGTTCGCCAGCTTCTTCGCTGCGATGTCCGCGGCCAGATCGAGCGCCGCATCCAGCGTCTCTCGCGAGTGCTCGGCGAATTCGGGCCTCTCGCAGAGCTTCTCGACCTGTAGCCAGTCGTACAGCAGGAAGTCGATGTCCCGCGCGTCGAGAAGCGGGTAGGGGGACTGGACGTTCTGCTTCACAGTGCTCCTTACGGATGGTTCATCCACTTTGGTAGGACCCGGCCGGTCCCGCCCACGCTGATGGGCGAGAGACCAGCGATAGGTGACGAATAAGAAGCTATCACCCAATGATGCACGGGTGTAGGAATGTGGTCGCTTAGAGCCGCACGTCGTATCGGGCTATGAGGCGGACCACCGCGGGCGCGACGTGCCAGGCCAGGTAACCGAGCCGCGATTCCGCGCCGACCAGTACTACGGGCCTGTTCGCCCCGATGCTGTCGACGATGACGCGCGCCGCACGCTCCGGCGGGTAATTGCGCAGGGAGTAGGCCCGGGCGGCGCGCTGCCGCGAGCGCTCCTGTTCGGTCGCGGAGGCGCCGGCGTACACGGTCGAGGTGGCGATGTCGGTGTTCACGAACCCCGGACACACGGCGCTCACCCGGATCCGGTGATCCGCCAGGTCGGCACGTACCGACTCGGTGAACCCCAGGACCGCCGATTTGGTGGTCGAGTAGGCCACCATCGCTTTGCTCGGCAGGAACGCGGACGCGGACGCGACGTTCAGGATCACCCCACCGCTCCCGCGATCCACCATCTGGGCGCCGAAGAGGGTGGTGCCGACGATCACCGAACGCAGGTTGACGTCGATGATCCGATCCCAGTGTTGCTCGTCGGTCTCGAACAGCCTTCCGGCCATACCGATACCGGCGTTGTTGACCAGGATGTCGACCGTCCCGATGAGCGTGCGGACCTCGTCGGCGAGGGCGACCATCGCGCCCCGGTCGGCGACGTCGACCGCGCGGGGTACCGCCCGCGCCCCTGCCGCCTCTACCGCAGCGACGGTGCCGGTGAGCCGATCGGTGTCCAGGTCCACGAGGACCAGCGTGTGCGCCCCGCGGCGCGCGAGTTCCGTGGCGGTCGCCCTCCCGATCCCCGCCCCCGCGCCGGTGACCAGGGCGATCCGTTCGCGAACAGGATCGGTCCAGCTCAGGATCGAGTTGCCGGGAAGGGCGCGGGCGAGAACGCCGCGCGCGGTGTCGGCCGCGCGGCCGAGTACATAAGTCACGCTGCGGCCCTTCGTGCAGCGGGTGACGTCGCCAGGTAGGCGACCGCCTGCGCCGTCGAGCCGACGGTGGCCGGGTCGAACCGGGGATCGAAGTACAGCAGCGTGTACCTCACGACCGATCTGACCTTCGGCAGGATGTTGCGGTGACTCCCCCTGAGGTATTCGAACCACAGCCGGGGGTAGGACATCGACAGGTTCGGGTCCTCGTGGCACACGAAGCGCGCGGCCCGGTGTAGGACCGCGAGCAGGGCGACTACGACGATCACCATCGCGCGACACCGATGCAGATAGCTGGGGTCGAAGTACATGGCCACGTCGTGGGCCACGCTGCGGTGCTCGACCTCCTCCGCACCGTGCCACCGGCAGATGTCCGCCATGGTCGGATCGACGTCGTACTCGTCCCAAGCGCAGTTGAGGACGAAGTCCCCCAGGATGGCCGTGTAGTGCTCGATCGCGGCGACCAACCACAGCCGCTGCACCATGTCGTTGTACCGCGCCCTGTCCGACTTCTGCGAGCGCGGGGCGAGGATCTTGCGGAAGATGTACTCGACCTGCCGCAGCGCCGGCCCGGTGTCGATCCCGCGGGCCTCGAGGAACTCTCCCACGGCCTTGTCGTGGGATTCCGCGTGCATCGCCTCCTGGCCGATGAAGCCCCGCATCGCGGTGGCGAGTTCCTCGTCCTTCACGAAGGGCAGAGCCTCGTTGAAGACCTCGCAGAACCAGCGCTCGCCCTCGGGCAGGACGAGATGGAGGATGCAGCAGATGTCCGACGCGACAGGCTCTCCGGCGATCCAGTGCAGTGGAGTACGCGACCAGTCGAAGGTGACGTTACGCGCGTGCAGTTCGACGCCCAGTGGCTCGAGTGCCTGCCGCTGTGCTTGCTCGTCCGCGGTCATCTGCCGGTCCCCGCTGTCGCGCCCTCCGCAGGGCTTCCGTCGGCTGCGCTGGCGGACTCGAAGGCGAAATCGCTGAGCGGGAAGCGCCGCGCATCGCGCTGCGCTCCGGCCACCGAGCTCGGTCGCAGCAGGGTCGCCTCGCCGTGTGGATCGAAGTAGTAGCTGTGGCTGCCTGCGCATCGGCCCACCTGGAACACCGAGCGTTCCAGCCGGTGACTCATGCGATCGAGGAAGCGTTCGTTCGCCGCCTCGGTGACCTCGACCGTGTCGGCGCCGCGGCGTCGTGCCTCGGTGAACAGCCTGCGCAGCATCACCATCTGCGCCTCGATCGTCCAGAAGTAGGACAGCCCGGTGTACGAGTACGGGCTGTGCAGCGAGAAGAAGTTGGGGAACCGCGGTATGGCGAGGCCCTCGTAGGCCTGGAATCGGTTGTCGCGCCACCACGCGCCGAGATCGCGACCACCCCGACCGATCACCTCGATAGCGGGGAAGTTCTTCTCCCACAACGAGAAACCGGTGGCGAGTACCAGCACGTCGAGTTCGGTGACGCTGCCGTCACCGGTGACGATCCCCTCGGGACGCACCTCCGTGATCGTCTCGGTCTCGAGTGTGACGGACTCGCGGGCGAAGGTCGGGAAATAGGAGTTCGAGAACGTCGGTCGCTTACAGCCGAACGAGTAGTGCGGCGTGAGGGCGCGCCTGGTCTCGGCGTCGCGGACCTGTGCGAACATGTGCGCCTTGGCTAGTAGCGCCGCGATCGAGTTGAATCCGCGGCCGTACTTGTAGTTGAGCACTCCGACCGTGGACAGCACCTCCAGTGCGGTGCCGTTCGCGGCGCGCGCGGCGCGCTGCGTCATCGGCAGCGCCGAGAACAGGCGCTGGAGCGCGCCGGGCACGGGGAAGTCGACCTTGGGGACGACCCAGATCGGCGTGCGCTGGAACACGGTGAGGTGGCCGGCGCGCTTCGCCAATTCGGGGATCAGCTGCACACCCGTGGCGCCGGTCCCGATGATGCCGATGCGCTTCCCGTCGAGCTCGACCGTGTCGTCCCACTGTGCGCTGTGCACGACGTCGCCGGCGAAGGTCTCGATGCCGTCGATATCGGGCAGCTTGGGCTGCGACAGGAAGCCGGTCGCAGTGATGAGGTACCGGGTGCGGAGCACCTCGCCGCCGGCCACGGTCACCTCCCATTCGGAGGCGTCGGCGTCCCATACGGCACGCGTCGCCTCGACATCGAACCGCATGTGTCGCACCAGGTCGTATTCGTCGGCGACGTGCAGGGCGTACGCCTTGAGCTCGGAGCCCGGCGCATACAGCCGTGACCAGCCCGGGTTCGGCTCGAACGAATACGAGTACGTCACCGATGCGATGTCCACGGACAGCCCGGGGTAGTGGTTCACGTGCCAGGTGCCGCCCAGGTCGGACTCGCGCTCGAGGATCACCAGATCATCGATACCCATCCGCTTCAGCTCGATCGCGGCGCCCATACCGCCGAATCCCGCCCCGATGATGATCACGTCATGTGTCATGCCGTCTCGAACTCCCTTGTCGTTGCCGGCAGGCGCACCCCATCGTTCGGTGACGCCCGTGGCGCGTCGTTCCGTGCCGCCACGGCGCGGAATGACGTGTCATTCCGCCGACGATAGCGCGGAACCGAGCGGCTACGCTAGGGCCCCATGGCGACCCCAACGGCGACGACCGCGACAGAGCGCAAGGCCGAACTCCGGGAATCGATCGTCTCCGCTGCCTTCGACGAGTTCGCGCACCGCGGCTACCACAACACGTCCATCGCCGACATCGCGCGACGCCTGGGAATCGGCCACGGCACGTTCTACCGGTACTTCGAGAACAAGCGGGACATCCTCGACCACGTGGTGAGCGACACCGTGGAGAAGATCACGGAGGTGTTGACCGAGCAGGAGACACCCGATGAGGCGACGACGCTGGCCGAGTACCGGCAACAGTCCGACCGTATCGCCCGGGCGCTGCAGGAGATCTTCCTCGCGGACCACCGCCTGATCCGGATACTGCTGTTCGAGTCCACCGGCATCGATCGCGAGCTCACGGAACGGCTCACGGGTCTTCTGGACACGGCGGCGACTCTGACCCGCGAATATCTCGAGAACGGCGTCGAGCGCCGGTTCCTCCGCCCCGACCTCGATACCCAGAACACGGCCCGCGCGATCAACGGGATGATCCTCGCCGGCGCGCTGCACGGGCTCTCCTCGCCGGAGATCGTCGATACGTTCCCGGCGGCGGTGTCGACCCTGGTGTTCGGGTCGATCGCCGCCGGCTCCGAGGACGGCTGACGGCGGTGGGTTCCGACGACCACGCCGAGCGCGCCACGCGTCTGCGACGCGGGGCCCGACTGGGTGCGGCGGCCGCCCGGCACGCCGTCGACGGCGTCGGCGGACGCGGAGCCGACATGGACGACCGGGCCGCGATCCGCGCGGCAGGTCGTCTGGTCGCCGTCCTCGGCGACATGCGCGGCGCGGCGATGAAGCTGGGCCAGACGCTGGCCACCGTCGATCTCGGCCTGGTGCCCCCACACGCCCAGCCCGAGTTCGCCGCAAGGCTCGCGGAGCTCACGGATCGCGCCCCGGCGGCGGCCTTCGAGGACGTCCTGCCCATCCTCGAGGAGGACTGCCCGATAAGCGCGTTCGCCGACATCGACCCCGAGCCGTTCGCTGCGGCGTCGATCGGGCAGGTGCATCGCGGCCGCACACGGGACGGCCGCGAGGTCGTACTGAAGGTGCAGTATCCGGACATCGAGACGCTGATCCGCGCGGACCTGAAGAATCTCGCCTTGTTCCTGCGGCTGTGGCGTGGACGCCGGGCGGAGCTGCTCCGGGCGGAGGAGGTGCTCGCCGAGATCAACGCGACGATCCTCTGCGAGCTCGACTACCCCGCCGAGTGCGCAGCACAGGAGTCGGCGGCTCGGCGCTACGCCGGACACCCGTTCATCCGTGTACCGGCGCCGCTGCCGCAGTTGTCCGGGCGCCGGGTGCTCGTCACCGAGTACTGTCCGGGCGAGCGCTTCGGAACGCTCGCATCCGCGCCCGAGGCCGAACGGAATCGCGCGGCCGAGATCGTGCATCGCTTCTACGTCGGCGGTATCTTCCGGGACGGCGAGTTCTGTGGTGACCCCCACCCCGGCAACGTGCTGGTGTGCGACGACGGCAGGCTCGCCTTCCTCGACTACGGCCTGTACAAGCGTCTCGGACGTGACGACGTCGCGTTCCAGCGTGACTGTTTCCGGGCGGCGGCCGAGCGGCGCGCCGATGATCTGCTGGCGATGCTCCGCGGCGTGGGTGCGGTCACGGGCCGCGGTCCCGACCCGGCCCGGCTGCTGGAGTACTTCCGTGCGGCGGGGCCGTGGCATCTCGACGATCACATCCTGCACATCGACGCGGAAACCGTCCGCCGTGCGGCCGCCGCAGCGACCAGGCCACCGGAGTCGGAGCCGCCACTCGTGCTGCCTGCCGGGCACACGTTCTCCCGCCGCGCGGAGGTGCTGGCGTTCGGGCTCGTGGCCCGCCTGGACGCGACGGCCGACTGGCACCGGATCTGCCGCGAGTGGGTGTACGGCGATGCGCCGAGTACGGTCCTGGGCCGCGAGCACGAGCGCTGGGCGGCGGCGCGCTGAGCCGCTATCGGCCGCCGAAGCGTTCGACCAGGGCCCGCCTGTCGATCTTGCCCGGTCCACGGCGCGGGAGCTCGTCGACGTGGAACACCTCGCGAGGCGCGGCGGTCCGATCGAGCGTCGCGGTCACCGTTTCCCGCAGTTCGTCGAGGGTCGCCGACCCGACGACGGCGGCTACGACCCGCTGTCCCAGGCGCGGATCGGGCAGCCCGAACACCGCGACCTCCCGCACCCCGGGCGCACCCGCAAGCGCGGTCTCGACGACCTGGGGGAGCACCGTCAGGCCGCCGGTCGAGATGGCCTCGTCGAGCCGCCCCGTCACCGACAGGACCCCCTCGGTGCTGAGCGCGCCCGCATCGTCGGTCCGGAACCAGCCGCTCCGTGCGAACGCGGGGTGATCGGGACGGCCCCGGTAGCCGAGGGCGACGGTGGCCCCGCCCAGCCAGACGCGGGAATCGCCGTCCAGGGCCACGCGCACGCCGGGCAGCGCGAGGCCGTCGTATACGCAGCCACCGCACGTCTCGCTCATACCGTAGGTGCGGACCATGCGTACGCCCGCGGCGAGCGCGGCCTCGCGGACCGGCGGCGGGCATGCGGCGCCGCCGATGAGTACGCCGTCGAACTCCGCTAGGACGGCCGTCGCGGCCGGGTCCGCGAGAACCTTGATGAGCTGGGTGGGGACCAGGGAGACGTACCGCCGGGGGGCCGTCATGCGGGTCATGCCGTCCTCCAGCGACGACGGTGCGAAGCCCTCGGCCACATCGATTCCTACGGGGGTGTACCCGGCGCCGAGCGAGCGCAGCATGACCTGCACCCCCGCGACGTGGTGCGGAGGCATGGCGAGCAGCCACTGCCCGGCTCCGCCGAGCCGTTCGTGCGTGCCGGACGCGCTTGCGAGCAGGGCCTCGTGCGTGAGCATCGCGCCCTTCGGGGTGCCGGTCGTGCCGGACGTCGCGACGACGAGAGCGGCGCGGTCGTCGATGGGCGAGCCGGCCCCGAGGGCGTTCGTGAGCCGGGCGGCCTCACGCGGGTCGCGAGCGGGGACGGGCAGCAACGCCGGCGCGGCGCCGTCCAGGAGTGCGGTGAGGCCGGACAGGGCCGACTCGACGGTGTCGATCGGCAGGGGAGTGAGATTCACGCGCCGCCGTACGGGCCGTCGGTGTGCGGATCGTCGGGGTCGCTGCCGGTACGGCGCAGCGGCTCGTCGTCGAACGGCCACCCCTTGCGCTCGAGGCGCTCCCGGACACGTCGGACATCGTTCTCGGAAGGCAGCTGATGCGTGCGCTGGGCTATCTCGGTGCCGGCGTCGACGCGGCTGATCGGCTCGATACCCTCGGGGGTGACCGTGGCGTTCTCGATGAGACGGCGGGTGACCGCCTTGACCTCGTCCTGCGTGAGCTGCCGTTCGAGCAGCGCGAGCAGTGGCTGGTAGTCGGTGTGCGGCACGCCGTCCGGATAACCGGCGCGCAGCCAGTCCACGATGCGTGTCACGAAGCCCTGGCCTCGAGCCATGATCTCATCCTCTCGCTGAACCGGATCAGCCCCTCATCCCACCAGGATAAGGGGCTGATCCGGTCGTGTCCGTGCGGGCGGGCCCTAGTTGAAGCCGGTGAGCGGCCAGCCGCCGGCGGCGAGCCGGGCGGCCACGGTGCGCAGGTCGTCCGCGCTGGGCTCGGCTTGAGTTACCTTCGTGATCGCGTCCTCGATCTCCTTGCGGTCCAGCGAGCCCTCGGGCCGGGAGGCGAGCAGGCGGCCGATCACCTGGTGCAGCTCGTCGTCCGACAGGTTGCGCTTCAGCAGGGCGAGCAGGGGGAAGTAGTCCTTCGGCGGCACGCCCTCCGGGTAGCCCTGTCGCAGCCACTCGAGCACCTGCGTGAAGACGTTGTCCTGGGTGTTCTGCGTGGTCATGGCGCTCCTACTTCTTGTCCACGAGCGTGGGGTAGATGTTGTCGAAGCTCACCTTCATGCCGAAGCCGGGAGCCACGATGACCATGAGGCCGATCACGACTGCGACGACAACGACGATGAAGGCGACCGCGGCGATGACGTTGCCCAGCGGGTTCGGCTTGTGCACCTGCCCGTCGGCGGCCTCGTGGCCGTTGCCCATGGCGATGCCGCGCACGCCGACCGCGAACAGGGCCGGCAGCCCTGCGCCGAGTATGAGGCCGATGACGAGGATCTTCCAGATGGCGCTGAAAAGAACGGTGACCTGATCCATGACGGTTAGACCTTCGCAATCTTCTGGTCGGCGGGGACGATGGAGCCCGACTCGTCCCACTCGGCGTTGACGTTCCCAGCGTCGACCTTCTGCTGCTGGGCGCGGTAGTACATGTAGCCGGCGAGGCCGAGCAGGATCGCGAACACGACCAGGGGGCCGGCGATCCCGGGGATGTAGTGGGCGATGAACCACATGATCGCGCCGACGACCGCGGCGGCCGGGAGTGTGATGACCCACGCCGTGACCATGCGCAGCGCGACGCCCCAGCGGACCTGTGCGCCGGGCTTGCCGACTCCGGCGCCGAGGATCGAGCCGGTTGCGACGTGCGTCGTCGACAGTGCGAAGCCGAGGTGGCTCGAGACCAGGATGACGGTCGCGGACGCGGCCTCGGCGGCCATACCCTGCTGCGGGGTGATCTCGATCAGCCCCTTGCCGAGCGTGCGGATGATGCGCCAGCCGCCGATGTAGGTGCCGAGCGCGATCGCGAGGGCGCAGGCGAACTTGACCCAGACGGGGACCCCCTCGGTGGAGTGCCAGGCGAACATCCCGGTGCTGTCCGGGGTGCTGGCGCTGTAGCCGATCAGCGCGAGGGTGATGACACCCATGGTCTTCTGCGCATCACCGGTGCCGTGTGCGAGCGAGACCATCGAGGCGGTGCCGATCTGGCCCCAGCGGAAGCCCTCCTCGGTGAACCGCTCGGCGATGCCGGTGACGATCTTGAAGACGACGAACGTACCGATCGCAGCCACGACGCCGGCGATCACCGGCGAGAACAGCGCGGGGAGGATCACCTTGCCGAATACGCCGTCGAGCTTGCCGTGGCCGTTCCAGACGACGCCGGAGATGCCGAGGGCGGCGAGAGCGGCACCGATGAGGCCGCCGAACAGCGCGTGCGAACTGGAGCTCGGTAGACCGAGCAGCCAGGTGAGCAGGTTCCAGACGATGCCGCCGACCAGTCCGGCCATGACGATCACGAGAAGCGCTCGCCCGTGGTTCGCCGTGAACTCCGCCTTGGGCGCTCCGGACTTGTCCTGGATCTTGATGACCGAGTTGGTGACGGTCAGGGCGACCTCCACGGAGAGGAAGGCGCCTACGAGATTGAGGATCGCGGACAGCGTGACCGCCGTCTTGGGCTTGAGGGCACCGGTAGCGATGGACGTGGCCATCGCGTTCCCGGTGTCGTGGAAGCCGTTGGTGAAATCGAATGCCAAGGCAATGACGATCACCAAGAGCAAGATGATCAGTTCGCTGTTCATGAGGTGGATTCTGCTGCCCTTCACTTCAATGCACCAAACGGAGCCGACGGCCGAATTGTGCCATTGACCTGGGGATTCCGCCCCTATATGGAGACAGTTCACCCAATGTTCATCAACCGTCGGCCGGGTAGCCTCCCGGGCCGCGCACCGCGCGTGTCCGCGGTGCGCCCGGACCCGTGTCTAGGATCACCGCATGACCTCACTGGACATCCGGGTGCTCGGGCAGGTGTCGATGTCGGTAGGGGGCGCCCCTAACGAGGTGTCCGGGGTGAAGCCGCGGTCCGTGTTGGCGATCCTCGTGCTCAACCGGAACCGGGCGGTCACCGTGGACTCGCTGAGTGAGCAGGTGTGGGACGGCAACCCGCCGGCGTCGGCGGTCGCGAGTCTCCAGGTCTTCGTGTCGGGCCTGCGCAAGGCGCTGCGCGGACCTGACGGCGGATCCGGTTTCGACGGCCGACTCGTCACCGCCGGGCGGACGTATCGCCTCGATCTCGACCCCGAACAGTCCGATATCGGGCGCTTCGACGCGTCCCGCCGCCGCGGTGCCGAGCTCGCCGCAGCGGGCCGGTACGAGCAGGCGTCGCTCGCCTACGCGAAGGCTCTCGCGGAGTTCCGCGGCGACCCGGTCGCAGACCTCCGTGGACTGCAGTTCGCCGACACGTTCGCGCTCGGGATGGAGGAGGAGCGAGCGGCTGCGCAGTCCGCTATGTACGACGCGGAGATCGCGGCCGGACGCGCGTCGGCTGTCGTCGGCGACCTGCGGCGGCTCGTCACGGAGAATCCCCTGCGCGAGCCGTTGTGGGCGCAGCTCATCAGCGCGTTGTACCTGTCGGGGCGGCAGGCCGACGCGCTCGACTCGTGCCGGGAACTGCGCCGGGTACTCGCCGACGAGCTGGGGATCGATCCGTCGCCCTCGCTGGTCGCTCTGGAGCAGTCGGTGCTGCGGCAGGAGCCGCTCGCCGCATCGCCCGTGGCGCGCACGGTCGATCCCCGGGCGTTCGAGAAGACGGAGACCGACGTCGGCGACGGTGCGGTGCTCGCGCGCGGGCGCCTCGTAGCGCCGGACGGCACCGAGTACCCCGTTGCGGGTGAGGTCCGGCTCGGCCGGCTGCCCGACAACGACATCCCCGTGGACGACACCAAGGTGTCCCGCGAGCATGCGATCATCACACCCACCGTCGCGGGTTTCACGGTCCGCGACCTGCAGTCTTCCAACGGCACGTATGTGGGCGACCGACGGGTCGAGGGGTCCGCTGTGCTGGCCGACGGTGACGAACTCCGCGTCGGGCGTGTGATCTTCCGGTTCGCCGTGGACGTCTAGGGAGTGCTGCCGGACCCGGGCCTGTCGTGTGCCGATCCGTCCAAGCCGTCGGCGTGAGGTGTGCGGCATCCTCGAATACATGACGCTCTACGACGACGCCGGAGGGTTCGACGCCCTGCTTGCGCTGTGCCGCCGCTGGCACGACCTGTGCCTGGCGGATCCCGTTGCAGCCCATCCGTTCTCGCACCCTGGACAACATCCGCAGCACGACGAGCGGCTCGCCGCCTACCTGGCGGAGGCGCTCGGCGGCCCACCGCTCTACACGGCGGGCTACGGCGACGAGTCGCTCGTACAGCGCATGCACGCCGGCAACGGTGAGCACCACGAGCTCGACGAGATCTGCCTGCGTCTGTTCGACCGCGCGCTCGAGGACACCGCCGTCCCGGCTCATGCCGCCGCGCGGATCTCGCGCTACTTCCGCACGGCCACCGAGGCGATGGGCCGCTACTCGGCCAGTCGCGGCCTGGTCCCCGCCGGGCTACCACTCAATCGTGCGTAGTTCCGGCCCTCGTACTCGATCAGAGGGTTCGGGTCGGATAGCAGGTCAGCAGTGCGACGGGCGGCCGTTCTTGGCCTGATACATCGCCACGTCGGCGCGATGCAGCGCCCGATCGAGCGATTCGCTGCCGGACCGCAGCGTGGCGACGCCGACCGAGACGCTGGGGACCAGCACGTTCTCGCCCATGCGGGCGCGGGTCGCCTCCAGTGGGGCGGCGAGCCGTGCGGCGAAGCGGGCGGCGTCGGCGAACGAATCCGCCGGAACGCACACGACGAATTCGTCCCCCGACCAACGACCGATGACGGCGCCGGCCGGCGCGCCTCTGCTGAGGCCGGCCGCCACCGCACTCAAGACGCTGTCACCCACGGCGTGCCCGAAAGTGTCGTTGACGCCCTTCAGGTCATCCACGTCGATCATGGCTACGAGCATGTCGGTCGACGGGTAGTGCGTCGCCAGCTGCGAACGCAACCCGCGCCGGTTCAGCAGATCCGTGAGGTCGTCGTGAGTAGCGCTGTGCTCGAGCGCGTCCCGCTCGCCGAGCGGGTCGATGACGCCGAGGACGACGGTGTCGCTCTCGCGATCGAGCACGGTCTTGCAGACACGGGTCTGTACGACTGATCCGTCACGCCGGATGAGGCGTCGGTTCACGCCGGCTCCGTCACCCTGCCCTGAGAAACCCTCCGCCGCCTCGTCGTTTCGCTGCGTGAGGTCGGCCGGGTGGATGACATCTGCGGCACTCCGACCGATGAGTTCGTCGCGGTCGTAACCGAGCAGTCGGGCGTACGCCTCGTTCGCGTCCAGGATGCGGCCGCTGAGGTCGTGCAGGACCATCGGACTCTGCGCCTGCTGGAAGGCGGTGCGATATAGGGAGCACGACAGGCCCGATTCACTACGGTGCATAGTGGAATCGTATCCACGCCCGGCGCTCCCCGCCTGCGGACCGCCTGTGGGGCCGACGCCGGCGTACGTCTTCTTCCGTCTTCCGAACCGGCGCCTAGTAGTAGTACGGGTACGGGGACCAGTCCGGCGCGCGCTTCTCGAGGAACGCGTCGCGGCCCTCGACCGCCTCGTCGGTCATGTACGCGAGGCGCGTGGCCTCGCCCGCGAACAGCTGCTGGCCCATGAGGCCGTCGTCGACGAGGTTGAACGCGTACTTGAGCATGCGCTGGGCCTGCGGCGACTTGCCCAGGATGTCGGCGGTCCACTCGAGTGCCACGTCCTCGAGGCGGTCGTGGTCGATCACGTCGTTGACCGCGCCCATCTCGTGCATCTCCTGCGCCGAGTACGTCCTCCCGCGGAAGAAGATCTCGCGCGCGAACTTCTGCCCCACCATCTGCGCGAGATAGGCGCTGCCGTACCCGGCGTCGAACGAGCCCACGTCGGCGTCGGTCTGCTTGAACTTCGCGTGCTCGCGTGAGGCCAGCGTCAGGTCGCATACGACGTGCAGGCTGTGCCCGCCGCCTGCGGCCCACCCGTTCACCACCGCGATCACGATCTTCGGCATGAACCGGATCAGCCGCTGCACCTCGAGGATGTGCAGGCGCCCGCCCTCGGCCTTGGTGCGCGCTACGTCCACGCCGCCTGCGGTAGCGGCGGCGACGTCGGAGTCGTGGCTGGTCGCGTACTGGTAGCCGGAGCGCCCACGGATCCGCTGGTCGCCTCCCGAGCAGAACGCCCAGACGCCGTCCTTGGGCGCCGGTCCGTTGCCGGTGATCAGGACGGCGCCCACGTCCGGGGAGCGGCGTGCGTGGTCGAGTACGCGGTAGAGCTCGTCGACGGTGTGCGGACGGAACGCATTGCGTACCTCGGGCCGGTCGAATGCCACGCGGACGGTGCCCTGCGTGCGGTGCCGGTGATACGTGATGTCTGTCAGGTCCTCGAAGCCGACAACGGTGTTCCACAGGTCCGGATTGAACGTCACCCGCCCGACATTACGCCCGCGCCACCGCCCATCCGGAGACGCACCGCGGACTCGGCAAATGGCTAGGCTAGCCTTATGCGCTGGCGAGTGGCATGGCCGGAGCGAGCGGAAGGAGCGGCGGGCGATGGGGTTGCGTGCGGACGTCGACAGGCACGTCCTTCAGCGGATCGCGGTGGAGCCGCAGGTCCCCGACGTCGTCGCCGCCGGTGCCACGGGTCCGGTCCTGGGGCGCGTGGTCGACGGCCCCGACGGCGAGTTGCTCCGCGAGGTCACCTTCGTCTGGCGCGCGGCGCCGCGGCGCTGGCCGCTGTTGTTCGTGAACGGGTTCACCGACCGTACAGATCCCGGGCAGTCGCTCATGCACCACGCGGGTGGCGGGGTGTGGTGGCGGACCACCCTTCTGCCGCACGACGCCGTCGTCTCCTACCGATTCATCGACTGCGACCCGGACGAGACCCTGCCGGACTGGCGGACGCTGCATCGTCGGGGGCGGGCGGATCGGGACGCGAAACTGCCTCGGGTGCCGCATTTCGCGGGCGGCGAGTCGTCCGTGCTCGCGATGCCGGACGCGCCCGAATGGACCCGATGGCCCGCGTGGGGACCGGATCCCGCGCGGTGGTGCCCCGAGGACCTCGGCGCCGGCCGCCGCGGGCGCGTCCGCCTCGCCGAGGGCGAGCCGCGTGCGTTACTCGTCCTGTTCGACGGAGAGGTCTGGGGCCGCCTGCCGGTCGGCGCGACGCTCCCGCAGGATATCGACGTGGTGACCGTCGCGACCGGAGGCATCGAGGAGCGGCACGCGGACCTCACCGACCCGGAGCGCGCTGCTCGCCTGGTCGAGCGCGCCGTCGCCGCATGGGGCCGTAGCCGCGGCCTCATGCCGACGCCGCCGACGATCGTCGCAGGCCAGAGCCTCGGCGGCCTCGCTGCCGCTTCCGTTCTGGCCGCACGACCGGACCTGGTGCGCGGCGCTATCGCGCAGTCGCCGTCGCTGTGGTTCCGACCGGGCGACTCCGCCTCCGGGCCGGCGGCGCGGGATCGTCTCGACGACTCGATCCCGGCCTATGTGGTGCCGGCCGGCGGTGCCGGGCGTGGCGTGGTCGTACAGGTCGGCACGCACGAGGGGCGCGCCATGGCCGAGCGGGCGGAGCGCTACGCCTCCGAGATGCGCAGTGCCGGAGCGGAAGTCGACTACCTCGCCGTGCGCGGTGGGCACGATCTGGCCTGGTGGTTCCCCGGTCTGCTGCGTGCGGTCGACACGTTGGTCGGGTAGCCCCCCGCGGTTTCGCGCAGGAATGAAGAAGCGGGCCGGGCGCGCGGCGGGCTAGGTTGGCATGCATGAGCAGCCATGTGGCAGACAGTCACGAGAAGATCCGTGTCCACGGCGCGCGCGAGAACAACCTCAAGGACGTCAGCATCGAGCTGCCGAAGCGGCGCCTCACGGTGTTCACGGGCGTGTCCGGCTCGGGCAAGAGCTCGCTGGTGTTCGGCACCATAGCGGCCGAGTCTCAGCGCCTGATCAACGAGACCTACAGCGCGTTCGTGCAGGGCTTCATGCCGACACTGGCGCGGCCCGACGTGGATGTGCTCGACGGATTGACGACCGCGATCATCGTCGGGCAGGAGCGGATGGGGTCGGACCCGCGGTCGACGGTGGGCACGGCGACCGACGCCAACGCCATGCTGCGGATCCTGTTCAGCCGCCTGGGAAAGCCGTATGTCGGTTCGCCGCAGGCATTCTCTTTCAACGTTGCGTCGGTGAGCGGCGCCGGGGCGGCGACTTCTGTGAAGGGTGGCCGCCAGGTGAAGGAGCGCCGCGAGTTCTCCATAACGGGCGGGATGTGCTCGCGCTGCGAGGGTCGGGGCAACGTATCCGACTTCGATCTCGCCGCCCTGTACGACGACGAGAAATCGCTGAACGAGGGCGCTTTGACGATTCCGGGCTACACGATGGACGGCTGGTACGGCCGGATCTTCCGGGGTTGCGGCTTCTTCGACCCCGACAAGCCCATCAAGAAGTTCACCAGGCGCGAGTCCGAGGCGCTGCTCTACAAGGAGCCGACGCGGATCAAGGTCGAGGGCATCAACGTCACCTATGAGGGCCTCATCCCGCGGATCCAGAAGTCGTTCCTGTCCAAGGACGTCGACGCGATGCAGCCCCATATCCGCGCATTCGTGGAGCGCGCCATCACGTTCGGCGTCTGCCCCGACTGTGGGGGCACACGGTTGAGCGAGTCGGCGCGGTCGTCGAAGATCGACGGGGTCGGCATCGCGGACGTGTGTGCCATGCAGATCAGTGATCTCGCCGAATGGGTTCGCGCCATCGAGGAGCCGACGGTCGCCCCGCTGCTCGAATCCCTGCAGCAGACCCTCGACTCGTTCGTGGAGATCGGCTTGGGCTACCTGGCCCTCGAGCGCACCGCGGGCACGCTGTCCGGCGGGGAGGCGCAGCGTACCAAGATGATCCGGCATCTCAACTCGTCGCTCACCGATATCACCTATGTCTTCGACGAGCCCACCGTGGGACTTCACCCGCACGATGTGGCGCGCATGAACGATCTGCTGCTCCGGTTGCGCGACAAGGGCAACACCGTCCTGGTGGTGGAGCACAAGCCGGAGGCCATCGTGGTCGCGGACCACGTGGTGGATCTCGGGCCACGGGCCGGCACCGACGGTGGCGAGGTCGTGTTCGAGGGCACGGTCGCCGCGTTGCGGAAGGCCGATACCCTCACCGGACGCCACCTCGACGACCGGGCCGCGGTGAAGGACGATGTACGGAAGGCCGACGGCGCCTGGGAGATCCGCGGCGCGTCCGAGCACAACCTGCACGACGTCGACGTCGACATCCCGCTCGGGGTGCTGACCTGTATCACCGGGGTGGCCGGATCGGGCAAGAGTTCACTCATCCGTGGGTCCGTCGCGGGGCGCGAGGGTGTCGTGGTGGTCGACCAGACCCCGATCAAGGGCTCGCGGCGTTCCAACCCCGCCACCTATACGGGGCTCCTCGACCCGATCCGTAAGGCGTTCGCGAAGGCGAACGGCGTGAAACCCGCACTGTTCAGCGCGAATTCGGAGGGCGCGTGCCCGGCGTGCAATGGTGTGGGGGTGATCTACACCGACCTCGCGATGATGGCCGGGGTCGCCGCTACATGCGAGGAGTGCGAGGGTAGGCGGTTCCAGGCCGCCGTGCTCGACTACCACTTCGGGGGCAAGGACATCAGCGAGGTCCTCGGGATGTCGGCGGCGGAGGCGGAGCGGTTCTTCTCCGGGGCCGCCGGCGCGGACGGGGACGACGCGGATGCGATCACGGACGCGAAGCTTCCTGCCGCGCAGAAGGTCCTCGAGCACCTCGTCGATGTCGGCCTGGGGTACATCAAGATCGGTCAGCCCCTGACCACTCTGTCCGGCGGTGAGCGGCAGCGGCTCAAGCTGGCGACGCACATGGGGGAGAAGGGCGGAGTCTACGTCCTGGACGAGCCCACATCGGGTCTGCATCTCGCCGATGTCGAGCAGCTGCTCGCGCTGTTGGACAGGCTCGTCGACTCGGGGAAGTCGGTGATCGTGGTCGAGCACCACCAGGCGGTGATGGCCCACGCGGACTGGATCATCGACCTCGGACCGGGTGCCGGGCACGACGGCGGCCGGATCGTGTTCGAGGGAACGCCGGCGGATCTCGTGTCCGACCGTTCCACGCTCACCGGCGAGCACCTCGCCGCGTATGTGGGTGCCGATCAACGGTAATCGTCGTGCTGCCGCCGGCTGTGTGGTGGGATCTCCGAGCCCCACCGGAGGTCGGCCTGCTGGAGGGCGCGGCCGACTCCTGCCGAACCGACGGCGTTGCTGTGGCACTCCGATCAGGACGCCATGTATGCGACCTTCGTCGAACTACCGCGTGAGGGCACTGAGGAGACCTGTGGGAGCTGCTGTGGTCGTTCGTCCACGGCGAATATCAATACCGCGTGGACATGCGCTCGGGCGGCCTGCCCAACGAGAATCCCCCGGCGCTCGCGGCGATGACCAGCGCGCAGACGTTGGCGGCGCTCGCCGCGTAACGCTCTACTGATCCAGCTCGGTCACCTCGACGACGAAGCCCTGTGCGCGCAGGCGGTCGGCGAGCACACCGTCGAGTGCGACAGCAGGGGTGAGGACGCCGTGTCGGTCGGGGAGGGGCGCGCCGCCGCGGGCGGAGTCGCCGTCGAGGGCGAGCGCAAGGGAGGCCTCGCCGAGCATGACCGCGGTCCCGGAGTAACCGGGGTCCTTGCGGGCGCCGACACGCGAGCGGTAACGGCGTCCCGAGGTGGTACGCGTGTACACCTCCGCCATGAATCTGCCTGCCGCCTGGGCCTTCTCGCTCGGACCCGAGCCGGGAGCCGGCAGAATGCGGTCGAGGAGGGGCCGTAGTGGCTTGGCCGCGATCGCCGCCACCCCGACACCCATGCCGGCCAGCACCGCGTACGACCCGACCGTCGAAAGCCAAGGGTTGCGGCCCACCGACATGGTCTCGCGGTAGGTGAAGTCCGGCCCATACGCCCAATCCAGCAGGGCATTCGAGCGGCGCACGACGCGAGTGTTGTACGGCGCCATGAAGAACGGGGCCAGCGAACCGGTCAGCGACGGGTCGACCTCGGCGGCGGCCACCACCGCCACGTCGGACGGCTGCTTCGGCCGCTCCTGAGTCTCGTCGGTGGTCAGCGAGTGCGGGCGGGTGGCGATGCGGCGCGCCTCCCGGTCCGTGGTGACCTCGTCGATGAGGCCGATCGCCGACGCGATGGTGCCGCCGCTCGCGCCGCCCTTCACATGGGCGACCAGTGTGGTCGGCCCGAGGGTCCCGGCGTCGTCGGTCTTCGCACGGTCGTACAGCAGCCACGTGCCGAGATCCGATGGGATGGAGTCGAATCCGCACGAGTGCACGATCTTCACACCGCCCGCGACCGCCTGGTCGTGGTACTTGTCGATGCTGCGCCGCGCGAACAGCACCTCGCCCGTGAGGTCCGTGTAGTGGGTACCCGCGTTGACGCACGCCCCCACCACGGCCTCGCCGTACTGCGCGTAGGGCCCCACGGTGCTGCACAGCACCGCGGTCCGCGCCGCCATGGCGTCGAGCGAGGAGGGAGAGTCGACGTCCGCGATCACGAGCGGCCACTGCGCGGCTCGGACGCCGAGGCGCGAGCGCACCTGCTCCAGCTTGGCCTCGGTGCGGCCGGCGAGCGCGATCCGGACGTCGTCCGGCGCGTGCTGCGCGAGGTGTCGGGCGGTCAGCTCCCCGACGAAACCGGTGGCGCCGAAGACGATGACGTCGAATTCCCGTGCGTCGCTCATGGCGCCCAGGTTAGGCCATGTGCAGGCGCTCGGGGGCAGAGGCCGACCGGGAGCAGCGCGGTCAGAGGCCGACGGGGGCCGCGCGGCCGTCCGCCCGGCGGTGCCGGATCCGCTGGAACATGCGGGCTGCCCACGGGGCGAGGGCGAGCATCAGCACCACGCGCGTCATCTGCGCGGCGACGACGAAGGTGATGTCCACGCCCGACGACGATGCGACCGCGAGCACGGCGTACACGCCGCCGGGTGTCGTGGCGAGGTACCCGTCCAGCGCGCTGGTTCCGGTGGCGAGTGACAGGAGAGCCCCCAGTCCCGCGCATCCGGCGCCGATCGCCACGATCAATGCCACCGCCCACGGCAGAAGCCGTGCGAGATGCCTGATCGAGTCGCGGGTGAATCCGAGTCCGGCTTGCCAGCCGATCGCAAGATAGCCGAGCGCGACGAGCGTCCCGGGCACCGCCGCGCCCGGGACGATTCCGGTCAGTTCGAACGCGCTGGCCAGCACCATCGGGCCGAGGAGCGCGCCTGCCGGCAGGTGCAGCAGGCGTCCGACGGCCACGCCGACCACGGTGCATCCGACGGTGAACAGCACGTCGAGCCACCACGGCTGCCGCCCCGCGGAGACGATCGTCGAACCGCCGGCGACATGCGGATAGAGCGCGGCGATCAGCGGGAGGGTCAGTGTCACGAGGCCCACTCGCAGGTACTGCACCACAGCGACCGTGCGCTCGTCGCCGCCCAGCTCGCGGGCTATCGCGACGAGGCCGGACGCTCCGCCTGCGACCAACGCGAGGGACCCGGTGAGCGGGTCCGTCGCGCGGTGCCGCCCCAGGAGCGCGCCCGCCGCGACCGAGAGGGCGAGCGTGCCGAACCCGACGCCGAGGACCGCGGGCCAGCGCGGCCCGAGTGCGGCGAGGGTGTGGGACTGCACCATCGTGCCGATCGTGGTTCCGAGCACGCCCTGCGCGGCGAACAACGCCGGCCGCGGTAGCCGATCCGGTGCGCGGCCCGCGAGGGCGAACCCGGCGGCGCAGGCGAGCGCCGCGAAAAGCATGCCGCTCGGTACGCCGATGACGTCGAGTGCTAGGCCGGCCACGACCGAGACGGCGACGAGGGGGAGCCAGCGGCGGGTTAGCACAGTAGCAAGTATCAGCTTGATATTCTGGGCAGTCAAATCGATGCGGTGCAAGATATACCAAGTACAGTCTTGCTATGTCTGACAGTACCGACCTACGCATCGCGGTCAACGCCCTGAACCGTGAGCTGCGCAGCCACCGATCACCGGCGGGGCTCACGCAGACGCAGTACACGATCCTCGGGTACCTCGACCGGGTCGGCCCGGCCACGCCCGCCCGATTGGCCGAGTACTTCCGCGTCAAGGGGCAGTCGCTCACCCTCTCGGTGAACACGCTGACCGAGCGGGGGCTGGTGAGCAGGCGCCAGGACGACGTCGATCGGCGCCGTCAGTTCGTCGAGCTGACCGATGCAGGTCGCGTTCTGGTCGACGAGGACCGCGCCGTCCGCGACGTCTGGCTCGAGACGGCGATGGCCGAGCGGCTCACTGAGCTCGAACGCGGCGTACTCCGGCTCGCGGTACCGGTGCTGCTCACCCTCGCGGGAGACGTCGGGGCGTGACCGCCCGCCACCGCGCCGGAGCCCCTCGAGCCGGGCCGGTGTGCCGCCCAGCGCTGAGGACCGGGGCATGTCGGTGGGGATTACCCTGGGCCGGGTGAGTGCAGCCCATCCGAGTAATCCGTCGACCCTGCAGGCGCGGGTGCTCGTCGACGAACTGGTCCGCGGTGGCGTCACCGATGTCGTGCTGTGCCCGGGATCGCGGAACGCGCCCCTGTCGTTCGCGGTGCACGCCGCCGACGCCCGCGGCGAGCTGCGGCTGCACGTGCGGATCGATGAGCGCGGTGCCGGCTTCCTCGCGGTCGGCATGGCCGCCGCCACCCGCCGCCCGGTCGCTGTGATCATGACGTCCGGAACCGCGGTGGCCAATCTCAGCCCAGCGGTGTTCGAGGCCAACTACGCGCGGGTGCCGCTCGTGGTGATCAGCGCGAACCGCCCGTACGAGCTGCTGGGTTCGGGCGCCAACCAGACTGTCGAGCAGTTCGGGATCTTCGGTACCCAGGTCCGCGCGGCGATCAGCCTGGGGCTTGCGGAGCCCGGGCTGGACCGCAACTCGCAGTGGCGCAGCGCGGTCTGCCGCGTCCTTGCCGCGGCTCGCGGCGCGCGATCGGGCAACGCGGGCCCCGTCCAGTTCGACGTGCCTCTGCGCGAGCCACTCGTCCCTGACGATCCCGAGCCCACCGACGCCCTCGGTCGCCCGGACGGCGGGGCCTGGACGGTTGCACCCGTCGGCACGCTGGACGTTCCGCTGCCCATCGATCTGACGCCGGACACCGTGGTCATCGCAGGGCACGGCGCCGGGCCGAATCCCGAGCTCGCGAACCTTCCGACCGTCGCCGAGCCCACCGCGCCGCAGGCTCCCGTAGGGCAGGGCGGCCTGCCGCTGCACCCGTGGGCGCTGCCGCTGCTCAAGCCGCGGCAGGCGATCATCTGCGGCCGCCCCACGCTGCATCGCGAGGTGAGCGCGCTGCTCGCGGATCCGGGCGTGACCGTCTATGCCGTCACAACCGGCCCGCGCTGGCCGGACGTGTCCGGCAACGTCGTCGCCACGGGCACGCGGGTGGTGCCGGTCGGTGCGCCGGACCCGGAGTGGATGGCGGCATGTGCCGATGCCGACGCCGCGGCGCGCGCGTCGGTCGCGGCGGGACTCGACGAGGGGCCGGCGACCGGCCTACACGTTGCCCGCGCGGTCTGCGCGGCGCTCCGGCCGGGCGACACCCTCGTCGTCGGGGCATCGAACCCGGTTCGGGACATCGCCCTCGCCGGCGATCTGCCCGTGGGCGTGCGGGTCCTGTCCAACCGCGGCGTCGCAGGGATCGACGGCACGGTGAGTACCGCGATCGGCGCGGCGCTCGCCCGACCCGAGTCTCGGACGATCGCGCTGATGGGTGACCTGACGTTCGTCCACGACGCGTCCGGGCTGCTGATCGGCCCCGACGAGCCGCGTCCCGACAACCTCACGATCGTGGTCGCCAACGACAACGGCGGCGGCATCTTCGAACTGCTCGAGCAGGGCGACCCGCGCTACTCATCGGATCTGTATCGCGGCGCTGCGCGGCGGGTGTTCGGCACGCCGCACGGCACGGATATCGAATCCCTGTGTCGCGCGTACGGTGCGCGTTATGCGGCGGGCGGCCTTGCCGACCTCACCGCGTCCGGCCTCGCCTCCGACGGCCTCCGCGTCGTCGAGATCCGCACCGACCGCGCCGTCCTGCGTGCGTTGCACCGCTCGATGCGGGAACGGATTCGCGTGTGAGCGCCGCGGTACTGCGGCGGCTGCAGCTCACACTCGTGTGGGCAGGTGTCCTCGTAGCGGTCCTGTGCGCGCTGCTCGTGGTCGCGGCGTGGCGTGACGACCGTGCGATCGAGGCCCACATGGGTACGGCGACCGCGGACGTACTCTCCGCAGGCGCGACACGGTCGACCATCAGCTTCTACACATCCGATGGCGTCAACCACAATCCGCCGCTCGGCGTGCTCTACCCGAGCGAGCTCACCGTCGGGGACCGCATCCAGGTGCAGTACGACGTGCAGCAGCCCGAGCTGGTGCGCGTCGCCGGACGTACGGCGGCCGTCGCCGTCGTGCCCGCGGCATCGGTGGCCGTCGGAACGTGGCTGGTCATCGGGGCGGTCATGGTCGCCTTGGCCCAGACCAGGCGGCGGAACAGTTCACCGGACGTTCGGCACGAGGTCAGCTCGTAGGTGCAGCCAGGTCGATCGGCTGCGGGACAGTGACGACCGTGCGGGTAGCCATCGTCGCGGAATCGTTCCTTCCCAACGTCAACGGCGTCACCAACTCGGTGCTTCGTCTGCTCGAGCACTGCGCGCGGACGGGTCACGAGGCTATGGTCATCGCCCCGGATTCCCCGCGTGGTGAGCCTGCCGCCGAACTCAGTCACCTGGGTTTCCCGGTGCATCGCGTGCCCGCGATGATGGTGCCCAAGATCTCGTCGCTCCCCATCGGGCAGCCGCATATGGCCATCGTCGACGTGCTGCGCGACTTCGCTCCCGACGTCGTGCACCTCGCTTCCCCCTACTACCTCGGCGCCGGCGGTCTCGCCGCCGCCAAGCGTCTCGGCGTCCCGACGGTGGCGATCTACCAGACCGACGTCGCGGGCTTCGCCGACTCGTACGGACTCGGCCCGCTCACCCGCGCCGCATGGTGGTGGACCCGGCAGATGCACAGGCAGTGCGACCTGACGCTCGCGCCATCCAGCGCGGCCGTGGCCGACCTGGAGGAGCACCACATCCCGCGCGTTCGGACGTGGGGCCGGGGCGTCGACGTCGAGCGCTTCGCTCCGTCGTGGCGCTCGCTCGAGCTGCGCGCGGACTGGCTGGGTGCGCACACCGACCGGATGGTCGTCGGCTTCGTCGGCCGGCTGGCGGCGGAGAAGCATGTGGACCGGCTGGCGTCGCTGAACGGTCGTGACGACGTACAGCTGGTCGTCGTGGGCGACGGACCCGAGCGTCCGCGTCTACAGGCGCTGATGCCGGGCGCGGTGTTCACCGGCCAGCTCGGAGGTGCCGACCTGGGCCGCGCATACGCATCGCTCGACGTGTTCGTCCACCCGGGAGAACACGAGACGTTCTGCCAGGCCGTTCAGGAGGCGCTCGCTTCGGGCGTGCCTGCGATCGCGCCGGATCAGGGTGGGCCGCGGGACCTCGTCGCACACTGCCGCAACGGCTACCTGCTCCCGCCGAAGGAGTTCGCCGAGTTGCTGCCCGGGGCGGTGTCCGCGCTGCGCGACCCCGGCCTGCGGGCGCGGTTCGGCGACGCGGCGCGCAAGTCCGTGCTGGGCCGCACATGGCCTGCGCTGTGCGAGCAGCTGTTCGCCCACTACGCGGATGTGCAGGGCGCCCCGCGGCGTTCCGGTGGCCTCCGCACCGTCGTGTAGCTTGCAGGAATGTCTCGCGCCTCGTTGGATAAAAAGCCGGCCGAGGTGGCCTCGATGTTCGACGGGGTCGCCCGCCGGTACGACCGAATGAACACCCTGATGACCGCCGGGCTCGACCGTTCGTGGCGGCGGAGGACGCGCGCCGCGCTCGAGTTGCAGCCGGGCGAGAAGGTTCTGGATCTGGCGGCGGGGACGGGCGTCTCCACCGTCGAGCTCGCCCGCTCCGGAGCGTGGGCGGCGGCGTGTGACTTCTCGGTCGGGATGTTGCGGTCGGGCCGGTTCCGGCGTGTCCCCATGACCGCGGGCGACGCGATGGCGCTGCCCTTCGCCGACGGCGTCTTCGACGCGGCCACCATCTCCTTCGGGCTCCGCAACGTGTCCGACCCGGCGGCTGGGCTGCGTGAGATGGCCCGCGTCGTGCGGCCGGGCGGGCGCCTCGTCGTGTGCGAGTTCTCGACGCCCACGTGGAAGCCCTTCCGCACCGCATACGAGCGGGTCGCGCTGCGGGCGATCCAGGTCATCGCCGACCGTGCGTCGTCGAATCCCGAGGCGTACACGTACCTCGCCGAGTCGATCCAGCAGTGGCCCGATCAGCGCGGCCTCGCGGAGACGATCCGAGACAGCGGCTGGGAATCGGTGCGCTGGACCGACCTGACCGGTGGTGTCGTGGCCCTGCATTGGGCTCGGCGGCCCGAGTGAGCCGCGACGCCCGGCGGGCGGAACCTGGGAATGAAGTTAGGCTGGCGGACGTGGAGAACACGGTGACGTCCCTGGACCTCGGGTCCGACGCGTTCGCAGAGGACCTGCGCGCCGACCTGGCGCGGGTCGAGACGGTTATCCGCGAGGGCATCGAGACCGCGCACGACTGCGTGATCGAGGAGGCCCTACACCTGTTCGAGGCGGGCGGTAAGCGCTTCCGGCCGATGTTCACGCTGCTGGCCGCGCGGGTCGGGCCCGACCCGAAGAACACCGAGGTCGCGATCGCCGCAGCCGCGCTCGAGACGACCCACCTCGCCACGCTCTACCACGACGACGTCATGGACGAGGCGGACACGCGTCGCGGGGCACCGTCGGCGAACTCCCGGTGGGGCAACAGCATCGCGATCCTCGCGGGCGACTTCCTGTTCGCCAAGGCCTCGGGCTACGGCGCCCAGCTCGGTCCGCGCGCCGTCGGTGTGATCGCCAAGTGCTTCGGCGAACTGGTGACCGGCCAGATGCTCGAGCTCAAGGGAGCCGAGGCCGGGGATCCGATCCAGCACTACCTCGACACCATCTGGGGCAAGACTGCGAGCCTCATCGCGACGTGCGGCCTGCTCGGCGGGCTGCACGGCGGCTGCTCGGAGGAGGACGCCCAGCGGCTCTACCGCATCGGGTCGGCGGTCGGCATGGCATTCCAGATCAGCGACGACATCATCGACATCAGCTCGGTGGCACAGCAGTCCGGCAAGACGCCCGGCACGGACCTGCGCGAGGGCGTCCACACGTTGCCGGTCCTGCACGCCCTGCGGGACTCCGGGCCCGACGGTGACCGCCTCCGCGAGATCCTCATCGGGCCCGTCACCGACGACGCCCTGATCGCCGAGGCGATAACACTCCTCGACCGGTCCGACGGTATGAAGCGGGCCAAGGTGACGCTCGAGGAGTACGCCGAGGACGCCCGGACCGAGCTGGCGCAGCTGCCCGAGTCCGAGGCGCGATCCACGCTGGAGTCGCTGGTGTCCTTCACGGTCGCGCGCGTCGGCTAGGCGCCGGCCCACGTCCAAGTGCACGCCACGCTGAACCGCTGCCGCACCGTCGCACTGCTCGGCCTCCCGCCGGTCGCGATGATGCTGGTCGGCCTGTTCTTCGGCCGGATCGTGCTGGTGGTGGCGATGGTCGGCGGCATCGGCGTCGCCGCGTACGTGTACCTGATGAGCGGGAACCTCGCCCTGCGCGCCATGCATGCCCGGCGCGTGTCCGAGCTGCAGCATCCGGCGCTGTATCGGGTGGTACGGGATCTGTCCACGACGGCCCGGCACCCTATGCCGACGCTGTACGTCTCGCCCACCCGCGCGCCGACCGCGTTCGCAGTCGGTCACAACCCGGGCGCGGCGTCGCTGTGTTGCACCGCGGGGCTGCTGGACGCGCTCGACGAGCGTGGCCTGCGCGCCGTCGTCGCTCATGAGCTCGCGCACGTGCACCATCGCGAGACCCTCGTCGGCTCGGTGGCCGGAGCCCTCGCCGCCGTGCTGTGCGGACTGTCCGGGTTCGGTTACCTGGTATCCGGGTTCGACGGTGTGCGGCGCGGCGCCGGTGACGGTGCGCCCCGCACGCCCCGCAGCGTGCGCGCTGCGCTAGCCCTGTTGGCGCCCCCGGCGGCCCTGATCGTGCGGTGCGCAGCACCCCGCGCGTGCGAGCTACACGCCGATGAGCGCGGTGCCGTGCTGTGTGCCGACCCGGAGGGTCTGGCCCGTGCGCTCGAGACGCTCGACTCGGCGGCCCGCGCCGCGCCGCTGCCGCCCGAGCCGGAGCTGGTCACGCAGGCGCACCTGATGATCGTGCCGCCGTTCCGCCCCGACGACGCCGTCGTCCGCCGCTTCAGCTTCCACCCGCCGGTAGCCGAGCGGACGGCCCGGTTGCGCGCGATGATCGGCTGACTGCCGCGGAGCGTGCCGGAGGGGCCCTACGCCGCAGGGTGCCCCAGGCGCTACACGGTGACCCGGGTCGCCGCCGCCCCCTCGTCGATGCTCCGCGGGGAGCGCGAGAACAACGCGATCGCAGCCGCACCCGCCAGCAGCCCGACGACGCCCGCCACGGCCATCGCCGCGTCGAGCCCGGCCACGAAGTCCGCGCGCACCGTCGGGCGCGACGAGCCCGCCACCGATGAGAAGACGCATCCGAGCACGGCGACACCGAGCGCGAAGCCGATCTGGCGGGCTGTGTTCACCGCACCGGAGGCGACGCCGCTGAGCTGCGGCGGCACCGCTCCGAGCGCGACCGATGCCAGGGCCGGTGCGCCCAGCCCCACGCCGATGCCGATCACGGCGAGGCCGGGCGCGGCCGCCCACCAGTGCGAGCCCGCCGAGACGAGGGTGAGCAGGCCGGAGCCGACGCCGATCACCAGCAGGCCGATCCCGACGGTGCGCTGCGGCGGCGCGCCGTCGAGTCGGTGGCCGAGCGCCCCCGCCGTGACGAACGCGACCGCAGCCATCGGCAGCATCGCGAGGCCCGTGCCGATCGCCGAGAGGCGCAGCACGTCCTGCAGCCATATCGACAGGAGCACGGAGCCCGAGAACGCGGCGAAGTTCATGCCGATCCCGCCGACGAGGGAACCGGCGAAGCGGGGATTGCGCAGCAGCGACAGGGGCAGCATCGGGTTCGCGACGCGGGTCTCCACGACGCCGAACGCGATCAGCGCCAGCGCGGCGACCGCGAGGGACGCCATCGTGGCAGGGCGTCCCCAGCCGGCCTCGCCGCCGCGGATGATCCCGAAGATGAGGGCGCCGGCCGCGAGCGAGAACAGGACGACGCCCGCGATGTCGAGGCGCACGCGGCGGCGGGCGGTCTCGCGGAAGGCCACCACAGACAGGGCCACGGCACACACGGACACCGGGACGTTGACCATGAATACCCAGCGCCACCCTGCCCACTGTGTCAGCGCGCCGCCGAGTACCACGCCGATCCCGGCGGACGCGCCCGACACCGCGCCCCAGATGCCGAAGGCGATGCCGCGCTCCCGCCCCGAGTACGTGGCGTGCAGCAGGGCGATGGTCGTCGCGAACATGGCCGCGCCGCCGACGCCCTGCACCGCCCGGGCGGCGACGAGCACGCCGCCCGATCCGGCGAGCCCACACGTGAGCGACGCCGCGGCGAACAGGAGAGTGCCGGCGATGTACACCCGCTTGTGCCCGAGATTGTCGGCGAGGGCACCCATGCCGAGCACCAGTGCGCCGAGCACGAGTGCGTAGGCGTCGAGCACCCACTGCAGGGTGGTGAACGATGCGCCCGTGGCGGCGGCGATGTCCGGGAGCGCCACGGTGACGATCGTGACGTCGATCAGCAGCATGAACGTGCCCAGGCACGATGCGATGAGTGGAGTCCATTTCTTCATACGTCCAGCGTGTTCGCGGATGGACGAATCCCACGCATGTCGCCGCCAGATGCGCAAGGATCCGGTTATGGAGCGGCGACACAGTGAGAAATCCATTGTCCTCGATCGTCTCGACCGCGGAATCCTTCGCGCGCTCACCTACGACGCGCGCCTCTCGTTCGCGGCTCTCGCGGACGCGCTGTCGATCTCGGAGCAGACGGTGAAGCGCCGCTACGACGCAATGGTCCGGTCTGGCATGGCACGCGTATTCGTGATGGAGAATATGCAGGTCGTGGGCCTGCCGCGGTGGTACCTGCGGCTGCGCCCGAGCCCGGGGGAGGCTCGTCACCTGGCCGACCTGCTGGCCGCCCACCAGGACATCAGCTGGGTCGGTGAGGTGTCGGGCGGTACCGAGGTCGTCGCGATCTACCGGCCGCAGTCCGAGTCGGCGCGCGACGATCTGCTCCGCGATCGGCTGCCCCGCACCGCGGCGGTCGCCGAGTTGCAGGCACACTCGTTGGTCTTCCGGTACCCGTGCGACAGGGGGATGCCCGGCACTCACGATGCCCTCGACGAAGCGCAGGAGGCGCGGGTGCGCGAGCTGGCGGACCCGGCGCACCGCGTCGTCGACCTGCTCGACCAGCCGCCCGCTGGTGCGACCGCGCCGCTCGACGGCATCGACAGGGGCATCGTCGCCGAGCTGGAACGGGACGGGCGGACGCCCTACGCGGCGGTCGCGCGCGCAGTCGGGATCAGCCCTGCTCGTGTGTCGCAACGGGTGGCGGCGATGGTGCGTGCCGGCCGGCTGCACTTCGATCTCGACCTGTCCATGCCTGCCCTCGGTTACGGGCAGTACATGCAGCTCTATCTGTCCTGCGCCCCGTCGGCGGTGGACCGCGCGGGCCGCGCGCTCGCCCGCGCCGAAGAGGTGCCGTTCGTCGGGATGGCGACTGGTCCGGCGAATCTGATCGCGAGTGCGGTGTTCCGGGACGACCTGCACGTGCACGAATTCGTCACGGGCACGCTCGGCGGCATCCACGGGATAACGTCGATGGAACTGGTACCGGTCACGCGTCCGGTGAAGCTCGCCCGCTCGTTCCACGCCGGCGCGGGCTTGTCACCCGTCCCGCCCGCGCGGGTCACCAGGTGACTAGCGGTAGTTGACGAACTGCAGGGCAAGGTCCAGGTCGGCGCCCTTCAGCAGGGACTGGACTGCCTGCAGATCGTCGCGGGACTTGCTGCTCACGCGCAGCTCGTCGCCCTGGATCTGGGCCTTCACGGACTTCGGGCCCTCGTCGCGGATCAGCTTGGAGATCTTCTTGGCCTGATCGGACGCGATGCCCTCGACGATCTTGCCGCTGATCTTGAACTGCTTACCGGATGCGACCGGATCGCCGGCGTCGAACGCCTTGAGCGAGATGCCGCGCTTGATCAGCTTCTCCTGGAACACCTCGAGGCCGGCCTTGGCGCGCTCCTCGGCATCGGACGTGACGAGGATGCCGTCCTCGCCCGAGAACTCGACCGTGGTGTTGGTCCCGCGGAAGTCGTAGCGCTGGCTGAGTTCCTTGCCTGCCTGGTTGAGGGCGTTGGCGACTTCCTGGCGGTCGACCTTGCTCACGACGTCGAATGACGAATCTGCCACTTGTAGCTGCTCCTCTGCTCGGTGCGGTCTGGGGTGCGCGGCGGCATGACCTGCTGGTTTGCATACCCCCGGTGGCGACGTTGTATTGTACGTTCCGCTGCTCCGCGAGGGGTGGCGCGGCCACTCCGCGAGGAGCGGCCCGAGATACGGCACGTTGCCCGAGCGGCCAATGGGAGCGGACTGTAAATCCGTCGGCTTACGCCTACGTAGGTTCGAATCCTACACGTGCCACACCTACAGACCCCCGGACTCGGCCGAGTTCGGGGGTCGTGGTGTCTCCTGGCGCATTGCGCCGAAAATAGCCTTGACCAGGCGATTTGGTCTTCCGGCCCGGCGGTGTGTAACCTCGTTAAGGCTTCAGGGCAGGCCGCGATGCGGTCCGTCCGAAGGCCCCCTTAGCTCAGTCGGCAGAGCGTTTCCATGGTAAGGAAAAGGTCGACGGTTCGATTCCGTCAGGGGGCTCGCTAGACCAGTGCGATGGGTGTAGCTCATGGCGGTGTAGCTCAGCTGGTTAGAGCGCACGACTCATAATCGTGAGGTCGGGGGATCGAGCCCCCCCACCGCTACAAGAACTATCGAAGTACCCGAAAGAAGGCAGACTGTGGCTTCGTCTACTGATGTCCGCCCCAAGATCACCTTGGCGTGCGACGTGTGTAAGCACCGCAACTACATCACCAAGAAGAACCGGCGCAACGATCCGGATCGCCTGGAGCTGAAGAAGTTCTGCCCGAACTGCGGGACGCACCAGGCTCACCGCGAGTCGCGCTAGAGCTTCCACGGGGAGGGCACCGTCAGGTGCCCTCCTTTTGTGTTTCCCCCGGCAGCCCGCGGGCGGGAAGGAACCCGGCACCACGCCGCCGAAGATGGGGGCGGGGCGCTGGCTGATATAGGTAGGGTGACCCCCTGTGAGTAACGAAATAGAGGTGCCCGGCGGCTCCGTCAAGGAGAAGCTGACGCCGGAGGAGATCTCGGAGCGCACGCGCGCCGCGGTCGGTTACAACTACGAGTACAAGGACAAGTACCTCGTGGGCCGGGAGAAGATCCGCGAGTTCGCGTTGGCGACGCAGGCGACCGATCCGATCCACTTCGAGGTGGAGGCCGCCCGGGCGGCCGGCTACGAGGACATCGTCGCGCCCCCGATCTTCTTCAGCCTGTTCGGGATCATCGCGCACCGTCCGCTGTTCGACGAGGCCGTCGTCGGCTACGGCAAGGGCCAGATCATGCAGTCGGAGCAGAAGGTGGTCTTCCATCGGCCGATCGTCGCCGGTCAGGTCCTCACCTGCCATGTTCACTTCGACAGCTTCCGGCAGGCCGTCGGCGTCGACATGATCGTGACGCGGAACGAGATCCACGATCAGCACGGCAATCACCTGTGCAGCTCGTGGACCACTCTGGTCGGCTACTCCGGTGGTGGCGAGGACGATACGGCGGGCCCGGACTTCGAGGACGCTCTCGAGAAGGTGATGATGCATGGCACTGCGTAACTTCACGGACGTCCAGGTGGGCGACGAGCTGCCCGAGCGGACTTTCGAGCTCACCCGCGGCGATCTGGTCAACTACGCCGGCGTCACCGGTGACCCCAATCCGATCCACTGGTCCGACCACGTGGTCAAGCTCGCCGGGCTCGACGACGTGATAGCGCAGGGGATGCTGACGATGAGCCTGGGCTCGAACTTCGTCGCCGATTGGCTCGGCGATCCCGGCTCGATCAAGGACTACGCCATCAAGTTCATCAAACCGGTCTTCGTGCCGGCGGACGAGAAGGCCGTCCTGAAGTACTCCGGCAAGATCAAGTCGCTCGACCCCGAGACCAAGACCGGCGTCGTGTTCCTGACGGTCACCCAGGGGGAGCGCAAGGTCGCCGGTAAGCCGGTCGCTACAGTTCAGTTCGCCTGACGAGCGGTTTTTGGGTGCGGCGGCACGGTGCCGTACACTGAAGTGTCCGTGGTGGACGAGTGCGCGCTGGATCGTGAATCCGGCGCGCATGGCATGTGAGCCGCGGAACGGCCTCCCGGAGACGGGCAGGGCCGAAGGGGTGTAGCTCAGTTGGTAGAGCAGCGGTCTCCAAAACCGCAGGTCGCAGGTTCGAGTCCTGTCGCCCCTGCACTGGTGGGTAGCAGCCTTCGACGGCGGCGGTCACCGGCAGGCCCGTCGGGCCGCACGAAACGAACGACGTGGAGGGTGTTTGCGTGAGCGACGAGCGAGACGACGTGACCGAGGACGCGAAGAGCGCCGCGGACGACGCCGACGCCGCTGCTCGTCCCTCGGGTAAGCGCGGCTCACGCCGCGGGCGGGCGCTACTCGACGAGTCGGGCGCAGGTGAGTCCACCTCGCGTGGCGGGACGGCCACGCTGACGAAGCCGAAGGCGGCCAAGGCCACCGCGACGCAGAGCCGGAACCCGTTCGCCGCCGTGTGGTTGTTCCTGCGGCAGGTGGTAGCCGAGCTGCGCAAGGTCATCTGGCCGAACCGCAGGCAGACGGCCACCTACGTGATGGTCGTGCTGGTGTTCGTGGTCGTCCTGACCGCGTTCATCTCCGGCCTGGACATCGGGTTCGCAAAGCTCGTCCTCTGGGCCTTCGGCTGACAAGAGGAAGCACGACCCGCGCGGCCGACGGGCGCGTGAGCGACAAGGAAGGAATGTGGGCGCAGTGAGCACCCCGGAGTACGACGAGGCAGAGCAGGACGCCGCCCCGCAGGCGCACAGCGACCTCGCGGCGGACGGTGAGGCCGTAGCGGCCGGGGAAGCGCCCGCCGGCGAATCGACCGACGACGTGGCGACCGGCGAGACCGCCGTGGACGACGCGGCGATCGGAGAGAGCGCCGCGGACGACGATGCTGCCGAGGAGACCGCCGACGAGGTCGACCCCGTGGCCGAGCTGAAGGCACAGCTGCGCATCGCTCCGGGCGAGTGGTACGTCATCCACACCTACGCCGGTTACGAGAACAAGGTGAAGGCCAATCTCGAGACCCGCGTCCAGAACCTCGATGTCGGCGACTACATCTTCCAGGTCGAGGTCCCGACCGAAGAGGTCACCGAGATCAAGAACGGCCAGCAGAAGCGAGTCAACCGCAAGGTGCTGCCGGGCTACATCCTGGTACGCATGGACCTCAACGACGAGTCGTGGGGTGCGGTGCGCAACACGCCGGGTGTCACCGGCTTCGTCGGGCTCACCAGCAAGCCCTCGCCGTTGACCATCGGCGAGGTCGTGAAGTTCCTGCTCCCCGAGAGCGCGCGGCGTAAGCCCGCGAAGACCGCGGCGGGCGCGGATGTACCGGCCGCGGCGGCGGGAGCCGCGCCGCAGGGGCCCGCCGTCGAGGTGGACTTCGAGGTCGGCGAGTCGGTCACCGTCATGGACGGCCCGTTCGCGACCCTGCCCGCGTCGATCAGTGAGATCAATGCCGAGCAGCGCAAGGTCAAGGTGCTGGTGTCGATCTTCGGTCGCGAGACTCCCGTCGAACTCGCGTTCAACCAGGTCGAGAAGATCAGCTAGTCCCTCCGCACAGACTTCCCACGCCCCGACAAAGAGACACGGGTGTGGGGTGGATAAAAGGAAACAAGGATGCCCCCGAAGAAGAAGAAGGTCGCCGGGCTCATCAAGCTGCAGATCCAGGCCGGGCAGGCCAACCCCGCCCCGCCCGTGGGTCCTGCGCTGGGTCAGCACGGCGTCAACATCATGGAGTTCTGCAAGGCGTACAACGCCGCGACCGAGTCGCAGCGTGGCAACGTCATCCCGGTCGAGATCACGGTCTACGAGGACCGCTCGTTCGACTTCAAGCTGAAGACTCCTCCGGCCGCCAAGCTGCTGCTGAAGGCAGCGGGCGTGCAGAAGGGCTCGGGCGAGCCGCACAAGAACAAGGTCGCCAAGGTGACCTGGGATCAGGTGCGCGAGATCGCCGAGACCAAGAAGGAGGACCTGAACGCCAACGACATCGATCAGGCCGCGAAGATCATCGCCGGTACTGCTCGGTCGATGGGCATCACGGTCGAGTAACGAGGCGCGCGCCTCGTGGGAGGGCCCGCTTGGCCCGCAGAACCACACCCCTGCTCGGTACGCCGGGCAAGATACGAAAGAGCAACGATGAGCAAGAAGAGCAAGGCCTTCAAGGCCGCTACCGAGAAGATCGACAAGGACAAGCTGTACAGCCCGCTCGATGCTGTGAAGCTGGCCAAGGAGACCTCCTCCACCAAGCAGGACGCCACCGTCGAGGTCGCCATGCGCCTGGGCGTCGACCCGCGCAAGGCGGACCAGATGGTCCGCGGCACCGTCAACCTGCCGAACGGCACCGGTAAGACCGCGCGCGTCGTGGTGTTCGCCGTCGGAGCCAAGGCCGAAGAGGCTAAGGCCGCGGGGGGCCCCCCCGGGGGGGCCCCCGCGCCCCCCCTCGTCCAGACCACGACCGGAGGAGGGCAAGATGACCGTCGTCGACTCACAGGCCGCGGAGAGCGGCGCGGGTGCCGTCTTGGACGGGCCTGCCCTGTGGCCCGCGCAGGCCCACACCCCGACGGTGCTAGGTCGCCAGTTGGTCATCGACCGCGCGCAGGGCGCGTACGTCTATACCGCCGACGGACGTCGTCTCTTCGACGGGACCGCGGGGCTGTGGCACGCCAACATCGGCCACTGCCATCCGGAACTCGCCCATGCCGCGTTCGACCAGATGAACAGGCTCGAGACCTACCACACGTTCGCACGCTTCGTGAACGACAAGGCGCTGGCCCTGGGGGAGCGGCTCGCGGCGATCGCGCCGATCGAGCGCGCGAAGGTGATCCTGGGCTCCGGCGGATCCGACGCCATCGACGTCGCGTGCAAGCTGGCGCGCCGACACTGGCAGCGCGAGGGCCGCGCCGGCAAGACGATGATCGTCAGCCGCGAGTTCGCCTACCACGGGTTGCACGCCTATGGGACGTCGATCGCCGGCCTGCCGTTCAACCGCGAGGGTTACGGCACCGAGTCGCTGGTGCCGGAGACCGCCCGCGTCCCCGTACACGACGCAGACGCGCTGGCGAGCCTCATCGACGAGGTCGGTGCCGACAACATAGCGGCGTTCATCACCGAGCCCGTGCAGGGCACCGGTGGTGTCAACCCGCCCGCCGACGGGTACCTGGAAGCCGTGCAGCGGCTGTGCCGCGACAACGACATACTGCTGATCCTCGACGAGGTGATCACCGGATTCGGCCGGGTGGGAACGATGTTCGCCGCCGAGCGATACGGTGTGCGGCCGGACATGGTCACGTTCGCCAAAGGTGTCACGTCCGGCTACGCCCCGCTCGGCGGGGTGCTTGTGGCGCCCCGGATCTGGGAACCCTTCTATGTGGACGCGCCCGGGACGCCGATCTTCCGGCACGGCGCCACCTATGCGGGTCACGCGACCGCGGCGGCGGTCGCGCTCGCGCACCTCGACATCCTCGAGCGAGAGGAGCTCGTACCGCGTGTTCGGGAGCTCGAAACCGTTCTGCAGCAGTCGCTCGCGTCCATGGCGGAGCGGACCGACGGGGTCGTGGACGTCCGCGTTGCGGGACTACTCGGCGGAGTGACCCTGGCGGACCGCCTGTCGGCCGAGCGGGTGGCCGACGACCTGATCGAGACGGGCTTCATCTCGCGGCCGTTGCGCGGCAACACATTGCAGATCAGCCCGCCGTTCATCATCAGCGATGACGAGCTCGTCGGCTACGTCGACGCGATCGGCCGCGCAGTTGCGGAGGCGGATCGATGACCGTGACAGCTGTGGGTGCCCGTGAGGGGATGGCGATCGCCGACGGCGTGGTGGAGTCGCTCGGCCTGCCGTCGTCGGGCATAGACGTGCGCGACCCCGCGACGTCGGAGGTCATCGGGCGCGTACCGGATATCGATGTGCCGGGTGCGCTGTCCGCCGTCCATACCGCCGCGCGAGCCGGGGCCGAGTGGGCGCGGACCACACCGCGCGAGCGGTCCGATGCGCTGTACGCGTGGTGGCGACTGCTGGTCGACGATGCCGAGAGCATCGCCCATCTCATCACGCGCGAGATGGGCAAGCCGCTCGCCGAGGCGCGCGGCGAGGTGAAGTACGGCAGCGACTTCGTGCGCTGGTATGCCGAGGAGGCCGTGCGCCCTGGTGGCGGATACCGCGACGCCCCCGACGGCGGAGCCAGCATCCTCACGCGCCGCTCACCGGTCGGTCTCGCGGTACTCATCACTCCGTGGAACTTCCCTCTGGCCATGGCGACTCGGAAGATCGCACCTGCCCTGGCGGCCGGGTGCCCAGCCGTCGTCAAGCCCGCGACCGCTACCCCGCTGACGACGTTGTACGCGGTCCAGCTGGCCCGGAAGGCAGGGATCCCGGAGGATCTCGTCCAAGTGGTGACGACGTCCGATTCGGGTGCCTTCAGCGAGGCGGTCCTGCGCCAGGAGCAGGTCCGGAAGGTGTCGTTCACCGGCTCGACCCCTGTGGGCCAGCGCCTCATGCGCCTCGCCTCCGAGAACGTACTGCGTTCGTCGATGGAGTTGGGCGGCAATGCTCCTCTGTTGGTCTTCGACGACGCCGACCTGGAGCGGGCGGTCGCCGGCGCGGTGGCGGCCAAGCTGCGGAACGGCGGTCAGTCGTGCATCGCCGCCAACCGGATCTACGTGCAGGACGGTATAGCCGACGATTTCGTCGCCGCGTTCGCTGCGCGCCTCGCCGAGACGAAGGTGGGCAGCGGTTTCGCGGAGGGCACCGCGGTCGGTCCCCTGATCGATGATCGCGCTGTCGCACAGATGAGTGCCCTCACCGACGACGCGCTCGCGCGCGGCGCGGTACTGCGGGCCGGCGGTGCCGCGGTGGGCGGCGAGGGCAGCTTCTTCGTCCCGACGGTGCTCGACCGTGTCCCGGGGGACGCAGACGTCGTGCGCTCCGAGATCTTCGGGCCGATCGCGGCGGTGCAGCGGTTCTCGACAGAGGAGGAGGTACTCGGCCGGGCGAACGACACCGAATACGGCCTCGCCGGTTACGTCTTCACCGAGAACCTGGACCGTGCACTCGACGTCGCCGACCGCCTTCAGACGGGGCTCGTGGGCATCAATCAGGGCGTCCCCTCCAATGCCGCAGCGCCTTTCGGCGGCATCAAACAGTCGGGACTGGGCCGAGAGGGAGGCGCCGAGGGGCTCGAGGAGTATCAGAACGTGCGGTTCTACAACATCGCGCGGCGCCGGTGACCCGTCGTCCTTGACCTCAACCCGAGTCGAGGTCGTAGCGTCGGCGGCATGTTCACCGACTACGAGCTCGAATACCTCTCCGGCCAGCACCTGGGGCGGCTCGCCACCGCGGCACCCGATGGGACGCTACAGGTCAGCCCCGTCGGGTTCGGCGTCAACGAATCCCTCGGGACCATCGACATCGGGGGGTACAACATGGAGCGGAGCCGCAAGTTCCGCAACGTGCGTGACAACGGGCGGGTCGCGTTCGTGGTCGACGACGTCTACTCGACCGATCCGTGGCGCGTGCGCTTCCTCGAGATCCGGGGGACCGGAGAGGCACTCGCCGATCCCGAGGACTCCAGGGGGCACGCGGGTGCCGGGCCGATCATTCGGGTGTATCCGGCGCGCATCCTCACGCTCGCGCTGCTGCCGGGCGACCTCGACACCGAGCCGCATCTCGTCGGTATGCGCAGCCGCGACGTCGGTGTCGCCCGGACGGAGGGCCGACAGACGGGCTAGACGGACTCGCGAGTCCGGCTGGTGCGGTCGTTCAGGGCGCCGTGGCCGTCCCGTCTCGCGCAGTGGGCACAGCAGAACACATCCGCGTCGACCTGCACCCCGTGCCCCAGGACGCGGCATCCGCACGACGCACACGTCGGGGCGAGAGCGGTGATGGCGCACTCGAAACTGTCGAACTGCCAAGCGGTTCCGTTATGGATGACCGTGAACGCGGCGTCGTAGTCGTTGCCGCACGTGTGGCATGTGGTCATGCGCGTCTCCTCAGTCGTATGACAGAGCGGTGATCAGGTCACCGACGGTCGGCTCGGACAACGTTCGCGCGACATCGGCCTGGGCGATGATGCCGACGAGGCGGTGACCGTCGATGACGGGGATACGCCGCACCCGGTGGTGGCACATGGTGGCGAGCAGGTCGCCCGTGTCGTCGTCGGCGCCGATGGTGACCGCCTCGCCCTGCGCCGGTTCACCGGCGTGGACGGTGGCCGGATCGTGCCCGCGGGCGATCACCTTGGTGACTATGTCGCGGTCTGTGACGACACCCTCGAGGCGATCGTCCTTGCCGCACACCGGCAACGATCCGACGTGCTGTTCGTTCATGATGCGTGCGGCATCCTGCGCGGTGGCGGTGCTGTCGACGCATTGGACACGCGGATGCATGATCTCGCGGGCTGTCGTCATGATGTCTCTCCTCTCTCGGCCTGGACCGGTCGGCGGGAGTCGTCGGATGCCTGCAGACTCTCGGCGACCCGCATGGAGACGGTGCGCCTGGGACCTCCGGCGAGCGGCTCGAGCTCGACGTAGCTGAACGGCGCGCGGCGGATCGCCGCGACGCGGTACTGCACGCGCCGGCCCGTGGTCGACGGGGTACTCAATCGTGTTCCGCGTGTGATCATGTGGCGCTCCCTTCCGAGCGATCGGCCCGGTGCCTGTCCCGGGTCGGCCTTCGGGTACCCGCGGTCGTGCGCGACAAACCCCGTCCCGTGGGATTCGTGGACGTTTGGCGCCTGGACTCGTGGGTACCCGGCGTCCAGCCGTCAAACCCCGAAATGAAAGGGAGGGATATCGATGGCAGAGAACACCGGCCCCGCGGAGGCAGCGAAGGGTCTCACCGAGGACGTGAAGGGCAAGGCCAAGGAAGCCGCCGGCACCGTGTTCGGCCGGGACGACCTGGTCGACGAGGGCCGCGCCCAGCAGGACAAGGCCGCCGACCAGCGTCAGGCGGCCGAGCACGAGGCGAAGGCCGAGAAGAAGCGCATGGATGCCGAGAACGCCGAGGCCGGGCAGGCCGACGCGCAGCGGCAGCGCTGACCGGCCGGCGAGGTGGCGGGCGCCCGTCGGGCATCCGCCACCTCCGCACGTCGAGCGCGGGTGCCCGTTGGGCGTGGGGGACGTGACGACGCGGCCGCGAAGACGTTGTGGACGTCCGTACGGGTTTGCGCTGACGACGAGCAGGGTAGGCCTTTCGGAAGCGCTGCCCGGTCGGCACGAGCCGGCAGGGTGGACGACCGGAGCGACAGGAAGGACCACAAGATGACCACGACAGAGCATCCCGTCCCGGGCACTATCGAGTTCACCGTGCCTGGAATGGCGGACGGCGACGCACGATCCGTCGTCGACATCCTCCAGGACCGGCTGAATGCGCTCAACGATCTGGCGTTGACGCTCAAGCACATCCACTGGAACGTGGTCGGGCCTCAGTTCATCGCGGTGCACACGATGCTCGATCCCCAGGTCGACGCCGTGCGCCTGATGGCCGACGAGACCGCCGAGCGCATCGCCGCTCTGGGTGGGGTGCCGGTCGGGACTCCCGGTGCGCTTGCGGCGCAGCGTGGCTGGGACGACTACGACCTGGGTCGAGCCGATGCCATCGCCCATATGGGCGCGCTCGACGTGGTCTATGCGGGCGTCATCGAGGCGCATCGGCGGGCGATCGCCGATACGGAGGGCCCGGACCCGGTCACTCAGGACATGCTCATCGGGCAATCGCACCGGCTCGAGCAGTTCCACTGGTTCGTGCGGGCGCATCTGGAGGGTCCGAGCGGAACCCTCACGACTGCTGGCGCGGACACGGAGCGGACCGCCGCTCAACGCGCGCAGTCGTGAGGCGCCGCTACCGCACAGCGAGAAGGAGGAGACACGTGGTAGACGACATGCAGGGCAAGACGGTCGCGTTCCTGGTCGCACCCGAAGGTGTCGAGCAGGTCGAGTTGACGGAGCCTTGGCGTGCGGTCGAGAGCATAGGCGTCACACCGTGCCTGGTGTCCACACAGGCGGGGTCGGTGCAGGCGTACCGTCATCTCGACCGCGCGGACACGTTCCCGGTCGAGATGACGGTGGACGACGTCGTTGCAGACAGATTCGACGCACTCGTCCTGCCTGGCGGGGTGGCGAATCCCGACTACCTGCGCACTATTCCGGGTGCGGTCGGCTTCACGCGCCGGTTCTTCGAACTCGGCAAGCCGGTCGCCGTCATCTGCCACGGGCCGTGGACCCTCGTCGAGGCGGGAGTCGTGGACGGACGCTCCCTCACCTCATGGCCGAGCTTGCGCACAGATATCAGCAACGCCGGTGGGCACTGGACGGACAAGGCCGTGGTCACCTGCACGAGGGGACCTAACACGCTGATCTCGAGTCGCATGCCGGACGACCTGCCGGAGTTCTGCGCGACGCTCCGCGCAGAACTGCGGGGCGCGGAATAGCATTGCGGCCCGCCGACTACAGCAGGGCGTCGGCGGCAAGGCGCCAGTCTGCGCGGGGTGCGACGTCCATCGACGGCCCGAGCACCTGGAGCAGTACCGTGTCGGCGCCTGCGTCGAGGTGATCTCGAACCCTTGCGGCAGTCGCGTCGAGACCGTGGGTGACGAGCGCGGACTTGAGTCGATCGCTGCCCCCTCGCACGAAGTCCTCCTCCGAGAAGCCTTGGCGCACCCAGGATCTGCGGTAGTTGGGAAGCCCTGTGTAGACGTTCAGGTGATCGTGCGCGCGGCGACGCCACTCGTCGCCGTCGGCGGTGGGATCGATCACGCACGCCTGCTCCACCGCAAGCAGCCGGGCCCCGCCGCCCGC
>NZ_JARFTP010000032.1 GCF_029167375.1 Tsukamurella sp. 8F
CGTCATGTTCTTCGAGACCTGGCCGACGACCAGCGACACGAAGTAGCGGGCCTCGATGACGAGTGCGGTATCGAAGTCGACGAGCGCGCCCTCGACGGCGGCCGCCATGATCGCGCGCGGCGCCGGCATGGGCGCGCCCTTGAGCTGCTTGCGCAGGTTCGCGGGGAACGCCGGAAGGTTCGCGGCGATCGCTGGGGACTTGGGCGAGCCGCCGGGGATCTTGTAACCCTTGACGTCCCAGGGCTGTACCGCCTCGGGGTTGGCCTTGATCCACTCCTTGGCCTTGGGAAGCAGCTCATCGACCGAGCCCACGAGCTCGTCGACCACGCCTACCTGCTCGGCCTTCTCGGGACGCATGCGCTGGCCTTGCAGCAGCACGCCCATGAGGGCGCCCTGCAGGCCCAGTAACCGGACGGTGCGAGTCACGCCGCCGCCACCGGGCAGCAGGCCGAGCGACACCTCCGGCAGGCCGATGACCGAGCCCTTGACGTCGGCCGCGATGCGGTGATGCGTCGCGAGCGCGATCTCCAGGCCGCCGCCCAGCGCCGCGCCGTTGATCGCGGCGACCACGGGCCTGCCGAGCTGCTCGAGGCGGCGCAGGTCCGCCTTTATCGCCATCGACTGGTCGTAGTACGCCTGCGCGTCGGCGGGAGTGGCCTTGCTCAGCAGCTCGAGGTTGCCGCCCGCGAAGAACGTCTTCTTGGCGGAGGTGATGACGACGCCGGTGATCGAGTCCTTCTCGGCCTCTAGGCGGTCGACGGTCTCATGCATCGACCGGCCGTAGAGCTCGGTCATGGTGTTCGCGGAGCTGGTGGGATCGTCCATCGTCAGCACGACGACGCCGTCGGCATCCTTCTCCCAGCGGATCATGTTGTCAGACATATGAATTCTCTCCCTCAGAGCCGCTCGATGATGGTCGCGATGCCCATGCCGCCGCCGATGCACAGCGTGATGAGGCCGTAACGGCCACCCGTGCGCTCCAGCTCGTCCAGCACGGTGCCGACCAGCATCGCGCCGGTCGCGCCCAGCGGGTGACCCAGCGCGATCGCGCCGCCGTTGACGTTCACCTGCTCGCGGTCGAGCTTGAAGTCCTTCATCCACTTGAGCACGACGGACGCGAACGCCTCGTTGAGCTCCCACACGTCGATGTCGCCGGGGGTCAGCCCGGCCATCGCCAGGGCCTTCTCGGTGGCCGGCGTGGGGCCGGTGAGCATGATCGTCGGGTCCGAGCCGGTGACGGCCGTCGCGACGATGCGGCCACGCGGGTTCAGTCCGGCCTTCCTGCCGCCCTCCTCGTTGCCGATCAGCAACAGGGCGGCGCCGTCGACGATGCCCGAGCTGTTGCCGCCCGTGTGCACGTGGTCGATCTTCTCGACGGTGTAGTACTTCTGCAACGCGACGGCGTCGAATCCGCCCATCGCGCCGATACCCTCGAAGGCGGGCTTGAGGTTGCCCAGGGTCTCCACAGTGGTGCCGGGGCGACGGTGCTCGTCGTTGTCCAGCACGGTCAGGCCGTTCATGTCCTTGACCGGAACGACGGACTTGGCGAAGCGGCCCTCGTCCCAGGCTCGTGCCGCCTTCTCCTGCGACTCGGCGGCGAAGCGGTCGACGTCCTCGCGCGAGAAGCCCTCGATCGACGCGATCAGGTCGGCGCCGATGCCCTGCGGCACGAAGTACGCGTCGTAGTTGGTCGTGACGTCCTGGAACATCGGGCCGCCGTCGGACCCGAGCGGTACGCGGGACATCGACTCGACGCCGCCGGCCAGCACCAGCTGGTCCCAGCCCGCCCGTACCTTCTGGGCCGCCATGTTGGTGGCCTCGAGGCCGGATGCGCAGAACCGGTTGATCTGCACACCCGCGACAGTGTCCGGCAGGCCGGCCGCGAGCGCCGCGGCACGGGGGATGACGGCACCCTGTTCTCCGATGGGGGAGACGACGCCCATGACGATGTCGTCGATCTCGGCAGGATCGAGTTGGGGGCTGCGGGCCTTGATCTCGTCGATCAGACCGATCACGAGATCGATCGGTTTGGTCGCATGAAGCGACCCGCCGCGCTGCTTACCGCGCGGCGTCCGTATCGCCTCGTAGATGTATGCCTCGGACACGGTCTTCCTCTCGTTGCGTCACACGTGCCGTCCACCATAGCGAGAAGTTAAGCAACATTCTCTCACTTCGCTCAACTCCGTCCGGGCGGACGCGGTCGGGGGTAACAATCCCACATGTGGCCGATTCCGACACCGCCCTCCCCTCGTTCCCACGCCTCGAGGAACCGAGGTTCTCCCAGCGCAAGAGCTGGAACAACCAGGTGCGTATGCACGCGATCATGCGAGGTGATTCGGTCGCGCTGCGCTTCGGCGGAGCTGCGACCACGTGGTCGCAGCTCGCCGAGAGGAACGGCAGGCTGGCCGGGGCACTCGCCGAACGGGGCGTAGGTTTCGGCGACCGCGTGCTCGTCCTCGGTCTGAACCGTCCCGAATACGTCGAGGCGGTCCTCGCAGTCAACGCCCTGGGTGCGATCGCGGTGCCGATCAATTTCCGTATGGCGCCACCCGAGGTCGCCTATCTCGCGGCGGACACCGCGGCGTGCGCGATCGTCTTCGAGGCGCCGTTCGACCCGCTCGTGGCCGCCGTCGCGGGGCAGGGGATCGACCTCGGCGTGCGCGTCAGGTTCGACGGTGCCGCGGAACTCCCCGACGGCGTGGCTGCGGAGGGCTACGACGATCTCATCGCCGAGGGACGCCCAGAGCCGCTGATCGACGTGCCCGATGACAGCCCCGCACTGATCATGTACACCTCGGGCACAACGGGCCGGCCCAAGGGCGCGGTGCTGACGCACGCCAACATGCAGGCCCAGGCGATGAACAACCTCGTCGCCCCCGGCCACGTCGACCATGAGGCGGTCGGCGCGATCGCGGTGCCGATGTTCCACATCGCCGCCCTCGGCGTCCTGTCCTCGATCGTGCTCGACGGAGTCACGGCCGTGATCTTCCCGCTCACCGCCTTCGACCCTGCCGCGGTCCTCGACACGCTGGAGGCCGAAGGCATCACCACGATGTTCATGGTCCCGGCCCAGTGGCAGCAGGTGGTGCTGGAGCAGCAGGCCCGGCCTCGCTCGCTGAAGCTGCGCTTCGTGTGGTGGGGTGCCGCGCCGGCGTCGCGAACCCTCCTGGAGGCCTTGTCCGCAACGTTCCCCGAGGCCACCGTCTGCGCCGTCTTCGGCCAGACCGAGATGTCGCCCGTCACGTGCGCGCTCACCGGTGCGGACACTCTCCGCAAGGTGGGGTCGGTCGGCCGTGTCGTCCGGACGTGCGCGGCGCGCGTCGTGAGTCCCGAGATGATCGACGTCCCCGTGGGCGAGGTCGGCGAGATCGTCTATCGCGGGCCGAATCTCATGGCCGGCTACTGGAATGCGCCCGAGGCCACCGCGGCGGCTTTCGAGGGCGGCTGGTTCCACTCCGGCGATCTGGTGCGCCAGGACGAGGAGGGCTTCGTCTACATCGTCGACCGGGCCAAGGACATGATCATCTCGGGAGGCGAGAACATCTACTGTGTGGAGGTCGAGAACGCCGTCGCGGCGCACCCCTCTGTTCTGGAGGCCGCGGTCATCGGCCGCTCGGACGAGCGGTGGGGTGAGAGTGTCGTCGCCGTGGTCGAGTTGCGCCCCGACGCGGAAGCCGTTACCACCGACCAACTCTCCGAATTCCTCGCCGGTCGCATCGCGCGGTACAAGCACCCCCGGGATGTGGTCGTGGTCGCGGCGCTGCCCCGCAACGCCGCGGGCAAGGTGACCAAGGCCGCCCTCCGGAGTGAATACGGTGCCTGAGCCCGGCTACACCGAAGGCCGACCCAGTCGGTGGCGAAGCCGCAGGTCCCACACGAGCATCCGATACGGCAATGTTCCGATCGGCCGCGGTATCAACCGCTGCGCGATCGAAGCGGTCCGCATTACGGCATCGAACCGGCGTTGCTGCGAATCCGTCCACACGATCCCCATCTGCTCCCGGAACACCGGCGCCAGGAATCCGGAGGTCATGAAGCGCGCGAGCGGCCTGATCGGAGCGAGAAGGATTGTGTTTCCCAAGAATTCGAGATCGACGAGGCGCAGCAGGTACTCTCGGATCGCGTCCGTCGCATGCGCCCGCGCGCACATCTCGATCCACTGGTCCTCGAAAGCCGCGCGCGTGACCGGCCACATGCCGGACCGCACCTGCAGCGTGGTTCCCAGCGCTGCGGAGCCGCGGTAGAAGAGCTCCTTCTGCTCGTCGCTCATGCGCCCGTGCAGCAGTTCGTGCGTGTCCTCGAAACCGACGTACAGGCACATCGCCACCCATAGCTGGAGCCGCGGATCCATGGCGTGGTAATCGACCGGGCTCTTGCTGGTGCGGTCCGAGAACACCTGCCGGTGTTGGCCGTTCACGCTCTCGCGGTACCGGGCGCGGTCCGCGTCGCTGCCGAACATGACGACGGCGAGGTAGGCGAAAGTGGTCCGGGTGCGTTTGACCGGATGCCGGTACAGGGAGCCCGAGTGGACGCGCGACTCCATCACACCGTAACCGACGCCGGGCCAGAGCAACTGCATGACGACGTTGGCTGGACCCGCGAGTGTGGACAGCGGCTCAGCCGAATGAGGCAGGCGGGCGCGGACGCGCCGCGGCCGCATCGGGGCGTCGATCACGATGCGGCATCCGACGGCCTGCGCGGGTGCGAGTGCCTCTGTGGGAGCTCTCATCTCGGTCTCCTCTCGGACCGGCGGCGGTCGCGGTGTGAAAGAATGACCACTTACTTCTATCGCTCCACCGTACGTGCCCGGACCAGGCGTATGCCAGGTACTGTTGGCGTCTCGAGGAGGAAAGGGTGTGCGGGGACGATGACGACGCCGCAGCGGCGCAAGCGACCGAAGGACCGCCGCGAGCAGATCGCGCGGGCGGCCGCCGAGGACTTCGGCCGGCGCGGCTATCACGGCGTGGGGATCGAGGACATCGCCGCCGCTCTGAACATCTCCGGGCCCGCGGTGTACCGGCACTTCTCCAACAAGTACGCGCTGCTCGAGCACGCGATCACAACGCTCTCCAACGCGCTCACGGCGGGTGTCGCCGACGCGATCGCGGGTGCCGCAGATGCGGCCCCGGCGGCCCGCCTCGACGCCGCCCTCGCCGCCGCGTTCGATGTGTCCGTGCAGCGCCGTGACACCGGCGGACTGTTCCGCTGGGAGCAGCGCATTCTCGAGGCCGACGACCGCGCACGGATTCGCCGGCAACTGGGCGTCATGGTGGGACAGGTGGCGGACGTCGCTGCCGAGCTGTACCCGCAGATGCCCCGGGCCGAGTTGGAGCTCCGCACCGTCGCCGCCCTCAGCGTGCCGGGCAGCGTGACCGCGCATCGCACGGTTCTCGCCCAGCGCCGTGCAGGCGCGGTGCTCCTCGCTGCCGCGCGTGCCGTATTCGACCCGCAACCCGTTCCCGTCGGGCTGTATCACATTGCAGCACCGGAAGATCCGCGACCCGAGCAGGATCGGGCAGAGGAGTTGCTGGACGCGGCGATCGAGCTGTTCTTCGCCCACGGCTATCACAGTGTGAGCATGGGGCAGATCGGCACCGCGGCCGGGATAGTGCAATCCGGCGTCTACCGGTACTTCCCGAGCAAAGCGGCGATGCTGGTCGGGGTCCTGGAGTCGGTCGGCGCGGAGACGATCGCCGCGATCGACGAGGCACAGGCGGCCGGGCGGACCGACCCGCGCGACGTGCTCGACCGGATGTGCGCTGCATACGTGGAACTCTCGTTCCGCCGCAGCAAGGTGATGACGGTGTACTTCCGCGAGATAGGCAACGTCCCGGACTCCGACCGCCGTCGGCTCGCGGGTCTCCAGCGCGGCAACATCGGGCGCTGTGCCGACGCCGTCGTGGCGGCGCGACCCGAGCTGTCGCGCGCGGAGGCGGTCTACCTGGTGCACGCGGCCTTCGCCGTCGTATTCGATGTCGGCCGTACGTGCCGCTTCGACCCGGATCCCGCCTTTCAGGAGTTCGTCTACGGCCTCGTGCGGCAGATCCTGCTCGGCCCCGCGGCCTAGTCGGTGCGGTCATGACGTCGTTCGTTCAGCCGGGGAGGGTGCGTATGAGCTGCCGCAGCCGTGAATCGTCCAGCAGCGAATAGATCTGGAGGATCCGGCCTTCGCTGATGGTGAACGCCATGGCGGCACGTACCTGGTCGTCGCGCTGGACGAGGACCGCCTGCGCGCCGTTGATCGTGACCGGGCACAGACTTGCACCGGGAACAGCGAACGCCGCTGCCCGCCGCGAGACGTCACGTCGGCCGTGGAGTGTGGCGGTGGCCTCGGGGCGCGTGGCGCCACCATCGGCGTAGAAGCCGACATCCGGGTGCAGTACGTCGACGAGAGCGTCGAGGTCGCCGTCCATCGACGCGGAGAAGAACGCGTCGACGACCGCGCGCTGGCCGGCGGGGTCGGTCTCCATCGCGGCGGGGTCGAAGGCGCGAACCCGGTTCCGGGCGCGGCTGGCGATCTTGCGGGTTGCGTCGATCGACTTTCCGAGCAGGCCCGCGATATCGGTGAACGCCATGCCGAAGGAGTCGTGGAGGATGAACGCGAGTCGTTCCGGTGGGCTCAGTCTCCGCAGGACGAGGTCGAGTGCGAAAGCGACCTGCTCGGCGAGTATCGCCTGATCTTCAGGTGCGTTCTCGCCTACCGGCCGCACGACGATGTCGTAGCCGATGCCCGCGACCGAGTACTCGGGGCGTGCGCCGCGCGCGCGTAGCGCGTTGAGACTCGTGCGGGCGACCACCGTGGTCATCCACCCGTCGATGTTGGCGATTGCGTCGAGATCGGTGGCGCCGGGGCGGCTGAGCCGCAGCCACGCCTCTTGCACGACGTCCTCGGCGCCGGCCCGGTCGCCGAGAAGGCGCGCAGCCACGGCCAGCAGGTGCGGCCGGCAACTCTCGAATCGTGCGATGAGCTGCGCATCTGTATTCATCGGTCACATCCTCGCTGGTCGGGGTGTCACTCCAATGACACCCCAACGACGCCGGACGTGACAGGAGCAGCCTCGTGAGAGCCGTCGACACCCCCGGCCAGACGCGTCGGAACCACCCGCCGGCCCCGCCACGGCGGCGGCTGGCCCTGATGTCCCTGTGCCTGGCCGGCTTCCTGATTCAACTCGACGTGACGATCGTCAACGTCGCGCTCCCAGCGATCCAGCACGGACTCGGTGCCGGGCCGAACGCCCTCCAGTGGGTCATCGGCGGCTACGCACTCAGCCTGACCGTGTTCATTCCTCTCACCGGTGCGCTCGGCGACCGCTACGGCCACCGCGCGATCCTGCTCGCAGGCCTGATCGTCTTCGGCGCCGCGTCGACCGTCGCCGCGCTCTCGCCTACGACGTCTGCCTTGTCGGTAGCGCGGATCGGGCAAGGCGTGGGCGGTGCGGCGATGCTCTCTCTCACGCTCGCCGTGTTGACCGACATCTACCCATCCGAGCACCGCGGCCACGCGATCGGCTGGTGGGCAGCCATCGGAGGAGCCGGGTTCGGGGCGGGCCCCATCGTCGGGGGCCTCCTCCTGGCCGTCACCGGTTGGTCGGCGATCTTCTGGATCAACGTTCCGCTCGTGTGCCTGACGGTCGTCCTCATCGCCCGCACCGTGCCGAGAGGTTCGATCGTGACCGACCGCCGCCCTCTCGACCTGCTCGGGCTCGCGATCGTGTCGATGTCATTGGGACTCGTCACGTTCGCGCTGAATACAGCGGCCGGCCAGAACGCCGGGCTCCTTCGTATCGGTGCCCCACTCGTAGCCGGCCTCGTCGGACTGATCGGCTTCGTGTTCCAACAACGGATCGCGCGCGAGCCGCTGCTGCCGCGTCGGATACGCGCGCGCCGCGCGTTCGTCGGCGCATGCGCCGTCTATCTGTTGGGCTACACCGGATTCAGCGGCGCCCTCTACTACGTCACGCTGCTGTTCCAGAATGCGGACGGATGGTCCGCCCTGCGCACCGGCCTGTCGTGGCTGCTGATGAACATCCCCTTCCTGGTCGTCGCCCAAGCATCCGGATGGATCCAGCGGTTCGTGGCGACACGATGGATCGTGGTATCGGCAGGCCTACTCGCGGCGAGCGGCTTCGCGCTGCTGGCCGCCGCGGCGAATAACGCCACGTTCCTCGGGGCCGCCGCCGGCTACCTGACAGCGGGTGCGGGATTCGGTCTCCTGGTCCCGGCCGTCACGCACGTCGCCATGAGAGATCTCCCCCGCGAGATAGCGGGCGCGGCGTCGTCGGTCCTCAACTCGTCCCGGCAACTCGGCACGGCTGTCGGCCTGGCCGTCATCGGGGTCATCGGTGCCACTGCCACCCGCTCCCACTGGAGGGCTCACACGGGTGATCGGCGGCCGGACACGATCTCCGGGGTGGTCAGCGGCCGCACAACCGCTGCGCCGGCGCCGTTACACGAGTCGGCGGCGCAGGCGTTCGCTGCCGGCTATCACGCCGCGCTAGTCGCATGCTGCGCCTGCGCTCTCACCGTCAGCGCCGTCGCCTGGTGGGCGTTCCGTATTCCGCGCCGTGGCCCAGAAGTTCTAGGCGAGTAGTACTAGGCCCGTCGGAAACGGGCCCGGTGGCCGTGATTTCGCTGGTCGGGAGGCCGTGATGTACTCTGGTGCGGTTGCCGATCGGCGACACTCCTGCCGCGGAGAGTCCGCGGCCGCATTAGTCCATAGGAGGAGAGGCTCAAAGCCTATGCGAAATTACGAACTGATGGTGATCCTGGATCCGAGCCTGGACGAGCGCACCGTCGCCCCCGCACTGGAGACTCTGCTGAACGTCGTCCGCAAGGACGGTGGCTCGGTGACGAACGTCGACATCTGGGGCAAGCGTCGCCTGGCTTACGAGATCGAGAAGAACGCCGAGGGCATCTACGCCGTCGTCGACCTGAACGCCGAGCCGGCCACCGTGACGGAGCTGGATCGTCAGCTCGGTCTGAACGAGACCGTCCTGCGCACTAAGGTCCTGCGCAAGAAGTAAGTCCACCCAACCGACGGACTAGGGAGAGACCACATGGCAGGCGACACGATCATCACGGTCGTCGGGAACCTCACCGCCGATCCGGAGCTCCGCTTCACCCCCTCGGGTGCAGCGGTAGCCAATTTCACGGTGGCGTCCACCCCGCGCATCTTCGATCGGAACACCAACGAGTGGAAAGATCAGGAGGCGCTCTTCCTCCGCTGCAACATCTGGCGTGAGGCGGCGGAGAACGTCGCCGAGTCACTGACCAAGGGCACCCGCGTCATCGTGCAGGGCCGCCTGAAGCAGCGTAGCTACGACGACCGCGAGGGCCAGCGCCGCACGGTCGTCGAGCTCGAGGTCGACGAGATCGGTCCCTCCCTCCGATACGCCACGGCGAAGCCGCAGCGCACCCCGCGCGGCGGCGGAGGCGGCGGCAACTTCGGTCCGCAGGGCGGTGGCCAGCAGGGCGGCGGTTACGGCGGTGGCCAGCAGGGCGGCCAGTCCGCCCCCCGGCAGAACGCGCCGCAGGACGATCCGTGGGGCAGCGCCCCCGCGGCCGGCGGTTTCGGCGGCGGCTCGGACGAGCCCCCGTTCTGATCGCGGCCCGCGCCCGCACTCTCGGAACTATTCGAACAACTTTCACCAAGGAGCATCGACACCATGGCCGGTAAGGGCAATGGGCGGAAGGTGCGCGTCGAGAAGGCCGTCAAGGCCAAGGCGTGCACGTTCTGCAAGGAGAAGAACCTCGTCATCGACTACAAGGACACGACGCTGCTACGCCGCTTCCTGTCCGAGCGCGGCAAGATCCGCAGCCGCCGGGTGACCGGTAACTGCGTGCAGCACCAGCGCGACGTCGCCATCGCCGTCAAGAACTCGCGTGAGGTGGCACTGCTGCCGTTCACGTCGACCACGCGATAGGGGAGGGCGAACATGAAGCTGATCCTCACCGCAGACGTCGACAACCTGGGCGGCCCCGGCGACACCGTCGAGGTCAAGGATGGTTACGGCCGCAACTACCTGCTGCCTCGCGGCTTCGCGATCGTCGCGACCCGCGGCGCGCAGAAGCAGGTCGAGGGCATCCGACGCAGCCAGGAGGCCAAGCGCGTCCGGGGCCTCGATCACGCCAACGAGCTCAAGCAGGCCATCGAGGGCCTCGAGGCCGTCAACCTGGCGGTCACCACCGCCGAGTCCGGCAAGCTGTTCGGCTCGGTCACTCCGGCCGACGTCGCCGGCGCCCTCAAGGCCGCCGGTGGTCCCTCTGTGGACAAGCGCAACCTGACGCTGCCCAAGGGGCACATCAAGTCGACGGGCACGTTCCCGGTCGAGGTCTCGCTGCATCCCGATGTGCGTGCGAAGTTCTCGCTGACGGTCGCTGCGAAGTAGCACTTCCCGGCACCAAGGGAAGACCCCACCTCCGCGGAGGTGGGGTCTTCGTGCGTCCAGGCGCTAGACCTGGATGGAGACGACGCAGGGGGTCGAGACCTGCGGGGCGATCCAGGTGGCGCCGGCGCCGACCTTGATCACCGCGTTCAACGTGACCGGGCCCTTGCCCGTGACGATCGGTGTGGGGGAGAGGGTGGGGCGCTCGCCGTTACCGCTCATCGCGACGGTGCCGTACTTGCCGGAGCTCGTGTTGTTCCAGCTCACCTCCGCGGTGGCGCCGAACTGACGCACGATGACGTCCTGCTGCCCGATCGTTGCCGATCCCGAGACGGTGACGACACCGGGCTTGGTGACCACCGCCTTGACGGTCCACTTCACCTGGTCGTGCGTGATGAGGCCGACGGGGTTGTTGCTGGTGCACGTGCCGGTCGCGGTGACCGGCTTGGGTGCGGGCTTCGGTTTGGCGGGGGCAGCGGAGGCGGCGCCGGCCGCCATCGTCGCTGCCGCAGTGAGACCGAGAGCGGCTGCAGCGGTGCGTCTTACCGCCGGATGTGTGCGCATCGTCTAATGCGTCCTTCCGTGTGTGAGTCGTACAACAGGATACGCGGTGCGGTCGTGGTCGCCCGGCGGTACAGCCGCCGTCTGTGCAGGCAGCTGGCCGGACGGTGAACCTGTGGCGAACCCGACGGTGCGGATCGTGAACAGCCAACCAAACGGTGCAGTCACGACACGCCCGAATGCAATATCGTCGCGACACGCTGAGACATTTCACTCCACAGGTGTCCGAAGAATACTGATAGCGCTGACCTGGGGATTGTGTGCGGGCCTCTGATCCATCCACAGGTTTTCCCCAACGGTCCACACCGGGGTCAACACGTCGACCGCGCGTCGTGCACACAGTCTGCACAGATCCATCCACAGGCCTGCTTTGCAGAGGCCTTCGTACGGCATAGCGTCTCCACGCGTCCGTCCGCGCGTGCGGAAACCTGTCGGTGGTCCGCGGTAGAACCGACGGCGAGGACGGGGCGTGTTGGTCGGTACGAGTGGAGAGGTGCACATGGCGGTCGTGGACGACAGGGAGTTCTCGGGATCCGAGGTCCGAGAGCCCCGGGACGGTGCGCCACCCGCAGAGGACTTCGGCCGGCAGCCTCCCCAGGACATCGCGGCCGAGCAGTCCGTGCTCGGCGCGATGATGTTGTCCAAGGACGCCATCGCCGATGTGCTCGAGGTCCTGCGCCCCGGTGACTTCTACAAGCCCTCCCATCAGTCCGTGTACGACGCGATCCTCGACCTGTACGGCGCGGGTGAGCCGGCGGACGCCGTCACCGTCTCGGCGACGCTGGACCGCAAGGGCGAGTTGAAGCGAGTCGGTGGAGCGCCCTACCTGCACACGCTGATCTCGACGGTGCCCACCGCCGCCAACGCGGGGTTCTATGCGGAGATCGTTGCGGAGAAGGCGATCCTGCGGCGGCTCGTCGAGGCCGGCACGAGGATCGTGCAGTACGGCTACTCCGGCTCGGAGGGTGCCGACGTGGCCGAGGTGGTCGATCGTGCGCAGGCCGCCGTCTACGACGTCACCGAGCGCAACACGTCGGAGGACTACGTCGTCCTCGAGCAGCTGCTGCAGCCGACGATGGACGAGATCGACGCGATCGCCTCGCGCGGCGGTATCAGCCAGGGCGTGCCCACCGGCTTCACGGACTTCGACGCGCTCACCAACGGCCTGCACGCGGGGCAGATGATCATCATCGCTGCGCGGCCCGGTGTGGGTAAGTCGACGCTGGCCTTGGATATCCTGCGCTCCTGTTCCATCGAGCAGGGCATGGCCAGCGCTCTGTTCTCGCTCGAGATGAGCAAGACCGAGGTGGTCATGCGTCTGCTATCCGCCGAGGCGCGGATCAAGCTCGCGGACATGCGGTCCGGCAAGATGACCGACGACGACTGGACCCGCCTCGCTCGGCGCATGTCGGAGATCTCCGAGGCTCCGCTGTTCGTCGACGACTCGCCGAACCTGACGATGATGGAGATCCGCGCCAAGGCGCGCCGCCTCAAGCAGCGGCACGACCTCAAGCTCATCGCCATCGACTACTTACAGCTGATGACGTCGGGCAAGAAGGTCGAGTCCCGCCAGCAGGAGGTCTCCGAGTTCTCCCGGCAGTTGAAACTGCTCGCCAAGGAACTCGAGGTGCCGCTCATCGCGGTCGCTCAGCTCAACCGTGGGCCGGAGCAGCGCACCGATAAGAAGCCCCAGGTTGCGGACCTCCGTGAGTCGGGATCGCTGGAGCAGGACGCAGACATGGTCATCCTGCTGCATCGCCCCGACGCGTTCGAGCGGGACGACCCGCGCGCAGGCGAGACCGACTTCATCCTGGGGAAGCACCGCGCGGGCCCCACCGCGACGGTCACCGTCGCGCACCAACTCCACTACTCGCGCTTCGTGGACATGGCGAAGGGGTGACGTCCCACGGGCGATCATTGCGAGCCCGGTACGACCAATCCTGTTTCGTAGGCGGCGATCACCAGCTGTGTTCGACTGCGTACCGCGAGTTTCACCAGAAGTCTCGAGGTGTGGGTCTTCACGGTGGTAGTACTGATGAACAGTTCGGCCGCGATGTCCGCGTTGTTCAGGCCCGCTGCGATGGCGCTGAGCACGTCTCGTTCGCGTTCGGTCAGCGTGTCGAGGCGCTCCGGCGTAGGTCGTGCCGTGGGGCGGTAGGTTGCGAACTCACTGACAAGTCGGCGCGTCACCGAAGGGCTCAAGAGGGAGTCTCCATCCGCGACTGTCCGGATAGCCTCGATCAAGCGTTCCGGCGGGGTGTCCTTGAGCACGAAACCGCTGGCGCCGGCGCGTAGTGCCGCGAAGACGACTTCGTCATCATCGAATGTCGTGACCACCAGGATCTTGGCTCGATGCCCCCGGGTCACGAGGTGCGCCGTCGCCTCGGTTCCGTTCATTACGGGCATTCGGACATCCATGAGCACCACATCCGGATCCGTCTGACCGGCCACGCGCAGTACCTCGTCTCCGGTGGCGGCTTCGCCGACGGTCGCCACGCCCGGCGACGCCTGTATGAGGGCACGCAACCCCGCGCGGACCAGGGCTTCGTCGTCGGCGATCAGTACGCGTATGTCGTCACTCATAGGGGATCTCGGCTTCGATTCGGTACCCACCGTCGACGTTGTCCGTGAACAGAGTCCCGTTGTGAGTCGCGACCCGCTCTCGCATGCCGGTCAGGCCGAGCCCCTGGCCGGCGCCGACGGGGGCGCCGACGCCGTCGTCGGTCACGCGCACGGTCAGGCTTGTGCCGGTCGATGAGATTTCGACGGAGGCGTGTGCCGCGTGCGAATGGCGCACCACGTTTGTGAGGGCTTCCTGAACGATCCGGTATGCGGTTGTCTGCACCTGCGGATCGAGGTTGTCGTGATCGCTGCAGTCGTTCAGATAGATCTCTAGTGCTCCCGGCCAGGCCGTGGACGTGAGGGACGTCAGATCGGACAATTGGGGATTCAGCGGAGACACCTCATTGCGGACCGTCACTAGGACGCGGCGGACCTCATCGAGAGACCGTCGACTGGATTCTTCTATAGCGGCGAGTGCGATTCGGGCCTCATGCGGGTCGCGATCGAGTACCACCCGGGCGACTCCGCTGCGCAAAGCGATCATGCTGAGGCTGTGCGATACCACGTCGTGGATATCCCGGGATACCCGGAGCCGTTCCTCCGCTCGGATGCGCGCCTCCTTCTGAGCTTCGATCTCGCGTTGCTCATCGACGTGCTGATTGCGATGGCTGCGTTCACGACTCAGTAGCGTGCCGAGGAGCCACGCCGGGATTGCGAGGACCAGCTGCACGGCGTTCTGGTCATACCGGCTGTAGGTAGCCCAGACCGTGAAACCGACCGCTGTGACGCCGAAGGAGGCGAGGGCACACATCGCGAGCGATGTGCGCCACGGTAGGCGATACGCGCACCACGCCACTGCGATTCCGAAAGCCGGGCCGGCGTTGCTGACCAGAACCGTGAATCGGATATCCGTCAGCGATGCGACCATGAGTACGGCGGTAACCGTGGCGAGCGCTGCCAGGGGAAACCGATGGCTCCATATCGTCGGGGCGATCGCTGCCGCTCCGACGACCCCCGCGCCCCACGCTGGCGTACCGGGGGCCGGCCCGGCGATCACAGGGCCGGTGAACGAGGCGAAGCAGATCAGTGCCACAGCGGCATTGATCAGTCCAGTCCTGTATACGTTCATCCCATCCACCATATGGGCCGGTGGACTTCATGGAACCGGCCCTGAGGAGGACATCCGCGTCCTCCGGTCGGACGACCTGTCGGGCGGAGCGTCGGCCCTGGGGGCGAGGAGGAATCGACCGTGCGGCGGACGCGCCGGTAGAGGCGCGAAGAGCATCGTGGAGGCATGCTTCAACAGAGCTATTGGTCGTTGTCGGCAGTGGTCATCGCGGCGGCCGGGTTCGGTCTCGGCGTGGTCGCAGGAGCCGTCGAGTTCGTGGTCGGTGGACGCGCCGCCGCGGATCACCTGCCCGGCACGAGTGCGTGGGGCGTGCATGTCGTGCTCACCGTCGTCGTCGTAGCGTGGCTCGCGGCGGCCCGGCGATCTCCGAGACCGCGACCACCGATGCCTCTGTCTGCCGATTTCGTGCGACGCGTCCGTGCTGCCTATCGGCACCCGGCGCGGGCGGTGGCCGTGACGTTGCTGCTCCTGCTGAGTTGGTACCTGCTCTGGCGCATGGGCGAGCAAGTCGTCGGCGGCCTCGATCCCGGGTTCACCGTCAACGCCTGGGGCGGCCCCGGCTACGTCGGTGCGCTCTACTGCCACTACCTCGACTGCATGATCATGATCGCGGCCGCGCTGTTGGTGATCGACCTGCTCATACCGGGTCGTTCCACCTCTCGGCGCGCGTCCCTCGAGACGTCGGAGGCGGGATGAGGGCGGCCCGGCAGTGATGAGACACAGGAGCGGCACCGGTGGCAAGGCTGCGGGCGTCGTCGCCGCAAGTGAGAGCCGAATCCGTACGAGCGCGCCTGCACTGGCGCTGGCGGGGCTGGCTCCGACCATCGGTGAGTTCTTCCTCGGGAACTTGACCATCGACAAGCTGCCGATGCTCGTCCTCTTCGTTCCGCTGTATGGCGGCGGAGCGTTGTTCATCCGTGAAACCATCCGCCGGGCCGGTCGAGGCTGGCCGTCGATGGCTCTGCTCGCCGCGGCGTACGGGCTGATCGAAGAAGGCCCGGTCGATCAGCTGCTATGGAACCCCACATATGGCGGTGCACATGATGCATTGGCGGGGGACGCCTACCTTCCAGCGTTGGGGACCAACGTTTCCCTGGTACAGGCTGTGGTGTCGCTTCACGCGATCTGGAGCATTTGCGTGCCGATCGCCCTGGTGGAGGCACTCTTCCCGGAGCGCCGGACGACGCCGTGGCTGGGACGCAAGGGCCTGGGTGCCGCAGCGATGCTGTTCGGCGCCGGAGTGACGCTGGGCTTCGTCGGCACCCGGGTCGAAGATCCGTTCCGGGCATCGCCGGTGCAACACAGTGTGTCGATTGCGGTGATCGCGATCCTGATCGTTGTGGCGTTCACGGTTCCGCAGCGTCTCCCGGCTGCGAAGCGACGTGCTCCCAGGGCATGGCACGTCGGGGTTGCGACCTTGCTGCTGACCAGCGCCATGCTGGTTCTCGTGATGTTCTGGCCGACCGATTGGTCCCAGTGGACCAGTGTGATCACGTGGTGTATCGCCGCGGGCGCGCTGAGCGTCGGATTGATCTACTGGTCCCGCTGCCAGGGGTGGGACGCGATGCATCGACTCGCCGCGGCAGCCGGCGCGATGGCGACGTACGCCTGGATCGCATTTCCTCACCAACCGGTCGGAGGTGGTGCGCGTGCCATCGATCTCGCCGGCAATATCGCGTGCGCGGTGGCCGCAGCCGTTCTCATCACACTCGCCGGCCGCCGAATCGCGCACTATGAGTCGACTTCCGGAGACACCGGTGCATGACGGCTCGGGAATCGGGAATGAGGTGGAGGGACATACCTACCGGCCCACGACACTATCGATCCAGTCGAGGATCGGTCTGTCGGCTCCGGACTCGCCGGTGTGGACCGGTCCTGCTCGCGCGACGAGGTCGGTCCCACGGTCAGGAGATCGTCCGGAGCCGATCCCTCCGCCGACTCCGGTGGTCTTCGAATCTCCTCGCCGTACGGTCGTCGGCAGGGAGGTAGAGGACCAACTGCTGCCTGTCGTCGGAAGCCTCCAGGATCTCGCGGTCGAACTGGAGCTCGCCCATCTCGGGATGGTTGAGCCGCAACGGTTTGCGTACCGGCACGGCGTGCCGATGCAGCCTACGCGTGAAGTCGTCGCCGGCCGCGTGCACCAGTTCTGCGACGATCCAGTTGGAGCTCTCGATCGACGGCCCCAGCCAGAGGTCGAATACCTGCTCGTCGGCGACGTCGTCCCAATCCACGAAGAACGTGCGTGCTCGTGGATCGGTGAAGACGTAACGGGTGAGATTCGGCTCATCGGTGTCGAGGAGACCGCAGCCACGCACGAGATCCCCGAAGCCGGAGGTGTATTCGAGGATGTCGCCCAGGCGATTGGTCACGCCGGCGATCCCCGGCTCCAGCAGGCGCAACGCCGCGGTCAGGCCTGGCCGTACCTCGCGGCCGGGCGGCTCGGGCTGCGCGTGGCCGACGCATTCACCACCGCTGATCTTGGTCAGGTACCGGAGGTGGTTGCGCTCCGCAGTGTTCAGACTCAACGCGTCGGCGAGTGCGTTGACGACTGCCACCGACGGGTTGATGTCCCGGCCCTGTTCGATGCGCGTCAGGTACTCGACACTCACACCAGCGCGTGCGGCGAGGTCGACGCGGCGGAGCCCCGGTGAACGCCGACGTTCATGACTGGGCAGACCCAACGTCTCGGGTTGCGTGCGATCGCGCATCGTCCGGATGAAGTCTCCCAGCGGAGTGCCCATAGCCGAAGCGTACGGCCGCGCGCGCCGGGTGTCGCGCGTGATCATGGCCCTGGTGGGGCCAGTCTCACGCCGGTCTGGTCGGTTGCGCCGTCGAGACCGAGGCTGTGATGCATGGACAACACTTACAAGCTCGTGGTCATCATCGGTTCCGTCCGCGAAGGGCGGTTCGGGCCCGTCGTCGCGTCGTGGATCGCTGAACGAGCCAGAGTCCATGGAGGTTTCGATGTGCAGATCCTGGATCTCGCCGAGATCGAGCTGCCGCTCGCGCTCCCCGACGCCTCTCCCAAGCTCGCGGGTGCGCAGTATCCACGCCCGGAGGGGATGGAGTCACTGACTGCCGCATTGTGGGACGGTGAAGCGTTCATCCTCGTCACGCCGGAATACAACCACAGCTATCCGGCCTCGCTGAAGACGGCGATCGACTGGCACTTCACGCAGTGGCAGGCCAAGCCGGTCGCGTTCGTGAGTTATGGCGGCGCCGCCGGTGGTCGCCACGCCGTGTTGCACCTGGAGAACGTTCTCACCGAGTTGCACGCCGTGACCGTCCGTGACGGCCTGGCCTTTCCGAACTACTTCACAGCGTGGGAGAACGGACGCCCGCTGGATCCCGGTGTACCCGGATACGCCGATGCGATGCTGGACCAACTCGAGTGGTGGGCGGGGACCTTGCGGGCCGGACGCCGCGCCGCGCCGTATCCGGGGTGATGACGTCACGAGTGGACCTCGTCGGCTGAGGCCGTCGACGTAGACCGCTTCCCCCGCGCTAGGGACGCGATCGCCGCGATGACCCCGAGCACTGCCGACGCGCCGAACACCACGATCAGCCCCTGATGGAACGGCTGTGCCACCAGAGACGGGAAGAACGTGTGGCCGGTGAGCGTGGCCCGATCGGCGGCGGAGACGTGCGCAAGTGCGCCGGTCGGTTCCAGCAGCTCGCGAATGGGGTTCACTCCCAGGATCGCGGCGAAGAGCGACGAGACCGGCGGCAACGAGCCGATCTGAGTCGCGACCGGACCCGGAACACCATGTGCGGCCAAGCCGCTCGTCAGGGTATGCGGGAGCGACCCCGCCAGTCCGGCGATCATCAGCGAGAAGAACACGCCGATGGACAGCGAGGTACCGGTGTTCTGGAAGGTCGAGCGCATGCCGGACGCCGCGCCGCGCTGCGACGCCGGCACGCTGGACATGATCGACGACGAGTTCGGCGAGCTGAACATCCCGACGCCGATCCCGTTGCATGCCACCAGAATCGCGAACAGCCAATAGGGGAAGTCGATCGGCAACAGCATCAGGCCGACGAAGCTCGCCGCGAACACCAACGCCCCGGACGTGGCGAACCTGCGGCTGCCGAGCCGATCGGACAGGGCGCCTGAGACGGGACCGGCCACCAGGAAGCCGATGGTCAACGGCAACAGGAAGATACCCGCCCACAGTGGGGTCTGGTCGTAGTCGAAGCCGTGTAGCGGCAGCCAGATCCCCTGTAGCCAGATGATCAGAACGAACTGCAGGCCGCCCTGCGCCAGCCGCGTGAGGAAGCCTGCCAGGTTCCCCGACGCGAACTCCCGGATCCGGAACAGGCCGAGCTGGAACATCGGCTCGGCGACTCGTGTCTCGATGACGACGAATGCGACCAACAGCGCTGCACCGCCGATCAGTTCGGCGATCACTACCGGGTTCGTCCAGCCCATCGCGTGGCCGCCGTAGGGATGGATGCCCTCGGTGATGCCGATCAGCAGGGCACTGAGCCCTACGGCGAAGGTGACGTTGCCCCACCAGTCGATCCGGCCGCGCTTCCGCACGCCGGTCTCGCGCAGGTTGCGGTACGCCCATATGGTTGCGAACACGCCCACGGGCACGTTGACCCAGAACACTGCTCGCCAGTCCCATAGGGTCAGCAGTCCGCCCGCGACGAGCCCGATGAACTGGCCTGCCAGGCCTGCGATCTGGTTCACGCCGAGGGCGAATCCGCGACGGTCGGGCGGGAAGGCGTCGGTGAGGATCGCTGCCGAGTTCGCCATCAGCATCGCCCCGCCGAGTGCCTGGAGGACCCGCCATCCGATCAGCCAATCGGCGCCGCCTGCGCCTTCGAACGGGTCGAACGACAACAGGATCGATGCCACGGTGAATACCGCGAAACCCGCGTTGTAGATCCGGACGCGTCCGAACATATCGCCCAGCCGCCCCACGGTCACGACGAACACAGCCTGAACGAGCCTGTAGCCCATGATCATCCAGAGGAGGTAGCCGACGTTACCGGGCGCGAGGGGGTCCAGATGGATGCCGCGGAAGATCGCGGGGAGCGATATGAGGACGATCGACCCGTCCAGTGCCGACATGAACATCGCAGCTGTGGTGTTGGCCAGCGCGATCCACCGGTACCGCTCGCCGAGCGCGGGCGGTGCGTCCACGACCTGCCCCGCCCTCACAGCTCCTCCGCTACGCGCTGCAGCAGTGGCACCGCCGCCGCGAGCGTGCGAACCTCGTCGGGATCGAGCGTCGCCTGGAGTGCACGGGTCAGGTGGCGATTGCGCACGGCGCGCTCGGCCTCGACCGCGGCCCTGCCGGCCTCGGTGAGCGACAGCACCACCCGGCGACCATCCGTCGGATCCGGATCGCCGGCCAGAAAGCCCTTGTCCTGCAACGAGCGCACCGTCGCGCCCATCGACTGCGGGCTGATCTGTTCGACCCGCGCAAGACTGGCCGTCGTCATCGGCCCGAGCCTGTCTATACGCACGATGGCGGTCAACTCCGGAAGTGGCAGCGCACCGTCGGTCGTCGCGGCTCGAAGGCGGCGCCGCAGCAGCCCCAGGCTGACGCGGAGGGACGCGGCGAGCTCGCCCAGTTCTGCATCGGTCATACCGACAGCTTGAACTTAGAAGTCTAGCCTGTCAATTAGTGGGAGGAACCGGTCAGCGCACGTCCCCGCACAGCACGGGTGCGAACTCCATGGTGGGCTTGTCGCCGGCGAGGATCCTCGCCATGGGGCCGAAGTGCACGTTGAGGTACCAGCCTGTCGGTGGGGGCGGTCCGGTGACGGCGACCGTCGCCTTCTCGTTGCCCGTACCGGACGCATCGGTGCGCAGATCAGGCAGTCCGTACGCGACGCCGCCCTGCCTCGCGCAGGACCCGGCGTGGATGTGCACCGCATGGCTGCTGTTCGGCGGGAGCCCGGTGGCTCGTACGTCGACGGTGAGTCTGTGGGTAGCCGCGTCGTAGGCGAGCGACGCGGCGCCGGAGGGCGGGTGGCCGTCGCGTGCTGGAGCTGTGACCTTAAGCGTCGCCGTGACGCCTGCCGGCGTGCCCGCAGGAATGTCGGCGCATGCTATCGGCGTGAATCCGAGTGAGCCGGGGGATCCCAAGCCCGGACTGGGCGCGAGATGGATGTTCACGTACGACGCTGCCGGGATCCCCTTGGGCACTTCGGTCTGTGACTTCACCGTCTCGTGCACCCTGCCTGTCGAGTCGGCTGTGATATCGGGGAACGGTACCGACGGCGGGGCGGTCTGCGATGCGCATGTCCCCGGGTGGATGTGCATCGCGTGCGACTCTCCCGGGGTGAAGCCGGTCATGTCGACCTTCGCCGACACCATCTGCGTGGCCCTGTCCCAGGTGAGGGTGACGGTGCCGGTCGGCATCGGCGCGAGAGCCACGTCGTGCTCGCCCCAGACGGACGGGCTCGACGCGGACTGCCCGGCGGGGCCGGGCGCCGTCGAACTCGAGGGCGTCGCGCTCTGGCCGACGGAGCATGCGGCCGCTCCCAGCAGGAGTGCGCCCGAGGCGAGTGCGGCGAATCGATTCATGGTCGTCCCGATCGTTCTACGGCCCCCTCGCCGGACGCTACGACCGACATACCGCCTGGTCAACGGCTGTGTCCGGGTTGCACTGCGATGCCTGGAGTGAGCATCGTTCACGGGAGCACCATGATCCTGCCGACGCCGCACGCCGGGATCCGGCCGTGCCGGGCGGACCGGCGCATCCTCCGGTGCCCGCGGGGGCGTCGTCAGAGCCGCGACGCCGCCGTGCCGAGCGTTGCGTACTCCATCGTGAAGGCGCCGCCGAGGGCGTCGATCGCCACGCCGACGGCGTCCAGCACGCTGTGTAGCGCGCCGGGGGAGACGCGGGTCAGGCCCCCGGTGGTCGGGAGCAGAGCGAGCCATTCGTCGCGCGTGTAGTCGCGTCGCCAGTCGAACCGCCACACCTCGGGCTCTTCGAACGCGCCTGTGCTATGGATCCGTTGCGCCACAGCGTCGTAGGCGGAGGTGTACGCCTCGACCGGACGTGGGCCGCCCTGGAAGGGCGAATCCGGGACCGCGGCCCGGAAAGCCTCCGCGAACGCCTCCGCCACCGTCGCCGGCGGCTCGAAGACATGCCCGAACACCGCCAGCCGGCCGCCCGGCCGCAGGACCTCGGCGGCCTTGGCCGGGCCCGCATCGGGGTCCACCCAGTGCCACGACTGTGCGGCGATCACGGCATCGAAGCTCCGCCCGCGCGGGTCCCACTCTTCGAAGGTCGCCACCTCCACGGGAACGCCGGTGTCCCGTGCGAAGCCGGCCATCCGCGGATCCGGCTCGACTCCCAGTACCGTGCAGTCGGCCGCCTGCAGCTGTCGGGCCGCGATACCCGTACCGCAGCCGACGTCGAGGACTTCGCGGCCGGCGAGCCCGGCTACGATCCGCGCCACGAGTGCCTCGGGATACTGAGGCCGCGCCGCATCGTAGGCGGATGCATCGGTGCCGAACGACTCCGCCATGCTGCGGCTGCGGTGCAGGGCGGGGCGTTCCGGGGTGCTCACGCCGCCAGGCTACGCGCGCGCCGCCGTTTCGGCGGGAGCGGTTTCGGCGGGAGCGTCGGCCAGGCCTGCGAGCGTGTCCGGGAGAGGCTCCGAGTGCAGGATCCCGAGGCGCTGGGTCGCCCGGGTCAGCGCGACGTAGAGGTCCGCCGGCCCCTCCTCCGTCAGGATGCGCGCCGGTTCGACGACCAGCACCGCGTCGAACTCGAGGCCCTTGGTCCCGGACGGGGGTATCGTGCCGGCGACGCCGACCGGCCCGATGGCGACTGCGGTGCCCTCGCGGTCCGATTCGTACGCGACGAACTCCCTTATGGCCGGACCCAATCCGCTCTCGTCCACCCGTCGCGTCCAGGGCGGCATGCCGGACGAACGCACCGACTCGGGCGGTGCTACGTCGGGGGCGAAACCCGCGAGGACGCGGCCCGCGACCGCCATGATCTCCGCCGGAGTGCGGTAGTTGACGGTGAGGGGACGGTATTGCCAACGGCCGGGCACGTAGCGGTCGAGCATCGCGCTCCACGAGCGCGCTCCGGCCGCTGAGCGTCGCTGCGCGAGATCGCCCACCACGGTGAACGAGTGTCCGGGGCAGCGTCGCATGAGCACCCGCCAGTCCATCTCGGACAGCTCTTGGGCCTCATCCACCACGATGTGCCGGTACGTCCAATCTCGATCCGCCGCAGCGCGTTCCGCGAGCCCGCGGGTATCGCGCTCTTCGAAGTGCCCGGCCAGGTCCTCGGCGTACAGCAGGTCGGTCGCGAAGAGATGATCGTCGTCGTCCATGTGGTCTGCGCGTCCGACGAGACTGTTCAGCACGCCCTCGGCGTACTCCGACTCCTGCGCTGCCTGGTCCCTCTCGGAGCGAGCACGCGCCAGCTCGACCGCGGGGTCGGGGCCCAGTAGGTCGGTGAGCTCGTCCAGCAGTGGCACGTCGGACACGGTCCAGGCGTCGCCTTCCGCACGGTAGAGGAGAGATGGAGCGCCGGCCGCCTGTAGCCGTCTGTGTGACGAATACAGCTGGGAGAGCAGCGTCCCGGGGGTGAGCACAGGCCACAGTGCATCGATCACCTCGGTGAACTCCTCGCTGCCCATAAGCTCGGTCGTGAGGCTCGCACGCATCTCCTCCCACGCGGTCTTCTCGTCCCGAGACAGCCATCCGCTGCCGATTCGGCCGATCGCGCGTTCCGTCAGCGCAAAGGTCAGCACGTCCACGAATATGGCGCGGGCAGTGTTGTGGGGGAGCCCGCTCGCGCGGGCCTCGTCGCGCGCCCACCCCGCGACGTCGGCGGAGACGCGACCAGTGATGCCGCCGAGGCGTACCTCGATCGCCTCGTCGGGTACCCGCTGCCGGTCGGCCACCGCGCCGGCAAGGACGTCGAGCATGCGCAGGGAACCTTTGTGCCGCTGCAGATCCGGCTCGTCGACGGAGGTCACATGCAGCCCGGGAACGAGATCGCCCGTGGTGGTGAACACCGCATCGGTCTCACCCAGCGACGGCAGGACGCGCGAGATATGGTTCAGGAAGCCGGGATTCGGACCCACGACGAGGACGCCGTGGCGCGACATCGCGTCCCGTTGTGTGTACAGCAGGTAGGCGACGCGGTGCAGTGCCACCGCCGTCTTGCCCGTGCCCGGGCCGCCCTCGACGACGAGCACGCCCGCGTCGTCGAGGCGGATGATCGCGTCCTGCTCGGCCTGGATGGTGGCCACGATGTCCCGCATGCCGTCGCCGCGCGGCGCGTTCACGGCAGCCAGGAGCGCGGCGTCGCCGTGCTCGCCGTCTCCGGGCCTACCGAATACCTCGTCGTCGAAGCTCACGACGTCGCGCCCGCGAGTGAGGAACTGGCGCCGCCGTGCCATGCCCTCGGGGTGTGCACCCGTGGCGGTGTAGAAGGCGCGGGCGGCGGGCGCGCGCCAGTCGATCAGGTACTCGCGGTCGTCGTCGAACAAGCCGGTGCGGCCGATGTACGCGGCCGCACCGCTCACCGGGTCGAGCCGTCCGAAGCACAGCCCGTTGTCGGAGACCGACAGCCGCCGCTGTTCCCGTGCGAAGCTATGTGTCTCGACCTCCCGGTCCACCGCGGTGCCCTCGTGCGTGCGCAGGGCCGCGTCGAACCGGGCCTTGGCCCGCGCCCGCTCCGCATCGAGCCGTGTGTAGAGGTCCGCGACGTACTCGCGCTCGTGCCGCAGATTCGTCTGGTAGTCGTCTGTCATCGGTTCCCGTCTTCGCAGGTGGAGAGAGTGAGGACAGCGATTGTGCGTCATACCCGGGGTCTTGCGGCAAGGCCCCGGGTACCCCATAATCTGAAAGAGAGGGGCCTTGCTCCCCGTCGATGCGGCGTCGGCGTGACGTGCCCACGTGAAACATCGAATTCCGCATTGCGACGTGTCTGCGTCCGCGCGGTAGACTGGCCGCCAGTGTTCCGCCTCGGCCCGGTTCTGGGCCGCCGGGACGCGTTCAGCCGGGATTGGCGGGCGCGGGACCGGTACGTCAGCCCTCGGGCCCCTGCACACCCGTGGACCAGCGAGCCGCCCCAGCGGCAGTACCGGGAGAACCATGGCCGTCGACCTCGACCTCACGCCCAGCCCCAGTAGGTCGGACGCGCCGTCCGCACGTCCCGTGGGCCTCGACGGCGCGCTCGACAGGTTGGGCGGCGGTGCACCGTCGAGGGCGGACGCCGAGTTGCTGCTGTACGCGCGTGGCAACGATCTGGACCGCCTCCTCGCAGCCGCCGGCGTGGTCCGCGACCGGGGTCTCGCCGACGCCGGGCGGCCCGACGTCATCACGTACTCCCGCAAGGTGTTCATCCCGCTGACCCACCTCTGCCGCGATCGCTGTCACTACTGCGTGTTCGTGCAGACGCCGGGCAAGCTCGCGCGCGGGGGCAAGAGCATGTACATGACGGAGGACGAGGTCCTCGAGGTCGCGCGCGCGGGCGCGAAGCTGGGCTGTAAGGAGGCGCTGCTGACGCTAGGAGATCGGCCTGAGGACCGGTGGCCCGAGGCGCGGGCCTGGCTGGACGACCACGGCTACGCGTCGACTCTGGACTACGTCGCCGCCGTCGGCAGGCGCATCCTCGATGAGACCGGGCTGCTACCGCATCTCAACCCGGGCGTCATGAGCTGGGCGGAGCTGCAGCGGCTGCGTCCGGTCGGGCCGTCGATGGGCATGATGCTCGAGACGACGTCCACCCGGATCTGGGAGACCAGGGGCGAGGCGCACTTCGGCTCGCCCGACAAGGATCCGGCGGTACGGCTGCGGGTTCTCGAAGACGCCGGCCGGTCGAGGATCCCGTTCACGACCGGGGTGTTGCTGGGAATCGGTGAGACGTATGCCGATCGCGTGGATGCGGTTCTGGCCCTGCGTGATTCGCACGAAAGGCACGGCCACATCCAGGAGGTCATCGTCCAGAACTTCCGCGCCAAGCCGTCGACGGCGATGCGCGGCGTCGTGGACCTGGAGACGCAGGAGTACGCCGCCGCGGTCGCGGTGACCCGGCTGCTGCTGGGCCCGGGTATGCGGGTGCAGGCGCCACCGAACCTCACCGACGAGGCCGAGCTCTCCCTTCTCGTCCGCGCAGGCATCGACGACTGGGGCGGCGTCAGCCCGCTGACTCCGGACCACGTCAACCCCGAGCGTCCGTGGCCGCAGATCGAGGAGCTGGCGAGGCTCACGGCCGCAGGCGGATACACGTTGCGGGAGCGGCTCACGGCGCATCCGCACTACATCCGCGCGGCCCGTGGCGCCGCCGAACGTCGCGAGGGCGCCGGGAGCGCGGCGAGCGGGCAGGGTACGGCCGACTGGTTCGACGATCGGCTCGCCCCGCACCTGCTGCGGCAGGCCGACGACTACGGACTCGCACGCCGCGACGCGTACCTCGAATCGGTCCTGCGGCGCGCTGCCGACGACCCGGCAGGACTTACCGACGCCGAGTACACCGCGCTCCTGCACGCCGACGGCGACGATTTGGAAACCCTTGCCGCGCTCGCTGATCGGGTGCGTCGGGCCGGCGTCGGAGACACCGTGACCTACGCCGTGAACCGCAACCTCGATCCCGCGCTGCCGCTGGACCGCGTCGCCGAACTGGTGGCAGAGGCCGTCGACCTGGGCGCCACCGAGGTGTGCGCGCAGGGTCCGTCGCCGGACTACCTCGCGTTCGCGCGCGCGGTGAAGGGGGCAGGGGCCGTGCACCTGCACGCATTCCGCCCCGCGGAGGTGCTCGACGGTGCCGCTCGAGCGGGCATGTCGCTGCCGCAATGGCTTGCGGCGTTGCAGGACGCGGGCGTGGACACCGTGCCGGGGACGGCCGCACGGATCCTCGACGACGACGTGCGCGCACGACTCACCGCCGGGCAGGATATCCCTGCCGACGAGTGGGAGCGGGCGATACGTGCCGCGCACGCCGCGGGTCTGCGCTCGACGGCGACAATGGTCTACGGCCACATCGAGTCCGCCGCACAGCAGGTCGCGCACCTGCGTCGTATCGCCCGGATCGCCGGGGAGACCCGCGGTTTCACCGAGTTCATCGCGATGCCGTGGCTGCCGACCGAGTCCCCGGTCGAGGTACTCGGATCCCGCGGCGGACCCTCGCTGCGCGAGTCGCGGGCCGTGCACGCGGTCGCCCGCTTGATGCTTGCGGGAAGTATCGACCATATCCAGGCCGCGTGGACCAAGCTGGGACTGCGCGGTGCGCAGCTCGTGCTGGCGGGCGGCGCCGACGATATGGGCGGAGTCCTACTGGACGGCACGATCGACCCGCATGCCGGTCCGGAACAGGGGCGCCAGCTCACCGTCTCCGACATCGCCGTGCTCGCAGGGGATCTCGGACGGCCCGTACGGCAGCGGACCACGGTCTACGGCGAGGTGTCATGACCCGGGACGTGGCCATCGTCGGCGCCGGCATCGCCGGCATCGGTATGGGCATCCGGCTGGCGCGTGCAGGCCGGGACGACTTCGTACTGCTCGAGCGCGCGGGCGACGTAGGCGGGACCTGGCGCGACAACGTGTATCCCGGCGTGGCATGCGATATCCCGAGCCATCTGTACGAGTACTCCTTCCGGCCCAAGGACGATTGGTCGCACCGCTTCGCCACGGGCTCCGAGCTCCACGGCTATCTCCGGGACGCGGCCGATGCCGAGGGGCTGGGGCCGCATCTGCGGCTGGAAACGCCGCTCGACTCGGCGGAGTGGGACGGCGACGCGTGGACGCTGCACACACCGTCGGGGGCGGTGCGCTCGCGAGTCCTGGTGATGGCGGCGGGACGGCTGAGCGAGCCCCGTACACCCTCGGTGCCGGGGCTAGGGTCGTTCCCCGGCAACGTCTTCCACTCCGCTCGCTGGGCCGCGGGGCCTCTCGAGGGGCTGCGGGTGGGGATCGTCGGGACCGGCGCGAGTGCCGTGCAGATCGTGCCTGAGGTGGCACGCGACGCGGCTTCCGTCGTGGTCTTCCAGCGTACGCCCGCGTGGGTGCTGCCGCGTGGCGATCGCGCCTACGCGCCGGACGAGACCCGGCCTACGCGTAGCGAACTCGCGGCCGAAGCCGAGGGGCTGTTCGCCGCACGGCTGGCCGGATCGGATGCCGCACGTGCCCTCGAGGATGTCGCGCGCGGGCACCTGCAGCGTCAGGTCGCCGATCCGGTCCTGCGTGCCGCCCTGACGCCCGACTACGACATCGGCTGCAAGCGTGCGGTGTTCAGCGACGACTACTATTCCACCCTGGCCCGGCCTCATGTGGCCCTCGAGCCGAGCGCCCTCGCCGCCGTGGACGGATCGGCGGCTGTTGCCGCGTCGGGTGCCCGGTACGAGTTGGACGTTCTGGTCCTCGCCACCGGCTTCGAGACGACGCGTCCCCCGTTCGCCGACCTCGTCAGCGCACGGGGCGTCACTCTCGCCGAGCACTGGGCGGACGGCATGACGAGCCATGCCTCCACCGTCGTGTCGGGTTTCCCGAACCTGTTCGTATTGGACGGGCCGAACTCGGCGCTCGGGCATCATTCGGCATTCGAGGTGATCGAGGCGCAGCTCGACTACGTTCTGGGAGCGCTCGAGCACCTGGACGCCGCGGGCGGAGTACTAGAGGTCACGGCCGAGGCCGAGGCCCGATACACGGAGCTCGTCGACGGGCTCGCCGCGCGTACGGTGTGGACCCAGGGCGGTTGCGCCAGTTGGTATCTCGACGATTCGTCCGGTCGCCTCACCCTCGTGTGGCCGGAGCGTGCCGAGTTGTTCCGGCGGTTGAACGGCACCTTCGACCCGGAGCCGTTCGCGGCGCGCGAGAGCCAGCCCGCGTAGCGTTCCCACCATGGTGGAGATCGGCTTCGTTGCGTCGCTCGAACAGTACTCGCCGCGGGAGGCGGTCGAGCTCGCCGCGGTCGCGGCCGGCCACGGGTTCGACGGTGTGGTGCTCGCGGATCGCTTCCAGCCGTGGCTCCCGGCACACGGGAACGCGTCGCATGTGTGGACCGTCGCCGGCGCGGTCGGGGAGCGCACCGACGCGTGGATCGCCGTGTCGGCCGTTCCGGGCTACCGGGCGCACCCTGCTTCGGTAGCCCAGGCCACGGTGACGGCCGAGTCGCTCCGGCCGGGGCGGCACCGGCTGCTGCTCTCGGGCGGGGACGCGATCGACGAGCACGTCGTCGGCAGCTACTGGCCCGAGGCGCCAGAGCGCGCCGAGCGGCTGTTCGACGCGCACGATGTGATCCGGAAGCTGCTCGGCACCGCGCGGAGGGGCTCCGACGCGCGGCATTCCGGGCCCCACTACCGGCTCGAGTCCAGCCGCCTGTGGACAGGTCGCGATGTGCCGCCCGTTCTGGTGTGGGCAGGCGGACCGGTCACGGCGCGCCGCGCCGGCCGCACGGCGGACGGGATCGTCGTGGGAGATGCCGACGTGGACCGGCTCTCGCGATTGCTCGGTGCCGCGCGGGACGGCAGGCGGGAGTCCGGGCGTGAGAGTCGAATGCGCACCGCGGTGCATGTCCAGTTGGCCTGGGCGCCCACCGATGCCGAGGCCGCCGAGCAGGCCCTGCGCGAATGGCCGATGGCGGGGCTGCGCTTCCCGCGAGGCGATATCCGCTCGCCGTTCGACGTCGAGCACCTGGTGCGGGCGGTGTCGGCCGATGATCTCGCCGCCCGGATGACGGTGTCTGCCGATCCGTCTGTGCACCTCGCCCGGCTCCGCCAACTGGTGGGCCTGGGTTTCGACACCGTGCACATCCACAACGTGACCCGCGATCAGCGCGGCTGGCTGGAGGTCTTCGGCCGCGAGATCGCCCCCGAGCTGTCACGAACCAGGTCGTGAGGACGCCTATCTCGCTATATACCGGTATACGCGTCCTCAGGACTCGTTTCGTGACACGCCTTACGCTGGTCGCATGCAGGTGCAATTGCGACACAACCCGTCCTTCTCGCTCGCCCGCTGTTTCCTCCAGCCCAATGAGCCGATGACCGTGGAATCCGGTGCGATGGTTGCGCATTCGGCCGGTATCCAGATCCAGTCCCAGGCGCAGGGCGGCATTATGCAGGGGCTGCGGCGCAGCATCCTGTCGGGCGAGTCGTTCTTCGTCTCGACGTTCACTGCGCCGCCGCAGGGCGGCTGGGTCGACGTGGCCGGCACCCTGCCCGGCGATATCGCGAGCCTCCAGATCACTCCCGACCGGCCCTTCTACATCACCCGCGGCGGGTGGCTCGCGAGCTCGCACGGCGCGCAGGTGAGCACCCAGTTCGGTGGCGCCCGTTCGTTCTTCGGCGGCGAGGGTGCGTTCGGCCTGCAGGCGGCGGGCCAGGGCGAGGTGCTGGTCTCCTGCTACGGCGCGATCGACGTGCTCGACCTGCAGCCGGGGGAGGGCGTCGTGATCGACACGGGGCACGTCGTGGCATACGACCTGAACATGCGTTTCGAGCTGCGCCGCGCGGTGCAGGGCAAATGGCTCCAGTCGATGAAGTCGGGGGAGGGACTGGTCTTCGAGTTCACCGGACCCGGCCGGATCCTCCTCCAGACCCGGAACCCGCGCGCCCTCGAGGGCTGGATCCGGTCGGTGGCGCCGTCGTCGTAGACCGGCACGGTGGACCGCTAGCGATCGGCGAGGCCGAGCCGCAGGTGCTCGCTGTGGTAGACCGCCTCGTCTAGCAACTGCGCGACGTGGTTGTCGTAGAGGCTGTACACGATCGACCGGCCGGACCGCGTGCCGACGACGAGGCCCAGGTTCCGTAGTAGCCGCAACTGATGCGACACCGCGGACGGCTCCATGCCCACGGCGGCGGCGATGTCGTTGACCGGCAGTTCGCCGTGCCGCAACTCCGACAGGATGAGCAGCCTGCTGGGCGTCGCGAGGGCCTGCAGGGTGGTGGCGACGCGCTCTGCCGCACCGGCGTCGAGGCGGACCGCCGGTCGCTCGTCGCCCGCGGCGGTTCCGTGACCCACGGGACGATGGTACCTATCGCGAGGCGAATATATCTGAAGAGCTGTGCAGACGTGCTGGTATGGTAGCGGGCGTGACCGCCCGCCGTACCCGCCCCTGGCAGCTGCCCGAGACGCGCTGGGCAACCGCGGCTCTCGCGCTGTTCGTGCTGGGCCTCGCGGCGCAGGTCGGCGGGGCGCCGCAGTGGTCGTGCTGGATGCTGTACGCCTCCTGTTACGCGGCCGGTGGCTGGGAGCCGGGGCTCGCCGGGCTGCGCGCCCTGCGGCAACGGACACTCGACGTGGATCTCCTCATGGTGGTGGCGGCGATCGGTGCAGCGGCCATCGGGCAGGTGATGGACGGTGCCCTGCTCATCGTCATCTTCGCCACGTCCGGGGCACTGGAGGCGGTAGCGAAGGCCCGCACCGAGGACTCGGTCCGCGGGTTGCTCGACCTCGCGCCGGACACGGCCACAATCGTCGAGGGGCCGCGTGAGAAGCGTGTGGATGCGGCCGGATTGACGATCGGCGACGTCCTCATCGTTCGCCCCGGTGAGCGGATCGCCGGGGACGGAACGGTCGTCGGAGGCGCTAGCGAGATCGACCAGTCGACCATCACGGGCGAGGCACTCCCGGTCGACGTCGCAGTAGGCGACCGCGTGTATGCCGGAACACTCAACGGGACCGGGACGCTCCGCGTGCTCGTCGAGCGGGAGGCGGGGGACACCGTCGTCGCGCGGATCGCCGTGACGGTCGAGGAGGCGTCTGCGACGAAGGCACGTACGCAGCTGTTCATCGAGAAGGTCGAGCAGCGGTATTCGGTGGGCATGGTGGTCGCCACGCTGCTGGTGTTCGCGGTGCCGTTCACGTTCGGCGAAGGGGTGCGGCAGGCGCTTCTGCGAGCGATGACGTTCATGATCGTCGCGTCGCCGTGCGCCGTCGTGCTCGCCACCATGCCGCCGTTGCTCGCGGCGATCGCGAACGCGAGCCGTCACGGCGTGTTGGTCAAGTCGGCCATCGCGATGGAACGCCTCGCATCGGTCAGCGCGGTGGCCTTCGACAAGACCGGGACGCTCACTCGCGGCGAACCGCGCGTCGCCGAGGTCGTCACGCTCGCAGAAGGGCTCGACGTCGCGCTGCTGGCCGCCGCCGTCGAGGGACCCAGCGAGCATCCGCTCGCGAGGGCCATCCGCGCGCTGGCACCCGATGCACCGCCTGTCACTGACTTTCGCGCCCTACCCGGCCGCGGTGTGACGGGGACCGTCGAGGGCCGGACGGTCACCGTCGAGTCGGCGGGCGATCGTCGGGAGGCAGCGGGACCGCGCGGGCGAGGGGAGACGGTGGTCCTGGTCACCGTCGACGGTGCGCCCGCGGGTTTGATCGCGCTCGCCGATCGCGTGCGCGCGGACGCGCGCGCCGCCGTCGCGCGGGTCGCCACGGTGACCGGCGCTCCACCCGTCCTACTCACCGGCGACGGCGAGGCCCCTGCGCACGCCGTGGCCGCTCGGGTCGGCATCACGGACGTACGTGCCGGGCTGTTGCCCGACGGCAAGGTCGCGGCGCTACGCGGCGGGCACACCGCGATGGTAGGAGACGGCGTCAACGACGCACCGGCTCTCGCAGCGGCAGGCGTGGGCATCGCGATGGGCGGCGTAGGTTCCGACCTGGCGCTGCACGCAGCAGACGTCGTGGTCGTCGGAGACGATCTGCGCGGCGTTCCTGCAGTGCTGGACCTGGCCCGACGAGCTCGCCGCGCCGTTGTCGCCAACCTGATGATCGCCGCGACGTGCATCGGCGCGCTCGTGGTGTGGGACCTCGTCGGGCACCTCCCGTTACCGCTCGGCGTGGCGGGGCACGAGGGCTCGACGGTGCTAGTCGGACTGGGCGGCCTGCGCCTGCTGTACGCACCGGCGTTCGACCGGACGGGCACGGGGCCCGCGCACGTTCAGGCGACTGCGGACGACCATTCGTCGACCGACGTCACGGTGGCCTGACGGGGGAAGACCTTCTCCGTGAGCACGCTGTGCACGTCGGCGTCGCCGTCCGCGCAGGCGTCGGCGAGCACGGTCAGCTTGTAGTCGAGGTCCGCGGCCTGGCGCAGGGTCGAGAGCACGACGCCGCTGGTGCTGATGCCTGCCAACACCAGCGAGTCGGCACCGAGTCCGCGCAGCAGGACCTCGAGGTCGCTTCCGCTGAAAGCGCTGACACGGCGCTTCACCACTACGGGCTCGTCGGGGCGTGGGGCCAGATCCGCATGGATCTGGGTGGCCGGGTGATCGACGGTCATCGCCTCGCCGCCGTTCGCGGCGAGGCCGCCGAACCCGAGGTTCGACTCCGCGACCTCCGGAAAGCCGGGGCGGAACGCCACCCGGACGAAGACGACGGGGATGGAGGCCGCCCGCGCGGCCTCGACCGCGCGGTCGGCGGCGGCGAGCACGTCCGGTGAGCCGAGGCGCTCGACGATGCCGTTCTGGAAGTCCATGACAAGCAGTGCTGTGGTCATAGCCCCAATATAGTCAGCAGAGCCTGATCAGTCTAGACTGGCAAATATGGCGAAACGACCCATTGCACAGCAGACGGGCATGGAGCTCCGGGTAGCGATGAAGCGCGTCATCCGCCGCCTTCGCGAGGTCAGCACCGAGGGTGAGCTCAGCGCCGCGCAGGCGTCCGTCCTAGCTCGTATCGGTAAGGGCGAGGCCGCCAATGCCGCGCGCCTCGCCGAGGTCGAGGGCGTCCGCCCGCAGTCCATGGCGACGACGATCGCATCGCTCGAGGATTTGGGTCTGATCGAGCGTATGTCCGACCCCGACGACGGCCGCAGGCGCATCGTGGCGCTCACCGATGCCGGACGCGATGCCGAGGCCGGCAACCGTGTGGCGCGGCACGGCTGGCTCTCGGAGGTCATCGAGGAGCGGTGTACCGACGACGAATGCCGCACGTTGCGCGACGCCGCCGCCCTGCTCGAGCGCCTCGCCAGCAGGCCGTGACGCGCCGGGCCGCGCTCACACCAGTGTGCGCAGCTTCTCCACCTGGGCCACGCGGCCTGCACGGTCCTCGGCCAGTGGCACGACGTTGAGCACGGTCACCCCGGCCTCGGCGAAGGCGGCGATCCGCTCGCGCACGTAGGACTCCGGGCCGATGAGCGAGATCGAGCGCGCGAGCTCGGTCGGAACGGCCTGCGCCGCACCCTGCTTGTCGCCCGCGAGGTACAGCTCCTGGATGCGGTCGGCCTCGGCGCCGTAGCCGTACTGGGTGGCGAGCGTGTGGTAGAAGTTCTTGCCCTTGGCGCCCATACCGCCGATGTACAGCGCGAGGTTCGGCTTGACGAGCTCGAGCAGATGCTCGACGTTCTCGCCGATCGCCAGGACGGGCCCGGCGTAGACGTCCAGGTCCGGAAGCGACGGGTCGCGCTTCGCCAATCCGGCATCGAGGGACTCACCCCAGACGTCGCGGGCCTTCTCCGGCAGGAAGAATATCGGCTGCCAACCCTCGGCGATCTCGGCAGCAAGTGCGACGTTCTTGGGCCCCAGCGCCGCCAGCAGGACCGGGATACGTTCGCGCACAGGGTGGTTGATCAGCTTGAGCGACTTGCCCAGGCCCGTTCCCTGATCGGCGGGCAGGGGCATCGTGTAGTACTTGCCCTGGTGCTCGAGGCGTTCGCGCTTCCACACCTTGCGGCAGATCTCGATGATCTCGCGCGTGCGGCCGATCGGCGCGTCGTAGCGCACGCCGTGGAAGCCCTCTATCACCTGCGGTCCCGACGCACCGAGCCCCAGCACGAATCGGCCGTCGGACACGTAGTCCAGGCCCGCCGCGGTCATCGCGGTCAGGGTGGGCGTCCGGGTATAGATCTGCAGGATTCCCGAGGCCAGCTGCACCCTCTCGGTGCGGCCGGCGAGGTAGCCCAGTGCGCTCACCGCGTCGAAGGAGTACGCCTCCGGAACGAAGACGATGTCGAGCCCCGCCTTCTCGAGGTCGGCGACCTCGGCCGCGACCTCCTTGAATCCGCCCGCGTAGTTGATGCCCAGCCCGATGCGCATTGCGCCTCACCTCTCGTCGAACCGCCGTTGGTCTTCGATCAGGGTCTCACGCGGCCGACGCGCCCGGCCCGTCAGGCCCGGCCCGTGCGGCCCGGTCGTTCATGCCTGGCCGGCCCCCCGGCCGAACCATTCGAAGGCACGGTCCCAGGGCTGCGGAATGCCGTGGAACCAACCCTGCGAATACGTGCAGCCCGTCTTCCGTATTCGACGGTGCAGGTCCAGATCCTCGACGCCCTCGGCGACCGTGTCGATGCCCAGGTCGTCTGCCATCGACTGGATGGACGACAGCATGATCCGCCGACGCCGTTCCTGCAGGCTGTCCCCGCCGCGCAGCGCGGTCACGAACGACTTGTCGATCTTCACGATGCTGATAGGGAAGCTGCTGAGGTTGGACAGCGCCGAGTAGCCGACACCGAAGTCGTCGAGGCTGATCCGAATCCCCCGCTGGGCGAGGTCGGTCAGTGTCTCGCCCGCGTTCTCCACGTCGGCGATGAGGGCCGTCTCCGTCAGTTCCAGCCACAGTGCCGACGGTGGCAGCTGGTGCCGCTCGAGCGCGGAGGTCACGCAGTCGATCAGGCCGGGGTCGCGCAGCTGCCGCGCGGAGACGTTCACGGACATGGTCACGTCGGCTCCGCCGGCGGCACCACGCAGCCGGGCGAGGTCACCGAGCGCCGTGTCGATCACCCAGTGGCCGATGTCCACGATCATCGCGGAGTTCTCGGCGATGTCCATGAAGAAGGCGGGCCGCCGCAGGGTGCCCTGGTACCGCCAGCGTACGAGTCCCTCGAAGGCGACGACGCGGCCCGTGGTCGTGTCGACGATGGGTTGGTAGTGCAGCACGAGACTGTCGTCGGTCGCGGCGTGACGCAGGGCGGCCGCGACCTCGAGGCGTTCGCGGAGTTGCCTCCGGTTGCGGTCGTGGTCGACATCGGAGCGCACATCGTCGCGGGCCGCGCGCCGGCCACCTGCCGACTTGGCCTCGGCCAGAGCGTGATTGGCGTGGTGCATCAGGTCGGAGTCGCTCAGGGCGACCCCCGGCCATGCGGTCGCGATGCCGACGGAGGCGTCCACCGTCACGGATCCGGCCGAGAGCTCGAAGGGTTCGGTCAGCGCCTCGAGGAGCCGCGCAGCCAGCTCATCGGTCTCGACGGTGCCGTTGTGCACGGCGATCGTGAACTCGTCGCCGCCGTATCGGGAGATCACGGCCGCGCCGCCGGCCTCCCCGACGAGCAGCTCGCCGACGGCGTTGAGCAGTTGGTCGGCGACCACATGCCCGTACGAGTCGTTGATGCGGTGGAACCCGTCGAGGTCGAGCACCAGGACGCTCAGCGCTCGGTGCCCACGATCGAGGTACATGCTGCGCAGCAGTTCGTCGAACGCCGCGCGGTTGAGCAACCCGGTGAGCGGATCGTGCGTGGCCCGATGCTCGACGGTCCGCTGTAGCGCCTCGATCGCGCGCTCACGGTGCGAGATCGCGGCGGCGAGCGTGGTCTCCTGCGCGGCGAGGGCCAGCTCGCTGAGTGCGTCGGAGTATCCAGCCAGCACGTCGGCGCATACCGACGTCCAGGCCGCACCCTCCGCACCATCGGGCGTGGCCGCGGCGAACGCCGCGAACGTCTCCGCGACCAGCGGAGGGAGGCGGTCGAGGGGCGATTGCGTAAGCAGTCCACCCAGGTCATACCGCTCGGCGGCCGTGGCGGCTCCGTCGGGTTGTGCAGCGAGCCGGGCGATCTCGCTGAGGACGCGACTCATCCTGCGTGCGGCCGAATCGACCTCGTCCCCGAGCGCGTGGCGCGCATCGACGGACAGCGCCCAGTGCTGAGCGACCTCAGCGCGCCCCATCGGCGTACCGTCAGTCGCCGCGCGGATGGCAGCCACCGGGCCCCCTTTCGGCTTTCGTTGGTACGAAGATACTGGTAAGGACCGGCCGATGCGAACCCGTCTCCTCGAGATGGTCTGTTGCAACCCCTTGCAACGGGCACTGCGGCGGCGTGTCGGGCGGGTGCCCGCCATTGACACCTCGTGATGCGGCGCGTTGACTCGGACATCGTGCAGACGATCGTGCAGACCGCTTCCGGCGCGCTGTCGGGCGTGATTGAGGGTGGGGTCGCCCGCTTCCTCGGTATCCCCTATGCCGAGTCGCCCGCGCGGAGCGGCTGGCTGAGCCCGCCCGTGCCTGCGCCGCCTTGGGAGGGCGTGCGACCGGCGCTCGAGCACGGAGCGACGGTTCCGAAGAATCCCTACCCCATACCCTCACGGGAGCTGCTGGCCGAACCCGACGCCCCAGGCGACGACTGCCTAGTCCTGAACGTGTGGACGCCCGGGACAGACGGGGCCGCACCGGTTTTCGTCTGGATCCACGGCGGTGCCTTCCGTAACGGCTCGGGCTCGGTGCCGCAGTACGACGGCAGCGCATTCGCCCGCGACGGCGTCGTGTGCGTGACCATGAATTATCGGCTGGGACTGTTCGGCTTCCTCGATACGGGAGACGGCGAGACGAATGTGGGCCTGCGCGATCAGATCTGCGCGCTGCGCTGGGTCCGCGAGAACATCGCGGCGTTCGGCGGCGACCCCGAGCGGGTCACGATCGGCGGCGAGTCCGCGGGCGGTATGAGCGTCACGTCGCTGCTGGCGTCGCCGCTGGCCGAGGGGATGTTCCGCGGCGTCATCGCGCAGAGCGGGGCGGGCCAGTTCGCGCTGTCGGAGCGCACCGCCAGGGCCGTGAGCTCCTGGCTTGCAGACGAACTCGGCGTCGACGGTACGCGGGAGGCGTTCGCCGCGCTCCCGGTAGCCGAGCTTCTGGCTGCGCAGGAGAAGCTCGGCCTCGCTGTGCAGACCGATCCCGATCCCGAGAAGTGGGGCGAGATCGTCGCCGATACGATGCCGTTCGAGCCGCGCCTCGGTGACGACGTGGTCCCGCGCACGCCCATTGAATCGGTGCGGGCGGGTGCTGGCTCGGGTGTGCGAGTCCTGGTGGGGCACAACGCCGACGAGATGCTGTTCTTCCTGGCGATTCCAGGCATCGTCGCCGGCGTCGATGCGGCCGGCTTCGAAGCTGCGGCGGCCATGATCGCGAGGTACGGCTTCGTCGACCCGCTCGCTGCGGTGCAGGCTTATCGGGACGACCGGCACCCGACGGCCGGCCTCGCCGCCGCCGCCCTGATCGGCGACTGGTTCTTCGGTATCCCCGCGGTCCGCCTGGCGGAGGCGGCGCCCGATACGTCGTATGTCTACCGCTTCGACTGGGCGTCCCCGGTGCGCGGCGGCATCCTCGGCTCCTGCCACGCTCTGGAGATCGGGTTCGCCTTCGATACCCTCGGGACGGAGGGCCTCGAAGCCCTCGCGGGACCGAACCCACCGCAGTCGGTCGCGGACGAGATGCACGCGGCCTGGGTGCGTTTCATCGTCGACGGCGACCCGGGGTGGGCGCCGTATACCCCCGATGCCCGCACCGTGCGCGTCTTCGACCTCGAGTCACGCACCGAGACCGACCCGCACCCCGAGCGACGCGCCCTGTGGGACGGTCTCCGCTAGCCCTCCCTAGTAGATGACCGCCTCCCACCTGAAATAACAGGCGGGAGGCGGTTCCTTACTAAGGAGTGGTGGATCAGTAGGGTGCGGAACGCATCTTGCCGGGGGTGTACCAACCGCTCCGCGTCGCCTCCCCGTGCTGGAACTGCGCCGGCTCGGTCTTCATCCACGGCGTCAGCTTGGTGATGGTGCCCCAGTCGATGTACCAGTTGCCGCGCAGGTAACTCGGTACCACCTGCTCCTGCATGGTCGCGTCGGTGAAGCCCAGTGGCCCGCCGGTCTTCCAGCCCTGCCATGTGTTCGACGTCTGGCGGGTGGCGTTGAAATCCGGGGATATCCGGTACTCCGGTGTCTCGAAGACGCCGCCGAGGGCCCGCATCTGGTGCTGGCACGGGAACGCGAAAGCGACCATGAAGTCGGCCAGCACCACCGTGTCCCGGCCGAAGACCTCCTGCGCGGTGCGCATCGACGTCATGCGTGGCGGGGTGAGAGCCACGAAGTTGGGAGACGGTGTCTTGTCATCGATCACGACGCGAACAGTGTTGGTGCCCTTCGGTAGCGATGCCGTCGGGAACCTCAGATTGCGCCACCACGGGGCGTCCCACGCGTCGATCGGCTTCAGGGAACCGAGCGGCGTGACGTGTCCATCGGGGGCGGCGCGGCCGGCCTGGAGTGAGAGTGTCCGGCCCGGCTTCTGGGCCTTGTTCAGGCCGGTCGCAGCGACGGAGCCCGCGACCGAGAGCGTGACCAGCGGCGTGCGGTCGGTGCGCGCCGGAAGCGAATACCAGCCCGTCGTGAGGTTCGCCGGCCCGACGGCGCCGTTCGAGCCGAGCACCGGCGTGGTCTTCGGATTCAGCCCGAAGGGCAGCGGTACGTTCGAGCCGTTGACGGTGATCGGGGCGCCGAACGGGGCGTTCGCCGCGGCCCCGGTGGCCTTGTCTGCGGCACTGCCCGCCTCGTCCGATGATCCGGTCGACGAGTCGTCCGAGGACGAGCCGGACGTGCCGCTGCCACCGGAGCCGCTCGTTCCGTTGGAGCCGCTGTTCACACCGTTGGGATCGGTGCCCGCGGCGCCGCTGGATGCGCCGCCCTGCGACGTCGCGTCGGTGCCGCCGCCGCCCGCGGTGACGGTGTCCACCAGGTCGGTGTTGGTGTTGTCGGTGTTGTGGCCCGGGTTCGACTTGACCGGATGTACCGACGCCGGAACGCCGTTGGGGGTGAAACCCGTGTTCTCGCCGGCCAGCGTGGCCGCAGCGGTCGGCACGCGGCCGCCCGGCAACGCGAGCGGCGCGAGCTGACCCGCGTCGGGATCGGTCTCCATCAGCACGTCGTCGGCCATGCCGCACGTCTTACCCTGCAGCGCCCGGGCGTTCGAGGCCGCCCACGAGAAACTGCCGCGCTGGTTCACGGCACCCTTGGCGACGGTCACGACGTCGAAGGCCACCACCAGCAGCGTGAGGAGCGCGAGCACCGGGATCACGCGGCCACGGTGCACCGGCTCCGGGGCGTAGTCCCGGCGGAAGTGCAGGTACAGGCCGTACAGCGCCACCAGGATCGAGATCCCGAACAGCACCCAGTAGACCTGGATCCCGAACAGCTGCACCGGCCTGTCGCCCCACGAGACGCCGTAGATGCCGGCCCAGTAGTAGCCGTTGATGCCCGCGAAGGACACCGCCATAACGAACAGCACCGCTGCGGTGAAGAGCACGCGATTGCGCTTGGAGCGCATGAGCGGCCACGCCGTCATGGTGCCCGCGAGCGCGGCGATGCCGCCCGCGTAGCCCGCGTACAGGCCTAGGTGGTGCGTCCACTTGGTCGGTGTGAATGCGAGCATGATGATCGTCGCGAAGAACACGGCCATCAGTCGCCACACCGGGCCGGCGGAGATCCCCGTCGGGCGTCGCCGCCGCAGCATCACGGTGAGCACCGTGAGCAGGCACAGGAAGGCGACCAGGACGCCGATCCGGCGGTTCACGGAGCCGTCGACGGTGTCGATCATGAGGTAGTAGTAGCGGACGCCCTCCTCGTACCACTCGAGGGTCGGGCCGGTGACGGTCTTCACCGACAATGCCTCGCGAGTGGCCCCGAGCGTGAGCGTGTAGAAGGCGTAGAACAGATACGACGCGCCCGCGGCGAGCAGCGGCGCGACGAGTGCGACGAGGCCGTCGCGCTTCCGGCGCTTCACGATCCGGGTGATGATCTGCCGCGAGGCCGCGAGGATCGCGGCCACGGCGATGAGGCCACCGGGCGCCGCGCCGAGCGTGAGCGCCGCGCACGGCAGCGCGATCGCCACCGGCAGTAGGCGCCCCGTCGCGATCGAGCGTTCGATCGACACCCAGGTCAGAAGCGAGAACAGCACGACAGCGGGCTCGGGCCGCAGGCCGTTGTTCAGCGGCAGCCAGATGAGCAGGAATCCCGCTGCGCCAGCCCACAGCCCGGCCTGTGAACGCACCACCGCGCGCCCGAGTCGCGGGATCATCTCGCGCGAGATCACCAGCCACGACAGCAGCCCCATGACCAGACCGGGCAGCCGGAGCGCGGGCGCCGCACTCGTGAAATGCATGATGGCGGTGAAGATGTAGTCGTTCCAGCCGAACGGATTCTCCGGTACGCCGAAGCTGCGGAAGTAGTTGATCATGTAGCCGGTGTGTCCGGCCTGGCCACCCATGGTGAACTGGTAGCCGTCGTCGGAGGTGTTGGGTCCGATCCACCACCACAGCAACAGGATTCCGATGACCGTGAGGTCGACGGGTCGCGGCTTCAGCCATCCGCGCGGCATGGTCCGCACCGCGCCGCGGCCGTCGCGCAGGTCGAGGAAGCCGAGCGCTACCACCGACAGGATCGTCGACAGTAGTCCCACGATGATCGCCAGCCGCTTGATCAGGGTCGGCGACGTGTTGAACCGGGTGTCCACCTTCGCCGTCAGACTCATACCCGCGGTGGACGTTCCGGCCGGGAGCTCCGTATAGACGCCGGTGATCTGCGGCCGCATGTTGGGATCGTTCACGGTCTTCGAGGTGTTCGGCCCGCTCATCCCGGTGAACGACGCGACCGTGTTGGTCGGGTTGGCGTCGACGGTGATCGCGCAGCCGGGCGTCAAGAGGAGGTCGGAGCGCTTCGCGGAGATGAGCGGGACGTCGCGGTCGCTGACCGTGACATCGTCGGCGGTCGCCCGCACGAACATGCCCTGCAGCGTGGGGCGCTCCCCCTGGGGTGGCAGCGTCGACAGGATCAGCCCGCCGCGCTGCGGAACGTCCTTCACAACGCTGCACGGCACCGAGAAGTGCAGGTCGACCGGCACGTATGAGACCAGTGGCGCCGCCACGCTGGCGACTCGGCCGCCCTGCGGCCAGTTCAGCGTCGTCGTGCGCTCGTGCACCGGAAGCAGCGGCGTCAGGCAGGCGAGGAGGAAACCCAGCACGCCGAACACGGCGGCGACGATGCGCCAACGTCCGTAGCGCAGAACGCCCCGGGCCGACCCGGCGGCAGCAATGTCAGTCGCGGAAGCCATGTCAGTCCTAGTGTCCGGTGTAGACGGTCTGGTCGGTGATCGCCCGGATCGGGCCGGGGCGCCACCACCCGGAGCGAGTCGCGGTGCCCACCCTCAGGTGCGCGGCCGGCGCGGGCGAGGCCTCGCGATATCGCTGCAGGTCGCCCCAGTCGCGCTGCAGGTCGCCCATCATGTAGGTCGGCAACGTCGTCGTCTTCAGGAGTGTGTCCGGCAGCATCAGGGGGCCGCCCGCCTCCGTCGCCTGCCACGTCCGGGACGAGGCGATCGCGTCCTTGCGGGTCGGCAGGATGCGCCACTTGGGCACCTCCCACACCCCGCCCGCGATGCCCGCGGGGCGCTGGCACGGGAACTGCTGCCCCACAAGGAGGTCCAGCAGCACCGGATCGTCGCTGCCCACGACCTGCTGCAACGTCTGCATACGCGGCACACGCGGGGGCGTCACGGCGACCCACTGCTGCGCACCGAGGTTCGAGTCGATGACATGCAGGCGGACCACGTTGGCGTCGGACGGGATCGCCGTCATCGGCACGCGCAGATTGCGCCACGGCATATTGGGGCCCGGGTCGATCGGCGCGGTCTTGCCCTGCTTCGTCACGGCGCCGGTGGCGTCGCGGTGCGCCCACTCGAGGAAGACCTGCTGGCCGTACGTGGAGTTGCCGGTCGCGTCCACCGATGCGATCGAGCCGGCCGCGGAGAACGACACCAGAGGCGCGTCGGCGGAGCGCTGAGGCAGCGTGTACCAGTCGGAGAAGAGCTCCGCGGGCGCGTTGTTCTCGCCGTAGCTCCCTACGACGGGCGTCCGCGCGGGATCCAGGCCGTAGGGGAGCGCGGCGGTGGAGCCGTTGATGGTGCGCGGCCCGGTGCCGCCGCCCGTGCCCGCGGTCGTCGCGGCGGACGCGAACGGGATCATGACGGGGGACGCGACGTTGATCTGTCCGGGTGCCGCTCCCGAGGGCTGCGGCTTGAGACTGGACGAGACACCGTCTGGCGTGAAGCCGTGCGTGCCCTCTCCCGTAAGGGCCTGGGCGGCCGGGTGGCCGTCGGCGGGCTGGAGCAGGTCGTCGCTGGGGTCGGTCTCGACCAGGACCTTCGATGCCATGCCGCAGCGGTCGCCGCGGAGCGCCGCCAGGTTGGAGTCCATGACGGAGAAGGTGTTGTGGTTCGAGACCCCGGCCTTCACGAAGATGAGACCCTCGCCCACCACCAGGAGGCCGAGGACCACCGTCAGGGGCAGGGATGCGAGTTGCAGGCGTCGCCGGCCCCGGCGCGCGAGCTTCTGGTCTGCCGAACTGCGTCCCGCGAGGTCTGCGTCCGCTGCGTCGACGACCGCCTCGTCGGCCAGGCCCCCGTGGCCGCGCTGGCGGAAGTCGATCCGGAAGTGCTGCCACGCCGCGACGGCGCCGGCCAGGCCCGCCAGCACCAGCAGCACGTTGGAGAACGTGATCGCATGGAGCTGCGGCCGCCGGTCGAACCAGGGCACCCCCCACGCGTACGGCCAGATCCAGTTGTTGTAGCCGGCGAACGCGGCTGCGAGCGCGAACAGGATGCCGCACAGGAAGAATGTGAAGTTACGGATCGAATGCCGCGCGGCCTCGACCACGCCCACCGTCGCCACAGCCGCGAGCGCGGCCGCGAAGCCTGCGTACCCGCCGAACTGGATGGTCCACTTGGTGGGGGTGAGGCTCATCAGCGCGGCGCCGATGAACACCGCGCCGATCATCCGCCACACGGGCCCCGGGTCGATGCGCGGGATGCGCTTGGCGCGCAGCATCACGAACGTCGCCACGAACAGGCAGACCACCAGCAGGTACACCGGCACCCGGCGCACCAGCGAGCCGTCGGTAGTGGTCACGGTGAGGAAGTAGTACCGCAGGTACTCCTGAGTCCATGCCGACGCGGGCCCGACCTCGACCCGGATGCGGATCGCTTCCGCGACCGAGGCGAGCGACTGGTCGCGGAAGGCGATCGGCACCCACACCGCGGCCGCGGCGAGCACGGGAAGTAGCAGGGCCGCGACCCCGGCCTCGCGCCGCCGCGTGATCAGCACCTTCAGGACCGGCGCTGCCGACGCGACGAGAAGGGCCGCCGCGATGATCCCGTGCGGGGCGAGCGCGAACGTCATGCCCGCCGCGAGGGTGGCGATCATGGCCGGCAGGGCGCGGTGCGTCGCGATGGTGCGCTCGATCGCCGCCCAGGTGACGACGGTGCCGAGCACGATCATCGGCTCGGATCGCAGGCCCGAGTTCATGGGGAACCAGAACGCCAGGAGCATCACGCCCGCGGCCCAGATGGCGAGCGGGAAGCGCCGCACGCCCGACCCGAGCCGCGGCAGGATCACGCGCGAGAGCAGCAGCCACGTCACGATCCCCGCGACGACCGAGGGGATGCGCGTCCAGACGCCTACCGACGAGATGGAGGACCAGTGACCCAGCAGGCTGTAGTACCAGTCGAAGGGCGCCTCGGGGGCGCCGAAGAACCGGTAGTAGTCGGGCAGGTAGCCGGCCTTGTCGGCAACCTTGCCCATGGTCAGGATGTAGCCGTCATCGGATGTGCCGCCGCCGAGCAGGTCCCACAGGATCAGGCCGCCGATCACGGCTGCGTCGACCGGCCGTGGTCGCACCAGGGAACGCCACCCGAACAGTCCGACGCGGCGGTGGTAGCCGAAGCCGTGGTCCAGTAGGAAGAGCGCCACCGCCGAGGCGAGGACGGCCAGCAGTCCGATGACGATGGCTGCCAGCTTGAGCGGGGACGGGGAGAGATCGAAGCGGGTGTCGACGGTGGCGTTCAGCTTCAGTCCAGCGCCCGCGGAACGCACCTGATCGGGGGTGAGATTGGTGTACACACCCGCGACGACGGGGCGGTCCTCGGTCTTCGACGTGCCGTCGATGCCGAGGCCGTCGAAGCTCGCGCCCACGTCCTTCATGGTCGACCACAGTCGCAACGTGGTGCAGCCGTTCAGCTTGTTCACCGGTGCCGCTGCGACGACGGTGTTGCGGAACGTCACCGTCGCCGTCTTGTTCGCGACTACGACCTTCATACCCAGGCCGCTGCCCGCGTCGGCGTTCCCCGAGACGGTGGAGAGCACCGTGCCGCCCTCGCGCAGGTCCGCGATCGCGCGGCACGGCACCGTTGCGTGCAGCTCCTGCGGGGACTGCGAGACGAGCGGCGCCGTGAGGTTCGCGGTGTCGGTGGCCCCAGAGAGCTGCGGCCAGTTCAGCTGCGCGGTGTGCTGCTGAACCGGCAGGAGCGGTGTGATGACGCAGAGGACCAGTCCCACCAGCCCCGCCACAACGGCCACCGCTCTAGCGATCGGTCTGCCCGGCCGGCGGGCGCCGGATCGGGGGTTCCCCCCGTCACCGATCGAGCCCCCATCCCTGTTTGAGCCCCCATCCCCGTTCGAGCTCTGAGCAGACGTCACTGACACGGGTGCCCATCGTAGGCGCTCGGCCTGAGCCGCCTGTGTTCCGGCTCGGCTCAGCGACCCCTTCATCAGGGGGTTCTCAGTTTCGCGGCGGTTCTCAGTCCTGCCGGATCGGGGCTTCTCGGTCTACGCCCCACACCTGTTCGGTGCCCGTCGTGATGTCCGCGGGCCGCGTTGTGGAGTCGTACGGGACGAGGCGTTCCAGCTCGCCGAAGTCCTGTCCGAGGTCGCCGCGGAGGTACGCCGGCACCTTGGTCTCGTCCATCAAGAGCTCGACCCAGCCGACCGGCCCACCGCCGACGTTGCCCTCCCAGTCGGTGGTGACGGGCGAGAGGTTCTGATCGGGCATGATCCGCCACTTGGGCACCTCGGCGACACCGTCGCGATGGTCGAACGGCCGCTGGCACGGGTACGCCAGGCCGGAGGTCCAGTCGATCAGCACCGGATCCTTCGATCCCACGAGCTGCTGCAGCGTCTCCAGCTTCGACATGCGCGGCGGCGTGATCGCCAACCAGTGATTGATCGCGAGGTCGTCGTCGACCGCGACGATCCGCACGGCGGTCGCGTTCTTCGGGAGGTCCCCGCGGGACAGCCGCAGGTTCCGCCACGCGGGATCCGGACCGATGTCGATGAACGACTTCTTGCCGGCCACGGTGGCCCCGCCGTCGGTCGAGTACTCGAGGTAGAGCTCGTCGCCGGTGAACTTGCCCGCCGCGGACAACGTGATCAGATCCTGGTCCTTTTGCGCGGCCGGGAGCCGGTACCACGCCGTATCGATCCGGGCACGGGTCTGGATGTCGGGCGAGTAGGAGCCGAGGATCGGCGTCACCGCAGGGTCCAGGCCGTACGGCAGCTTGATGTGCGAACCGTTGACGCCAGCCGTCGCGGTGCGTCCCGACGTCGTCTCCTGAGGCAGTGACGCCATGGCGTCGAGGCTGGTCTGCGAGTCGCTCGCGGTGGATGTGGCGGTGATGTCCGTGGGTACGCCGTCCGGGGTCACCCCCACGGTTCCCGGTCCGGCCAGCGAGTCCTTCTGCGCCCCCGCGATGGGAGTGAGCAGGCCGCCGCTCGGATCCGGCTCGGTCATCACGAAGTCGGCGAAGTTGCATCCCTTGCCCGCGGCGGCACGGAAGTTCGCTTTGCCGACCGAGTACGAAGAGTGCATCGTCACCGTCGCCGTGACCGCGAGCGTGGCGACGCTGAGCACCACGACGAGGCCGGAGGCCCACGTGATCGGGGATTGGCTGGCGGCGAACCGGCCGATGCGCTGTAGCCGGCCGTCCGCCTTCTCGCCGACCGCATGGGGTTCGAGGTGCGGTCCGGGGCTGTCCTCGTGGAAGTGCAACCAGCCGGCGTAGAGCACCGCCAGGCCGGCCAGGACGAAGAACACCCCGCCCAGGCCGAGCACCGTGGACGTGCCCCAGGGGACGCCGTAGTTGGCGACGTACCACCAGCCGTTCGGCCCGGAGAAGCTGAGGCCGAGGACGAACAGGACCACCGCCGTCGCAAGCGCGCGGTTGCGCGGAGTGCGCATCGCGTGCCGGGACAGGGCGACGGCGGTCAGCGCCGCGAGTGCACCGGCCAGGCCCGCGAACGCGCCGAACTGGTGCGTCCACTTGGTGGGTGTGAACATGAGCAGCAGCAGGCCCCCGAAGGTCACCGCGATCAACCGACGGCCCGGGCCGAGGCTCGCGCCGGGGACGTGGGAGCGGCGCAGTACGACGGCGCCGGCGATGGCCAGGCACGCGAGGGTCGCGAGCACTGCGAAGCGGCGAGCGATGCCGCCGTCGGCGGTGAAGGTGAACAGTGCCGAGTAGCGGTCGATCTCGTTGAACCAGTGCTTGGTCGGTACGACCGTGCCGATGTTCTGCTGCATCGCCGACTTCGCCAGGAACGCGGCGAGTGTGAGTTTGGAGAAGATGATCGGGACGAGCAGCACACCGGCCGCGAGGACCGGGGCGACGTATGCGAGGAGCGTGAGGCGGAAGCCCTCGTCCGATGCTCGGGCGCGGGCGATGATCCTTCGGCCGACCGGGCGTACTCCGGCCAGGAGCGCTGCGACGGTCATGATGCCCGTGGGACCGGCGGCCAGAGTCCACCCCGCGAATATGCAGGCGACGGCGAACGGGAGGACGCGGCCCGTCGCGATGGCGCGCTCTACCGAGCACCAGGTGAGGAGGGCGCCGAGGGCGATGACCGGCTCGGGGCGGAGGCCGTTGTTGAAGGCCATCCAGTAGACGAGGAAGACTCCTGCCGCGGCCCAGAGTGCGTACCTGCTGCGTGCAGCGCGGCCCAGGCGCGGGACCACTTCCCGGCTGATGATCAGCCATGTCGCGATGCCGCACGCGAGGGCGGGCAGGCGCACCCAGGGACTTGCCGTGCTGATCTTCGCGAGCAGACCGAAGGCCTCGTAGTACCAGCCGAACGGCGTCTCGGGCGCCCCGTACCAGCGGTAGTAGTTGGCGGTGTAGCCGGCGTGGCCGGCGGTGCGGGCCATCGTGAGTATGTAGCCGTCGTCGGACGTGTTCGCGCCGATCATGTGCCACGCGGCCAGCGTCACCAGGACGGTGGTGTCGAGCTTCGTCGGGCGGAACCAGTGCCGGGGGAAGATCCGTCGGTGGCGTCGGCCGTCGGTCGCCTGATCCAGGCGGTGCAGGGTCGCGAGGGACATCGCGATCAGAGCTACGGCCAGGACGATCGTGATCCATCGGAGCAGGGTCGGCGTGGTGGTGTAGCGGGTGTCTATACGTGCATGGAAGTCGATCGCGGTGTCGGACGTGACCGGGCCCGTGAGGTCGGAGAAGACGCCGACGACCTGTGGGCGGTAGTCGAATCCGTTCTCCTTCTCACCCTTGTAGGTGCCGCCGCGCGGATCCTTGATACCGGTGATCTCGCCGTACACGCGGTCGGACGAGCCGGTGAACGTGATGCGGTCGCATCCCGCCTGCCGGACCTGCGCCACCGTGGCCGTGACCAGCGGGGTGTTGCGGACTATCACCTCGAGGGTGCGCTTGTCGGGTGGGGCGTCCGGTGTGCCCGAGACCTGGATCAGCAGCGCGCGGCCGAGGGTGTCGTCGGACTCCGGTGGGCCGGTCGAGACCAGCACGCCCACACCGTGCGGCAGGTGATCGACCGCCGCGCACGGCACCGACGCCTCGATCCGGTCGGGCACGAACGAGACCAGCGGCGCCGTCACCGACTGGAGCGTGCCGCGCTGCGGCCAGTTCAGCGCCGCCGTGGTCTGGTGTACCGGCATCACGGGGGTGAGGAGCGCGAACAGGAGCCCGAGCAGTCCGGTGACCGCGGCCGTGATCGCCGTGACCCGGACGCCGCGTGCCGCGCTTGCTGATGGGCTGGTCGGCTGCACGAGAGGCGA
>NZ_JARFTP010000033.1 GCF_029167375.1 Tsukamurella sp. 8F
GGGGGGGGGGGGGCGCCCCCCCCCCCCCCCGCCCCGGGCCCCCCCCCCCCCCCCCCCCCCCCCCCCCCCCCCCTTCTCGGCTGACTACCTAGATCACTTGACGATCTTGGTGACGCGGCCGGCACCCACGGTGCGGCCACCCTCGCGGATCGCGAAGCGCAGGCCCTCGTCCATGGCGACCGGCTGGATGAGCTTGACGCTCATCTCGGTGTTGTCGCCGGGCATGACCATCTCGGTGCCCTCGGGGAGGGTCACGACGCCGGTCACGTCCGTGGTGCGGAAGTAGAACTGCGGGCGGTAGTTGTTGAAGAACGGGGTGTGGCGGCCACCCTCGTCCTTCGACAGGATGTACGCCTGGCCCTCGAACTCCGTGTGCGGGGTGGTGGTGCCCGGCTTGGTCACGACCTGGCCACGCTCCACGTCCTCACGCTTGAGGCCACGGACCAGCAGGCCGACGTTGTCGCCCGCCTGGCCCGAGTCCAGGAGCTTGCGGAACATCTCGATACCGGTGACGGTGGTCTTGGTCGACTTCTCGCGGATGCCGACGATCTCGACCTCCTCGTTCACGTTGATCACGCCACGCTCGACGCGACCGGTGACGACGGTGCCACGACCGGTGATCGTGAAGACGTCCTCGACCGGCATCAGGAACGGCTTGTCGGTCTCGCGCTCCGGGTCCGGGATGGACTCGTCGACCGCGTTCATGAGCTCCATGATCGACTCCGACCACTTCGGGTCGCCCTCGAGCGCCTGGAAGCCGGATACGCGCACGACGGGCGCGTCCTCATCGAACTCCTGCGAAGCCAGCAGCTCGCGGACCTCCATCTCGACGAGCTCGAGGATCTCCTCGTCGTCGACCATGTCGCACTTGTTCAGGGCGACAAGGATGTAGGGCACGCCGACCTGGCGGGCGAGCAGCACGTGCTCACGGGTCTGCGGCATCGGGCCGTCGGTAGCGGCGACCACCAGGATCGCGCCGTCCATCTGGGCGGCACCGGTGATCATGTTCTTGATGTAGTCCGCGTGACCGGGAGCGTCGACGTGAGCGTAGTGGCGCTTCTCCGTCTGGTACTCGACGTGCGAGATGTTGATCGTGATGCCGCGAGCCTTCTCCTCGGGCGCCTTGTCGATCATGTCGAACGCCGAGGCCTCATTGAGGTCCGGGTACTTGTCGTGCAGCACCTTGGTGATCGCCGCGGTCAGCGTGGTCTTGCCGTGGTCGACGTGACCGATGGTGCCGATGTTCACGTGCGGCTTGGTCCGCTCGAACTTCGCCTTCGCCACTTGGTGTCCTCCTGGACTGGTTGCCTGCGGAACCGGTTGTCCCGCAGGGAGTTTTCATTTCAGTTTTCGACGCCGCAGCGTCAGCCGCCCGGTCGGCGGCGAGTGGTTACTCGCCGTTGACCTTAGCGATGATCTCCTTCGACACGTTCGCCGGAACCTCGGCGTAGGTGTCGAACACCATGGAGTAGTTGGCTCGGCCCTGGGTCTTCGACCGAAGGTCTCCGATGTAGCCGAACATCTCCGACAGCGGAACCTGCGCCTTGACGACACGGGCACCACTGCGCTCCTCCATGGCCTGGATCTGGCCACGGCGGGAGTTCAGGTCGCCGATCACATCACCCATGTAGTCCTCAGGGGTGGTGACCTCGACAGCCATGATGGGCTCGAGGATCACGGGACCGGCCTTGCGTGCGGCCTCCTTGAAGGCCTGCGCGCCAGCGATCTTGAACGCCATCTCCGAGGAGTCGACGTCGTGGTACGCGCCGTCGAGCAGCGTGACCTTGACGTTGACCAGCGGGTAGCCGGCGAGCACGCCGTACTGCATCGCATCCTGGGCACCGGCGTCCACCGAAGGGATGTACTCCTTCGGCACGCGGCCACCGGTGACGGCGTTCGCGAACTCGTAGGTCGCCCCGTCCTCGGTGTCCTCCAGCGGCTCCAGCTTGATGATGACGCGCGCGAACTGGCCCGAGCCACCCGTCTGCTTCTTGTGGGTGTACTCGTGCTTGTCGACGGTCTTGCGGATCGTCTCGCGGTACGCCACCTGCGGCTTGCCGACGTTGGCCTCGACCTTGAACTCCCGCTTCATGCGGTCGACCAGGATGTCGAGGTGGAGCTCGCCCATGCCGCCGATGACGGTCTGACCGGTCTGCTCGTCGAGCTCGACGGAGAAGGTGGGATCCTCCTCGGCGAGCTTCTGGATCGCGACGGACAGCTTCTCCTGGTCCGACTTGGTCTTCGGCTCGATGGAGACGTTGATGACCGGATCCGGGAACGTCATCGACTCGAGGACGATGGGGTTCGCCTGATCGCACAGGGTGTCACCGGTGGTGGTGTCCTTGAGGCCGATCATCGCGTAGATGTGGCCCGCGGTGGCGTCCTCGACCGGGTTCTCCTTGTTGGCGTGCATCTGGAAGAGCTTCCCGATGCGCTCCTTCTTGCCCTTGGTCGCGTTGAGGACCTGGGTGCCGGCGTCGATGTGACCCGAGTACACGCGCACGAAGGTCAGCTTGCCGAAGAAGGGGTGCGCCGCGATCTTGAACGCCAGCGCCGAGAACGGCTCGTCCTTCGACGGCTTGCGCGAGAGCAACTCCTCCTCGTTGCCGACGGCGTGGCCCTCGATGGAGGGCACGTCGAGCGGGCTGGGGAGGTAGTCGATCACGGCGTCGAGCATGGGCTGGACGCCCTTGTTCTTGAACGCCGAGCCGCACAGGACCGGGTACAGCTCACGGTTCACCGTGAGCTTCCGGATGGCGCCCTTGATCTCCTCGACGGTGAGCTCCTCGCCGCCGAAGTACTTCTCCATCAGAGCCTCGTCGGACTCGGCGACGGCCTCGAGCAGCTTCTCGCGCCACTCGGCGGTCGCCTCGACGAGATCCTCGGGGATCTCCTCGATCGTCGGCTCGGCACCGATCGCGACGGTGCCGCGCCAGGTGATGGCCTTCTGCTCGATCAGGTCGACGACGCCGTCGAACGCATCCTCAGCACCGATCGGCAGCTGCAGGACCAGCGGCTTGGCGCCGAGACGCTCCTCGATGGTGCGCACGGTGAAGTAGAAGTCCGCGCCCAGCTTGTCCATCTTGTTGACGAAGCAGATGCGCGGGACCTCGTACTTCTCGGCCTGCCGCCACACCTGCTCGGACTGGGGCTCGACGCCCTCCTTGCCGTCGAAGACGGCGACCGCACCGTCGAGCACGCGCAGCGACCGCTCCACCTCGACGGTGAAGTCGACGTGACCGGGCGTGTCGATGATGTTGATCTGGTTCTTGTTCCAGAAGCAGGTCACCGCAGCGGAGGTGATGGTGATACCCCGCTCCTTCTCCTGCTCCATCCAGTCGGTGGTCGAGGCACCGTCGTGGGTCTCACCGATCTTGTAGTTGACGCCGGTGTAGAAGAGGATGCGCTCGGTGGTGGTGGTCTTACCGGCATCGATGTGCGCCATGATGCCGATGTTGCGGACCTTCGTGAGGTCGGTCAGCACTTCCTGTGCCACGGTGTTCCCTTCGGGAAGAGTTCGGACAAGAGCTGTCTACGGCTGGGGGCGGCGAAGCCGCGCGTCACCAGCGGTAGTGCGCGAACGCCCGGTTGGCCTCGGCCATCTTGTGGGTGTCCTCACGACGCTTCACCGAAGCGCCGAGACCGTTGCTCGCGTCCAGCAACTCATTGGCCAGACGCTCCACCATCGTCTTCTCACGGCGCTGCCGCGTGAACGTCACGAGCCAGCGGAGAGCGAGGGTGTTCGCACGCCCCGCCTTGACCTCGACGGGCACCTGATAGGTGGCACCGCCGACGCGACGGGACTTGACCTCGAGCGACGGCTTGACGTTGTCGAGCGCGCGCTTGAGGGTGATCACGGGATCGGTACCGGTCTTCTCGCGCGTCGCCTCGAGGGCGCCGTACACGATGCGCTCGGCGGTGGACTTCTTGCCGTCCAGGAGAACCTTGTTCACCAGCTGGGTGACCAGGGGCGAGCCGTAGACCGGGTCTGCGATGAGGGGGCGCTTCGGCGCCGGACCCTTACGAGGCATTAGCTCTTCTCCTTCTTGGCGCCGTAGCGGCTGCGAGCCTGCTTGCGGTTCTTGACGCCCTGAGTGTCGAGCGAGCCGCGAATGATCTTGTAGCGGACACCGGGGAGGTCCTTCACACGCCCGCCGCGGACGAGCACCATCGAGTGCTCCTGCAGGTTGTGACCCTCACCCGGGATGTACGCGGTGACCTCGACCGAGCTGGTCAGACGGACGCGGGCGACCTTCCGGAGAGCCGAGTTCGGCTTCTTCGGCGTCGTCGTGTACACGCGGGTGCACACGCCGCGACGCTGCGGCGAGCCCTTGAGGGCGGCCGTCTTCGTCTTGGCAACCTTGTCGCGGCGGCCCTTGCGGACCAGCTGCTGAATAGTTGGCATGAAGTGCGAATTCCTTTTGTTGTCGTGGCTGCGGGCGTCGGTGGACGCCCGCTTCTCTGCTGCGGTTGTAGCTCCGGGCAGGTGGCGTCTCGAAGAGAACGCCGACCTCCGCAGCTCGGCCCCTCCAGCGGCGACAAAACATCGTTGTCTCCGCTGGTCAGTCCCGTTTCCGGGACGTAGCCAACCCTTCCTCATGTCACCCCGAGGTCGGGTGTGTCGCGCTGTCGCAAGCGGTTCCGGGGGTCCGGCCTGCCTGTGGACACACGTGAGCGGCCCGACTTTCGTCAGGCACGGCGACCAACCTTACCTGCATCGACTCATCATGGTCAAAAAGGTATGCGCCCGGGGGCCTCATCCGGCCCGGCACGCTGATCACGCAGCGCTTTCAACACCGTCAGAGCGCGCTGTAATCCCGGGTCGGCATCCGCGGCCCGCGACGCTCACCGCCGTGGCCGGCGCGGGCCAGCAGCCGGATCACACGGCCGCGCTGCCCCGCGTACGGGGCCAGTAGCTCGAGCATCCCGGCGTCGTCGACGGGCTCGCCCGCGAGCGCGAGCCCGACGATGCGCGGCAGGTGGTAGTCCCCGACCGGGACGGCATCCGGATCGCCGTGCGCGCGCCCGAGCACCTCTGCGACGGTCCACGGGCCGATCCCGGGGAGCGCGGCGAGCCGCTGGGCACGGTGTTCGAGCGCTAGGGCGGACGCACCGACGATCGTGCGCATCCGCACCGGCTCCACGCCGGCACGGTGCCACTCCCACGACGGGATCTCGGCCCACGCCTCGCGCCGCGGCGGCACGCGGAGCCCGCGCGGCATGCCGTCGGGCCCGGGCGCGACCGTGCCGTGCCGGCGCAGCAGCGTGCGCCACGCGCGCCACGCCTCCCGGCCGGTCACCTTCTGCTCGAGCACCGCGGGTGCGAGCGCCTCCCACACCCTCTCCGTACGCGAGAGACGTAGCCCTGGAGAAGCGGCCACCGCTGCGGAGACGACGGGGTCGCGGGGCACGAGCGCCGCCGGATCGTCCTCCGCGCCGAGCAGGGCCGGCAGGTGGCCCAAGAGCCAATCCGCTCCGTCGCCCCATGCCTGCGCGGCGACCGCGCGTCCGATCCGCGTGATCCGCAGGGTGCCGGGGCCGTCGGGTGTGTGGCACGCGCGCCACACCGCGCCGTCCGGCGTCACGACGTGCGCGGGGTCGCCCGTACCCCTCCGATGGACGCCGACGGTGCCGCTCAGGTCGAGCGGATAGCCGGGGATCCAGCGGCGGGTGGGCACGCGCACGACGCTACGCCGCCGCACCGACATGCGTGCGCCCCGCGGCCCGAACGACGGATCACCCCGCGCGGCGCGGTTCGGGCCGCCGCGCGGGGGATCGTCGCCGTCGCACCGCGGCGTCGAAGGACATCCCTGGTGAGGGAAAGCGAGATGTCCGCCGCTCATGCGGCGCAACGGGATTCAAGCCCTCAGGCGTACTTTCTGGGGCCGTTGCGGAACTTCGACGCGTACACCTGCGCACGACGGACGCGTTCGGCCCGCCACTTGCCGGTCTGGGTATCCGGATCGACGTCGTTGTCCATCATCAGGTGACGCAGGTAGACCCCCTTCAGAGCGGAGAGGAAGAAGAAGGCCGGTAACACCACGAGGGCGATCATCGCGACCTTGATCCACCAGGCCGTGGGAACGAGCAGGATGACCACGACGATCGGGGAGAACATCAGCATCCCGCGGACGTAATAGCGGCGGTTGTGGCCGGGTCCCGCGGTGTCCCGGACAACCCATTCGTGCATGGAATCGGGTAGATGGCTGCCACAGAGGTACTCCATCCGCTCGATCACATTCGGATGATCTCGAAGCGTTCGGCTGGACATGGGCTCAGGATACGCCGGTGTGAGGTAGGTCACAATCGAGTAGATTCCTGTACATGGCGATCCGCGCCTCGCGCGCACTCCTCCCCCGTGCCGCGGCGGTCTCCGTCGCCGCCGTCTCCGTCGCTACGCTCTCCGTCGGGCCGGGTGTGGCCTACGCCGCACCGGCGCCCGGCGCGCTGCTGTCCGAGTTCCTAGGCAATCAGGTGGAGAACTGCGCGGCGATCTGCCCGTACGCGATCACGGGCTTGCAGACCCTCCCGGCGGCGGTCCTCGGCTCCCCGGTCGCGCTCGCGACGGCGCTCGCCGTCACGGGCTCACCGCTGCAGGCACTCGGCTCCGCCGCGGCGACGGTGACGGGGCCCGCGAACGACGCAATGGCCGGCATCATCGGCAACGACCTCGACCGGGTCGTGCCGCGATTCCAGAACGGCGTGCTGATCGGCGAGGTGGATCTGATGAAGCTGGCGGGCGCGGCCCTCGTCCCGGCCGCGGCGCCCGGGTCGACTGTGCCCGGCGCCGTCGACACGCTGCGCTCCGACGTGCTGACGGCATTGCAGCAGCCGCTGCCGCCGGCCGCGCCGGTACCGCCGCCGCTCACCACACCGGCGCCGTTCGGGATCCTCCCCTCCCCCGCCGGCCCGTTGCAGGCGGGTGCCGTCGAGGCGACCGATGCCTTCTTCGCCGTCGCCTTCTACGCGCCGGAGCTGTCATTGCTGGGCGTGACCCAGACCGCGGATGCCGCCGCGACGACCCTGCGCGATACCGGATCTCCCGGCGCCTCGCTGACCGCCGCGGGCAGCGCCGCGCGGCGGGTAGTCGATGCCGACGCCTCGATCCTGCGCGGAGCGACGTCCACCACGGTCACTGATGCGATTGCGCCCGTACGGGACTCGTCGCACCCACCCAGGGCCGGCGCGGGCACACATACCGCCCCCGGCGGCTTCGGCCGCTCCCCGGCGACCGCGCCGCGGGGCCCGGTCGCACAGACCGGGCCGGCCGGGCGGGACCCGAGCGGCGCGCCGACGTCGCTACACGCGACGTCGGGCAGCAGGGCCGCGACGGGTGGCGAGGCGTCCAGCGGCGAGGCATCGAACGGCGAGACACCGTCGGGCGGACAGGCGGCGGCGCGCGGCGGCGCGGCTGTACATGAGGGAACGGGCGCGGGCGGTCGTCGTTGACACCCCCCTTACCCGGCAATACATTGGTGACAACATACGTTGTCAACGAGAGGCTGCTGCATGACGGCGACGACAGCACTGCCGACGCGGCACCCCGTCGAGCCGTGTACGGTGCCGGCGGGAATCAGGTCGTTCGCCGCGATGCTGCGCCTGCGACCGCCGAGCGACGCGGAGTTCCGACGCCTGGGCGAGGCGCTGATCGAGGGCGACCAACCGATGGATCGGCTCGTCCAGTGGATGCACGCCGAGGACACCGAGACACGCCGCGCCTGGTTCGAGCAGGCGCTACTCGGAGGCATCGCGAGCGTCGCCGAAGCCCCGCCGGAGTTGCGCGAGTTCTTCGAGCAGGTCGAGCTCGTCCCGGCGTGGCTGGATCGCGAGAAGCTGCGGGTCGGCGCGCGCGCCATGCGGGCGGGCGGGGCGGACGGCCTGTATCTCGCGCGCGATGTGTCACTGCTCGGCGGCTACCTGTACTCCGGATTCAATGTGACCCTGCTGCGGACCGGCGCGCTGGAGAAGGGGTCGAACCAGCGCTTCGCGGAGACCACGCGCTGGGCCCTGGACGTGATCTCAGAGGGCGGGCTGGAGCCCGGCGGCATCGGCTACCGCTCCACGATCCGCGTCCGTTGGATCCACTCGATGGTCCGGAGACATCTTCTGGCGCAGCCTGATTGGGACACGGCAGCGTGGGGCATTCCGATCAACCAGACGGATATGGCGGCGACGCTCATCGGTGCGCTGGTCGCGCCGTCGATCGGCGGGATCGGCATGGGCATCTTCCATAGACCGGCGGAATACGAGGCTGTCGCGCATCTGACGCGGTACGTCGGGCGGCTGATGGGTGTATCCGACGAGTTCCTGCCGCGCGATTTCCGGGACTGCGTGCGGATCCTCTTCCACACGTCGGCGGCGCTCGCAACTCCCGATGAGACGTCCCGCCAACTCGCGTCGCCCATGGCGGAGGACCCGCTGCGGTGGAACTACCCGCGGTTCGCGGCGCTGCGCCGCCGCCTCGCGCGCGAGCAGCACCTGTCGATCTCATGCGCGTTCCTCGGGCGCCGCGCCATGGCGCTGCTGGGCCTTCCGACGTCGACGCTGCCGTGGTATCCGGTCCTGCGGTTCCCCGTCAACGCCATGCGCTCGGCGCTCCGCGCCGTACCCGCGCTCGCCGACCGGGCTGCCGACCGGGGCATAGCGGAGCAGGACGCGTTCATGCGCACAATGGTCGACGACGTAGCGATAGGCCACTCCGCCAGCGTCACTCACTGACGGATACACGGCGGGACAGGGACAGGCGCCGGGTGAGGCGGATCGCCTCTACGCCCCCGCGCGGGCCGCGATGCGAGCCTGGACCTCGGGGCGACGGAGCGGAGGCACCGTCTTGGGCGGCTGCCGCCGCTCGGGCAGGGCGTCGAGCAACTCGTGGGTGGCTGCCGTGACAGCGGCGACCGCCTTCTCGAAGGCGTCGCGGTTGTTGTCGGACACCTTCTGCACGCCGCTCACCTTGCGCACGTACTGACGGGCGGCCGCCTCGATCTCCTGGTCGCTTGCGGCCGGGACGAGGCCGCGGAGCTCTGTGATGTTCCTACACATGCATCCACGCTAGACCCACCGGGATCATGCCGGCGGCAACAGCACGTCCTGCCAGGTCAAATCCACTCTGGGGGGATGCACTCCGAGGAGTTCGGCGACGAACCGAGCCGCACGGGAGCGCAGCACGTCGCCGTCATCGAGGTAGGACGCGTCCCGCTCGTCCGCACCCACGGCGACGAGCCGGACGTGGACCGCACCGACGGCGTCGCCCTCGACGGACACCTCCACGTCGCCCACCGCCGCGGCGGCCGCGGCGGCGGGCTCGGCGAGATGCGCGGCCAGTGCCTTCGCCAGCGCGAGATGGCTGATGGTCACACCGGCGGCGGCCGTCCCCAGCGGCCTGCCCTGACGTGGCAGGGCGGCGATCGCCGACCCGATGCTCGCGCGGAGCCGATCGAGAGTATCCGTGCCGCCGCTCCACCTCGGGTCGGGGACGGACATCTCCCCGCCCCCGCCTAGACCCGCGAGACGGCGCGTGGCATCGGCGATCCACGCCGTGTCGGCCACGTCGTCCAGAGTCCCGTCCGTCGCACTCATCAGGACCCCAGTGTGACGCGATACCGGCGCCGATGTACAGCCGTCGCCGGTCCACGCCCGCCCGCCGGTCACGGTTTGTACTCCACGAGCGCCTGTGCCAGGCGCCCACGCGTGCGTTGCAGGTGCCCGCGAACGGCTCCCTCGCTGGTGTGCAGGACCGTGGCGATCTCCGCGGTCGTCATGCCGTCGACCTCACGCAGCCACCACGCCGCCCGCGCCGGGTACGGAAGCCGGGACAACTCGCGGTTGAGCGCGCCGAGGAAGTCCACCGACTCGGCTCGGCGCCCCGGACCCGGTGTGTCGTCCACGGGCTCCGCGACCGCGTCCAGGTCGACGTCGAGCCGCCTGCGGCGCAGTGCGTCGACCGTCTTACGCGAGGCGAGCGAGAACAGCCACGTCCTGAACTTGGCACGGAATGCGAAGGTCGGCAGGGACTTCCATGCGGCGATGAAGGTCTCTTGCACGATGTCATCGCAGTCCGAGCGGTCCGGATGCGTGCGCGCCACGAACCTCAGCAGCGCGGGAGCGTGCCGCAGCACCAGGACGTCGAACGCGTCGGCATCGCCGTCCTGCGCGCGGCGCGCGAGGGTCTCGTCGGACAGCGCAGCCAACAGGTCGGCACGACTCGGCGCCGGCATTCGACCTCCCTCCATCCGCATCGTGATCTGCATCACATCCGCGTGCGAGTTCTCGTGCGCGGTGCGACGAAACGATTGTGCCGGAACAGTTCGGCACGACAACAGTCGAAGGAGATGCTGATGACGACGGCGACCCACACCCAGGAGACCGCCTCCACGACCAGGACCTCGTCCGCCGACCGCGGTAAGACCCTGGCCCGCACGTCCGAGCACGGTTCGACGACCATCGCGGACGTCGTGGTCTCCAAGATCGCCGGTATCGCCGCACGCGAGGTCGACGGCGTATACGACCTGGGCGGCCAGGCCGCGCGCGTGGTCGGGAAGCTGCGGGAGACGCTGCCCGGCGCCCCCGACCTGACGCAAGGCGTGGACGTCGAGGTGGGCGAGCGGCAGGCGGCGGTCGACATCGGGATCGTCGCGGAGTACGGGGTTGCGATCCACGATCTCGCCGCCGGCATCCGTGCCAACGTGATCTCTGCGGTCGAGAAGATGACCGGCCTCGAAGTGACCGAGGTGAACGTCACCGTGCACGATGTGCACTTCACCGACGGCGACGAGCCGGCCGACGGCGACCCCCGCGTCCGGTGACCGAGCAGGACATCGAGCGAATCGACAGCGTCGTGAACGCGGTGACCGCCGTCGACGGCGTGGTCGGACTCCATCCGGGCGGTATCGGCGCGCCCGCGACCTATCTGCCGGGGCGTACTGTGCGCGGAATCAACCTGGGCCCCGACCACGGACGGATGGAGGTGGTGGTCGAGCTGCGACCGGGACTGTGGCAGATAGCGCAGGAGGCGCGTCGGGTCGCGAGCGAGGCCGCCGGAGTACCGGTCGACGTACTCGTGAGCGACGTGGTGGCGCCGGGCGCACCATCGGAACGGGAGGAATGAGATGAGCCGCAACTACATGCTGGTCGGGCTCTTCGCCGGATTGCTGCTGGCCGTCGCGGCAGCGACGGGAGGTCTGATCGGGTTCCTCCTCGCGGTGGTGCTCGGAGCCGCCGGCGCAGCCGTGGGTGCACACCTCGATGGTGCGATCGACCTCACAGCCCTCGGACGCCGGCGATGACGGGCACCACCGCGCCTCCGGCCGTCCCCTCCGAGAGCAGCTCGGCATCGGTTCGGACGCGCGGCAGCACGTCGGTGCGCGACCGCGTCCGTCACCGTCTGATCGAACACGCGGTATCCGGCGTCCACGGCGTGCGCCCGCAGAGCGGCGCATTGCCCGGCCGCGCGCTTCCATCCGTCCGGCTCGCCGGCGAGCCCGCAGCTTCGGACATCCGGATCGAGGTCGCCGCGGCGTGGCCCTTCGACGGTGGCGAGTTGGTGGGTGACGTACAGGCCGCGGTCGCCGCGGAACTGTGGGCGGCGCTCGGCGAGGAGCCGCGACGGATCGACGTCCGGCTCGCCCGGGTCGTGGCCGATCGCAGCGCCGCCGAGGTCGCCGCCGCGTACCAACGCCGACCCGACGCCGAGTCGACGCCACCCGAGCCCCGGCGCGCCGGGCCGAAGCGGATGGCCGGCGCGTCGACGGTGGCCACCCTCGTCGCGATCGCCCTGGTGGCGGCGGGCGTTATCGCATTGCGGGACACCCTGATCCACCTCGGATGGATCGGTGGTGCGGCCTGGTGCCCGGGCGTCGCCACGGCACTGGGCGGTGCGCACTGGTCGTGGTGGACCTGGCCCGCTGCCGTCGCGGTCGGCGTGATCGGCCTCGCTCTGCTCGTCCTGGCCGTCGCACCCCGCCGGGTGCGGGCCGTCCCGGTGGGCGACGCGGTGTGGGTGTCTCGCGACTCCGCCCGCGCACGAGAGGAGATGCCGTGACCACGCGACTGCGCATCGCCGACCGTGTCGTCACCGGGCTCGTCGGCGCGCTCCTCCTCGTCGGCGCGGTGTGGGTGATCGGTGACCGCTGCAGCCTGCGCCCGGCACGCTGGGCGACGGAAGCCCTTGCACCCGCGCGGATCGCCGACGTAACCGCTCAGCCGTGGTGGACGGTCGCGCTCGCCGCCGTCGGCGTCGTAGCGCTGGCCCTGGGCCTCTGGTCGCTCCTCGCTCGTCTGCGTCCCCGGTCCGTGCACAGCCATCGCCACGACACCGGCGACGTCGACCTCGCTCGCCTCGCCGACGCAGCCGCCGAGGACCTCGCGCAGCACCCTGCGGTCCAGAAGGCGTCGGCCGACACGCGCACCGAGCGCGGTCGCCCCGTCGTCCGGTTGACCGTGTCCGTCGCCCCCGACATCCCGACGTCCGAGCTTCGACGTCTCGCCCGGATCTGTCGTGCGGACCTCCGGCAGGCCGCAGGTCCGGAGCCGGCGTTCCAGCTGCAGGTCGACGACCTGCGGCCCGACATGGTGACGCCGCGGGTGGTGTGAGGCGCAGGGTGCGGGTCGAGCCGACGCTTCGGACTCCGGCGTAGTCTCGGCGCGTGACCCACAGCCGCAGCCATGCACCTGGACACGCACGCAGGTGACGGGTACCGATAGGCCGGGCTGGATCCGCCGCCTCCGCCCCTATCTGTACGCGCAGCGCCGCAACATCGCACTCGCCATCGGCGCGTCGATCCTGGGCAGCATCGCGCAGGTGTCGGTCCCGCTGATCGCCCGGCAGATCGTGGACCATGTCATCGTCACCCGGCGCGATCCTCTGCTCCCCTGGCTCGCGGCGCTGTTCGCGATGGCCGCGGTGACGTTCGCGCTGTCGTACACCCGCCGGTACCGCGGCGGCCGGGTAGCGCTCGGCGTGCAGTTGGACCTGCGCAACGCGATCCACGACCATCTGCTGCGCCTGGACCGAGCCACGTTGTCGACGCTCCCGACGGGGCAGCTGGTCTCGCGCGCAGGCTCGGACACCACCCTCGTGCAGGGCCTGCTCAACTTCCTGCCCCTGCTCGCGGGCAACCTGCTGATGATGGTCGCGTCGCTGGTGGTGATGTTCGTCCTGTCGCCCGTACTCGCACTCGTGGCGCTGATCGTGCTGCCGCTGCTGTTCGCCGTCGCATACCGGATGCGCAGCCGTGTCTTTCCCGCCACATGGGACGCACAGCAGCATGAGGGCGGGATCGCGCAGATAGTCGACGAGGACGTGACCGGCGTACGCGTGGTCAAGGCGTTCGGACAGGAGCGGCGCGAACTGCGACGGCTGGCGTCGGCGGCACAAGACCTGTACGGCTCGCGGATGCGGACGATCCGGCTGCAGGCCCGATATCAGCCACTACTCGAGGCGATCCCGTCACTCGCGCAGGTGGCGATACTCGTCGCCGGCGGGCTCCTGGCCGTCCAGGGCCACATCACGCTCGGCACCTTCCTCGCTTTCACCACCTACGTCGGGCAGTTCGTCTCTCCCGCAAGGCAACTCGCGGGCGTACTCACGATCGGTCAGCAGGCCCGCGCCGGCGCCGACCGCATCTTCCAGTTGCTCGACCTCGAGCCGCGGATCGCCGACCGCCCGGGCGCGGTCGACCTCCGTGACCCGCGCGGCGAGATCGCCTTCGAGGGCGTCGCTCTCGGCTTCGACGATGCGCCGGGCTCGGCCCCGGTGCTGGATGGACTGACGCTCTCGATCGCGCCCGGCGACCGGGTCGCCATCGTCGGCCCCAGCGGCAGCGGGAAGTCGACGATGGCCGCGCTGCTCTCCCGTTTCTACGACCCGCAGGCGGGCCGGGTCACCGTCGACGGCCTGGACGTGCGGGACCTCGCCCTGGCGTCCCTACGCTCCGCAGTCGGCGTCGCGTTCGAGGAGAGCTTCCTGTTCTCCGACACCATCGAGGCGAACATCGCCTACGGGGACCCGACCGCCACGCCCGAACGAATCCGTGCAGCGGCCCGGATCGCTGCAGCGGACGGCTTCATCCGTGCGCTGCCGCGGGGCTACGACACCATCGTCGGCGAGCGGGGCCTGACACTGTCGGGCGGGCAGCGGCAGCGCGTGGCACTCGCCCGTACGATCCTCGCGGATCCGCAGATCCTCGTGCTCGACGACGCGACCAGCGCCGTCGACGCCCGTACCGAGGAGGAGATCCACGACGGGCTGCGCGAGGTCCTCGCCGGGCGCACTACGCTGCTCATCGCGCATCGTGTCTCGACCCTGCACCTGGCAGACCGGGTGGTCATGCTCGACGGCGGCCGCGTCGCGGCCCAGGGGACACATGAGGACTTGTTCGCACGCGACCCGGCCTATCGGACCCTGCTCACGGGACTGGACCCGGTCGCAGCCGCCGGAGATCGCATCGAAGAACTCGCGGTGGCGACCCGCGGCGTGACCGAATCCGCCTGGGCCACGGGCGACTCACGCTCCGAAACCGTGCGCATCGGTCCCCCGTCTCTGGGCCCCGGACTCGGCGGCGGCAGCGGGGGTTGGAAGTTCGCGCTCGCCGCGACGCCGGAGTTGCTCGCGAAGGTCGCGGCCCTGCCGCCGGTCCGCGACCGCGCACCGCTCGATCTCGCACGGGAGTCACATCACGACCGACGGTTCTCGCTCGGCCGGCTACTGCGCGGTTTCCGCGGACCGCTGCTGCTCGGACTCCTGCTGGTGGTGATCGACGCGCTCGCAGGGCTGGTGGGGCCCTCGGTGATGAGGTCCGGTGTGGACCACGGCGTCGTGAACGGTTCGGAGGCGGCACTGTGGATCGCGGCAGGGGTGTTCCTCTGCGTCGTGCTGGTGGACCTCGTCGACGGAATGGCCGCGACCCTGGTGACGGGGCGTACGGCCGAGCGCATCATGCTCTCGCTGCGCGTACGCATCTGGGCGCAGCTGCAGCGGCTGTCGCTCGACTACTACGAGCGGGAGATGGCCGGCCGCATCATGACCCGCATGACGAGCGACGTCGACCAGTTCGCGTCGCTGGTACAGAACGGGTTACTGGGAGCGCTGGTCGCGGGCGTGACATTCATCGGGGTCGGGATCGCGCTGGTCGTGATCGACCCGGAGCTGGGGCTGATCACGCTCAGCGTGATCGTGCCGCTCGCGGTCGCGACCGTGTGGTTTCGGCGCAGGTCGGCGAGGCTGTACTCGATATCGCGCGACCGCATCGCCGCGGTCAACGCCGACTTCCAGGAGTCGCTGTCCGGCGTTCGGGAAGCGCAGGCGTACGGGCACGAGGCGCTCACCGAAGAGCGGTTCCACGCGCTCGGCTCGTCGTACCTCCGGTCGCGCGTGCAGGCACAGCGGCTGGTGGCAACGTACTTCCCGTTCGTACAGTTCCTGTCGGCCGTCGCCGACGCACTGGTGCTGGGCGTGGGGTCGACGCTGGTGCCGACCGGGGCGAGCGCGGCGACGGGCGAGTCGGCGGGCGCATTGACGGTGGGCACCCTGATCGCGTTCCTGCTCTACATCGACCTGTTCTTCGCACCGATCCAGCAGCTGTCGCAGGTGTTCGACGCGTGGCAGCAGACGCGGGTCTCGGTCTCCCGGATCGCCGACCTCATGGCACTGGACACCCTCACCCCGAACCCCGACGACCCCGAGACGCCCGGCCGCCTCCGCGGTGAGGCCGCCGTGGACCGCGTGCACTTCGCCTACCGGGCGGAGCAGGGAGGCGGACCCCTCGCCGGCGCCGAAGGTGGCGAGGCCCTCGCCGGCGTCGACCTCCAGGTGGCGCCCGGCGAGACCGTCGCCCTGGTCGGCGAGACGGGCGCCGGGAAGTCCACGGTCCTCAAGTTGCTCGCGCGGTTCTACGATCCGCATGCCGGCTCCGTGACGGTGGGCGGCCACGACCTGCGCCGGCTCGACCTGCACGATTTCCGCGCACAGCTCGGCTACGTGCCGCAGGAATCGTTCCTGTTCACCGGGACGGTGCGCGACAACATCGCATACAGCCGCCCGGACGCGAGCGACGCCGACGTCGAGGCCGCTGCCAGAGCGGTCGGGGCGCACGACGTGATCGCGGGCCTGCCACACGGCTACCGGAGCGCGATCTCCGAACGCGGCGGATCCCTGTCCGCCGGGCAACGGCAGCTCATCGCGCTGGCCCGTGCCGAACTCGCCAGGCCCGTGCTCCTCCTGCTCGATGAAGCCACCGCCAATCTGGACCTCGCCGCCGAGGCCCGAGTGACGGCCGCGATGCACCGGGTGTCGCGTGACCGCACCACGATCCTCATCGCGCACCGGCTCCCGACGGCGCGCATGGCCGACCACATCGCCGTCCTCGCGCACGGTCGGGTCGCCGAGCTCGGCACGCACGACGAACTCCTCGCCGCGGGCGGCGTCTACGCGAGGATGTGGCAGGCGTTCGAGACGGCGTCGGTGCGATAGGCCGGGTGGCTCCGCGCCTATAGTCGGCCCCGTGGCCCCCGAGACGCAGACTCCCCAGACGTACGAATTCCTCCAGGACGCGCCTCCCGGCCCGTCGTTCGAGCGCGCCTGGGCGGTGCGGACCGGCGACGTCGACCCCGACCGCCGGCTGCGGCTCGACGCCGTCGCGCGGTACGCCCAGGACATGGCGAACGACGAGATGTTCCACCGCGGCTTCCAGACCACGGACCCGTACTGGTTGGTACGCCGCACCATCATCGATGTGCTCGAGCCGATCCGCTGGCCCTCGGATGTGACGCTCGTCCGGTGGTGTGAGGCGACCAGTTCCCGATGGTGCAACATGCGTATCACCATGACCGGTTCGGAGGGCGGGCGAATCGAGACCGAGGGGTTCTGGATCCGGTTCAACGCCGATAACGGTATGCCGACGCACATCAGCGACGAAGGCATGCGATATCTGCAGCAGTACGTCTCACAAACGCGCCTGCGGTGGCGGGCACTGAATACCGAACCGATACCTGATCCCTCGGCCAACGACCACGAATTCCCGCTGCGGTCAACCGATTTCGACCCTTTTCAACACCTCAACAACGCCGCTTACTGGCAGCTCGTCGAGGACGACCTGGACGGCGATCGGTTGCTACAACGGCCGCATCGCGCGACGGTCGAGTACCTGCAGCCACTGCCACTGGGCTCACGGGTGCAGATGCGGACCGCGCACGATGACGCCGGCTACCGCCTCTGGCTGCTGCGCCTGGGCGACGACGGCGTCCCCGCCGACAAGCCCGCCGCGACCATCTCGGTCGTTCCCCTGCCCGGCGAGCCGTTCCCGCCCGCGCGACCGTGGCGACCGGATCAGGTCGACGGCGCGGAATGGAACCTGTAAGGATCGACGCATGTGTTACCCCATCCAGTGCGAGACGTGCGGCAAGATCACCTGGGCCGGATGCGGTGAGCACGTCGAGGACGTACGCGCGATGGTGCCGCCCGAGCAGTGGTGCGGCGGGCATCGCTCCGCCGAAGCCGCATCCCACGAGACGCAGCGCCTCTAGCGCCCCATCAACCGGTCCAGTTCGCGCCGCTCCCGTTTGGTGGGCCGCCCCGCACCCCGATCGCGATGCGGGAGCGACGCGACGATCTCCTTGGGTGGCGGCGGCGGACTGTTGTCGATATAGCAGGTCTGCGCGATCGCGGCGCCGACCCGCCTGGGGACCATGCCGATGACCTCGACGATCCGCTCACGCCCATCGAGACGCAAGCGCACCTCATCCCCGACGGCGACGTGCTGCGCCGGCTTGGCGGTAGCTCCGTTGACCCGCACGTGTCCACCCCGGCATGCGGCGGCCGCGACCGACCGGGTCTTGGTCAGCCGCACCGCCCACAGCCACGCGTCGACGCGCAATCCGCTACCGCCGGCGCATCAGCCGCGACAGCCCGTACGCGCCGAGTGCCGCGAACGCGGCGATCAGCAGGATGCCGAGCCCCGCGCCGCCGACCATCCACCCGACGACCACGATGATCGCCGCAGGTGCGCACAGCACCGCCAGCAGCCCGGGGTGCTGCTTCGCAACGTCCAGCGCGGCCTTCCGCCGTGCCGGATCCAGCTCGTTTCCTGCCATGTCCCCAATGTACCGATCCGGCTGGCAGGATCGCCTCCGTGACCACCCTGATCCTGATGCGCCACGGGCAGGCCGGGATGCACACGCCCGACCTGGACCGGCCCCTCACCGCGAGCGGCGCCGACGAGGCCGCGGCCACCGGCGACCTCCTGCGCGGCGCCGGCCTCACCCCGGATCTGGCGCTCGTCTCCCCCGCCCGCCGCACCCGCGAGACGTTCGCGGCGACGGGGCTGGGCTGCACAGCCACCGTCGTCGACGGACTCTACGAGTGCGGACCCCAGACGGTGCTCGACGAGGTGAACGCCGTCGACGCGGGAACGGTCCTCGTCGTCGCCCACTTCCCGGCGATGCCGCAGGCCGCCGAACTGCTCGCGCCCGGCGCGGCGCTACCGCCGTTCTCGACGGCGACGGCCGTCGCGTTCGCGCTGGACGAAGGCCTCGCGGCGCCGGGCTCCGGGCGGCTACTCACGTGGTTCGCACCGTAGACTGCGGCGCATGGACACGTTGATCCTGCTGCGGCACGGCAAGTCCGCGTATCCCGACGGCGTCGAGGATCACGATCGGCCGCTGGCATCGCGGGGGCTACGTCAGGCGAAGCTCGCCGGGTCGTGGATGCGGCGGCAGGGGCTCGAACCCGATCTCGTTCTGTGTTCGACCTCCGAGCGCACGCGGCAGACACTCGCGCAGACGGGCGTCGAAGCGCCCGCGGAGTACGTCAAGAAGCTGTACGGCGCGTCCGGTGCGGAGATCCTGGACGTCGTACGCAAGAAGGGCGGGAAGGCGTCGACGGTGCTCGTGGTCGCCCACGACCCGGGCGTCGCGGAGGCCGCCGTCGAACTCGACCCGACCTTCACCTACACCAAGTTCCCCACGTCGGCATTCGCTGTCGTCCGAGACGGCGATGCGGAGCTCTTCATTCCGCGTTGACTGCGGCCTCACGCCGCATCGCCGGTGCCGGGTCAGGCCGCTACGCGGCGCGCAGCGACGGCGGTGCCGACCACGGTGCACACCGCCAGGAACGCGCCCGCGGCCCACAGGAGGATGCCGCCCGGCATCTCGAGCGGGTACTGCATGATCAGCCCGATGACGACCAACGCGCCCGCGTACAGCAGCACGTTGCGGGTGTTCTGCTCCGAGCGCGGGATCATCTCGCGGCCGGTGGTGACGAGACTGATCGGGCTCCGCCGCAGCACCTCGGTGATGGCGACGGTGATGAGCACCGTCGCGATGTAGGCGACAACGGTCACGATCGGCTGGTACAGCTCGAAGCGGAACCGCTGGATCGTCGGCGCCAGCTCCTGCAGGGCGAGGCCGTGGACGAGGAAGATGCCGAACGCACGGTCCGCGGCGCGGTCGAAGAACTTGGCGAGGAAGGTTCCGGGCTTGCGCCGGTCCGTCCACAGCGTGCCGAGGGCGTACAGCATCATGATGCAGGCCACGAACCACAGCACCGTGTAGGGCCGGAAGACGTTGGCCGCCATCGGCGGGAACTTGAACGTCGTCAGATGCAGGTAGTACGCGACGCTGATGACACCCGCCGGGACCGCAGCAGCGGCGATCCAGATCCGCCACTTGACCACGAACGGCCGGAAGGCGTCGAAGTGCATCGCGGCGATCATCCCCGCCACCGTGAAGAACTGGTACGGGATCATCGTCTCGGGCAGGTGGTTCCACAGCTTCAGCGCGAGGCCGTGGCTGAAGAAGTCCGGCCGCGGATTGCTCATCGTGTGGAGAACCACTAGATGGAACGCGAGGCTCGCGGCCAGGATGTATTTGTGGAAGCCCCACGTGCGGCGCAGGAACCACAGCGCGAACGGGAAGATCAGGTACACCTGCATCGTGCAGAAGACGAAGTACAGGTGATACCAGGACTCACCGGTGCACAGGTTGTAGAGCAGCGTCTTGAAGGAGGTCAGCGTCGCGTCCACGGAGTTGAATCCGGATGCGATGTCCCCGAAGTACGGCGGCCACAACAGCGTGTACTTGTACAGCCAGTAGAAGACCGACCAGAACAGGAACGGCAGGCCGATGTACTTGTACCGCCGCCGCCAGAACTGCTTGGCGTCCATCTTCTTGTCGCGGTACTGGTACACCAGCACGAAGCCGGTGAGCGCGAAGAACGAGTTACGCGTGTAGTGCAGGAGCGACTGGACCGCGTTCGAAGCGACATTGGTCGGCATCGTGGTCCCGGACACGCAGTGGTCGAGGATGACCCCCGCGAAGGTGACGAGGCGGACGAAGTCCAGCTCGTACAGATGGCCGCGCTTCTTGCGGCGGCGGCCTGTCGACAGCTCCGGATGGAACTGATCGGCGTCCGCCGCGGCCGACGAAGCGGCGCCAGACGACCCCTCGGTCACAGAGGCCGATGCCGCCTCCGTTCCAGAGTCCCGCTGGCCGCTCACTCGGTCTTCCACACTCACGAATCACAATCCCTGTAATCGGACACACCACGCGCAGCGGCCGTATTCTCCGCGTACGGTAGCGGTTCGCCGGACGTGGGATCAATTCGACGCACGGATGGACAGGAACTGCACAGGCGGCGGGCCGCGAACCCGCACCCGGCGCGAGCCCCGCGCCCGTGCCGTCGAGGCCGCACGATCGGCCCCACAGAGCCGTCGCGTCCACCCCGCCGCTACTGCACGACGCTATAATGGCCGCTTGGCTATGAGCGGACCGTCATTCGATGAGGGCGACCTGGTGCCCTTCTTCGGCGCACCCACGGTGCGCCGCGCAGGCGAGTACGTCGCGAACGGGCTGATCGCGGACCTGGAGTGGAACGCCGAGGACAAGCTCGTCACCGGCGTCGTCGCCGGCACGCACGAGTACGAGACCCGGGTATGGCTGACCCGTTCCGGCGGCCGATGGAGGCCGGTACGGTCCCTGTGCTCGTGCCCGGTGTCACTGAACTGCAAGCACGGGGCCGCAATCCTGCTCGAGCTGACTGCCGAGGACGTCGACGACGCCGCACCCGCCCAGGTGCCCTGGGAGCGGCAGCTCGAGGCACTGCTCCCCGCCTCCCCACGCACCGCGTCGACGTTGCCCGTCGCGCTCCAGTTCGATGTCGACGCGCGCGGGACCTACTCCGCCGCACGACTGTCCGCACGGCTGGTGATGCCCGGGATGCGCGAGGGCTCATGGGTTGCCGGCGACCTGCGGTGGCGGACCGTAGCCGGCAATCCGCGGCTGCCGGAGGCGCATCGTGACGCCCTGACGGGGCTGGCACAGCTCGCGATGTGGTCGGTATACGGCGCCGACACCTGGGTGGACCTCACCGCGATCGACTCGATGATGGTGTGGGACCAGTTGGAGCGCGTACGCGACGCGGGCGTGCCCTTCCTCGCGAAGGCGGCGCGTACCACCGTCCTACTGCTCGGTCCCGTCCGGCTGGGCCTCGTCGCGCAGCCCGTCGACGGCGGCGTGGAGCTCGGGCTGGAGACCGATTTCGGCTCGGGGCCCGAGGCGTTCACGGGCGGACTGGTCGGCCCGCGACGCGCGACGGGGCTGTTCCAAGCCGACCCGGGGCGGATCACCCTCGCCCCGCTTGCCTCACCTCTGAGCGAGGCGCATACGAGCGCACTGCGGCGGTTCACGGCTATCCAGGTGCCTGAGGCGGATCTCCCGCGGCTACGGGAGCGCTATCTGCCGTTCTTGGCGGGGACCACCCCCGTGCGGGACCCGGCGGCCACCGTCGGCGAGGTCCGCGTGTCACGCCCGGTCCTGGTTTGCGCCGCAAAGTATTTCGCGTCGGCCTCCGAGCTCGAGGTTGCGTGGCGGTGGCGGTACACGGTCGGCGACGACACGCGCGACTACCCGCTCGGCTCCGAACCGGCCGGCCTGGCCGACGCCGTCGGGCAGCAGCGGGTCACCCGGGCGATGCTCAACGCGCTCAAGGAATCCGGTGTGGCCATTGATCATTCGAAAGGCTTCTACCGGGGAACGGAGGCCGCATTGTGGCTGGCCGAGGTCGCACCGGTGCTGACGACGGTGCCGGACCTCGCGCTCGAGGTGACCGACGATCCGGTGTTCAAGTGGGCGGAGTCCGGCGCGACGGTGTCGCTGAACGTCGATGACGCCGGGGGCGAATCGATGGACTGGTTCGACCTCGAGGTGACCGTCGAGGTCGACGGCGAGTCGGTGCCCTTCCGCGACGTGTTCACCGCGGTCGCCGCGGGCCAGGACACCATCGTCACGCCGGGTGGCCTCCTGACCCGTATCGACGGTGAGCGTTTCGACCGGCTACGCGAACTGATAGGCGAGGCAAGGGAACTACCCACCCGGGGACGCCCCAAGGCCCGTGGCGGCGCAGGCTCCTTCACGATCAGCCGGTTCCAGGCCGGGTTGGTCGAGGACATCGCGGAGATCGCAGACGCGGCCTCCTTCGACGAGGGCTGGAGCCGCCGCGTGGGAGCGCTCGCCGCCGGCGAGATCGACCGGCAGGACCCACCCACCAAGCTGCAGGCGGAGCTGCGCCCCTATCAGCGGGACGGGCTCGACTGGCTCGCCTTCCTATGGGACAACGACTTCGGCGGGATCCTCGCCGACGACATGGGGCTCGGCAAGACCATCCAGACGCTCGCGCTGATCTGTCGCGCACACGAGAGCGGCGAGGAGCCCGGCCCGTTCCTGGTGGTGGCGCCGACCTCCGTCGTCGCCAACTGGGCTGCGGAGTGCGCGAGGTTCGCACCGCACCTCTCCGTGGCGACGGTGACCGAGACCGTGCGCCGATCGGGAGCGTCGGTCACGGAGATGGCGGACGGCGCGGACATCGTGCTGACCTCGTACACGCTGCTGCGCCTCGATGACGAGGAGTACTCCACGATCTCGTGGGCCGGTGTCGTATTGGACGAGGCACAGTTCGTCAAGAACCCGCGCTCCAAGGCCTTTGCGGCCGTCGCCGCGCTCGACCGACGTTTCACCCTCGCGGTGACGGGCACGCCGATGGAGAACCACCTCGAGGAGCTGTGGGCGCTGCTCGCCCTCACAGTGCCGGGTCTGTTCCCTGGGCGGACGTACTTCGCCGACGAATACCGTCGGCCGATCGAGCGCGGCGGCGACGACGACAGACTCGCCCGGCTGAGGCGCCGGATCCGACCGTTCATGTTGCGCCGCACCAAGGATCTGGTCGCGAAGGACCTGCCGGAGAAGATGGAGGCGGTCGTCGCCGTCGACCTCTCCGACGAACATCGGCACACCTACGACCGGATACTGGCCGACCAGCGGGCCAAACTGCTCGGCCTGCTGGACGACTACGACGGCAACAGGTTCGAGATCCTGCGCTCTCTCACTCTCCTGCGCCGGCTCGCCCTGGACCCGAGTCTGATCGACGAGGAGCTCGCCGTCGAGCAGGTCGCCAAGCTCGACTATCTCGGCGAGAAGCTCGACGAGTTGCTGGAAGAGGACCACAACGTCCTCGTGTTCAGCCAGTTCACGGGGTTCCTTCGCAAGGCCGCCGAGCGGCTCGACGCCGACGGTGTGCGCTACGCCTACCTCGACGGCTCGACGACCGACCGCGCGTCGGTGATCGAGCGATTCACCTCCGGCGACGTGCGGGTGTTCCTGATCAGCCTCAAGGCCGGCGGCTTCGGCCTGAACCTGGTGCAGGCGGACTACTGCTTCCTGCTGGACCCGTGGTGGAATCCCGCCGCCGAGGCTCAGGCGGTGGACCGCGCGCACCGCATCGGCCAGACACGCAGCGTCATGGTGTACCGCCTCGTGTCGTCGGGCACCATCGAGGACAAGGTCATGGCGCTCAAGGAGCGCAAGGCCGCGCTCTTCGACTCCGTCGTCGGCGGCGAGGGCGGATTCGACGCGCGGCTCGCGGCAGCCGACATCCGGGCGCTGCTCGACGGCTGAGCCGCGGAACCGGCTTCCGGCAGGCGCATCGGCCCGCCGGAAGCCCGCACCCGTGCCGCGCGGGTGTCCCTAGGACAGCCCGCAGGACTGGCCGCCGAAGCTGCCGATCTTGCAGACGCCGGCGTTGGTCAGCTTCCACGTGTCGCCGAGGTACACCCAGGTGACACCGTTGATCGGCGCGGTGTCGGTGGCGCCGCTCGACGTGGTGGTCTTGGTCAGGGTGATATTGGTGGTAGCGGTGGTGCCCGCGACAGTGATCGGACCGTTGTCAACCGCCCAGCTGACGGTGTAGCCGTTCGCCGCCTCGTTGGCCTTCAGCGCGGCCATGTAGATGTTCACCCTGATGACAGCAGCCGTGCCGCCCTCGAGCAACGCCGCCCGCGTCGCGGTCGGCTGCGAGGTGTCGGCGATGATGTTCAGCTCCGTGGTCAGTTGCGCACCGGTCGGTGTCGCGGGTTCGGCATGCGCCGACGGCGCGGCCCACACTCCGACGCCGAGGAGGCCCATCACTGCGATCATCGCAGCGAACGCGGCCGTGACCGCGCGAGGGATCTCCGGTAGGGCGGATATGGCATGAGACTTCATACGATCTCCTGTTCCGTGGATCGGCACGTGCTGTGCGCACACGCCGTCAGTGCCCTGTGAGCGCGAGCCCACCGTCGTAATATAGGCAAGGCTTACTTAAATACCCTGCCGAGAACATCTCTCGTTCCACCCCGCGAGATACCGCAGCGAACAGCGCCACCGGCGATGCTACGTTAGGCCAGCCTTGCCTCGGGTCTGGTCAGACTCCGCGTCGACGGCATCCCGAGATCACGACCAGGAGCCGTCATGACACACGCCCGTAGTAACCATCCCTGCGTCGACACGTGGCGTCGCACCGGTCGCCGCACGACCAAGGTCGCCGCCGCGACCGTGAGCGTCGCCCTCGCCGTCACCACTGCTCTCGGCGCGACCGGATTCGGCACAGGCACCGCCAACGCCCTCAACCAGACGGCCTGCACCGGCGGAAACGCGTCCTCCAGCACGGATCCGTACTTCGGCGGCACCGCCGACTGCAGAGGCTCCAGAGTCCCGGTACTCGGCGCCGTTCTCAAGGCGATCATCCCGGCCGACACCTATTCGGGGATCGAGGACATGCTCGGTGACGTCTTGGCCAGCGCGGCGGTCGCGGGAACCACCGGATCCACGGCCACTATCACCGGCGACGGCATAGCCTTCGCGTACTCCCTGTACTCGTCCAACGGCTCGTCCGAGGCTGATACCGTCGGCCCGCTCAGCGCCGCGATCGCGATCAACGCGAACGTACTGGACGAACCCGGCGCATTCAGCGGGGATCCCGCCGCCGGGAACGCCCGCGCGATCGCGCTGCCGCTGGGTGCGGCGATATCCGTGACCACCGGTAACGCCGGGGACGCCGGGGACGGCAACCTCGAGGCCACCGGCGACGCTGACACCACTGCCGTGGCCCTCGGTGGTCTGGGCGCCGCCTGGCGCACGAAGGTGTACGGCTTCGGCGGCAGCAACGGCGTCAGCTGTATGGCCGCGCTCTGCTACGCGTCCAACGGCACCACCACCGAGTACGGCATCGGGTGGCTGTTCAACGTGCAGACCACGACGGACGGTCCGGGCATCACCTTCAACATCTCCGACCCCACCTCGCTCACCACCACGGATGCGAGCATCCTCTTCGCATCCATTCCCATTCCGGTGTTCTCCAGGAATCTGCTGAGCGTCACCGTCGGTGGCGACAGCCCGATCTCGGTCGGTAGCGACGTCCTCGACGCCCTGAGCGGCGCCGCGAGCGCGGTATCGGCTCACGCGAGCCGGCCGTCGAGCGGCACAGCGCCGAGCAGCGGCACGGGCAGCACCGGGCCGAGCAGCGGCACGGGCAGCACCGCAGCGGCACCCGGCGAGACGGCCGGCACGTCGAGTCCGGGCACCGCGACGATCGCAGACACATCCGGCGCCACGGCCGACGCGGCCGCGGCGATCACCGCGCACGGCGCCCTCGTGACCACGGATGAGCCCGCCGGCTCCTCCGTCACCTCCCCTGGCAGCTCGGAGACCCACACCACCTCGAGTACCGGCGCCGGATCGACCGCCTCGAGTAACGGCACCGGATCACCGTCCGGCGATGGCACCGATTCGCCCACGACGTCGGCGCCCGCTGCCACCGGTGGCAGCGATCCGTCGACGCAGGGCACCTCCTCGTCGAGTGGCACGGGCGGTCACGGCGCGGAACCCACAGCAGAACCTGCAGCGGACGTCCATGCGCTGCTGGAGGATTGACACCTCGCTGCTGCTCGCCCGGCGATCCTGGTTACATGGAGGAATGACCACCACGACCCGCATCGCACTCGCGCAGCGCCCGCACGGCGTGCCCACCGACGACAGCTTCCTCATCGAGGAGGTGGAGCTACCCCCGCTCGGCGATGGTCAGGTGCTGCTCGCCGTCGACTACCTGTCGCTCGATCCCTACATGCGCGGCCGGATGAGTTCCGCGAAATCCTATGCGGCGCCGACGGAGATCGGCGACACCATGCCCGGCGGCACGGTCGCGACGGTGCTCGAGTCGCGGTACGACGGGCTGGCCGCGGGCGATACGGTCCTGTCGTACTCCGGGTGGCAGACACACGCCGTGGCCGCAGGTGCGTCGGTGCGTCGCCTCGACCCCGCCGGGGCGCCCGTGCAGACCGCGCTGGGGGTGCTCGGCATGCCCGGGTTCACGGCGTACGCAGGAATGCGGAACATCGGGAGGCCCCAGGCGGGCGAAACGGTGGTGGTCGCTGCGGCTACGGGTCCCGTCGGGTCGATGGTCGGCCAGCTCGCGCAGCGCGCAGGTGCCCGCGCTGTGGGTATCGCGGGCGGCGCGGCGAAGGTCGACTTCCTCCGCGACGGGCTGGGATTCGACGCGGCGGTCGACCACCGAGCCCCCGACTTCGCGGAGCAGCTGGCCGCCGCGACGCCCGACGGCATCGACGTGTACTTCGAGAACGTAGGCGGCACGGTGTTCGACGCCGTCTTCCCGCGGCTCAACACTTTCGGCCGCGTCCCCGTGTGCGGGCTCGCCGCCAACTACAACCTGACCGAGTTGCCCGACGGGAAGGACCGCACCGGAGTACTGCTCGGCGGGATACTCACGCGCAGCCTCACCTTTCGTGGCTTCATCCAGAACGAGTTCGCCGACTCCCAGTTCAGCGACTTCCTCGCCGAGATCGCTCCCGAGGTCGCGGCGGGCCGCATCCGCTACCGCGAGGACGTCGTGGACGGGCTCACCAACGCACCCGAGGCGTTCCGCGGTCTGCTGGCGGGCAAGAACTTCGGCAAGCTACTGATCCGGGTGCGCTAGACACGACTAGACCCCGCGGACGCGCGCGAGGAAGGCCGTCAGATTGCCACCCAGACGAGCGATTTTCTCCTCCTCCGCCAGGTCCTCGCGGTACCTCGACCCGAGTGCGGGCGTCTTCTTGCCCCGTACGTATAGGGAGCACTGCAGGTCTGCACAGATATAGGTGCCGACCGTGTCACCCTTGCGGCCCGACTCACCGGCCTTCTTGCCGGTCAGCAGGCCTACGCCACCGCCGGTGTGCGTCGTCAGGCACAGCGCGCACATCTGCGTCCGGCGGGTGCCGCGCTCGGCGCGCAGCGCCACGCCCACGAGTGCGTCCCCCTCCGGTACGACGATGTAGCACCGCGCAGCGAGCGTCGGGTCCTCCCAACCCAGGAAGTCCAGGTCCTCCCATGGGCGGCCGGCGAGATCCTTGGGTACGGACAACCTCTTGGCGTCGCCCTTGGAACAGTTGATGAACGACCCTCGGATCTGGGCCTCGGTCACGGGCTGCATTTCGGACACTCCTCTCAGCGAACCGACCCGACGGTAGTGGCCGTCCTTCGCTACGACAACGGAATTTCCGGCGACGCCGTGGATTCTGCACAGCGGGACCTACTACGCACTGGCGCATCGCCTCAGTAGCGTGCCGAGAACCGATTCCGCCCGACACCGTTGCTACCCGCACCGTCGCCCGACACTAAGGACAGACCATGGCCACAGACGTCGACGCCGCCCATCTCGCGGCCGCTCCTGCACAGGGCCCCTTCACCGCCCTCACCCGCCGGCTCCTCGCCGCCGTGATGCTCCTGCCGATCTACGCGATGACGCTGTACACGCTGTGGATGCCCGCGCACGAGAAGTTCTTCGAAAGCGAGCGCGTGCTCGGCATGTACGTCCGCATCTTCGATGGTTCGATCCTCGACCGCCTGGGCCTGACCGTGCCGATGATCTACGCGATCGGCGTGCTGGAGCTGATCACGGTCGCGCTGCTGGTCGCGAGCCTCGCGCGTCGCGAGTTCCTGCCCGGACGAACGGCCCCTCTGCTCCTCGTGGGCCTCTGGCTCGCGACCGTGCTCTACGCGATGCTGGGCTTCGGCATGCGCCTCGTGCAGAACTACCCCGGGCTCTCCAGCCAGTACATCTACATGATCGCCACCCTCGGCTTCCTCGCCTTCACCCTGATCTGGAAGAAGCGCGGCACGAACCCACTCACCTGACTCATGCACCGGTGGCGCGGTTGCCGCCGTACTCGTGTCGGAGCACGCGCGCTGAGCGCGGTCGCTCAGCGCGCGTACCCCGCCCGCTACACCCAGCCGGTCGAGGAGCGCCCCGACCAGTTCGCGAGGCGCTCGGTCGGGCCGGCGCCCTCGCGCGGCGTGACGACGGGCCCGAACGGCACCCCTGGATCGTCGCGGATCTCGGCACGCAGGAAGGTCGGGGCGATCGCCAGCATCGCCTCCGCCGCATCGGGATCCGCCTCAGCCGGCTGCCGCGTCGCGACCGCGAGATCCCACCCGTGGACCAGCATCTCGTTGGTGTACCCCCACAGGGCACCGGCGCCGGGGACCTGCCCCCACGGCACCGTCACGGGCCTGCCGAGCAGTGCATCGTCTGCCCACGCAGAGCGGGCACGCGCCACCCGCTCCGCGAATCCGTCGGCGCCCTCGAAATCGGGGAAGGCGGACACGCCCTCGATGGTGCCGATCTCCGCGAGCGCCACGGCGCGGTCGGCGACACCCACGAGATGGCCCGCCAAGGCACGGGTGTCGAATTCGGCACACGGCGTGGGCGCGCCCAACTCCGTGGTGTTCTTCAGTAGGTCGGTCACCCACTCCGTGGCGACGGCGAAGACCGGGCGCGGATCCGGGATGGCTGTGGTCATGACTTCCTCCTTGTCATCGGGCGGGGGCTGTTCCCGCCCTGGGTGAGGACCAGTCAATCGGGGTAACATGACATCTTCTGTCATGTATCTCTGCGAGTATTCGAGATGTGCGCGCCGACCGTCTCCTCGCCGTCCTGATGCTGCTCCGGCACCGGGGACGCGTGACCGCCGCCGAGATCGCCGAGGAGCTCGAGGTCTCGGTGCGTACCGTGCTCCGCGACGTCGAGTCGCTATCCGCCGCGGGCGTCCCGGTCTATACGGACAGGGGTCGGGGCGGCGGAATCAGACTGCTGCCCGGATACCGGACCGACCTCACCGGGCTCACCGAGGACGAGTCGAAGGCGCTGCTGGCATCCGGTGCCGGCCGTGTGGACTCGCCCGCGTTCGCGAGCGCCATGCGTAAGGTCGCCGCGGCTCTTCCGGAACCGCATCGGGCCGCGGCGGCCGGTGCGGCACAACGAATTCTCGTGCGCCCGGACGGATTCGCACGGCCGCGCGAATCCGAGCCGTACCTCGGACTGCTGCAGCACGCGGTGATCGACGGCCTACGGGTGCGCTGCTCCTATCGGTCACCCCGATCGGGCGCCGCCGAGCGGATCCTCGACCCCGTGGGACTGGTGCACGCCGGCGATCGCTGGTACCTGCTGGCGCGGCATCACGGAGCCGACCGCACCTATCGGGTGTCTCGCTTCGATGCCGTCGAGCTGCTGGACGAGCCCGCCGACCGACCAGTGGACGTCGATCTCGACGCCGCCTTCGACGCGAGCCGGACATCGTTCCGCGAGTCGCTGGCCACGACCATCGTCACCGTGACCGTCGAGGACGAGGTTCGAGACCTGTTGCTGCGCAACGTGATGGAGACGCTCTCGAGCTCACCGGCGGGCGCCGGACGCAGCACCGTGGTAGTCCGGTTCGGCGGGGAGGGACACGCGTTGCGCACCCTGTGGAGCCTCACGCCGAAGGTCGAGATCCACTCCCCCGCCGGCCTCCGAGCGAAGGTCGCCGACCGCGCCGCAGCCGCGTCCGCGCTGTACTCCTGAGCCCGCTCACCCGCTGCCCGCCCCGTCAAACGGCTCCGTCGCCCGCCGAACACAGCGGGCGACGAACAGAGTGCTCAGCGGCCATAGACCGCCTGCGCCGTCAGCCGAAGAAGGCCTTCCGCAGCTCCGGACGACGGAGGAACATCGCGACCCAGATCGCGACGCCGACGTACACCGGCGACAAGACGTAGCCCGCCACACCGAAGCCGCCCGCAAGGTTCACAGCGACCGCGCCGCCGAGGTAGGCCGAGATCCATACCGCACCGAGCACCGCGGTGCGCGGGATCGTCCACAGCACCAAGCCGATCAGCAGCAGCAACCCTATGGTCAGGATGTCACGCTGCTCGAAGCCGAGACCTGTCGTACCGTCGACGACCGCCTGCGGTCGCGCGAACTTGCCGACCACATCGAAGGCCAGGAACGCCCACACGATCACGGTGAGCACCATGCCCGCGATCCACGTCCCTCCCCGCCCGTTCGCGCGCACTCGCGCTCCGGCACCGCTTCCCGCTTGCACTCCGATTGTCATCGCCCGCCCCTCTCATGTGGTTGTTTCATAGCGTCTAACCTGCGATGTTCACACTGTAGACATACTCCTCGGGTCCGGTCAAGAGCGGATTTCCCGCGACCCCGACGCCCCGGGGCCTACCATGACGCGATGACCGCCGAACTGCTGATCGGGCCGGTCCTGCGTCATGTCGGTCGGACCGACGCCACCGTGTGGGTCGAGACCTCGGTACCGTGCACCGTCGAGATCCTCGGGCACGGGGAACCCACATGGACGGTGGCCGGCCATCACTATGCGCTCGTCGAGATCGCCGGTCTGGCACCGGGTTCCGACACCAGATACGAAGTCCACCTAGACGGCGAGCGAACCTGGCCGCATGAGGGGAGGCAGGCGCCGTCGTACATCCGCACGCTCGCCGACGACGGTGCCGTGCGTCTGGCCTTCGGCTCCTGCCGCTTCGCCACCCGACTCGCCGCAGACCAGCTCTCCCGCTACGGCGTGGACGCGCTCGACGGCCTGGCCACACGGATGATGAGACAGCAGCCGCGCGAGTGGCCGACCGCGATGCTGATGCTGGGCGACCAGGTATACGCCGATCACCTGTCCAAGCATATGCGGCGCCGAGTCCAGCCACGTCGTCCGCTGGGCGGTGCGCCCCACGATCAGGTGGCCGACTTCGAGGAGTACACCTGGCTCTACCACGAGTCCTGGACCGATCCCGAGGTCCGCTGGCTGCTCTCGAACATGCCCTGCTTCATGATCTTCGACGATCACGATGTGCACGACGACTGGAACACCTCCGATGCGTGGCGCGTCGATATGCGCGCCAAGCCATGGTGGCACGAGCGCATCACGAGTGGGCTGATGACCTACTGGATCTACCAGCACATCGGAAACCTCACCCCCGGCGAACTGGCGAACGACGAGCTCTACCAACAGATCCGTACGGCCGGCGGCGACGGTGAACGGCCTCTCCGCGAGTTCGCCGCTGCGGCTGACGAAGAGGTCGACGGGGGCCGTCCCACTCGATGGTCGTACAGGCGCGACTTCGGCGACACCCGCGTCGTGGTCATCGATTCGCGCTGCGGACGGATTCTCGATGACACGCGCAAAATGGTGTCCGACAACGAGTTCGACTGGATAACCGACAGCTGTCGCACGGACCAGCGGCACCTGGTGCTCGCGACATCGGTGCCCTGGCTGCTCGCGCCACCCCTGGACCGTCTGGAAACGCTCTCGGAGCGGCTGGCATCCGGCGACCGCGGGCCGCGCGCGCAGCGTTTCGGCGAATGGGCACGGCGCGCTGCGGACCTCGAGCACTGGGCCGCGTTTCCCGAGAGCTACCAACGACTCTCGTCTCTCGTGCGTCGCGTCGCCGACGGGCGGCTGGCACCGTCGGGGACGGCGCCCGCGTCGGTGACCGTACTGTCCGGCGATGTCCATCACGGATACGCCGCACGGGTGCACTGGGCCGACGGCGACCCGGTCGCACCCGTACACCAGCTGACGTGCTCGCCCATGCACAACTACATACCGCTGTTCATGCGCGGTGTCTTCCGCGCGCTGTGGTCGCGCGCGCTGCACGGGCGCCCTCGGGTCGGGTCCAACGACGCGGACTGGACGCTCACCGACGGGCCGTTCTTCGGCAACCTCGTGGCCACTCTCCGGATGCGCCGTGACGAGGCATCGGTCGTCATCGAGCGCGGACACCGGCGCGGCGCGCACATCGATCTCTATCCCATCGCAGAACGCGATCTGAACGAGCTGTCACAGCACGCCGTTCCGTGGTGTCCTGAGGGTGGACTCGACGGAAGGACAGCGACATGACCGCACTCATCGTGTGCAGCGCGGAACCGCGCGGCAACACCCGACGGATCGCCGACGCGATGGCGTCGCCCCTGGGCGCCGAGATCGTCGCACCGCGCGATGTCGACCCCGAGACGCTCGGCGCGTACGACCTGGTCGGGTTCGGCTCCGGCATCTTCTGGATGAGCTTCCACGAGGAGCTGCGTGCACTGGTCGAAAAGCTCCCGCAAGCCGACACGACCGCATTCGTGTTCGCGACCAGCGGGGTGCCCGAGACACCTCTGCGCCGTTATACGCGCAGCTTCTCCCGGCGTCTGGATGCGCGAGGCTACCGCGTCGTGGACACGTTCCTATGCCGCGGCTTCGACCGCTGGGCGCCGGTCCGTCCGCTCGGCATCAATCGGCACCGCCCGGACGATCGCGACGCGTCGGCGGCACGGCTGTTCGCCGAACGCCTGCAGCGCACCGTCTCGTAGCAGGGCAGTTACCCGAGCGCGACCTTGACGGTGACCGCACCGTCGTCCGCGCGGCGCGCGACGGCGTGACCGGAACGCTGCACACCGTCGAGCCGGATCGTCAGCGGCGCACCATCGCCGGTGAAATTGCGCCACCAACCCTTCTTGTCCGGCATCGCGACGCCGATCACGACCTCGTCGCCGCGGAGCTGGTACGCGACGAGGAGGTGGAACTCCTTGCCCGACTTGCGTCCCGTATAGCTGACCTCGGCCATGGACTTACCCAGTGCCCCACCTATGACGGGGGCCTTCAGCAGGGGCGCCATGGCTGCGTTGAAGACCGCGGCGGTGCGCTGGAACAGATTCATGCCACCGACAGTACCGCTCATCGGCAGGCACACTGGACCCATGAAGACACTGCTCAACATCATCTGGCTGGTGCTCTGCGGATTCTGGATGGCGCTGGGCTACGTGGCGGCCGGGGTGATCTGTTGCATCCTCATCATCACGATCCCGTTCGGGATCGCGTCGTTCCGCATCGCGGCGTTCGCGTTGTGGCCGTTCGGCCGCACCGTCGTCCGCCGGCCGACGGCCGGTACCGCGTCGCTGATCGGCAACGTCATCTGGCTGATCGTGGCGGGGATCTGGCTCGCGATCGGCCACATCACGACTGGAATCGCCCTGTGCCTCACCGTCATCGGGATCCCGCTGGGCATCGCGAACTTCAAGCTGATCCCCGTGTCCCTGCTCCCCCTGGGCGCGGAGATCGTGCCCACCGACGCGCCGTACCCGATGCGCTGAAGAAGTCCTATGCGCTGAAAACGGGAGGGGCCCCGATCCTTGACGGATCGGGGCCCCTCTCGGCTAGCGACTACCGGTAGTCGTTCGAGAAGCCGTAGTCGTCGAGCGGCACCGCGGCACCGGTCGGCGCGCCGAACGCGCCCTCCGGGCTGTAGTACTGATCGTCGAAGCTCGGCACCGAGTACGCGGCCGCGCGGGCCTCCTCGGTCGGCTGCACCTGGATGTTCCGGTACTTGGAGATGCCCGTACCGGCCGGGATGAGCTTACCGATGATGACGTTCTCCTTGAGGCCCACCAGCTTGTCCGAGCGGGTGTTGATCGCGGCGTCCGTGAGCACTCGGGTGGTCTCCTGGAAGGAGGCCGCCGACAGCCACGAATCCGTCGCGAGCGACGCCTTGGTGATGCCCATGAGCACCGGACGTCCGGCCGCAGGCTCGCCGCCCTCGGACACGACGCGGCGGTTCTCGGCCTCGAACTCACTACGCTCGGTCAGCGAACCGGGCAGGAACTCCGTCGAGCCCGAGTCGATGATCGTCACGCGGCGCAGCATCTGTCGCACGATGACCTCGATGTGCTTGTCGTGGATCGACACGCCCTGGCTGCGGTACACCTCCTGGACCTCGTTGACCAGGTGCACCTGCACCTGGCGCGGGCCCATGACGCGGAGCACCTCGTGGGGGTCGGCAGCGCCCTCGAGCAGCTGCTGGCCCACGTTCACATGGTCGCCGTCGGTCAGCAGGCGCTCGCTGCCGTCGTCGTGCTTGAACACACGCAGCCGCTGACGCTTGCTGATCTTGTCGTACACGACATCCTCGCCGCCGTCGTCCGGCGTCAGGGTGATCGTGTAGAACCGGTCGTCGTCCTCCAGCCGCACGCGGCCGGAGACCTCGGCGATCGGGGCCTTGCCCTTGGGGACGCGGGCCTCGAACAGCTCCTGGACACGCGGCAGACCACCGGTGATGTCGTCGCCGACACCACCCTGGTGGAACGTGCGCATCGTCAGCTGGGTACCGGGCTCACCGATCGACTGGGCGGCGACGATGCCCACGGCCTCGCCGATGTCGACCAGCTTTCCGGTGGCCATCGACCGGCCGTAGCAGGTCGCACACACACCGGTGCCGGTGGCGCAGGTCAGCACCGAGCGGACCTTGACGTCGGTGATCCCCGCCGCGAGCAGGGCCTCGATGGCCGGATCGCCCAGGTCGTGGCCGCGCTCGACGACGACGTTGCCGTCGGCGTCCACTGCATCTTCAGCGAGTGTCCGCGCGTAGGCGGACGTCTCGACGTGGGCGTCGCGGATGATCGCCCCGTCGGACTGCTTCTCCGCGAGGGGCACCATGATGCCGCGCGTGGTGTTGCAGTCGACCTCGCGCACGATGACGTCCTGCGAGACGTCCACCAGACGGCGGGTCAGGTAGCCCGAGTCGGCGGTACGCAGCGCGGTGTCGGCCAGACCCTTGCGGGCGCCGTGCGTATTGATGAAGTACTCCAGAACCGTCAGGCCCTCACGGAACGAGGACTTGATCGGGCGCGGGATGAACTCACCCTTCGGGTTCGTCACGAGGCCCTTCATGCCGGCCAGGTTGCGCACCTGCGTCATGTTGCCGGTGGCACCCGACTTCGGGATCATCGTGATCGGGTTGTCGTCCGGGTAGTAGTCCTCCATGGCCTTACCGACCTCTTCGGTGGCCTGCTTCCAGATCTCCACCAGAGCGTCGCGACGCTCCTCAGAGGTGAGCGCACCGCGGGCGTACTTGCGTTCCAGCCCGTCGGCCCGCTCCTCGTAACGGTCCAGGATCTCCTTCTTGCTCGGCGGCACGAGCACGTCCGACATCGCGACGGTCACGCCCGAACGGGTCGCCCAGTAGAAGCCGGCGTCCTTCAGCTTGTCGACGGTCTGCGCGACGACGATCATCGGGTACCGCTCGGCGAGATCGTTGATGATCGTCGCCTGGCGCTTCTTCGGCATCTGCTCGCCCACGAACTGGTAGTCCGCCGGGAGCAGGTCGTTGAACAGCACGCGGCCGAGCGTGGTCTCCGCGATCCACGCGTCGCCCTGCTTCCAGCCGTCGGGGAACTGCTCCGCCTCGACCTCCGCCGTCGGACGCTGCGTCGTCAGGCGCACCCGGATGGGGGCCTGGATCGACAGCTCGCCCAGATCGGTGGCCATGATGGCCTCGGCCGGCGACGAGAAGACGCCGACCTCGGGCTCGTCGGTGGAAGCCGCGCGGTAGGCGCCGGCCGCGTCCTCCTTGAGCGTGGTCAGGTGGTACAGACCCGTCACCATGTCCAGACGCGGCATGGCGAGCGGGCGGCCCGACGCAGGCGACAGGATGTTGTTCGACGACAGCATCAGGATGCGCGCCTCCGCCTGCGCCTCGGCGCTCAGCGGGAGGTGCACGGCCATCTGGTCACCGTCGAAGTCGGCGTTGAAGGCCTCACACACCAGCGGGTGCAGCTGGATCGCCTTGCCCTCGACGAGCTGCGGCTCGAAAGCCTGGATGCCCAGACGGTGCAGGGTGGGCGCGCGGTTGAGCAGCACGGGGTGCTCGGCGATGACCTCTTCGAGGACGTCCCACACCTGCGGCCGCTGCCGCTCGACCATCCGCTTGGCGGACTTGATGTTCTGCGCGTGGTTCAGATCGACCAGACGCTTCATCACGAAGGGCTTGAACAGCTCGAGCGCCATCAGCTTGGGCAGGCCGCACTGGTGCAGCTTGAGCTGCGGACCGACGACGATGACGGAACGGCCCGAGTAGTCGACACGCTTGCCGAGCAGGTTCTGGCGGAACCGGCCCTGCTTGCCCTTGAGCAGATCCGACAGCGACTTGAGCGGGCGGTTACCCGGCCCGGTGACCGGGCGGCCGCGCCGTCCGTTGTCGAACAGCGCGTCCACGGACTCCTGCAACATCCGCTTCTCGTTGTTGACGATGATCTCGGGCGCACCGAGGTCGATCAGTCGCTTGAGGCGGTTGTTGCGGTTGATCACGCGGCGGTACAGGTCGTTCAGGTCCGACGTGGCGAAGCGGCCACCGTCGAGTTGCACCATGGGGCGCAGCTCCGGCGGGATGACCGGCACCGCGTCGAGCACCATGCCCAGCGGCGAGTTGCCCGACTGCTGGAACGCGGCGACGACCTTGAGGCGCTTGAGCGCGCGGAGCTTCTTCTGCCCCTTGCCCGAGCGGATGGTCTCCCGCAGTTCCTCGGCCTCGGCGTCGATGTCGAAGTTCTCGATGAGCTTCTTGATCGCCTCGGCACCCATGGCGCCGGTGAAGTACTCGCCGTAACGGTCCTGCAGCTCACGGTAGAGCTTCTCGTCGACGATCATGTCCTTCGGCGCGAGCTTGACGAAGGTGTTCCAGATCTCGTCGAGCTCGTCGAGGGCACGCTGGGCGCGATCGCGGATCTGCCGCATCTCGCGCTCGCCGCCGTCCTTGACCTTGCGCCGGGCATCGGCCTTGGCGCCTTCGGCCTCGAGCACGGCCAGGTCGTCCTCGAGCTTCTTGGCACGGTTCTCGAGGTCCACGTCGCGCTGGTCGGCGAGGACCTTCTTCTCGGAGGTCATCTCGGCCTCGAGCGTGGAGAGCTCGTTGTGCCGCTGCTCCTCGTCGACGGCCGTGATGACGTACGCCGCGAAGTAGATGATCTTCTCTAGGTCCTTGGGCGCCAGGTCCAGCAGGTACCCGAGACGCGACGGGACGCCCTTGAAGTACCAGATGTGCGTGACGGGCGCGGCCAACTCGATGTGGCCCATCCGCTCACGTCGCACCTTGGCGCGAGTGACCTCGACGCCGCAGCGCTCGCAGATGATGCCCTTGAAGCGGACGCGCTTGTACTTACCGCAGTAGCACTCCCAGTCGCGAGTCGGTCCGAAGATCTTCTCGCAGAACAGGCCGTCCTTCTCTGGCTTGAGCGTGCGGTAGTTGATCGTCTCCGGCTTCTTGACCTCGCCGTACGACCAGTTGTGAATGTCGTCGACGGTCGCCAGACCGATCTTGAGTTCGTCGAAGAAGTTGACGTCGAGCACTTGTCTCCTCTTAGTGGTCGGTCGGCGGGCTTAGTTGGCGAGGTCTTCGGCCGAGGCGTTCTCGTTGCGCGACAGGTTGATGCCGAGGTTGGCGGCCGCGCGCTCGAGGTCCTCGTCGTCGCCGTCGGCCATCTCGATGGCGGCGCCGTCGGACGACAGGACCTCCACGTTCAGGCAGAGCGACTGGAGCTCCTTGAGGAGCACCTTGAACGACTCCGGGATGCCCGGCTCGGGGATGTTCTCGCCCTTGACGATCGCCTCGTAGACCTTGACGCGGCCGACCACGTCGTCCGACTTGATGGTCAGGAGCTCCTGCAGCGTGTACGCCGCGCCGTAGGCCTGCATGGCCCAGCACTCCATCTCGCCGAAGCGCTGGCCACCGAACTGCGCCTTACCACCCAGCGGCTGCTGCGTGATCATCGAGTACGGGCCGGTCGAGCGGGCGTGGATCTTCTCGTCGACCAGGTGGTGCAGCTTCAGGATGTACATGTAGCCGACGGCGACCGGGTACGGGAACGGCTCACCGGAGCGGCCGTCCAGCAGCGTGGCCTTGCCGTCGCCGCCGACCATGACCTCACCGTCGCGGTTGGGGAGCGTCGAGCCCAGCAGACCCGCGAGCTCCTCGTCCCGCGCACCGTCGAACACGGGCGTTGCGGTCTTGGTATCGGACGGCTGCGAGTACATCTGCTCGGGCAGCTGCGACGCCCAGTCCGGCATGCTGCCGTCGGGCAGCCGCACATCCCAGCCGGCCTTGGCGACCCACCCGAGGTGCGTCTCCAGGATCTGGCCGATGTTCATACGACGAGGCACGCCGTGCGTGTTCAGGATGATGTCGACGGGCGTGCCGTCGGGCAGGAAGGGCATGTCCTCGGCGGGCAGGATCTTGCCGATGACGCCCTTGTTGCCGTGGCGGCCGGCCAGCTTGTCGCCGTCCTGAACCTTGCGCTTCTGGGCCACGTAGACGCGGACCAACTCGTTGACACCGGGCGCGAGCTCGTCGTCGTCGTCGCGGCTGAACACGCGCACGCCGATGACCTTGCCGGTCTCGCCGTGGGGCACCTTCAGCGAAGTGTCGCGGACCTCGCGCGCCTTCTCACCGAAGATCGCACGAAGCAGTCGCTCCTCCGGGGTCAACTCGGTCTCGCCCTTGGGCGTGACCTTGCCGACCAGGATGTCGCCGTCGCGGACCTCTGCACCGATGCGGATGATGCCGCGCTCGTCCAGGTCGGCCAGCACCTCGTCGGAGACGTTCGGGATGTCCCGCGTGATCTCCTCCGCGCCCAGCTTCGTATCGCGCGCGTCGATCTCGTGCTCCTCGATGTGGATGGACGTCAGGACGTCCTCCTCCACGAGGCGCTGGCTGAGGATGATCGCGTCCTCGTAGTTGTGGCCCTCCCACGGCATGATCGCCACGAGCAGGTTCTTGCCGAGCGCCATCTCACCGTTGTCGGTGCACGGGCCGTCGGCCAGCACCTGACCGGCCTCGACGTGCTGCCCGGCGTCCACGATGGGACGCTGGTTGGCACACGTGCCCTGGTTCGACCGCGCGAACTTCCGCAGCCGGTAGGTCTTGCGGCTGCCGTCATCCGCCATCACCGTGATGAAGTCGGCCGACACCTCCTCGACCAGACCCGGCTTGTCGGAGATGACCACGTCACCCGCGTCGACAGCGGCACGCAGCTCCATGCCGGTACCCACCAGGGGCGAGTCGCTGCGCACCAGCGGCACGGCCTGACGCTGCATGTTCGCGCCCATGAGGGCACGGTTGGCGTCGTCGTGCTCGAGGAACGGGATCATCGCGGTCGCGACCGACACCATCTGTCGCGGCGAGACGTCCATGAAGTCGACCTGCGCGGGCGAGACGAACTCGACGTCGCCGCCCTTCTTGCGCACCAGGACGCGGTCCTCTGTGAAGCGACCGGCCTCGTCCACCTTCGCGTTGGCCTGCGCCTTGACGTGGCGATCCTCCTCGTCGGCGGTCAGGTACAGGATCTCGTCCGTCACCCGGCCGTCGACCACCTTGCGGTAGGGCGTCTCGATGAAGCCGAACGGGTTGACCCGCGCATACACCGAAAGCGAGCCGATCAGGCCGATGTTGGGGCCCTCAGGCGTCTCGATCGGGCACATGCGCCCGTAGTGCGACGGGTGGACGTCACGGACCTCGAGGCCCGCGCGCTCACGCGACAGGCCGCCCGGGCCCAGCGCCGACAGGCGACGCTTGTGGGTCAGGCCCGACAGCGGGTTGTTCTGGTCCATGAACTGCGACAGCTGCGACGTGCCGAAGAACTCCTTGATCGCCGCCGAGACGGGGCGGATGTTGATCAAGGTCTGCGGGGTGATCGCCTCGACGTCCTGCGTGGTCATCCGCTCGCGGACGACACGCTCCATGCGGGACAGGCCGACGCGCAGCTGGTTCTGGATCAGCTCACCGACGGTGCGCAGGCGGCGGTTGCCGAAGTGGTCGATGTCGTCGACCTCGACGGGGACCTCGGTGCCGCCCGGGACGGTCATGTAGGTCAGCTGGTCCGTCGGCGCCTCGTGCAGACGCACGAGGTACTCGACCGTCGCAACGATGTCGTCCTCGGTGAGTACCAGGGCGCGCGAGCCGTCGGCGCCCGCCGGCAGACCGAGCTTCTTGTCCAGCTTGTAGCGACCGACGCGGGCCAGGTCGTAGCGCTTCTCCTTGAAGAAGAGGTTCTCCAGCAGGGCCTGCGCGGACTCCTTCGTCGGGGGCTCGCCCGGACGCAGCTTGCGGTAGATGTCGAGCAGCGCCTCGTCGGTGCCGGCCGTGTTGTCCTTCTCGAGGGTAGACCGCATGATCTCCGAGAAGCCGAAGCGCTCCTCGATCTGCTCGTTGGTCCAGCCGAGGGCCTTGAGCAGCACGGTGACGGGCTGGCGGCGCTTGCGGTCGATGCGGACGCCGACGGTGTCGCGCTTGTCCACGTCGAACTCGAGCCACGCCCCGCGACCCGGAATGACCTTGACGCTGTGCAGCGGCTTCTCGGTCGACTTGTCGATGGTCTCGTCGAAGTAGACGCCCGGCGAGCGCACGAGCTGCGACACGACGACGCGCTCGGTGCCGTTGATGATGAACGTGCCCTTGTCCGTCATCATCGGGAAGTCACCCATGAACACGGTCTGCGACTTGATCTCGCCGGTGTTGTTGTTGATGAACTCCGCGGTGACGAACAGCGGCGCCGCGTAGGTCATGTCCTTGTCCTTGCACTCCTCGAGCGAGGCCTTGACCTCGTCGAAGCGCGGGTCGGAGAAGGACAGGGACATGGAACCGGAGAAGTCCTCGATCGGGGACAGCTCGGCCAGGATGTCCTCCAGGCCGCCGGTGGGGTTGATCTCGCCTCGGGCGGCCGCCTTCTCGCGCCACTCCTCGGACCCGACCAGCCACTCAAAGGAATCGATCTGCAGATCGAGCAGACCCGGAACCGGGAGTGGTTCGGTGATCTTGGCGAAGGAGACGCGCTTCGGGGCCCCGGGGACACCGCTGCCGTTCTTCATCTCGTCTGCGTCGGTCGTGGTCTGGCTGGAGACTGCCAAGATGCGTCCTCTGCTTTGCCTAGTGGGTTATCGAAACCGCCGACGGCTTTCCTGAGACAGGAACACTGCTTGACAGCAGGCAGATATTCAGATTGGACAGGAGGCAGCCAGCGCAACGTCCAACATTAGCAGAGCGGGTCAATAGCCGCAACGAGCTAGACCCCGTCAAGGGGGTCGAGTGCGGACCCGGGCGAACCGACTGGCTACCGGAGGAGCACCGGTGTTCCGCGTTCTCCGGTTAAGAGTGGCGCGCGAGCGGCCGATCGTCAAGCGAAACCGCCGCATCCGTGGAAAATTTCCGCTGCACGTCTGCGGCCTCGGGCGGTTCCGCGAGCAGGACAGACGGACCGTGGGTGATCTTCGCCACCGCGTCACGCCGTGACTGAAACGGCAGCACCGGCCCTCCCCCGACGCGCGGGGTGAGCCGGTGCTGTCGTGACCGTCTCCCGGTGGCTCAGTCTCGGTAGCGCGGCAGCTGGTCGGTCGCGTCCTGTCCGATCTCGTACGTGCCGGTCGGCTCGTCGTTGCCGCCGAAGTCGGTGGGCCGCTGAACGGGCACCTCCGACGTGGCGGGCTCCGCCGACTCGGCCAGCCGGTTGGGGCGCTGCGCGTGCTGGTCGGTCGCCGCGCCTGCCAGGGCAGAGCCTCCGGCCGAGGCTCCGACGGTGGCGGGCTCCGGGTCGTCGCCCAGGTCACGTCGGATGGCCTCCTGCGCCTTCTCCGGCAGCGAGGGCAGGATCTCGCGGACGCGCGCCTTGCGACGCTGCTCGCCCTTGCGCGGCGGCATACCGGGCGTGGGCTGCATCTGCGGGGCGATCTCGTCGGGTACGGCGACACCACCGTCGGACTGGCCGGCCGCGAAGCGTGCTGCCTCCGCCTCCAACTGCCCCTGGTCCTTCTCCTCCGACATACCGATCGGGCCGATCATCGAGCCCGACAGGAACTGCTTGACGACCGGCTCGTCGGAGGTGAGCAGCACCTCGCGCGGCCCCATCATCACGAGGTGCTTGAGGAAGAGCATGCCCATGTTGTCCGGGACCGTACGGGCGATGTTGATGTTGTGCGAGACGATCAGCGTGGTGCAGTCGATCTGCGCGTTGATGTCCATGAGCAGCTGGCTGGTGTAGGTGGTACGCACCGGGTCGAGACCGGAGTCCGGCTCGTCGACGAGCATGATCTGCGGGTCCATGACCAGCGCGCGAGCGAGGCCGGCACGCTTGCGCATACCACCCGAGATCTCGCCCGGCAGCTTGTCCTCGGCGCCGATCAGACCCACCATCTCGAGCTTCTCCATGGTGATCTGACGGATCTCGCTCTCCTTCTTCTTCGTGTGCTCACGAAGCGGGAACGCGGTGTTGTCGTACAGGTTCATCGAGCCGAACAGCGCACCGTCCTGGAAGAGGACGCCGAACATCTTGCGGATCTCGTACAGCTCCGACGACGAACACCTGAGGATGTCCGTGCCGTCGATGATGATCTCCCCCTCCTCCGGCCGGAGGAGGCCGATGAGGGACTTCAAGAACACCGACTTGCCGGTACCGGACGGGCCGAGGAGCACGGACACCTCACCCTTCGGCAGAGTGAGGGACACGTCGGTCCAGATGTTGTTCGACCCGAACGACTTGGTCAGGTGCTTGGTGGTTACTTCGACGCCCACGCCTCGGCCTTTCTAACGGACAACCGGAATGTGGCACCGGCCACACCAACGGATTCTCTCAGCACCATACCGCAGCGCGTACGGATAGTGACAGGCAACTCGCGCACTCGTCCAGACACGTCGTATGCACGCGAATCAGGCGCGTTTGCGGACCCCCGACCTGCGCGGTCCCGCGACGCAGAACGGCCCCCAACCGCGCGTGCGGGTGGGGGCCGTTCGAGGCGAAGTAGTTAGGACTACTTGACCGAGACGCTGGCGCCGGCGGCCTCCAGCTTCTCCTTGGCGGCCTCGGCGGCCTCCTTGTCGACCTTCTCCAGGATCGGCTTCGGGGCGCCCTCGACGAGGTCCTTCGCCTCCTTCAGGCCCAGGCCCGAGACGAGCTCGCGCACAACCTTGATGACCTGGATCTTCTTGTCGCCGGCGCCCTCGAGGACGACGTCGAACTCGTCCTGCTCGGCAGCGGCCTCAGCGCCGCCGGCGGCGGGCGCGGCACCCGCGGCCGCGACGGCGACCGGGGCAGCGGCGGTGACCTCGAAGGTCTCCTCGAAAGCCTTCACGAACTCCGAGAGCTCGAGCAGGGTCAGCTCCTTGAAAGCGTCAAGCAGCTCGTCGGTGGTGAGCTTCGCCATGGCGATAGTCCTTCCGTTAAGTCCTTGCTCGCTGATCCGCGAGGCAGGGAAATGTGATGTGTCGCTGGATCAGCGGTCTTACTCGGCGGCCGCGGCGGGAGCCTCGGCAGCCTTCTTCTCCTGCAGCGCGGCGGCCAGGCGGGCGACCTGCGACGCGGGAGCGTTGAACAGGCCTGCGGCCTTTGCCAAGTTGCCCTTCATGGCACCGGCGAGCTTCGCCAGGAGCACCTCGCGCGACTCGAGATCGGCGATGCGCTCGACCTCGGACACGGACAGCGGCTTGCCGTCCATGTAGCCGCCCTTGATGACCAGGTTCTTGTTGTCCTTGGCGAACTTCTTGATCGCCTTGGCGGCCTCGACCGGCTCACCCTCGATGAAGGCGATCGCGGTCGGACCCGAGAACAGCTCGTCCAGGCCCTGCACGCCGGCATCAGCTGCCGCGCGCTTGACCAGGGTGTTCTTGGCGACGGAGTACGTCGCGCCGGCCCCGAGCGAGCGACGCAGCTCGGTGATGCCGCCCACCGACAGGCCACGGTATTCCGTGACGACGGTGGCCGTAGCCTTCTCGAACTGCTCGGCGATCTCCGCTACTGCGGCGACCTTCTCAGCGTTTGCCATACTTCGCCTCCTCTCTCTAGTGTTGCGCGCCGGCACACGAAGGAGACACATACGACGAGAGCCCCGGCGCAGGGGCGCACGGGGCTCGAAGTGCACGCGCTAGAAGCGCACGCTTTCGTGGTCCTCGTCCTCCTGCGTGGGTCGCCGGCTGAGCCGGGCCTTCGATCGTGACTGCCCGAGGGGCGGCCACGATGACCGACGGTCTTTGGTGGAACGATCCGGGTTGCCGGATTCCAGCGGAGAATGTTACCGGCGACGGGCGCCGGATCCAAATCGGCACCGGTCAGCCCACGGGGACGCCCGTCTCACGCAGCACCACCTCGAGCGCCAGCCCCGCTTCGGGCCCCATCACGGCGCGCGCCAGCTCGATCAGAGTCGACGCGAACTCCGGCCCGTGCGGTTGCGTGCCGCGCGGCGCCAAGTGGTGCGCCAGCTCGTGCAGAACCACCAACTCCCGCAGCGCCCACCGCCCGTCCCGGCCGGCGGGCACCGCGATCACCGCGGAGTCCGGCTCGTAATGCGCCTGCGTCGCGCCGGCGCGCGCCCGGACCCGGACCGCGCCCGGGCCGCCGACCCGCACGAGGACGTCGTCGACGTAGCGCTGCACCGACTCGACGGAAGCGAAACGCGCTTCGGGCGGCAGCGTGAGTGTGATCCCCAGGCAGTCGACAGTGTGCGCAGACGACCGCGCCGCATGGTCGAACAGCCCGTGGACCAGGGTCTCCGCCTCGTACAGCCGGTTCACCGTGCCTCGACGCCCAGATACCTACACACCCGAGAACAGTACAACCGGCGCGCCACGGGTGTTGAGGGCGATCGTCCCGCAGCGCTCTTACAGGTATCGGTAGTTCTTCAGTCTGAGTCCCGCCATCGTGTTGTCGAGTGAGTGCGCCCAGTCGCGCGGCTTACTCCGCCCTCCGACCGGTGCGAGGGACGAAAACATCAGGGGAAGCGAGCTCTGTTCGTCCCGCAGTCGGCCGAGTAACTCGGACACCCGCTTCGCCACATTCGCCGGAATCCGGACCCCCAGGTTCTCCTGGACGCCCACGAACTCGGCCGTCGAGAGCAGATCCCCTCTGTCGATCGCGGCTATCGTCGCCGCCGCGAGTCGATCGATCATCTTAGGCGCTTTCAGCACCTCCTTCTGCGGGCCACGTGACAGCTCGTATACGACGTCGACACGAGCGTAGGGATCCGATACAAGACCGTTGGCGACCTCGTCGGCCAAGATCGGCGCGGGTTTGCCGAGCATTCGATTCACCCGGGACGTGACCAGCCACGGCTCGATCTCGTTCTCACTGAACTTCCGGAGATCGTCGGCGGCGAGCGACCCGGCTACCTTCGCTGTGACCGCGGGGCATTGCGCGCCGACCTTCACGCAGATTGCGAAGACGAGACGGTCTATCAGATCGTTCGGCTCGTTCGGGTCATCCTTGCGCTCGTATTCGTACACCGAATCGCGAATCCAGCTCGGATAGTACGGAGTGCCGATGAGGCTCAATAGTTCGACCAGCGTCATCTGATCGACCCAGCTGCCCTTGTTATCCGAATAGACCTTGGCAAGGCCATCGTCGCCGGGCAGAGCCTGCGATACCGCCGTCGTGAGCCACTCTCGATAGCCTTCACTGATGCGGGATTCGGCGAGTGCTTCGCTCAGGGCCCGTACTACGTTGACGTCCATCGGCTTGTTCCTGGGGAGGGCGGAGCACACCTTCGCATACTCGGCGACCCGGCCGTTCTTTCCGGTCAGCTGCGCCTCGGCCACGGCGTTGGGGACTCCGATCCCGTCGCAGTCGGTAGGTGCCGGTCGCCCTTGTTCGATATACGTTCCCCTGAACGGAACGCCCAGGTCGACGATGTTCCGCACCCTGACGAAGGCCACAGCCGAGATATCCGTACGCCCCACGTACTGTGCGAGGTCGGCGCGGTGGCGCATCAGCCTCGCCGGATCGATACAGTGAAGCGCCTCAGCCGCATGTCCGGTCGTGGCGTCCGGGGAACTGATGGCCGCCTCTAATTCACTTGCCTCCCTCTCATAAGTCGAACGTTTCTCGAGAAGGGTGACGAGCTCCGCGCGCCTGGAAGGGCCGACCGCGGAACATGCACTCGAATATTCCGTCGCGGCGGACGAACCGGGTGTCGACTCGATGAGAGCGGCCACGGCGCTCGCGCTCGGTCTGGGAATCCGCTCCCCCAACACTGCTGCGGCGGCTTGATACTCTCCGGTCGAATCCAGAATGATCCGGTTGCCGGCCAGGGGAGCGAGTTCGGATTCCGCCGCGAGTTTGCCACTCCCCTGGAAGATTTCAGCTTCGAATAGCCTTTTATATCTCGACGCGCCCCGCTCCGCACCGCATCCCACCAACACCACAAGAACCGTCAGGCCAGCCACCATAGCTCGCACAGCGTGCAGTCGCATTTTCGCGTCACCCCTTCGAATTGCGGCTCGGTGGGGCGGTGCGGGCACCCAGGAGACTCATTTCATCTCGACTACAAGTCGACCGACACAGCGTTACCCCGAAGCGGACAGTCCTGAGAAGTCCTGCAAGATTAACCCGCTCCATTGCGATGAACAACTGACGTTGCTTCGCCAGGCGAGACCCGCGACGGCCCAGCGCGGTTGGTCAGACGTCCTTCGCGACCTTGAGCGAGTCGATGATCTTCTGCGCCTCCCCAGCCAGCGAGGCGTCGCCGATCGGGGTATCCGTCAGCACGTAGGTCTGCGGTGCCGACTCGATGACGATCACGGTCAGATGGTCGCCCTCGACCGTGACCAAGTCCTTCTGGACGTGGATGTCCGCCGTGACCTTGTGCGCATCGACCCCGTCGACCTTGACGGCCTCCGGCTGCGTCTTGCCGGTGACCTTCGGGTTCGCCGAGTTGTAGCCGGCGCCGGCGGCGATGCAGTCGACCATCCTCGTCGCTGCGTCGGCCGAGCTGATCGCGGGCGACCAGGTGGTCTGACCGATCTCTGCGCCGGCCTGCCAGGGCTGGCCCGGCAGCGCCTTCACGAGCCCCGCGGCCGCCCGGCTCTGTGCGTAGGTCGTGTACGTCTGCGGTGTCCAGTCCGGAGCGGCGCTGATCGGGAACGAGAGGGGGCCGGACGTGACTCGCGTCGTGATCGCCGCGCTGATCCCGGAGCCGGGGTAGCCACATGCGCCGCCTCCCCCGCCGGCCGACGTCGACGGTGCCGCGGACGTCGTCGAGCCGCCACCTGCGATCGGCGTGGTCTTCTTGCCGCTCCCCGCGGTCGACCAGATGATGGCGCCCGCGATCATCACGACGACGAGAACCGTCGCCACGCCGGCGGCGATATACAGTCCGGTGCGCGAGCGGCCTCCCCCGCCCGGCCCGGCCGGGTACTGGGGGCCACCGGGATACTCGGGCCCGGCCGGCCCGCCCGGGTAGGGGGGAGCGCCCGGGTACTGGGGCCCCGTGTACCCCCCGGCGGGGTACTGCCCGCCCGGGTATCGGGGATCCGCGGCGTACTGTCCTCCGCTCCCCTGCTGGTACGGGTCCTGCTGCGGATAGCCCAGAGCCGGGTACTGATCCGGCTGGCGCTGACCGTAGTCGCCGCCCGAGCTCCCGTCGGCCCCGTCGCCGCCGGAGGCGCCGTCACCGGACGGGCGTTCCCAAGGGCTGCGCGGGCCGCTCACGACGACCGTCCGATCACGCCGCGAGTGCCGCCGACCTCGGGATGGTGGCCGCCCAGACGCGCGTTGCGGCCGGCGCGGTCACCTGCACGGCGGGCACCGTCGGAGTAGCCCGCCGATGCCGCGGCGCCGCGCCACCGTCCGCGGGCCGTGGACACCCGGTCGTAGAAGGACGTCAACTCGAGCTCCTTGTCCCGCAGGGCCACCTCCGTCCCCGCCTCGGTCGTCACGTCGGCGAGCCGCTCTTCGGTCTCCTGCCGGGGGGGC
>NZ_JARFTP010000034.1 GCF_029167375.1 Tsukamurella sp. 8F
CCACCCCCGACCCGCCGGCCGACGCCAGCGACGGCGCCCGCCGCAGGACCCTCCTCCTGACCGAGCTCGACACGATCCTCGACCTCGCCGCACACGACGCATTCGTGAGCGACCACCCGGACGGACTGGGGACCCGAGCAGCATGGATATACGCGACCCTGCCCGCCGATCCCACACCCCGCGACGACCTGCACTACCCCGGCCTGCCCGCATCGGAGCTGGACACCACCCTGACCGCTCTGCACGCCGCCGGCCTCGTGGACGTCACCTCGGCCGGCATCGCCCGCGCCGACCCGGCAGCCCGGGATGCATACGCTGCCGTCGCCGGCACCGCGGGGATCCTCGACGCCAGAGCCGCCCAGTACGCCCTCGAACGTGCCCTATGGGCGTGGTGGCTCGCCGAGCTCGAAGCCATGCACACACCGCGCTCCCGCAGCGGCGGCCGCGACCAACGCCGGCCGCGACCCGGGCAGCTGCTCATCGACACCCCGTCGACGCCCGCCTGGGCGTCCGCCCCTGCCTACCCCCGCACCTACGGCGGCCGCGGTGACCACCGCGCAGCGCGCCGGGCCCTCGCCGACGCGGCGGCTGAGGCCGCCTAGAACCAGGGGAGGGGCATACGCAACCACGAGAACGCGTCGTAGCGCACGATCGAGAAGGGGGAGGCCTCGAATGGGTGCGCTACGACGCTGAAAGCGACATTACACAGTGGACCAGTCGATCACAGACAACGCGGCGGCGGATCCGAAAGTGCTGTAGTGCAACGGAAAATCGCCTGTACTCTCGCTCAGCCGACAGGCTGCAGACGCAGCCCCCACGCATCCAGCCGTGGAGCGATCAGCTCGACCAACGCATGCCCGTCCGGGGTCGTGCCAAGCAACTCGCCGACGGCCCGCGCAGAAGCCCCGTACGCCGACTCGACGAACACCGGTCCACCCGAGTCCCCCGACCTCGGTGTCACATCAAACTTTGCACGTCGACCATCGGACCACACGTAGGCGCCACACACCAGACCGGAAGTCTGACCCTGCAAACACATTCGAGGTCGCTCCGCCGTCAGATCCTGTGCACTCACCGTCCCTGTCACTGGGATAGCGCCGCTGATCTCAGGTCGGACTGGAAGGGACGACTGGTCCACCCCCACGACCGCCAGATCGAGGTCGGGAGTGAACCGCCACCTGTCGAAGGTCCCCACCTGCGGTCGCACCACCTCACCGGAGCCGGAAAGGGTCTGTGCACGTACGGTGTCCTGACGATGACAGTGCCCGGCCGTCAAGATCCCCACTCCATGCGCGCCGGCGACAACGAAACCCGCTGTGCAGTACTCGTTCCCCGAAAAGATCGTCACACCCGGTTCTAGATACGGAGTGCTCACGAACGCCCCAGCACGGCCGCCCGCCACACCCGTCAGGGCGGTCATCGCGACTACCACTGCCGCGGCCGCACGCCCCGCATGCGCTCCCCGCCGCCTGCGCATCAGTTCACCTCCGGAGTAGTGCTAGCGGCGGCCGTCCAATCGCTCGCCACAGCCTCCTGAGCACCTTCGAGGCCAACCGTGCCATCACACACCGCCTGCCGCAGGGCAGCCGTCACCTTCGCCTTGGCGTCCGAGACCTTCCGAGGTACCAACCAAAGATTCCGCGAATCATTAGGTGCACCACCGAGATCCGTAGGAACAAGACGATCCAGAACCAAGCCCTTCGTCTCCTTCGGTACCCCGTAGGCCCGGCCCAGCGCTGTCACCTCCCGGAAAGAGACACCGCTAGGAAGACCTAGTCGAGCCGACCAACGACTCGTGCAGACCGTGCTCTGCGTATTCGACTGCACAACACCAAGGTCCACCGCGCCGGGAGTACACCGCGGATCAGGCAGCACACCTCCGGAGAAACCGGTGCGATACCGGCACGCCCCGCCCTTCGGAAACGTCTGGACTTGTGCCGTCGACGCAGTCGACCCAGCCAAAGCCCATGCCGCGTCCGGGGCAGCACCCGCGACGCCGCACGACGCCGCGACGAAGCAGGCACACGCGCCAGTGGCCCGCGCGATCCGGCCCATCCTCCGTGGAGCTCTCATACCAGCAGGGCATCACACGAGGCACCTGGCACACCACACTTCCACCTGAGATGGACACGCGGCGACACCCACACCGCCGCGTACCTCGGTGCAGGCGGCGGCGCATCCTCGCGATGGCGCCCGCCGCGGTGCGTGCCCTGACGAGAGACTCGTTCCGGCGCAGTCCTTCCAGGCGCGCTGTACTCGATCGCGAGGGAACCTCAGTCGCCGCCTGACATTCCATCCTCGGGTTGCTGCCCGGGTCCGCCGGAGGCAAGTCTTTCGAGATGAAGCGTGTAGACGTTCCTGCGCCGCGGCTCGCCGTGGAACGCGTAGACATGATCGTGGACAGTCACCAGGCCTGCATCGACCAGCTCGCGTGTGGCTTTAGTCCAGGTATCGTCCGATAGGCCGTATTGGCGCTTGCGGATCCCGTCGACCCATCCGGTGCCGGCTGGCTTCCTTCCACTGGTGATCTCCTTCAGGATGATCAGAAGGGCGATTGCCCGCCCAGAGAGCGCGATCAGCCAGCCGTGCTTCCATAGGTCGATCGGAAGTGTGATGTAGGGCGACGGCAACTTCGTGTCGTCCCACTCCTGGCCCGATCCGTCTGGATTCAGAACTTGCACACTCGGCGTCCGGCCAGGCTCACGCGTGGCTTCCACAAGCTTTACGGGGGAGTTGTCCGCGCGGCCGTTCAGCCTCTCGAGATCCCGCAGCGCCTTTAACACCCTTTTGGCACCGGCGCCGTCCGGATCGCGGAGGGCAAGCATCGCCGCGAGCTCTTTCGCGCGGACCTTCTTCGCGTGCGGAGGCTTCGTCGCCTGCATCAGCACTGTCAGCAGTACTTTGATACGGACCTCGCCGCCGCCACGCAGCAACAAAGCCAGCGGCGGCTCGGCCTCGACGCTATCGCGATCTCGCACGAACTCGATCGGTAGCCTCACTGATGATTTCCGTTGAGAGCGGACGAGCGCCTTCTCAAGCAGGTCGATCGACTCCTGTCGCGGACGGTTCAATGCCACCGCTGCCCCCTCGTTCCGTTGGCCCAGACCGATGTCGCAGCCACTATTAGCGGAGACATCAGGAATACCCGTGATGCCCGGGGTGCTCAGCGCTACTAGGGGGTACCTATTTAGTCCCCGCCGTTGATGACCCGGTGCCACCGCTATCGTACACCCCGTAGCACCGCCAATAGAGGCCGTCTTACTCAGCTGTTCCAGGGGGTGTTTCTCCTACCTCCGCAGGGGAGTGGCAGACCTTGCGAGACCCCTGCTTGGGCGGGCACGCTCGAAAGCGTCCACTGAAGTACCAAGCTCTACAGGAAGGAGGTGAGGGCACTGTGCGTAGATTTTGCTTGACGATCCGCTGGTCTGCCGGATCGCTCAGCATCACGCTCGAGCACTAGCTGTGGGGGTGGATCGCGGTCACTGGCAGGGAGACGTGATCCACCCCCACCCTACGATCCTCAGTCCCAGAGTTCAATCGCTGGCCCCGGCGTCCGTCGGAGCTGGGGTGCTGGTGTCATCAGAGGTCGGTCCCATCAGCTCTGTTCCACGGTGCGGTACCGATCTCGTGCATCCGCCGAGTGCGGCGCGCGTCCGGAGTGTCGAGGACCAGCGCCTCCGGCCTGGTCCAGAGGTGCATGGTGAGTCGGGACAGCCTGTTGCCCGCCCACGCGTCGACGTCGACGACCGCCCACCACGTCGACGTCGACTGCTGGACCCACGCGATCTGACGGCCGGGCATCCAGGTCTCGAGCCGCAGGCCCCACCCGCGTAGGTAGCACGGCAGTCGCTGCCGATCGGTCAGACTCCGACCGATCGACGGCGGCAACGTCGAGGCCACGTCCACCAGCACGGGCCGTGGCGGCGAGAACACGCGCACGACCCGTTGCGCATACTCGTCCTCCATCCGCCAATTATCGAACATATTATCGACTCTACATCTGGTGTCGGCCCCAGGTCGAAGTCCGCCGCGGATGTAGTTGCGTACGCATTTCTCCCGCCTAGACTGCACGCCCGTGGTGACGTTTACCCAGGTCAGGAAGAGTCTTGGCCCACTCGCCACAGCCCGACACGAGAGAGGTGGAAGATCATGACCGGAGGCACCGGAGGTGTCCTGATGTGCATCGGCTGGCTGGAGTTCACCGCTGCAGGCGGCTCGCAGGTGATCGCGGCCGGGGGTGTCGTCACCTGCAGTATCGGTTGGCTCGCCATGCTCGGCCTCCTGGACGGCCGGAAGAGGGAGTAGCTACGTCGGGGATCTCATGAACCCGCGGATCTGCGCGGAACCGGGCGCCCGCCCTGTGCGTCTAATTGGTGTGGACGACGATCGGCTGACAGCTCTCATTCGTGACCTCGCAGGCCCGCCGGCTCCGCCGTGGCAATCTCTGCCGGTGGGGCTCGAGGAACGGATCATGCTGGCATGGAGCCACTATCGTGGCAGCGGCGCTCGTGCCGTGAGCTCCGCGCGTGCCCGTTTGAGCTCCGGATAGAAGGGGTTCGACCTGTTGCCTTGCAGGTTCAACGGCAGATCCAGGCCTTTGATCAACTCGCCCTCGCGTACCCACGGTTCAGGATCTTCGATCCACGAGACGAAGGCGTGCTCGGCCATCCATGCGCTCAGCACTTGTTCGCCGGCGCCGAAGTCGCGTCGTGGCTTTTTCGCCGGCGCCGACGTTGCTGCTGTTCGAGGTCGCCGCAGCTGCAACCCGATGTCCAGCTCGGCCGCGAGGAGGCAGCCGAGACTTAGGCGCAGGGTCGACGTGGACGCCGTCCCGTCGAAGTGGTTCTTGATCCGGTCTCGGATGGTTTGCGGGTTCGTGCGGGTCGACGGTGCTCGCGGGCTGATGCCTGCATACAGGAGCGTCAGGCCGTCCTGCGTCTCGCACCGGGAGGAGTCCATCACCTCAGACGGGAGCACATCGAACCACCACCCGTAGACGCCCGACACGGCCGGGACCGGACATGGCCGAGCTAGAACCTCGACGCAACTGAACGGCCTGGCGGCGAGGTACTCGGCATGCGGAGCGGACACACCCGCGATGGTCCCACGCCTCGACCCTCGTCGAGCCCGTCACCGACGAAGGCGCTCGTCGAACGACTCACGTCGGCGCCCAGCGTGCGCAACCACCTGCCTGCGAAGCCGACGCCGCCGACTGCGAGCCCGCACGATCAACCACCCCGACGACACCGGGCCGCAGATCATCGCACCGCGACAGGGCCCGGTTGCGGGGTCGAAATGTACGGACCGTCACTGTGACGAATATCGGCTGGCCCACTGAACCACTAAACCGCCACAGCGTAGCTCAAACGCCCGATCTGCGACGTCGAAGGTACCCCAAGCCTCCCGTGCCGGCGGACGGTGCGGCGCCAGCCTTCTCGCGGCGCCAGGACGCCTGGGTGGCCATAAGCTGGCCGAAACCGCCGTTGACCCCTGGACCGCCGCCATGCTGACGTGCGACGGGCGAGCGGTGTTGTCTTCCTGCATCGTCGAGGGGCTCGGCCGGCCCCTCTGAGCAGGGCACGACCGTGACGCGGCTATCGGTGCCAGCTATCGATCAGGGTGCGTTCGAGCAGCTCGGCGAATTCGCCCGCCGACGACTCGTCGAACTGCCGATGCCGGTAACACAGGGAGAGGAACAGCTCACCGCCCAGTGTCACGGCGCCCAGGGAAGTGCCCATAGGCATGTTGGTCGGGGCAGAGAACCAGAATCCGGTTACGCCGACGCCGGCATCAGCGTCGAGGTCGTCGAACGCCGTGGTCGCGCCTAGGTTGGTCACGACGGCGGTGTCGAGGATTCGGTTCCCGATGAGTGGCTTTCTGCGAATCATCCACTGCTTGATCCCGATTGGGAGCCGACTCATCCCAGCGAGGAGGTTGAACATGAGCTCGCCCCCCGAATCCTTCTTGATCTGAGCGGTGCGAGCCGCAGCCGCTCTCACCGCGCTCGGGAGGTCTTTCAGGGCGGGCCCCTCCAGCGACACAGAGGTGGGTACCGCGAAATTGCCCACAATCTCGCGGCGCCACTGCGCCGGCCGGATGTCAATCGGCATCATCAGACCGATGCGGCCCCGCGGCGCACCATGTGCGTCGTTCCATCGCTGGATAGCGACTGCGAACGCGCCGAGCAGGAGATCGTTGACCGTTGTGCCTGCCGGTCTGGCTTCAAATACCCGTCGAGTCGTGGACGCATCGTAGTGGAGCAAACAGAAGCCGTATCCATCGGCGGACGAGGTGCTCTTCGGCGCAATCCAGACTGGTGTACTTATGCGGCTCCGGCTGATCCGCCGCAGCTCACGGGAGCGCCTGCGTTGGCCTGCGCGCGACTTGTCGCCGAGTGGGCGGTCCAGGGAACGTGCCTGGAGCGGGTCGACGTTCGGCACCTGGTCCCGCCGATGAGAGTACGCGCGCAGCAATGACACCAGGAACCTCGTTCCTGCGGTGGCATCGGCGGCGGCATGGTGGAGGTTAAGAACCAGGCGATCCCCGCTGGGCAGATGAGCGAGCAGCAGTTCGAAGGGGCCGAATCGATCGAGTCGCGGCGCGTGGTCCAAGAGATGCTCGCGCGCGGCGTCCAGGTCGGAAGCGTTTCGGCATTCCACGATCCTGAGGGGTAGCTCGGTCAGGCTCGCCCCGACCTCCCAGTGGTAGTTGCGATGCGCCACCCCGTGTTCCGCCAGCCGGGCACGCATCATGGGGTGGGTGTCGATCGCAGAGCCAAGCGCCGCTTGGAGTTTGGCATCATCGAGGCGGCCGGAAACAGCCAACTCCAGCTGGATTCCACATGGGCTTGGGGGGGAGTCCAGATGGAGGAAAAACTCGTCAATCGGGTTCAAGGCGGTTTGTGCCAGAGTTTCACCGCCGGAGTCGCGGGTTGAGGCCTGAGCTGTGGTCGCTTTGAGCATTTGTCGTCTTCCGTTCGAACCGCGACTAGCGATCGGTGTTCCGGAGGGGCGGTCTCCGCGGACCTGCGCGTTCCTAGCTGAGGGCCCCGACGGGCGTGAACGCCTCGATGACTGCCTCCTGGACAATTTGAAACGCGGGCCGCGAGTAGTGCGCCGGAATATTAGCGAGCACGTCGTCAACGACGGCGCCGGCGTCGGAACTGCTTGCCTCGCACAGTACTTCGCATGCCATTTCGGTGTCGGGCACGGGGTTGCCGGCCCGGTGGCGGCCTTTGGCTGCGAACGCCGCCCCTGCTGCGACGTACGGGACATGCGGCGCAGCGACCTCTCGAAGGCGGGCGATCTCCCAGGGCTCCATGCCGCCGGCGTAGCAGCAGCCGGTGCCGATTCCGAGCCATAGGTCTGCTTGGCGCGCCGGGCTGAACGCGGCGACGTCGGCTGCCACTCGATCGACGTCGGCGCCCGCCGTGAACCAGATACTCCGGCCAAGTCCCTGGTCGAATACTCGGCGAGCGTAAGGGGACAGATAGGGGGCCAGCAGTTGTTTTGTCACGTATTTCTCGCGCTGGAAGAAGCCGTGGTGGAACCCGTATCCGTCCATGACGAGCCAGCGTTCGACGGGGTTGTCGAGTCGGTTCAGGAATGGCTCGGGTAGGCGCCCCATCCGAGCCAGTGCCTCGCCGGCGCCGATGTGTGACATATATATGTGCGCGTCTCCCGCTCCGGCGAGGAACTCCCGGAACCGCGACTTGCCGGGCAGCCAGCAGTCCATGCCGGTCAGACCCATTGCGATGCCTTCATGGGCGTATCCGTTCATGCCCTTCGGGAAGCGTTCCAGCACCCTGTTCACCATGGCGTCGATTCCGCCGCCTTCAAGGACCGCGTGATATCCGCCGACGGCGGCGCGTAATGCGTCTTCCAGATGGCGCCATCGCGGTGTGTCACCCTGTTTAAAGGCAACGATCTGCTTTTCAGAAACCCCTAGGAGCGCAAGGCGCACGCGGGAAAGAGTAGTGGTCACGGTGTCCTCACTCGCGAAGTGGTCGTTCGATTGGCGTCGCTCAACGGTGATCGTGTTTAGGGGGAGTTACGAGGGACTTACCCCGCCGGAAAGGCGAGGGAGGTCCGTCGGCGAGGCTCCGTCTCACGTGCGCCCGCGCGGACGTAGCCGCTGTTCGTTGGGTCGCGCCCACATCGCTGCATCGTAGCGAAGGTGCTCTTCATGATCGCACGGTCATCTGGGTCGCTGCCGGGTCGAGCGTCGCCGACCTCGGAACGGCGGTCAGCCAGCCCCTCCATGGGTGCTAACGGCGTCTAGACTTGATCTTGTCGTCTTTGCTTGACTTATCTCGAACCGTCCGGCAGGGTTGCTGCCTAGCAGGGCGATCAGCTCCCAGGCTCGGACGCGGCGTCCCCCCGCGTGCAGCTGGAGCAGCAAGATGGCAAGGGTGCTCACGGCTGGTCGCGTTTGCGGCAATGACACCTGCTCGACCCTTCATTTCGACGAAAAGGATGCACCAGCATGACGCAGCAGCAATCGACTCTGGACACCCTCCGCGCCTACCATCAGAACTGGACGACGGGGAAGATCGATGAGGCACTCGAGTACGTTGCCGATGACATCGTGTGTAAGGCTCCGGGGGGAGACTTGGTCGGCAAAGATCAGTATCGCGCCATCTTGACGCAGTTCCAGTCCACGATGACCGGCGTGACCGATGTGGCGTTCTACGCCAACGATCACGAGGCTGCGGCCTTCTACATCCCCGCCACCACGGCGACGTCAACCTCTACAGTGGCCGAGCACTTCACCTTCCGAGACGGCAAGATCGCCGAGAACCTGCTGACGTTCGACCAGCTCGCTTTCATGCCCCCGAAGGAGTAGTTACCCGCGCTGGCCATGGAACCAGCTACACGCACCCAGGGAAGTCATCCGGCTCAAGAACGACGAGTACCTAACCTCTGATCTAGACGAGTACCTAACCTCTGATCTAAAGGAGACACCCGTAATGACTCGCTCAGAAGAGTCCGCGGAATCGGCAGTGTCCGCGGAACCAGGAACATCGTTGGCGACGACTTACGGCAGGATCGTCGTAGCGTTGCTGTGTGCTGTGGGGTTCTTGGACTTCATGGACAGCGTCATCGTCAACGTGGCGCTGCCCTCGATGCAAAGCCATCTCGGGTTCTCCGAGCAGAGCTTGCAGTGGGTGGCCAGTGGTTATCTGTTGACGTACGGCGGCTTTATGTTGCTAGGTGGCCGTCTAGCAGACCTCACAGGGCGTCGGCGCGTGCTGATCGTCGGCACAGCCGTGTTTGCTCTTGCGTCTCTGGTCGGAGGGCTTGCCACCACCGGGGCTGTTCTGGTCGCCGCCCGGCTCGTCCAGGGTGCCGGCGCGGCTCTGATGATGCCCGCCGCTCTATCCACCTTGACGACGACGTTCAAGGAAGGGGCAGACAGAAACCGGGCCCTGGGGGTCTGGGGTGCGATGATCGGCCTCGCCTCGACAGCTGGAGTGCTGTTCGGCGGGATGCTCACTGAGTGGTTCACCTGGCGATCGGTGCTCCTGGTCAACCCCATCATCTGCGTGTTCCTTCTCGCGGCGCTATTTCGTGTGCTGCCGGACGATCGGCGGCAGGCATCCGGGGGCGGAGGCTTTGATGCCGTGGGCGCAGTACTGGCCACTTGCGGTGTGGTGCTCCTTGTTTACGGGATCGTCGAAGCGCCGGATTCTGGCTGGAAGTCGATTAGTACGATTCTTCGGCTTGGTGGAGGGCTCGTGCTCTTGATCGCGTTCGTAGTGAACGAACGGATGCGCCGTAATCCGTTGATGCCGCTGTCCATCTTCAGGGTTCGTGGTCTGGCGGCAGCTGACGTCACACAGTTGATCGCCATAGCCGGGTTCATGTCGATGTTCTTCTTCTTGACGCTCTACATGCAGAACGTGCTCGGCTACTCCGCCCTCAAGACAGGCCTGGTCTATCTTCCCGTCACGGTGGGGGTCGGGATCGGAGCCGGCCTCTCGACCAAGCTGATCCCGAAGACCGGCACACGGCCGCTGATTGTGGGCGGCTGCTTCCTCGCATCGATCGGGGTCTTCCTGCTGTCCCGGCTCCCGGTCCACGCGAGCTTCGTCTCCGACATCCTGCCGGGAATGATGGTGATGTCCTTGGGACTTGGAACCGTCATGGTGACGGTCACCAACGCGGCCAACGCCGGCGTGCCGGCAGACAAAGCCGGTCTTGCTGCGTCGTTGCTGAACTCTTCGCAACAGCTTGGCGGGGCCCTCGGACTGGCGGTGCTGACCACAGTCGCCACGTCACACACGACCCACCTGCTCGCCGGCGGCGTAAGTCAGCCCGAGGCCCTGACTTCGGGGTTCACCCGCGCGTTGTTCGCCAGCAGCATCGCGATCTTCGTGGCAGCCCTCATCGGCCTGGGAACCTACAACACACGGAGTAACGACGCTCCCATGTAGATGAGACTGCGGCCGGCCGGAAGAATGCCACCTTCTGGACTCGCGTGGACCGCCCCATGAAACTAAGCCCGGCCAGGGCCCCGACGCGGGCCCTGGCCGGGCTTGGCATGATCGGCGCTGAAAATCCCCTTTAGCTGCGATCGCCGGTCAAGTATGCCTCCGGGGTACGGAGCGCTGAACGCGCTGGGGACCAATGCCGCACTCTGCCACAGCCTGTTGCCGAGGTGCCTGCACCGTCTACTGCCGACAACAGCGTGATCCACGCCCTGCGACGCACAATCCGGGGCAAAGGACACCGAGAACGCACAGCTACGGGCGCAGATCCGCAGCCTCGCCAAAGCACTCGCCGCAGCGCATGCGGAGATCGAGCATCTGACCCCCGCCATGATGTCGTGGCGTCGGCCACGCGCCACACCAACCCGATCGGTCGGCGGACCGTGCACCCGCCGGGGCCAGGGCGTGCCACGCCTTCGCGGACGCCAATTCGCACGGGTGCATAGTGGGGCATCCAACCGGACCATCGCACTTAGCGCCCTTGTGATGTCGCCGGCGTCCTCGCGTCAGTCGTTGGCGGAGCACCGTGCCGACCGCTGCGCCACACGGACCACACGCATGACCATAAAACAGAGGCCCGTCGTGGTCGCTCCGCGGTAGACGGCACCTGGGCCATGGCTCGCGTCCCGCATGCTTGCTCCGTCTAGTGGCGCGATCGTGCCGTGCGGATGACCGTCAGCCCGCCCGCCTCGGCCGCGTACGTTCGGAGCTGATCAGCCTGGTGGGACTACAACGCGCCGACGCCCCGCGGCGTCCGCGGGAGATCACCGAACAGCGCCTCGGGGTCACCGGCACCGCGCGGGGCGCGCCGCCGGAACCTCGGACGCGAATCGGAAGGTGTCATCGTCGGAGCATATCCATGCCGATATGTCACCCCGACCTCGCGCGGCCAACGCGCGTAGCTCTGCGCCGGCGGTCCAGCGTCCATCCTCAGTAATTTTGCCGCTAAGCGACTTTCTCGTTTGACGGCGAAGCGTCTGCATCGTGGCGCATCGCGAGTTGCACTGCCGCCCAATGACTCTCAGATAGCCTTCGTATGTTGTTCATCTGCTTACTCACCATCAGCAGGTCGAGCCATCCCGTCGCGTACTGGAACACCAACCCGAGCCGCTTCGCACGAGGAAGGGTCAGCTTGACGATCAAACGGGATCCGTGTTCGCCTCGCGGTCGGACGACGTAGCTTATGGCCAGATCTCCGAGAAGAAGCCGCGGAATCCATCGGCTCAATCTGATCGTGACGTGCTCGTCGTAAACGAAACTGGCCAGCGTGAACAGGGTCATGAACCGTTGCCCCACTGCGAGTCGTTCTAGCCCGGGGGTCAAGGTTCGAGGACTCTGTCGTCCGAGATTGTTCAACAGGTCATAACTGTAGGGTCCCACACGGATCTGGCAGAGCCATCTGAAGACCAGGTACGGTGGCGCCTCGATGTCCATTGCGCGGTGCGGTTCGGTCCTGGGACCGTCCCCTACCTCTATGTCGCACGGAAACGTCTCGCAGAACTCAGCTTTGGTTGATCCCCGCACGAACGGCAATCCGGTCGGGCTGAATAGTGTCTCCTTCAAAGACATACCTGGTTCTCCATTCCTGAATCAGTTGCTCGGCGCGTCGTTCACATGGGCGCGTCGGTGCTACGAGTGTTGGTGGTACGCGACCCCAGCAGTGCAGCGACCACCAGGGCTATACCAGCGACAAACATTCCGCGACCAAACCCCCCGGTCAGTGCTGCCATGGGGTCGGTGCCTCTTGCGAGCAAATCGTTGGTGCGCGAGGTGGCGACAGTCGCCAGCACGGCGAGCCCTATCGCCGCGCCGAGCTGCGTGGATGAGTTCAGCAACGACGCAGCAAGACCGGCTTTGTCCGCCGGAACACCAGCGTTGGCTGCATTGGTTGCAGCGACCATGACGGCCCCCAGGCCGACTGACAGCACCATCATGCCTGGCAAGAGATCGCGTACGAAGGTGCCGTCGGCGGGCACCCGAGCCAGGATGAATATACCCACCGCCGCGACAGCAGGAGCGGTAACCATGAGAGGCCGGGTGCCAATCATCGGAATGAGTTTGGTAGCGATACCGGCTCCTGCCCCTATACCGAACGTGAGAGGCAGGTATAGGAGCCCGGTTTTCAATGACGAGTATCCTAGAACATGCTGCATGTACAGGGTGAGGAAGAAGAACATCGAAGTCAGTCCCGCCATGGCGAGAAGTTGGGTGCCGTCAGCAACGGCGAGTCCGCGAATCTTGAAGATCGACAGCGGCATCAGAGGGTTTCGATGCATGCGCTCGTCCACCACGAAGGCGATGAGAAGCGCGGCCCCGCCCACCAGTCTCAGGATTGTGCTAGCCGAACCCCAGCCGGCCTCGGGCGCTTCGACGATGCCGTAAACAAGTAGCAGCACCCCGGCGGTGGCGAGAACTGCGCCGAGTGCGTCGAAACCTCGCCCGCCTGCCAAGTGGCGGTCATCGGGCAGCACCCGAAACATCGCCACGATAAGCAGCGCGCAGATCGCCGGGTTGACCAGTAGGACCGAACGCCACCCGAACGCGTCGGTGAGCACACCCCCCAGCAGGACTCCGGCGCCGGCGGCGATCCCCACCGTCGCGCCCCATATGCTCAGCGCACGGTTTCGGTCGGCGCCCTCCTTGAACGTCGTGGTCACGATTGACAGCGCTGCCGGCACCATCAGCGCGGCGCCTGCGCCCTGGACCAGGCGGGCCGCGACGAGCATCGCCCCACCCGTCGCCAGACCTCCCGCGAGCGAGGCGAGCGCGAAGACGGCCGTGCCGACCACCAGGACCCGCCGGCGGCCGGTAAGGTCGGCGAGGCGACCGCCCAGCAGCATGAAACCGCCGTAGGTCAGGACGTATGCGTTCGGAACCCATTGCAGGCTCTGCTCGGAGAACCCGAGATCGTTTTGCATCGAGGGCAGGGCCACGTTGACGATCACGTTGTCCATAAAGTCCAGGAACGCTATCGCGCACAGCAACCCAACGACGACTTTGCCGTACGTTGTCGACAGCACCGAACTTCCCGTTTCAGCAGTCGCAGCCATATGAAGTTCCCTCCTCCAAAGGGGGTCGTTGAGCGAAAGATGGTCCAACTGCTACGTGCTTTGGCGTGCAGCTCCGGACTGGATCTCAGAAACGCACGCTTCACGCCACGTGCGGTAATCAGCGGACGGCACTCCCTTGAGCTCGCGTCGCGTCCGCTCGAGGATGGCGAACGCCTCCGCGGTGCTGGCCTTGGCGAAGAGTTCGCACGCCTGCTGCGTGTGCGGGGTGGGGTTTCGACCGGTGTCCCGTGTCCAGGCGGCCGTCGCGCCGGCCCAGGCCAGACGGTCGTGGTGCGGCTCCGCGGCGCGGCGCATCTGTTCCATGCCAGCCCGGTTGGTTCCTCCGGCAAAGCTGCATGCGATGGCTGCTCCCTGCCACAGACCCGGATGCCGCTCGGACGGGAAAGCCTTGATCGTGTCTTCCACCGCCGAGACGTTGGCTGCCGATGAGAACCAGAGAGAGCGGCCCAGACCCTGGTCGAACAGCTCTCTGCCGGTATGCGACAGGTATCCGGGCAGCTGTTGCTGGATTATCGATCTCTGGCGAAAGAAGAAGCCTTCATGGAAGCCGACGCCGTCGACGACGGCCCAACCGAGAACGTGGTCGATCCGCCCCACGTATCTCTCGGGGCGTCGACGAAGGCGCGCCAGCGCCATCCCGGCGCCGACATAGATCGTCGCGGGGTGATGCGAACCAGGACCGTTCACGAACTCGGCTATTCGCCGTTTGCCAGGCGCGAGGATGTCCAGGACCGCCAGCCCCATCGCGGCGCCCTCGTAAGCGAATCCGTGCAACACGGGGTCCATGGCCTCCAGCTTGGGCACCAGCGCGGGCAGCGATGCATCCTCCAGGCTTGCGTTGTAACCCGCCGCCAGAGCCTCGATCACCGGGCCAAACTGGCTCCACGCGTCCGGAGAGAACCCTGGCCTGCGGAACACCTTCCGCGGTTCCGCGATGCCGAACACTCGACGCCTTGCTGTACCGATAACGCTCATCCGTGTACCCCTTCCATGCCATTGGCCAACTCGTGGCGATCGGACCAGATCGACTTCGCGCAACGGCGCCATTCCTCGTAGCGGGGCCCGGCCGCCTGGGGTTGGATCCGCGTGACTTCGGCGAGGAAGTGCGCGACGCTCCCGGCGTCCATTCCCCAGAACACCTGGCACGCTCCATCGGTGTGGTCGGCAGGGTGACTCGTCTGCTCGCGCAGGGCAGCAGCCGCGGCGAGACCCACTGCGACTTCGACCGCGTAGTCGCCGGAGGTAGCCAGCAGTCTCCGGTAACCGTCCGTGTTCATGGCCCCCCCGGTGTAGCCGCACGCCAAGCCAACTCCACCCCACAGATCTCTCCGCCTGCTCTCGGGGAAACGTCGAAGGACGGAAGCGATCCTGTCCGGATTGGCTGCGCTGGTGAAGTACAGACTGCGTCCGACTCCACTGTCGAAGTTGCGGGCGGCTTCGCCGGCCAGGCCGTCCGGTCGCGATTGCCTGTCCAGGCACGCTCGTGCGTTGAAGAACCCGTCGAGGAACCCATATCCGTCGAGCATGCACCATCGTTCAGGGTCGTCTTTGAAGCGGTCGACGACGCGCAAAGGATCCATCGGCAGCCGCGGAAGAATCATTCCCGCGCCGACATACACCATCGGTCTGTAGACGCCGCACGGCCCTGCCAGTAGGGCCTTGACCCTACGGCGATATGGAAGAAGGGTGTCCAAGAACATCAACGCCATCGCAGCGCCTTCGTAGGCAACTCCACGAATTTTCGCCGAGTTGGCTTCGAGCATAGGCATGACGTGGTCCAAACTCGGTCGGTCGAGCGTGGACCAGAAGTTGTCCAGGATCGCGTGTGACGGCTCTTCGAAGTACGGCCAGACTTGATCCATCTCGGGGAGCGCCCCGAAGTGCTCCTTCGCGACCCGCGGAAAGTCTTCCACCGACAAACCCAGTACCGGCTTGAGAATGGCGCTAAGCATGGCTACAGGAACTCTTGCAGAACCCGCTGGCGCCACAGCGCGTGGGCCGGCACATCCACCCCGGGGGGCAGATTTACGACCGCGTCATCCACGACGTCCGAAGCCTCCTTGGCCGTTGATCCGCACAGCAGATCGCACGCCAAATCGTTGTGTGGCGCAGGATTGCCCCCAAGGTAGCGAGCCTTAGCTGCAATCGCGGCCCCCACCGCGAGATGTGCGCGGTGAACACCAGCCAGGTCGGGCAGGGGTTCGAGCGCCTCGCGCTCGATGCCTCCCGAGTAGCCGCACGCGAATCCGACGCCGCTCCAGAGGTCGGCCTGGCGCTGCGGCAGGAAAGCCTCGATCGTCGTTGCGACGAGCTCGACGTCGGCATCTGCTGAGAACCAGATCGCTCGTCCCAAACCCTGGTCATACACGCGGCGACCGTATCCCTGCAGGTGAGGGGGAACGTGCTTCTGGGTCACGAATCGGTCGTAGTGGAAGAAGCCTCGATAGAAGCCGTAGCCGTCCAGCACGGTCCAGCTCATCAGCGGGTCACCGAGTTTCTGACGGAAGGACTCGGGGTTCTTCCGGATACGGGCCAAGCACATTCCGGCGCCGAGATAGATACCGAAGACGTGATGGGCGCCGGGACCGGTCGCCAAGGCCCGGGTGCGATCGCTGCGGGGGAACATGCAATCGAGCGCGGCGAGCCCCACCCCCGCCCCCTCGTATGCGAAGCCCTGAAGCTCGTCGTCGTATGCCTCCAACTTGGGAACAAGACTCTCGAACCGAGGGTTTAGAATCGTCGTCTCACAGCACTCATGAACGGTATAAACGATGTGCTTCAACCGGGTCGCCGACATATCGTCGCCCTCATCAGGAGCCGACGGAATGACACCAGCTGCCGACCAGAGCCGCCACATGACGGAGGTGGCCGAGTCGCGGAACCCGACATCCTCGGAAGCCTCGGGTGATCCCCCTCGGATTGCGGTAATTGTCATCGTCTACATCCTTTGAAGAAGTCGGTGCCGGTACTGCTCGCTTCGACTCCATGCTGTGCTGGTCGACTTCCCCACACTTACCTCGATCGAAAGAGGGACCATATAAGGCGGCGTACGTCATAGACGACATCGTTCCCCGGCGACGTGGGGCCGTGTATGCAGCAATGCCGGTGCGCGCGCCTCCGCTGTGATCGCGAGTGGGACCCCAGATGCCTTACCGCGGATGTAACTTCGCCGGAAGTCACTTAAACCAGAGTCGGGACTGCGCCGGCGTAGAGGAGCACCGATGGCCACGACCAGCACGAACGCGAGCTACCTGCTCGGACGGACCAAACGTATGATCACCCCGACGCTTAGCACGCTACCGGGAGTTCGAGCGATTGAAGGAGCTCTACTCGACGTCGACTGGCGAGCAAGAGAACTGGCGCCGCCACCGGCAGGCAGTGATCTCAAACCCGTCATCGGTGATCGCGGCCTGCCGATCCTCGGCCATGTGATCGAGCTGTTCAGAGGAGGCCCGGACTTTCTGCTCCGCGTCTATCGCAAGCGCGGGCCGGTCTTCTTCATCGACCTGCCGATCCTGCCGGCCGTCATGGCTGTCGGCCCGGATGCAACCCAAACCATATTCACGAACCGCCACGAGGATTACTCCCAAGAGGGATGGTATCCGCTGCTGGGGCCGTTCTTCAACCGGGGCCTGACCCTGCTGGATTTCGAGGAGCACCGGTACCACAGGCGGATAATGCAGGCCGCCTTCACCCCCGACCGACTAGCCGGATACGTGGCCCACTTCGATCGCGTTGCCAGTGAGACGGTGGCGAGCTATCCCAGTAACGGCGTTCGCCTACTCCTGCAACCGGCGGCGAAGCAACTTACCCTGGACATCGCGTCGCTGGTGTTCATGGGCCTCGATCCCCGCGACAACGCTGCCGAGCTCATCCAGATTAATAGGGCATTCACGACTCTAACTAGAGCTGGAAGCGCCTTGATACGTCGTCCCATTCCTCCATTCAGGTGGTGGCGCGGGTTACGTGCTCGCAAGGTATTGGAAGACTACTTCTATGCCCAGATCGGCGGACGGCGAAAGATCGACGGTACTGACATGCTGAGTGTCCTTTCGCGGGCGACGGATGAGAACGGCGACAGCTTCACCGACACTGACATCGTCAACCACATGATCCAACTGATGATGGCCGCTCACGACACTTCGACGTCGGCGATAACCACGATGGTCTATCACCTCGCCGCACATCCAGAGTGGCAGCGACGTTGCCGCGCAGAATCAGCGGCGGTGGGTGACGGGACCTTGGACATCGAGGCCATCGACCGGCTCAAATCCCTCGATCTCGTGATGAAAGAGTCGTTGCGACTGGTGACGCCCTTGCCCTTCAATATGCGTCGGACGGTTCGAGATACCGAGCTACTCGGTTATCACTTGCCGGCTGGCACTAATGTTGTCACTTGGCCCGCAATGAACCATCGCCTCCCGGAGTTGTGGACCGACCCTGCGAAGTTCGACCCGGATCGGTTTTCCGAGCCGCGGTCTGAACACAAAAAACATAGGTACGCGTTCGCGCCGTTCGGGGGAGGAGCGCACAATTGCATCGGACAGATATTCGCCAATCTGGAAGTCAAGACGGTTATGCACCGGCTGCTGCTCCGGTATGAGTTCTCCCTTCCCACGGAACACTATAGAGCGCGGTGGGACTACGGCGGCATGCCCATCCCTGTTGACGGTATGCCTATCGCCCTGGAATCCGCGGACGGTGAACGAGTAGCGCGACGACACTAGTGCGGCTCGGTAGCGATCGTCTGCTTCCCTAAGGGTTGGTGGTGGATTGCGCACGCCTAGAAAGAATCCACACGGTTCGCGCAAGTACGAATTCACCGTCGGCAGTTGAACAACACTTGAAGATTTGATATACTCAAGTGTAATGGAAACCGTCAACCGTGGTGCCCGGATCTCGCGTTCGTACGGACAATTGTGCCCGTTGGCCTTTGCATTGGATCTGGTGGGCGAACGGTGGACTCTTCTGATCGTCCGCGAATTGCTACCGGGTCCGCGGCGCTATACCCAACTCAAGAACTCGTTGACGGGAATCGCAACCAACCTCCTCGCTGAACGTCTGCGGACACTGGAAACTAATGGAATCGTGCGCCGAACCGTCGATGGCGGAAAGGTCATCTACGCCCTCACGCCGGCGGGCATGGGCCTGCGAGAGGCGATGGAGGCCCTGGGTAGGTGGAGCGCACCCCTGTTGATGCCGGGGCCTGCTGCCGATGATTCATTCGAGCCTCGGTGGCTTACTCTCGCGATTCCCGCGCTGCTTCGAGGGCGCGTTGCAACCCCTCCGGCTGAGTGCGGTTTCGAGGTCGGCGACGCTCTGATGGTACTCCGTGTTGACCAGGACGGGCCGACGATGATCACTGATCCCGAAGAGAGGCCTTCCACGGTGTTCGTCGCCGACGAGGACACTGTCGTGGGTCTGGCCGCCGGTGGACTTACGATCGGGCAGGCGCTTGAACTTGGGCAGCTGGAGGGCGACATCGAGGTCTTTCGCTCGGTCTTCGGCGAGCGACACGCGTAGTGGAACAGGTTGTCGACGGCGGAAGGTCAGACGGTCACGCACGATAAGTGCGTTCCTGATCGACCCGGCTCTTCCCATAGGGCTCACACCTACAAGCGATGCGGCTCGGGCTGCCCGTGCACGATAGATGACTGACACCGGCCTGGAGGAGCCTGGGCACCCGTTGGGCGATATCTCGTTTGCGCTGGCGCCGAGTTCCGTCCCACGTCGGGGCGCCCGCCCCGGGATACGGTCCGCCTGTACACACAACTCACGTCGGCGATGATGCGTGGAGCATCCTGTCTGGGCGTGCCAGCGCGCTCCGCAGCTGCCTGCCCGGTGCCTTCATGTTCCTCGGTGAGTCAGGCCTGCTTCGATGAGTTCGAGCAAGCGGCGGAACGAGGCATCTGCTTCGGTTGGGGGCTGTGGCGGCGCGTCCAGTTCGAGACTGATCGCGCCGTGGAGGCAGCACCAGACGTGCATGGCGGTCTCACCGGCGTCGCTCGGACTGATCGATCCTGCTGCATGGCCGTGTCGGATAACTCCGCGCAAAGTCTCGGCGGCCTCGGTGGACTCCGGCGCGACGACCCCTGTGAACATCAGCCGGTACAGGGCAGGATTATCGAGCGCGAACCGCCGGTAGGCGCGCGCGGTTTCCCGCAGCCGCGCAGCGGGCTCGCCGTCCCCGACGGAGCGCCAGGCCTGGTCGAGCCGAGCGTATCCCGCGTCCACCATCGACTGCAGCAATCCGTCCTTGCTTCCGAAATGCTTGTACACGCCCATCGGCGCGACGTCTGCTTGGTCCGCGACGGCTCGGACGGTCAGGCCGGAAGGACCTTCGCGGCGCAACACATCAAACCCCGCTTGGACCAGCGCGGGTTTGATGCTCGCCCCAGGGGTCCTCGTGTTGCCGGCCACGCCCCGAGGGTATCCGAGGCGTTCCCGCGTGCACCCTAAATCTTGTCGGTTTGGATTCGGGTGACATGAGATGGCCCCGTGAGTGGAGCGACCGATATCCTGCCTCAACGTGGGTCGCTCCGGCCGTCGACGTCCCGAGTGCTCCGTCGCAGTGCTGACCCTGACGGCTTAGCAATCGCTCGAGCGATCTCGCCACGGTCCGGCCCGGCTCCGCGCGGCGGTCCGCAGAAGGCTGTGACTGTCCCCCGAGTGCTCGCCACATCCTCGGTGCAGTTGGTATAATCAATCGCGATGGCTAACCTCAAGGAACCTGCGGCACGGTCGTACGGTCAATACTGCGGCCTCGCTCGCGCGTGGGACCTCGTAGGGGATCGATGGAACCTCCTCATCGTCCGTGAGTTGCTGCCGGGGCCTCTGCGATTCAACGAACTGACGACCTCACTTGCCGGAATCGCCACCAATCTCCTAACGGAACGACTCCGCGCCCTGGAGGCGGGCGGGGTCGTCGAGCGGCGTCTCGGTGATCGCGGAATCCTATATGCGCTAACGCCGTGGGGGGCCGAACTGCACACGCCGATGGAAGCGCTGGGCCGATGGGCGGCGCCCCTCCTGATGTCTGGGCGCGGCGCCGACTCCTTCCAGCCCCGCTGGCTCGTTCTCGCCCTTCCGGCTCTGCTGCACGACGTAACCTGTACCGCTACAACCGAAGTCGGCTTCAATGTCGAGGGACTGCTGATCGTCCTTCGCATCGACGAATCCGGCCCCACGGCGGCCATCGATCCCGACCAGCCTCCGACAACAGTCCTCACTGCGGGACCCGATGTCGTCGTCGGACTGGTCGCCGGAGGCCTGACTGTGGAGCAGGCAGTCGCCGCGGGAGAACTCACGGGCGACATCGAAGCGCTGCACGCTGCCTTCACGGACGAACGTCGACTCTGATCACACGGCAGTCGTGACGGAGCACATCAGGGGTGCTGGCCGCCGTGGCAGCGGCCGGTCAGTCGCCAGCCCGATCAGCCATCACGAGGGTGTCCGCTGATCGGTCCATGGCTGACGCGTCGAGCACCGCAACTATCGTCAGCGCAATCGCCCCCTGCCCGCCGGTTATGTTGAGGTCAACGCCAATCGCGTGAACCAGGACTGGTGACGACCATCCGTTGGAGACGATCTGCGACGATCGTGACGGCACCGTCGGCATTTTGGAGTCGGCCCCGGACGAGCAGAGCAGGTGCCGTCTGTGCGATCTTCCGGTAGCGCGTCCACAGTCCCGGGCTGCAGAGCACGTTCACCATGCCGGTCTCGTCTTCCAAGTTGATGAAGGTGACCCCGCCTGCGGTGCCGGGGCGTTGGCGGTGAGTAACGGCGCCGCCCACGAGAACGCGGTCACCGTCAGGCATGTTCGGCAGATGGACGGCGCGTACGACCCCGAGTGCGTTGAGGCTGTGCCGGAGGAACTGCGTGGGATACACGTCGACAGTGACCCCCGTGGCCCACATGTCTGCCGCGGCGAGTTCCGCGTCGCTCATTCCGGGCAGAGTGGGGGGCGTGCCGGCCGTCGCCATGCCGGCGAGGCGATCGGGCCGCTCTCTCGCCGCAGCTCCGGCCGCCCAGAGCGCCTGCCGCAAGCTTCCGCCGAAACATGCCAGAGCTCCCGCTGTAGCAAGTGCTTCCGCCTGCCTGGTAGTCAGCTCGACCCTGCCCGTGAGATCCAGCAGATCGGTGAAAGCGCCGCTGGCGTCCCGTTCCTTGGTGATGCGTTCCGCGAGATCGTCTCCGATGCCGCGTACGGCTGACAAGCCGAGGCGCACCTCCAGCCCGTCTCTCTCGAGAGTCGCCCATGCCAGGCTCTGGTTGATATCGGGTCGGTGCACCGTCACTCCGTGCCGACGAGCATCCGCGATCAGCGACTGCGGAGAGTAGAACCCCATGGGCTGTGCCCGTAGTAGAGCCGCGCAGAATGCGGCCGGGTGATAGAGCTTGAGCCAGGACGAGTAGTAAACGAGCGAGGCGAACGACTGGGCGTGACTCTCGGGGAAGCCGAAGTTGGCGAAGGCACATAGCTTCTCATAGATGCGCTCGGCAATACAGAGATCGATGCCGTGTCTCTGTTTGGCTCCTTCGTAGAACCTGCTGCGCAGTCGTTCCATCCGCTCCGGGGAGCGCTTGGCGCCCATGGCGCGACGCAACTGGTCAGCCTCCGCCGGCGTGAAGCCGGCGACATCCACGGCGAGCTGCATCAGCTGCTCCTGGAACAGGGGCACACCGAGGGTGCGATCGAGAGCTGCCCTCATCGACTCGTGTTCCACAGCTGGTGCCTCACGCCCGTTGCGTCGTCGGATGTACGGGTGCACTGAGCCGCCCTGGATCGGTCCCGGCCGGATCAAAGCCACTTCGACCACGAGGTCATAGAATTTCTTCGGTCTTAGACGTGGCAGCGTCGCCATCTGTGCCCGCGACTCCACCTGAAAAACCCCGACGGAGTCTGCGCGGCTGAGCATCTCGTACACCGCGGGATCGTCCAGTCTGAGCCTTGCGAGATCGACGTGCAGTCCCTTGTGCTCTCTCAACAGATCGACCGCATAGTGCAGAGCGCTCAGCATCCCCAGGCCCAGTAGATCGAACTTGACCAACCCCTCCGCGGCGCAGTCGTCCTTATCCCATTGCAAGACGCTCCGGTTCTCCATACGCGCCCACTCTGTGGGACACACGTCCGCGATCGGTCGGTCGCAGATCACCACGCCGCACGGGTGGATCCCCAGATGTCTTGGCAGATCGGTGATTTCCTCGGCGAGTGCGCGCACAGCCGGAGGCATGTCGACCCCGTTGCCGTCGTCCCTAGTCTTCCCCTGTTTGCTCCACGCATCCTGTTGCCCCTGGGAGAAGCCCAGCGCGCGCGCAACATCGCGTACGGACGAGCGCCTCCGGTAGGTGACCACATTCGCCACCTGCGCCGCGTACTGCCGTCCGTACCGCTCGTACACATGTTGGATGACCTCCTCGCGTCGATCGGACTCGATGTCGATGTCGATGTCAGGGGGCCCATCGCGTTCCGGTGACAGGAATCGTTCGAACAGCAGGCCTTCGGCGATGGGGTCAATGGTGGTGACGGACAGCGCATAGCAGACCGATGACGTGACGGCGCTGCCTCGGCCCTGACAGAGGATGTCGCGGTCGTGACAGAACTGGACGATCTCGTGAACGATCAGGAAATAGCCAGGGAAGTCGAGAGCTTCGATCATGCGCAGTTCGTGCTCGATCTGCTTGTACGCCTTTGGATTCGACGCTCGCGGGCCATATCTGTCGTGGGCCCCTCGACTGACCAGTTCACGCAACCACGACGTCTCGGTGTGGCCATTCGGCACGTCGAACGGTGGTAGCCTCGGCGCGACGAGCTTCAAGTCGAAGGCACACTCGCCCGCCAGCTCGACTGCTCCTCCTACGGCCGCAGGGAAGTCCGGGAGCAGCGCGGCCATCTCGTCGCCCGATCGCAGGTGCGCGCCACCCGCCGACGGAAGCCAGCCGTCCATCTCGTCCATAGTTCGTCGTGCGCGGATCGCGGCCAGGGTCATCGCGAGCCGACGCTGCTGTGGGTGGGCGAAGTGCGCGCCGGTCGTGGCGATGATGCCTCCGCCGACGCCGCCGGCCAAGCCTGCCGGAGCCGCCAGCGCTGCTAGTCGATTGTTCCGCTCGTCGTCGTCGGGCCCGCCGTGAGTGGTGAGCTCGATGCTGACGCTGTCTGCGCCGAACCGGTCGACGAGATCGCTGACGGCCGCCAAGGCGGCTGCCTCTCCGGCGCGCTCGAGTGCGCGGCGCACTGCTCCCTTCCGGCATCCGGTGAGGATGTGCCAGTGCCCGCCGGACGCCTCCGTGAGGACGTCCAGGTCGAATCTGAGTCGCCCCTTCTCGCCGGCGGCCATGTGCGCGTCTGCCATGGCACGCGAGAGGCGACGGTAACCTTCCGGGCCCTTGGCCAGCACCAATAGATGTTCGCCCGCCGGATCGGGGGTGCCTGTCCTCTCCTCGTCGAGGGCGAGTGACAGTTCGGCCCCGTACACAGTGGGTACGCCGAGTGTCTTCGCGGCCTGCGCGAATCGTGCTGCCCCGTAGAAGCCGTTGTGGTCGGTAATCGCCAAGGCCTTCAGCCCGAGCGTATGTGCCTGCTCGACCATGTCCTCCGGCAGGGCGGCGCCATCGAGGAAGCTGAACGCGGAATGAGCGTGCAGCTCGGCGTATGGGACGCGCGACCCGGGGTGTTCTATCGCGGGGACGGCGGACCGGCTAGCGGGAACTTCGGGAGAGCTCCGTGGGAGGTCGGCGTATCCCTCCCCTCGCGTGGGTGGTCGACCTGACAGCACGCGCTCCATCTCTGACCAGCTCTGCATCCCTATTTCGAATCCCACGCCACTATAGTATATGCGTTCGAATATCGATCCGGGGCTGCGCGACCCCATACGGGGGTGGGGGCTTTCATGCGCACCCGCGGCACCGCGACTGGACGACGCGTTCCCCTCTCTGATTGCCGGGGCCGTGGGGCCACGTGAGGTTGTTGGACCGCTACCCAGCGACGCGGTGACCGTCGAGAATCCGCAGTTGGGTGCCGCCTAGTTCGGCATGTCGCCCGCCCGCACGGGGCGGTCCGGTGGCTGAGCCGCGATCTCCTCCACGGCGGCCGCTGCCGCCGCCTGTCTCTCTGCGTCTTCCCGTGCGGGTGTGTAGTAACGACGGTAGATCGGCAGTGCCAGGGCGGTAGTGATGACGGCCACCACTACCAGGATCGAGAACATGCGCTGTTCGATGATGCCGAGCCCGAGGCCGATATTGATGAAGATGAGGATCATCAGTCCGCGAGCGTTCATCAGCGCCCCCATTGCGGTCGCTTTGCCCCAGCCCCATCCGTACGCCCGCGACACGAGCACGGCTGCCGCGGTCTTGGACGTGAACGCGGCGGCCAACAGTAACCCCAGGATGAGAAGGACGCTGCCGGAGATGGTGGTGATGTCCGTGTTCAAGCCCGAGTACGCGAAGAACACCGGGAGGAACAGGCAGCGGACAAGCTGTAGCAGACGGGCGTTGATCAGTGCGGAGAATCCAGGGACGGACGGTAGTGCCATACCGGCGATGAAGCCGCCGAAGACCGAGTAGATGCCGATGTAGTCGCTGAACCAGCCCGCTCCGAGGACGAGCATCAGCAGCGCACCGAGTAACCCGTCGCCGACGTGTCCCTCATCGACGGCGCGTTGCATCGGTCGGCGGAAGAGTTTGGGTAGTAGCCAGAACGCGATCGCGGCGAAGGCCGCGGCCGGCAGGATAGTGTGCAGCAGGCCGGACAGGGTGCCTCCGCTGGCGAAACCGCTGAGCACGGCGAGCAAGCACCAGGCCATGGCGTCGTCGAGCGCGGCGGCGCGGGTGGCGACTGCGCCGAAGGGCGTCCCCATCATGCGTCGTTCCTGCAGCATGCGGGCGAGCATCGGGAAGGCTGTGACGGACAGTGCGCCGCCCACGAACACGACGAACACGCCGGGTGCAATGTCAGCGGGGCGGAACCGGTTCGCGACCAGCGCTGCGGCGGCGGCACCGATGGTGACCGGCACGACCATCCCAGCGATGGCCATGACGACCGGGAAGGATGCCTCTTTGCGCGACCCTGCCTCATGCTCGTGCTCGATGCCGACGAGGAACATGTAGAAGCTCAGGCCGAGCATGGCGATCACGAACAGGGTCTGCTTGACGTCGGTGGGAAACAGGTGGGCGGACAGGTCTGGGGCGACGGCGCCCAAGAGACTGGGGCCGAGGACGACGCCGGCTGCCATCTCGCCGACGACCGCGGGTTGCCGCAGCATCGGGGCGATCCGTCCGAAGAGCTGCGCGGTGGCGACGATGACGAACAGCGCGACGGTCACCCCCAGCAGCACGTGGAAGCTGTGGCCGGTCATCGCGGGCCTGCTTCGGCCGACAGTGCGTAGGGCGGGTATGCGGTGCTGGCCAGCGAGGCAACCCCGGTGACCATCGCTGCGACGGCGACGGGAAGGCCACGCTTCAGGGACAACCATCCGAATAGCTGTGCGGCAAAGGCTATTACGAACCAGGCGGTAGCGACGCCGAGCAGAAGATGGAGCGATGGGTCGGTCACTGTATTCCTCCGTGCGCGTCCGATGCCGTTCGTCACCGAGGATTCAGAACGTGGTCGACCGGCGCGTTCGTTCGGGGCACCCCGGATCCGTCGAGGTGGCTGGGGCAGAGATGCTGGTAGTGGCGCGTGCCTCATTCGGCAGGGACCGGCAACGCGCCTTGCTTCCTGGCGCGCTCGATCACTGCGTGTGTCGTGAGGGCAGCGTCTACTCAGCGGATTCGACGGTGGTGTCGAACAGGTCGGGCACCTTCAGCGCGAGGGTCATGTCGCCCTCGACCTGGATCTTTCCGGTCAGGAACGCCTTCATGGCGTCTTGCCGGCCCTCCGCGATTGCGATCCACGTATCGCTGGTGGTAGTGAATGTGGTGTCGGGCTCGGATACGCCTCCGGGGATGACGTGTCCCTTCCCGTCCTTGATCTCGAAGGCCCAAAGTCCCTGCTCATCGTCGGTGATGTGCCATTGGATTGTCCGCTGGAGGTCCGCGGCTTCTTCGGGCTTGAACCGGCTCGGTAACTCCTCGAAGAACCCAGCCATCGTCAGCGTCATATCGAACTCCTAGGTGCGTGCTCGAACTATCCGAGCGCGGTGAACAGCTATAGTCCGAACGCTAACTACACGCACTTCACTGCGTGTTTCACGGGGTGTAAGTAGACGGGAAACCTCAGCCGATGAGCTTATCCTGCAACTCTACAAATTCGCCGGGCAGCGATGCTCCATGATCCCGCTGGATCCCTTCTCTAAACTCTTCCAATCTCTTGGTTGCCGATCGTAGATCGCCCTTGAGCATCAAGGAGTTGATGACCGCCTGGTTCGCAAGAGGATTGTACTTGTCTATCCGAAGCATCTGGTAGGACGACTCCAGGAGTTCTTCTTCAAGGCCGCCGGCGCTGTCGAACTCCATGAGCCTGACCAGGGCGTACCAGCAGATCAGCCGATACTTCCGCCGATATACGTCAGCCCAGTCGCCCTCGTCTTGCAGCAGCGTTCCGCGCGAGACATATTCGGCGATGCGCCGGTAGTAGAAGCGGGCGCGGTCGGTGGCGCCGGCCCTGTCGGCGGCGCATCCGCGCTGGTAAAGCAGCTCGACGTCCGCGACATCTGTCCACCAGAGTTCGGCCGATTCGAAGCTGTACACCCGTTTGGCGTTGTGTCGGATGAAGGACGACTCCTCCCTCGGGCCCAGGCCGGGTTCGAGGGAGCGTTTGAGGCTGTGGATATTGACGTCAAACTGGGCAATAGCCTTTTCTCGGTCGGATTCAGGCCACAGTGCGTCTACGAACTCGTCTGCCGATCGGGGGCGCCCGGGGTTGAGTAGGAACCACAGAAGAATGGAGACACCTTTTCGTCGGGGCCCTACCTCGATCTGTTGGTCATCGCGAAAGAGACGTAATGATCCGAAAAGATACGCACGATACGGGGACGCCTGCTCAAGTGCTCTCGGGTGATCGCTCGTCGCCGCGTCCGAGGATCCCTCCCCGGGAAGGGTGTTCGAGAGCTGGGACCCGGATCCACCGCTCTTCGCAGACAGAAGGCCGCGAAGCCGCAGGGCTCCAAGATCGACGCGCCCCTCGGACGGTCCATGCGCCCTCATTGCCGGCGCCTCGGAGTGCGGGGCCACAGCTTGGTTGATGGCCGAAGGGCAGCGTCTGCGTAGGAACTTTGCGGTATCAAATGTTCGCCCCCAGTTGATCTGATGTCGAGAACGTGAAGCCATGATTTGTCCGACTAACCGACTGGCCTGTGCGCTTGACCACGACCGTGCGACAGTCTCTACCTCACCGTCTGCTTTGACGATCGATTGCTGGGTTCGCCGTCACCGACCGCCCGCCCACCTCGCGTGACCGCTCGCCCAGTTGCTCATCGTTCATACTCAACTGTACACGTGAAAGTCAAGCACGGGGGTGTAGTGGACCAGCTGCCGCTGCACTCGCCTGCCGGCGGGGCTCGCATCGCGATGTCCTTCCCGGCAGGCGACGATCCAGCTGTCTGTGGGACGCGACGATCGACGTCCTGCTCGGCTCGGTGTGAGCTGTCATAGTTGGCGGATCGACGAGGGTCGCCCCCCCTCCGAGCAACGGCGGGGCGTTACGGTGGGCCCGGCGAGCCCACCGGCTCGGCATGGGAAGCGTCTGGCTGCGATTCATGGCCGGCGGCCGAAGTCGGTCACCTTGCATGCTGCCGACTCCCTTGGTGTCTCGACGACGTCAAGAACCGAGCCAGGTCCTCACTCTGCAACCGAACTTCGTATATACTCAACCACACATGAGAAAGTCAAGCCTAGAGGAGTGGAAGATGGGTGGCTACCGTCAGTTTTGCGGTGTAGCTCGCGCCCTGGACCTAATAGGAGGGCGATGGTCGATGCTCATCGTCCGAGAACTCCTTGTGCGCCCAGCTCGCTATAGCGAGTTGAGGGAGTCGCTCCCTGGCATCGCCACGAACCTGCTGGCCAACCGGCTACGCGAGCTGGAGGCAGGCGGAGTTGTCGAACGATCACTGAACACGACGACCAACAGCATCGTCTACTCCCTGACTCCGTGGGGGGAGGAGCTGCGAGCGGTCGTTGACCCGCTGGTTCGTTGGAGTGTTCCTCTGATGGTCTCGGGACCGCGAGCGGACGACACATTCCGGCCGCAGTGGCTTGTCGTCGCCTTGGAAGCTCTGTTGGAGGACGCCAGGTCGGCCAAGAAGGTCACATTCGGACTGGACGTCGAGGGCGCCCTGGTGACGGTGACCATCGACCGATCAGGCTGCCACGTCGAACTCGACACCGGAACGCGTCCCCAGACGGTGTTGCGCGTCGATCCGTTCGTGGCGCTTGGCCTTGCGTCAGGTGAGCTTCCAGCGGCCGACGCCATCGGCGCCGGCGTCCTCGAAGGTGACCCAGGCGTCATATTCGAGGCCTTCGCGCCTCATACGCACCAAGCAGCGACACCAGCAAGGCTCGCCTGAAAGGGCGGCCCAATCTGACGCCGCTTGCTGCGTTTCGCTCGATGCGAGGTGTTTGACGGATGGCCCGGCGACTCCGACTGGCAGGCAACAGTCACCGATCGGGATCGGCGCGTCTCGCCTGGTCCCACAGACGCTCGGCGGTGCTACTGTGATCCGCGGCCGAGGCCGGGCCGCCGACCGCGTCGATATAGGTCGCGAAGTAGTCGCCGGCTGCCAGGCCGTTTCCATGACGCATGCAGACGTCGATAATAGCTGCCATCGCCTCCTCGGAGCAGGGATCATACTCCTGAATCAGCATCGCACACAGTAGAGCCTTGTGAATGAGTCCTTCAGTTATGTATAGCGTCAGGAGTTCGTGTTGAACGGCCTGCTGATTGACCTCGTGAACGGCGCGATCGTCGTCGAACCGATCGTCGAAAAGGTCTTCAGGCAGAAAACCGTGCGCGTAGTAGTCGAGCAGGCGTTCGTAGTGCGCGATCGCCGTAACGTTGTCTCGGCTCTTCCGCGCTCGCCGCGCGGCCGCTGCGAGGGACTCGACCTCCGCTACGTCTGTCCACCAGACACCGTTCGTATCGAACCAATAATGCCCTGTCTTGTTGAGCCGGATGAATTTCGACTGTTCGCGAACTCCCAGCTCGGGTTCAAGAGCGTGTCGCAAATGATGCACGGCGACATGCAACCTATTCGTGCTGTCAGAGCCGTTCTCCGGCCACAGTAGATGGGAAAGTGTTGACGCATCGACTCGCACATTCGGGTGCAGAAGAAACCACTTCAGGAGCTTCCGAGCGCTGGCCCTTCTAACCGCAGTAATTGCGCAATCGTCGCGAAGTACCTGGAACGGGCCGAACAGGTGGGCGCGGTAGTGTGGACGATCGGCCGGGCAGGCGCGGTCGGAACGTTGTAGGGTGTATTCTGTTTGGACGCTGCCTTGAGAAATCTCGAAACCCCCAGTGTCGAAGTCGAGTTGAGCCTGTTGGCGTCAGTGCGACCTAACATGCGTCACCGTCGATTCCCCCCGAATCCGAAGCCATTGCAGTCCACCGTTGCGGGCAAGTGGGCCGCGAGGTCTACGCGGATCAACCGTGGGTGTCAGGCGCGGCTGGCACCCAACTCCATCAACCAAACGCCGCGCATCTTGCGCTTCTCTTCCCCCGTCCGTAAGCCGCTTGACAACCCCAGTCAACCAGTGGTCCACGGTTCATGAGGTCCGGATCGATCGGGAAGCGGGGCACGATCGGCGCAGTCGGCGGTTGCGGTGACAGCGCCGTCGCCGTGAACACATGGATCGTGCAGTGGCGGCGGGCGGCGACGTCGGTTCGGGCGCTGACCTGCCGTAACAAGATCAGTCGCACTGATCGGCTTGCGGTCCCGGTCGGCGCCCGATAGGGACGAGCTGCCTGGCCGAGGAGCGGCGTTATGTCCGCCACTCTCCTCGCCCGCCGGCCCACACGTCACGGCACGGATGTCGAGGCCGCTCTGTGCCGGACCCCCCAAGCCTGGCGTGGAGCCACACGCGTCAGCAGCAGCCCAAAGCGGTCTCACCGGTCGTCGTTGGGCCGTGCCTCGTTGAAATCTGCGCCGCGCCGGCTACAGAGACCTCCCTGGCAGATCTCGACAATTTAGGCACCAAACGGTGGACGCGGCGACCTGGTCCATCAGCGCACGCCATGCGACCCGTTAACTCGACCAGACCAAACGGGAATCCTCTTGAGCACTCCTTTCCTCGCAAGTAAGCCGAACGGAATCGCCGCCGCCGACAGTGTCGATGAGAAAGGCGGCTGATTGGATGACGAAGGCTATTAGCGAACGACTGACAGAACTGTCAGATGACCAGCGTGCTGCGCTGACGGAGGCGCTTCGGGCCCGGCGTAGCGACGAGTCCGACAGACCGGGCCATGACGTCGTCGTTCTCGGTGGTGGCACGGCAGGCCTGACCCTGGCGCTGCAACTGCTCGGAGACATGCCGGACCTCCGGGTCGCGATCGTCGAACGGCGGGAGCACCCGGTGCCCGAGACGACACACAAGGTAGGCGAATCGACGGTCGAGATCGCCGCACACTACCTGCGTGAGACGATGGGGCTGCGAGAGCACCTGGAAACAAGGCAGATCCGAAAGTTCGGCCTTCGGATGTTCTTCAGTACCGACGACAACACCGACATAGGACGGCGTGTCGAACTCGGCAGTTCGCAGTTCCCGCCGCTCAATACCTACCAGCTCGACCGTGGGCGCCTGGAGAACGAACTAGCGCAACGGTGCGCCCGCGCCGGCGTCGACCTGCTATCGGGCCACATGGTGACTGGTGTCGATCTGTCATCCGCAGACTGCTATCACCAGGTTCGCCTGTCTGGACCCGATGGAGAACGCGAGCTGTCCGCGCGATGGATCGTCGACGCGTCGGGACGGAACAAACTTCTACAGCGACACAACCATGCGCAGAAGAAGGTACCGCACTCGGCGAACGCAGCGTGGTTCCGTATCGCTCATCCCATTGACGTCAACACCTGGAGCTCGGGAACCAACTGGTCGAATCGGATCACCGATGGCGATCGCGCCATGTCGACCAACCATCTGATGGGACCGGGTTACTGGGTGTGGCTGATCCGACTCGCATCCGGGTCGACCAGCGTCGGCATCGTCGCCGAGTCCGATGCCCATCCGTTCCGGGACTTCAATCGCCTCGACAAGGCACTGGAGTGGTTGCGAGTCAAGGAACCTCAGTGTGCAGCTCTCATCGACGAGCACCGCGACGCCATCCAGGACTTCCACGTCATGCGGGACTACGCTTACAGCTGCGACAAGGTCTTCTCCGGCGACGAGAGGTGGTGTCTGACTGGCGAATCCGCGCTCTTCCTCGATCCGCTCTACTCGCCGGGCCTGGACCTCATCGCGATCGGCAACGGCCTCGTCGTCGACCTGATAAGTAGATCGCAGCGCGGCGAGGACGTCACCGCGCTCGCAGCGATCCACGATCGACTGTTCCGTAGCGTCACCGAGATCTGGCTGGCGATCTATCAGGGCCAGTACCGACTGATGGGTAACGCCCGAGTCATGTCGTCGAAGGTGATCTGGGACACAGCGTTCTACTGGGGCGTCTTCGGACTGCTCTTCTTTCAGGATAAGTTTCGAGTGGCCGCCACGACCCCCGCCATCGCAGCCAACCTCGAGCGTCTCACGCAAATCAGCAATAGGATGCAGCAGTTCTTCCGCGAGTGGGAGTCAATCGACGACACGCAGCTGACGGATCGATTCGTAGACCTCTATGCGCCACTGGATTTCATGGTGAAGCTGCACACGGGCATGGCGGACGCGCTGACCGATGTGGAGTTCGAAGCGAGATTCGCCGACAACACCCGACTCTTCGGACAGCTCGCCGGCCAGTTGATGAGCACGGTTATCGAAACGTACGCGGAGCGGACGCTCGCCGACGACGTGGTTGCCCGCATCCAAGAGTGGCAACGAGATTCTCTGGTCGCCGATCTCATCGCAACCTATCGACGCGAACGCAAGCAGAACCCGACCAGCACGAAGTGGATGATGGTGGGCCAGCCCGAGCCGCCAGCGATGACCGACGACCAGTGCAGCGTCGAGAACGCCGTAACTGCAACCGCATAGGGGAAACACAATGGCCAGAGCAGCCGAAGCCGTGAGCGACAGCGAAGTACGCTCCACCGACGTCGATGTAGCGATTCTAGGAGGCGGCATTGCGGGTCTGACGCTCGCTCTACAGCTCAAACGCGCCTTGCCCGACCTCGACGTCCTTGTCATCGAGCGCGAGGCCCATCCGGTGCCGGAAGCCGCGCACAAGGTGGGCGAATCGAGCGTGGAAATGCAGGCCCATTACCTGCGCGACGTGCTCGGGCTGCAGGCGCACCTCGAGAACGATCATCTCCGCAAGTTCGGGTTGCGGATCTTCTTTCCTCACGGCGACAACAGCGATATTGCCGAGCGCGTCGAGTTCGGTCAGGTCGAGGAGGCGCCGCTAGCCACCTATCAGCTCGATCGCGGCAGACTGGAGAACTACCTCGCTCGGGCCGTAGCTGATCTCGGTGTCCGGTTCCATGACAACAGCAGGGTCCGCCACGTGGAGCTGGGCGAGGCCGACAAGCCCCACCGAGTCGAGATGACCGACCACACGGGAAGCGCGGCCGTCGTCAATGCTCGCTGGGCAATCGACGCGTCCGGTCGGGCGGCTTTGCTGAAGCGGCAGCTGGGCCTTGCGAAGCCGGTCGGGCATAAAGCCAGTTCGGCATGGTTCCGAATCGGACATCAGATAGCTGTCGACGACTGGTCATCCGACCCTGACTGGCAGGCTCGGGCCAATCTGGAACGCGGCCCCTACGGCCGCAAGGGAGGGCCGCGATACCTGTCCACCAACCACCTGATGGGCCCTGGCTACTGGGTCTGGCTCATCCCGCTCGCGTCGGGAGCTACCAGCATCGGGATCGTCGCTGACGGGCAGATGCACCCACCCCGGGGCTTCAACACCCGCGACCGCGCTTTGGCGTGGCTCGACGCACACGAACCTCAGTGTGCGGCGGCTATCCGCCGGCATCAGGACGCGATCAAGGACTTCCGCGTCATGACGGACTACGCCTACAGCAGCAAGGCGGTGTATTCACCCCACCGCTGGTGCCTGACGGGCGAAGCGGGGGTGTCGATCGATCCGCTCTACTCCTCCGGCGGCGACCTCATGGGCATCAGCAACGGCCTGATCACCGACCTGATCCAGCGAGACTTTGCCGGCGAGGACATCACCGAGCAAGTGGTCGCCCACAATCAGGTGTACCTCGTTCTGAGTGAGATCTGGCTCGTCGCCTACGACAAGCAGTATCCGCTCATGGGCAACGCGCAGGTGATGGTCGCAAAAGTGATTTGGGACACGATCATGTACTGGGCGGTGCCCGGGTTGCTCTTCTTCCATGAAAAGATTCCACGCCTCGGCGATAGCGCTCCGGCCATGGTGAACCTGATGCGGGCGTGGAAGATCCATGAGCGCGTGCAGAAGTTCTACCGCGAGTGGCACTCCGTAGACAACGAGCCGGCGGCCCGGGTCTTCGCAGATCCTTACACGCTTATGAAGTTCATCGTCGACCTTCATGAGGGTATGGACGCCGGCCTGCCCGATGCCGAGCTGGAACGACAGTTCGACGCGAACGTCCGGCTCCTCGAACAAATCGCGGGACAGTTGGCGGACACCGTCGTCGCCAGCCTCAGTCGATCCGACGATCCGGCGACGGTCGCCCAGGTAGCAAGCTGGGAGGCGGACTCGATGTTGTCTGAGTTGCGCGCCCTTCACCTGCGCATGAGCGAGACGAATCCCATCGACGATGCGTGGATCACGTTGGGCCGGCAGAGCCCTTCACTGGCCTGAGAGTGGGCGCCGACGTGACGAGTCGAGCATCCAGTAACGAGAGTAACCACATGGCGACATCCATTCGGTCCCGCTTGGGAGAGCTGTCACCTGACCAGCGGGTCGGACTAGCAGAACGCCTGCGTCAAAACGCGCAGCGCCGTAGCTCCGCTTGGTTCGTCAAGCATGCCGACGACGAACGTCCAGTGCGTCTGTTCTGCTTCCCGTATGCGGGAAGCGGCGCCAGCGTATTCCACACCTGGCCAGCCCTACTTCCCGACTACGTGCAGCTGTGCGCGCTCCAGCTGCCCGGACGCGAGACTCGTCTCACCGAAAATCCCTATCGTCAGCTCCGGGCGCTGGTCAGCGACTTGGGCGATGAGATCATCCCCCTGCTGGATCGCCCCTTTGCCTTCTTCGGGCACAGCATGGGCGCGCTCGTAGCCTTCGAACTCGCGCGACAGCTGGGGGATCATGACGTCCTCCAGCCGTCTCGCCTGTTCCTTTCTGCCTTCCGCGCACCACAGCTGCCCAACCCGAACATCAAGATCTTCCACTTACCCGACGAGGTACTGAAAACTGTTCTCGCCAAGGAAGGGATGCCGAGAGGTCTGCTCGACAGCGACGAAGTCATGGCGGCACTACTGCCTGCCTTGCGCGCAGACCTCGAGGTATGCGACACCTATAAGTACGCACCGCAAGCGCCACTGTCCATACCTATCTCGATGTACGGGGGGCTCCAGGACGTACGCGTGGGTCGCGCCGACCTAGCCGCTTGGGGCGACGAAACGTCGGCATCGTTCGATCTCACTATGCTGCCCGGTCCGCACCTGTTTCTGCAGAGTGCCCAGGAGCAGTTGGTAGCGAGTATCGCGCGAAAACTAGGCCCCCCGGCCGACCGCCCCAGAGCCACGGCGATATCGAGTCTTCACGAATGAAACGTCGGCGGACGGCCGTCGCCCAGCAGGCGGTCAACGAGATCCACTGCGCCGCTGCGGGCCTCAACGCTCCGAAGACAAAGACAGAATCCAGGGAGGACGCTGCCAGATGATCGAACAGAAGGGCCGCATGGATCGGCCCGAGCCGCTCGCGATCGTAGGAATCGGCTGCCACTTCCCAGGGGGCGCAACAACTCCGAGCAAGTTCTGGGATCTGCTCTGCGCTGGCGTCGACGCCACCTCGGAGGTGCCCGAGAACCGGTGGGAGTCGCGCAAGTTCTACGACCCCGACAGCGGGAAGCTCGGCAAGATGTCGACGACCCGAGGCGGCTTCCTCGACCGAGTCGACCAGTTCGACGCTCATTTCTTCGGAATCGCTCCGCGGGAGGCGATCTGGATCGATCCGCAGCAGAGGCTGTTGCTACGGGCGGCGTGGGAGGCGTTCGAAGACGCTGGACAGCCGGCGGACCAACTCGCTGGTAGCGACACCGGGGTGTTCATGGCGGGGTTCACCCTGGATTACAACCTGCTGCAAAACTACGGAGTGCAAAGCCGCTACGAACTCGACTCGCACTCCGCGACGGGAATGATGTCGACGATGCTGTCCAATCGACTCTCGTATTCCTTCGACTTCCGCGGCCCCAGCCTTACCGTTGACACGGCCTGCTCAGGATCGCTCGTCGCGGTACACCTTGCAGCACAGTCGATCTGGAACGGCGAATGCTCGATGGCTCTCGCCGGAGGCGCAAGCGTGATCCTCGCACCGAATATGACGATCGCCGAGTCCAAGGGCGGCTTCCTCAGCGCCGATGGGCGGTGCAAGGCGTTCGACGCCAGCGCCGACGGCTACGCCCGGGGCGAGGGAGCGGGGGTTGTCTTGCTGAAACCGTTGAGCCGCGCACAGGCCGACTGCGACGACATCTACGCACTGCTCGTCGGAAGTGCGGTCACTCAAGACGGCCGCACCAACGGAATCACCGTGCCCAACGGTGACTCTCAAGCCGAAGCGATGCGCGTCGCATGCGCTCGCGGCGGGGTAGAGCCGCGCCAAGTGAGCTACGTCGAGGCGCACGGCACTGGCACTCCACTCGGAGATCCCATCGAAGCCACGGCCATCAGCAGTGTCTTTGCTCAAGACCCTTGTCGTGACCCTGTCCTGGTCAGCTCGGTCAAGACCAATATCGGACATCTCGAAGCTGCCGCAGGCGTAGCCGGCCTGATCAAGACCGCACTGGTTCTGAAGAACGGACAGGTTCCCGGACACCTGCACCTGAACGAACCGAACCCCGCAATCGATTTCGACGAGCTGGGTATTCGTGTACCAGCGGAGCTCGAAACGCTGCCGGACGAGGCAGCCCCCCGGTTCGCCGGCGTCAACTCGTTCGGTTTCGGAGGTACCGTGTCGCACGCCGTCTTGCAGAGCGCACCGGCACTCGCACCGCAGACTACCGACGAAACCGCCCCGCGGGAGGGCACCCCTCGGCTGCTGACGCTGTCCGCCAAGAGCGCTCCGGCGCTGCGTGATGTTGCAGCATCCATGTCCGACCGCCTCCTTGAGCCAGGCGGCAGCCTCGACGACATCGCCTTCTCGTGCAACGTCCGGCGAACACATCATGAGCACCGCCTGTCCGTGGTCGCGAGCGACGCGGTCGAGGTCCGCGAACGCCTGGCGGAGTTCGCTGGGGGAGAGGAGCATCCGGACGTGGTCACTGGACGGGCCCGAGTTGGATCGACACCTCCGAAACTGGCGTTCGTGTTCACTGGCATGGGCCCCCAGTGGTGGGCGATGGCCCGTCAGTTGCTCGACTCGGAACCCGTGTTCCGTGATGCAGTCCAAAGATGTGATGACGAGCTACGGAGATACACCGGTCGCTCCCTGATGAGTGAGATGCTTGCCTCGGAGGACGAGTCTCGCATGTCCGAGACCGAGGTCTCGCAGCCGGCAAACTTCGCTGTCCAGGTGGGCCTGACCGACCTCTGGCGGGCACGCGGAATCACTCCGGACGCGGTCATCGGCCACAGCACGGGAGAGGTTGCGGCACAGTACATCGCCGGCGTGCTGAGCTTCGAAGATGCGGTCAAAGTCGTCTACCACCGCAGCAGACTCCAACAGCGCACATCAGGCCAGGGCCGGATGCTTGCGGTGGGTATGACGCCGGAGACACTCAATCAGGCGGTCGCTGACGCTGGACCACTCGTCTCTGTGGCCGCGATCAACGGCCCGAGCGCAGTGACGATCGCCGGTGAATCCGCAGCCCTGGAAAACATGGCCGACCAACTGGAGACCTTCGGAGTCTTCCACCGCTTCCTCGACGTAGCAGTCCCGTTCCATAGTCATTACATGGATCCCCTCCGAGCGGAGCTCGTAGACGGACTGCAAGACATCACCCCTCGGTCCGCGACAGTCCCGCTGTACTCGACGGTGACCGGAACTCGGATCAATGGTCGGGCGGCCGACGCCGAGTACTGGTGGCAAAACGTCCGAGCCACCGTGTTGTTCGCGTCCGCATTCAGCCAGATGGTCAGCGACGGGTACACCCACATCGTCGAGATCGGACCGCACCCCGTCCTGGCCAGCTCGATGCGGGAGCTGCTCGCCGACGGCGAGGGGCTGCTCGTGCCCTCTCTTCGTCGGAATGGAGACGACCACAGAGTCCTCCTGCAATCGCTCGGTGCATTGCACAATCACGGGCACCGGCCAGACTGGAGCACACTCCATCACCCGTCGGCGAAGTACGTGAAGCTGCCGACGTATCCGTGGCAACTCGAGACGTTCTGGAACGAGTCAGCCGAGGCGAGGGAGGATCGCCACTACGCTCAGGTCCATCCACTACTGGGCCAAAGGATGAACGCGTCCCACCACACGTGGGAGCTTGAGGTCAGCGCATCGCACCCCGCGTTCCTGACCGATCACCGGATCCAGAACAGTACGCTGTTGCCTGGCGCAGCCTTTATCGAGATGTCGTTGGCAGCGGGACGTGACGTCTACGGCCTCGGCGTTGGCGACCTAAGCATCGAGGATCTTACGTTCCACAGGGCGCTGATTCTGAGCGACGCGTCAGACGCGCGGCTGCGGACAATCCTCTACGAGAGTGATGCTCGCGTAGAGATCGCGAGCTTCGTCGCCCTCCCCAACGGGACGCGGGAATGGACCATTCACGCCACAGCAAAGCTCAACCTGCGGACCGCAGCTGCGGGTCACAACGAGTTGGCGGCCGTCCGCAGCGAGTGCCAGATACAAATCGGCCGCTCCGACTTCTACGATCAGACGTCGGAGATGGGTTTTCAATACGGCCCATCATTCCAGCCGGTGCAAGAGATCGCTTACGGGCAGGGGATCGCGATGGGCACCCTTGAGGTGCCTACGGCGATCGCCGACGAACTCGGGGACTACCTATTCCACCCATCACTGGTGGACGGGGCATTCCAGGTCCTGCTGACAGCCGCTACTCCGGCTGACTCAGATGCAACCCGCTCCACACCGTTCCTGCCGGTGGGGCTGCGGCGGGTCGACGTCCTGGCGCCCCCGACGAGGACCATGGTGGCCGTCGCTCATGTGGTCGAGGCCGACGACGCTCACATAGTCAGCGATATCACGCTCAGCGACACGGACGGCAGGATCCTGGTCAGACTATGCGGCTTTCACGCCCAGTCTCTCCAGACCACGACTGCGTTGTCGACCGAGCGAATCGACCGAGACCTACTGGAACTGCAGTGGCAGAAGGCATCCCGTAATGACGTAGATCGGAGCGCCGGCGAGGAGGACGCTGCGGCATGGCTCATCTTCGCCGATCGAACCGGCGTCGCCGCTGAAATAGCGCAGATGCTGCAGAGCGATGGGGTCCGAGTCTTCACGGTCGCACGAAACAACAGTGGACCTCGCGATCTTGGAACGGTTCAGGACTCGTTCTCCATCGACCCTGCCGACCCCGAGCAGTACAAATCCGTGGTCCGCGCCCTGAACAACACCCCGATAGCCAACGTCATTCACCTGTGGAGCCTCGATGCTCCGGCGGATGACGGCTCGGTCGACGGTTCCGCACTGGCATCCCAGGATTTCGGCTCGCAATCGGTCATGCTTCTGATCCAGGCAATCTCGGCCGAACTGGGCCAGCTACCTAAGGTTTGGTTGGCAACCCGAGGTGCACAAGCAGTAGGGACTGGTGAAGCACCGCCCCACATCGATCAGGCGGCAATGTGGGGGCTAGCGAGAGTCGTTGGACACCAGGAGTTCACGAGCCTCTGGGGTGGCATATGCGACCTCGACCCGGACTCGACCGCGGCGACCCAGGGACGCGCGCTGCTCGAAGAGGTGATCCACTCCGACGGGGAGGATCAAATCGCATTCCGGCAGGACGAGAGGTACATCCTGCGACTGTCGGAGGTCAGCGGCCTCAAGCGACCTTTCCCCGCAAGCATGCGAGAGAATGGAACCTACCTCGTCACCGGTGGCCTCGGGGCCCTAGGGTTGCTCGTGGCGCGGTTCCTGGTCGAAAACGGCGCACGCGACATCGCCCTGACGAGTCGCAGCGGTCTTCCGCCGCGAAACTGCTGGAGCACGGTCGAAACGTCACATCCTCAACGTCACCTCATCGACGCCGTCGTCGAACTTGAATCGAAGGGAGCCCGGATACACGTAGCAGCCGTGGACGTCGCTGACGACGCCCAGATGCGCGCCTGGCTCGACGACTACTACAGGAGCGGAATGCCTCCTGTACATGGCGTCGTTCACACTGCCGGAGTTGTGTCGGACGAGCTGCTTATCCGAATGAACACCGCCGACTTCCATCGTGTCCTGCGCCCGAAGATTGGTGGCGGCCAGGTGCTCGACAGGCTGTTCGGCGACGCCGACCTCGATTTCTTCGTCCTGTTCTCTTCCGTGGGGTCGGTGATCGCATCGCCAGGACAAGCAAACTACGCCGCCGGCAATGCATACCTGGACGCTCTAGCGCACCACCGGCGAAGCCGTGGGCTTCGTGCTCTTAGCATCGGCTGGGGTCCATGGTCGATCGGAATGGTCAAAGATCTAGATCTAGAACAGGTGTACGCGCGCCGCGGCATCGGCCTTATCACCCCGGAATCTGGCATGCACATCCTCGGCCGACTGCTGAACCAGGCTGTCCCGCACACCGTGGCAATCACTGTGGACTGGGAGGTTGCTCAGGAATCGTCCTTCGCTGGGAACCCACCACCCATGTTCTCCCTGCTCGGACCAAGCGGACAAAATGGCCAGGGCGACCTCGTCGGAGCGAGCGACGCCCCCCTTAGAGAGCTGCAAAGCGCGGAGCCCGGCGAGCGGTTCCCGATCTTGGTTCGTCACCTGGGGGCGATGGTGTCTGCAGTCCTGGGCCTCGAGGTCGAGCAAGTACCGATTGATGAGAATCTCAACAGCCTCGGCTTCGACTCGATGATGGCTCTCGAACTGAAGCGCCGCGTCGAAATCGGACTGCAAGCAGACGTGTCGGTCCTCGAGCTCCTTCAGGGAATAACGATCACGAGCCTGGCCCAGGCTCTGATGTCTGACCTGCTGATGCCCACGGACGCACCGCCCGCGGACCAGACAACCGCGTCCACCGCGGAGGATCACCAGATCGACGCTGAGCTGGATGAACTAGAGCAACTCCTCGCTTCCGCGGATCCGTCTGAAATCGAACAGCTTCTCAAAGAGGTCGAAGGCGGTGCGCTTGGAGCCGCACCGGGAAGCGGTTCATGAACTGTGCTGGCGCGCAAAATGACGAGGGGTGCCGATCCTCCATCGTCCAGTTGATCCGGCAGCACGTCGATATTGAAAGGAGCACCCGTTGCCCTACGTAGTAACCGCGCCGTGCATAGGAACCAAAGACGCATCGTGCCACAGTGCCTGCCCGGTAGACGCGATTCACCCTTCGCCCGATGAGGCCGAGTTCGATTCAAGCGAACAGGTCTACATCGACCCGACGGTGTGTATCGACTGCGGGGCGTGCGAACCAGCGTGTCCGGTCGAGGCCATCTACTTCGATGGCGAAGTGCCAACCGAATGGCAGTCGTCGATCGCTGCGAATGAGGCGTACTTCGACTAGCGGCGCGAGCGTCGTCAAAGCCTAGGTGGCCTGCCCGAAGTCATCGCCGAAAAGGTCGCCGCGACGCCGCGGCGCCCGGAAGTGGGGAGCTCGCACGGGCACTCGCCGAGGGGCGGGTAGCTGCCACGCAGCAGGGGCGATGTTGATGTCGGCGTGTGCGGCGCGGCAAGAGCGCGTTGGTTCAGGTGCTCGCTAGCCGCCTCACGGGAGGGTGCAACGTCCTCGCCGAATGCTACGCGACGAGCCGGAGCCGCGGGGTGCGGTCTACTTCTACGTTGCGGGCGCGCGGTTCGGCCCCCAGCCGATCTCATGCGTGTTGGATGACTCAACATGCTAGTGTTGACTCATCCAACACACTGGCAAGCGGAAGGCACAACGAATGGAAGACCTCGCTCCGGCATTCAACTCCGCGTGGACCGCACCGTCACCGATCGCATGCGGCCTGCGCACGGACCATCCGATCGTCGGCCTGCCGCTGGTCGACGATGGCGAGCTCGACCTCGCCGACCGACACGCGATCGAAGCGATCGGCCGCGTACAGGGTAACGACCTCGGCGCCTGGGGGCGTGAGGACCGCATCTACCTCGACCAACCCGAGGAGGAGCCGAGCCTGCCTGTCGGCTGGTGCGCTTTCACGACCAGCGGCATCGATCCGCGCTTCTCCTGGGTCGTCCGTAGGCACGAGGACGAAACTGTCAGCGTCCTGCTGTACTGCGGTACATCCGCCGGCGCCTCTGCGTTCAGTAGCTTCGACGGGAGTCCGGAGCTGTACCTGATGAACCGTGGCGGCTACCACCTGGACCGCGAGAAGACCTGGCGGCGGCCGCGGCACACGGCCTACTCCGGCCGCGTCCGCTTCGTCGACCACGGCGACCGTCCTGCCTGGGAGCCGGAGTGGACCGTCCCGGTCCCGGCGGCGCGGACCGTGTCCGCGATGGAGTACCTGAGCCTCAACAGCGTCACGCCGGAAGAGGACGTGAACTGGATTCCGTGGAGTCTCGGCGGGACAGGGAGGTTCAGCTCGTCGCTCTCCATCAGTTCCGGCGGTCTGGTGCTGGACGTGCCAGACACCGAGCCGTGGAACAACGAGTTCTCGCTGTGGCTGGTCGAGCGCGACAAGCGCGCGGCCGCCGGCGAGGATCTTTGCTCGCTCGCAGACTGTGTCGTCGGATTCACCGCTCCCGAGCTGAATCCCGCCGAGCTGATCGACTCGACGCGGATGGCGGCGATGGCTGGCCGAACGATCAATAACTTCTCGGCGAACCGCGCTCGCGGCGGCATCGGTATTCCGCAGCCGTACGTGCATCTCGGCGGCAATCCGGTGTGGACGTACGCGGTCGGCTCCGCATGGGCAGCCGGTTCCAGGCGCGGCGAAGGCTGATTGTCGTAGGTCCCGCGCCAGATCAGGCGCAACTCGTACATGTCGCAACAGCTGCCTCTCGCTAACGATCATGGTCCCAGCGTGGTCCGCACATCCCAGATCCCGTACGGCGGTTGGTGAGTAGCAAACCCGAGGCAAGTCGGTGCCACATCAAGTAAGAACCGACATTACCGTCACAGTGACGAATAGCGGTCGGGGTCCCGGGCTTCCGGAACGGGAGTGGCACAGCCCGCCAGCGGTGACGGATCGACGTGGCGCGAGGACCATCACGACGCAGGGAGTCCAGGTGGTGCGCCAACGTAGACACGCGTAGCAACTACGGTGCTACGTGTGTCATCATGTCCACGTACGCTCATCGCAGCGTGAATGCCATTGCAGCCCAACGTG
>NZ_JARFTP010000035.1 GCF_029167375.1 Tsukamurella sp. 8F
CTTGCCCCGCGCGCCGATGAGGTCGTCGGCGTGGGCTTGTTGCGCGGCGGTGGGTGCCCAGCGCGGCGGGAATTCGGGGGTGTTGGTGAGGCCGGTCAGGACGACGTCGCGGACGGTGAGCGGTACGTCGAGGCGGTGGCGGGGGTTGACGTGGCCGATGTGGGTGCGCAGTTCGCGCATGTCGACGCGGCCGAGGCGTTTGCCGAGGACGTCGACGGTGCCGCGGGTGGGGTGTCCCGCCGCGCCGCACAGCGTGAGCAAGGTGCTCTTCCCGGCGCCGTTGGCGCCCAGTAGGACCCAGTGTTCGCCGCGGCGGACCGTCAGGTCCACACCTGCGAGGAGTGCGCGGCCGGCGCGCACCAGGTCGACGCCCCGCAGTTCCAACACCGAATGTTCCGAACCCGAATCACACACGGCGCCGAGCGTATCCCCGTGCCAGACTGAGCCCATGACGAGGTGGGATCCCGCGCAGTACCTGGAGTTCGGCAACGAGCGGACCCGGCCGTTCATCGACCTGCTGGCGCGGGTCCCGGTGGACGCGCAGACCGTCGCGGATCTGGGGTGCGGCCCCGGCAACGACGTGCCTCCGCTGCGGCGGCGCTGGCCGGATGCGCGCATCGTCGGGGTCGACTCGAGCCCCGAGATGATCGAGCGCGCCCGCGCTGTGGAACCGGGGGTCGAGTTCGAGATCGGCGACGTCGCCACGTGGGATGGGAGCGCGGACGTGGTCGTCACCAACGCCACGCTGCAGTGGGTTCCGGGCCATCGCGCGCTTCTTCCGCGTCTTGCCGATTCGGCGTCGAAGGCCTTCGCGTTCCAGGTGCCGGGCAACCACATCTCGCCTTCACACGTCCTCATGCGCGAGATCGGTGCCGAGTTCGGGGTTCGCGACGTCCGCCCGCTCGAGGTCGCGACCGCTGGCGAATACCTGGCCGACCTCGCCCGCCCCGGCTGGGACGTCGACGCGTGGGAGACCACGTACTGCCACGTCCTGCGTGGTGAGGACCCTGTCTTCGAGTGGGTGTCGGGCACCGGCGCCCGCCCCTATCTGCAGGCGCTCTCGGACGCCGATCGGCCGGATTTCGTCGCGAGATACAAAGCCGCGCTTCGTGATGCCTACCCGAAGACGGAGATCGGCGGTGCGCCAGCGACGGTCCTGCCCTTCCGTCGCGTCTTCGCCGTGGCCACCCGGCACGGAGTGGCCCGTTTGTCGGCCGGAGCGGGTGGGCACCCTCAATAGGGCGTTGCCCTGCCGCTGCCACCGAGATCCGGACCGTGTTCCTCGAGGGCATAGTCGCGGAAGGCGCGCACCGCACGGGGGAGAGGAACCTCCGGTCGCCAGATGATCCCGACGTCTCGCGTCGGCGCGGGCCCAGACAGGGGCACCAGGCGCAGACCAGCGGGCAGCAGGGGGTCGTCCTCCATCGGCATGAGGGCCACGCCCAAGCCCGCCGCGACCAGCCCTGCGATCGTGAACAGCTCCGAGCTCTCGAACGTGATGCGCGGACGGAACCCCGCTGCGGCGCAACGCTCCTCCAGGATTCGTCGCATCCCGAACTCGGGGTGCATCGTCACGAACTCGCAGTCCGCAGCGTCGGCGAGGTGCACGGTCGAGCGACCGGCAAGGGCGTGGTCGGCGGGTACGGCGAGCGCGAGGCGCTGCTCCGAGAGCCGTCGCCACGCGACGGCCCCCGTCGCAGGCCGGGGGGACACGACGGCGAGGTCGGCCTCGTCCGCGAGCACCCGCTCCGTCACCGTCCCCGCCGCGAACTGTGAGAGCTGGAACCGCACCCGAGGCTCGACCTTCCGGAATCCCGAGACGAGCCTCGGCACCAGGGATACGCCGAACGAGTGCAGGAAGCTCAGTCGCACCGTCCCCTGCGACGGGCTCGCCAGATCCGCGATCTCGGCTCGTGCCTGGTCCAGCTCCGCCCGGGCCCGCCGCGCGTGGTCCAGGTACACCTCACCGTGCGCGTTGAGTACCAGCCGCCCGTGCTCGCGGTCGAACAGCGGGACTCCGAGCTCGGTCTCGAGCCGCGCCAGCATCCGCGACAGTGTCGGTTGCGCCACCCCTAGCTCCGCGGCTGCGTCGGTGACGTGCGCGTACTCGGCCAGTGTGATGAAGCGCACGAGCTCGTCGTGGGTGCTCACGCTCCACCTGCATTCATGCGCCGATGCTATCGAAAGGCCGAAAACAATGCATTTCCCGCATGGCTGGCGAGGGTGCACCGTCGTCCCTATGACCGCCGTCGAATCCACGAGCCATATCCGCGCGGGAACGCGCGAGTACCGGCGGATCACGCTCGCGCTGTTCGTCGCGGGCCTCACGACCTTCGGGTCCATGTACTCGACGCAGGCGGTCTTGCCGGCCCTCACGGACACGTTCGGCGTCGCTCCCGCGGTATCGGCCCTCGCGATCTCCGCCACCACCGGCGTGCTGGCGTTGGCGATCATCCCGGTGAGTGGGCTATCAGAGAGGTACGGACGTACCAGAGTGATGACCGCGTCCGCCGTGCTGGCCGTCGCGCTCGGCCTGCTGGTGCCACTCGCGCCGACGATGCCCGTCCTCCTCGCGCTGCGAGCGTTGCAGGGCATCGCGCTCGCCGGGGTGCCCGCCGTCGCGATGGCGTACCTGGCGGAGGAGGTCGACGGGCGCGATCTCGGCGCCGCGATGGGACGTTACGTCGCGGGCACGACGGTGGGCGGCCTGCTCGGCCGCGTCGTCACGGCGTGCGGACTCGACCTCGTGGACTGGCGTTGGGCGATGGAGGTGTTCGCGGGCCTGGCCGCACTGCTGACGCTCGTGCTGATTCGAAACCTTCCCACCTCCAAGCATTTCCATCCGCGCCCGACATCGCTGACGCGAACGCTCCGTGGCGTCGTCGGGCATCTGCGTACCCCTGCCCTCGCCACCTTGTTCGCCCTGGCGTTCCTGCTTATGGGCGGGTTCGTCTCGGTCTACAACTTCCTCGGATTCCGCTTGCTGGCCGCGCCCTTCTCGCTGCCCGAGGGCGTGGTCGGGCTGGTCTTCCTCATCTATCTGGCCGGGACGTGGTCATCGGCGGCGGCGGGACGTCTCGCCGACCGAGTCGGGCGCCGGACGGTGCTGCTGGCCGGCATCGCGACCATGGGCGCCGGCCTGCTGCTCACGGTCCCCGTGTGGCTCCCGACGGTGTTGCTCGGCGTCGCCGTGCTGACCGCCGGCTTCTTCGCTGCGCACAGCGTCGCCAGCGGATGGGTGTCCGCGATCGCCACCGAGCACCGCGCCGAGGCGTCCTCGGCCTACCTCTTCTGCTACTACGTCGGCTCGTCGGTGCTGGGCGCGGCCGCCGGACTCCCGTTCGGAGCGGCCGGGTGGGGCGGGATAGTGGGCTCGGTCGGGGTGGCGGTGCTCGCCGCCCTGCTGCTCGCCGGGCTGGTTCTGCGCCGCGGCCGTAGGGTGGATTCGTGACCGACAACATCCGCATCGGAGTCCAGTTCGTCCCCCAACACCACGCCAGCTACCAGGCGATCCGCGACAACGTCGTGCGCCTGGAGGACGCCGGCGTCGACATCGTCTACAACTGGGATCACTTCTATCCACTCAGCGGTGACCCGGACGGCACCCACTACGAGTGCTGGACCATGCTCGGCGCGTGGGCCGAGCAGACCTCGCGCGTCGAGATCGGCGCGCTGGTCACCTGCAACAGCTACCGCAACCCGGACCTGCTCGCCGACATGGCGCGCACCGTCGACCACATCTCGGACGGGCGCCTGATCCTGGGTATCGGGTCGGGCTGGTTCGAGCGCGATTACATCGAGTACGGCTACGAATTCGGCACCGCGGGCAGTCGTCTCGACGACCTGGGTGACGCCCTGCCGCGCATCACCTCGCGCTGGGGCAAGCTGAATCCCGCTCCACTGCGCGACATCCCGATCCTCATCGGAGGGGGAGGGGAGAAGAAGACGCTGCGTTACGTGGCGCAGTATGCGAGTGCCTGGCACTACTTCGTCGACGTCGCGAGCTACCGGCACAAGTCCGAGGTTCTGGCGCGGCACTGCGCGGACATCGGACGCGACCCGAAGGAGATCGAGCACTCCGCAGGCCTTCGCGGGGACGACGCCGACGAGGTGCTGGCCCTCGCGGATCAGCTGCTCGCCGAGGGTGTCCGGCAGTTCACCGTGAACCTCGCGGCCCCCGACTACGACTACACCGTCATCGACGCACTGGTGCGCTGGCGCGACGGGCAGGCGTGACTAAGCTGCTACGCATGAGCTACGGGACCCTGATCCTGCTCCGCCACGGCGAGAGCGAGTGGAACGCCTCCAACCAGTTCACCGGGTGGGTCGACGTGCCACTCACCGACAAGGGACGCGCGGAGGCGCAGCGCGGCGGTCAGCTGTTGAAGGATGCGGGCCTGCTGCCGGACGTCCTGTTCACGTCGCTGCTGCGTCGAGCCATCACCACCGCGAACATCGCACTGGACGAGGCCGACCGTCTGTGGATCCCGGTGATCCGGGACTGGCGGCTCAACGAGCGCCATTACGGCAAGCTGCAGGGCCTCGACAAGGCCGAGATCAAGGAGCAGTACGGCGACGAGCAGTTCATGCTCTGGCGCCGCAGCTACGACACCCCGCCCCCCGCGATCGACGCCGACAACCGGTACAGCCAGACGAACGACCCGCGGTATGCCAAGCTGCCGCAGGTGCCGGTCACGGAGTGCCTGCTCGACGTCGTCAAGCGATTCGTCCCGTACTACCAGGCGATCATCGAGCCGGTCGTGGCGCAGGGCAGTACGGTGCTCGTCGCCGCGCACGGGAACTCGCTGCGCGCGCTCGTGAAGCACCTGGACGACATCTCCGACGAGGACATCGCCGGCCTCAACATCCCCACCGGCATCCCGCTGGTGTACCGCTTCGATCAGGACGGCTCCGTCGCGAATCCGGGTGGGGAGTACCTCGATCCCGAGGCCGCGGCCGCCGGGGCGGCGGCCGTCGCGAACCAGGGAGCCAAGTAGCGCAGCTCCCCGACGCGGCCGCCCCTACCGATCCGGAAGCGGGGCGGCCGTTCTCGGTTATCAGCTTCGTCATAGGTTTCTGACGGCGGTCGCATGGTGTCCCCGACTAACGTTGTGGCAGGCGCCACAACGGCGGCGTATGACAAGCGGAGGTGGACGAAGATGGCGGACGTGCGGGTATCCCATTCTCCCTCGGAGGAGCGCTACGTGCTCACCGTCGACGGCGATCAGGCCGGTTACATCGACTACCTCGACGAGATCGACGTGCGGGTGCTCACAGCGACGGTGGTTCAGGCTCCGTACGCCGGCAACGGCTACGCGGCACAGCTCGCGAAATACGCGCTCGACGACATCCGCTCGGAGGGCAAGCACGCTCGTACCGTCTGTACCTACGTCGCGGACTACGTGGCCAAGCATCCCGAGTACGCCGATATGACGTCCGTGTAGTCGCGTCCCTACCCGGTCCCACGCGGCGGGACCCTCGGATAGCCATGTCTCCCGTCCCTAAGTAGACTCCCGGCACGTGACCATCGCCTTCTGCGTGGCCGCGGCAGCCATGGGCCTCGTGGTCGGGTGGCTGATCCGACTCATGGTCGAGCGCCGCCCGCGCCCGCCGGAGCTCGACGCCGACCGCATGACCGTCGCCGAGCTCCTCGAGGCGGTCGTGCAGTCCGCGCCCGGCGGCGTCATGGTGGTCGATCGCTTCCGCGACGTCCTGGTCTTCAATCGGCTCGCGGAGGAGTACTCGCTGGTGCGCGACCAGCTCGTCGACGAGCGCGTGTGGCAGGCGTCGAAGCGCACACTCGACACCGGCCGTCCCGCGACGGCGGACTTCGTGTCCCGGCGCGCGTCCGATCGCTCGGAGGTCGCGGTGCGCTGCAGCGTCCAGCTGATCTCGGGCCCCGCCCTGCCCGGGGGCCCGGTCGAGCGGTACGCCGTGGTCTATGCCGACGACGACACCGACACCCAACGCCTCGAGGCCACCCGCCGCGACTTCGTCGCCAACGTCTCGCATGAGCTCAAGACGCCCGTCGGCGCGATCGGCCTGCTGTCCGAGGCCCTGTTGGAATCGGTCGACGACCCGGAAGCGGTGGCGCACTTCGGCACGCGCGTCCTCACCGAATCCACGCGCATGGGGAACATGGTCAACGAGCTGATCGCGCTCTCGCGGCTGCAGGGCGCCGAGCGGCTTCCCGACCTGGGCGTGGTCGATATCGACGACGTCGTGGGGGAGGCCGTGGCGCGGGCCCAGACGACGGCCGAGGCGAACCGCATCACCCTGCTCGTCGACGAGCCGTCGGGTCTCGAAGTCCGCGGCGACGACACGCTGCTGCTCACGGCGCTGTCCAATCTCATCTCCAACGCGATCGCGTACTCGCCGCAGAACACCACCGTGTCGATCAGCCGCCGCGAGCGCACCGTCTCGGGCCGGTCGACCGTCGAGATCGCCGTCACCGACCGCGGCATCGGCATCGCGGCAGAGGACCAGGAGCGGGTGTTCGAGCGCTTCTTCCGCGTGGACAAGGCGCGCTCCCGGATGACCGGCGGAACGGGACTCGGGCTCGCGATCGTCAAGCATGTCGCGGCCAACCACGGGGGCAGCATTAAGCTCTGGAGCAAGCCGGGCACGGGCTCGACGTTCACCATCGTCCTGCCCGCGGCCGCCGGCCCGACCGACCCGAACCCGACCGAGACCCACCCCAGCCACAACGAGGAAGTGCTCCGGTGACACACGTTCTGATCGTCGAAGACGAGGAGTCCCTCGCCGACCCGCTCGCGTTCCTGCTCCGCAAGGAGGGCTTCGAGACCACCGTCGTGGGCGACGGTGCCGAAGCCCTGCGTCACTTCGACTCGGCCGGCGCCGACATCGTCCTTCTCGACCTCATGCTCCCCGGCATGAGCGGGACCGACGTGTGCAAGCAGCTCCGCACCCGCTCGTCCGTGCCGGTCATCATGGTCACCGCGCGCGACACCGAGATCGACAAGGTGGTCGGCCTCGAGCTGGGAGCCGACGACTACGTCACGAAGCCGTACTCGGCGCGTGAGCTCATAGCCCGTATCCGGGCCGTGTTGCGGCGCGGCGCCGACAGTCAATCCGCAGACGACTTCGACGACGGTGTGCTCGAGGGCGGGCCGGTGCGGATGGACGTCGAGCGCCACGTCGTCTCCGTCGGCGGCGAGCCGGTCACGCTGCCGCTCAAGGAGTTCGACCTGCTCGAGTACCTGCTGCGCAACAGCGGTCGCGTGCTCACCCGGGGGCAGCTCATCGACCGCGTGTGGGGAGCGGATTACGTGGGTGACACCAAGACCCTCGACGTACACGTCAAGCGCCTGCGCTCGAAGATCGAGTCCGACCCGGCGAATCCGAAGCACCTGGTCACCGTCCGGGGCCTGGGCTACAAGCTCGAGCCGTGAGTATCGACACCCGGCTCGCCGAGGCGCGCGCCGGTCTGCAGCGGATCGAGGCGGCCGACGTGCCGTCCGAGATCGCCGCCGGCGCGGTGCTCGTCGACATCCGGCCCGCTGCGCAGCGCGCCGCCGAGGGCGACGTGCCCGGCGCTCTGGTGATCGAGCGGAACGTGCTCGAATGGCGGCTCGATCCCGCGTCCGACGCCCGGATCCCCGAGGCGGGCTCCGCCGACACCCGCTGGTTGATCCTGTGCTCGGAGGGCTACGCGTCCTCGCTCGCCGCCGCGTCGCTGCAGGCCGTCGGGTTGGCACGGGCCACCGATGTGGTCGGCGGATTCCAGGCGATGCGCGCCGCGGGCGTGGCCTGACGCCGGTAAGGATGCCGGCTCCAGCAGGCGCCGGTACGGCGTGCCCGGGCCTCGCATAGCGGGATCTGGACCACGCTGACCGCAAACCTTCCCCGCGCCGCCGTCCCGGCGCACCCTGGCGCCATGACCGCGCCGACCACGTTGACCCTTACCGACCTGCTTGCGCGCACCGCGGGGTACGCCGACGACGTTCGCGCCGGCCGGTACGGACCCGGGGAGTGGCCGCGCACCGAGCGCTGGGCCGAGCGCCTGCACGCGGACGACGAGCACGATGTCTGGCTGATCTCGTGGGTGCCGGACCGCTCGACCGAACTCCACGACCACGCCGGTTCCCTCGGCGCGTTGACCGTGGTGGCCGGTGCGCTGTCCGAGGTCAGTTGGAACGGAAGCGGCCTGCGCCGGCGCCGACTCGGCGTCGGCGACGGGGCCGAGTTCCCCCTCGGCTGGGTGCACGACGTGACGCGCCACGCCTCGGCGGTCGACGGCGCCGTCGCACCCTCGTTGCCGCCGACGCTGTCCGTGCACGCGTACTCGCCCCCGCTGACGGCGATGTCCTACTACGACGTACGGGACGGCCGTCTGCGGCGCGTGCGCAGCGAGCTCACCGACCGGCCGGAGCCCTAGATCTCCACGTACTTGATGTCGTAGTCGAGACGCTCTGTGGCGGCGACTGTTGCGGGATGCACGGCGACGAGGTGGTCTCGGCGTGCGGCGCACTCGCGCGCCAGGAACTCGTACGCCTCCTCGCCGATCAACTCGGTCAGCTCGGGACCATAGGAGATGTAGACCTCCTGCGCGCCGATGTGGGCATCGGGGGAACCGCTGCAGTACCACTGCAGGTCTGCGCCGCCCGGGCCCCAACCGCGCCGGTCGTACTCGGTGATGACGGTCCGCAGGATCTCGACGCCGTCGGGTCGTGTCACCCAGTCCTGGGTACGACGCACGGGGAGCTGCCAGCACACGTCGGGCTTGACGGTCAGGGGCTCGAGGCCCTTGCGCAGCGCCATCGCATGCAGCGCGCAGCCGATGCCGCCCTCGAAGCCCGGGCGGTTGAGGAAGATGCAGGCACCGTCGACGCGCCGCGTGCGGATCGCGGGCTCGTCCTCGAGCTCGTCCTCCTCCAGGTACCCCTTCTTGCCAAGGCCTTTACGGCGCAGTTGCCAGTCCTCGTCGGTGAGCATCGCGACTGCCTTCTTCAGGCGTTTCCGATCGTCCTTGTCGGACAGGAACGCCCCGTGCGTGCAGCAGCCGTCCGGCTGCCTGCCGGGCTCGATGCCCTGGCAGGCGGGCGTGCCGAAGACGCACGTCCACCGCGACAGGAGCCATGTCAGGTCGGCGGCGATGAGATGCTCCGGGTCGGCGGGGTCGACGAATTCCAACCATTCCCTGGGGAAGTCGAGATCCACCTCGGGCGCGGGCTGGCGCACCGAAGGCATCGGCAGGTCGGTCACGGTAGTCCACGGTAATCCGGGGGCGCCGCCTCTGCTCGCGCCGGGCGGCAGTTAAATTGTGCGCGTGAGACTAGGCGTCCTCGACATCGGTTCGAACACGGTTCATCTGCTGGTCGTGGATGCACACTTCGGCGGACATCCGACGCCGATGAGCTCGACGAAGGCCACTCTGCGGCTGGCGGAGAAGATCGAGAAGCACGGCGCGCTGTCCGCTGCCGGGGCGCAGCAGCTCACCTCGACGGTGGCCGAATTCACCGAGATCGCAACCACCTCGGGCTGCGAGCAGGTCATGGCCTTCGCGACGTCCGCGGTCCGCGACGCCACCAACTGCGATCAGGTGCTAGCCGACGTCGAGACGGCCACCGGGGTCGAGGTGTCCGTGCTGTCCGGCACCGACGAGGCGCGCCTCACGGCGCTGGCCGTGCGCCGCTGGTACGGCTGGAGCGCGGGCCGGATCGTCGATCTCGATATCGGCGGCGGGTCCCTCGAGCTCTCCAACGGCGTCGACGAGGAGCCCGATGTCGCCCTGTCCCTGCCGCTCGGCGCGGGGCGACTCACCCGGGAATGGCTGCACGACGACCCGCCGGGCCGGCGCCGCGTGAACGTGCTCCGCGACTGGCTCGACGCCGAGCTCGCGCCCGCCGCGGCCCGTATCCGCGACGCCGGGGCCCCCGACCTCGCGGCAGGCACCTCGAAGACCTTCCGCTCGCTCGCACGCCTCACGGGTGCGGCGCCGTCGTCGGCCGGTCCGAGGGTCAAGCGGACGCTCACGGCGTCCGGATTGCGCCAGCTCATAGCTTTCATCTCGCGTATGACGGCGTCCGACCGGGCCGAGCTCGAGGGCGTCAGCTCGGACCGGGCGGGGCAGTTGGTCGCGGGCGCCCTCGTGGCCGAGGCGGCGATGCGCGCGCTGTCGCTGGACTCGCTCGAGATCTGCCCGTGGGCGCTGCGCGAGGGCGTGATCCTGCGCCGCCTCGATACCAGCGCCGGTCAGGATTAGACGCCGGTTCGGGTACGGACACGGTGTGTCCGCGGCGTGGGATGGATGCGCCGTCGATATACACTGCCGAAAGATCGGGCTTGACTGCACACAACAGGGACGGTGACACGCATGACTGACGATTCGCGGCCGATCTCGGTTGCGGAACTCCTGGCACGGAACGCCGCCGCAAGCGGCGGATCCGATCAGGCACCCGCTTCCGGCAGGCGCGGGCGGCGGCATCGCGGCGGGGAGCACTCCGTGACCGTCGCCGAACTGACCGGCGAGATCCCCGTCGTCAAGGACGGCGAGGAGGGCGAGCCCGCGTCCGACGGCGCCGAGGCCGCCGAGGCACAGCCCGCTACCGAGTCACCTGCCGCCGCCTCCGCCCAGCCCGTGGCCGGAGAGCCGATCGAGGCCGAGGTCACGGACGAGGCGCCGGCAGAGCACGTCACCGAAGTGCGCGATGCCGATGTCACGGACGTCGAGGTCACGGAGGTCGCGGCTGAGCCCGAGGCCCACGAGGTCGACGCGCATGAGGTCGACCCGCATGAGGCGGGTGGCCACCAGACGGACGACCACGAGACCGACGTCCAGGATCGAGTGGGCCCGGCGAGCGAGCACGGTGGGCAGGCCGAGCACACCGGACAGCAGCAACCGCCGCGGCGTGCGTCGCGTGTCGAGGGATTCGACACAGCAGCGTTCGAAGCGGCCGCCGCGGACCCGTCGGGCCCCGACACAGGGGTGTTCGCAACGCGCCGGCCGGAGACGCCCGACGCTCACGCCCCCGAGCCCCAGACGCCCGACGCGCCCGCGCAGGCGTGGTCGAACTGGGGCGGTGAGTCGGGCCCCGGCATGGCGACGGCCGACTTCAGCACCGCCTCGGTCGCGGAGCGTGCGGGGGCGGGTGAGCCGCCGTCGGCCGAGGCGACGGAGCAGACCGCGGGCCACGCGCCCGATACCGCGTCGTTCTCGCTGAGCCGTATCGCGCAGGGCGACGCGCCCACGGAGGACCTCCAGGGCTCCGATGTCGAGGCGGCCCGCGCGTACGCCGCCGAATACCCCGATGTTCAGCACCCCGCGGGCACCGGTGCGACGGACGCGGTCGCGGAGGCCCCCGCGAAGCCCGCGCGCGGACGCACCGCGCTCGGCTGGCTCGCGCTGCTCGGCGAGGTCGTGCTCGGCCTGGCCGCGGGCGCCGCGGTGTTCTTCGGATTCCTGCAGCTGTGGAGCTGGGGCGGCGGCGCGGCCACCATGATCTTCACGGTGATCCTCGCGTTCGTGGTGATCATCGCGCTGGTCACGTTCACGCACTTCCTGCGGAAGACGACGGATCTTCTGACCCTGGGACTCGCGCTGTTGGTGGGTCTCGTGATCACGTTCGGCCCGTTGCTCATGTATCTCTCCACCCGCTCGGCGTAGCGCGGCGATGTCGGGCGGACCGATCGCCGTCGGCCTGTCCACCGCATCGGTCTATCCGGAGAAGGTCGAGTCCGCGTTCCGCTACGCGGCCGAACTCGGTTACGACGGCGTGGAGCTCATGGTGTGGGCCGAGTCGGCCACGCAGGACGTCGCGGAGATCGCCGGCATGTCGATGCGATACGACGTCCCCGTCTTGTCCGTGCACGCGCCGTGCCTGCTGATCTCGCAGCGGGTGTGGGGCAACGACCCCGCCGCCAAGCTGGCCCGGGCCGTGAACGCAGCCGAGGATCTGGACGCGGACACCGTGGTCGTGCATCCGCCGTTCCGTTGGCAGCGCCGCTACGCCGACCAGTTCACCGACCTCGTGGCGAGTCTCGAGGACGACACCGAGGTCGCGGTGGCAGTCGAGAACATGTTCCCGATCCGGCTGGACGGCTTCTTCGGTCGCTTCGAGACCTCGGCCGAGCGGCTGCGACGGCGCGGCGGCGACCCCGGGCCCGCGCTGTCGGCGTTCTCCCCGTCCATCGACCCGACCGACGTCGGCTTCGCGCACTACACGCTCGACCTCTCGCACACGGCGACGGCGGGGATGGACGCCCTCGCCCTCATGGACCGGATGGGTGACGGCCTGTGCCACCTGCACCTCACGGACGGCCTCGGAGCCTCGGTCGACGAGCATCTGCTGCCCGGCCGCGGTGCGCAGCCGTGCGCGGAGGTGCTGCGTCGGCTCTCGCGGGGCTTCAGCGGGCACGTGATCCTCGAGATCGGGACGGGCTCGGCGAAGAACTCCGACGAGCGCCGTGCGATGCTCGGGGAGGCCCTGGCGTTCGCCCGGGGGCACCTGGCCGGCGGCTGATCCCGCGCCGCGGCAGGGTGGGACCTGAAGTTTAAGGAGAGCACCGACGTGGCGAGCTTCGCCGACCTCATCGCGGTCACCGAACGACCCGCGGGCCCGGACGGGACCGTCGACTACATCGCGAACATCGACCCCACGTGGACAGTCGGACCCAAGGTGCACGGCGGTGCGATGCTCGCACTGTGCGCCTCCGCGGCGGCCGCGGCGTACCGAGCGGGCGACGGAGCTTCTCCGACTGCGCTGCCGGCCGTCGTGGCGGCCGATTTCCTGTCAGCGCCGGATCCCGGTGAGGTCGTCCTGCGTACGCGGGTCGTGAAGCGCGGCAGGACCACCTCGGCGGTCGATGTGGAGCTGTTCCAGGGCGACGGCACGCGGGCCAGCGTGCGGGCATCGGTGACGCTCGCCGAGCCCGAGGACGGCGAGCCGCGCTACGACGACGGCTCGTCGAGTTTCCTGCCACCCGAGCCGGCGGAGGACGCGATCGCCGTCGAGGGCGACAACCCGATGGCGCAGATCTTCCACGTGTCCGGTGCCGCGGACGTACGGTACGACGCGTCGGCGACACAATTCCTGCGCGGCGAGAAGGGTGCCGCGGAGACCCGCGGCTGGGTCCGGCTGCGCGAGTCCGGCGGTTCCGGCGGGCTGTCGGACGCCCTCTTCGCGCTGCTGTGCGGTGACATCTCCGTGCCGGTGGTCGCGAACCTGTCGATGTACGGGTGGGCGCCGACGCTGCAGCTCACGGGTACCGTGCGGCGTGTACCGGCGCCCGGGTGGCTGCGCTTTCGCGCATCGTCGGCCGTGGTAGGGCAGCGCTGGTTCGAGGAGGACCACCTGATCGTCGACGCGGCGGGACACGTCGTGGCGAGCACCCGGCAGCTGGCGATGTTGCCGAAGGACTGAGGAGGAGCGAGAAGTATGGATCTCACGCTGATCGGTGGCGGCCGGATCGGGGAGGCCCTGCTCGGCGGGCTGATCGCCGCAGGCCACGAGCCCGGGACCCTCACCGTCGTCGAGCACTCCGCCGACCGTGGCGCGAAGCTGGCGGAGCGCCACGGTGTCAACGCTGTGACCGCCGCGGATGAGGGCCTGGCAGGTGCCGACGTCGTGGTCGTTGCGGTGAAGCCCGACGTCGTGGACTCCGTCCTGCCCGCGATCGCGGCGGCCGGGGTGCCGCTCGTGGTGTCCGTGGCCGCCGGTGTTCCGCTGCGGCGGTTCGAGGCGGCGCTACCCGACGGCACCGCCGTGGTGCGGGTGATGCCCAATACCCCGATGCTGGTCGGCAAAGCCATGAGCGGCGTCGCGGGGGGCGCGGCCGCCACAGAGGCACATGTCGCCACCGTCGTCGAGCTCATGTCGTCGGTGGGGGAGGTGCTCGTAGTGCCCGAGTCGAAGCTCGACGCGGTGACCGCACTCTCCGGTTCGGGGCCGGCCTACCTCTTCCTCGTGGCCGAGGCGATGATCGACGCGGGAGTGGACCTCGGCCTCACCCGAGACCAGGCGAGTCTGCTCGCGACGCGCACTATCGAGGGTGCAGGTGCACTAATGGTTGAGACTTCTCAGAGCCCGACCGAGCTGCGGGCCGGAGTCACCTCGCCTGGCGGCACGACTGCGGCCGCAGTCCGCGAGCTCGAGAAAAATGGGCTTCGACCTGCGTTTTATTCGGCGACGCGAGCCTGCGCGGAGCGGTCGGCGGAGCTTGGAGTGAGCTGATCGAGAAATCGATCAGCTCACTCCCGTCGCAATTTCACCACTGGTACCGCTAAGCTGCACGAAGCACGTGCGTGTCTGGTCCGCCGGAGGGGAAGCCGGCGGCGCGACGCGTGCCGGAGGTATGGAGTAGATGGCACCCAGGAATCTGGATACCGGAAGCAAGAAGCCTGCCGAGCTGTCGCCGGTGGAGTCGGGCGGTGGCTCGTCGTTCCTCACCGTGGCGGAGGTCGCGACGCTCATGCGAGTGTCGAAGATGACCGTGTATCGGCTGGTCCACAATGGCGAGCTGCCCGCGGTCCGCGTCGGCCGCTCGTTCCGAGTGCACGAGAAGGCGGTTCACGACTACCTGCAGACGTCGTACTTCGACGCAGGGTAGGCCGCCTGGATTTCGCCAGGGCCCGGCGGGCGGGTAGGGTAGAGAGCTGCTGCGCAGCCGCTACCCGGCACGTCCCGGGTCCGGCGACCGCGCCTGTTGCCCCAGTACGAGATGCAGAACGTGAGGAACCCATGGGTTCAGTGATCAAGAAGCGCCGCAAGCGCATGTCGAAGAAGAAGCACCGCAAGCTGCTCCGCCGCACCCGGGTGCAGCGTAGGAAGCTCGGCAAGTAGCGCATCGGCGCCGTCGGCCCCGGTCGATCACCGAACGTGTGAATTCCGCGAGAACCCGCCCGGCATCGGGCGGGTTCTCGCGTATCTCGGTAGGGTGAGCCGATGACCGACGCCCCAGTGCCCGCGCCACGCGTGGTGATGGTGACCGGCGCCTCCACCTTCATCGGCGGCTACCTGGTCCGCCGCCTGGCCCAGCAACCAGATATCGAGCGCGTCATCGGCGTCGACGCCGTGCCGCCCACCAAGGACATGCGGCGCCGCATGGAGCCCGCCGAGTTCATCCGTGCCGACTACCGCAGTCACATCTTCGGCAAGATCATGGCCACCAACGAGGTGGACACGGTCGTACACGCTGCCACGTCCATCACCGACGACCACTGGCCGTCCGCCGCGACCAAGGACGCCATCGTGTTCGGATCGATGCGCGTGTTCGCCGCCTGCCAGAAGTCCGAGACCGTGAAGCGCGTCGTGATGCGCTCGTCGACCCACGTGTACGGCTCACGGGCGAAGGCACCGTCGTTGCTGACCGAGGATGCGGTGACGGGGTACGCCCCGCCCGGGCACGCCCGCGACCTGCTGGACGCCGAAGCGTACGCCCGCAGCATGGCGCGTCGGCGGCCGGACATCGCGCTCACCATCCTGCGCACCGCGCCCATCATCGGCCCGGACGTCGAGACCATGTTCCGGTCGTTGTTCGAGCGGCCCCTGGTGCCGACGATCTTCGGGCGCGACGCGCGGTTGCAGCTCCTGCACCAGGAGGATGCGCTCAGCGCGCTCGAGCGCGCCGTGGTAGCGGGTAGGCCGGGGACGTTCAACGTCGCCGGCGACGGTGCGATCTCGATGTCCCAGGCCATCCGCATCGCGGGCCGCATCGAGTTGCCGGTGCTGCGGCCCGCCCTCGGACTGACGGTCAGCGCGATCCGCGGGCGCGCCTCGTTCTCCGGTCCGCGCGCGCACCTGGCGTACCTGACGTTCGGCAACGCATTCGACACCTCGCGCACCATGGCCGAGCTCGGCTTCGTGCCGCGTTATTCGACGCGCGCCGCAATGGAGGACGCCACGCGCAGGGCACCGATGGAACCTACAATCAGTGTGGATTCGATAACGGCTGTGGAACAGCGGGTGGTCTCGTTGGCGAGACGGTTGGCTACGGTAGGGACCAGATGACTAAGGCACAGACCGGACAGCACGCGAAGGTCCTGCAGCTGCCGGTGTCGATCGACACCGCGCGGCGCGCGACCGGTCGCGAGCGCGCGCAGCAGCGGCATCCATCCGCGCTGGCGGGCGAGCGGACGGCGCGGCGATCGGCGACGGTGCATCCGCTCAAGCCCGAGTCGGATGCGTTGGCCGGAGCAGAGGCCGAGCGCGCGTGGCGGACGCGCGCTGCCGACCAGGTCGCGGAGGGTGCCGCCTTCGTGCGCGAACGCCTCACGGGTGACTACGACATCGACCAGTTCGGCTTCGACCCGCACCTCACGGATGCGGTCTTTCTGCCGGCGCTGCGGCCGGTGTACGACAAGTGGTTCCGGGTCGACACGGCCGGCATCGAACATCTGCCCTCGGAGGGCGGCGCGCTGCTCGTGGCCAACCACTCCGGCGTGATCCCGCTCGACGGCTTGATGTCCGCCGTGGCGGTCCACGACAACCACCCGCAGCAACGTCACCTCCGCCTGCTCGCTGCAGACCTGGCGTTCGAGTATCCCGTCGTCGGCGAGGTCGCGCGCAAGCTCGGCGCCACCGTCGCCTGCAATGCGGACGCCGAGGCGCTGCTCTCACGCGGCGAGCTGGTCGCGGTGTGGCCCGAGGGGTTCAAGGGCATCGGCAAGCTGTATCGCGATCGATACAAGCTGCAGCGGTTCGGCCGCGGCGGCTTCGTGACGGCGGCGATCCGCGCGCAGGTGCCCATCATCCCGGTGTCCATAGTGGGCGCCGAGGAGACGTATCCGATGCTGTACGACGTCAAACCCGTCGCGCGGCTGCTGGGGCTTCCATACGCGCCGATCACGCCGTTCTTTCCATGGCTGGGACCGCTGGGAATGGTGCCGTTGCCGTCGAAGTGGCATATCGAGTTCGGCGAGCCGATCCCGACGGACACATACGGTGCCGCCGATGCCGACGACCCGATGGTCGTCTTCGAGCTCACCGACAACGTCCGCGAGACCATCCAGCAGTCCCTCTACCGCGTCCTCGCACGCCGGAAGAACATCTTCCAGGACTATTGACGCTCCACGCCTTCGGAATGGCGCGGCTACTTGCGGAGGTACTTGATCGCCGCTGCCGTGCCGCCGGCGGCGACGCCGACGCCGAGTGCCGTGGGGACACCGATGCGTGCGGCCTTCCGGCCGGTTCGGTAGTCGCGTATCTCCCAGCCGCGGACCCGCGCGACCTCGCGGAGGGCTGAGTCGGGGTTGATGGCGACGGCTGTGCCGCACAGCGAGAGCATCGGCACGTCGTTGTGCGAGTCGCTGTACGCCGTGCAGCGCTTGAGATTCAGGCCCTCGCGGATGGCCAGCGACCGGACGGCGTGCGCCTTGCCCAGCCCGTGCAGGATGTCGCCGACCAGTTGGCCCGTGAAGACGCCGTCGACCGACTCCGCAACAGTGCCCAGCGCCCCGGTGAGGCCGAGGCGCGTGGCGATGGTCTGCGCGAGTTCGACGGGGGTCGCGGTCACCAGCCACACCTGCTGGCCCGCATCGAGATGCATCTGTGCGAGCGCCCGGGTGCCGGGCCAGATCTTGTCCGCGATGACCTCGTCGTAGATCTCCTCGCCCAGCAGCCGCAACTCCTCGGTGGATCGCCCGGCGATGAAGGACAGTGCCTTGTCGCGGCCGGCGGAGACGTCCTCCGAATTCTCCTTGCCGGTGAGGCGGAACTTGGCCTGCGCCCACATCGCGCTCGCCATGTCGCCGTAGCTGAAGTACTGGCGGGCCGCGAGGCCGCGCGCGAAGTGCACGATCGAAGCGCCCTGCACCATGGTGTTGTCGACGTCGAAGAAGGCCGCGGCCGTGAGGTCCGGCGGGACCGGCTCGTCACGGTCCTTGGGGTCGACGTTCTCCATCAGGATCGAATGCGCGGCATCGGCGCTCGCCTCACCGGCCTGGCTCTGCCGACGGTGCTCCTCGCTCGACTCGCGGGACCCGTGCGACCACCACGTGGGCGCGCCGCCGGAGCGGGCCTGCCCGCCGCCGGTGTCGGCCTGTGAATCGCGGACGGACTCGTTGTCCGCGCCGGCCGCCTGGTCGTTCTCGCCTGATTCGGGGCCCGGACCGGGTTCTGACACGGCAACCTCCCGCGGAGTCGATATCCACCTGCACACTCGTCCCCAACCTTAGCCGCGCGACACGGACGCGGAGTGGGACACTCCACACATGGAGTCCGAAGCGACCGACGGCCCGGTGGTGACCCTACTGACGCGCGACGGGTGCGCGATGTGTGTCCGTGCGCGCGCCGAGCTGGAGCACCTCTGCGTAGAACTCGGCGCGGTACTGGAGGTCGTCGACGTGGACGTCGCGGAGGACCGTGAGCTGCGCGCGGAGTACGGCGACACCCTCCCCGTCGTGCTGCTGCAGGGCGCGGAGCACTCGTACGGGGAGGTCGACGGCGCGCGCCTGCGTGCGGACGTCGCGCGCCTGCGGGTCGGGTAGGGCGCCCCGAGCGCCGGGTGGGGCGGCCTGCGGGTCGGACGGTGAAGCGCCTGGCACGGTGAGCCTGCCCTCACGGTTTTCCGGTTCCACACCTCGAGGGGGTACCGTTTGTACTACACCGCGTAGGCGGCGGGTTCTTGTGCGGCCCGCACCCCGGGCGGCGGCTGCCAGCGAAGGTGACTTCATCGGTTGTAAGGGAGCGGCGAGCGTGTCGGTACTTCTGTTCGGAGCGTCACACAGGAGTGCCCCCGTGCCTGTGCTCGAGAAGCTCGCGATCACCGAGACCGACCGCCCAAAGGTGCTGCACCAGCTGCTCGAGTCCCCGCATATCGACGAGGCCATGGTGGTCACCACCTGCAACCGCGTCGAGATCTACGCAGTCGTGGAGGCCTTCCACCCCGCCCTCGAAGCCGTGGGTGAGATCCTCGCGCGGCGCTCCGGTCTCGCGCTCTCCGAACTGTCGCAGCACGCATTCGTCCGCTACTCCGAGGCCGCGGTGCACCACCTGTTCTCGGTGGCCAGCGGCCTCGATTCGATGGTGGTCGGCGAGCAGCAGATCCTCGGCCAGATCCGGTCCGCATACGCCGCCTCCGACGAGGAGCAGGTCGCGGGCAAGGTCATCCACGATCTCGCGCAGCGCGCACTGCACGTCGGTAAGCGCGTCCACACCGACACCGGGATCGACCGCGCGGGCGCGTCGGTCGTGTCCGTCGCGCTCGAGCGCGCCGAGAAGGTCCTCGGCGAAGGCGGTGTAGGCAAGGCCGTCGTCATCGGCGCCGGGGCGATGGGTTCGCTCGCCGTCGCGCACCTGGCTCGCGCGGGCGTGCGGGACATCACGGTCCTCAACCGCACCGTCGAGAAGGCCGAGCGACTGGCGACGGCGGCCGTCGAGGCCGGCATCGCGGCGGCGCGCAGCGGATCCATCGACGATCTCGTCGCCGCCACGACCGACGCCGACGTGCTGATCGCCTGTACGGGCGCCGTCGGCTCGGTGGTGACGCTGGCAGACGTGCATTCCGCCCTCGCTGCCCGCGCCGCCGGGTCCGGTGAGCTCGTGGTCTGCGACCTGGGCCTACCCCGCGACGTCGATGCCGCGGTCGCGGGGCTCCCGGGTGTCACCCTGGTCGACATCGAGGCGCTGGCCCGGGAGCCCGGCGCGCAGGCCGCTGAGGAGGACGCCGAGAAGGCGCGCCTGATAGTCAAGGACGAGCTCACCCAGTACCTCACGGCTCAGCGCAGCGCGGAGGTGACGCCGACGGTGACGGCTCTGCGTCGCCGCGCGGCCGAGGTGGTCGAGTCCGAGCTGCTGCGCCTGGACGCGCGCCTGCCGGGCATGCAGGGCGACCACCGCGACGAGGTGGCGCAGACGGTGCGCCGCGTAGTCGACAAGCTTCTGCACGCGCCGACCGTCCGCGTGAAGGCCCTCGCAGCGACTCCGCAGGGCGACTCGTATGCGGCGGCATTGCGCGAGCTGTTCGAGCTGGCACCGGGCGCCACGGGCGTCGTGTCGGCGGCCGAGACGACCGAGGAACCGCGTGCCTGAACCCATCCGTATCGGCACGCGTGGCTCTCTGCTGGCCCTGACTCAGGCCGGAACCGTGCGCGACGCACTGATCGCAGCCGGGCACCCTGCCGAACTGGTCATCGTGAAGACGCCCGGCGACTCGAGCTCCGATCCCGTCGAGAAGATCGGCATCGGGGTGTTCACGTCCGCGCTGCGCGACGCGCTCGCGGAGGGCACCGTCGATGTGGCCGTGCATTCGTTCAAGGACCTACCCACCGCGCCCGACGAGCGCCTGGCGTTGCCCGCCGTCCCGACGCGCGCGGACCCCCGGGACGCGCTGGTCGCGCGTGACGGCATGGTACTCGGTGAGCTTCCGGCGGGCTCGGTCGTCGGCACCTCCAGCCCGCGGCGGGCCACGCAGCTTACCGCACTGGGTCTGGGTTTGGAAATCCGGCCCCTAAGAGGCAATCTTGACTCTCGGTTGCGCAAAGTAGCGGACGGTGAGCTCGACGCAGTGGTCGTCGCTCTCGCCGGTCTGGTGCGAATCGGTCGTCGCGAAGCGGTTACCGAGGCACTGGATCCGGTACAGATGATGCCGGCGCCCGCCCAGGGTGCCCTTGCTGTCGAATGCCGACGCGACGATGCCGACCTGCATCGCGTCCTATCCGGACTCGACGATCCGGCGTCCCGGGCGGCTGTAACGGCCGAACGGGCTCTGCTCGGCGAACTGGAGGCGGGATGCACCGCGCCCGTCGGTGCGATCGCGGACGTCGTCGAATCACTCGACGACGACGGTCGGATCTACGAGGAGCTGTCGCTGCGGGGCATAGCGCTCGCGCACGACGGCTCCGACTCGGTCAAGGCCTCCGCGGTCGGTCCGCTGGGCGACGCCGACGCGCTGGGTATCGCGTTGGCGCGGGAACTGCTCGACCTGGGCGCGCGCGATCTGATCGCCGTCGCACCCGAGTAGAGCGGAGCCCGACCACCCGGCCGAAACGCCGGGAGACCCGAGAAAGCCCGGCGCGAGCCGGGGCCGCACACCGGGGACAACAGAGAGCTAGTACATGAGCACTGCACAGTCCGCACCGACCGAAGCCACCGGTCAGTCCACCCGCAAGTCAGCGTCGGCCCGGGGCCGCGCGGTGACGCCGGGACGCATCACCTTCATCGGCTCGGGGCCGGGTGATCCGGGACTGCTCACCCTCCGCGCTCAGCAGACTATCGTGGGCGCCCGCACCGTCTACACGGACCCGGACGTTCCGTCCGGAGTGCTCGATCTGGTAGGGACGGCGCTGGAACCCGAACCCGCCGCCGACCAGCCTGACGACGGCACGGCGCAGGGCGCCAAGAGCAAGTCCGCGCAGAAGGGCCCGGCCCTCGTCAACCCCGCGCGCGTCGTACCGGCGCTGGGCGAGCCCGGCGAGGTCGCCAAGGCACTCCTCGGCCAGGCGCGGCACGGCCACGACGTGGTGCGCCTCGTCGCCGGCGACCCGCTCGCGTCACCCGCGGTGCACGCGGAGATCGCAGCAGTCGCCCGCACACAGATCGTCTTCGAGATCGTTCCCGGCCTGTCCTCGTTGGCCGCCGTGCCGACCTACGCGGGCATGCCGCTCGGCGGCGCGCACACCGAGGCGGACGTCCGCGGCGAGGTCGACTGGGCGTCCCTCGCCTCGGCGCCCGCGCCGCTGGTGTTGTCGGCGACGGCCGAGCACCTCGCGGACACGTCCGCAGCGCTCATCGCGCAGGGGCTGTCCGCGAACACCCCGGCCGCTGTCACCGTCTCCGGGTCGACCTGTAAGCAGCGCACCCTGGAGTGCACGCTGGGGACCCTCGACGAGACGGGCGCCGCGTTGCCCGGCCCGCTCGTCGTCACCATCGGCAAGGTGGTGAACCAGCGCGGCAAGCTGTCCTGGTGGGAGTCGCGCGCGCTGTACGGCTGGACCGTGCTCGTGCCGCGGACCAAGGAGCAGGCCGCCGATATGTCGGAGCGCCTGCGCGGCCATGGCGCCATCCCGATGGAGGTCCCGACCATCGCGGTCGAGCCGCCGCGAAGCCCCGCGCAGATGGAGCGCGCGGTCAAGGGCCTCGTCGACGGCCGCTACCAGTGGGTGGTCTTCACCTCCACCAACGCCGTGCGCGCCGTGTGGGAGAAGTTCACCGAGTTCGGCCTCGACGCTCGTGCGTTCTCGGGCGTGAAGATCGCCTGCGTCGGCCAGTCGACGGCCGACAAGGTGCGCGGTTTCGGTATCGAGCCGGAGCTGGTGCCCAGCGGCGAGCAGTCGTCGCTCGGCCTGCTCGACGATTTCCCGCCGTTCGACGACGTCTTCGACCCGGTGAACCGCGTGCTACTGCCGCGGGCCGACATCGCGACGGAGACCCTTGCGGAGGGCCTGCGCGACCGCGGCTGGGAGATCGACGACGTGACCGCGTACCGCACCGTCCGCGCCGCGCCGCCGCCCGCCGCGACCCGCGAGATGATCAAGACGGGCGAGTTCGACGCGGTGTGCTTCACTTCGAGCTCCACGGTGCGCAACCTCGTGGGCATCGCGGGGAAGCCGCACGCGCGCACGATCGTCGCCTGCATCGGCCCCAAGACCGCCGAGACCGCCGACGAGTTCGGCCTGCGTGTGGACGTGCAGCCCGAGACCGCGTCGATCGAGGATCTCGTCGAGTCCCTCGCTGCGCACGCGTCCCGGCTCCGCGCCGAGGGCGCGCTGCCTCCGCCGCGGAAGAAGCCCCGTCGGTCGCGGTCGTAGGGCGGGGTCGATGACGTACCCCGCCATCCGGCCCCGTCGCTTGCGCACGACGCCGGCCGTGCGCCGCCTCGTCGCCGAGACCTCGCTCGAGCCACGGCAGTTGGTGTTGCCGATGTTCGTGCGGGACAAGGTGGAAGAACCGGTGCCGATCGGCTCGATGCCGGGGGTGGTGCAGCACAGCCTCGACTCCCTGAGGGCCGCCGCCGACGAGGCCGTGCGGGCCGGCGTGGGCGGCCTGATGCTGTTCGGCGTGCCAGACGAGGCCGACAAGGATCCCGAGGGCACGGCCGCATCCGAGCCCGGTGGGATCCTGAACCGGGGCCTTGCGGCCCTGCGCTCGGACCTCGGCGACCAGGTCGTGATCATGGCCGACACGTGCCTCGACGAGTTCACCTCGCACGGGCACTGCGGCGTGCTCACCGACTCCGGCATCGTCGATAACGACGCCACGCTGGAGCGATATGTCGCGATGTCACTCGCGCAGGCTGAGGCGGGGGCCCACATGCTGGGCCCCTCCGGGATGATGGACGGCCAGATCGGAGCCATCCGCTCGGCCCTCGACGTCGCCGGGCGTACCGACGTCTCGATCCTGGCGTACACCGCGAAGTACTCGTCGGCGTTCTACGGGCCCTTCCGGGAGGCCGTCGGCTCGTCGCTGAAGGGCGATCGCCGCACCTACCAGCAGGACCCCGCGAACCGTCGTGAGGCGCTGCGCGAGCTGGGTCTCGACCTGGCAGAGGGGGCCGACCTGGTGATGGTCAAGCCCGCGATGAGCTACCTCGACGTGTTGGCCGACGTGGCCGCCGCGTCCCCGGTACCGGTCGCGGCGTACCAGATCTCGGGCGAGTACGCGATGATCACCGCCGCCGCGCAGAACGGCTGGATCGACCGCGATGCCGCCATCATGGAGTCGTTGACCTCCATCCGCCGCGCCGGCGCCGACATCGTGCTCACCTATTGGGCCACCGAGGTGGCGCGTCGGCTCTCGCCGCCGGGACACGATTCGGCTGCGGGGACCCGATGACGCAGCTGCCCTTCGGGCCCAGGCCGCCCGGCCCGCCGGCACCGCCGGAGGGGCCGGAACGCCCTGAGCGCCCTGCGGATCTCGTGCTCTCCGTGCGTATCTGGATCTTCGTGATCGTCGCGATGGCGGCGTCGCTCGCGGCGCAGATCCTGCTGACCGCGGACGACAACCTGAGGTCGGCATATCACGAATTCGAGAGCTCGCAGCAGATGAAGGACGCCCGCGCGCAGGGTGTCGCGTTCGACTTCGAGCAGTTCCGCACCATGGCGTACGTCGTGTGGGCCGCGATGATCGGGTTCGGCGTGGTGGTCGGCGGGGCACTGGTGCTGCTGCTCGCGAAGGGCAAGGGGTGGGCGCGGCCGATCCTCGACTTCGCCGGCGCCCTGGTGCTCGCGGTCGCGCTGCTGACCCTGGTGTCGTCGCACGAGCCCTACGTCGCGGTGCCGGCGATTCTGGGCGGCGTGGCCGCACTCGGCGCGCTGATGATGATGCACACCGCCGACTCCACGGCGTTCCTGTTCCCGGGGCGGTCCCGACGGTGACCGAGTCCTCCGCGCCGTCCCCGGTGCTGTACGAAGAGCACGGCGTCTCGCGCCTCTGGCTCGTGATCGCTCCCGTCCTGGCGATCGTCATGCTGGTCACCGAGTACGTGAACGGCGTGACCGTGCACTGGCCGCTGTGGCTGGGCCTGGCGGTGCTCGCGGATCTGTTCATCGCCATGCAGGTCTACGCCGGGCGCACGCACATCAGCGTCCGGCTCGATCGCGACTCCCTGCGGTGCGGTAACGAGACCGTCGCCGTCGGGGCGATCGACGAGATCCTGCCCGGCTATGCGCCGGACGACGTCAAGCGCCGCAAGGGCGCCCCCGCCCCCGATGCGCCTGCCTGGACTCGCGCGCGCACTCTCGGCCAGCTGCCCCGGGTACCCCGTCGGCGTTATCCGATCGGCCTGCGCCTCCAGGGCGGAGAGACCGTGCAGGCCTGGGCGAAGAACGACTACGCCCTCCGCGAGGCCCTCGCACCCCTGGTGTCGGCGTAGCCGGAGGCCCGCCGTGCCGGGGAGCCGGTACTTCAGGGGAGCCAGACATCACGCCGCGGGCCGAGGGCGCGGGTGATCCGCTCCTGCTGGTGCGGGGGCATCGGCGGCAGGTCGCCGGCGTCGAACCACGCGACCTCGGTGGACTCGTCGTCTGCGACGCGCGCCTCGCCGGAGACGTAGCGGCACAGGAACAGGATCGAGAGATACTGGGACACATCGCCGTTGGGGTAGGTGACCACATCGTCCGTGCGCACCGAGACCAGGTCGACGATGCGTGCCGTCACGCCCGTCTCCTCGGTGATCTCGCGCAGGATCGCGTCCGCGGGCTGCTCGCCGGGTTCGAGCACCCCGGCGGGGCTGGCCCAGTGTCCGAAGTCCGAACGCTTCCCGAGGAGTACCCGGCCTTCGTCGTCCACGACGACTGCGGCGACTCCGGGAAGCCACAGCAGGTCGGTGCCGATCTTCCTGCGGATGGTGCGGATGTATTCGGGGATGGGCATGCTTGCACCGTACGCACGGCGACGGGAGCGGGCATGGCGGGACTGACCGAGCTGGTGGAGCGGGCGGCCGCGCCCGGCGTGGTGGCGGCGATCGACGATCCCGGCGGAGGTGAGCTCGCCGTCGTCGGCCGGGCCACCCTCGACGGCGCCCCGATGACCCGCGACACCGTCTTCCGGATCGCATCTGTCACCAAGCCCGTCCTCGCCGCGGCGGCCCTCGTGCTGGTGCAGCGGGGCACCGTCGGGCTCGACGACGATGTGGCGCGGTGGTTGCCCCCGCTGGGGTCCGTTCGCGTGTTGCGGGACCCGGCCGGGCCGCTGGACGACACCGTGCCGCTCGCGCGGCCGATCACGGTGCGGCACCTGCTGGAGTCGTCGTCCGGCATGGGCTTCGTCTCCGACTTCGGAGCGCCCGTCATGGAACTGCTCAGGGAACGGCTGCACCAGGGCCCGCCCGACCCCGACTCGATGCCCCCGACCGACGAGTGGGTGGCGCTCCTGGACCAGGTGCCTCTCGTGCACCAGCCGGGTGCGGGGTGGAGCTACAACACCGGCTACGAGTTGCTGGGAATCGTGCTGGCGAGGGCGGCGGGCACCACGCTGGGTGAGGTGCTGGCCGAGACGCTGTTCGAGCCGCTGGGGATGGCCGATTCCGGCTTCTGGACCGCATCGGGACGCCTCGGTGACGAGGTGGCGGCCGGCCCCGACGGCCTGTGCGTCCTCGATCCGCCCGCGGGCGCCTACACGCGCCCACCCGCGTTCGAGTCGGGTGCCGGGGGACTGGTGTCGACCGTGGACGACCTGCTGCGATTCGGGCGGATGCTGCGCAGCCGCGGCGCAGATGTGTTGACGGAGGAGTCGGTGCGGGCGATGACGACGGCGCACGTGCCGCCGCAACCGGGCAACGTCTTCATGGACGGGGCCGGGTGGGGATACGGCGGCGGCGTCGACGTGGCGGCCGGCCGGCCGTGGCAGGTGCCGGGGCGGTACGGCTGGATCGGCGGCTCGGGGACGGCCTTCTACCTCTACCCGAATGGCCGGATCGCGGTGTGGCTCAGCCAGTTGCAGCTGCGCGGCCCCGACGACTACTCGGCGATCGGCGAGTTCCTCACCTACGCGGCCTCCGCGTGAGCGTCGATTACCCCACGGGGGTATGCTGGGCGGCGTTGCGGGCAGGATGGAACCCGATCGTCTTCTAGGCAGGAGTGTGGAGATGGCAGTCGAGACCTACACGGTGACGGGCATGACGTGCGCTCACTGCGCTGCGTCGGTGCGCGAGGAGATCTCCGAGATCGCCGGGGTGACCGAGGTGGACGTGAACGTCGATACGGGCGCGGTCACCGTGACCAGCGATGCCGCGCTGCAGCGCGATGCCGTCGCCGCCGCCGTCGACGAGGCCGGTTACGCCCTGGCTTGAGCCCGGATCGGTGGTCCGGCGTCGTCGGCTGATCCTCACAGCGTCTTCCAGGTGATCGTTCGGAGACCTGCTCTCGGGCGTGCACCTGCGGGCACGGCCGAGCCGCGCTTGACCAGTTCGCGCCGGGGGACCCCCTGGGCGATCCGGGCCTCGAGCACGTCGGGATCGAAGTCCACACCGATCGGGTCGGCCTCGAATTCGCCGCTGTCCAACCAGGCCAGCAGCTCCTCGTTGGTGGCGAAGTTGTCGACCTGGAGCTCGAGCCGGTGGCCGTCGGGGTCCTCGTAGTACATCGAGGTCGTCGGTCCGTGGTTGATCGTCCACACGGGTTCGATCCCCAGGTCGGCCAGCCTTCGGTAGTTGGTGACCAGCTTGTCGAGGCTCTCGTAGGTGAATGCGATGTGGTCGACACCCCAGAACTTCCGGTGCCTGCTCCAGACGATCCCCGGAATCCGCAGTAGCCACGGCGTCCCGATGAGCGCGATCCGGTGATGCTCGTGGTCGTAGGTGATGAACGTGATCATCCTGTCCTCGAAGGTGACCGTGCCGTCCAGCACGGTGGTGTACCACTCGGCCATCTCTCGCCTGCGCGGCGTCTTCATGACGACGTGTGCCAGCTTCGACGGTGCGTGCGGGTGAGGCTCCCGTGCGAGGTCCTCGGAGCTGACTCTGATCATGGGTGCGGCTGTGTTCCGTTTCATGCGCAGTCCTTGCGTCGTGGGTTCCGAGATGGTGGTGCGCCGGACGAGGCATGCCGACGCGGTCCGGTCAGCAGACGACCCGGTTTCGTTGGGTGCCGAAGGGCCCGAGGGTGAGTTCGACCAGATCGCCCCTCCGGAGGAATCTGAGCTGCTCGAGGCCGGAACCGCCGGTACAGCATCCGGTGCCGAGTACCTCTCCGACCGCGAGGGACTCGCCGCGGGAGGCCTCTGCCACCATGGCCGGGACGCCGTGCCGCATGTCCGACGTGGTGCACGTCGCGCGCAGCCGGGAGTTGACGCGGACCTCGCCGGTCAGCGCACGCGGATCGGGGACCTCGTCGCGAGTCGCGAGCCACGGCCCCAGGACGTTGCCGGTGTCGAAGTCCTTGCCCTTCGCCGGGCCCATGCCGGAGAACAGCTCGCCGACCAGGACGTCGCGTGCGGACAGGTCGTCGAGGAGCGTGTAACCGAATACGTGCCCCGGCGCGTCCGACTCCTCGATGTCACGTCCCGCGGCGCCGATGACGACTGCGAGTTCCAACTCGTAGTCCAGTTGCCGCGTGTAGGCCGGCGCCGAGACGTCGTCGTAGGGGCCGATGACGGAGAGGTGGTTCCCCTTGTAGTAGGCGGGACGGCGGTACCAGTGCCGGGGCGGCCGGAGTATGCCGGTCCGGCGTAGTGCCCCCGCGACGATCTTGCCGGCGCGTACCTCGACACCGGCCTCGAAGGCGCCACGGACATGCCCCTCGTAGACGCTGAAGTTCCGCATCCGTGGCGGAGCCAGGGGCGCGATCAACCGCACGTCTGCCAGCGGGCGGACGAGCTTCTCGGGCGCACAGGCGGCGAGCGCCGACGCCCGAGGGCTCGCGATCGCCCACTGCTTGATCAGGGTGGTCATAGGGTCGGGTTCGGCGGCCGGTAGCGGCGGGTCGAGCACTCCGTCGAGTTCGAGTACATGGGCCGCATCGAGTCTGGCGCCGACGTGGACCACGCCGTCGGCGATGTACCGGCCCAGGATCACGGCGTGCCGCCGATCGCCACCAGCGCGCCTATGCCGAGCACCGCGTCCTCGATGATCGTTCCCAGATTTCGAGCTCCTGCGCGGTCGCCCGCGCCCATCGCAGCTGCTCTGGTCCCCGCGAGCAGAATGGCGGCGACGGCCCACGATTCCACGAATGCGCGCTCTCTTCGACCGAGGGCATAGCGGGCCACACCGAAGGCCAGACCCGCGTTGAACGCCCCGATCTCCCGCTGGTACCAACGTGACTCGGGCCAGCCGTACCAGTCGGCGACGCGACGGGGCGCAAGCCAGTGCCCAGCGAACGCTCCCAGTCCCATCGCCAGTGCCCCCGCTCCGAGTCCGATCGTGACGGTGTTCTCGCGTGTCATAGCACCTCCTCAACACTTGACTGATTATCAATCAGTTGGAAGACTACGTCTCGTACCCGACGGCGTCAACGCGTCCGGAAGAGAGGAACGTGTGAGTAGGAATCAGATCGCAGGCCAGCGCATCCTGGTGACCGGAGCGTCGAGCGGCATCGGCCGGGCGTTGGCGATCCGGCTGGCCGGAGCAGGCGCGCGCGTCGCCCTGGTGGCGCGCAGAACGAGTCTGCTGCACGAGGCCGCGGCCGAGATCGTCGCGGCGGGCGGTGCCGAGCCCGTTGTTCTCACTGCGGACCTGTCCCAGCGGGGCGCCGCCACGCAGCTCGCCCATCAGGTGTTCGATCGTCTCGACGGGGTCGATGTGCTCGTCAACAACGCCGGCGCGAATCTGACCGGAGCCTTGAGTCGTTACGCCGACGACGACGCCGCCCGCGCCGTGTTCGAGACCAACCTCTGGTCACCGCTCGCGCTCACCGCGGCCGTGGTCCCCGGGATGCGTCGTCGCGGCACGGGCACGATCGTCAACGTCACGTCGACGGTGCAGGCAGTGCCGTTGCCGCTCCTGGGCTACTACGCAGCGTCGAAAGCCGCTCTGGCGCAGGCGACCACCTCACTGCGAGAGGAGCTCGCCGCCACCACGATCCGGGTGTTGGAGGTGACCCCGGGAGGCACCGACACCGCGCTCCGGGACGTCGACGGGCTGCCGTGGCGCGGGGCCGCGCCGCGGACGATTCCCCCGGTCTCCGCCGAGGCGATGGCGTCCGCGATCCTGCGCGCCCTGCAGAGCGACACCCGCCGCCTGGTGTACCCGCGTTACTCGCGTGTGCCGCTCGAACTCCCCGCGGTCGGGCGGCTCGTAGCCCACATAGCCGGTCGGCGGGTCGACACCCTAGGCGCACTATCCGACGAATCCCCAGGAGACCGACCATGAACCGACTTCCCATCGTCATCGCCCGCCGGCACGAGCGCGCCGGCGCGCTCGCCGCGCTCGCACACGTCGGAACCGCGCTCGTCGCGCATTTCGCCGTTCCGCCGGGGTTGGACACCAGGCTCGGACTGGTCGCCGATCCGTGGTTCCGCCGCGAGACCGGTACCGCCAACGCCGGCTATGCCTACGGGGCGATCCGCGTCTATCGCGGAGACCGCGACGCGACGTTCCTGCGGGCGACGGCCATCGCCGGCCTGGCGATGGCAGGCGTACGCAGCGTCGCCACGTTGCGCGGCGAGCGCCGCGGCGTCCTCAGTGGTGCCGTCATCGCCAGCGACCTCGCGCTCGGGCTCGGCGCCCTCGGGCTGGCCCACCTCATCGATCGCGAGCACGACGGGGCCCGATCCCGGCTGCAGCGATTCGTCACCACTCCCGCCCTGCTGAGGCTGCACGAGGAGTCGCTGAACTAGCGTTGCCCCATCATGTCCGCAAAGTCGAACGCCGCCCCCGACCGCCGTCGGCTCCTGATCGCCGCCGCGCGCGACCTGTTCGGCACCCGTTCCTACGACAAGGTGACCACCACCGAGATCGCCAACACCGCCGGGGTCGCCTACGGCCTGATCGCCCACCATTTCGGCAACAAGCGCGGCCTCTATCTGGCTGCCATGGACGACATCCGGTCGGAGATCGACGCCAGTCAGGACGAGCCCGTTCCGGGCGATACGCTCGAGGAACAACTGCACAACGCCCTGCGGCGCCATGTCGCATACATCGACGAACACCGGACCGGCTACATCGCCCTCATGCGCGGAGCCTTGGGCGCGGACCCCGACATGCGGTCGAGGCTCGATGAGCTCCGCTGGGGAGGCGCGACGCGCATACTGCAACGGATCGGCGTCACGGGCGAGCCCTCTCCAGTCCTCCGCGCCGCGATGCGGGGTTGGGTCGCGATGCTCGACGAGTTGATGCTCGACCGGCTGGACAACGCCGATACCAGCATCGAATCCGTCGTTCAGCTGGCCGCGGACGCCTTGATCAGCACGCTGAGGACCGCGCATGCGATGGGCCCGGTCGTGGTGTCGGATCCCGACGCTCTCGATATGATCGTCGACCCGGGCGGCCCACCCTGACCTACCCGCCGCACGCCGATCGGTCAGACCCCGCGCCGATAGGGTGTTGCGCATGACCAACCCCGAATCCGCCGCGCCGCCCGTCCAGCACGAGTGGGTCGCCGGTCCCGGCGACGCCGCACGGATCGCGCTCACCGCGACCATGGCGACGGTCCGGCGCCCGGCGTTGGTAGTCGTCGCCGTCGTGTGGTTGCTGTACATCGTGATCCGTGCGGTGGCCGTTGGCCCGGACGTCTGGCTGATCGGGATCCTGCTGCCGCTGATCCCGGTGGCGATCACGTACTTCCTCGTATATCGCAACCTCCGCGCCTCCATGGGACCGGGAGCGCAGTGGGTATCGGGGTTCGGCGAGGAGTCCATGCTGATCGGAGGGCCGTTGGGCAGGTCGGTGCTGCCGTACCGATCCCTGAGCGGCATCCGGGTCGGTGGCCGCCTCGTCTTCCTCACGGTGAGGCCCCGCGGTCGCCTCGGCTTCCCCGCGGCGCTGTTCCCGCCGGACGCCGTCGCTCACGTCCGCGCGCGTATCGACGACTGACCGGACGGGGCCGCTACTGCGGTGCGGCCACGCTGTTCTCGGGACGGAGCATCGGCAGGTCGAGTGCGGTGTCGGGGATCCCGAACGCGTCGACCAGGGTTTCGGCCAACGGACGGGCGGCGCCGCACAGCTCGTTGACGCCACGCCGCACCGCCTTGGCGCGCTCCACCGAGATGTGCCGGTGCATGAGGTACCAGCCCAGGTCCCGTTCGAGCAGCGAGTAGACGTACAGGTTGCGCATCATCTTGAGCGTCTCGCGGGTGGGCCGGTCGGTGACGTCCGTGATCGCATCGACGATCGCCTCCAGCACGATCCGCTCGATATGCGACTCGCCCACCTTGATCAGGTGATCCTGCGTCTCGGTGAAGACCTCCAGCGCGTCCGCGTCCTCCTCCTTGGCACGCCGCATGCGGGCGGCCGCCGTTCGGAGCAGGTGGTTCTCGCGGTTCCGCAGCAGGCGCAGCTGGGTACCGGGGTGCGTGAGGTCGCTCTGCTCGGTGTCCTCGTCGGAATCGTCGAGGAGCGTCTGCACCACCTGCCGGGCCGCGGTCTTCTCCAGCGCGACGTCGCGGGCCATCGACGCCACGAACCGGACCCAGCCGACCGCGGTCAGGCCCTGCACGTCCTCGGCGTACGCCGTGAGCTGCTCCTTGGCGACGAGCTGCGTGAGCACCAGGTTGTCGCCCTCGAACGTGGTGAACACGTCGATGTCGCCGCGCAACAGCGGGAGTCGGTTCTCGGACAGGTACCCCGCGCCGCCGCACGCCTCGCGAGCCTCGGAGATCGCGTCCGAAGCCAGCCGGGTGTGGCCCGCCTTGATGGCGGCGGCCTTGCCCTCGATCTCGCGCGCGTAGTCGGGGTCCGTGTCGCCGTCGCCGGACTGCAGCTCGTGCAGCTCGGCGGTGAGCTCGTTCTGCGCGATCGCGAACGCGTAGGCGCGGGCGACCAGGGGTAGCAGCCGGCGCTGGTGGGTGCGGTAGTCCAGCAGCAGCTGTTCGCCGGGCTCGTCGGGCGCGGAGAACTGGCGCCGGAGCAGCGCGTACTTCACCGCGATGGTCAGGCCCAGGCGGCCCGCAGCCCCGGCCGAGGCGCCGACGGTGACGCGCCCGCGCACCAGGGTGCCCAGCATCGTGAAGAAGCGCCGATTGTCGGACTCGATGGAGCTCGTGTACGTGCCGTCCTCGGCGACGTCGCCGTAACGGTTCAGCAGCTCGGCGCGCGGGATGCGTACGTGGTCGAAGACGATGCGGCCGTTGTCGACGCCCGGCAGGCCGCCCTTGTAGCCGCAGTCCGATGTGGTGACGCCCGGCAGATCCTCACCGTTCTCGTCACGGATCGGCACGACGAAGCAGTGCACGCCGCGTGATTCCGGCTCCTCGCCGGGACCGGCGGTGATCAGCTGCGCGAACACCGCGGCCCAGCGCGCGTGCTGACCGGCACCACCGATGTAGTCCTTGCGCGCCGACGGCGTGGGCGAGTGGATCTCGAACGCGCCCGACTCCGGAATGTAGGTCGCGGTCGTCTCCAGGTTCTGCACGTTGGAGCCGTGGCCGCTCTCGGTCATGGCGAAGCAGCCGACGACATCGAGGTCGATCAGGCCGCGGACGTACTGGTCGTGATGGTGCGCGGTGCCGAGATTCTCGACCGCGCCGCCGAACAGGCCCCACTGGACGCCGGCCTTGACCATCAGCGACAGGTCGCCGTAGCCGAGCGTCTCGATGGCGGTGATCGCCCCGCCGACGTCGCCGGTGCCGCCATGCTCTGTACGGAAACCATCCGCCGGGAAGCCAAGGGGCACCATGGCTTTCATCTGATCGAGCATGAGTGCCCGATACTCGTCGAGGGAGAGGCCCGCCTTGGGGACGAGAGCCTGCTCCTGGATCTGATTGCGGACGGTGTCCCGCTTCGCTGCCCAGCGCCCGTCCAGGACCCCGCGAAGCGATGCCGCGAGCTCCGGCCCGGGTTCGGGGCGCGGGTGTCGGCGCCCGGACTCCTCGCCGGTGGGCTCCGTCTCGGTGGAGGTCTCGGCGGTCGACGACGCTGTCTCTTCGCTCATGCGCCTACCGTACCGGCGCATGCGCCGGATCCGGGCTCGGCTCCACTGCACGGGGTGCGGAGGACGCTACGCTGGTCGGACGCACAGTTGGGAGCGACGATGTCCGACGAGTATGCAGATCTCGGTGACTTCGAGTACGAACGGAAGTTCGTGCTGGAAGATGTCCCGGCGGCCGCGGCGCAGGACCCGACACCTGCGTTGCTCGTACAGGCCTACCTGTTCGCGTCCGACGGTTACGCGGTCCGCGTCCGCATCCAGGCGCCCGCAGCCGCGCTCGCGGTCGGCGCGATCACGCCTGCCGAGCTGGACCCCGCCGCCCTGATCGACGCGATCGGGGATTCCGCGGACCTCGCGACGATGGGCGCGAAGGGCCCGGCGGCGGGCGGAACGCGCTACGAGGCGGAGCGCGAGATCGATCCGCTGGTCGCGGGCCAGATCATCCGGCGCAGTGAGCACGTGGTCGCCAAGCGACGGTTCGCGATGTGGCTCGGCGACGACGGGTGGGTCGTCGACGAATTCCTCGGCGCGGACGCGCCGCTCGTGGTCGCCGAGGTCGAGCGGGGCGGCCCGGTCACCGATCTCGCCATCCCGGACTTCTGCGTCACGGAGGTCTCCGAGGACGACCGCTTCCGGAACGAGTCCCTCGCCTATGCGCCGTATTCGGGATGGCGGGAGCGTTTCGAACGCGAACTCGCCGTAACCGGTCCGCAGTTCGTACACACGTTGGGGCAGAACCGGATCGGCCCGGCGTAGTGACCTGTGCGCCGCTCGTCGAGCGCTCGGGGCACATCTCGGGAATGATCGGAAGCGGCCTCCGGCCACCGTCGCTCTGCGGCGGTCAGGGGCGGGGCCGGTTCGCCGACGACGTCGTGCCGGTCGCCGTCCGGTGGGTACCTGTCCTCGTCGCCCCGAACGTCGCTCTATTCTGAGAGGGCGCCGACTCCGGCGCAGGACGAAAGGTGCGGCGCTGTGGGCGAGGTCGGTATTGCGGACGGTGCGAGCGCGGACGGTACGGATGCCGCGGGCGTGAAGATCGAGGGCTCGGACGCGCAGGGGGTCGACATCGACACGCTGCTCAGCTCGATGACCGATATCGCCCGCGACATCTCGCGCGCCCCCGGAGTCGAGGAGACCCTCGCGAGCGTGACCCAGGCGTGCATCGACCTCATCCCCGTGGTCACGGCCGCGTCGATCCTCAGCGTCGAGGGGCCCGAGACCTACGTGTCCCTCGCTCCGACCTCTGATCTCCCGCGTCGCCTGGACGAGCTGCAGAATCGCTTCCGGGAGGGGGCGTGCTGGGACGCGGCCACGGCCGATTCGGTGACCCGCTCGCCGCGCCTGCGCGACGAGTCCCGGTGGCCGCACTTCGCGCCTGCCGCGGTGCTGGAGGGCGTGGAGAGCATGCTGTCCTTCCGGCTGTTCACATTCGACAAGCGCGTCGCCGCGCTGAATCTGTTCGCCGACGTCCCGGACGCGTTCGGGAACGAGGAGGAGACCGTGGGCGGCATGCTTGCGACACACGCGGCGACTGCGATGATCGCCAACGATCGCCAGCTGCAGTTCCGCTCCGCGCTAGCGAGCCGCGACATCATCGGGCAGGCCAAGGGCATGCTGATGGAGCGCTTCGACGTGGACGCCGTGCGTGCGTTCGAGCTGCTCACGCAGCTGTCGAGCGAGCGCAACACCCGGCTGGTGGAGATCGCCGAGCTCGTGGTCGAGAAGGGCTCGGCCCAGCGTCGGCGGTCCTGACACGCGGCCGGGCGCCCGACGTCAGCCGGGCGGGATCCGCTCCGCCGCGACGGCGATCGCGGCCAGGGTCGCCCTGTCGCCGGTCCATGCGTACGCGTCGAGGGCGGTGTCGGCCAGTTTGATCACGTGCTCGTCGCCGTGTGCCGCAGCGCGCGCGAAGGCGTCATCGGCGGTCGCCTCCGCGGGGCGGTGCGGCCGCGCGTCGGGCGGGCCGTACGCGGCGTAGATCGCCGCGCTGGCGGACCAGCCGGCCGCGAAAGCATCGCCCCACATGCCCTCGGGGAGCGCGGGGAGGACCCGAAGGATCGCGCTGGGTGCGGTCGACGCGTGTACCAGCATCACCGGATTGCCGTGCGCGCGTTCGGAATAGCGAGTCACCGAGGCTATGACGACGGCGCGCAGCCCGGCCATCGGATCGGGTGCCGGGGCGAGGGCTCGCTGCGCCTCGGGCCAACCTGCCAGGTGTGCCAGCTGTCCCAACCGGTCGCCGGCGCCGCCCCGCTGGTCCGGGATCGGCGGTACAGCGCCGAGCGCCTGTGCCGGAGTGAGGCTCCCGGCGGGGGCTGCGAGAGCGGGAACCTCGTGCCACCGCGCCGCCCAGTAACCGAGCGCGTCGGCGAGTTCCGTGATGCGCGGTGCCGACTCGCCATCGGCGAGGAGCGTGCGGACGGCGTGTCCCACGCGGATGACCCCGTGCGTCGCACCCGCTGCGACCCCGGGGAGCAGTCGGGGCCACCACCGTCCGAGCACATCCCGCCACGGGTTCTCCCGGAGCTCGGCGTCGAACAGTGCGAGCCATTCGGGGAACGCTGCCCGGTCGCCGAGCAGGTCCCGCCAGTCGGCCGGCACGCGACCCGCGGCAGGGGCGGGCATCAGGCGTCGGCGGTACGTGTCCAGCCACCTCTCGACGTCGTCGCCGTGACCCCGGCGGGCCAGGGATTCGGCCACCATCGGACCGTGGTTGCTGAGATATCCCTCGAATTCGGGTCCGGTGCGGTGGAGCCGGCGGTAGGCGTCGTCGAGTTCGTCGTCGGTCATGTGGCCAGCCAACAACCTCGAGAATGGTTCAGGTCAAGGGTAGGCGGCTCTCACCTGCACGTGGTATCTTCTCTAGCGCGCACTGAGACCACGGTGCGGGCGGTGCGAGTGCCTCGTGACCAGCCTGCCGTGGTGTGCGATTCCTTCATTCACCACCACGATCGGTGGTCGCTCGGTCTCGCGACGTCCACGCCGAGCGTTTCCCGGCCAGCGCAGACCTCGCCCGCGGCATATCGTCCCCTCTCTGACGGCCGCGGGCGATCCAAGGGCCCGGCCCGCGGCTTCCGTACGGACCGCGGGCCGGGATCCGCTGGGCCACCGGAGATTCCGGGGCCGAACGTCACCCCTGGATCGCGGGTGCGTCGGCGCTGCGGTGCTCGGACGCGTCCGCGCCCTGCCAGGCCCGACGGTGTGCGGCATCGGGGTCGTACTCGACGCGCGTGCGCCGGTCGATGATCAGGGTCGCGCGGCGCTCCGCGTCGTATCGCGGCCACTGCGATGCGGGGGAGCCGGTGCGCGCGAAGGAGATCCAGTCCGACTGCATACGGTCGGTGATGTCGATGGCGGCCCGCTGGTCGCCCAGTGCCGCCACCGTCCTGCCGAACAGGCCGCGGTACACGCCGAACACGGCCAGCAGCTCGGTCGCGTGCGTTGCGCCGAAACCGCTCAGCAGCAGTGGCTTCGGCGCGAAATCGAAGCGGTAGAAGTACACCGGCGCGTGCAGCGCGTGCGCCTCCGCGATGCGCAGGGACGGCGCCCAGAAGAGCAGGTCCCCGAGGATCCGGATCCGGCCGCGGTCGCCGGGCATGTCCTTGTAGCCGCCCACGATCCGCTCGGTCGCGACATCGTCGAAATCCGACAGCATCCGGGCGACGCCCCGGTCCGACGGCGGTTTGCCCGCCGGGGGCTTGGTGAACATCGTGCCTTCGTCCCGATTCGTGCCGATGATGAGCGGCACCTTGTGTCCCCGGCCCGCGGCGATGGTCTCGGCCGGGTCCCGGGGGAGGTAGTCACCGTCGACGGTGGGCCCGAAGGGAACCGCACTCGCGTCCTCCCGTTCCGCGCTCGACATGAGCCGCTGGCCGGCCCTGCCGAGCTGCGCGGGCGCCGCGGCGTCGAGCAACTCCGGCACCGGGCCGGACGCGACCGAGCCCGGTGCGGTGGAACCCGACTCGCGCATGCTCTCGCGCAGGATCTCGACGAACTTCTCGGCCCACGAGCGCGAACGCTCCTGGGGCACGGTCATCGTCGGTGCCGAGCTCTCGGCGACGGCGCGGTGGAACAGCCCGGCCGCGGCCGGCGTCGCGAGCAGGGTGGTGACGGCGTTGCCGCCCGCGCTCTCGCCGAAGACGGTGACGTTGTCCGGGTCGCCGCCGAAGGCGGCGATGTTGCGCTGGACCCACTCGAGCGCGGCGACCTGGTCGCGCAGACCGAGATTCGAGTCGAACCGGCGATCCGCCGTGGAGAATCCCGACAGGTCGAGGTAGCCCAGCGCGCCGAGCCGGTAGTTGATCGACACGAACACGACGTCGCCGCGCTCGACGAGGGAGAAGCCGTGATAGATCGCCTGTGCCGAGCTGCCCAGGATGTACGCGCCGCCGTGGATGAAGACCATGACGGGACGCGGGCCACCGGGGCGGCGCGGCGCGACGACGTTGAGGGTCAGGCAGTCCTCGTCGATCTCCTGGTACGAGCGGATCCCGGTGCGCAGTGCGCTCTTGGCCTGCGGTGCAGCAGGGCCGAACTCCTCGGCCGGGCGCACCTGCGTCCACGGCTCCACGGGCTGTGGCGCCCGCCAGCGCAGCGGGCCCACGGGTGGCGCCGCGAACGGGATGCCGCGCCAGCTGTGGGTCGAGCCGGTGACGATGCCCTGGACTGGGCCCTCAGCGGTCTCGACTATCGGTCCGGGTTCACTCACCATCTTCTGGCTCCTTCGCTACACGTCCATCGTCCGTGCGACTCTCGAGAGTTTCCTGGTCGATCCCTGTCAGCAGCGTGGCGATCTCCTCCTGGAATCCCTGCACGATAGGCCACGGATCGGGTACCTGCTTCTTGTCCGCGATCACCCCGATGCCGAGGTTCCCGTCGGACGAGAACACCGTCACGTTGAGCCCGGCGCCGTGGAAGACGGGACCGAGCGGGTACATCGACTCGATCCTCGCGCCCAGGAAGTAGAGCGGGAAGTCGGGGCCGGGCACGTTGGAGACCACGAGGTTGTAGATCGCGGGGTGCAGGGAGGCGAGGTTGCGGTCGCCGTACACCTTCGCGGCGGTCGACAGGATCGCCGCGGGGGCGAACTGGGCCCACGACCGCAGGATGTTGGAGTCGATCTCGCTATGGTGGTCCTTCGCCGTCGCGGCGCGCTCACGGATCGCCTCGAGCCGCGCGGCCGGGTCGCCGATCTCCGTCGCCAGGCGCAGGAACATACCGGTTACCTTGTTGGTGCCGGACACCATGACGTCCATCTCCTCGGCCGCGTGCACCGACACCGGGATCATGCTCACCAGAGACTGCTCGGGCAGCTCGTCCCGCGCCCCCAGGTACTCGCGCAGCGCGCCCGAGACGGCGGCCAGCACCACGTCGTTGAGTTTGACCCCGAAGTGGTCCTTGACGCGCTTGACATCCGCGAGGGGCACCTGCGCGAACGCGATGGACCGGTGCGGGCCGATGGTCGCGTTGAACACCGTCCGCGGCGCGCTGAACGGTGCGGGCATGGCCTCGCCCCGGCGGGCGCGCTGCACCCAGCGCAGCGGGACGGCAGCCGTGCGGGGGAGTAGTGACACCAGCGACAGGGGCCGCCTCACCACGTTGAGCGCACCCTCTGCGGCGAGCTCCAGTACGGGTGCGCGGCCCGCGCTCTTCCGCATCAGGGCCGGGTCGAGCTCCGGTGGCTCGGGTGTGAGCGAGCAGAGCTGCGCCATCAGTCCCGCGCCCGTCACACCGTCGACGCCCGCGTGGTGCATCCGGACCAGCACGCCGATCCGGTCGTTCCCCACGCCGTCACCGCCCCCGTTCTGTGGTGCCAGCCCTTCCATCACCCACATCTCCCATAGGGGACGCCCGCGGTCGAGCGGCAGGCCGGAGATGTGCGCGCACAGTTCCGCCAGCTCCCGCTCGCCGCCCGGCGCGGGCACGGCGACGCGGTGCACGTGCGCCTCGATGTCGAACTCGGTGTCCTCGACCCACACGGGGTGGTCGAGGTTCACGACCGACGAGTGCAGTCGCCGCCGGAACTGCGGCATGGCCTGGATCCGGCGTGCGAGCTCGGCGCGTAGGTCCTCGAAGCGGTAGCCGCCGGCCACAGTGGCCGGATCCAGTTCGATGATCCCGGACACGTTCATCAGCTGCGAACGGGACTCGAGGTAGAGGAAGCTGGCGTCGAGTCCGCTCAATCGGTCCATTGCTCAGTTATACGTCGCGCGGGCCGCCTGATAGTGGACCTGCGCGTCCCCACGGAGCCGCGCCTGTGAGATCCCTGCCGGAGGAACCGGTCACTCCACTACACCCTGTCGTTGACGGGCGCGATGGTTTTGGGACACTGGAGACCGTGATCGATCCCCACCCCGCCGGCCAGGCCGCACAAGTCCGCGCGTCGGCCGAGCTGTTCGCTCGCGCGAGCCGGTCGACGCCGGGGGGTGTGAACTCTCCGGTGCGCGCGTTCTCGGCGGTCGGGGGGACGCCCCGGTTCATCGCGTCCGCCAGCGGTTGCACGCTCACCGACGCCGACGGCAACAGCTACGTCGACCTCGTCAGCTCGTGGGGACCGATGATCCTCGGGCACGCGCATCCCGCCGTCGTCGAGGCCGTGCAGGCCGCCGCGGCGACGGGCCTCAGCTTCGGCGCACCCACCGAGGCCGAGATCGCTCTGGCCGAGGCCATCATCGAGCGGGTCGCACCCGTCGAGCAGGTCCGCCTGGTCAACTCCGGTACCGAGGCGACCATGAGCGCGGTCCGTCTCGCGCGCGGGTTCACCGGCCGGTCGAAGGTCGTGAAGTTCGCGGGCTGCTACCACGGCCACGTCGACGCCCTGCTGGCCGATGCGGGCTCGGGCGTCGCCACTCTGGGCCTTCCCACCAGCCCCGGAGTGACGGGCGCACAGGCCTCGGACACCCTGGTGCTTCCATACAACGACGTCGACGCGGTGCGGGAGACGTTCGCGGCACACCCCGGCGAGATAGCCGCGGTGATCACCGAGGCCGCCGCCGGGAACATGGGCGCGGTGGCCCCGCAGCCCGGCTTCAATGCCGCGCTGCGCGAGATCACCGCCTCAGGCGGCGCGCTTCTCATCATGGACGAGGTGATGACGGGATTCCGCGTGAGTCGTGCCGGCTGGTACGGGCTCGACCCCGTCGCGGGCGACCTCTACACCTTCGGCAAGGTCATGTCGGGCGGGCTACCGGCCGCGGCCTTCGGCGGGCGTGCGGACGTCATGGCGCGCCTGGCGCCGTCGGGGCCGGTCTACCAGGCGGGAACGCTGTCCGGGAACCCGGTCGCCGTCGCCGCCGGCCTCACGACCCTGCGGCACGCCAGCGACGACGTGTACGCCACCCTCGATGCCAATGCACGTCGTCTGGGCGACCTCATCGACGGCGCGCTCACCGATGCAGGAGTCCCGCACCACGTGCAATATGCGGGCAACCTGGTGACGCCCGTGTTCAGCGAGCAACCGGTCACGAACTACGCCGAGGCCAGGGCCGCCGAGACCTTCCGCTTCGCGCCGTTCTTCCACGCCCTGCTCGAACGCGGCGTCTATCCGCCGCCCAGCGCGTTCGAGGCGTGGTTCGTGTCGGCCGCCCTCGACGACGACGCCTTCTCGCGCATCGCCGACGCCCTACCGGCAGCCGCCCGCGCCGCCGCCGAAGCACAGGAGGCCGCGTGAGCGACCAGACGATCGTCCACGTCATGCGGCACGGCGAGGTGCACAATCCAGACGGGATCCTCTACGGGCGCCTGCCGGGTTTCCACCTGTCCGAGCGCGGCCGCGGGCAGGCGCAGCTCGTCGCCGATGCGCTCGCCGACCACGACGTGGTCGCCGTGTTCGCGTCGCCGCTGCAGCGCGCACAGGAGACCGCGACGCCGATCGCCGCGGCGCACCGTGTGCCGATCATCACCGACGAGGAGCTGATCGAGGCCGGGAACCGGTTCGAGGGGCTACGTGTGTCGGTGGGGGACGGTGCGCTGCGCGACCCGAAGCACTGGCCCAAGATGCGCGACCCGTTCACGCCGTCCTGGGGCGAGCCCTACCTGCAGATCGCACACCGCATGCTCGGCGTCGTCGACATCGCCCGGGAGAAGGCCCGCGGCCATGAGGCCGTGCTCGTCAGCCATCAACTGCCGGTCGTCACGCTGCGCCGGTTCCTGGAGGGAAAGCGGCTGTGGCACGACCCCCGTCGGCGGCAGTGCTCGCTGGCCTCGCTGACCAGCCTGGTCTACGAGGGCGACGCGCTCGTGGACCTGATCTACTCCGAGCCCGCCGGGGCCTCCGATCCCACGGTGACCGGGGCCTAGATGCGAACGCCTCGACTCGCGCGCACCGCCCGCGCGCTGACCGCCGCCGCAGCCGTGGGAGCGTTGCTCGGCACCGGCGCGTGCGCGACCGGTAAGGACGCGGTCGCCGAGCAGGGCGGCACCTTCCAGTTCGTATCGCCGGGCGGTAAGACGAAGCTCAGCTACGACCCGCCCGGTAAGCGAGGGACGATCGGTGCCGTGTCGGGCCGCAGTCTGATGGAGCCGGACAAGACGGTGTCGGTCGCCGACTATTCGGGCAAGGTCGTCGTCATCAACGTCTGGGGCCAGTGGTGCGGGCCGTGCCGCGGCGAGGCCGACGATCTCGAAGCCGCGTACCAGGCCACGCGGGCCAAGGGGGTGGCGTTCCTCGGCATCGACTTCCGCGAGACCGGTGGCGACCAACCCGCACAGGACTTCGTCCGTGACCACAAGATCACCTACCCGTCGATCTACGATCCGCCGGGCCGTACCCTGCTCGCGATCAGCAAGGACTATCCGACGACGGTCGTGCCGTCGACGATCGTGCTCGACCGCAAGCACCGCGTCGCCGCCGTCTACCTGACGACGGTGTCCAAGGCGGACCTGGAGCAGAAGGTCACCGCTCTGGCCGCGGAGCCGGACGGGGGGACCGCATAGTGGGCGAGGCCTTCCAGAACGCGGCCGCATCCGGCCCGCTGCTCCTCGCGCTAGCCGCGTGTGCGCTCGCGGGTCTGGTGTCGTTCGCGTCGCCGTGCATCGTCCCCCTGGTGCCCGGCTACCTGTCGTATCTGTCCGGCCTGGTCGGCGCGGAGGCGCCGCCGGCAACGGCGGCGCAGGCGGGCGCCATCCGCCGCTCCGGCCGCTGGCGCGTCGTCGGCGCGGCCGCGCTGTTCGTTGCCGGCTTCACGGTCGTGTTCCTGCTCATGACGATGACGGTGTTCGGCGTCGCGTCCTCCATCCGGCTGAACGCGCAGATGCTGGAGCGCATCGGCGGTGTGATCACCATCGTCATGGGCCTGGCGTTCGTCGGACTCGTGCCGTGGCTGCAGCGAGACGCCCGGTTCCGGCCCCGGCAGTGGACCACCATCGCGGGTGCGCCGCTGCTCGGCGGCGTCTTCGCGCTGGGCTGGACCCCGTGCACGGGCCCGACGCTGGCGGGGATCCTCTCGGTGGCTGCGGGCTCGGGTGCCGATGTCCCGCGCGGCACCGCGTTGATCGCCGCCTACTGCGCGGGCCTCGGGATCCCGTTCGTGGTGCTCGCGCTCGGCTCGACCATGGCGTTGCGCGCCGTCGGGTGGCTGCGCCGCAACTCGCGCCGCATCCAGGTCGTCGGCGGGATCCTGCTGATCGGAGTCGGTATCGCACTCGTCACCGGCTACTGGGACGTCTTCGTCGGGCACATCCGCAACGAATTC
>NZ_JARFTP010000036.1 GCF_029167375.1 Tsukamurella sp. 8F
CCCCCCGCGGGCGCGGGGGCCACGCAGCTGTGCGGGGGGTCAGCGAGCGGGAACGTCGAGCGTCGGGCGGTCGGCACGCACACCGGCGCACGCCTCGCATACCGATGCCGGGATCAGACCCACCCGCTGCAGGTAGCCGAAGATCACGCAGCCGAGGCAGAGACCGAAGGCCGACTCGAGGAACGCCGCTACCACCACGAGGGCCGCTACGATCCGGCCCGCGAGCGAGGCGCCCGTGAGATGCAGAACCAGCGCGGCGGTGGTGATCGCCAGGCCGATGGCCTGGGCGAACCGCTTCGGCGGCCCGGGAACCATGCGCGTGCGGCCCAACAACGGCACGATCACGTGCACCGATAGCCTGCCGAACGGCGACAGCGTCGGACCCGCCATGACCCGCAACAGGAAGCCCAGCGCGAGGACGGCGTACAGCCACCAGGTGTTCACCGCGATCGTCACGACCGCCAGGACGACCACCAGCCCGGCCGTCGCCCGGGCGGCATACTCGTTCACCGGATTCGGGAACGTCAGGAATCTGGCCGCCACGTTCGCACCTCTCTCGATACCACCCCGGTCCCGCACGGTACTCGCGGGTCGCGGCGGTGCCCAGGTTTCCACTCAGCGTGAGCGATTCACGGGCGACCGAAGTCACGCCGGCCGGCGGCGCGGCGCGACCGGGTCCGGAGCGGCGAGCCGTTCGAGCAGCGGTGTCACCGCAACGAGGCGGCGCACCTCCTCGGCCGCCAGTCGCGTGCCGGCCAGCGCAGACAATCTGTGGCATCGGTGTTCGTCGAGGGCGGCCAGGGCAGAGCGACCCGAGGCCGTGAGGGCGACCAGCCTTCTACGCCCGTCGGGCGCCGGAGCGTCCGGGGCTACCAGGTCACCCGCGCGGAGCGACGCCAGTGCCGCTGAGACGTTCGACCTCCGCATCCCGACGGCCTCGGCCACCGCCGACGGCGAGGCTGCCGGACCCAGCCGCGCTATCGCGCCGAGTACGTCCCGGTGCGCCGCCGTCAGACCCACCTCCGCGAGATAGCCGTCGTCCAGGCTCCCCGCCAAGCGCAGCATCGCTTCCCGCAACCGTGCCGCCTCCCCCAGGTTCACGCCGAGAACGATAGCCGGATCGTCCGTTTCGCCGGGACTGTTCGGATGCGATCTCTTCCATATCCTGACCGTTCGGTCTAATCTCAGACCATGCGGTCTAACGAATCGGATACCTTCACCACCCGGGCGCGCCGCGCCCAACTCGTCGATGCGGCGATCGAGACCATTGCCGAGCTCGGTTACCCGCGCGCCTCCCTGGCTCAGATCGCCGCGCGCGCCGGCGTCGCGAAAAGCGCGGCCCTGTACCACTTCCGGAACAAGGACGAGATCGTCCTCGCCGTCACCATGAAGGTGATGACGGACGCTGCGACGGCCGTCGTCCCGGCGGTCGCAGCCGCGGCACCCGGCCCGGATCGACTCGCGGCGTATGTCCGAGCGAACGTGGGCTTCCTGGTCGACCAGCGAGCGGCCACCGTTGCCATGCGCGAGATCGACACCGGGTACCGGTCGGAGGACGGCCGCCGGTTCGATCAGGTCATCGCCGACGGCGCGGCGGCCGAACCACCGACCGGCGAACTCGCGCTCCTGGACCCCGTGTACCTGCTGCGCGAGGGTATCGAGCTGGGCGCCTTTCGCCCCGACCTCGACGTGGAGTTCACCCGGGACACCGTGCGCGGCGCGCTAGACGGCGCCGTCGCCAACCTGACGCGCGGCGCGGGCTACGACGTGGTCGCATTCGGCGAGGAGCTGATCCGCGTCCTCCTGAACGGGATCCGCCCGTGACCGCGGTGGCGATACTCGCGTTCGGTACACGCGGAGACGTCGCCCCCCTGACCGGGTTGGCGCAGGCACTGACCGGCGATGGCCTGGACGTGACGCTTGCCGCGCAGGCGCCGTACAGGGGCATGATCGAGGCCGCCGGGGCTCGATTCGCGTTACTGCCCAAGGACACCGAGAACGAGACCCGCGACTGGCCGGCCGCGCAGGCACTGGTGGACGGCGGACGCGCCACGCCGTCCCGGGCGATGCTTGCACGGATGCGCGACGGGCTCCGCGGCGTCGGCGAAGCGATGGCGGAGGCGGCGGAAGGCGCAGACGCGATCCTGTACCAGGGCCCGGTCGGCGCAGTCCTCGGTAGCCACGTCGCCGAAGCCGCCGGGATCCCCGGAGCCGGCGTGAACTTCCAGCCGCTGCATCCGACCGGCGACTTCTCTCCTCCCCCGCTCGGTACCCGTTCGTATGGCAGGGTGGGGAACCGGATCGCCTGGCGCGCAGCGGGGTCCGCCGATCGCGTATACCGTCCCGTGGTGTCCGAGCTCCGGCGGAACCTCGGTCTCCCATCCGAGGTCACCGCGGATCCGCGAGAATCGCCCTGCCTGTACGCGTTCGACGAGGCCGTCGTCCCGCGGCCCGCGGACTGGCCCGGCAACGCCGAGGTCACCGGATACCTCTGGCCCGCGGTGGATCCCGGGTGGGCTCCCGATGCGCGGCTCGTCGACTTCCTCGCCGACGGCCCTGTCGTATATGTCGGCATCGGCAGCACCGCCACTGCTCACGGAGACAGCCTGTCCCGCATCGTGATCGACGCAGCCGAACAAGCGGGTGTCCGGGTCGTGCTGCAGCGCGGCTGGGCCCGGTTGAACGGCGGGAGCGCCCCCCACGTACTGACGGTGGGCGACGTTCCGCACGAATGGCTGCTCCCGCGTGTCACAGCGGCGGTCCACCACTGCGGAGCAGGAACGTCCGCTGCGGCCGTGCGCGCCGGTATCCCCACCGTCCCGGTGCCCGGGATCATGGACCAGCCGTTCTGGGCCGACCGCCTGCACCGGCTGGGCGTCGCGACCGCTCCGCTGCCCCGTCACACGATCACCGTCGGCGGACTGACCGCAGCGCTCGAGTCTGTTCTGGCGGACCAGCAGATGCGCCGGGCGGCAGTGGATCTCGGCGTGCGGGTGGCGGCTACCGACGGCATCACCGCAGCGGCCGGATTCGTGACCCGGTTGCTCGGCCGACCTGAGAGTCCCATCGAGACAAGGAGAATCCTATGACCGACTACGACTCCCTCGCCAAGGCGATCGTCTCTGCCGGCGCGCTGGCGGGCGGCGGGCTCGTCATGTGCGGTGCCGCGGTAGGCGCCGGCATCGGCGACGGTCTGGCCGGTGCCCGCCTGATCGAAGGCATAGCCCGTCAGCCGGAGGCCCAGACTCGTTTGCTGACACCGTTCTTCATCACCGTCAGCCTGGTCGAAGCCGCGTACTTCATCAATCTCGCGTTCATGGCCCTGTTCGTGTTCGCGACCCCGACGCTGTAGCCCACTCGGGTACCCACGTATCCGCTCGCGGGGCGTACACCGACCGCACGTGGCCCACGAGCGCCGCGAGCGCGGGGTGGCGATTCTCCGCGCGCCACACGACGGCCAGCGGGTACACCGGCGCCGGACCGACGACGGGAATCCTGCGCAGGTCGAACTCTGCCGGCCAGTGGTAGCGGGCGCCTTCGCCGACGAAGGTGGCCAGGTTGTCCGACTGCGCGATCTCCGCGAGCTGTGCCTCGACGCCGAACGCCGGGCCAGAAGTGTCGATCGTGAGTCCGAACGCAGCTGCGAGGTCCTCGTAGTAGCCGATGGGTTCCTCGTCGGCCATTCCCGGCATCCATATCGGGTGCCGGGCGAGTTGCGCGGGCGTCACCTGTGCCGTCGTGGCGAGCGGATGACGCGGGCCTACGAGAACGGCGTGGGCGTCGTCGACGGCTCGCGTGGCGCATAGCCCTTCGGGCACCCGACCGCGAGTCGCGCGAAGCGAACGGAAGGTGAGGTCGACGGCGCCCGATGCCACTTCCGAGAGGGCCGCGTCTGTGCCGAGATGCGCAAGCGCGACGACGTCGAGCTCCATGTCCTGGCGGGCACGGTGGAAGTCGAGCACGAGGCCTGCGGTCGCGATGCGCCGGCTGAGCACGTCCACCCGCAACGGCCGGTCTCCTCCCACCGCCGCGGTGCCGAGGTCCCCCGCCCGTAGCATCTCGCGCGCATGCGGGAGGAAGGCGGCACCGTCTGCAGTGAGACCCGTACCGCGTGCGGACCGCACCAGAAGCCGTGTGCCGAGCTGAGACTCGAGGGATGCGACCCGCTTGGACGCGGCCTGCTGCGAGACGCCGAGATCGTCTGCGGCGGCCTGGAAGCCTCCGCTGTCTGCTACCGCCACGAAGGTGCGGACTGCGTCGAGATGCACGATGCGAACGTACCGCCACAACCTCCGGTTGTGGCGCGCCGCGGCGTCCGTTGTTGGGGATGGACGCCCCTGGCGGCGTTCGATGGATCGCATGGTGAGACGCATCGCGGTGCGAGACGGAACTCGGCTCGGACCGGCATTCGGGTGGCTGTGGGCCGGCTACGCGGTGAGCGCATATGGAACGGGGATCGGATTCGGCGCGTTCTCGATCGTCGCCGTGCTGGCGCTCGACGCGGGAACGGCAGAGGTGGCGGCGCTGTCGTCGGCAGGGCTTGCGCTCGGTGCCGTGGTCGCGATCCCGCTGGGGCCGTGGGTGGAGTTCCACGCGAAGCGGTCGGTGATGATCGCGACCGACCTGGTCCGGTGCGCGTCTCTGGCGACCGTGCCGATCGCGTACTGGCTGGGCCTCCTGACGTTCTGGCAGTTGCTGGCCGTCTCGGTCGTGGCGGCGGCCGCGAAGATCGCGTTCACGGCGGCGTGCGGCGCATACCTCCGGTCCGTGGTATCCGCGGACCGCTTACTGGTCGCGACGGGCAGGTTCGAGTCGACGACCTGGTCAGCGACGGTGGTCGGACCACCGGCCGGCGGCGCGTTGATAGCGATCGGCGGCCCCGCGGTCACGTTGATCGCCGACGCCGCGAGCTACCTGCTGTCCGCGTGCGCTGTCGGGGTCATCCGCGCTCCCGAACCGCCGACAGTGGGCGGCACGCGAAAGCGCTGGTCCGATCTCGCCGGCGGCTGGCACTACCTGCTCGCGCACCCGACCCTGCGCCGCCTGTTCGCCAACAGCCTTGCCGTCAACGCGCTGATCATGGCAGGCGAGCCGGTTCTGTCCGTGCTGCTCCTGCGGGACGTGGGTGTGCCGGTGTGGCAGTACACGCTGGTCTTCGCGGGTCCGTGCGTGTGCGGGCTGGTAGGCGCACGGCTGGCGCCGCGTGCCGTGCGCCGCTGCGGGACCGCCAGGGTTCTGCGGGGCGCAGGCGCGCTTCGCGCGTGCTGGCCGGTCGGGCTCGCCTGTGCGGAGGGTCCGACGATGGGGCCGCTGGTGGTAGCCGCCTGCGAGGCTGGTCTGATCCTGTGCTGCGGCCTCTACAACCCCGTGCTCGCGGCGTATCGGCTCGAGTCCATCTCGCCCCACCTTCGGGCGCGGGTACTCGCCGCATGGTCGACGGCGGGTGCGCTCTGCACGGCTTCCGCCACGGCGGCGTGGGGTGTCCTCGCCGAGGCCACGGGCCCACGCGGGGCACTCGCAATCGCGGGCGTACTCCTGCTCGCCACACCGCTACTGCTGCCGCGCACCCTCCCCGGACCGTCCGCGCAGGCGAACTCGAGGGCATGCCACCGCCGGAACGGTGAAGATACGCCCGGCGTCGTACACGGCGCCGAACAGCCGTCGCCGGCGCGGTGACCGCTGCGCTCGCCCGCGGGTTATAACGAGGCACGGGGCGTGGACGAACAGGAGAGCCGCGCACGGCGGATACGTGAACCCGCACGCCAGGTGGAATCACCCCTCGTGGAGCGGACCACCACCTCGCGCCATGATCAACGGGTCCGAAGTCCGCTGGCCCTGAGCACGCGGCGCTCGACACCGGCGCGGATGGCGGCCTCCTCGCCGATCAGCCGAACACGGCTGCGTGCCCGCGTGATCGCGGTGTAGAGCAACTCGCGCGTGAGTAGGCGCGAGTCGACGGGGGGAATCACCACGGACACAGCGTCGTACTGACTGCCCTGGCTGCGATGGATCGTCATGGCGTAGACGCTCCGTACCGACACCAGCTGGTTCGGGTACAGCAGCGCTACGCCGGTACCCCGCGCGAAGGCCGCACGCAGAAAAGGGTTCTCGCCGCCGGACCGGAAACGATCGGACTGCGGGACGCCGGACGGGGCGACGACCACGCCGACGTCCCCGTTGTAGACACGCGCGTCGTAGTCGTTCGCGGTCACGAGCAACGGCTGTCCCGCGTACCAGTCGCGGTCGCCGCGGGTCACGCCGATCCACTCCTCCGCCAGCCTCCCCCATCGCTGCACACCGGAGGCACCGTCTGAATGGGCGCACAACAGGCGATGCCGACGCACCGCCGACAGTGCCCCGAAGGCGTCCCCCGCCGTAGCGAGACGCGTGGTCTCCTCCGCGGCCGACATCACGTCGGCGCGCACGCCCCTGAGGTCATCAGCCGCGCACCACTCGATCTCGTCGCCACCGTCGCGGAGGAGACGCATGACCTCGTCGGCGTCCCCGCCGCGCACCGCATCGGCGAGGCCGCCGAGCATCCCACCGAACCGTCGTCCGCGGAGTAGCCGCACCACGCCGCCGCGTGCGGCGGCCACCTCGTCGAGGGACAGCGCAGGCTCGGCACCGCCGGCACCCTCCTGCGCGAGCAGGCCGTCGAGGGCGGGGCTCGGCGCGCGGACGACGGTACGCGAGACCAGGTCTGCGAGTACGGCTCCGGCATCGACCGAAGCCAGCTGATCCGGATCGCCGACGAGGATGAGTCGCGCATCGGAGCGCATCGCCTCGACCAGACGGCACATGATCGTCAGCGACACCATCGACGTCTCATCGACTATCACCACGTCATAGGGCAGGTGGTTGTCGGCATCGTGCCGGAACCGGCTCGCGCTGCCCGGTTTGAATCCCAGCATGCGGTGGATCGTCTGCGCAGCGAGCGTGCGTGGAAGGCCGAGCGCATCCGCCTGTGTAGCCACGGCGTCCTGCAACTGCGCTGACGCGCGCCCCGTCGGCGCCGCAAGGCCCACGCGCAGCTCGGGTCCGTGCTGGTCGAACAGGAGCGCCAGGATGCGGGCCACGGTGTGGGTCTTCCCCGTGCCGGGGCCACCCGCGATCACCGACGTCGCCGAGAGCACCGCGACAGCCGCGGCCACGCGCTGCCGGTCGGTGCCCGGCTCCGGAAAGAAACGCCGCAGGCCCTCAGCGAGCCGATCCGCGTCTACGCCGGGCGCCGGCCCCGCACGGTTGTCGAGGATCTCGCGCACCGCCTCCTCTTGGCGGTAGTAGCGATCGAGGTACAGCAGATCGCCCGAGAGGTGTAGCGGCCTGAGCGGACCCGCCGGGGACCCCACGATGAGCGGTGAGCGTTCCAGCGCCGCGAGGACCTCCGCGAGGTCGGGCCACGGCAGGGCGTAGACGTCGACCTCACCGCCGGAGTCGACGCCGACCTCCCGCATGCGGGAGAGCTCGATGCACACCGAGCCCTGCCGCACCGCCCGGGTCGCGAGCGCGGCGGCCAGCAGCACGGACTCGTCGGTCTCGCCACCGAGACGGCCCATCGCGCGCGCCACGTGCGTGTCCGCCGACGCCAGCACACCGGCGTCGGCGAACGTGTCGAGCAACGTCATGGCAGGCCCCCCGTCCCGGCGAGCGCATCCGATACCGCGGTCACGAGCGCGGCCGGCGGATGCCACTCGAACACTCCGCTACCGGCAGGTGCATCCGGCCCGATCATGGCCCGCACGAAATGGTATTGGACGACGCCGATATGTCGCTCCGGAGCGTAGTCCGCGAGCCTCCACCGTAGGAAGCGGTGCAGTGCGACCGAATACAGCAGAGCCTGAAGGACATAGTGCGAGCTGATCATCTCGGCGGCCATCGCATCGGGTGTGTAGTCGGCCAGCGTGAGATCCCCGCGCGCGAGCCGATTGGTCTTGTAGTCGACCACGACATACCGATCGCCGTCGCTGCGTACCCGCAGCACCGAATCGATGCTGCCGGTCAAGTAACCGCGCAACGCAGCGCCCGGCACCTCGCGCAGTCGCTCGGCGTAGCCCGCGAGAGGATCGTCGGCGGGCAGGTGGGCGTCCAGCAGATCGGCGATCGTCGCCAGCGTCGCGGACGTGTCCGGAGATCCCAGAGGCAGTTCGAAGTCCAACTCGGCCAGGTGGTCCCGCGGCTCCACGCCGGAGAGCGTGAGCTCACCGAGTGCACCACCTAGGCGCGTCCGCAGCACCGCCACGAGAGCGTGGGCGAGATCCTCGGGGGCATCCGGAGAACCCCCGAAGGCCGCCGCGGCCGCGCATCTCTCGAGCACCTCCGCCTCGAGGTCCGCCGCCGCCGTGTCGACGTGCTCCAGGATCTCGTGCACGAGCGTCCCGAACGCGGCGCCCCCGGAGAGCCCGTTCATCAGCGAGGATGGCGCGTCCGGGGCGTCCACGGGCGCGTCGGCGGGCTCCTCGGTCGGCTCGTCTGCACGATCGAGAGCCTCCGGCTCACTCGTGGACGCGGGACCATGAGCCGCCGACGCGATGAGAGCGGAGTACGACGTGCGCCGCCACGCGTGATCCACCTCGCGGCCGGCCACCGCGAGTGCGAGTTCACGACCGCCGATGTCCGGAGGGACCCAGTCGCGTGGTTCGTGCCGTCCCGCGGGCTCGGCGGAGATGTGGCTCGAGGCGTCGGCGGCCCACTCGCGCAGTCTCCCGGGAACGTCCGTGTCCGAGGGCACCTCCGCGCCGTCGACGGGGACCTCCCCGGCGGGGTTTCGTCCGAACAACAGACGATTCAGCGCCGAACGCGACGTCACCGAACTGGGCGCCCAGGTCAGGGTGACCTGGCATTTCGCACGCGTGGCTCCGACATACAGCAGGCGCAGCTCCTCCGCGGCCTCCTCCGCCTCCGCCCGGCGTCTACGGTCCGAGTAGCCGGGGCTGTCCGCGGTGCCGACGTCCACGAGACGGGCTCCGTCGTCCGCGTGCAGGAGCAGCGTCCGGGGTTCGCTCGGCCGGGCGGCATCCCACGCGTACGGCAGGTAGACGATGGGGAACTCGAGGCCTTTGCTGGCGTGCACCGTCATCACCTGCACCGCCGCGATATCCGTCTCCAATCGGCGGCTTCGGTCCGTGCTCGCGCCTGCGGCGGGATCGGCGACACGCTCGCCGAGCCAGCGTGTGAGCGCCGTGAGCCCCAGCCCCTCCGCGACGGTCTCGCGCTGCAGCAGCTCGGCGATGTGTCGGAGGTCGGTGATGACGCGCTCGCCGCCCGCCTGAGACAACAGGCGCGCCTCGAGCTCACTGTCACGAGCAAGGCGGGCGAACATCGCCGCGAATCCGGCCTCTTCGAACAGCCGTGACCAGCCTCGAAGTCGCCCGCTGACATCCGAGACCAGCTCGTCGCCGCCGGCAGCCAGTTGGTCGGCCGTGTATCCGAGCAGCGGTGTCAGCGCTGCGAGACGTGCGCGATCCCCGCGGTGCGGCGATTCGAGCGCCTGCAGCACCCACAGCCAGTCCGTCGCCGAGGCCGTGCCGAAGACCGAACTCCCGCGCGCGACGACGGACGGCACCCCCACGGCCTGGAGCGCCGCCTGCACGAGGGCGACCTGCGCGCCGGTCCGCGCGAGCACGGCGATATCCCCCGGCTCCAGTGGGCGCGGACCTCGCCCGAGATCGCATTCGGCGCCCGAGCCGAGCAGGGCGACGATGTCCGCCGCCACGTCCTGCGCCACGTCGGGCCTGATCCTGTCGACGCGCGGGTAGCCCGACGCATACGTGGGACCGTGGCCGGTCCTGGCGAGGCACCGGATGCGCAGGGGCGCGACGCCGCTCAGGCGCGTGCCCGGGTGGGCCGCCTCGACGTGGTGCGCGACGATGCGTGGGTCGCCGAGGGCGGTGTCCCCGTACAGCGCGTGCAGCGCGGTCACCAGGTTCCCGTCCGTGCGCCAATTGGTCGTGAGCGCCTGGTGCCGGTCGGCCACGTCGGCGGCGGCGAGGTAACTCAGCACCTCGGCTCCGCGGAACGCGTAGATCGACTGCTTGGGGTCACCCACCAGTACCAGATCGGCGTGCCCGTGGAACGCGGTGCGGAAGATGTCCCACTGGACCGGGTCGGTGTCCTGGAACTCGTCGACCAGCACCACCTTGTACAGGCGCCGTAGGCGCTCGCACGCACGCCGGCCATGCAGCGGGTCCTTCAGCGCGTCCCGCAGCAGGACCTGTAGGTCGTCGAAGTCCCGTAGTCGGCCCGCCCGCTTGCGCCGATCCACCTCACGGCGCACCGCTCCGGCGAAGGCCACACGCTCGCCTGAAGCCGAGTCACGCGGGTCGTCGGAGGGCGAGAGGACCGCGCCGGGGTTGGCGACAGCCGTTCGCGCATAGTCTCGGGCCTCGTCGATCGACATCCCCGGCCGGTCGGCGCGGGCGTACGCCCGCAGGTAGATGTCGTCGGCCGCCTCAGCGACCAGGTCGTCGACCTCCTCGACCAGCTGTACGTCGGGCTCCAGATCGCCTGCGAGCCCCAGCGCGATGAGCATCTGTTGACAGAACCCGTGCGTGGTCGTGACGGTCGCGGAGTCGAAGTCCGCCACCGCACGCGCCAGCCGGGCGTGACGGCGAGCGACCTCGCCGTCGTCCGGGCGTGCCAGGAAGGCGACGAGTTCGTCGGCTCCTGCGCGCGCGGTTCCCGGGTCCCGCAGCGCCCGCTCGGCGGACACGAGCCGCGATCGCGCGCGTTCCCGGAGTTCACGTGACGCGGCACGCGAGAACGTCACCAGTAGGAGGTCGTCGAGGCGCGCGTGGCCCTCGGCGACGTACCGCACCATGAGCCCGACGATCGCATACGTCTTACCCGTACCCGCGCTGGCCTCGAGCACGTTGGTGCCCGTCGGTAGCGGCCCCGTCAGGTCGAACGGCGTGACGGGCAGGACCGAGTCCCGCTTGGCGCCCATCGCTACCACCTCGTCTTCTCGTGCCTGAGCATCGGCGTCCACAGCCGTGTCGCCAGCGCCGTGAATCGGGTCGGTTCGCCGTCCCAGGCCGCCTCTTCGGCACTCGCGGTGGCGGCGGCGTCCTCGAAGGCACGCTCCCCCAACACATAGCGGACGGCCGGGTCCGTCCGGTCGCCGAACCTCCCGCCGAAGACTCCCGCCGCGCTCTCGCCGGCGCCCGGATCGCCACGAAGGCGTCGCTCCGCGTAATCCGGTGACGCTTTCGGGAACAGCGGGAGCGGCTCGGACAGGCCGCGGTCGCGCAGGTCTACCAGCTGCGCCAGCACCTCGGCCGGGTTCTCGGGAGCGCTGAGCGTGGCGGTAGCCGCGCCGCGGAACCGCCCCTTCCCCACCAGCTCGACCCGGTAACCGGCGTCCGGATCGGACGCGGCCAGGGCCAGCAGGCGGACCCAACCGGCGATTCGTTGCCGCGGACCGAGTCTCGAGTAGGACGCGCGGAGCAGCACGTCACCGCGCACACCTGGCAGCGAGCCGGAGAGCCGGCGGCCGCCGCCGAGGTCGAGCGCTACGTCGACCGTGCGCGACTCACATCCCGCATAGGGCCCGGTGGCGCCGGCGAGTTCACCGACGTCCCCGGCGATATCGGCCAGCAGACGCGAACCGATGGCATAGGGCGGCAGCGTACCCCGCCGGACCTCCGCCGCCGCGAACGTCTCGTACGGCACACCGGCCACCGCCGCGGCCAGCATCCGCTCACCGATATCCCAGCGCGCCAACGCATCCGGATCGATGCTCAGGGCATCCGCCAGATCCTTGTCCGGCTCCGGCAGGCGCATACCCAGGCGCTGCTTGAGAAAGGCCTTCACCGGGTGCTCGCAGAACGCGACCAGGTCGTCGAGCTCGACGTCGTCCGCCGTCGTGGGAAGCGGTCCGGCCAGGAACGGGCGCGCCGGCCGCGTGGGTTCGATGGACGCCGCAGCGCCCGCGTACGCCGCCGCGTCGTAGCTCCGAGGTGCCCCGGCAGCGAAATTACCCGGATCGAAAGGCTGCAGCGTGTGCCGGTACTCGAGCCCGCGAACGGGCTCACCAGGGTCCGCGCCGAGCAGCACGGCGGCGGCGTCCCGTAGCTCCGACGCGGGTACCGCGGGCGGGCGAGGCGTGCCCGTCACCGGATCTGCGCCCGTGTAGAAGACCAGGAGCCGGTCGGTGGCCGACAGGACGGCATCAAGGAACAACTGCCTGTCCTCCGCACGGCGGTCGCGCTCGCCGATCCGCGGATCGCGGCCCAGCACATCGTCACCACCGGGCCGCCCGCCGCGCGGAAACACCTCGTCGTCGAGGCCTAGCAGAACGACGAGGCGGTGCGGCACCGACCGCATGGGCACGAGCGTGCAGACCGTGAGCTCGCCGGTCCGGAAGTTGGCGCGCGTCGGCTTGGCCGCGAGGCGGGCCGCGAGCATGGACCGCACGTCGGCCAGCGAGAGGTCACGATCCCCGCCGTGCTCGAGAGCCGCCGCCAGCTCGCGACGGGCCTGGGTCGCCTGCCAAGCGTCCACCCGTGGCACGTCGGCCAGTTCCTCCGCCGTACCGACCAATAGATCCGCCCACGCCGACGCGGGCTGCCGCCGATCCGCGGCATGCGCTGCGCGGGTCAGCGCGGCCAGGAAGTCGGCGAACCGGCCGGCCAGGTCGATATCCACGGAGTCGACGTCGTCCAAGGGCAGGGCCGTTCCCAGCCATTCCGACGCTCCCTCGTCCGCCGCAACGCCGAGCAGGATGCGATCGAGTGCCACAGCGAGAGTGTTCTGCGGAAAGCCGCCCAGGTCGAACCGGTCGCGGGAAGCCGTGTCCAGCCCCCAGCGGGCACCTGCCTCCGCGGCCCATTCACGCAGGCGCTCGACGTCGCCGTCGTCGAACCGGAACCGGGCGCGCACCGGCGCTGCGGCCGCGAGGTCGAGGACGTCCGTGACCGTGACGCGGGCGTCGGCGAGCTCGAGCACCGTCGCGATCACGTCGAGCACCGGGTTGGTGAACCGCAGCGACCGGTCGGCGAGCCGTACCCGCAGCTCCCCGGCCGGATGGCCGCCGTCACCGCTCGCCGTGCCGAATGCGGACCGGATCAGGGGCGCGAAGGTCTCGATGTCGGGGCAACTGATGAGCACGTCCCGGGGTTCGAGCGACGGATCGTCCTCGAAGGCACCGACCAGCCGCTCCCGCAGGACCTCGACCATGCGGGCCGCTCCGTGGCATCCGTGCAGCTCGACGGTTCCGTCCGCCTCCGCTTCCGGCTGTCGGGTCAGCGGCGCGTCGGCCGCTACTGCCGCCTGCAGCCGGCCGAGCAGGGTGCCGGGGCGCGGGGGCGCGGGGTGCAGGACGTCCGCGCCTTCGAGCGAACGCAGCCGCAGCCGCGTCTCGAGCGCCTCACGGCCGAGACTGGCGAGCAGTTCGTTGCCTGCGTGCGTCTCGAGTTCGGCGCGCGTGGTCAAGGCGGGTGCGTCCGCGAGGGCGTCCCAGAGCGCGGGGCTCGGGTACGGCAACCACAGGTGCACGTCACGGTGTTCGGCCAGCGCGCCCAGCACTTGGAGCTGGTCGGCGGCGAGACGTGTGGGCCCGAACAGCGACAGCCGGGACGGCAGATCCACGGCCTGCGGGTCCGACCGCAGCGCGGCACACGCATCGTCGAGTCGCTCGGCCGGGCCGGGCATGCCGGCCCGGTCCCGCACGCGGCGGTACAGCTCGGGCTGCCAGGCGAGATCCGCCGACAGCGGCGCGGTCCCATCGGTGTCGCGTCCCGCGGCCCACGCCGCGAGCATGCGGGGGCGATCGGCGGCGTACCCGCGGAGCAGCCGCGCGAGTCCGTAGGCCGTCGCGTAACGGCGACCTGCTTTGTACCCGGCCTCAGGACCGGCGCCGAGCCCGAGATGGTGGGCGAGCACCGCACCGTCGGGCTCGGACGCCAGCTCGTCGACCGCCCCCAACACGTGCCATACGAGGCGCTCACCACCCCACGGATCCTCGTCGGTCGCGACGCCGGCCGCGGCCGCCACGGCGTCCGCGACCAGGCGCCCCGGCGAAGGGAACTCGATATTGGCGGCGATTCCGTCCCGGTCGGCACCCGCCCCCAGGCGCAACGCGAGGCGCTGCGTGACCCAGCGCTCGACGCCGCGCGCGGGGACCGCGACCACCTCGGGGACGAACGGGTCGTCGGCCGGGGTGGCGAGCACCTCCCCCAGGGCGTCCACCAGTACATCGGCGCGCTGGGATCGGTGCACGGTGAGCATGCAGTGGATTCTCACAGACTGCACCGACAGGTTCGGCTCCCGCCCCGCGCGGCGCCGGGATCAGCCGAAGAGCTGCACGAACTGCTTCAGGGACGTCTCGATGTCGCCTTTCAGTGCGCGAGCGACCGCCGCCCCGATGGGTCCGAAGAACGGCGCGCCACCGAGATCCGCACGCAGGGACATCCGGGTGCCCTCACCGCGTGGCTCGACGCTCACCGTCAGCCCGTACCTGGTGCCGGCCATCCCCTTGCCACTCAGGGTCAGGCGGCGCGGCGGATCGTACTCGGTGATGGTCCAGTCGACGCGGTTGCGCAGGCCTTTGGCCTTGACGACGCACGTGAGCGTCACGCCCGCTTCCAGTTCGGCGGGCAGCTCGCCGCGCCACCCGTCGTGTACGACCACCCACTCGGGCAGTCGCTGCAGATCCGCAGCATATGACCACGCGACCTCCGGGGTGAAAGGGACCTCGACGGTGCTCTCGACCTTCGCCACTATGGGGCTCTCCTCACGATAGTTCTCGGCCCGGAACATATCGCGACGGCGGGAGTACCGTTCGCATCGTGAGGCTTCTTCGGCGTGGCGGACCGGCCGCGTTCACCTATCCGGGCGTCGGCTCGACCGCCCCGGGCGGCAAGCCGCCCGGGGGCTGGGACGTGTTGCGCCACGAGCGCACCGTCGGGCGCGGACGCGACGACTTCGCGGCCGTGCGCACGCTCATCCTGGAGTACGGGATGCAGCGCGGGGCCGGCATGCGAGTGTCCGCGACGACACCGGTTGCGCAGCCCGAAACCGGCCTGCGGCTGCGGCTGCTGCCGTTCGCGCCCGCGTTCCCGGCACGTGTGGTCTACGTCCTGGACGAGCCCGAGCTCGCCGGGTTCGCCTACGGCACGCTCCCCGGCCATCCCGAGCGCGGCGAGGAATTCTTCGGCGTCGAACTCCGCGGCGACGACGTCGTGGCCTTCGTCTACGCGTTCTCGCGCCCCGGGAACCCGCTGGTGTGGCTCGGGGCGCCAGTGGCCCGCGCCCTGCAGCGGGTGTACGCGAGGCGCTACCTCGCCGCGGTGGAGGCCGGGCTGTGACGGGAGGTCACGTCACGTCGCTGGCCCTGTCGATCGTGCTCGCCGTGATCGCGGCGTTCCTGTTCGCCCTCGGGTCCGCGATGCAGCAGAACGAGGCGGAGCAGGTCACCGAGGGCAGCTCGCTCATGGGCGAGTTGCTCCGGCAGCCACGATGGTGGCTGGGTATCGGCGGCGACGTGGGCGGTTACGTCTTCCAGGCCGCCGCGCTGGGCGTCGGATCAGTCCTCGTAGTGCAGCCGCTCGTCGTCACCACGCTGCTGTTCGCGCTGCCTATCTCCGCGGTCATGAACCACGCGCGGATCGGCCGCACCACGTGGGCGCTGGCGGGCGTCCTCGCCGTAGCCCTCGCGGTGTTCCTGGTGGCCGGCAACCCCACCGAGGGGGTAGGCGACAAGCCCGGCCGAATCTGGCTGTGGCCGCTGGTCGCCGTCGGGATCGTGGCAGCGATAGCGTGCATCGTCGGCTCGACACCGCGTGTGCAGACACCGCTGCGCGCGCTGTCCTTCGGCGTCGCGGGAGGTCTCCTGTTCGCGATCACGACGGTGCTCACGAAGCCGCTGCTCGTCTCCTATGAGGAGCGCGACTTCGTCCCCAACACGCTGCGCCTGTTCACCGACTGGCGGTTGTACCTGTTGGTGGCCTGCGGCCTCGGCGCGATGTACCTGCAGCAGCGGGCCTTCCAGCTCGCCCCGATCGCGTCGTCGCTGCCCGCGATCACGGTCGCGGAGCCCGTGGGCGCCGCGGTGCTGGGTGCCGTGGTGCTCGACGAGTCGGTGACGCTGACCGGCGCACGCGGGTTCGCGGTCCTCGTCGCGGTCGTCGCGACCATCGCATCGGCGATCGAGCTCGCGCGGCGGACAGGTGCTCCGGTGTCGGAGCGGGTGTAGTCAGCCTCTGCCGGACGTCCTGCGGTGCAGGGCGACGGGCTCGCCCAGGTGGGCCTCGAGCTCCGTCCGGACATCGTCCGGGATCGGCGTGGCGCGCTGGGTCCGGGGGTCGATGCTGACCAGGGTGGATTCGGCGCGTGCGCACAGGTTCCCCGCGGGGTCGAACACCTCGTATCCGAACGTGTAGCGCGAGGTGCCGATGTCGCTGATCCAGATGTCGAAGCGCGCGGGTTCGAGGGCGTACACGAGCGGGCGCACATAGTCGATCTCCTGATGCGCGACGAGCACGGCGACGTCACCGGTCTGGGCCTGCCAAACGTCCGTCATGAAGCGGATCCGCGCCTCCTCCAAGTAGCGCAGGAACAGCACGTTGTTCACGTGTGCGTTCAGGTCCATGTCCGACCAGCGCATCTGGATCTCGACCGTCTTCTTAGGCATGCGGACGATTCTGGCAGTCCGGTACGAGGACCTTCGAACCGGCCCGGGTGTCGCCGCCTGCCTACGCCGCATCCCGCGCGGAAGCCCGTGGCTGGTCGTAGGCTTCGACTCCATGAGACTCCCCCATGCCGTCGCCGTCACCGCCGGCGCCGTGGCCGTGGCCACGGCGCTCGCCGCCTGTTCCTCGGGTTCCACCGACAGCGCCGGCTCCTCATCGGGTGCGGCGGCCGGATCCGGTACGGCCGGTCCGGCCACGCTGACGGTGTTCGCCGCGGCGAGCCTGCAGAAGACGTTCGAGACGCTGGGCAAGGAGTTCACGGCAGCGCATCCGCAGGTCACGGTCAAGTTCTCCTTCGGCGGATCGTCGAGCCTCGTCACCCAGCTCTCCCAGGGGGCGCCCGCGGACGTGTTCGCAAGCGCCGACACCGCCAACATGGAGAAGGCGCGAGGCCAGGCCCTCCTCGCGGGCGATCCGAAGAACTTCGCGAGCAACACGCTGACGATCGCCACGCCCAAAGGCAACCCCGCGGGCGTGCAGAGCTTCGCGGACCTCGCGCGGCCCGACGTATCCGTAGTCGTGTGCGCCGTTCCCGTGCCGTGCGGCTCCGCGACCGAGAAGGTCGAGAAGGCCACCGGCATCATGTTGCATCCCGTCAGTGAAGAGGATTCGGTCACGAGCGTCCTCACCAAGGTGCGCACAGGTCAGGCCGACGCCGGCCTCGTCTATACGACCGATGCGAAGGGCGCGGGCGACGCAGTCACCGCCGTCGACTTCCCGGAAGCGGCGAAAGCCGTCAACACGTACCCGATCGCGACTCTCAAGGAGTCGAAGAGCGCGGCCGCCGCGCAGCAGTTCGTCGACTTCGTGCTCGGCACCGACGGCCAGAAGGAGCTCGCCGCAGCCGGTTTCAGCAAACCATGAGCACCGTGCCCAGGTGGCTGTGGCTGCCGGTGGCCCTCGGCTTCCTGTTCGTCGTTCTGCCGCTGGCCGGGATCGTGAGCGAAGTCCACTGGGGCGAATTCGGCTCCCTCGTCACCTCCTCCGACGCACGTACCGCACTGTGGTTGTCGCTCGAGACGTCGCTTGCGGCGACGGTGTTGTGCGCCGTCGTCGGCGTGCCCATGGGCCTGGTCCTCGCGCGGTCGCGCCGACGAGCCGTACAGCTGGCACGGCCGCTGGTGCTGCTGCCGCTCGTGCTGCCACCGGTCGTCGGCGGCATCGCGCTGTTGTACACGTTCGGCCGGCGCGGACTGGTGGGGCAGATCGGCGGGCTCGGCGGCCACATCGCGTTCTCGACAGTGGCGGTGGTACTGGCCCAGGCCTTCGTATCGCTCCCCTTCCTCGTGCTGTCCGTGGAGGGCGGGGTACGGACGCTCGGGACGGGCCACGAGCAGACGGCTGCGACTCTCGGCGCGCGCCCGAGCACCGTCTTCCGCCGGATCACCCTGCCTCTCATGCTGCCCCCGGTCGCGTCGGGGCTGGTGCTCACATTCGCACGTGCGCTGGGCGAGTTCGGCGCGACGCTGACGTTCGCCGGCTCTCTGGCGGGCACGACGCGCACCCTGCCGCTGCAGATCTACCTGGCCAACGAGACCGATCCGCAGACCGCGGTCGCACTGTCACTGCTACTGGTCGCGGTCGCCGCGGTGATCGTCGCCTCGGTCTACGGGACAGGGAGACGCTCGTGGCGGTGAGCGACACGGATCTCGAGGCACACGTCGTGCGCGCCGACCGCGGCGTCGCCGTGACGCTCGCTGTCGCCGCCGGAGACACCACGGCCGTCGTGGGCCGCAACGGCGCCGGCAAATCGACTCTCGTGCAGGCGATCGCCGGCTTGCTACGCCCCGACGACGGCACGGTGGCCATCGGGGGCCGAACCGTATTCGGCGACGGAGTCTGGGTGCCGCCCCACCGCCGGCGGGTCGCCCTGCTGGGGCAGCGCACGCGCCTGTTCCCGCACCTGTCGGTACGCGCCAACGTGGAGTTCGCGCCGCGCAGCGCAGGGCGCTCGCGGGCGAAGGCCCGCGCGGCCGCGGAGCACTGGCTCGATGCAGTCGACGGCGCGTCTCTCGGGCACCGCAGGCCACACGAGCTGAGCGGCGGCCAGGCCCAGCGGATCGCGATCGCGCGGGCCCTCGCCGCCGAGCCGGACGTGCTACTGCTGGACGAGCCCATGGCGGCACTCGATGTCGCCGCGGCCGCCGACGCGCGGTCGGTACTGCGCCACGTGCTCGCCGAGCGCACGACGGTTCTGGTCACGCATGACGCGACCGACGTACTGGCACTCGCCGACACCGTCGCCGTCCTGCACGAAGGAGCGCTCGTCGACCACCGCCCGGCCCGCGAGGCATTGCTCACGCCTGCAACACGATTCGTTGCGCAGCTGACGGGGCTCAACTACCTGCCGACCGACGCGGGGGCGATCGTGTTCCCACCCGATGCGCTCGATCTCGACGCGCCCGGCACGGGCGGCACGCCCGCACGCATCACCGATGTGACGCTGCTCGCCGGACGTTGTCGCGCGACCGTCGAGACGACGGAAGGTCCGCCGTCGTCGCTGACGGCGGACCTTCCGCTGGAGCGCTACGCCGAGCTGGCGGCGGGGCAGGCGGTGTCCGCGCTACCGGATCCCGCGCGAGTCCGAGACGCCGCCCGGCGGTGATTCGGGCCTCATGCCTCGTCGGCCTCGTCCGTCGGCTCCTCGGCCGCGGCCGCAGGGGTCCGATCGGCGTTGGCGAGCAGCAGGTAGATGCTGCGCACCGTATCCCCGAGCAGCTCGTCCACCGCGGTGATCTGGTCGGCGTCACCGTTGCGGGCGACGCGCCGCGTGACCTCGGCTAGCTCGCGCACGGTCTCGCGAAGATGGTCGCGTTGATCCGCGCCGCCCTCGAACACCGCGAAGGGGTTCACGTCCCCGAGCTGTTCGGCGACGTATTCGCGGCCCGCGTCGGTCAGCGTGGCGACCTTGCGCCCCTGATCGCGACTGATGGTGATCAGGCCTTCGTCCTCGAGCTGGCTGAGCGTCGGGTAGATCGCGCCGGGGCTGGGCTTCCAGCCTCCGGCCGTGCGCTCCTCGATGGACTGGACGATCTGATAGCCGTGCATCGGCTCGGCTGCGAGCAGTTGCAGGACCGCGACGCGGACATCTCCGCGCTGGACCCCGCGGCGGCCGCGACCGCGCCCCCGGCCGCGTCCCGGTCCGCCGGGGCCGAACGGCCCGGGGAACCCACCGCGGAAGTCGGCGCCGAATTCTCCGTCGGGCCCTGGGCGTCCGCCCGGGCCGGGACGGCCGCCGGGACGTCCCGGCCCGAAGCCGGGACCGAAGCCCGGGCCGCCGGGGAATCCCGGATTGCGGAACGCGCGCCGGCCGCGGCCACGTCCCCTTCCACCGAAGTCGTCGTCGCGGCCGAACTCGTGATTCATCATGTGCGGTGCCATGGTGGCACTCCTCTCGTGTAGGGCGGCTCGCTCGGGGTTGTCCCGGGAGCGCCGGTTTCTTACTGATGCACTCACGATATATCGCGATCGTGTCGATTGCAAGGCGCCGTGACATGTCCTGCTTGGACGGTTCGACATCGGGGGCCGTGCCCGGAACGCAGACGGCCCCGTCACCAGCGGTGACGGGGCCGTTCGACTCGGGCCGGGGGTCAGGCGTTCGCGGCCTTCTCGATCCTGGCCACGATCTGGCCCGCGAACTTCTCTGCCAATCCCGGAACGCGTCCCAGGAACAACACGGGCTCGACCAGTTGCACCTCGATGAGCCACGGGGCGTCCTTCGGCGTGCGGATCAGGTCGACGCGCGCGTACAGCGGAGACTCGGTCACGCCGCGGGAGAGCGCGAAATCGGCGAGCCTGCGCTCCCCCTCGGTCGGCTCGATGTCGACCACGTCCTCGCCGGGCCGCAGTTCGTCGGACGGGTCCGAGTCCGGTGCGATGTGCAGGGATCGGGCCACCGCATGACTGAACTCGCCGTCCAGGTAGATGAGCGACACGCCCGAACGCTCGAGGTCGGACTCGACGTACGGCGAGATCATCGCCGTCTTCCCCGCCGCCTTGATCTTCTCCAGCTCGGCCTTGCTCGCCTCGGCGTCACCGGGACCGAAGCGCCGGGCCTCGAGCAGGCCGCCGCTGATCGACGGCCGCACGATGTGCTCGACACCCAGGTAGTCGTGCTCGAGTGTGGGGTCGTGGACGGTGACGAACTGAGTCGGAACGATGTCGACACCCTCGGACTCGTAGTCGCGCAGGTAGCGCTTGTCCGCGTAGTAACGCACGAGGGGCTCCTGATTGAGGGCCAGTGCCTTGTCCTTGATCTTCCACATCCAGCCGAGGAAGTCGTCGTATCGCCGCGAGTAGTCCCACGTGCCGCGCAGCACGACGGCGTCGTAGTCCTCCCACTCGATAGAGGCGTCGTCCCACACCACCGGCTCGGCCGTGTGGCCGGCCGCGCGCAGCGCGTCGAGGACCAGTCGGCCATCGTCGTCGAGGTCCGGATATGCGGCCGCCGTCGCTAGGGCAATTCGGTAACTCACGCGAGCAAGTATGGCAGTCGCCCTCGCACCCCCGTCCGCGACACCCGCGTGAAGCACCACCGGATCGGTGTGGACGCGGGTTAGGCTGACGGTTCCCTCGAGCAGCCGGGCCTCCGATGCGACTGCTCACGTGAGTCCACCACGACGACGAAAGGCGCCGCGTGACGAGCCCCTGCCCGACGCAGCCCCCGGCCGCGGCGTCAGTGGACCCGTACCGGGCCCTGTGCACGAGCGTCGAGAGCGCCCGCCTGTGGCTTTGCCCGGCGTCGACCGACGGCCGGTTCACCATCGTCGACCGGCACCTGCGACGCACCCTGGGCCGGATCTCCCTGCGCGCGTCACGACACAGCATCGGTGCGGGCGGCCTCGAGCTGAGCTACGCCGTCGCCGCCCCTTTCCGGCGCAGGGGATTCGCCACCGAGGCCGCCGCGAGCCTCGTCGGCCACGCATTCGCCGTGACCGGCACGCTGCGCGTATATGCGCACACGGCGCTCTCGAACGCCGCGTCGCGGCACGTGCTGGAGACGCTCGGTATGCGCCAGGTCGAGGTCGCGATGCACGACTGGGAGTCCCTTGCGGAAGATGTTGCGGCGCCACCGATAGCCGACGCCACAGCTCCCGACGGGCTGGACCTACGCCCCTTCGCGCGGCTCGAGTACGAGATCGATCGCGAGACATGGCTGACCCGGCGCAGCGGCGGATGGGCGGGAACACCCGCCCGCCGCCCACTTCCGCCGCGACTCAGCCGACAGGTTGCCGATCCCGCGGATCAGGTCGCCTCCGCAGAGTTGCTCGACCGCGCCTTGGAGGAGCTGGCACGGGGGCGTCGCCCGGGACAGGGACGGCACGCCGCTCGCCCCGCTTGACCGCCATGACCCCCGCCATGATGAGGACGGCCCCGCCGAACTGTGCCGGGGCAAGCGACTCGCCCAGCAGGAACCACGCCGCGACCGTTGCCATCAGCACCTCACTGAACGCGAGGAACGACGCCAGTGTCGGGCCGACCATGTTGATGGCGACGATGCCCGCGACGTATGCGAGTCCGGTCGCGACCGCGCCCACGACGACCGCCGGCACCCACCAGGGCACCGTTCCAAGGTGACCCATGTGCACGTCGACCGCATGGATGCGGACAGGCACCGCACCCACGGCCCACAGCGCGGTGAGTGCGATCGCCCCGACGGTCATGCCGCCGACCGCGAGCGCCATCTGATCCGCCTCTGGGGCCTCGTCGCCGTCCGAACCGTCGTGTGCGAGAAGGAAGTAGCCGGCACAGCCGACGAGTGCGAGCAGCGCCCACGCCACGCCCCCGGGCGTCACCCGCGCCCCGCCGTCCGACGCCCCGACGACGAGGGCCAGCCCCGCGATCGCCACCACTGCGCCCGCCGTGGTGAGCACAGAAGGGCGCCGCCCGAACCGCATCCACAGGTAGCCGATGACCACGACGGGAGCAGAGAACTCGATGAGGAGGGCGACGGTGACCGACATCCGGCTGACCGCATAGAAGTACGAGAGATTGGTCGCCAGCACCGCGACCAATCCGTATGCGATCACGCTGCGCGGCGCTGAGCGCAGGGTCGCGAGGCGGTCTCGGGCGAAGACGAGCATCGGAACCAAGGTCACGAGCGATGCGATCCACAGACGCGTAAGCACCACCGCGCCGGGTGACCAGCCGGCCTCGATGAGCGGTTTGCCGAACGGACCCGACATGGCGAACGCCGCGCCCGACACCAGCGCGACAGCAATCCCCTTCCTAACCAAACCTCCGACCAGCGCACGACATGTTCTAACTCGATTACACTCATGACGATATAGAGAACTCTCGTAAGGAGTCAAATGGATTTCTCCCATGACACGGAGCCGTCCCTGGTCATGGCCGCGGAGTTGCTGAACAGCGCGCGCGGCGATGCTGGGGACCTCCTCGACTCGGGCACCGAGCTCCGCGCGTTCTTCCGGCGCCACCACATGACAGGCTGGCGCGACGCCGTCGAAGCGGACCTGGACTCCGTGCACGAACTGCGCGAGCGCCTCGCCGCGGTCTGGGCCGCGCCCGACACCCCCACGGTGGCGACACTCGTCAACGAGCTACTGGCCGACACGCCGCAGCAACCGCACCTGGTCAAGCACGGCAAGTTCGACTGGCACCTGCACTTCGTCGACGACCACGCCCCGATCACGGTGCGCCTGCGCACAGAGATGGCGATGGCACTCGTCGACCTGGTGCGCAGCGCCAACGTCGACCGGCTCAAGACCTGCGCTGCAGACGGCTGCGACCACGTCCTCGTAGACCTGACCCGCAATCGTTCACGACGGTTCTGTTCGACGGGCAACTGCGCCAATCGGACACACGTGGCCGCGTACCGCGAGCGACGTGCGCTGCGCCACGACGACGCCGCTGACGGGTAGCCACCACGCCGCGCGACGCGGCGCCTGGGGACGACTACCGTAGGGCAGGGCGGTGTGTCGGCGCGGACCACCGAGAGGAATCGAGACTAGTGCAGGAGCATGTGATCAGATGAGTTTCAACGACGGATCCGGCCGCCACAGGGTGGTCGTCATCGGTTCGGGGTTCGGCGGCCTCTTCGGAACGAAGGCGCTCAAGAACGCCGACGTCGACGTGACCATGATCGCCAAGACCACCCACCACCTGTTCCAGCCGCTGCTGTACCAGGTCACCACGGGCATCCTCTCCGAAGGCGAGATCGCTCCCCCGACCCGCGTCATCCTCCGGAAGCAGCGCAACGCGCAGGTCCTGCTCGGCGAGGTCTCCGATATCGATCTCGAGAACCGCACCGTCACGTCGCAGTTGCTCGAACGCACCACCGTCACACCGTTCGACAGTCTCATCGTCGCCGCGGGGGCCGACCAGTCGTACTTCGGCAACGACCAGTTCGCCGAGTTCGCGCCGGGAATGAAGACCATCGATGATGCCCTCGAGCTGCGCGGCCGTATTCTGGGCGCGTTCGAGCAGGCCGAGCTGTCGAACGACCACGAGGAGCGGCAGCGTCTCCTCACCTTCGTTGTGATCGGTGCCGGCCCCACAGGCGTGGAGCTCGCCGGGCAGATCGCGGAGATGTCGGACAACACCCTCAAGGGCGCCTTCCGCAACATCGACGCCACCGAGGCCCGCGTCATCCTGCTCGATGCAGCCCCGGCCGTTCTCCCCCCGATGGGTCCGAAGCTCGGCAAGATGGCCGCCGATCGCCTCACCCGGATGGGCGTGGAGATCCAGCTCGACGCGATGGTCACCGGCGTCGACGCCGACGGGCTCACGGTCAAGGAGAAGGACGGCACCGAGCGCCGCATCGAAGCGCAGTGCAAGGTGTGGTCGGCGGGAGTCGCCGCATCGAAGCTCGGCAAGACCCTCGCCGACCAGTCCGGCGCCGAGTTGGACCGCGCAGGCCGCGTCAAGGTGCTGCCGGACCTGACGATCCCCGGCAACCCGAACGTCTTCGTGGTCGGCGACATGATGGCCGTCGACGGTGTGCCGGGCATGGCGCAGGGCGCCATCCAGGGCTCGACCTATGCGGCCAAGGCCATCAAGGCCGGGCTCAAGGGCCAGCAGGCGACCGAACGCAAGCCGTTCAAGTACTTCGACAAGGGCTCGATGGCCACGGTGTCCCGAGCCAGCGCCGTCGCGAAGGTCGGGAAGTTCGAGTTCGGCGGGTTCATCGCCTGGCTGATGTGGCTCGGCCTGCACCTCTGGTACATCGTCGGCTACCAGAACCGCGTCGTCACCCTCCTGTCGTGGGCCATCACCTTCCTGACCAACAAGCGCGGCCAGATGACGGTGACCGAGCAGCAGGTCTACGCACGTTCGGCGCTGGATGCCCTGCAGGAGATCGAATCCAGCGGGCGCAGCTCCGTAGCGATCCCGCCCGTACAGACGAGCTCTCCCCGCAAGGCGCTGCCGAAGAAGTCGGACGAGAAGGCCGACGAGAAGGCCAGCTGACCGTCCCGCCGACAGACGGCACCGCAGGCTGAGCGGCGGACGGCGAAAGCGAGAGGCCGCCCACCTGATCCGGTGGGCGGCCTTCGCGTCGGCGATCCGCGGCGTTACGAGGTCGCGGGCTTGGAGATGGAGACCTTCTTCTCCCAGTCACTGCTCTGGATGGTCACCTTGCCGGAGCCCATGGTGATCTCGGCCTGCACCAGGTTGTGCGGGGCCTTCTCGGATAGCCAGACGGTGATGGGCAGGTCGCCCGACGTGTTCTGAGCACCGGTCGGCGACTTGCTCGGGATGATCTTGTCGACGACTGCGGAGTCGACGGTGCCCGTGATCTTGATGGTCTGGGTTCCCGCAAGTGACTCGCTGCCGGCGGACTTGGGGCTCTTGACGGCTCCGAGCAGGTGACCGAGGCCGAGATCCTTGTTGAGGATGACCGCCGGGTCGTAGACACTCTTGGCGGGGCCGAAGTTCTTGTACGCGGCGCCCGCGAGCTGCGCGTACAGATTGCCGTCGATCACGACGAACTTGGCGCTGACGTACTTCTCGTCGATCCGGAAGCTGCCCTCACCCTGCGCGGCGACCGACGGCTGGTTGGTGACGTCGCCGGTCAGGCTCTGCAGGGGCACGCCCTGAACGTTCTTGTCCACCTTCATGACGATGTGCACGGAGTGCATCATCTGCGTGACCTTCGCGGCTTCGGTCAGCACCGCCGCGGCATCGGTCGCAGCGACGGTGGGCGGGACCGAGCCCGTCGCGGAGTCTTGGGCGGGCGGGATGGTCTCGGACGACGCGGCGGAGCCAGCCGTCGGCGCGTTGGTGGCGACACCTCCGCCATTGCCACTGGAACAGCCCGCGACCAGCGCGGCGGACACGGAGACGACGGCGACGACAGGCAGCAGTCCGGAGCGGATACGTGCGGTGGAACCGCGGAGATGGGCATTCATGACGGCGACTGTAGCCCGCCCCACCAGCGTTTCAGTAGTAATCCGCTTGGCTGGGCACCGACTGTACATTGGCAACGGTTCCGATCAATTTCGAAAATATAAGATCAATCGGTCACAGCCTGTTACAAGCCACGTACCATTTGGCGATTGTTCAGTCGAGGGCTAGCCGACCAGCGGAGGATGTCGCCATGTCCATCGACCATTCACCCGCCGACGAGGCGGTGCCGGCACCGGGGGAAGTCCTTCCGCCGCAGCCGGATCCCGCCACGCCCTCTGATCCCGTCGCCGTGGGCGACGGCGACGCCGAGGTGCCGGCGGAGCACGATCTCGGCCGGATGCCCGGGCCCGACGGCGGGCCGCGGCTCTCCAACGTCTGGGTGTACAACGGCAAGGCCTACGACCTCAGCGACTGGATCTCCAAGCATCCGGGCGGCGAGTTCTTCATCGGGCGCACCAAGAACCGCGACATCACGTCGATCATCGGCTCCTACCATCGCGACCCCGAGAAGATCGAGCGGATGCTCGAGCGCTACTCCCTCGGCCGGGACGCGGTCGTCGAGGACGTCCACCCCAAGAACAATGCTCCGGACTTCCTCTTCACCGAGGGGTTCGACAGCTGGCGCGACACTCCGCATTACGACTTCACCGACCGCAACGACCTTCTGCACCAGATCAAGGGGCGGCTCAAGGAGCCGGCGCTCGCCGCGCGCCTCAAGCGGATGGACCGGCTGTTCGACGTGGTCGCCGCCCTGCTGCTGGTCGCATACTTCGCCGTCGAGGGGCTCCGTCTCTTCGAGCGCAGTTGGATGCCCCTGTGGGCGTTCGTGATCCTGATGGTCGTGCTGCGGAGCTCCCTCGCCGGCTTCGGCCACTACGCCATCCACCGGGCGCAGAAGGGCGCGAACAAGTATTTCGTAAACGCGTTCGACTTCAACTACGTCGCACTGAGTTTCGTGACCGCCGACGGGCACGCACTGCTGCACCATCCGCATACCCAGAGCGAGGTGGACATCAAGAAGAACGTCTTCACCTTCATGATGGATCTGCCGCGCGGCTTCCGGGTACCGGTGCACACTCTGCACAAGTTCGGCCACACGGTGACCGGCATGTTCGTGCGGATGCTGGAGATCTGCAAGCTGACCCGCAAGGTCGGCATGGCCGACATGTACGGCTCCTGGCGCGGCGGTCTGCCCCACTTCATCGGGGCCTTCGGGACCCGCTTCCTGCTGCTGGGCGAGATGGTGCTGTTCCTCGTGATGGGCGACTTCTGGGCCTGGGCCCTGCAGTTCGTCGTGACCCTCTGGGTATCGACCTTCCTGGTCGTGGCGAGCCACGACTTCGAGGTGGAGACCGAGGAGATCGAAGTGAACACCGACGACTGGGCCGTCAACCAACTGGAGCAGGCATACGACCTCAAGGTCGTCGGTAACCGCTACGTCGACTGCTTCCTCTCGGCAGGGCTCTCCAGCCACCGCGCCCACCATGTACTCCCCTTCCAGCGCAGCGGGTTCGCGAACATCGCCAGCGAGGACGTGATCCGCGAGGAGGCGGCGAAATTCGGCGTCGAATGGCTGCCCGCCAAGAGCTTCTTCGCAGACAGGTTGCCTAAACAGGTCGCCACCTATCTCCTCGCTCCCTCGCGCCCGGCCCAGGAACAGGGCCTCGGCTTCTGGCGCGAGCACTTCTCCCCCTCCGCACTGCGCACCTGCGCGGACTACACCGTCAAGGGGTTCACGGGCATCGGCACCGTCTGACCCGCACCCCGCTCCCAGACAAGGACAACCATCATGACCGTCACCGTCGTAACCGACGGGGGCAGCTCGGCCCGTCGCGGCAAGCGCCCCGGCACAGCCACCCGCCTCCAGCCCGCGCAGTCGCCGCTGCCGCCCGCGCCACCGACGAGCGTCGCGGTCGTCGAGGGCATCGCGACCGGTGCTCCCGAGCAGGTGATCGAACAGGCCGATGCTGCGGCGCGCGTCGCCGCCCTCTTCGACGACCCTCAGCAACGCGCACGCATTCCCCGCGTCTACGCGAAGACACGGGTCCTGCGTCGGCATCTCGCCATCGACCCGACCTCGCCCGAGTTCGAGGAGTTCGGGCGGCGACCCGCCACCATCCGCGAGCGGATGCGTCTCTACATGGAGCACGCGACGCCGCTGGCAGTCGACGTCGCCGGGCGGGCGATCGCCGATGCCGGCGTCCGGGCAGCCGACGTGGGCCTACTCGTGTTCGTCACGAGCACGGGCTTCGTCGCGCCCGGCGTCGACGTCGCGATCGTCCAGCGGCTCGGCCTGCCTCGTACCGTGAACCGCGTGGTCGTCAACTTCATGGGCTGCGCGGCCGCGATGAACGGCGTGCAGACCGCGTCCGACTACGTTCGCGCGCACCCCGACCGCAAGGCCCTCGTGGTCTGCCTCGAGCTGAGCAGTGTCAACGCGGTGTTCGGCGGCGGGCAGCGGGGTGACGGGGTGCGCGACGTGCGGGCCGACGAGATCATCACACACAGCTTGTTCGGCGATGGTTGCGGCGCCCTGGTCGTCGGGGCTTCCGAGGTGCAGCACCAGCTGCCCGCGGGACGGATCGTGTTGCGACAGAGCTTCTCCCATCTGTTCGATGATGCGGAGGACGGCATCGTGCTCGGCGTGAACGACGATGGGATCACCTGCGAGCTGGCCGAGTCGTTGCCGCAGTACATCCGGCGCGGCGTCGCGCCCGTGGTCGCGGAGTTGCTTGCCGGGCAGGATCTCTCGGCCGACGACATCGACCTGTGGGCGATCCACCCCGGCGGCCCGAAGATCATCGACCAGTCCGCACTCTCACTCGGCCTCCATCCGTCGGTCGCCGACGTCAGCTGGGACATCCTGGCCGAGTACGGCAACATGCTCAGTGTCTCGCTGATATTCGTCCTACAGGAGATGGCGCGGCGGGCCGCGACGTCCGGCGGTAGCGGCCCCCTCACAGGGGTGGCCTTCTCGTTCGCACCGGGCGTCACCCTCGAGGGCGTCCTGTTCGACCTGGTACGAGAGTGACACGGCCATGCGACTTCTGAGGTATCTGTTCACCGTCTCGTGGGCCGGCATAGTCGGCGCGATCGTCGCCGGCCTGCTGTGCGGCGCCGCGAACGCGTATCTCGTGACGCTCATCAACAGCTCCGTCGGGCCGCAGCCGCGCCCGGGGGCACCGCAGCAGTTCATAGTCACCGGTCTCATCGTCCTGGTCGGCGGCCTCGTGTCGCAGGTGATACTGATGCGCCTGGCCCAGAACGCGGTGTACCGCTTCCGGGCCGGGCTCAGCGAGCGCATCGTAGCCGCCCCGCTGCAGCACCTCGAGCGCCTCGGTTTGCACCGGCTGATCGCGACGCTGACCGAGGATGTGCGGTCGTTGTCACAGGCCGCGACCGCGATCCCGATGATGTGCATCGACGCCGCCACGATCGTCGGATGCCTTGTATACCTCGCGATCGTGTCGGGCGTGGTCTTCACCATCACCGTCGGATCGACACTCATCACTATCGCGTGCGTGGAGACGATCCTGTCGCGCGTGCGGCGACTCTTCCGATCCGCCCGCGAGAACGAGGATGCTCTGCTGCACGCGTTCACCGCTGTCGGCTCGGGCATCAAGGAGCTCAAACTGCACCGCGGCCGCCGCGCGGACTTCATGGATCGGCACCTGCTCGGCACGGCGCGCAAACTGCGGGACCAGAACGTCGACGCCGGTTCACAATTCGCGTTCGCACAGGGATTCGGACAGCTTTTCCAGCTGGCGACGATGGCCTTCATCCTGTTCGGGTTGGCGCTCATCATCCACATGCCGCGCGAGACGATGGTGGGCTACGTCCTCATCACGACGTTCCTCGCCATGCCCATGCAGAACATCATGCATCGCATACCCGATCTGCTACGCGGCGACGTGGCTCTCGCCAAGATCCGGTCGCTCAGCCTGTCGATGGAGGTCGCGCACGACGAGTCCGACCTGCCCTATGACGACCGACCCGTGATGTCGCCCGCGCGGATCGAGCTCGTGGGAGTCGGCTACACGTACCCGCCGGAGGGGCCCGGAATGCCGGGTGCCCCCGGGGCGCCGGGTATGCCTCCTCCTCCTCCTCCCGGACCCGACGGTGCCGGGACTCCCGGGCCGCACCCCCTGGGCGGAGACGGTGAGCATCCCGACGTCAACGGCGTGGACTTCGGTCCGGGCCGCCGGCCGGCACCGCGCCGCCGCGGGCGAGGCCGTCATCAGCCGCCGACGGGCCATCCGCTGCCTCCCCATCCCCCGTTCCCGCCCGACGGCGGGCAGGGCTTCCATCTGGGCCCCGTCGACCTGGCGTTCGAACCCGGGCATGTGACGTTCATCGTGGGTGGTAACGGCAGCGGCAAGTCCACGCTGGCGAAGCTCATCACCGGCCTCTACGCTCCGGACGCCGGCTCGGTGCGGTTGAACGGCGAGGAGATCGGCCGGCACAACGTCGAGTGGTTCCGGCAGCACACCGCAGCGGTCTTCACGGACTTCCACCTGTTCGAGGACTACCTCGGCATGGACCGCCCGGGCATCGACGACGAGGTGCGCACGCTGCTCGATCACCTCCAGTTGTCACACAAGGTGACTGTCTCGGACGGCCGCCTGTCCACCATCGCGCTGTCCCAGGGGCAACGCAAGCGACTGGCGCTGCTGACCGCGTTGCTGGAGGACCGGCCGGTATATCTCTTCGACGAGTGGGCCGCGGATCAGGACCCGCACTTCCGCGACCTGTTCTACGGCAGCATACTCTCCGACCTGCGTGCCCGAGGCAAGACGGTCATCGTGATCACCCACGACGACCGCTACTTCGACCGCGCCGACCGCCTGATCAAGCTCGACCTCGGCCGGGTCGTGGAGGGCGTCGCCACGGTCTGAACGGGCACAGCCATGCTGTAACCGCGCGAAACAGCGCCGCAACACCGGGGTAGCGCCCGCGACAACCGGGGCTCCTACCGTCCTCGCATGCCACCGACAATCGACTCGGTCCCGGGCGGGACACCCGCCTCGCAGACCACCGACGCATCTCCGTCACGCCGCTCGGGCGCCGCCGCGGCGGCCGCCCGCGAGACGCTCGAGGACTACACGCTCCGGTTCGCGCCGCGCAGCTACCGCAAGTGGGGGCCCGCGGTCGTCGCGACGTCCGCGCTGGGCGGCATCGCCTACCTCGCCGACTTCGCGATCGGCGCGAACATCGGCATCGCGAACGGAACCGGGAACGCTCTGCTCGGCATCGCCTTCTTCGCGATCGTCGTCGTGCTGACCGGTCTGCCGCTCGCCTACTACGCGGCGCGCTACAACATCGACCTCGACCTCATCACTCGCGGTTCGGGTTTCGGCTACTACGGCTCCGTCGTCACCAACGTGATCTTCGCGTCGTTCACGTTCATCTTCTTCGCGCTCGAAGGTTCGATCATGGCGCAGGGGCTGCAGCTCGGCCTGAAGATCCCGCTCTGGCTCGGGTATCTGGTGTCCTCGGTACTGGTCATCCCGCTCGTGATCTACGGGATGAACACGCTCGCGAAACTGCAGGTGTGGACAACCCCGCTGTGGCTGGTGATGATGGTGCTCCCCTTCGCCTACCTGCTGATCACACACCCCAGCGCCATCGGCGACTTCTTCGCATACTCGGGCAGCAACCCCGACGGATCGCCTGCGGGCCACGGCGTCTCGTTCGCCGGGACGATGCTCGCGGCAGGCGTGTGCCTGTCTCTCATCGCCCAGATCGCAGAGCAGATCGACTACCTCCGGTTCATGCCACCCCGCACGCCCGAGAACAGCCGCAAGTGGTGGATAGCCGTACTCACCGCGGGCCCGGGTTGGGTCGTCTTCGGTGCGATCAAGCAGATCGTCGGCCTGTTCCTCGCCGTCTACCTCATCGCGCAAGCCGCCGACAATGCCGGGATCGCCAACCAGCCCGTGCACCAATTCCTCGAGATCTACCAGGACTTCGTCCCGCACTGGCTCGCACTCACCCTGGCCGTGGCCCTCGTCGTCATCAGCCAGATCAAGATCAACGTGACCAACGCGTACTCCGGGTCGCTGGCATGGACCAACAGCTTCACGCGCGTCACCAAGACCTACCCCGGCCGGCTCGTTTTCCTGGTGCTCAACGTCGCGATCGCCATCGTGTTGATGGAGGCCGATATGTTCAGCTTCCTCAACAACCTGCTGAACTTCTATGCGAACTGCGGCATCGCGTGGATCGTCGCCGTCGCATCGGATATCGCGATCAACAAGTATCTGCTGAAGCTGTCGCCCAAGGTTCCCGAGTTCCGGCGCGGCATGCTGTACGCCGTCAATCCGGTGGGATTCGTGTCACTGATCGTCGCGGCCGGAGCCTCTATCCTCGTGTACTTCAACGTGTTCGGGGACGCGATCCAGCCCTACTCCCCGATCGTCGCCCTCGTTCTCGCGCTGGTGTTGCCGCCCGTGATCGCGATCGCGACGCGCGGCAGGTACTACCTACGCCGTGCCGATGACGGCATCGATCTGCCGATGTTCGACGAGCACGGCAACCCCTCCGGCGACACACTGCTGTGTCACGTCACGGGCATCGAGTTCGAACGCCCAGATATGATCGCGTCCGCGCAGCGCGGGCCCGAAGGTGAGACGCTGTACATCAGCTCCCTCGCCCTCTCCACCGACCGGACCGGGGAGCACATCCTGCCCGAGACGACCTAGGACTCAGCCATCGCTCCGATGATGCCGGCCCAACCCGCCCAGCGACGCCTCACGGCGGCACTCACCCCGGCGGGTTGGGCCGGTGTCGGCGGTATGACAGCGGTGATCGCACTGCTACACCTGCTCGGTTGGGGCACACTGGTATTCGTCGTCGCACCCGAGCACCTCAGCCTGGGGCAGCAGACGCTCGGCGTGGGGGTCGGGCTCACCGCCTATACCTTGGGCATGCGGCATGCATTCGACGCCGACCACATCGCCGCCATCGACAACACCACCCGGAAGCTGATGGCCGAGGGGCGTCGCCCCGTCACCGTCGGATTCTGGTTCTCACTCGGCCATTCGACGGTGGTGTTCGCCCTCGCGGTCCTCCTCGCCGCGGGGGTGCGCACCCTGGCCGGTCCGGTCGAGGACGACGCATCGGCTCTGCACCGCGTCACGGGACTCGTCGGCACGTCGGTTTCGGGCGGCTTCCTCTACCTCATCGCCGCGCTCAACATCGCGGTCCTCGCGGGGATCCTCCGGGTCCTGCGCGACCTGCGCCGCGGCACGTACGACGAGGCCGAGCTCGAGGCACGTCTCGCGCAGCGCGGTCTCGTCAACCGCCTGCTCGGCAGATTCACCGGGGCCATCACCCGGCCGTGGCAGATGTATCCGCTCGGCCTGCTGTTCGGCCTCGGCTTCGACACCGCCACCGAGGTCGCGCTGCTCGTGCTCGCCGGGACCGGCGCGGCCGCCGGTCTGCCGTGGTACGCCGTGCTGTGCCTGCCGATCCTGTTCGCGGCCGGCATGAGCCTGTTCGACAGCATCGACGGCACCTTCATGAACTTCGCCTACGGCTGGGCGTTCGCCGATCCGGTCCGCAAGGTCTACTACAACCTCGTCGTGACCGGTCTGTCGATCGCGGTCGCGCTCGCGGTGGGCACCGTCGAGGTGTTGGCGCTACTCGCGGAGGAGTTCGGCTGGTCCGGGCCGTTCTGGGACGCCGTGGCGGGCCTCGACCTGAACGTGCTGGGCTATCTCATCGTCGGGCTGTTCGTCACGACGTGGGTGAGCGCCGTGCTCGTGTGGCGCTTCGCCGGGATCCGTGAACGGTGGGCGCCACCGTCAGAGCGAGGCTCGCGCGAGGAGTAGTTCGTCGCCGAGGTCGGCCACGCGGTGGCCGGTCACCGTCGTGAGCGATCCACCGCGCTCGAGCGGCAGCACCGCCGCGGCGTACGACGGCGGTATCGAAGCGAGCGGAACCGCCGTACCGGGGAATTCGTATGCGCTCAGGAGCGCCCTGTCCGGCACGGCGGCTCCCTGCGCGAGTTCGACGGTGTGCCGCAGGTGGGGCATGCCTCCGAGATCGACGGCCAGGCGCCCGCTCCACGTTCCACCGGGCTCGCCCAGGCGCCCGAGCTGCACGCGCTCGACGACCCGCGCGGAACCGCCGGGCTCCAGGTCCAACTCCGTCGAATTCATATGTGCTGCACCTCCGGCCACGATGGTGGGTTCGGGTGCGAGATCCAACCGCGCGCCGTCGCCGACGGTGAGCAGCCAGCGCGTCGTCGAGCGACCCGAGGTGCGCCCCGGGTAGACGACGGTGGCCGCCACCGTCGTCAGCTCGAGCACCGCGCCCGCGTGCACGGTCACATCGACGGTGATCTCGTCGTCGCCCACCGGCGTCGCCGCGGCCGACACCAGGTGTACCCGGTCCGCCCCGGTCAGGCGAGCGGCCAATCCCCCCTCGGCGGCGAGCGACGGTCGTCGGCCGGGGTAGGCCTCGATCCGGACCCGTGTGATCACCCGGGATCCACGTGCGGCTGCCCGGCCTCGTGCGCACGCACGTGAGCAAGCTGCTCCCGGATCCACGCGGTCACCGGACCCGCAAGGTCGTCCTCCACTAGGGAGACCGTCACCGTCGGTCGCCCGTCACGTACCTTCCCGGCATCGTCGATCATCACCTGGACGTCCGCACCTACCAGCGGCGCGAGATCGGTCTTGTTGATCACCAACAGGTCCGAGTACGTGACCCCCGGGCCACCTTTACGCGGCACCTTGTCTCCCCCGGCGACGTCCAGAACGAAGATCTGCACGTCTATGAGGCCGGAACTGAATGTGGCCGTGAGGTTGTCGCCGCCGGACTCGAGGAGGACGAGGTCCAGACCGGGGTTCCGCGCGGTCAGGTCCTCGATGGCGTCGAGATTGGCGGTGATGTCGTCACGGATCGCCGTGTGCGGGCAGCCGCCGGTGCGCACGGCGGCGATCCGCTCGTCCGGCAGGATCGCATTGCGGCGCAGGAAGTCCGCATCCTCCTCGGTGTAGATGTCGTTGGTCAGAACGGCGATCGACAGGTCCGCCTGGAGCGCACGGCAGACCGCGGCGACGAGGTGCGTTTTACCGACGCCGACCGGGCCACCTATTCCGACACGCAGCGCCTCCCCCGGCATCCGGGTCCGCTTGGGCCTGTCGGGATCGTGGGTGTGCGGCTTGCCGTCGATCAGATGCGGGGGCATACGCCCTCCCTTCCATGGTGTTTCAGGATACGAACAGGGGGTTGTCCCGCAGCAGGTGGCGTTCGGCGAGGACGTCCTGGAGGGGGTCGGACAGGTCCGCGAGGCCCGTGACCGCCGAGGCGGCGACGATCTCACACTCTGTCGCAAGCTTCATCGTCAGCACCGCGACATCCGCGGGATCCAGGGCGAGCAGGCGCTGGGCGGCGGTCGCCGCGCCCGTCATCGCGGTGTACCCGGCTACCAGCGCGGCGCCGTTCGGCGATACCCCGGCCAGACGGGCCACGACCCCGAGAACCGTTGCGGCGTGTGGCCTCTCGGCCCATCCGAGATCTTCGTCCGGCCATGCGCGGCGGCCGAATCGCAGGTAACCGCGCCCCTGTATGCGGGATGCCTCGCGAGCCGCCGGCGACGGCGTCCGCGCGCTCGTCTCGATATCCGCACGGGTGGGCGTCAGGCGCCCCGCGCACACCGCCGCCGCGATCGAGCCGGTGACGAGCCCGACGGTGCGCACTCTCCGCTCCAGGTACGCACCGACCCCGGGGACGTCCCGGACGAGACCGGAGACGATCGCCTCCTCCATCCCGCCCGAGTGCACGTGCCCACCCACCGGCAATCGCGAATCCGCCAGGGTGAGAAGGCCGGCCAGCCGCAACTCGTCCATCAGAACAGGAAGTAGCGCTGCGCCATCGGCAGCTCGGCCACGGGCGCCGAGTCCCACACCTCGCCATCGATGCGCACCGTGAACGTATCGGGGTCGACGCGGATGTCCGGGCACGCGTCGTTGAGTGGCATGTCCGCCTTGCCCAGACTGCGCGTATCGCGGACAGGAACCAGCCTGCGCCGCACATCGATTCGGTCGCCGAGGCCGGCATCGGCCGCACCCGGGGCGACGAAGTGAACGCTGGTGGCAGCCGCCACCGGCGCCGACGCACCGAACATCGGCCGCGGCAGGACGGGCTGGGGCGTCGGGATCGAAGCATTGGCATCGCCCATCTGCGCCCACGCGATCGCCCCACCCTTGAGCACCGCGTGCGGCCGGACGCCGAAGAACGCGGGCTCCCACAGGACGAGATCCGCCAGCTTGCCCACCTCGACCGAGCCGACCTCACCGTCGAGACCATGCGCGACCGCCGGGCAGATCGTGTATTTGGCGACGTACCGCCGTGCTCGGAGGTTGTCGGCGCGGCCGTCCCCGGGCAGGGTCCCCCGACGGAGCTTCATGGCGTGCGCCGTCTGCCACGTGCGCATCACTACCTCACCCACTCGCCCCATGGCCTGCGCATCGGAACCGATCATCGAGATCGCGCCGAGGTCGTGCAGGACGTCCTCGGCCGCGATGGTGGAGGGACGGATCCGGGACTCGGCGAACGCGAGGTCCTCCGGGATCGAGGCCGAGAGATGATGGCACACCATGAGCATGTCGAGGTGCTCGTCGAGCGTGTTGACGGTGTGGGGCCTCGTCGGGTTCGTCGAGCTGGGCAGGACGTTCGGCAGGGACGCGACGGTGATGATGTCCGGTGCGTGGCCGCCACCGGCGCCCTCGGTGTGGTAGCTGTGGATGCTCCGGCCGGCGATCGCGCCGACCGTGTCCTCCACGAAGCCCGCCTCGTTGAGGGTGTCGGTGTGCAGCGCAGCCTGCACGCCCGTCTCGTCGCACACCCGCAGGCACGCGTCGATCGCGGCAGGGGTCGCGCCCCAGTCCTCATGCAGTTTGAAACCCGCTGCGCCGCTACGGGCCTGCTCGCGCATCGCATCGGCACTCACGGTGTTGCCCTTGCCGAGGAGCGCCACGTTGACGGGCCAGGAGTCCAGCGCCTCGAGCATCCGGGCCAGGTGCCAGGCGCCGGGGGTCACCGTCGTCGCCTTGCTTCCCTCCGCCGGGCCGGTGCCTCCACCGATAAGGGTCGTGATGCCGCCACCGAGCGCCTCCGGGATGACCTGAGGGCAGATGAAGTGCACATGGCAGTCGATCGCACCCGCCGTGACGATCCGGCCGTTGCCCGCGATCACCTCGGTCGAGGGACCGACCACGAGATCCGGGTGCACGCCGTCCATCGTGTCCGGGTTGCCCGCCTTGCCCAGCGCGACGATACGACCATCGCGGATCCCGATGTCCGCCTTGACGATCCCCCAGTGGTCCAGAACGACGGCGCCGGTGATCACGGTGTCGGGGGCGCCTTCGGCGCGGGTCGCTCGACCCTGCCCCATCGATTCGCGGAGTACCTTGCCTCCACCGAAGACCGCTTCGTCGCCCGCAAGGCCGGGGCCGCCCGAGAGGTCGCGCTCGACCTCGATGAAGAGCTCCGTGTCGGCGAGCCGGATGCGGTCGCCGGTGGTGGGGCCGAACATCTGCTCGTAGCGTCGGCGCGAGATCTCGCTCATGTGGACGCCGCCTCCCCGTCGAGCCGCCCGGGCGGATCCAACGAGATCCCGTATACCTCGCGCGCGCCGGCGATCGGCACGAGTGACACGTCCTGTCCGATTCCGGGTTCGAACCGCACCGCGGTGCCGGCGGGGATGTCGAGCCGCAGCCCGTGGGCCGCAGCGCGGTCGAACCGCAGCGCACCATTGGCCTGCGGGAAATGGACGTGCGAGCCGACCTGCACGGGCCGATCGCCACCGTTGACCACATGCACCGTCGTCTTGGGGCGGCCGGTGTTCAGCTCGATCACGCCGTCGTCGACGAGAACTTCTCCGGGGATCATTCGCGCCTCGCTCAGGGGATCGGATGGTGGACGGTGACGAGCTTCGTGCCGTCCGGGAAGGTGGCCTCGACCTGCACGTCGTGCAGCATCTCGGGGATGCCGTCCATGACGTCGTCGCGCGTGAGCACCTCACGCCCGGAGGCCATGAGCTCGGCCACGGTGCGTCCGTCACGTGCGCCTTCCAGCACGTGGTCCGTGACGATCGCGACGGCCTCGGGATGGTTGAGCCGCAGCCCCCGCGCCCTGCGGCGCCGAGCCAGCTCCGCCGCATACGACAGGAGCAGACGTTCCTGCTCGTGCGGGGAGAGATGCATCGGGCCTCCTGCTGTGCTGTGCGGCCTGGCCTGCAGACCGCGCGAGCTCATAGTGCCACGTAGGGCGCGCATCCGCTGAACGGACTCGATGTCCATATATTGAGACGCCGAGTCCACATATCAGGAACGGCATGTTTCACTGGTGCAATGCAACGGGATGGCAGCGGGTGGCGGATCAACTTGGCGGTGTGCGCATTCGGGTCGTTCACGACCCTCGTCGCGATGACGATGCTCGTTCCGCTCCTACCCGATTTCGTGCGGACACTGGGGGTGTACTCGGACGCAGAGGTGCTGCGCTGGTCCGGCTACGCATACAGTGCGACGTTCCTCACGGCGGCGCTGACGGCACCCCTGTGGGGCGCCCTCGGCGACCGCTACGGACGGCGTTCGATGCTGCTGCGCGCCAGCCTGGGCATGGCGGTGGTGACGCCGCTCATCGGCCTGTCCCACTCGGTCTGGCAACTCGTTGCGCTGCGGCTACTGACCGGGCTGATGGGTGGATATTCCTCTGGCGCAACCATCCTCGTAGCGGCGCAGGCGCCCGAGGAGAGGCGCGGCTGGGCGCTCGGAGTGCTTTCGTCCGGCATCCTGGCGGGATCCGTCGCGGGGCCACTCATCGGCGGCACGCTGCCGGCGATGATCGGCACGGGGCCGACATTCATCGCGTCGGGAGCGGCGATCTTCGTGGCGTTCCTCGCAACCGCGGCCTTCGTCCGCAACGTCCCGGACTCCGGCACCGCCACCGGCCATGCGGAGGCGTATCCCGGGCGCCGCCTGCCCGCAGGTGTTCCACTCCTGCTGGTCACATCGACGATGCTCATGTTCGCCCTCATGTCGGCCGAGCCGATCATCACGGTGTACATGGGCGCCCTCGGAGGCGGCACGCGCGCCGCGACGTGGGCGGGAGTCGCCATGGCGCTGTCGGCCGCGGGCAGCGTCGCGGCGGCACCGCTACTCGGTCGCGTGACCGACGCGCGAGGCGCGCCGACGGTGATCGCGGCGAGCCTGGGCGCGGGAGCCCTGCTCCTCCTCGCGCAGGCCGGCGCGGGCGCGCCATGGGCTCTGTGCGCCCTACGCTTGGCACAGGGCGTCGCCCTGGCCGGCCTCACCCCTGCGGTCGCGGCGGCGATCCGGCAACACACCCCGTCGGACCGCGTCGGGCGCGTACTGGGCCTGAACGTGTCCGCGAGCTACATCGGCCAGATCGCGGGGCCGGTGCTCGGTGCCGAGGTCGGCGGAACCTGGGGTGTGCGCGCGGTCTTCGTAGCCACGGCCGCGGTGATGACACTGACGCTGGCCGCGAATCTTCTCCTGCAACGGCGGATCCGAGCCGGGAGCTCCGAGCCTCGATCGCCGGTACGGCACCCCTAGTCTTCGATGTTCTGCAGCCGGACCTGGCCGCGGGCGACGGTCTTACCGTCGGCGCCCGTGATCTCGACGAGCCACAACTGCTGTCGACGACCGCGGTGGATCGGGGTCGACACGGCCGTGAGCTCGCCCTCGGACACCGCGCGCAGGAAGTCGGTGTTGTTGTTCACCCCGACGACGTGCCCGGCGATACCCCTCGACCCTATCCAGAGCTGCCCAGACACGCTGGCCACCGACTCGATCACCGAGCAGTAGACGCCACCGTGCGTGATCCCCCACGGCTGGTGCAGTTCTGGTCGCAGGGTGAACTCGGCGGTGACGGAGTCGGGCGACGCTGCGGTGTAGCGCAGACCTAGCACGACGTCGAAGCCCTTGAGCTCGTTGGACTGGATCTGCTCCTGCAGGTTCTGATCGCTCATCGCCCAACCATAATCCGGGCCCGAATGGGGGTTGACCCCGATGCCGACGGCACCGTCAGGGGCCACGATGGCAGGCATGAGCAACACGTACCCGAACACCGGCACCCCCACACCCCGACGCTTCACCCGCGACACCAGCGACAGGTGGCTGGGCGGTGTGTGCTCCGGCACCGCCCGCTACTTCGGCGTGAGCCCGGCTCTCGTCCGAGTCCTGGCGGTGGTCTCGATCCTGCTACCGGGCCCGCAGTTCCTGCTCTACATACTGCTGTGGATCATCATGCCGAAGGACTGAAGCGGTCCGACCGACACAGACGAAGGGCCGGTTCCGGGTGTGACATCCGGAACCGGCCCTCCTGCTCTCCCGAAGGAGTCGGGGGGGGGGCGGGGTGGGGGGGGGGGTTGCCCCCCAAACTTGGCCCCGGCGGCGAGCGACGGCACCGCGTCGCCGTGCTGGCCGGAG
>NZ_JARFTP010000037.1 GCF_029167375.1 Tsukamurella sp. 8F
GGTGACCTCGATCCTCGTGCTCAACGGCCCGAACCTGAACACGCTGGGCATTCGCACTCCCGACGTGTACGGGCACGACACCCTCGCGGATGTCGAGGCGCTCTGTCGGCGGGTCGCGGCCGAGAACGGCGTCGAGGTCGATTGCCGACAGACCAACCACGAGGGCGAGATGCTCGAGTGGATCCAGGCCGCACGGGGGCGAGTCGACGCGATCGTCATCAACGCCGGCGCCTGGACGCACACCTCGGTGGCGCTGCGCGACGCGCTCGTGATCCCCGAGGTTCCGATCTTCGAGGTGCACATCAGCAATGTCCACGCGCGTGAGGAGTTCCGTCACAACTCCTTCATCTCCCCGATCGCCAGTGGCGTGATCGTGGGCTGCGGAGTGGCCGGGTACGGCTACGCGGTGCAGCAGGCTGCCCGGGTCGTCGGCGCGTCACGAAACGGGTCCTGAGCTTCGCTGTCCCGCTATATGGCGGGATAGCGCTCCTCAGCGCCCGGTTGGTGACGCGCAGTCGGCCGCGCCTGTGGATAACCGGGTGCTTTCGGGGCGGTCCGTGCGCTGATGCTCGGCAGTATGTCGCGTATGAGGGGTTCGTGGACAGATGGTGGAGTGGTTTCGCGACGGCACCTGCTGGCTCACGGGACCGATCCGAAGGACATCGCCAGGGCGGTGCGGCAGGGTCGGCTCGCCGTGATACGCCGCGGGTGGTATCAGACCGCGGATGCCGACGACGCCGTGACGTCCGCAGTACGGCGAGGCGGCGTGGTCAGCTGCGTCAGCGCCCTGGAGAGGCATGGGATCTGGGTGCCGCCGGGGATCGATCGGACTCACGTTCGGGTATCGCATTTCGCGCGGTCGGCACGGCCGGGGGATTCCTGCACCGGATTCGGTCGCCTTCCTACCCCAGAGCGTGCGGTCGACCCGATTCTTCCGGCTCTGGCGTGTGCAGCGAAGTGTCTGCCCTGGGATCACTTCGTCGCGGCGTGCGATTCGGTGTTGCACCAGAACCGCGCGTGGGAGCTCGTCGATCTGGTGCCGGCGGTCGCGTCCGCGCCCCCGCGCGTGCGGTCTCTGCTCGATCGCGTCGACCGGCTCGCCGACTCGGGAACGGAGTCGCTGGTCCGAGTGCGTCTGCGGTCCAAGCGGGTCCGGCTGACGATCCAGGTGTACATCCCCGGCGTCGGCACCGTCGACACACTCATCGGTCGATCGCTCATCGTGGAGTGCGATTCCAGAGCGCACCATCTGGGCGAGGGTTACCAGACCGACCGCGCCAGGGACCGGGCCGCGCGCCGGCTGGGCTATCACCCCGTGCGGCTGACCTGGGAGGATGTGATGTTCCGTTGGCCGGAAGCGGAGCGGGAGATCCTGGACATGATCAGGATGGGGCTACATCGCCAGCGGGTTCGGTCAGGTCACCAACCGTGCTCTGAGGACGTCTATCCCGCTATATGACGGGATAGACGCCCTCAGAACCCGTTTGGTGACATGCAGGGGTGACGGGCACTACTTGGGGAGGCGCCCGCGAAGTCCGTCGACGATCAGATCCACGCCGCCGCTGAATGCGCGCTCGGTGGAGGTCGCGTCGGGGGCGTCGACAGCGCCGGCGGTGGCCATGAGTTCGCGGGTCTGCTCCTCGAAGGTGAAGCCGACTACGAAGTGCACGAGGGTCACCGCGGCTGCGCGAGCGTCGGCGGGTCGGGCCCCGGCACCGGCGGCGATCGCGGCGATCGGCTCGTGGAGCTCACGGGTGCCCAGCTTCGAGGCGAGCGCCGCGGATACGACCTCGGCGCCGTCGCGGTGCCGTCGCAGGACGGAACGCAGCGCGTGAGCGTAACCGGAGAGCTGACGGTCCCAGCGCATCCGCGACTTCGACGCAGCGGCGGCAAGCGCCGGATCGGCGAGGATCGTGTCGGCGATCGCAGCAAGCAGCGATTGTTTGTTCGGGATGTGCCAGTAGAGCGCCCCGGGCGCGACCCCGAGATCGGCGGCGACGCGCCGCATGGTGAGATCCGGTAGGCCGACCTCGTCGAGGACGCGGATCGCCGACGTCAGCACGTCTTGTCGGTTGATCCCCACGGAACTTGACTGTATCTCAGCTCTTCCCTTCTACTTGAACCGTGTTCAAAGCCGGCCCCATCGAGGCCTTCCGACTCCAGCCGCGCGATATCGCGTTGATCGCGATGTTCGCGGCGCTGACCTGTGTGCTCGCCGTACCCGGCGGGATCTCTTTCGGTGGCGCGACGCCGATCACTCTGCAGACCCTGGGATTCATGCTCGCGGCGACACTGCTCGGTGCGCCGCGCGGCGCGATCGCGGTGCTGGTCTACGTCGCGCTCATCGCGATCGGACTGCCCGTGGGCGCGGGCGGGCGTGGAGGCGTCTCGGTTATCACCGGCCCGAGCGGCGGTTACCTCATCGGGTCGATAGTCGGCGCGCTCGTCACCGGCTACCTGGTGGACCGGTTCGGCCGTCGCAACATAGCTGTCCTGTTGGGCGCCAACGTCATCGGCATGATGGTCATCGTCTATGCGATCGGTATCCCCTGGCAGTCGTGGCGCGTCGGCTCAGGATTGTTCGCCGTGGTGTCGAGCTCCGTGCAGTTCCTTCCCGGTGATCTCGTGAAAGTCGTGGTCACGGCGTTCGTCACCGTGGCGGTGGTGCGCGCATACCCGAAGATCGCCAGTGCGTGATGACGCGGTGCCGAACCGTGATGCACCGCCGGGCATCGTGCTCGACGGCGTCTCGCACGCCTTCGACGACACAGAGGTGTTGCGCGATGTCTCCCTGCGCCTGACGGAGCGGAGGATCGGCATCATCGGAGCCAATGGTTCCGGGAAATCCACGCTCGCAAGGACGTTCAATGGTCTGGTGGTCCCGGACTCGGGCAGCGTCACGGTCGCGGGTATGGATGTGCGGAAGGAGCGCGAGAAGGTGCGTGCCCGTGTGGGATTCGTCTTCGCCGACGCATCCGCCCAGATCATCATGCCCACCGTCGCGGAGGATGTGGGGCTGTCGCTGCGCGGGCGCGGGCGCCGCTCGAAGCGGCCGTCGGCGGAGACGGCCAGGCGGGTGGAGCGAGTGCTGGCCGAATACGGGATCTCCGACCTCGCGGACCGCCCCGCGCAGCTACTCAGTTCGGGCCAGAAGCAACTGCTGGCTTTCGCATCTGTGCTGGTCACGGAGCCGGAGATCCTCGTATGCGATGAGCCCACGACGCTGCTGGACCTGCGGAACGTGCTCAAGGTCCGGACGGTGCTCGCGCGACTCACACAGCAGGTGGTTCTGCTGACGCATCACTTGGAGCTACTGGACGATTTCGACCGTGTCGTCGTGATGGACGGAGGACGCGTCACCTACGACGGTGACCCCGCGTCCGCCGTAGCCTTCTATCGGGATTCGGCGGCGCGATGATCGGCACGTACGTCCCTCGGCGGTCGGTGATCCACCGGATCCCGCCGGGCGCCAAGCTGATCGCGGTGGCGTCCGGTATCACGGCGCTTGCGTTCGTTCCACGCTGGCAGTTGTTGGTGGCCGCGCTGATCCTGATCCTCGCCCTGTTCCCGGTGGCGCAGCTCGGGCCCCGATACGCGTGGCAGGCGATGCGCCCGGCACTGGTGCTGAGCGTTGTGCTGACCGCGTTCCACTGGCTCACGGACGGTCTCGGCGCTGCGGTGTCGCCGGTGGGCCAGTTGATCATCGGCATCGTCGCCGCGAACCTGTTGGTGTTCACCACCCGCGTCACCGATCTGGTGAACGTGATCGGGCGCGTCGCCGGCCCGCGAGTGGAGCTGATGCTCGCGCTGACGATCCGCTGCATACCGACGGTGGCCCTCGTCGTCCGCTCCACGAGGGAGGCGTGCTGGGCGCGCGGGCAACGGGTCTCGATCATCCGGGTGCTCCCGACGGTGCTGGTTCGTCTGATCCGTGACGCCGATCTCGTCGGTGAGGCCCTGGTCGCGCGGGGCCTCTGAGCCGCGTAAGGCGATGTAAGCCGCAAGACAGCGCTCGCTCGTACGGTCGGTGTCATGACGAACTGCGAGGTAGTTGTGGTGGGTGGTGGGCCGGTCGGCTTGATGGTGGCGTGCGAGCTGGCGCTGCGGGGAGTGTCCGCGACTGTGCTCGAGCGGCGAGACGCGATCGATCCGACAGTGAAGGCGGCGTATGTCAACGTGCCGGCCGCCGAGGCGCTGTTCCGGCGCGGACTGCTGCCGGAGCAGCCGAAGCCGCCCACGCAGGCGAGACCGGGCGCGGCGGGAAAGTCGGCGGGGCCGAGGTTCGCCGGCCATTTCGGCGGCCTTCTTGTGGACGCGTCCGAGATCGACGAGTCCGATCCGGGCTGGCGTGATACAGGTTTCGACGTCGGCATCCAGTTCCTGCCGCAGCAGGTGATCGAGGAGCGGCTGGAGGCCCGCGCGCGCGAGTCGGGCGTGGACGTGCGCCGCGGCGTCGAGGTCATCGATACGGTCGACCGCGGGGAAGACGTCATCGTCACCTGCGCGGACGGCTCCGAGGTGACGGCCCGCTGGCTCGTCGCCTGCGACGGCGGTCGGTCGGCGATACGTAAGCGCGCTGAAGTCCCTTTCGATGGCGACGGTCCCACGATGACCGGGCGTCAGGCGCTCGTGCGATGGACCGGCGCGGACGCCCTCCCGGTCGGCTGGCGACGTACCCCGACCGGCGTCTTCCGGCGACTCGGCGACCTCGTCCTCGCCGCCGAGTTCGACGGTGCGCCCGAGAACCGCGACGAGGCGATCACGTCCGACGAGCTCGAATCCAGCATCGAACGCGTCGCCGGAATCCGTCCGAACGTCAACGAGATCCGTTCCGCCACAAGATTCACCGACAACACGCGTGTGGCGCGAAGCTACCGCAGTGGCCGCATACTGCTCGCGGGCGACGCGGCGCACGTGCACCCGCCGTTCGGTGGGCAGGGGCTGGGCCTGGGCATCGTCGATGCCACGAATCTCGCGTGGCGGCTGGCCCTCGTGGTGCACGGGCATCCGGAGGGCCTGCTCGACGGCTACACCGAGGAGCGCCGCCCCGCGGCCGAGTGGGTCCTGCAGTTCACGCGGGCGCAGGTCGGAGTCATGCGTACCGACAGCCGCTCGCGCGCGGCCGGGGAGATGATCGCCCGGCTGATGTCGACGAGGGACGGCGCAACGATTCTGGCGCAGGAGGTATCAGGCGTCCGGCACCGGTACGAGCTCGGGGAGCCGCCGATCGGCGACACCGCCCCGAACGTGCGACTGGCCGATGGTGCCCGGCTCTCGGACCGGCTCGCCGCGGGCACCGGTGCCCTCGTCCGACCCGAGGACACCGTCGACCCGCTTCCGTTCCCGTACACGCTTATCCGTCCAGACGGTGTCATCGCCTGGGGCGGCGACGAGGCACCGGAGCCCGCGGCGTGGCCGGTCGATGTGCCCCCGGCGGCCTTCGGAGTGACCTCATGAGAGCTAGTGCGCCAGGAAGCCACCGAGCTGGTCGACGATGAGGTTCGCTCCCGTCGGCCCCAGGCCCAGGAACCAGACGTCGTCGTCGACGCGGAATGCCTTGTGGTTCCGGACCGCACCGAGCTGCTGCCATCCGGGGCTGCCGAGGACGGCCTGCTCGGCGGTCGCGGCAGGTGTGCCGTAGCTCGTATAGAAGAGGTAGTCGCCGTCGGCCTTCGCGAGGTTCTCGCGGCTGATCTCCACGGCGAGTTCGGCGACGTTCTGGTCCGTCGGGCGCGCAAGGCCGGCGTCCTGCAGGATGACGCCGATCAGTGACTTGTTCCCGTACAGGCGGGTCCTGCCGGACATGAAGCGCAACAGTGAGATGGTCGGGTTGCCGGTGACTTCGGTCTTGAGCGCCTTTGCGTGGTCGGCGTAGGTGTTGAGCGTGTCGACGGTCTGCTTCTCCATACCCAGTGCGGTGCCGACCAGCCGGAAGTTCTCCTTCCACGGGAAGCCCGGGCGGATGGAGAACACCGTCGGAGCGATCTTCGCGAGCGTGGGGTACAGGTTGTCGGCGCGCAGCTTGCTGCCCAGGATCAGGTCGGGCTCCAACTCGGCGATGGCCTCGAGGTCGAGTGCATTGATCTCGCCCACCGACGGAACGTCTCTCACGCGGCCCGCGAGGTACGACGGAACCGGGTTGGCGCCCTTGGTCGTCACCATTCCTACCGGTGTGACCCCCAGGGTGAGTACGTCGTCCAGCTCGCCGGTGTCGAGGACGACGATGCGCGTCGGCTTCTTCTCCAGAGTCGTCTCGCCGTTGGCGTGCTTGATGGTTCGCGGAAAGACGCCGGGTGCGGCGTCGGTGCCGAGCTTCGCGGTATCGGCGTCGGCCGTGCCGAAGCGTTCGCCGCCCGTCGCGACGTCCGTGTTGCCGGCCCCCTTCCGGTCACCGCCGGACGACGAGGAGCATCCGGCGAGGACCAGGAGGAACGCCAGGATCATCGCGACAGGCGCGGCGACCCTGGGTATGCGCTGTGCGTTCATGCGAGGAATCTACAGCAGCCTCCTAAGGCACGCCTAACCTCGTCAGGTGATCGACGCGATGGTGCGGTCGGCGGCGGGCGGAGAGAGCAGGTCGATCGCCGGGAGCAGGGCGCGCAGGACCGCGGGTGAGACCTCGACTGGGCGGTGCGTGATCGCACGCAGGATCCAGTCGCCCGCCTCGACGGGCGACAGGGCGCCGACGGAGTCGTACTCAGCCGTCGGCGCGATCATCTCGGTGCGCACGAGCGGGAAGTAGACGTTCGTGGCCCGGACCCCGGCACGCTCGGCGTTCAGCGTGCGCCCGAATATCGCGAGTGCGCTCTTCGATGCCGCATAGGCGGAGAATCGCGGGAATGTGTTGGCGTGCAACGCCCACGTGCAGACGTTGACGATCTGACCGTCGCCGCGATCGCGCATAGCAGGGAGCAGTCCCAGTGAGAGCTGCACCGCGGCGAAGTAGTTGAGCTGCATGGTGCGTTGGTAGTCGTGCAGCCGATCGGTGGAGTCCACGATGCTGCGCCGGATCGAGTGGCCCGCGTTGTTCACCAGCACGTCGACAGGCTCCCCGCCCAGCTCGCCCAGCAGGCCGTCGATCGCGGCGGTGTCCATGAGATCGCAGGTGAGCCAGCGGCATCCGGTCTCGTCGGAGAGCTCCCGCAGCGCGGCCTCGCGCCGGGCCACGCCGATCACCGTGGCGCCCCGGGCGGTGAGCTGCCGCGTCGCCTCGTGGCCGATACCTGCGGAGGCGCCGGTCACGACGACGGTCAGCCCGGCGACGTCGCGACCGGTACCGGACAGCGCGGCGTCGAGGGGTCCGGGCAGCAGTGTCCTGCGTTGGACCACGTTCTGGATGGATTTGCGGAGCGACATGATTCGATTATGACTTTCAGGTCACTTCCGCACAACCACCGTGAACGGACCGACGTCGCGGACCTCGAAGCGAGGGTCGTCGAACAGGGACGCTGGGAACGTGACGGTGTACCGACTGATGTTCGGGCTGTTCGGGTACACGTCCTTCGCGAGACGGAGCGTGAGCCCGGCGTCCGAGGTGCGGAACAGGAACACGTTGGGCGGGCGCCACTTCAGGGTGTCCAGGTCGCGGACCAGTTCGTCGGGCGACGACGCCTTCGACCACCGCTCGATGGCCGCGGCCCGGCCCCCGAAGTCGGCCAACGGATTCGCGTAGTTCGATGTGAGGTTCTGGAAGCCCCAGTACGGGTACACCGCGAGGAAGCCGTAGTCGGCGGTGAGCACCACCGAATCTGTGCGCGGCCGAGCGGTCAGCTTCCGTACGACACGATCCACCTCGGGGTAGTACTTCTCCGCACCGGCCGGCCGCGCGTCGGCGCGTACGCCGTTGCCGTCCGTGTCGGAGTACGCGGTTGCGATGACTCCGGACAGCTGCTGCGGAACAGTCTGCGCGACACCGATTCCCGCGAGTGCCGCCAAAACGAAGGCCGTCAGGCGCGCGCCGGGGCCTGCGGCGGTGCAGAGCGCCGCCACGAGGTCGACGACGCCGAGCGCGCCCGCTGCGGCGAGGACCACGTGCAGGACCGATTCGGTGCGGAAGCCGAGCAGCGTCGAGCCGGCCAGCGTCGCCGCCATCGACAGCAGTGCCCACAGATACATGCTGAGGATCATCAGCGCCGAGGCCTGCGCCAGGTCGGACGTGCGCAGCCGCACCAGCGACCACACGATTCCGATCAGCGCGAGCAGCCCAGGCAGCGAGGCGTGGAGCATCGGCAGGGGCAGGACGGTGCCCATGTCCGGAAGATAGTGGAAAGCCGAGCCTTTCGAGAGGCCCTCGCCCGCGGCCATCTTCGCGAGCACCGGTGCGTATGCCGGCAGCGCCAACACGAAGGCCACCCCGCCCATCGCGGCTACGCGGCCGATGACAGCGAGATGAGACGCGGCACCGCCGGTCCGCCGTCGCCGCCATGCGACGCCCAGCGCGGCGACGCCGAGCACGCACACCGCGAACGCCGCCACGCCCAGATAAAGCGTGTAGAACCACACTGCCGCACCGAGATACACACCTACGGCTAGCACTGCGAGCCAGCCCGCCGAGCCCGTCAGGGCGCGCCAGGCGAGGATCAGGAGGGGAGGCATCAGCACCGTCACCACCGCGCCGTACGGTTCGGCCGAGCCGTACGCGAGCATCGCTATCGTCGTGGCCAGCGCGGCTGCGATAGCGCGGGCGGGGGATACGACGGCGAACCAGAGGGCGAGGGCCAGCGCGCACGCCACGGCCAGCGACAGCACCGACCACGGTTTGAACGCCTCCCAACCGGTCAGCCCGGTGATGGATGCGAAACGCCCGCCCAGCCAGAACCAGCCCGGCGAATAGAACGGCGGCAGGCCGATATACGTCATATCGTGCAGCGCCGGCGATTGCGTGAACCGTGTCAGGAACTCCGTGCGGAACTGTTGATCGACGGTGATCCCGCCAAGATAGAGCTTCGTCGCGCCCAGCGGCAGGGACAGGGTCACGGTCACCATCGCCGCGGTCGCGGCGCATGCCACGGCGCGGTACGCCGCGGACGCGCGTGGCCCGGCGGCGCGCGAGAGACCCCACGCGCACAACGCGAGCACGACGATGCAGACGACGTGCCCGAACGTGGTCAGGGTGCGTGTGACGTTGGAGCTCGAATACGCCGGCCAGTGCACCAGTCCGATCGCGGCGAGCCCTACGACGGACACAAGCCCGCCGATCACCACTGCCATCGCCGCCGTGCCCGCGGGCGCCCATGCCCGCGCGCCCGACGGCGGAAGTCCCGTCGCTGCAGTTGCCATCGGGGTGTTAGATCGGCAGCTTCTTGAAGATCGGCTGGGGCACGTTCTTGAGGCCGAAGCTCACGAAGCCCCAGGGCGCCGGAGCGTAGATCAGGCTCTTGCCCTTGGTCGCGGCGTCCACAGCAAGACGGCCGATGACGTCCTTGTCGATGGTCAGCGGGGCCTCCTTGACGTGCGCCGAGAACTTGGTGCGCACCATGCCCGGCCGGATCACGAGCACCGAGCCGCCGAACGGCTCCAACGCCTGGCCCAGGTTCAGGTAGAAGCCGTCGAATCCGGCCTTGCTCGACCCGTACACGAAGTTGCTGCGGCGCGGGCGCAGGCCGGCCACCGAGCTCATCGCGATGATCTGCCCGTGCCCCTGCTCCTTGAACTTCTGCCCCAGCAGCACGCCCACGGAGACCGCGCCGGTGTAGTTCACCTGGGCGAGCAGGACCGCCTTGCGCTGGTTCTGCCAGAGCTCCTCGGCGTCGAAGTCGAGCGCGAAGGCGACGATTGCGACGTCGATGTCGCCGCCCGCCCACGCAGCGTCGATGGTCGCGGAGTGCGAGTCGAAGTCGGTGGCGTCGAAGTCGACGAGCTCGACGGACGATGCGCCCGCCTTCTCCACCTGCTCGACGGCGGCGGCGCGCAGCGGATCGTTCGGCAGCGCGGCGAGTACCACGCGCATCGGGCCCTTCCTCAGGTACTCCTCGACGATCGTGAGCCCGATCTCGGAGGTTCCGCCGAGCAGTAGCAGGGACTGGGGTACGCCTACGGCGTTCTTCATGAGATGAATTCCTTACGGGTTAGGCGAGTTCCAGGCGGCGGCCCATGTCGGACATGAACACCCCCGTGGGGTCGATGCCGCGTCGGGTCGCGATCCACTCGTCGACGCGCGGGTACATGGCGTGGAACATCTCGGCGGTCGTGCGCGAGTCCTTGGCGGTGTAGAGCCGCCCGCCCATCGCGAAGACCCGACGGTCCAGCTCGGTGACGAACTCGTGCAGCCCCTTCTTGATGGGGAAGTCGAGACAGACGTTCCAGCCCTTGAACGGGAAGCTCAGGGGAGCTTTGTTGCCGTCGCCGAACAGCTTGATCACATTGAGGAACGAGACGTGGCCCGACGCCTGCACATCGCGGATGATGCGCTTGAACTCCTCCTCGTTGCCCATCGGCACGATGAACTGGTACTGCAGGAAGCCCTTGGTGCCGTACGCCCGGTTCCACTCCCCGAACAGGTCGAGCGGGTGGTAGAACTGCGTCAGGTTCTTGATCTTGTTGTCCGCGTTGGACCCCATGCGGTAGTACAGCTCGCCGACGACGGAGAAGTCGAACTTGTTGGCCAGGCCGTTGGGGAAGACGTCCGGCAGTGTGATGAGCGCGGGGGCGTCGAACTTGAGCGGGTCCTTCGCCAGCTTGTCCGGCAGGTCCTCCAGCTTGGCGAGACTGCCGCGCGAGCCGGAGAACCGGCCCAGCTTCTTCTTCGAGATCGAGTCGAACCACCCCGACGCGTACTCGTAGCCGTCCTCGAACCCGTCCAGGTGCAACTGGATCGTCTCGTCGAGATCGCTTGTGACGCGCGTGTCCGCGAGGAAGTACGCGGTCTCGGTGCGTTGCATCTTGATCTTGGCGCGAAGGATGATGCCCGTCAGGCCGATGCCCCCCACGGTCGCCCAGAACAGTTCGCCGGTCGGGTCGTCCGGGGTACCGTCGGGCCCGATCGTGACGATGCGGCCGTCCGCGACCAGCAGCTGGAGCTCGGTCACATGGTTGCCGAAACTGCCGGCGCTGTGGTGGTTCTTACCGTGGATGTCGTGCGCGATCGCGCCGCCGACGGTCACCTGCCGCGTGCCCGGCAGTACGGGCACCCACAGCCCGAAGGGCAGGGCCGCCTTCATCAGGGTGTCGAGGTCCACGCCGGCGCTGACGTCCGCGATCGCGTCGTCGGCGTCGATGTCGTGGATCGCGTTGAGCCGCGTCATGTCGACGGTAAGCCCACCCGCGTTCTGCGCGGACTCGTTGTAGGAGCGCCCCAACCCGCGGGCGATGACGCCGCGGCGCAGGTAGGACGGCTTGTCGGCCTCGGCGTCGGCGACGAGCGCGACGGCCTTGGCGATCTGTTCCACGTCCGGCGTCGAGAGCACGTGCCCCTGGATGGGCGTGGTCCGCGACCACCCCATCAATTTGCGGGTCGTGATCGGCAGGTAGGTGTTCGGTTGCTCAGACATCGACTGACAGGCTACCGGCCCGGACCCGAACCCACGACGGCGTAGGCGCCCACTGTGCGTACCCGCATCCCGGCGAACGCCGCCGGATCGAACGCCAGGTAGCGAACGAAGAGGTTCGGGTCGTTGGGGAAGGTGTTCTCCGCTATGCGCAGGTAGTACGCGCCGGGCACATCCCGCGCCTCACCGTCGACGGTGGCACCGTCGGGTGCGGACCGCAGGAGGACGAACGCATCGGGGCGCCCGAACTCCGATCTGCCGAGGAGCTCTTCCAGCTGTTCGGGGCTCCGGGCAGTGGTCCAGCGACGGATCTCCTGGACGCGCTGGGGGTAGAGGCCGAGCGGGTTGGAGTACGGCCCGAACGACGCGAGGAAGCCCCAGTACGGGTAGTAGCTGAAGAGCGAGGTATCGGTGCTCAGGACCACGGTCTGATCGGCGGGCTTCCCCGTGAGGGCGCCGATCGTGGTCTGAACGGTGGCGAGGTCCTGCTGGTCCCGGTGCGGGCCGTTGTCCGCGCGCACCATGTCGCCGTCGACGTCCTGGTAGGCGGCGCGCAGCTGCGGGCCCAGCTTGGCCACGCCGTCCTGCGCGATCGCGACCGTCACGATGAGACCCAGCACGGCCGCGATGCGGGCGAGGCGGGTGCGCATGATGCGGGAGCCGAACGGCCCCGGAGTCCGGCGCGGCGGCGCGGCGTCGAGCCCGCCCCACCGCGCGGCCTGCGGGATCCGCATCCGGGCCGTCTGCGCGCGCAGCGCGTCGAACGTGTCGTACGCGGCCATCACGCCTGCGCATGCGTACAGCCCGTACATGGCGGCGTGCACCCGGAAGCCCAGCAGCGTCGCGCTGAACAATGTGAACACCTGCGATGCCAGCGCCCACCCGTACATGGTCAGCAGCCCGGCCGCGAGCGCCTGTGCGACGCGATCGGTGCGGATCCGCCATGTCATCCACACGGTCCCGACGAGGCACGTCAGCCCCAGCGCCGACGTCTCCGTCTGGGGCAGCCAGACCATCGCGCTCGCGACGGGCAGGAAGTCGGTGGCGCCGCCGGAGTCCGCAGTCGGCATGTGCGCGGCCGAGATCAGATACGGCAGCCAGACGGCCAGCGCGATCGGTCCGGCTACCGCCGCTATGAGGCCGAGGCGATGCAGGATGTTGCGACGCCCGGCTGCGTGTATCCGCCACGCGAAGCCGGCGAACACCAGCACTGCGACGGCCGCGACCGCGCAGTACAGCGTGTACGTGGCGGCCAGGATGCCGACGAACAGGCCGGTCAGCGTGCACGGCAACCAGCCCCCCTCGCGCAGTGCCTGCCAGGCCAGGACCATCATCGGCGCGAACACCATGATGAGTGTCGCGGCGTACGGTTCCTGCGAGTCGACGGACAGGGCGACGAGCACCGTCATCGTCGAGAGCGCGACGGCGCGGTGCGGTAGCACGTGCCGCCACAGTGTGTAGGTCAGGCCGGCCGCGATCGCGAGGGTGAACAGCGACCACGGCTTCATCGCCTCCCAGCCGGCCATGTCGAACAGGGCCCCGAACCGGCCGCCCAGCCAGAACCAGCCGGCCGGGTAGAACGGCGGCAGGTGGTGATACGTCATGTCCTGCAGCGCGGGCGAATCCGTGAGGCGGGTGAGGAACTGCGTGCGGAAGCTCTGATCGCCGGACAGTCCGCCGAGCCACAGGCGGCTGCGCAGCAGCGGCAGCCCGTACATCTCGATCGGCAGCGCACAGATCGCCACGAACGCGATCGCCCGCAGCAGATGCCGATGCCGGCCGCCCCGGGTGTTGGCCCGACGTTCGAGCAGGGTCGCGCCGACCAGCACCAGCAGCGTCAGCGTGAGAGCCAGCGTCGTCGCGGAGTGCAGCATATTGGACTGGGTGTAGACGGGCGGGTGCCACACCGCTGCAAGTCCCGTGATCGCCGCGGTCACGGCCACTGCGGCCACCAGCGCGCACGCCACATCCGCCGAGAACTTGGGCAGCGGGTTGGCCGCCCGCGGCTCGGGTAGGTCGAGGCGGGTGTTGGTCAACGGTTCTCCTGTCCGGTTCTGGCGACGACGGTGTACGGGCCCACGCGGCGGGCCTCGAAACCCGGCCCCGCGAACGCCGAGCGCGCGAAGTCGAGGTGTGACCAACCCGTGTTGGGGTCGGCGGGGAAAGTATCGCGCGTGACGTCCAGCCGTAGGGTGCGTGTGCCGGATGTCTCGAAGACGAACACCGTCGGGGGCCGCGCGGGTGACGCGTCGAGTGCGGCCGTGAGCTGCGCCGGAGTGCGTGCACGGGACCACTCCTCGACGAGCTGTTTGCGCCGCGTCTCGCCTGCGAGCGGATTCGCGTACTGGGCGATATACGACGTGAATCCGCGGTACCCGAAGCAGCTGAGCAGTGTGAAGTCGGTGGGGAGCACGACCGTGTCCCGTGGTGCGGTGCGGGTCATTTCACGGATCGCTGCGTCGACGCGCGGGAGGTATGCCTGGGCGCCCGCGGGCCTGCCATCCGCGCGCCGTCCGTCGCACGCGACGTCGGTGTACGCCTTCGCCCCGTCGGACCGGAGCTGCCAGGTGCCCTGCTGGGCGAGGGCGACCGCGATCAGCAGCGCTCCCGCGGCGATGGCGTATCTCGGGAGCGAGTGCCTGCGGACCAGCTCGGCCGCGGCGAGGGTAGCGGCTGCGCCGAGAGTCGCGTAGAGGATCGGGATCACGCGGAAACCGAGCAGCGTCGTTCCCGCGGCCGCCGCGAGCATCGACAGGAACGTCCACAGGTATGCGACGCCGACCGTGATCCCAAGGGCCTGCGCCCCCCGATCGGTGCGCAGCCGCAGCAGCAGCCAGACGGTGCCGACCGCCGTCGTCACGCCGAGCGGCGTGGCCTCGAACTGAGACAGCCACGCCGCCGCGCCCGCCGTCGGCAGATACTCCTGCGCGGCGCCTGCCGCCGACGCCGGGGACCGCAGCCACGCGATCAGGTAGGGCAGCCACACCACCAAGCCGATCAGCGCGGCTCCGCCCGCGACGGCCGCGAGCCTTTTCACGGCGCTCCGCCGCGTGGTGCGGGCGACCGCGGCCATGACGATCAGCGTGAGGATCGCGACCGCCGCGTAGAGCGTGTACGTGGCGACGGTGATCCCGAGGGCGATCGCCGTCGTGGCCAGCGCGCCGCGCCGGCCTGTCCTCAGCGCGTGCCAGGCGATGACCGCCATGGGCGGGGCGAGGATCGCCAGTGCTCCCGAGTACGGCTCCTGGTGGCTGGTGAACAGGACCGCGAGGACGGTGACCGTCGTCAGCGGCAGCGCGACGGTGGGCTGGATGCGGCGCCAGAGATACAGCGCCACGGTCGCCGCGACGGCGAATGTGAGCAGGCTCCACGGCTTCATGAACTGCCACGCCGGGATTCCGGTGATGTCCGCGATTCGGCCCGCCGGCCAGAACCATCCAGCCGGGTAGTACGGCGGCAGGCCGGCATAGTTCATGTCACTCAGGGCCGGTGACTCGGTGAGCCGCAACAGGTACTGGGTGCGGAACTGCTGGTCCAGGTGCAGCCCGCCGTAGTACAGCGGCGTCCTCGCCAGAGGGATGCCATACGCAAGGGTGGGGAGTGCCGCCGTGAGGACGTACGCCGCTGCGGTCCGTGCTGCGGCGGGTCGGATTCGGGCGCCGGACCAGGCCAGCGCGACGGTTGCGGCGAGGCACACGATGACGGCCGCGTTGGTCACAGCGTGCAGCGAATAGCCGACGGAGTACGGCGCGCCTCGCCATAGCCGTGCACCGAGCACTACCGCAGCCGTCACCGCGGCCGCGCTCGACAACGCTCCGGCAGCCTCCAGCACATGGGGTCGGGTCCGACCGGGTACGAGGTCAGGCATCGGCCGCAAGATTACCGCCCGCCTGCCCTGATCCGTGGTCCCGCGGGGCCTGTGTGCAGCAGTGACAGCGGATTCGGCCGATTTACCCTGCCATTACCGCACCCGCACGCGGCCGCTATTCGACGGTGACCGACTTCGCGAGGTTACGGGGCTTGTCGATGTTCTCGCCCAGCGCCAGTGCCGCGTGGTAGGCGAGGAGCTGTGTCGGGATCATCAACAGGATCGGATCCAGCTCGGGCTCGGACTTGGGCACCGTGATCTTGAGGCGGGTGTCGACCTCGACCGTGTCATGGGTGATCGCCACGATATCGCCTCCGCGGGCCGAGATCTCGTGCAGTGCACCGATGTTGCGGTCCAGGAGCTCGTCGTCGGGGATCACGGCCACGGTCGGGAGTTCCGGGCTGATGAGGGCGAGCGGCCCGTGCTTGAGCTCGGAGGTCTGGTACGCCTCGGCGTGCCGGTAGCTGATCTCCTTGAACTTCTGCGCACCCTCGCGCGCCGTCGGGTATCCGCGCACGCGGCCGATGAAGAACAGGCTCGGCGCCTGGGCGAGCAGTTGCGCGGCCTCGGCGATCTTCGCGCCGTCCGCCACGATCTCGCCGATCTGTCGCGGGAGTTCCTTGAGAGCGCGCACGATCCGTGCGCCGTCGGTGATGGACAGGTCACGGACCCGGCCGAGCGCGAGCGCCATCAGCACGAAGCCCACGGCCATATGCGTGTTGGCCTTCGTCGACGCGACGGAGACCTCGGGCCCGGCGTGCAGGTAGAGGCCACCGTCGACCTCCCGCGCGATGGTGGAACCCACCACGTTGACGAGCCCGACGATGGTGCCGCCCTTGCGCTTCACCTCCTGCACGGCGAACGCGGTGTCGGCGGTCTCGCCGGACTGGCTCACGGCGACGTAGAGGGTGTCGGGTTCGATGATCGGGTTGCGGTAACGGAACTCGCTGGCGGGCTCCGCATCTGCGGGTATCCGCGCGAGTTCCTCGATGACGCTCGCGCCCAACTGGCCCATGTAGTACGCAGAACCGCAGCCCAGGATCTTGACGCGCTTGAACCGGCGCATCGCCTGTGGGTCGAGGTTGAGGCCGTCGAGGCGCGCGGTCGCGAAGCGGTCGTCGAGCCGGCCCGTGAGCATGCGCTCGAGTGATTGCGGCTGCTCCAGGATCTCCTTGAGCATGAAGTGCTCGTGGTTGCCCAGCTCCAGTTCAGCCGCGGTCATCTCGACGGTGGTAGCGCTGCGCCCCACCGTCTCGGCTTCCGCGGTGAACAGGTGGAAGCCGCCTGCCGTGACCGTCGCGCACTCGCCGTCGTCCAGATGCACCACCTGGCTCGTGTGGCGCACGACTGCCGAGACGTCCGACGCGACGAACATCTCGTGGTCGCCGACGCCGAGGATGAGCGGGGAGCCGTTGCGCGCCACCACGATCCGGTCCGGGTGTTCGGTGTCCATCACGGCCAGCGCGAACGTGCCCGTCAGGCGCCCGACGGTGGCGAGCACCGCCTGCTCGAGCGTGTCCTCCTCCGCCGCGGCGACGAGGTGCGCGATCGCTTCCGTGTCCGTGTCCGAGGTGAGCTGCACACCGTCGGCCTGGAGCGCCTCGCGCAGGCTCCGGGCGTTGTCGATGATCCCGTTGTGCACCACGAAGATCCGCTCGGCGCCGTCGGCCTGAGGGTGGGCATTGGCCTCCGACGGCGCCCCGTGCGTCGCCCACCGCGTGTGGCCGATTCCGGCCTTGCCGGCGAGCCGCTTGGGTAACGCGGCCTCGAGGTCGCGCACGCGCCCGACGCTGCGGACCCGGCGCGCGCCCGACGGCCCGAGTACGGCGATGCCCGCCGAATCGTAGCCGCGGTACTCGAGCTGGGTCAGTCCGTCGATCAGGATCGGGGTCGCCGCCTGTCCGCCGATGTAGCCGACGATTCCGCACATGGGTAACTCCTACGTGTAGACGAGGCGGCGCAGCTGCCGCTCCGTGAGGGTCGGCGCCGGGAACCGGCGCGTGGTGGCCTCGTCGGCGAGTACGCGGAAGATCTCGGCGTTGCGCACACCGTGCTCCTGCAGCTCCCGATGCCGCCGCCGGACGTAGTCCTCCACGGACTCGCTGTAGAACGCCGTGACGTCGTCGATGACGCGCACCGCCTCAGCCTGTGACAGGCCTGTGCTGCGGGCGACGTGGTCGACGAGTTCGGGCTCCGGCACGGCGACGATTCTGCCGACGGCCGGAGGAAGTGTCAATTATCTGCCCGTTATCGGGCAGAGTTCGTGTTGTTCTGCTCGGTCTCGCGTGCGAACTGCGATGGAGCCAGGATGACGGGCATCCGCGGGTTGGTCTCGAGCGAGAGGCGGTCGGTGGTGTGGTGAACGGCCTCCGTGAGGTCCTCGGTGTCCAGTTCCGGCTGGTCGAGGCGCGCCGCGGCTACGCCCTTGAGCGGATTCGGTAGTAGCGGGATGCGCAGCCGCCGGCGCGTCGCCGCGCCGAGTGCCGAGCCCAGCATGTACGTCAGCAGTCCCGCGATCGCGGCGGCCGTGAGTGCCATGGGCATCGGGTGCGTGTTGGCCTTCGCCGCCTCCGCCTCCTTGGCCTTCTGTTCGGCCTCGGGGTCGGCGGGGACGGGCGGCAGCTGCTGCTGGGCCGTCGCGAGTTGCAGGTCGATAGCGCCGAGAGCGGTCTTGAGCTGGCCCAGGCCGGTGACCAGATTGTTGGTCGCGGCGGTCGCCTTCGGCCGGGCCGCGGAGATCCGCTGCAGGCCGTCACGCAGCTTGGCGGCCGCGGTCCGGGCCGACGCGATGGACGCGTCGATCGACTGCGCCGACGACTGCAGCCCTGACGTCATCGACGACAGGTCCGAGCGTAGGCCCGAGGCCTGCCCGGTGATCTGGGCGACGCTGCCCGCCGCCGAGTCGATCTTCCGGAGTTGTGGCTCGACCTTGCCCATGTCGGGGATGTGCGCGCCGCGCAGGGTCGTCGTTGCGGTCTTGGCCGCCTGCGAGATCGTGCTGCCGTACGACGACAGGCCCTGGACCTGCGCGAGGGCGCTGTCGATGCCTGCCGTTGCGCTCGTGACCTTGTTCGCGGCGGCGGATGCCGACGGTGCCGCGTTCAGCCCGTCGAGTGCCTGCTGTGCGCCCTTCTCGGCGTCGTCGACGGCGTCGAAGATCTGCGGTACCGACTTGGCCACGTCGTTCACGCCGCCCGTCGCGTTGACGGCTGCGGTCGACAGCAGCCCGAACATCGAGCGCGACTGGTCGACGGCGCGGCGGGCCGCGATCAGGTCGCTGTACGTCTTATCCGTGACCGGCACCGGGTTGCGGTGCGAGATGAACAGGAATGTCCCGGCGCCGACGGCGATCGCCATGAACACCGCCACCAGTGCGGTACCGCTCGCGGACCAGCCGCCGCGTGCGACGCGGGCTGCGAGTGTCTTGGGGTCGATTCGTGCGGGTGCCACGCGACGAGGCTACAGCAGTAACACCAGTCACGCTCGACCTGGAAATTCGATGAGAAACTCCTGATTAGACAGGGTTTTTACCCAACGTAGGTGTGTCTAGAGAACTTGACATATGGTGTCAAGTAGGTTTGACTTCTTGCCGTGGGAGACGATGCGAATCCTGTCCGTCTCCGCCGGCGCGAGCGGCGGGTGACGCAGGCCGAACTGTCGACGGCCGTCGGCGTGAGCCGCCAGACGATCGTCGCGATCGAGAAGGGTGACTACGCGCCGAGCGTGTACGTCGCACTCCGTATCGGTCATGCCCTCGGCTCGACCGTCGAGGAACTGTTCCCGCTGACAGAGATGCAATCGACCGAGTAGGGGTGAGTCAGATGTCAGTCCAGACCCGTATCGAGGAGTTCGCCCTCGCACCCGACGACCGCCGCTGGGGCGACGAGCGCGCCCGCGACGAGTACTACCGCGGTGCCGCGCTCGCGTACTGGTGGATGCAGTACGTCCTGTTGATCGTCATGGTGGTCGCCGCTGCCCAGGGCGCACTGTGGACGTCCGTCGTGGTCCTCCTCGGAGTGCTGTCCGGTCAGTGGGTGTGCCAGGGCTACTGCCGCCGCCGCGGGATTCCGCTCGCGAGCCTCACCAAGGAGTTCAATTCGGGTGGCCGGCGCTGGATCGCGCTTGGGTCGGTGCTTCCGTTCCTGGTCCTGTGGGCGGTGTTCGTGCTGCGTGAGCGCGATGCCCTCGACACGGCGTCTCTTGTGGGCGCGGTCTGCGGCGCGATCGTGGGTGGCCTGTTCGCGATGGGGATGGGCCTCTGGATCCGCCGCCGCGAGCAGCGTGACATCGATCGCCTCGCAGGCGACGACGATCGCTTCGAATAGAGCAGGAGAGGTTGAGATGTCCGCACAGAACCGCATCGAGGAGTTCGCTCTCGCACCCGACGACGCCCGCTGGGGCGACGAGCGCGCCCGCGACGAGTACTACCGCGGTGTGACTGTCGCCTTCTGGTGGATGCAGTACTTCATCCCGGTCGTCATGGTGGTCGCGGCAGCGCAGGGCGCGATACTCGCATCGTGGCTCGCGCTCGGCGCCTACCTGGCTGCGGGCATCGCTGCCTGGAGATATGGACGACGACGGGGGATCCGCATCGATCCACTCGGAAGGGAACTGTCCAGTGGGCACAGGTGGCTGGCGCTCGCTGTCCTGGTTCCCCTGTACCTCCTGTGGATCGTCATGAATCTGCTTCCGTTCGACCTCCCGGAGTCGGTGCCGGATGTGATCGGCGGCCTCATCGGAGCCGTGATCGGCGTGACGGTGTTGACCGTGGTGATGCGCCGCCGCGAGCGGCGAGATGCGCAGCGGCTCGCGGCCGAAGACGACACCTTCGAGTAGACGTTCACCCTGGTCTCAGACGCGCTCGAGGCCTACCGTGGACAGCATGAGCCAGGCCGGGTCCGCACAGACGATGCCCCTCCAGAACGTCATGAACGCGGCGATGCGCACGGCGCTGAAGCTGCCCGTCGTGTCCGGGCTGATCGGCCGGCGACTGCTGACCCTCTATGTGACCGGGCGGAAGTCCGGGAAGCGCTACGAGATCCCCGTCGCCTACACCCCGCACGACGGCGCGCTGCTCGTCGGCAGCCCGTTCGCCTGGGGGAAGAATCTGCGGACCGGCGAGCCGATCGAGGTCCAACTGCGCGGGCAACGTCGGACGGCCGACGTCACGGTCGTCTCCGACGAGGCCGGCGTCACCGAGCTGTACGGGGTCATCGCCAAGGACAACGGCAACTTCGCCAAGTTCAACGGGATCACCGTCCGCGACGGCGTCGCCGACCCGGAGGACCTGCGTCGCGCCTTCGAGGGTGGCGCCCGCGTCTTCGTTCTCACGCCCCGCTGACCGGCGGCGGTACCCTGTTCGGCGTGACCACAGCCCCGGACGCGTCGACCGAGAACCCGCAGCACGGTCTGCAGAAGCAGATCGTGCTGTTCATCCTCATCGGAGTGTTCTGCGGGGCAATCGACTTCGGGCTGACGCTCGGGCTCGGCAAGGGGCTCGGGATCGCGGAGTTCTTCGCCAAAGCCGTCGGGTTCATCGCCGGAACGACTACCGCGTACATACTCAATCGGAAGCACACCTTCCAGGCGGCCCCGAGTCACCGCCGAATGATCGCGGTCTGGATCCTGTACCTCGTGACGTTCGTCGTGCAGGAGGGGATCTTCCTCGCGGTGCTGCACGTGTGGCCGGGCAACGTTCTGCACTGGCTCGTCGCGTACGTCCTCGCGCAGGGTACGGCGACGGTCATCAACTTCGTTGTGCAGCGCCTCGTCATCTTCCGGATGATCTAGCCGGTGCTTCTCCAACGCACGCTCTTCGCCCACCTCGACCCCGCCGTCCCCCGCGATCTGTACGCGACGGGTGGTGACCGCTCACGGGTAGCCGTCACCGTCCAGGCCGGCGAGCTCGTGGACACCGACACCTACTTCGGCAGATTCCCCGCGAGTTGGTGGCAGCGCTGGACCGACGTGCGTGCGGTGACGGTGTCCCTCGATGTCGACGGCGAGGTCGCCGTCGAGGTCTGTGCCGGCGACTGGGCAGGGCGCGAGCAGGTGGTGCGGTCCGCGACGGCGTCGGGCGCCTGGTCGGCGGTGGTACCACTGGACCGCTTCGCCGACGGTGGTGCGCTGTGGCTGCGGCTGCGCGCCCAGTCCCCGTCGACGGTGTCCTCCGTGCGCTGGTCGGCGGAAGGAGGATCGGTACGGCGCGTGGCGCTCGCGATGTGCACATTCGACCGTGCGGACTCCGCCAATGCGACGCTCACCTCACTCGCCGCGGATCCCGCTGTCGTGGAACGCGTCTCGTCGGTGTACGTGGTCGATCAAGGAACTGACCTCGTCTCTTCGCGCCCCGAGTTCGCCCAGACCGCCGCCGTGCTGGGCGACCGGTTGCGCGTCCTGCGGCAGGGGAATCTAGGTGGCTCCGGCGGCTTCGCGCGCGGCATGTACGAGGCGACGCGCGACGGAGACGAGGTCGATGTCGTCGTCATGGACGACGACATCCGCCTCGAACCAGAATCGCTGCTGCGGCTGATCGCGTTCTCCGCCTTCGCGGCTCGGCGGGTCCTGGTGGGGGCGCAGATGCTCTCGATGGCCGAACCCACCCGCCTGCACCTCTCGGCCGAGCGCCCAGCCATCGCGAACATGCAGGCGGGTGTGCCGTCGCCCGGCGCTCTGGTCGGCGTCGACGTCACGGTCGAATCCCAGGACCGCTACGTCGATTCCGGATGGAACGGCTGGTGGACGTGCCTGATCCCCGGCGAGGCCATCACCGCCGCGGGCCTGCCGCTGCCGTTCTTCCTGCAGTGGGATGACATCGAATTCGGCGTCCGTGCACGGGGATCCGGGTTCCCGACGGTGACCCTCCCCGGTGCCGGTGTGTGGCACGAGGACTTCCGCCTCAAAGACAGGGACTCCTGGTCTCGCTACTTCGCGGTGCGCAACGGTCTCGTCGTGGGCGCCCTCCACGCCGGGCTCGACGGCAAGCACTACGCACGGCTGATCGCGACGGATCTCGCGCGCACAGTCGCCGCGATGCAGTACGGGCTCGCAGCGACCAAACTCCGTGCGCTGGAGGATTTCCTGTCCGGGCCGTCGTGCCTGTCCGACGGCGGCACCTCCCGCCTCGGCGAGCTCGCCGCGCTGCGGTCGGAGTACCCGGACAGCGCCGTGGTCCCGGCAGTAGAGGTCGCGGGGCGGCACGTCGACGTGGTACCCGCCGGGCCCGAGCCGTCCGCACTCGACCGGGTGCTCGCCAAACGCCTTGTGCAGCAGGCGCTGGGCCGGGTGGATCCGCGTCCCGTGTCGATACCCGCGCACGACGCCCAGTGGTGGCACGTGGCGCGCTTCGGAGACGCGGCGGTGACGGACGCCGGGCAGGGGGGCGTGCATCGCCGGCGGCGGGACCGGGCCGCGGCGGTGGAACTCGGACGCCGTGCCGCCGCGCTGTGCCTCGAGTTGCGCCGGCGCGCGCCGGAGCTCAGATCCGAGTATCTCGCGGCCCGCGACGATCTCACCTCCCGCGCGAACTGGGAACGGCTCTTCGGTTTCGGCGGATGAGGCGCCTGCTGCCCCTGCTGTTCGGGGTTCTGGCGTTCGCAGTGTCGGCGGTGCACGCCGGCCGTCCGTCGTTCTGGTTCGATGAGCTGGCGACGGTGTCCGCGACGGACCGCTCGTTCGGCGAGATGATGCGGATGCTCGCCTCCGTCGATTCCGTGCACGGCCTGTACTACATCGTCATTCGTTGGTGGGAGGCGCTTTTCGGCCTGGGTGAATGGTCGCTGCGACTGTTCTCATGCCTGGGTGTCGGCGCTGCGGTCTCGGCGATCGTCGTCCTGGCGAAGCGGCTCGACGCGTCGTTGGCGGTGCCCGCCGGCGTGGTCGCGACGGTCCTCCCGCGCGTCACCTGGGCAGGCGTCGAGGCGCGCTCGTACGCCTGGGTGATAGCGGCGTCGGCCCTGCTGTTGCTGTGCGCGGTGCGGGCAGCCGAGCGCCCCTGTCGCCGAACGTGGTTCGCGTATGGTGGGGCGGTGGCGCTGTCGGTAGCGCTGTTCCTCTACTCGGGCGCCGTGGTGTTAGCGGCGTTCCTGACGATCGTCTGGGGGCGGCATCGGCTGCGGCGCCCGGCCCTGATCGCGACGGGAGCAGGGCTGCTGGTGATCTCGCCCCTGATCGTGCTTTCGGCGACCCAGACGGGACAGGTGAACTGGCTGGCATGGCCCGGCTGGATGGTGTTCCAGAACGTGTTCGTAGATCAGTGGTTCGACCATTCGGTGACGTTCGCCGTCGCCGCGTGGGTGCTCGTGTGCTCCGCCCTGTGGGTCGGTCGTGGGACCGGCGGGCCGTGGCGGACCCGTGCGGCCCTGCGCGGCTGGGTGGGCCGCGGTTCGCTCGGTCGCTGGCTGGCGCCGGAGCCGTGGGCCGAGTGGGCGCATGTCCTCAGATGGGCGGTGCCCGCTGCGCTGGCGCCGCCGATACTTCTTCTCGCGGTGTCGACCGTGTTCCCCATGTACGTGGGTCGCTACGTGATCGCGAGCGTGCCGGGTGTAGTGCTGATCCTCGCCGTGGCGGTGCGGATGGTGGCGGATCGGTTCGGCGCACACCGGTCGCGGGCGGCGGTGTGGGCGGTGCTGGCCGCGCTGACGGCGTGCGCGGTTCCCGGCTACCTGTGGCAGCGAACGCCTCTGTCGAAGCCGGGCGGCAGCGACTTCAGTTACGCGGCGCGGTACATCCACGACAATGCGCGACCCGGTGACTGTGTCCTGTTCCAGGTGCAGCCGTCCTGGTCGACGACCACGCTGCGGGTCGCACTCGAGGGCCTGCCCGAGCAGTTCGCGGGTTTGAAGGACATCGGTGACGACGGTGACCGGCGCACCGACGGACGGCTGTGGGACAAGGCGAAGGGGGTCAACCAGTGGCCGACCTGGGTGGCTCAGAACTGCACCGCTGCATGGGTTCTCGCCGATGCGGATCGTACCGAGGACGAGTGGCACAGGGAGAACGGCAACCTGTACTGGACCTTCCGGCCGTTTCAGTTCATGGGCTCAGACCTCCAGATGCACCTCGACGACGGTGGTCTCGCAGTGGTGCATCAGGAGCAGTTCCACGTGCTGCAGGTCGTGCACCTGGAGGCGCCGCCACCGGCTGTCGGCCCCGATCCGCAGCCACTGCCTCACACGAGGCACTGGTACTGGAGGTAGCTCTGTGACTCCGATGCTGTCAGCGACGTGAGGCCGATCGTCGCGTCGGCGTCGCCGGTGGTGCATGTTGCGGAGGTCCCTGGCGACCCGCGGCCTACGGTCGAGTGAATCGCTCGCGGCGACCGAGACTCCGCAGGCGCATCCATTCGCGGAACCCGGCGACGTCGCGTTGCTGCACCAGGAAGAACCAGCCGAAACGTGCCCACTCCTGCGGGATCAGCTTCCGCTGCCCCGGTTGCGACTGCACATACCCGCGGTTGCGGTAGGTGAAGTAGCGCTTGGTGGGGTTGTCGGGGTACTGCGTGTGCATGCGGCCGCCGAGGATCGGCTTGAATTCGTCGGACCCGTAGGGGTGCAGGTACGCCGTGGTGAGGCACGTGCCGAACGGCAGCCCGGAGCGCAGCAGGCGCCTGTGTATCTCTACCTCGTCGCCGCGGATGAACAGCCGCAGATCGGGGATCCCCACCGCGGCGATCGCATCCGCGGTGAACAGCGCGCCGTTGAACAGCGACGAGATCCCTGCCAGCAGATCCGAGTCCGGATCCCCCGGTGCGAACAGCTCGCTGCGCTGCCGTCGCCACGCGACACCGCGACGCAGCGGGAACGCCAGCCGGTCGGGCTGTGCGATGTCGACGACGACCGGAGACACTTCCGCGAGGCCGTGCCGTCGCGCGCAGTCCAGCAGGGTGGCGAGCACGTTCTCGTCCTCGGGCCGACCGTCGTCGTCGGCGAGCCACACCCGGTCGGCGCCGAGTGCCAGCGCGTGCAGCATCCCGAGCGCGAATCCCCCCGCGCCACCCAGGTTGTACTTCGATCCCAGGTACGTGGTGGGCACCGGCTGAGACTCGACGATCTCGCGGACCTCGTCCTGCGCCGCATTGTCCACCACGATCAAGTGGTCCACAGGGCGGGACTGACGCGCCACCACGTCGAGGGACAGTCGCAGTAACTCCGTGCGATCGTGCGTCACCACCACGGCGACGACCATCTCGTCACCGGAGGAGGCACGGGTCCCGGACGGACCGTCGGGTCTACTCACCCGACTTCTCCTCGGCCATCTTGTCCAGCACGCGACGGACGCGAGCTCCGGCCTCGTCGCCCTCGTACGCGGTAACGACCTCCTCGATGCCACCCTCCTGCTTGATCGACCCGTGATCGATCCACATCGCGCGGTCGCACAGCTGGGCCAGGAACTCGTTGGAGTGCGAGGCGAAGACGAGGATGCCGGAGCGGGCGACCAACTCCTGTAGGCGGATCCGGGCCTTCCGGAGGAAGTCGGCGTCGACGGCGCCGATGCCCTCGTCGAGAAGCAGGATCTCGGGGTCGATCGACGTCACGACCCCGAGGGCGAGCCGGATCCGCATGCCGGTCGAGTAGGTGCGCAGCGGCATCGACAGGTAGTCGCCGAGCTCGGTGAACTCGGCGATCTCGTCCATCTTGCGCTGCATGGACTTCCGGGTCTGGCCCAGGAACAGGCCGCGGATGACGATGTTCTCGTACCCGGAGATCTCCGGATCCATGCCGACGCCGAGGTCGAAGACGGGTGCCACGCGCCCGCGCACCTGGGCCGCACCCCGGGTCGGCTCGTAGATGCCGGCGAGGACCCGGAGCAGCGTCGACTTGCCGGCACCGTTGTGCCCGACGAGGCCGATGCGGTCGCCCTCCTCGAGCTGGAGGTTGATGTTCTTGAGTGCCTCGACGACGACCACCTTGTGATCGTTGGACGCGAGGCGGCCGCCGGCTTTGCCCATCACTGCCTTCTTGATGGACCGGGACTTCGCATCGAAGATCGGGAAGTCGACGCAGGCGTCGTGGGTCTGAATCGAAACTGTCATCTCACACCCAATACGCGACTCGGGAACGGTACTGCTTCATCAGCAGCATGGTCAGGACCCAGCCCACCAGCGTGCAGCCGATCACGATGAGCCAGTGGTACAGGTGCTGTTCCTTGCCGATCATCGGCGCCCGGATGATCTCCAGGTAGTGATACAGCGGGTTGATCTCGACTATGCGGGCGCGCTCGGCGTTCCCGTGCGTCTTCGGGACCGTATCGAGCGACCAGACGACGGGTGTCGCGTAGAACAGCAGCTGCGTCAGCGCGGTGAGCAGTGGTGCGATGTCCCGGTACCGGGTGGCCAGGATCCCGAAGAACATCGTGACCCACGCGGCGTTGAGCACCAGCAGCGCGAACGCGGGAAGCGCGAGCAGCATCGAGAACGACCAGTGCAGCGGCGGGAACGCGATGATAACCACGACGTAGATCGCGATGTTGTGGAGCAGGAACAGCACCTGGCGCCACACCAGCCGGTACACGTGCACGGACAGCGGCGCCGGTAGCTGCTTGATGAGGCCCTCGTTCTTGATGAAGACCTCGGAGCCCTCGAGGATCGAGCTCTGGATGAAGTTCCACATGATGAGACCGACGGTGACCTGGGGCAGCATCGTGCGCAGATTCGCACCCAGGAGCACCGACCACAGCAGCGCCAGCGACGCCGCCATGACACCCGTGGCGATGGTGATCCAGAACGGCCCGATCACCGACCGGCGATAACGTTGCTTGACGTCCTGCCAGCCGAGTTCGAGCCACAGCTCGCGGTGCGCGAAGCCGTCTCGCAGGTCCTTGAGCGCGCGCCCCAACGTGCGCGCATCGGACACCGGCGGGGCAGCGGGCGACGGGGAGGTGACGGACACGAGGCCAGAGCCTACCGTCGTACCGCGCTACAGATACTGACCGTGCCCGTCGGCCCCGCGCTGCATCGACGGCGGCAGGGCGCCCTGGCGCATCTGCTCGAGCTGGGCTCGCGCCGCCATCTGCTGCGCGAACAGCGCGGTCTGGATGCCGTGGAAGAGTCCTTCGAGCCAGCCGACGAGCTGGGCCTGCGCGATGCGCAACTCCGCGTCCGACGGTGTCGACTCGTCCGAGAACGGCAGCGCGAGCCGTTCGAGCTCGGCCTGCAACTCGGGGGAGAGCCCGTCCTCCAACTCCTTGATGGAACTGCGGTGGATCTCCTTGAGCCGGGTGCGGCTGGCGTCGTCGAGGGGAGCCGCGCGCACCTCCTCCAGCAACTGCTTGATCATGGTGCCGATGCGCATCACCTTGGCGGGCTGCTCGACCATCGAGTGGAGGTCGTCCGAACTGTCCGAATCTACAGCATCGTCTTCGCTCGCGGGAATGATTTCGATGTCGTCTCGGTCGGTCATGAATCCATTGTTACTCACGGGTCGGGACTGTGGGCCCCACCACGGCGGACGGGTGTATGGTCCCTGGCAGTGAGCGCGACGATGGACCCCAGTCATCGGGTCCCCGACCACGCGACCGATAGGCTTGAACCCATGTCTTTCGATGTTGCCAGGGTGCGGGGACTCTTTCCTGCGCTCGGTGACGGATGGATCCATTTCGACCCCCAGGCCGGGGCGCAGATCCCCGCCACGGTCGCCTCTGCGGTGGCCAGCGCCTTTCGCGGGTTCGTCTCGCAGCCCTCAGGTGTGTATCCGGGCGCTGCGCACACGGCCACCATCGTCACGGCCGCCCGCACCGCGGTAGCCGACCTCGTGAACGCCCCCGTCGAGGGCGTCGTGCTGGGCTCCACCCGCGAGCAGTTGCTCGGTGCCCTGGCCGAGGCGATGAGCACGCGGGTGTGGCTCGGCTCCGAGGTGGTACTGGGCCGTCTCGACGACGAGGAGAACATCACCCCCTGGTTGCGTCTCGCCGATCGCGTGGGCGCGACCGTCCGTTGGGCCGAGGCCGACATCGAGACCGGTGAGGTCCCGTCTTGGCAATACGAGCAGCTGGTCAATTCGGCGACGTCGGTGGTGGCTACGACCCTGGCTTCGTCGACCATCGGGACGACGGTGGACGTATCGGCTGCTGCGCAGGCCGCGCGGTCCGTCGGTGCGCTGCTGGTCGTGGATGCGACCAGCGCGGCGTCCTACGAGGTGATCGACCTCGAGACCCTCGGGGCCGACGTCGTCGTCGTGTCCGCGAACAGGTGGGGCGGACCGCAGGCCGCGGCGCTCGCCTTCCGCGATCCGACGGTGCTGGAGCGGCTCCGGGCAGTCGCCGTCGACCCGCGGGCCAGGGGGCCGGAGCGGCTCGAGGCGGGTGAGCACTCGTACGCGATGCTCGGCGGCCTGGTCGCGTCCATCGACCACCTGGCCGGTCTCGACGAGGCCGCGTCCGGTACGCGCCGCGAGCGGCTGCAGTTCTCCCTCCGGTCCGTGCGCGACTACCAGCAGCGGCTGCTGCGCTACCTCCTGGCCTCGCTGGAGACGGCGCCGCAGGTCTCGGTGATCGGGACGGCCTCGCGCCGGATTCCGACGGTGTCCTTCACCGTGCCCGGCGTGCCCGCACAGAAGGCCGCGAAACGGTTGGCGGACAACGGGATATGTGCCCTGTGCGATGTGCCGAGCAGGTTCTTCGACGGTCTCGGCGTGCCGGAGTACGGAGGCGCGGTCACCGTCGGGTTGGGCGTATATTCCACTCCGTACGATGTGGACCAACTCGTCCGGGCACTCGGCTCACTCGCCTAGTCCCGGGACAGCTTCTGCAGCATGCCCGGCCGCATCAGATCCGATAGCTTCGCCCACGGCACCGTCACCGGGATGTACGAGCCGAGGACGAAGGGCACCGATACGAACGCCTGGAACCCGTCCCGCCGTGGGAGCCAGTCGCGGAAGTCGTCGTAGCCTGCGTCCTGCAGCCTGCGGCTGCCGTCCAGCCCGGGTGCGAGCGACCGCATCCGGGCCAGCGCTGTCGCCGGGTCGGTGAACACGTCGTCGAATGCGATGGGGGAGGCCGTGGCCGTGTCGATCACGATCGTGGCTATGGACGTGTACGGGTGGGCTGCGCGGTATGCGAAGGACTCGGCGACGATGAGCCCCGACACCAGGTACGGGGTTATCGATGTGACGGCGGTACGGAACCCGGCGGGTACGACGCCGTCCTCTGTCGTGTAGCGACGACCGTCGGCTTCCGAGCCCGGTAGGACGGCTCGCTGCCCGGCGCGTACTGCGGCACGGAAGCGCTCGACGACCGCGGGGGAGCCGCCTGTCAGCGTCGGAATGGTGGTGCGGTACTTCGATTCTCCTTCCGTGCCACTGACGACGGTCGTGCCGGGGATGTAGCCCGACGCCGGGCCGGCTGCCGCGGGCGCCGTCGACGGCGGGCCGAACGGGGAGGCGGTCTGCGGTGCCGGGTTCTGTGATCGGGTGCTTGGCGACGACGTGCGCGACGGCGCCGGGCTCTGGGTGGACGAAAGGCTGCGGTCCGCCGGCGTCGACGGGCCGCACGCGGCGACGAGCAGCGCGGCGGCGAATGCGGTCACCGCCGCGCGGGGTTTCACTGCTCGGCTGCCACGCGGAACGCGTCGGAGGTGTAGAACGCCGCGAGGCGGCGACGGATGAGGGGTTCGAGGAATCCGCGCTCGTCGAGCATCTCGAACACCGGTGGTCCGAAGCGCAGCGCCTCTTCGATCATGTCCTCGCGCCCCACGCCCACCTCGTTCAGGATCTCGTAGAGCGATGTGTCGCTGTACTTCTCGAAGAAGTAGTCGATGCCGGCGTCCAGCGCGTCGTGGAAGTACCCGGTCTCGCGGAAGACCCGCCAGAACTCGAAGACGAGCACGACGATCGCCTCGACGTCGTCCTCGGACACCAGATCCCGGAACGATCCGAGCCGAGTGTCCCGGTGTTGGTGCCACAGCTCCCGGGCGGCGGCCTCTGGCTCTTCGGCCGCGCCGGTCGCGGACTTCTCCAGCACGTAGGCGACGGCCCTGCGTACGGCGTCCTCGGCGTGCTGATCTACGGTAGCGGGCAACCGGATCCGGCCGATACGGCGCACTCCGGGAAGGCGGTCGAGGACCGCCCGGCCGTCGTCGGCGACTGCGGTGGCGGCGTGCCGCAATGCTGTGGCGCACACGTCGACGGCGACCGGGCTCGTCCACAGCCGCTCGGCAAGTCGTCGCGTGACGTCGAGATCCGCTGCGGTGGAGGCAAGCTCGTCGAAGCTGCGGGCATCGAAGACGTCGGATAACGCGTTGTCGTCGTTGGTTCTGTGCCGATAGAGGACGCTCGCGATCTCACCGACCAGCTCCGGGATCGCGCCCTCGACCGGCACCTGTGCCGCGTATTTGCGCGCGACGGCCTTGATCATCTCGGGTGTGACCGCCTCGCCGAGTGTGATCTGCGAGGCGGTGTCTAGGGCGTTCTCCACCTCCTCCAGAATGAGACTGTGGAATGCGTTGCCGCGCAGCTGCTCCCGCTCGTAGGCCACGTGTGCATCGAGCAGCCGGTTCGCGAGATCCGTCATGACGTCTCGCTCAGGAGGAGGACCTTGCCCACGGAATCGGGCGAATCCAGCAGGGCTTGAGCATCTTCCGCGTCGGCGAGTGGCAATCGTGCCGAGATGACGGGCCTGACCGATCCGTTCGCAACGAGCGGCCAGACGTGCTCGACGACCTCCGCGACGATCGCAGCCTTCGATCCCGGCCCCGTGAGGGGACGATTGCGAACGTTGGTGCCGATCACCCGGGCGCGCTTACCGATAAGGGCGCCGATGTTCAGCTCGCCCTGTGCGCCACCCTGCATGCCGATGATGACGAGCCGCCCACCTGTGGCGAGCGCGGAGACGTTGGGGCCCAGGTACTTCGCACCCATGATGTCCAGGATCAGGTCGACGCGGCCGGCGAGTTCCTCGGCGAAATCCTGCTCGCGGTAGTTGATCACGATGTCGGCGCCGAGCTCGACGCAGCGCTGCGCCTTACCTTCGGAGCCGACGGTCGCGGCCACCGTCGCCCCGAGAGCCTTAGCGACCTGTATTGCGTACGTGCCGATTCCGCTGCCGCCGCCGTGCACCAGGAATGTCTCGCCCGACCGCAGCCCGCCCTCCATGACGAGGTTGGACCAGACGGTGCTCGCGGCTTCCGGCAGCGCGGCCGCGTCGACGATGTCTACCCCTCCGGGGACCGGCAACAGCTGCGACGCGGGAACGACCGCGTATTCGGCGTAGCCGCCGCCCGCGATGAGCGCGCAGACCGCGTCCCCGGGTGCGTGACCCGTGACGCCCTCGCCGAGCGACTCGATCGTGCCCGATACCTCGAGGCCCATTATGTCGCTGATCCCGGGAGGCGGCGGGTACAGCCCGCGGCGTTGCATGAGGTCGGCCCGGTTCACCCCGGCGGCGGCCACTTTCACCAGCACCTCGCCGGGCGCCGGCTGCGGGGTCGTCACCTCGGCGACCCGCAGGTCTCGGGTGGTCTCGTCCACGACGATCGCGCGCATGACTCATGGGTAGCACACAAGACGGACGCGGGTTGCTCACGGTGCGGCTTCGACTTCGATAGTGTGCCTGCATGTCCTGCTGGCCGTGGTCCGTCTGGTTTCCGTGACGATGGAGGATCCGCACGGAAGCGAGCGCTACCCGCTCCTGTACAGCACCCCCGACCGTCTGGAGGAACCCGGCGGCGGTTCGCCGGTCGGCGGTTCGTCCGTCGGCGGAGGTGGAGCTGGAGGTGGCCGCGTCACCTGGTTGCATCTCGTGGCGGCGTGCGCTGCGGTGGGCACCGTGATCGCTCTGGTGGCGACCTTCGTCCAGAGCGCCTCGGCCACGCGGACTCCGGCCCCGACGACGGTGCGGGTACCTGTGGCGACGTCCTCTGCGGCTCCGGCGGGTGCCACGCCGAGTGGCCCGAGCCCGGCTCCGTCGAGCAGCGTCTCGTCTGCACGTCCGAGTGTGAGCCCGAGCGGCGACGCACCCCGACGATCGGGTTCACCGCGTGCTCGGGGCGGGCAGGATGCGTCTCGCGCTACGCCCGCGAAGCCGACCTGCATGCGGAAGCAGTGGGTGTACCGGCCCTCGAAGGGCACGTTCGAGCAGATGGAGCTGCCCTGCTGAGCGCTGTCGATCGCGCGCCGGTACCGCGTCGGTGGTGCGAGGAGGCGAATGCCGGGTCCGGTAGGATGCCTGCTCAGGGAAGCGTGGCAGAGCGGCCGAATGCACTCGCCTTGAAAGCGAGCGTGGGTGAAACCACCGGGGGTTCAAATCCCTCCGCTTCCGCAGGTGATAGGGGGTGTCCGGGAGTGGAGTGCGGCGACCGGGGCCTGAGAGTGACCCAGTGCAAACGCTATGAGAATCGTTGATCGACAACACTAGCCACTGCTAGTGATCGGTGGGTGCCGCTGGCCGGGCGGAGAGCTCGGCGTGTTGCCCGACCGTCGCGTCCAGCGCGTGGATGCAGATTCGGAGGTTTTCGTCGGGGGTCAGGTCGTGTTCGATGAGCGCGAGTCCTGTGGTCTCGCGGACCAATGCAATCCATCCGCGGAACGATGCCTCTGCCAATCGTCTATTCGTTCCTGCGCAGCCGGCGGCGTCAAGAGCTGCCCGACCGATCACGCCGAAGGTGGTGGCGACCGGTTCTCGGACTGCTGGGGCGGCGGCGATCGAGCTGCGATTCGCGATCAGAACCAGGTTCGGGTGCTGTTCGTAGAAGGCTAAGTACTTGGTAAGCGCGTCGATGAGCCAGTCGCGCACTGTACTCGAGTCCCGAAGGTCGGCGACAGGAAGAATCGACTCGTGGGCCCGCTGCCACACGGCGCCGAAAAACTCTGCCTTCGTTGGAAAGTAGTGATAAAGCAACGCCCGCGTCACGTCGGCGTGGCCGGCGATCTCCTCCATCGACAGTTCGTCGAATCGACCACCATCGAACAACTCTTCGCCAACGTCCAGGAGCTGCGTGCGTCGCTGCTTCGGTGTCATGCGACGACGAGTGCTCACGTGACTCAATCTAGCGCCTCCTGTGCTCGACCTTGTCACGCACTATTATACTCGCGTATAATAGCAGTGGCACTGCTACTCGAAGGAGCCGCTCATGATCGCGACCATCGAACGAGGACAGGCTCGATCCGGCCGGCCGCCGCTATTGTTCGTTCACGGCGCCATGCATGGGGCTTGGGCGTGGGACGAGCACTTCCTTCCCTACTTCGCGGAGCACGGATGGCGAACGATCGCCCTCGATCTGCGCGGGCACGGTCGCAGTCCGTCCGACAAAGCGGTGACGTGGGTCAGCGTCAATGACTACATCGCAGACGTAGCGGAGGTGGCGGCTCGTTTCGACCAGCCACCCATCCTCATCGGACACTCGCTAGGTGGGTTCGTAGTACAGCGCTACCTGGAGAATCACGCCGCGAGGGCGGGGGTCTTGGTGGGTTCGGCGCCCCCGAGTGGTGCTTTGCGCCTGACTCTGCGTGCCACTCGCCGGGATCCGGTGGGAGTTGCGCGCGTGTTCACGACATTCAAGCTATTCCAGCTCTTCGGTCAGCCCGAGGCTGCACGCTACTGGTATTTCTCTGCGGACAAACCGGACCCGGATACGACGCGATACATCAACCGACTGCAGGAGGAGAGCTTCCGCGCCGTTCTCGACACACTCACGCGTCCCGTCCGAACTCGCATGGTGACAGTCCCGATGCTGGCGATCGTGGGGTCAGAGGACTATACCGTCCCACCACGTGATCACTCGATCGCAGCGCGTAAGTACGATTTGACGCCCATCGTTGTGGACGGGCTGCCTCACGATCTGATGCTGGTACCGGGCTGGCAGCGGGCAGCCTCGCATATTCTCAATTGGATCGAGGCTCTGCGTTAGGTACGTCTACGTCACCTGCGACCTCCACACCCGCGAGTAGTAGATGAACGGCACCGCCATCATCTACGGCCATGTCGGTGTCGACGTGGAACGCACACGGTAGCGCCGAGTTCGAACGGGAGAGCATGGCGCTGCGGCTGGGCGGGTCACCGGCAGTCTTGCCATACGTCGTCGGAGCTCAGTGGTGCTCCGTGTCCGGGGAGTAGCGTCGTGACGGGGAGGTTTCGCAGGCGCCGGTTGGATTGGTGTGCTGTGTGTGGGTCGACGAGTTCGGGCGTGAACCACGCCCTTCCGCTGCGCGTGAGTACCGCGTCGCCGGACAGCAGTGTTCCGGACGCCGGGTGCCATAGCGCGATGCTGTCGTCGGTGTGGCCGGGTGCGGCGACGACGGACCAGGCGGGTGCACCCATCAGTGGCGCACCGTCGTCGAGCTCGCCGGACGGAGTGGGCCCGGTCCACCGCATGCGTGGGCTCAGGCCGAAGCCGGCGCATCGGGTTCCGGTCAGCAGACCCAGGGCGGCGGTCCAGTCGAGCGGCTGGTTGCGCAGGACCGGCGCGACTCTGGCCTGGTCGATGGGGCCGGGGTTACGTGGCTTCTCTCCGGCGAGGTAGCGGAGGGTGCGGGGCGGTAGCAGGATTGGGGCGTTGTAGCGGTCGGCTACTGCGGGCGCGCCGGCGAGATGGTCGCTGTGTCCGTGGGTGGCGACGATGCTGTGAATCGAGCCGCCGAGGTCGTTGATGATCGGCGCGATGTCAGTGGCTGCCGAGGGAAGGCCGGCGTCGATCACGACGGGTCCTTCGTGGATGACGTAGCAGTTCCAGATCCACCGCGACACGCGAGTGATGCCTGCGTGATCGAGCGTCTCGATGACTGGTTTCGGAACCATTGTCTGCCTTCCTGGTGCGCTATCCGCGACCGAACGGTCGTCGGCTGCGCTGGCGTCGGCACGTTCACGCACTGTGGTTGCGCCCGTCGCCGCTCGGCTGCTGTGTGCGTGCGGTGATCTGTCTCCGCGGTAGGAGCGCCTAGGCCCATCTGATACGGAGGCCTTTCAGCAGCGTGCCGATAAAGGTGCCGATCGGTGTGGCCGAAGAGACCTTACGGAGCACGGGCTCAACCCCTCTCGTCCTCGGATCAGTGTCCCTGGGTGATGGTTCCGGCGAGTGTTCGCGCCAGGGTGGTGAGCAGTGTTCGTCTGCTGTCGAGGTCGGGGCTGGCCGGTGCCTGGTTGGCGACGCGACGGAGTTGAGCGGCGTGCCAGGCGGTCTGGAGTAGTCCGTCGGCGTTTCGTCTGCCCAGCGGTGTGGGGCCGGGCAGTGGGCCGATTTCGTCGCCGACGAGGATGCGGGTGGGCAGGTCTGGTCGGACGGCTAGCGGACGGGCAAGGCCGACGACGTCGATCACTCCGGTGTCGATCAGTTGTGTGATCACGGCGGCGGTACGCATACCGCCGGTCAGCATGATCGGGACTTTGGTGCGCGCGCGTAGACGCTGGGCATAGGGGAGGAAATAGTCGTGGGGATGGGGGTTGCTGCTGACATCTGGGCCGAACATCGCCGGGTCGGCGTAGGTGCCTCCGGAGATCTCGAGAAGGTCGATGCCGGAGTCCGCGAGTGCGACTGCTGTATCTAGGGATTCGTCTTCGGACAGTCCTCCGCGGTCGAAGTCGGCGCAGTTGAGTTTGACCGAGAGGGCGACTGTAGGGCCGATCGTCTCTCGTGTGGCGTGGATGACGTCTAGGAGAAGGCTGCGGCGTCGTCCTGGGTCGCCGCCGTATCGGTCGCCGCGAGTGTTGGCGTTGGGCGCAAGGAATTGGGAGAGTATGTACCCGTGGGCGGCGTGGATCTGGACGCCGTCGAATCCTGCATCGACGGCGAGTTGGGCGGAGTGCGCGAATCGGCGGACGAGTGCAGCGATCTCGGGTGTGGTCATTGCGCGGGGGCGTCGCGCTCCGGTCGAGCGGGAGCGGATGGTGGAAGGCCCGACGGGCCGGCGATTCCAGGGTGCGGCCGCGACGCGACCGGGGTGGTTGAGTTGCATGAACACGGTGGTGTGGTGGGCATGGGCTGCTGCGGCCCACCGGGCGATGGCAGGGCGATGGCGAGGATCTTCGAGGATCACGTTGCGGGGCTCGACGAGTGCGCGGTGATCGATCATCACGTTGCCGGTGATGAGCAATCCCGCTCCGCCGCGTGCCCACGTGTCGTACAGGCGTTGTAACCGAGCAGTGGGTACTCCGTGCCGGTCGGCGAGCGTCTCACTCATGGCGGCCTTGGCGATTCGGTTCTTCAGTGTCGTACCGCAGGGCAGCGTCAGTGGCTGGCTCAACGTCGAGGGGGTGGGGGAGGTGGTGTTGTTCATCAGAGGATCCTGGGGACGAATCGACGGGGTATGAATCGTGGGCTCAGTGGCCGCACGGGGAAGGGGGGTATGCCGCGGGTGAGGTCGACGCGGTGCAGCCGTGCGTCGACGACTTCGCCCAGGCCCATCTCGTGCAGCGGATCGCGAGGGGTTCCGCCGAGGGTGAGCGTCAGATGTGCACGGCGGGTCTCGATCGGGTGTTCGCCGGGCCGGAACAGCACCAGCCGAGGGATTGCCGCCCCGATCAGACCGGTGGCGTTGAGGTTCGGCCGTCCGAGGATCGGGTAAGGCTCTTCGATGTGTTCGCCGAGTTCGCCGTGCATATGGATGAGTTCGGCGCCGCGCCGCCCCGCACGTGCTTCGATATCGTCTCCGGAGACGGTGAAGGTGATCTCGCCGATCTTCTTGGGATAGCCCAGAGCTTCGCGGCCCACGATGAGGGCGATGTCGTCGTCGACGATCATCCAGGGTGTGTGTATGCCTGTGCGTGCGGGGGTGCGGACGTGGACGAACAGTCCGGCCTCGCGATAGGGCGACTGGAAGGCGTTGTCGGGGAACCATGCACAGAACAGATCGGCGCGTGGAGGATCGGCGAGGTGAACGCCGCCCGGTAGCCAGGGACGCATCGCTGCGGGGTCGACCTCTACGGTGGTGGTGAGGTAGTGGGCGTCCCGGTACGTCGGACCGGTGGTCCGCAGCAGAGCCCTTACACGGGCGAAGTCGGCACGCGCGGTCATGGCATGTTCCTCGCCATCGTGCGCAAGGCGGGAAGCGTGAACGCATGTGGCACATGCCGTGCGGCCGCAGTCTGCAGCTTGGCCATCGCGCCGGGGGAGACGATGCGCTTGCCTCGTGCCAGGCCGTGGAGCGCCTCTGCCGCGACACGACGCGCCGGAAGCCAGGTGGGATCGCCGCTCTGTGCGCTCTCATCGAGGCCGGCCTCCTGGGCGAATTCCGTGTGCACCGGGCCGGGGGCCAGCAATGTGCACGTCACACCGGTATCGCGGAGCTCGGAGTGCAGAGCTTCGGCGAAGCTATTGACGAATGCCTTGGTAGCTGCGTAGGTCGCCATGCCGGGCATCGGCAGGTGTCCGGCGGTTGATCCGGTGACCAGTACGGCGCCACTGTTGCGTCTGAGCAGTCCCGGCAGGAGTGCGATCACCAGCTGATGGAGGGCGTTGACATTGAGTTCTACCTGGTCGGCTTCACGCACGCTGTCCGCGTCGCGTAGTTCGCCGAACGTGGCCGCCCCTGCGTTGGCGCAGATCACGCTGATGTCCCGGCCTGTAAGGATTCGGCAGAGGGTTTCGCGTTGCCTGCGGTCGGCGAGGTCGCACGGCAAGACCTCGACATCTATTCCATGCTTCGCTCGCAGTTCCGTTGCGAGCCGGTGCAGGCGTTCACGCCGTCGCGCGATCAGCAGGAGTGCGTGTCCGCGTTCGGCCAGTTCGTACGCGAGGGCCTCGCCGATGCCGGACGAGGCGCCGGTCACCACTGCCGTTCCGGCAGGCAATGGCGGGCGATGACGGGGCACGGTCAGGTGCTGGTGCCCGTCGACGATGCGGGCCGCTGCTCGGGGATGGCGATCGACGAACCGTAACACCACACGGGCGGCGTCCAGCCCGCGTTCGAGCTCGAACGCTCCCGCAGTCATCTTCGCACTCGGTCTGGCCAAGCGCCCCAACACATCTGCGAAAGGCACGTCGAGACGTTGCTGAACGTGTGTGACGTCGGCGATCAGCCTGGACCCCTTGGTTGCGAGGCTGCCTGCACCCAGCCGCGGGGCGATGAGTCCTTGGACCGTGAGGTTCGCCAGACCCGGCGCGAAGGTGTGGCCGATGAGGAGCGGGACACCGTCTTGCCATTCGAGAAGTCGTTCGAGGAATGGAAGGCGAAGGTGATAGCCGGTCGCCCACACGATGGTGTCGTATTCGCCGATCCCGCCGTCTGTGAAATGTACGGTGTTGCCGTCGAATCGGGCGATTCCGCGGCGAGGTCGTACGCGCCCGTTCTCGAACGCATCGAAGATGCGGGTGTTGACCGTGACGTCTTGGTCGAAGATATCGTGTTCGGGCATCTGCAGGCCGTAGCGGCGGTAGTCGCCGATGGTCGCGCGCACACCGGCCCGCGTACGCATGCGCTCCACCGGCTCGGGGAGCCAGCCGTTGGCGAGTTCGGCGGTCGGGACACCGCCCACGGTGCGTGGCACGAACCAGTAGCCGCGGCGAAGCGAGATATCTGCTCTACCACGGGCTCTCGCTGCCTCGACGGCGATGTCGCACGCTGAGTTCCCGCCACCCACGACCAGTACCCGCTCGCCGAGGTCGGTGGGATTCCTGTAGTCGGCCGAGTGCACCGTCCGCCCCGTGAACGTGCCCGGATGCTCCGGGATCTTCTTGTCCCAGTAGTGCCCGGTGGCGGCGACCACGCTTGCATACTCTCGTTCCTCGCCGGATGCGAGTCGTACGCGCCAGCCGGTCATGCCGCGCGGGTCGCGCGGGGCACATGCGTCCACTTGGGTGCCGAACTCGATTCGCTCGGACAGCCCGAATCGGGTTGCGTAGTCCTCCAGGTACGCGAGCATCTGCGCAGCACTGGGGAACGTGGGGTAGTGGCGCGGCATCGGGTGATCGGCGTACTGGGTCACCGACGCGCTGGTGATCAGCTGCACCGAGTCGTAGACGCGGTGGGCCCAGTTGCCTCCGACGCGTTCGGTGGCCTCCAGGTGGTCGTGCTCGAGGCCCGCATCGGTGAACGCCTTCGCCACCGCCAGTCCCGCGTAACCCGCTCCGATGATGCAGTGCCGTTGCGACGTCATGACCACAGAATAGATTAATTTGAGCTATCTGTAAATGAGCTATCTACCGTTAGGGGGATACAATACCGCCGTGTCGATCTCCCCGGCTGCCTATGCCCTGCTCGGGTTCCTCTCCAGCGGTCCCGCGTCGGGCTACGACTTGAAGGTCATTGCGCGCGCAACGGTCTCGTACTTCTGGGCGGTGGGCGACAATCAGGTGTACCCATTGCTCGACCGCCTCGAAGAGTCCGGGCTGGTGTCCTCCGAGAGGGTGGCTGCGGCGGGACGCCGGGAGAAGACCGTCTTCCATATCACGGCCGAGGGCGAGGCCGCTCTGGGTGTGTGGCTGCGACAGACGCCGAAGGCGGCGTCGTTCCGTCATCCGGGTCTGATAAGGATGTTCTTCGCGGCAGAGCTGCCAGATGCCGATCTTGCGGCACTCATCGATCACGAGGAACGGGCACTGACCGCGAAGCTCGATGAACTCCATCAGCTGCGCGTGTCCGGCACGCCGCCGGACCAACCTGCCCGAAATCGCCATGACCGGCTCATGCAGCTGACCTTCGCGTTCGGAAGCGAACTCACCGAAACGGAACTTCGCTGGTGGCAGAGCGCGCGCCGCGAACTGCTCCCGCGAGACGACGGCGACGGGATCGGCAACGACGCGTCGACGTCTTGACGCACCGGATCGTCGTGCACATCTCGTCGCTGATTCTGGCCGGATATGGGTGGGCGGGTGCATTGTTCAGGTCTGCCTGAACGAAATTCGTGCCGCGTATCGTCCGGTCCATACCGGCCGTGCTGCCCTGGCCCTGGTCACTCGATCTCGATCTTGCCGCCGTGGTCCTGGACCTTGCGGGTCGCTTCGAGCGCCTTCTCGTGCTGCTCGTGC
>NZ_JARFTP010000038.1 GCF_029167375.1 Tsukamurella sp. 8F
CCGCACCAAGACGCCCCCGCCGAGCGGCGGGGCCTTCTTCGTGGTCGGTCTACTGCGCCGGGTGCGCGGCGGACCCGAGCGAGATGTCGGCGACGTTCTCCCGACCGCCGGCGACCTTCACCTGCACGGCGGCGGGCTCGTACATGCTCGCCACGAGCGCGAACCTGCCGTCAGTGAGGCCCTCGAGACGGTAGAAGCCTTCGGCGTCGGTGACGACGGAGGCGACGAGTGTCCGGTCCGGCCCCAATGCCGAGACGGTCGCGCCCACGAGCGGGCTGCCGTCGGCAGCGCGGACATGGCCCTGTACCCCGCCGATCGCGGCGAGCACGATCTCGACCCGCTCGGTGTCGCCACCGGCCACGGCGACGAGCTGGCTCGACGGCTGGTAGCCGGGCGCAGTAGCGGTCACTGCGACGGTGCCGGCCTGGACGCCGGCCAGGCGGAACGTCCCATCGGGGCCGGCCTCGGCGCGTGCCACGACGGCGCCGGTCTGGTCTGTGACCATGACCAGGGCCGGGACCCCGCCCTTATCGTCTCGAACGACGCCGACGAGCGCGGTGCCCCCGACGAGCTCGAAGTCGCGGTCTACGGTGCGTCCCTCGGCGACGCGGGCCGTGAACGCCTGCGGTGCGAAACCCGGCGCCGTTGCGATCGCGGTGTACACCCCGGCCGCGAGGCCGGCGACTCCGTAGCGGCCATCCGCATCGGTCTCGCCGCGGCCGACCTGGTTGCCCGTGGCATCGGTGATCGTCACCTGCGCACCAGCGATCGGCTTGCCTGCCGACCCGCTGATCACACCGGCCACTGAGGGCCGCACGCCGACTGGGAGCCCAACGGGCCGCGCAGGATCCATCGCCGGGGCCGCAGGCGCGGCCGCGGCGGACTCAGCAGGAGCCGATGCCTGCGCGGCGGCCGCGGTGCCGGCGACAGCCGTGGCGGTGCCCACGGCGGCCGTAGCGGCGACCGCCGGTGCAGCAGCGCCGGGCTCGCCCGAGTCACGCTCCACCAGCGCCGACGGAGACCCACCGGAGTCGCCCGCGACCGCGAATATCTCCTCGCCGACCGACTCGACCGCCGCCGGACGCTTGGTCGAACCCGTGAACAGTGAGGCGATGGCGCCGATGGCGCAGCAGATCAGCGCGAACGTGAACGCCGCGGTGAGGCCGTCCGAGAACGGATCTGAGATCAGGTGCGGGAAGAAATCGAGGCCGAACAGGTGGTCCTGGCTGGCCTGCGACAAGTTGGAGACGTGACCCGACAGCAGCTCCTGCACCGGGTTGTAGCCCAGGAAGGCGGCGAACAGCACGCCGACGGTCGGCAGATTGGCAACGTTGTTCGCCGCCTCCTGCGAGACGCCGTTGGCGGTAAGGCCGTTGAACATCGCGCTGGGCAGATGCGAACTCAGACCCGCGATCATCAGTGAGAAGAAGAGACCGATGGACAGCACCATGGCCGCGTTCTGGAAGGTCGTCATCATGCCCGCGCCGGAACCACGCGCGTTGGCCGGGAGACTGTTCATCACCTCGGCCCGGTTGGGCGACGCGAACATACCCATCGAGATGCCGTTGACCAGCAGGATCGCGGCGAACGCCCAGTAGTTGAAGTCGACAGGCAGCGCGATCAGCAGTCCGAACGTCACCGCGGTCAGGCCGAGGCCACTGACGGTGAACCACTTGGCACCGATCTTGTCGCTGAGTGCGCCCGACACGGGTGCACTCAACAGGAAGCCGATCGTCATCGGGACCATGTAGATGCCGGCCCACAGCGGCGTACGCGAGTAGTCGTAGCCGTGCTGCGGAAGCCAGATGCCCTGCAGCCAGATGATGAGAATGAACTGCAGGCCGCCGCGGCCGATCGACGCCATCAGATTGGCGAGGTTGCCGAACGCGAAGGAGCGGTCGCGGAAGAGCTTCAGGTTGAACAGCGGGTTGGCGACCTTGAGCTCGATGCCCACGAACACCACGAGCACCACGAGCCCGCCGATGATCGCCGTGAGCACCCAGGGGTTGGTCCAGCCCATGTTGGAGTCACCGTACGGCTGGATGCCGTACGTGATGCCGACCAGGATCGCGATGAGCCCGACGGCGAACGTGATGTTGCCCCACCAGTCCATCTTCGCCTTGATGCGCGTACCCGTGTCGTGCAACATCAGGTACGCCCAGATCGTGCCGATCAGGCCGAACGGCACGGAGACGAGGAACACCAGGTGCCAGTGCCACGGCGCGAGCACGCCGCCGATGAGCAGGCCTAGGAACGAGCCGGCGATCGCGGCCACACCGTTGATGCCCATCGCCAGGCCGCGCTGGTTCGAGGGGAACGCGTCGGTGAGGATCGCCGAGCTGTTCGCCATCAGGAACGCACCGCCGATGCCCTGGATCACGCGCCAGAAGATCATCCAGAGGGCAGCGCCACCACCGTCGAACCACGTGACCGCCAGGAAGATCGACGAGATCGTGAACACCGCGAAACCCATGTTGTACATGCGGGCACGACCGAACATGTCGCCCAGACGGCCGAAACTGACCACCAGCACTGCGGTGACGACGAGGAAGCCCATCATCATCCACAGGAGATAGCTGGTGTTCCCCGACTCGAGCGGGTTGAGATGGATGCCCTTGAAGATGTCGGGCAGCGCGATCAGGACTATGGAACTGTTGATCGTCGCGATCAGCATGCCCAGGGTGGTGTTGGACAGCGCGATCCACTTGTAGTGCGGACCGAGCTCCTCCATGGTGTAGATGTGGCCCTTGCCGCGCCTGCGCGACGGCGCGGCCACTGTCTGCTCAGACACTGTCGCTCCTTGTAGTGACTAGCTGGGAAAAGTGTTGACTATTCCGGTTTCTCACGTGTCGGCGACACTGTCGGCACGAACGGCCTGTACCTCGAGGTCCAGGCGGGCGGTGCTCCCGATCTGCGCAACACCGGTCAGCAGCTTCTCGTCGAAGCTGATCCCGAAATCGCCGCGGCGCAGCTCGGTGCTGGCACGGAAGCCCAGTCGCGTTCCGCCCCAAGGGTCCTCGGTCTCGCCGAGGTAGGTCATCCGCAGATCGACCGGGACTGCGCTGCCGCGCAGCTCCAGTGCGCCCTTGACGGTCCACACATCGTCCACGGGGCCGGTCACCACGCCGCTTCGGAACCGCGCGACAGGATGGCGCTCGACGTCGAAGAAGCCGTCCGAGCGCAGATGACCGTCGCGCATCTGGTTGCCGGTGTCGATGCTGGCGACCTTGATCTCCACATCCACAGCGGACTTCTCGATGGGATCTGCGACAGTGATGGATCCGGAGAACTCGTCGAATCGGCCCTTCACAGAAGAGATCCCGAGGTGACGCACGCTGATCTCTATCGTCGAATGCTGCGGGTCGATGACCCACTCGCCCGGCGACGGCAGTGGACCCGAGCCGGAGCGCACCAGGGTGACGCTTCCGAGCCTGGCGGTGCCGGTGGCCGATACCAGGGCGACGCGAGCCTGGGGCTCGAAACCCGGGGACGTGACGACGGCCGTGTACGTTCCCGGCGCCAGGCCGTCGACCGTGACGGATCCGTCGGTGCCGGACTCGACCCGGGCGACCTGGTCTCCCGTCATGGACATCACGGTGACGACGGCGCCGTCGTGCGCGTCGCCCGCGGACGTGACTACGCGCAGCGCGATCCCGGCGCTCACGCGCCGGCTCCAGCACCGAGCACGAACTCGTGCGACGCCACACGACCGCCGACGACGTCGACGGTGGCCGCGGCGGGCGTGTACCCGTTAGCGATCACCGTGTAGTCGCCGGGCAGCACGTTCTCGAAGCGGTAGCGGCCCTGCACGTCCGTGACGGAGCTGCCCACCATCTCGCCGCCGATGTCGAGCAGGACGACCTGGCTGTGCGCGACGATCCCGGAACCGCCCGGAGCAGCGACATCGCGGACGGTGCCGGCGAGCTCGGCGGCGACGTGCAGCGCGACGGTCAGTTCCGTCGGGCCCGAACCCCCGACTGTCACCGTCTGCGCGACGGGCTCGCAGCCGGGCGCAGTCACGACCAGCGTGTACTGCCCCCCGGACAGACCGGAGAAGACGAAGGCGCCGTCGGCGCCTGCATCCTGGACCAGGCTGACGTTGCCGTCCTGGTCCGTCATCGCCGCGGTCGCGCCGGCGAGTGGCCGACCGGATGCGGCATCGACCACGATGCCCTTCACCGCGGGCAGGACCCCCAGCACGACCTCGGTCGCGACCGGCGCGGCGCCGACGATGACCGCCACCGCGGTCGGCTCGTAGCCCTCGGCCGACACGACGAGCACGTAGTTGCCGGCGACCGGGATGTGCGCGGTGAAACCGCCACCCGCGGTGCCGACGACCCGCGCGGTCTGTCGACCGCTCGGGTCGATGACGGTGACGGTCGGCTCGGCGATGGCCGCCCCGGAGCCGTCACGCACGAGCCCGTCCACACGGCCGGAGCCGCGGTCCGAGCCGTGACCTGAGCCGCGGTCGATCCCGTTGTTGGTCATACCCTCTCCTCGTTCTCGTTCACGTTGCGCTCGGCGCCGGCCGCCTCCTCGGCCGCGGCGGCCAGCGAGTCCGCGAGCAGGCCGATGGACCGCTCGAGCTCGGTCCGCTGCTCCTCGTCGAGCCGCTCCAGCGCCGCTGCCATCAGCTGGGACTTCCGCGACGTCGCTCCACAGATGTACGAGCGGCCGTCCTCGGTCGGCACCAGCAGGGACGCGCGGCCGTCGTCGGGATCGGCCATCCGGGTGATCAGCCCCTGCCTCTCCAGTGCCGCGACGATGCGCGACATCGTCGGCGCGGCCACGCCCTCACGCTCGGCGAGGTCCGTCGTGCGCAACGGGCCGTGGTAGACCACGGAGAACAGCGCGGACGCCGAACCCGCCGCGAGCGCACCGTGGCCCGCGTGCACTCGCAGAGTCCGGATGATCCGGATCAAGTCGTAGTGCACCGCCGTCGCCCCCGTGGGCTCCGGCGCCTCCATGGGAATACTTTGCATGCGATAACAATTCCCTTCGGAGAAACAATGAGTCCTCGGACAGGTTAGTTGCTACATGCTATGTAATCAATTCGAGGTCCGAGTTACTCCCGACACAGCCGCCGGGCCACACCGGCGGCACCGCCGGGCGGCAGGAGACCCACGACCGTCACCCGATCAGAACGGCGAAACCGGGCTTGATGACGTCGTCGATGATCTCCAACCTCTCATCGAAGTGGATGAAGGCGGATTTCATGGCGTTGATGGTGAAGCGCTGCAGGTCGGCCCACCCGAACCCGAAGGTCTCGACGAGCCCGAGCATCTCCTTGCTCATGCTGGTGTCGCCCATGAGCCGGTTGTCGGTGTTGACGGTCACACGGAAGCGCAGGCGAGCGAGCATGTTGAAGGGGTGCTCGTCGAGGGACGCGACGGCGCCGGTCTGCAGGTTGGAGGACGGACACAGCTCGAGCGGGATGCGGGCGTCGCGGACGCGGGCGGCTATGCGCCCCAGCGCGGCACCGGACAGATCGTCGGAGTCCGGGTCGACCCCCTCGGGCAGGGTGATGTCGTCGGCGATGCGGACGCCGTGACCGAGGCGGTCCGCACCGCAGAAGGCGATGGCCTCGTGGATGGACGGCAATCCGAACGCCTCACCGGCATGAATAGTGAAGGGGGCGGAGGCGTTTCGCATGTACTCGAACGCATCCAGGTGGCGGCTGGGCGGGAATCCGGCCTCGGCGCCGGCGATGTCGAAACCGACTGCGCCGCGGTCACGCCAGCGCACGGCGAGCTCGGCGATCTCGCGGGAGCGGGCGGCGTGGCGCATGGCGGTCACCAGGCAGCGCACCACGATCGGCCGGCCGGCGATGCGCGACGCTGACTCACCCGAGGCGAATCCGGCGAGCACCGCCTCCATCACTTCGTCGAGGGTCAGCCCGGCTTCGAGGTGCTGCTCCGGCGCGAACCGCACCTCGGCGTACACGACGCCGTCGGCGGCGAGGTCGAGCGCGCACTCCTGTGCGACGCGCGCGAGGGCCTCGGGTGTCTGCATGACACCGACGGTGTGCGTGAACGTCTCGAGATAGCTGACGAGCGATCCCGAGTTCGCGGCGTCCCGGAACCAGGTGGCCAGCGACTCGACGTCCGAAGCCGGGAGGTCGGGATAACCGGTCTGCTCGGCGAGATCGAGGACGGTCGCGGGCCGCAGACCTCCGTCGAGGTGGTCGTGCAGGAGGACCTTCGGTGCCTGACGGATGGATTCGAGATCGAGCGGAGCCGCTGCCATAGCGCGAAACTACCGCACGTCCGGGGGCGTCGGCCGCGATCACACGCGGCGAGGGCTACCGTCGGAGGTATGCGCGTGGCGATCCTCGACGACTTCCAGCGGGTGGCACTCGATCACGGCGATTTCACCGGCATCGACACGACGGTCTTCGACGCTCCCCTCACAGATCCCGCGGCGCAGTTGCAGGAGTTCGATGCAGTGGTCGCCATGCGCGAGCGCACCCCGTTCCCGGCGGGGTTGCTGCAGGCGCTCCCCCGCCTGCGGCTGCTGGTGTCGACGGGTCGGCGGAATCGCTCCATCGACATCCAGGCGGCGCAGGAGTGTGGAATCACGGTGTGCGGCACCGGCTATCGTCCGGCGGCCGCGGCCGAGCACACCTGGGCCCTGATCCTCGCTGCGCTGCGGCACGTGCCCGAGGAGCACGCGAACATCCGTGCCGGGCGGTGGCAGAGCACCATCGGGTTCGAGCTCGACGGGGCGACACTCGGCCTCGTCGGGCTCGGGAATCTGGGCGCGCGAGTGGCGCGCGTCGGAGGCGCCTTCGGGATGGACGTCATCGCCTGGTCGACCAGCCTCACCCCCGAGCGGGCCCGGGGCGCCGGGGCCACGGCCGTGACCAAGGAGGAGCTGTTCACCCGCGCCGACGTCGTGAGCATCCACCACGTGCTGTCCGAACGCTCGCGCGGCCTCGTGGGCGCAGCGGACATCGCGCGGATGCGGCCGGGCGCCCTACTCGTGAACACCTCGCGCGCAGGGCTGCTCGACACCGCATCCGCAGCGGAGGCGGCCCGCGACGGCGCGATCCGGCTGGCGCTCGACGTGTTCGATACCGAACCGCTGTCCCCGGGTGATCCCCTGCGTTCGCTGCCCGGCGTCCTGACGGGGCACGTCGGCTACGTGACCGAACAGCAGTACCGGCTGTTCTACGCCGATGCCGCGGAGGACATCCGCGCGTTCGCCGCGGGCACGCCCGTTCGCGTTATGAGCCCCCAGTAGCCGACCGTGTGTTCATAGAGGTCCGAGGAGAGGAATGGCGATGTCCGACTGGAACAGACAGATCATCGACGAGTTCCGTGCGAACGGCGGCACGGTGTCCACCAACGGATTCGGTCGCCGGCTGGTGCTCCTGCACCACACCGGCGCGAAGTCGGGAGCGGCGCGTGTCTCCCCCCGTCATGGGCCTGCGCGAGGATCCGGATACGTGGCTGATCGCGGCGTCGAAGGCCGGCGCGCCCGACAATCCCGCGTGGTTCCACAACCTGCGCGCTCACGCGGACGCCGAGATCGAGACTCCCGACGACGGGACCGTCGAGGTCCGGGCCGAGGTCTTGAGTGGCGCTGCGCGCGATGCGGCGTGGGAGAAGTTCAAGGCGGAGGCGCCGGGCTTCGGCGAATACGAGGCCCGCACGACCCGCGTCATCCCCGTGGTAGCGCTGCGCCGACGCTGACGCCCCGCCCGTCAGGCGATCCGGTCGATCACCAACGGCCGCCGCGCGGGCGCGGCATCGCCGAAGGTGACAGCATCCTCCAGGGCCGCGGCGGCGCCGTCGAAACGCTCGGGCGTATCCGTGTGCAGGGTGAACAACGGCTGGCCGGCGGCGACGGCGTCACCCGGCTTGGCATGCATGGTCACGCCCGCCGCGGCCTGCACGGGCTCGCCCTGCCGTTCGCGTCCGGCGCCGAGACGCCAGGCCGCGACCCCGACGGCCATCGCGTCGAGTCCGGTGACGACACCCGCCGACGGTGCCGGTACGTCCCGGGTATGCCGAGCCACCGGTAGCGGCGCATCGGGATCCCCGCCCTGTGCTGAGATCATCGCCCGCCACGCATCCATCGCATGCCCTCCGCGCAGATGCTCCGCCGGATCCGCGTCGACGCCTGCGAGCGCAAGCATCTCGCGTGCGAGCGCCAACGTCAGCTCGACGACGTCGTCCGGCCCGCCGCCCGAGAGGACCTCGATGGACTCGGCCACCTCGAGACCGTTTCCGGCGGTACGGCCCAGCGGGCAGTTCATGTCGGTCAGCAGTGCGACGGTGTCGACGCCCGAGTCCCGCCCCAGCGCGACCATGGTCTCGGCTAGCTCGCGCGCCTGAGCCTCGGTCTTCATGAACGCGCCCGCACCGACCTTGACGTCGAGGACGAGCGACGCCGTACCCTCGGCGATCTTCTTGCTCATGATCGACGACGCGATCAGCGGGACCGCCTCGACGGTGCCGGTGACGTCGCGCAGGGCGTACAGCTTCTTATCGGCGGGCGCGAGGCCCGAGCCGGCCGCGCAGATCGCCCCACCGACCGCCTCCAGCTGGGCGAACATCTCGGCGCCCGTGAGGTCGGCGCGCCAGCCGGCGATCGCCTCGAGCTTGTCGAGCGTCCCGCCCGTGTGGCCGAGCCCGCGCCCCGACAGCTGCGGCACGGCCACGCCGTAGGACGCTACGAGCGGCGTGAGCGGCAGTGTGATCTTGTCACCGACGCCACCGGTCGAGTGCTTGTCCGTAGTGGGGAGCGGGCGACCGCCACGGCGCAGCCCCGAGAAGTCCATGCGTTCACCGGTGCCGATCATCGCGGCGGTCCAGCGAGCGATCTCGCGGCGCTCCATGCCACGCAGCAGGATGGCCATGGCGAGCGCGGACATCTGGTAGTCGGCGACGGTGCCGTCCGTGAACGCCCGCACCACCCAGTCGATCTGGCCGTCCGTGAGCGCTTCCCCATCGCGCTTCGTACGGATGATCGACACGGCGTCGTATACCTCGGCGGCCATCAGCGCGCCTCCCCCGCCGCGTTCGCGGCACCGCCGGGCCGTGAGCCCACGGCCGCCAGATCGTCGGGGCCGAAGGCGTCGACCAGAAGCCCGGCGAGCGGGACCGGCCCGCTGCGGTGATCTACGAGCAACTCGCCGCCACCGAACTCGTAGAGCACCTGTCGGCATCGACCGCACGGGAGGATGACGTCGCCGTCGGCGTTGCAACATGTGAAGGCCGCCAACCTGCCGCCCCCGGAAATGTGTAGCGCCGACACGAGTCCGCACTCCGCGCAGAGACCTAGACCGTATGAGACATTCTCCACATTGCAACCGGTGACAAGACGGCCGTCGAGTGTGAATGCCGCGGCACCGACGGGATAGCCGGAATAGGGCGCGTAGGCATGCTTCATGGCATCGAAAGCGCTGCGCCGCAACGATTCCCAGTCGATGTCAGACATCTGTACCACCTCGTTCTTTCGTTCTCCGGTATTACTCGACCAATTCGGCAAGGCAATCCTAAGTTTCATCTTTCTGACCGATGAGTAGCCAGAGTGGTTTCGATTCCACATTCGCATGGGTTTAAGGTCAATGCGTGGGTTCAGGTACACGTCGGGGCCGACGCCACCACGGGATCGATGATCCTCGGGTGCCCGGAGCTCCCGCCGCGTCCATCGACGATGTTGGAGGCAGGGCTCGATGAGCAGCACGACTGAAGCGCCGGCGCCTAAGAGCGCGCGGCGGCCGTCCATCTACCGCGGCGATCCTGGCATGTGGTCGTGGGTGCTCCATCGCATCAGCGGCGTCACGATCTTCTTCTTCCTCTTCGCACACGTCCTCGACACGGCGGTCATCCGGATCAACCCGGAGACCTACAACGAGGTCATCGACACGTACAAGAACCCCGTCGTCGGTCTGCTGGAGATCGGCCTCGTCATGGCCATCCTCTACCACGCCCTCAACGGCGTCCGCGTGATCCTCGTCGACTTCTGGTCGAAGGGCGTGCAGTTCCAGAAAGTCATGACGGTCGTGGTGTGGGCCGTGTTCCTCACCGCCGGCATCGGCATGGCCGCCCGCCTCCTCTACATCATGTTCACGAACTAGGGGCCGCACAGATATGACGACTGCGAACGAGCCCAAGCTCGCCAAGACCCTCATGAAGAACTACGACCGCCCGGCCTCGCTGGACAACCCGCGGTCGCCGCACCGGCCGAAGTCGGGCGACTTCGAGAAGTACGCGTGGATCTTCATGCGCCTATCCGGCATCGCCCTGCTTGTCCTGACCTTCGGCCACGTGTTCATCATGCTCGCCCTCGACAGCCGCGGTGTGCACCGCATCGACGCGTCGTTCGTCGCCGCGCGCTGGAAGGAGCCCTTCTGGCAGTGCTGGGACCTGCTGATGCTGTGGCTGGCACAGCTACACGGGGGCAACGGCGTGCGCGTGATCATCGACGACTACGCCAAGAAAGACCAGACCCGCTTCTGGCTCAAGACGCTGCTGGCGATCTCGATGATCCTCATCGTGGGCCTCGGCTCGTACGCGCTGCTCACCTTCGATACGACCTCAGTCGCGTAGCCGGCCCCAGAGAGGACACCTAGGAAGACATGCAGGAACATCGTTACGACGTGGTGATCGTCGGCGCCGGCGGCGCCGGCATGCGGGCAGCGATCGAGGCCGGCCCCCGCGCACGCACCGCGGTGCTCACCAAGCTGTATCCCACGCGCAGCCACACCGGTGCCGCTCAGGGCGGCATGTGCGCCTCGCTGGCGAACGTCGAGGAGGACAACTGGGAGTGGCACACCTTCGACACGGTCAAGGGCGGCGACTACATCGTCGACCAGGACGCTGCGGAGATCATGGCCAAGGAGGCCATCGACGCCGTGCTCGACCTCGAGAAGATGGGTCTGCCGTTCAACCGCACCCCCGAGGGCAAGATCGACCAGCGACGTTTCGGCGGCCACACCCGTGACCACGGCAAGGCGCCGGTCCGCCGGGCGTGTTACGCCGCGGACCGAACCGGCCACATGATCCTGCAGACGCTGTATCAGAACTGCGTCAAGCACGACGTCCAGTTCTTCAACGAGTTCTACGTGCTCGACATCGCGATCACGGAGACCGAGGACGGCCCCGTCGCGACCGGTGCCATCGCCTACGAGCTCGCGACGGGCGAGCTGCACGTGTTCCACGCCAAGGCCATCGTCTTCGCCACCGGCGGATCGGGACGCATGTACAAGACCACGTCCAACGCGCACACCCTGACGGGTGACGGCCTGGGCATCGTCTTCCGCAAGGGCCTGCCCCTCGAGGACATGGAGTTCCACCAGTTCCACCCGACGGGCCTCGCAGGCCTGGGCATCCTCATCACCGAGGGCGTCCGCGGTGAGGGCGGCATCCTCCGCAACGCCGACGGCGAGCGTTTCATGGAGCGGTACGCCCCGACCATCAAGGACCTCGCGCCGCGCGACATCGTCGCCCGCTCAATGGTGTTGGAGGTCCTCGAGGGCCGCGGCTGCGGACCGAACAAGGACTACGTCCTGATCGACGTCACGCATATTCCCGAGGAGACGCTCAACGAGAAGCTCCCCGACATCATGGAGTTCTCGCGGACCTACCTCGGTGTCGACCCGGTCAAGGAGCCTGTGCCGGTGTACCCCACGTGCCACTACGTGATGGGCGGGATCCCCACCAAGATCAACGGTGAGGTGCTGCGCGACAACGAGCACATCGTCCCCGGGCTCTACGCCGCCGGCGAGTGTGCGTGCGTCTCGGTGCACGGCGCAAACCGCCTCGGCACCAACTCGCTGCTCGACATCAACGTCTTCGGCCGCCGGGCCGGCATCGCCGCAGCCGAGTACGCACATTCGCACGACTTCGTGCCACTGCCCGAGCAGCCGGAGCACATGGTCGAGGACTGGCTCGCGAACATCCTCTCGGACCACGGCGACGAGAACGTGATGGCGATCCGCACCGAGTTGCAGCAGACGATGGACAACAATGCCGCGGTGTTCCGCACCGAGGAGACGTTGACCAATGCGCTCAACGACATCCATGCGCTCAAGGAGCGCTACGACCACATCACCGTCACGGACAAGGGCAAGCGGTTCAACAGCGATCTGCTCGAGGCCATCGAGCTGGGCTTCCTCCTCGAGCTGGCCGAGGTGACCGTCGTAGGCGCGCTGAACCGCAAGGAGTCCCGGGGCGGCCACGCCCGCGAGGACTTCCCGACGCGCGACGACGAGAACTACATGAAGCACACGATGGCGTACAAGCAGGGCACGGGCCTCACCTCGGACATAACCCTGGATTGGAAGCCTGTCGTCCAGACCCGATACGAGCCGATGGAGCGTAAGTACTGATGACCGCTGCAGTCGAAGACAAGCCCGCCGGCGCCGCTCAGCCCCCGGTTCCGCCGGGCTCGGTCATGGTGACGCTGAAGATCATGCGGTTCAACCCGGAGGATCCCGACGCCGCCGGCTGGCAGAGCTACAAGGTCCCGGCGCTGCCGACCGACCGATTCCTCAACCTGCTCCTGTACGTCAAGGGGTACCTCGACGGCACGCTCACGTTCCGCCGGTCCTGTGCGCACGGCGTGTGCGGCAGCGACGCGATGCGTATCAACGGCGTCAACCGTCTGGCGTGCAAGATGCTGATGAAGGATTTCCTGCACGAGGGCAAGGACGTCACGATCACCGTCGAGCCGATCCGGGGCCTGCCGGTGGAGAAGGACCTCGTCGTGGACATGGAACCGTTCTTCGACGCGTTCCGCGCCGTGAAGCCCTACCTGATCACCTCGGGCAACGAACCGACCCGCGAGCGGATCCAGTCGGCGACGGACCGCGCGCGCTTCGACGACACGACCAAGTGCATCCTGTGCGCGTGCTGCACGACCAGCTGCCCCGTGTACTGGATGGACGGGTCGTACTTCGGCCCTGCCGCGATCGTCAACGCGCACCGCTTCATCTTCGATTCGCGCGACGAGGGCGCCCAGGAGCGACTGGACATCCTCAACGAGGCCGAGGGCGTGTGGCGCTGCCGCACCACCTTCAACTGCACCGACGCGTGCCCCCGTGGCATCCAGGTGACCAAGGCCATCCAGGAGGTCAAGCGCGCCCTCCTGTTCAGCCGCTAGACCCTCTGCTGCAGCCAGGAACGCCCCGCCCGGAAATTCCCGGGCGGGGCGTTCCGCATCGCTCAGGCCTGATCGCAGAGAGCGCCCGAGGCGTCACAGCTGACGCCGACGCGCTCCCTCTCGATCCGTACGCTCAGCAAGGCGGCCGCGATGGCCGCGGTCACCAGTCCTACGCCAGCCCATACCGGGGCGACCGCGCCCGCGGCGAGCGCCACGCCGCCCACCCATGGCCCGAGCGCGTTGCCGACGTTGAACGCCGATACGTTCACGGACGCCGCAAGAGTCGGCGCATCGCCGGCCATTCCGATCACGCGGCCGTTCAGTGCGGCCGCGATGGAGAACGCCGCGGCTCCCAGCAGGAAGAGCACGACGAGAGTCGCGGGTGCCCAGTGTGCGAGGGACGCGAGCAGGACGAGCGCCACAGCGGTCGCGACGAGGCTGCCCAGCACGTTGGCGAGCATCCCGCGGTCTGCGATGCGCCCTCCCACCACGACACCGGCCAGGCTGCCCAGCCCGAACAGCAGCAGCGCCAACGGCACACGCGAAGCCGGCACGCCGGAGACGTCGGTGAGCAGCACTGCGACGTACGTGTAGGCGCAGAACACGGCGGCCTGGAACAGCGCCGTCGTCGCGAGAGCCACCCACAACCGAGGGCGGCGGAACGCGGCCGACTCGCGGCTCAGGAGCTCACGCATCGGTACCGCGGCGGGCCGCGTGTCAGACACCGCGGCGGGCCGCGCATCGGGCACCGCGGCGGGCCGCGCATCAGACACCGCGGCGGGTCGCGCATCGGGCACCGCGGCGGGCCGGCCGTCGCCGGGGACGCTCACGTGGACCAGGACCGCGCAGCCGGCGGCCACGACGGCGACCGTCGCCAGCGACGCCCGCCATCCGAAGGTGCCTCCGATCCACGTACCGACAGGAACACCGAGCACCGTCGCGATGGTGAGGCCACCGACGACGACGGCCATCGCCCGCGCGAGCGCGTCCGGTCCGGCGAGGCGCGCGGCCATCACGGCCGCCATTGCCCAGTAGGTCGCCGCCGCGACAGCGGCGATGACTCGCGTCACGACGAGCACCGTGAAACCGTCCACCAGTAGTGGCACCACATGCGCGGCGACGAACACGGCCAGCGCCCCGACGGCCGTGGCGCGGCGCGGCAGCCGCAGGGTCGCGAGCGTCATCAGAGGCGCGCCGACGAGCATGCCGATCGCGAACGCGGTCACGAGCCACCCCGCGGTCGCCACCGACACGTGCTGGTCGGATGCGACCTCGGGCAGGATCCCCGCGAGCAGGAACTCGCTGGTCCCGACCGCGAACGTGCCGATGGCGAGCGCGTACACGGCGCGCGGGACCGCCGTCCTGTTCTGGATCATATGTTCCATAATCGAGGCATGCCTTTCGGATCGGTGGTTCTTCGAGCCCGCGGTTCAGCGGGGGCGGAGCAGCGCCATGAGGGCCCGGACAGCGCGCGGACCAGCGGCCGGGTCACCGTCGACCCGGGCCGACACCTGCAGACCGTTGATCGCGGCGTGCACCACGGCAGCCAGCTCGTCCGGCGTGGCGTCGTCGGCGATCGAGCCGTCCTCCTGCCCGCGCCGGATCAGGGAGGCGAGCAGTTCCTGGAACGCCCGAAGGTTGTCCCGCGCCATCCGCGCGATATCGGCCTCCGAGGGTCCGATCTCGACTGCGGCGTTGATCACCAGACAGCCGCGGAGGTCAGGTGTCGCCCGCTGATCCGCGAGCGTCTCCGCAAGCAGTTGCTCCAAGAGTTCCCGGCCCGACCCCGGCCCCTCCAGAGCGGCTCGCCGATCGAGCTCCTTCTGATCGCCGTAGCGGGTCATACACCTGCGGTACAGATCGGCCTTGCAGTCGAACGTGTTGTACAGGCTGCTGCGGGACAGTCCGGTTGCGCGACACAGGTCGTCCGTCGAGGTGCCGGCGTACGAACGTGAGCGGAACGTCTCGACCGCGGCATCCAGCGCCGCGGTCTCGTCGAAGTTCCTCGGCCTGCCCACGGCGACGACCTTAGCAGTTATGTACTCAACGTTCCAATTCGTCGCCGACGCACACACCGGCGTGCTGCGAAGCGCACCGGACAGATGCTCTTCGCAGCACGCCGACTGCGCTCAGCGGCGGGCGCCGACGCGCTGCTGACCGCGCCCGAGGGTCTCCGTCTTGTAGGCGTCGTAGTCGCCCGCCGACACCGCGACGCGGATGCCCTCCACCAGCGCGACGAGGAAGCGCTCGTTGTGCTCGGTCGCGAGCACAGGCGCGAGCGGATCGCCCACCGCGAACAGGTGGTGCAGGTACGCGCGGGCGGGTCCCTGCGCTCCGGGCTCCGCATCCGGGTCCACCGGCCGCACGTCGGCCCGGTATGCCGCCTCGGTGACGTCGATCCGGCCCGCCCAGGTGAGCAGCACACCGCGTGCGGCGGCGCGACCCGACTCGGAGCCGTCGAACAGGTCGACGCCGGCTTCGAACGCCGCGAACACGTCGGCCGGTTCGACGACGCCCGGCAGGTACCGCGCGCGTCGCTCGTCCAGTTCGCCGATCGCCGCGACGAGCAGCTGCGTCTGGTCCGCTGCGTGGTCGATCCCGGCGATCCGGTAGCCACCGAAGCCGAGGCCGCCCGCGAACGTGTCCTCATCGTGCATCGCCTGCAGCTCACGCGCCGCGCGACGGCGCAGGTCCTCGGCATCGCCGCCGGTCACCACCGCCCACAGGGAGCGCGCCTCCGACCGCTGCGCGGCCTCCCAGTTGTGTTCGGCGAGGCCGCGGCGGGCCCACACCAGTGAGCGGTCGACCGCCTGCCGCGCGGCCGCCGGCGACGGCGCGGGTACGAGGGGCGGACTCAGGACGAACGCGACGTCCCCGCCGAGCAGGTGCGCCGAGCGCACTGCAGACTCTGGCGTGATCCGGCCGTCCTCGCCGTCCACGGGCGAGCGGAAGTCGATGCCGTCGTCGTCGACGCTCGCACCCTCCGTCGCGGCCGCGAGAGCCGCGCCCGGATTGGAGAACGTCGCGGCGGGCCACGACGTGAACGCGCCGAGCCCTCCGGCGGCCGAGACCACCTCGGCCCCCATCGCGTCGAGCAGGAAGGCATCGACGATCACCGCCCGGGCGCCTGATCGGCTCAGCGCCTCCGGAGCGACTCCACCCGATGCGGGCAGAAACGCAGGGGTCGGCACCGGTCCGTGCGGAGTCGCGAGGCTACCGGTCCGACCACGCGTCCCGTCGAGACGGCGGACCACATCGAGGCGCACCGGATCCGAGATGCCCTCGGCCTGCAGGCGGCCACGGGCCGCGGTCGAGCGGTAGTCGGTGCGCAGCGTCGACAGCTGCGCCGCGAGCGCACGGTTGTCGGCGCGCAGCTGCTCGATCGGGTCCGGTTCGACGCTGTCGGTAGTCGCGGCATCGAGAGCGGGGACGTCCGGCGTCTGGTCCGTGGCAGGCTCGGACGCGGGCGGGGGCGTATCCACCACCGCAGGTGCCACCACCACAGGTGCGGCCGCGGCGGCGTACGCGCGGGGGTCGCGCTTGGCCTCGTCCATCGCGGCGTGCACGGCCGCCTCCTGCGCGAGCGAGGCGTACTGCACGTCGGAGCCGCCCGTACCCGCGACCGCGACCGCGGCACCGGTCCCGGCAGCGGCACCGGTCCCGGCAGCGGCACCGGTCTCGGTTGCGGTACCGGTCTCGGTACCGGCCGCGGCGGAGGTGAAGCCTTCGGCGACAACTCCATCCGAGGCGGCGGAACCGGCGGGAGCCGGCGCACCGGCACCCTTGCGCTTGATGTGCGTAGGCGCGGCGAAGCACACCACGGCGAGGAAGCCGAGCACCAGAACCGCGGCGGGCAGGAAGATACTCGTGCCCATCGCCTTGGCGAACGGCTCGAGGATGGCGTGCGGCACCGGGCCCGAGCTGGACTCGAGCGCCTCGGCGTTCACCGCATGCCCGGGTGAGGCCGCCGACAGCTTGTCCTCGAGCTGGTTCTGCATGAGGACGCCGACGGCCGCGGAGCCGAGCACGGCGCCGACCTGACGCGTCATGTTGTAGACGCCTGCACCGGCGCCTGCGAGCTGCATCGGCAGGTTGCGGGTCGCGGTCGCCGACAGCGGCGCCCACACGAAGGCGTTGCCGATGCCCATGACGGCGACCGGCACGATGATCTCGAAGACCGACGACGACGGGCGCGCGACCGCGCCCAACCAGAAGTACGAGATCGCGGTGACGGCGAACCCGAACCCGGCGATGTAGCGCGGGTGCAGCCGGTCGGTGAGGCGTCCGGAGACCGGCGCCAGGAACCCGGACAGGACGGCGAGCGGAATCAACAGAAGCGCAGACCGCATGGGTGAGAGCCCCATCGAGACCTGCGCGAACAGCATCAGCGGGATGGACATACCCGTCATCGCGAAGCCCATGGTGGTGATGCCCACGTTCGCGAGGGTGAAGTTGCGGTCCTTGAACAGGGACAGGCTCATCAGCGGCTCGGGCGTGCGGGCCTCCCACCACACGAACACCACGAGCAGCACGACGCCCACGACGATCAGCGACCAGATGGAGATGGGCCCGGTGATCGTGCCCCAGTCGTACTTCTGCCCCTGCTGCAAGCCGTACGTGATGAGGAATAGACCGGCAGCGCTGAGCAGTATGCCCAGGTAGTCGATGCGGTGCTTGTGCGTCGGCAGGGTCGGCACCAACCACACGGCGAGCACGAAGGCGACGACGCCGACCGGCACATTGACGAAGAAGACCCACTTCCAACTGAAGGTATCCACCAGGAACCCGCCTGCCAGCGGGCCGACCAGGATTGCCACACCGGCCACCGAGCCCCACAGTGCCATCGCTGTACCGCGCTTCTCGGCAGGGAAGATCCGAGTGATGACCGCCATCGTCTGCGGTGTCATCAGGGCTGCGCCGATGCCCTGGACCACGCGGGCGACGATGAGCATCGTCACCGTGCCGGAAAGCCCGCACCAGGCCGACGACCCGGTGAAGATCACGAGCCCGACGAGGTAGACCCACTTGGGCCCGAACATGTCTCCCAGGCGCCCGGACAACAGCAACGGAACGACGTAGGCGAGCAGGTAGCCGCTGGTCACCCACACGACACTGTTCAGGTCCGCATGCAGGTCCACCATGATCGAGTGGGTCGCGACCGACACGATCGTGGTGTCGACCAGGATCATGAAGAAGCCGACCACCATCGCCCACAGGGCGGGCCAGGGGTGCACATGTCCCGTGCCGCTGCCGGGTGGTGCGGCCGGGGTGTCGAGCTTGGTCATAGAGATTCCTCTCCGATCGCGGAGTGCGCGGGCCATTCGACGGCCCCCGCTTCGATGTCGTCGAGCAGAGCCCCGAGCCAGGCGATCTCGGACTCTCGTTGGGCGGCCATGTATTCGATGTCGAGCAGGATCACGCGCGGCTTCTGCGGCGCGAGGTCGGCGAGCGCACCGCGCAGCACGGCGGCATCGCGTTCGAGCACCTTCATGCGGCTCCGCAGGTGCTCGACCACCTCGCCGCGGTCCAGATCGTGTGCCTTGGACATCGCGACGGGGAACTCGGGGTACTCGATCGCGGGCGTCGCGAGCATCTCGCCCACCCGGCTGCGCAGGGCGTAGCGCCCGGCCCGTGTGATCCGGTAGGTGGTGCGCTCGGGCCGGTTCCCGTCTCGTTCGGTGCCTGCGGCCTCCACGAGTTCGGCCTCGGCCAGGCGGTTGACGGTGTGGTAGAGCGAACCGGGCTTCACCTTGACGATCACGTCCTCGCGACGGCCCATGAGGGTTTGGAACATCTCGTACGGGTGCATCTCCCGCTCTGTGAGCAGGGAGAGTGCCGCTATACCCAGCGGGGTCAACTTGGTCCCACCCAACATCCGTCCCTCTCCCGGGCAGAGCCCGTTCCACACCACGGGACCACCGTACCGCGCCGAATACTCCACGCGGAATAGTTCGGTCAGGTGATCTACTTCACCGCTGCACCGCACGCATATCGGTGACGCGCCAGGCCTTCGCGGCCTTATCGGTCTTGCCACACGACGGCGGCCGCGGCGACAGCCGCTCCGATGCGACGGTGACATCCCATGCACGGCCGTCGACATGGGTGACCCGGGCACGATCACCGTCGGCGGCCACCGCGAGGGCCTCGACCGGCGCCGGTCCGAGGACTCCGCGGACCGCGACCTCGGCGACCTGGCCCGCCGCGGACGTGGAGGACCTGCCACGCAGACTGTCGGGCACGACGTATCCGGCACGTGCGGCATCGAATACGGCCTTCGCAGACTCCCCCGTCACGCGCCCGTACGTGTAGCCGGTCGGCAGCACGATGAGCACGGGGGCGAACCGGTGCCCACCGGTATGCGAGCACTCCCACACCACGGGATCGGCGTAGCAACCGGCGAGAGCCGCCGCGACCGGGCGTCCGCCCACGGCGCAGCACACGTCGCGCTTGCCGTGGGCGCACACCAGCGCGACGGGCCCGGCTACGTCCCCGCCCTCTGGATCCAGGGCCGGGATGTCGGCATAGTCCATCACGGTGAACCGGCGCAGCCGCGATCGGCCCGGCACCGACGAGGCGATGAACACGGCTCGGCCGCTGGGTGGCGGTACCCGCCCGGGCCGACGGATCAGCAACACCCGCAACGCGTTCCTCTGCGCGAACTCCCGGATCGCGGCCGACGTGGCGGGGTCGAACGTGTCACCCTTCAGCACGTCACGGCTCCAGCCGCCGGCTGCCTCGATGCACAGCCAACCGGTCTCGGTAGCCGCTGTTCCGGGGAGCGGCTCGTCCACGAACGATGAGCAGCGGGGTACGTCGGACATGCGTTCACGTTAGCGGGCCGAAGAGCACGGTCATGCGACTACGCTGACCCACGATGACCGGCCGCCTACCCGTGCTCGGCGCCGTGGTGGTGCTGGTCGGTGCCCTTGCGGCGCCGTCCGCCCACGCGGAGCCGACCCCAGCTCCCCCGCCGCTGACGTCGACGCCCCCGCCGGGCGCCGCGAAGCCCGCCCCGTTCGCGAGCGTGACGACCCTGAACACCGACGCGTGCCCGCACCGCGATGTGCCGCCGCCCGCGGTCGACTCGTCCGAGGTGCCGAAGCCCGGGCAGATGGCACCAACACCACTGGCTGTCCCCACCCCCGCAGCGGGCGGACTCAACGGGTGCGGCGTCCTCCTCCCCGTGGGGGCGCCACCCGCGCCGGCCGGAATCGACTCGTCGGGTTGGCTGATCGCCGACGTGACCGCCGGGAAGGTGCTCGCCGCGAAGGACCCGCACGGCCGCTACCGACCGGCGAGCACCATCAAACTGCTGCTCGCCCAGGTCGCGCTCCGCGAGCTGAAGCTGGACACCGTGGTCACCGGGACGCTCGACGACGCGTCGCAGGAGGGCGACGCCGTCGGGCTCGGGCCGGGTGGGCGCTACACCGTGCGCGATCTGCTGCTCGGCCTGCTCCTGCTGTCCGGTAACGACTGCGCGCACGCGCTGGCGATGCAGCTCGGCGGAATCGACGCCACGGTCGCCAAGATGAACGCCCTGGCATCGGAGCTGGGCGCACACGACACGCGGGCGGCGTCACCGTCGGGCCTGGACGCGCCGGGGATGAGCACGAGCCCGTACGACCTGGCCCTGATCCTGCGCGCCGCCATGCAGAACCCGACGTTCCGCGAGCTGGACACGACCAAGCAGGCGTTCCTCCCCGGCTACCCCGCGCGCCGTGACATCCCCGGCGACAAGGACCACCCCGGCTACACGATGGTCAACGAGAACCAGCTGCTGTTCGACGTGCCGGGTGCGCTGGGCGGCAAGACCGGCTACACGGACGACGCGAAGAAGACGTACGCGGGCGCGGTCGAGCGGAACGGTCACCAATACGTCATCACGCAGATGTTCGGTCTGGCGTACGCGGACAACACCTATTGGGACCAGTTCAACCGGCTGTTGGACTACGCGCTCGCGCTACCCGAGGGCGCGTCCGTGGGCGCGTTCGGCTCCACCCCCGAGGGAGCGACCGCCGCTCCCGGCGGCGATGCGGCGCCCGCCGGTCAGTCGGCCTCGGGCGGGCACGAGGGCATGTCTGACGGCCTGCGGTGGGCGATCGGCGCCGCCGGGGCCGCACTCGTGCTGGTGCTGGTCGTCGCGGCCGTGCGCGCGGCGCGGGGCCGCGAGTGATGTTACCGTCGGGCCTCGCTGTACCGGACAAGGGCCTACGCTCCGACTCGATCGGGCTGTGGTCCAACATGGCGATCGGCCTGTCGGCGACCGCACCGGCCTACAGCCTCGCGGCGACACTCGGCTACGTGGTGGCGGCCGTAGGCGCCAAGGCTCCGGCGATGTTCGCGGTCGCGTTCGTTCCGATGCTGCTGGTGGCCTTCGCCTATCGCGAGCTGGCCGACGAGAACCCCGACTGCGGAACGACTTTCACGTGGGGAACGCGCGCATTCGGCCCGTGGGTCGGGTGGATGGGCGGATGGGGGGTCGCGGTGTCGGCGATCATCGTGCTCGCGAACGTCGCGGAGATCTCGGCGCAGTACCTGTTGCGCGTGCTCACGCTCGACTCCCTGGCCGACGACACGCTGGTGACGGCCTCGTTCGGGGCGCTGCTCATAGCGGCGATGACGTGGGTGAGCTACCGCGGGATCGTCGTATCGGAGCGGCTGCAGAACGTGCTCATGGCGGTGCAGTTCGTGGTCCTGGTGGGCGCCGCGGTGGTGGCGCTGGCGATGGTATGGGCCGGAGATGCAGGCCCGCAGGCGGTGCGCCCACGCTGGTCGTGGCTGGATCCCACCGGACTGTCGGCATCGCAGCTCGCCGCCGCCGTCATCCTGTGCATCTTCCTGTACTGGGGGTGGGACGCGTGCCTGGCCGTGGGCGAGGAGACCCGCGACGCGAGCAGGACACCGGGTCTGGCGGCGGTGCTGTCGACCGTGGTGCTACTCGGCACGTACGTGCTCGTCGCGTTCGCCGTGCAGGCGATCGCGGGATTCGGCTCGACGGGAACCGGGCTCGGCAACGCCGCTCACCACGACGATGTGTTGACCGTGCTGGGCCGTCCGGTCGGCGGACCGATACTCGCGGCTCTGCTCATGCTGCTGGTCGCGCTGTCGGCGCTGGGATCCACTCAGTCGACGGTGTTGCCCACCGCCCGTGGCACACTCGCGATGGCGGTCTACAAGGCAGCGCCGGACAGGTTCGCCCGCGTGCACCCGCGATTCCAGACACCGTCGTTCGGGACACTGGTGATGGGCGCGTCGGCCCTGGCCTTCTATGTGGTGATGTCGGTGTTCAGCCGGGACGCACTCGGCGATTCGATCAGCTCGCTCGGTCTCGCGGTCGCGTTCTACTACGGAGTCACAGCCTTCGCATGCGCGTGGCACTTCCGGCGTACCGCCCTCTCGTCGTTCCGGAACCTGTTGCTGCGCATGATATTCCCATTACTCGGCGGGATAGCTATGGTGTGGGCGTTTGCGCAGAGCTGCCGCGATATGCTCGCCCCGAGCTACGGCGCGACGTCGTTCGGCCCGATCGGCGGCGTCTTCGTCATGGGCGTCGGCATGCTGGTGCTCGGCGTGCCGCTCATGATCGCGTGCGCCGTTCACCGCCCGGGGTTCTTCCGGGGGCGCGTGGACATCTGAGTGTCGATGGCGGCGCCACCCGCGATGAAGGCGCGCGCGGCAGCCGACGGGTTGAAGCCGCTCCACGCGAGGTACTCGACCCGCCTCGGCCCGTCGACGACCGCGATGCGGTTCACACCTGCGCCCTCCGGGACCGCGCCGGGAGTCAGTAGCGCAACGGCGAGACCGCTGCGCACGAGGCCGAGCATCAACTCCGTGTCCATGACCTCGAACGCGACCTCCCGGCTGACTCCGCCCACCGCGAACGCCCGGTCGGTCTGCGCCCGGCCGGGGCCGCCCGCCGGGAAATCGACGAAGGTCTCGTCCGCCAGGTCCGCCAGACGCAACCGTCGACGCCCCGCCAGCCGGTGATCGGCCGCGACGACGGCGACGTGGCGCTCGCGCGCCAGCACCCGGGTACGTACGCCGCTGTGCGTGAACTCGTCGGGCATACCCAGGACAGCGACGTCCAGGGCGCCGTCCGCGATCTCGCGGACGAAGTCCGCGCTTCCGCCGCCGCGCACGCTGATCCGCACCTCCGGATGAGCGCGATGGAACTTCCCGAGCGCCACCGGAACGTCGAGCGCGGTGACGGTGGGGATCAACCCGACAGCAAGCGTGCCCCGGATGAGGCCGGTGGCCGCGGCCGAATCCGTGGCCGCCCGCTCCGCCGCTTCGAGCGAAACCCGTGCGGACGCCAGGAATGCATCGCCTGCCGCGGTGGTCTCGACCCGTCGGCTGTTCCGGACGAACAGCGCGACGCCGAGTTCTCGTTCCAGAGCCTTGATCTGGTGGCTCAGCGCCGACTGCACGACGTGACACCGCCCCGCTGCCCTGGTGAAGCTGCCCTCCTCGGCCACGGCTACCACGTAGCGCATCTGCTGAAGCTCCATCCGTCCATGATCACATCTCATTACTGCTATGAGAACAATGTGTTGGATTCATTCTCAGTGACCTTCCACGATGGGCTACATGGCCGGGTATACGACGATCACACAGGCGGGTTCGACTCCGACGGCGGCGCCGGGACGTATCGGCACGACCGCGCTGACCGCACTGGCGCCCGCGGTGTGGGGGACGACCTACGCCGTCACTACCCACTTCCTGCCCGCCGGTCACCCACTCTTCGCAGCATTGATGCGCTCCCTGCCCGCGGGACTGCTCGCGATGCTCATCGCGCGTCGGCTGCCGCGTGGCTCTTGGTGGTGGAGGAGCGCGGTGCTCGGAATCCTCAACATGGGAGCGTTCTTTCCGCTTCTCTTCCTCTCGGCGCAACACCTGCCCGGCGGCGTCGCCGCCACCCTCGGCGCCACGCAGCCGATAGTGGTCGCGTTCCTCGCCGTGGCGATACTCCATGAGGGCCTATCGCTATGGCGATTCGGCTGGGGTCTCGTCGGGGTGATCGGGGTCGGCCTCGTGGTCCTCGGTCCCGACGCCGCTCTCGACCCCGTCGGGATACTCGCCGGCGTCGCCGGGGCTGCGTCGATGGGCACCGGGGTGACGCTGACCAAGAAGTGGGGTCGGCCGGAGGGCGTCTCCGCGATCGGCATGGCCGGATGGCAGCTCACCGCCGCGGGTCTGGTGCTCATCGTTCCGGCGATGCTGATCGACGGCATCCCCTCCGGACTCGACTCGTCTGCGGTCGGCGGCTACCTCTGGCTCGGGCTCGTCGGAGCGCTGCTGACGTATGCGCTGTGGTTCTCCGGCATCCGCCGGCTCCCGGTGACGGCGACCGCTCTCTTGGGCCTCCTCTCGCCCCTCGTGGCCGCGGCCTTGGGCGCACTCGTGTCGGGCGAATCGCTCAGACCCGTACAACTTCTCGGCTTCGCCGTCGCCCTCGCGGCGATGGTCGCCGGTCAGGTCACTCCCGACCGGAGGGCACCGATCACATGAGGATCGCGGGATTCGATGCGACCGGTGACACCTGAGCCGACCGGCTCAGGTCAGATGCTTCAGTGCCTCACGCCGAGACAATGGGGACAGCTCGTGTCGCGCCGCGAACTCCCGCACCCAGTCCGGGGCGGTGCGGGCCAGATCACGCAGGGCCCAGCCGATCGCCTTGCGGATGAAGAACTCCGGATCCCCGAGGTTCGGCACGACCACGTCGCTCAACAATGCCCGGTCGGTATCTGCTCGGCGACCGACTTGGCAGATGATCGCCGCGCGACGGATCCACATGTCACCGTCCCTGCTCCACACACGGATCGTGGCGGAGACGCCTGGAGCGGCGTCGAGCAACTCCCGCAACCGATGTGCCGCCTCGTCGACCAGGTCCCACCATGCGCCGGTACGGATCATCTCCTCGTGCACCGGGAGGGTTGCCACGTCCCCGCGCAGGGGCGGCAGCGCCATCACGGCGAGCGCCGCATACCGCTCCTCGCGGAACTCCGCCGACCGCCACAGATCGAGCGCGGCGGCCTGCAACAGCCCGGAGTCCTTCTCCCCCTCGGCGATCTGCCGGACCGCCGCACGCACCGCAGGTACCCGTACCCCCAGGAACGGCATCGGCGACTTCATGTAGGCCTGCTGCGCGGGGGCGAGCGATGGGTCCGCCGCCGCGCGCAACTCGGCTCGGACGGCAGTGGCCAAAGGGATCGGATCGACCATCGGCCTGTGCGAACGCTCTACCGCTTGCGGCGGAGTAGGAGCGCGGCTCCTGCTCCGGCTGCGAAGCCCGCGGCGCCGGCGAGGACGGACCGTGAGCCGTCCTCCTCGCGCACCATCGGGGAGATGACCACCGGGTCCGGGGCCTTGGGGACGGCGAACTGCTGGTTGCGCGGGTCGGTGGCAGCCCACGCGGTCGCGAACAGGACGATCCGGGACGTGAAGTAGATGAACAGCATGATGCCGAGGATCGGGCCGAAGGTCTGCCCGGCCGGTCCCTTCATCGTGGACCCGATGATCAGCGTCGCGACCTGGATGAAGATCACGAAAACCACCGCGGTCAATAGGCCGGCCCGCACGGCGTTACGCCACGGGAACTGCACCCGGGGCAGACGCGAGATGACGTACGTGAACAGCAGCCACGCGCCGGCCATGGTGATCAGGAAGGTGACGGCGCGGATCAGCAGGCTCAGCCCGGGCGCGCTGCCCAGTCCGGCCTTGTCCAGCAGCGTGCGGGTGAGTGGGCTCGACCCGAGAGCGGTGATCGCCCCGAACAGCACCATCGCGATCCCGAGGCCGATCAATGCGACGAGGTCCGCAAGCTTGCCGCGCACGAAGTTCTGGTCCGGAACCTCACTGTCCCACATCTCGGTGAGCGCGGCCCGGACGTTGGCGACCCAGCCGAGTCCTGCCCAGAGCCCGCCGACCAGGCCGATGACACCGACGGTCGCACGCGCGTCTATCGCCTGGTCCACAAGCTTCTTGAGCTTGTCCGCCATATCTCCCGACACCGACGAAGTGATCTTGTCGCGGACCTCGTCGAGGATCTCGGGTTGACCGATCAGCAAGAAGCCCATCACCGAGAACGCGAGCATGAGCAGCGGGAACAGCGCGAACACGCTGAAGTACGTGATGCCGGCGCCGAAGTAGTCGCCGTTGTTGGTCTTGTAGCGCGTCGCCGCGGCCATTACGTGGTCGAACCACGGCCACTTCGCGCGGTACCGGTCCAGCAGGCCGGGGTTCTCGGCCTGCTCGATCTCGGACTGGGTCTGGGCCATCGTCGATTCCCTCCGATGTATCGCCTTCGTGCGGCGTACATTACGCGACAGTCTGGATCCGCTTACTCGAATCCCGGGCCTAGCTCACGAACGCGGGAAGCCGACCCGCTCGTACACGTCGGCGAGGGTGCGTGAAGCGATCTCGCGTACCCGGTCCCGCCCGGCGTCGAGGATCTTCTCGAGCTCGGCTCTGTCGTCCATGTAACCGTCGAACGCGGAGCGGAGCGGCGTGACGAAATCTACGAGGACGTCGGCGACGCCCGCCTTGAGGTCGCCATAGCCCTTGCCCTCGTACTTCGCCTCGAGTGCGGCGATCGACTCGCCGGACAGCGCGGACTCGATGGTCAGCAGGTTGGAGACACCCGGCTTGGCGACGCGGTCGAAGCGGATCTCCCGCTCGGTGTCCGTCACAGCCGATCGCACACGTTTCGCCGTGACCTCGGGGGCGTCGAGCAGGTTGATCAGCCCGGCGTCCGAATCGGCGGACTTACTCATCTTGGCGGTCGGGTTCTGCAGGTCGTAGATCTTCGCGGTGCCGGTGATGATGTGTGCCTCGGGCACCACGAACGTCTTCTTGAACCGGGTGTTGAAGCGCTGGGCGAGCGTCCGGGTCAGCTCGAGGTGCTGCCGTTGATCCTCCCCCACTGGCACGAGCTGCGGGCGATACAGCAGGATGTCCGCCGCCATCAGGACCGGGTAGTCGAAAAGGCCGACCGTCGTGTTCTCGGAGCCCTGCTTCTGCGACTTGTCCTTGAACTGCGTCATGCGGCTGGCCTCGCCGAAACCGGTGATACAGCCCAGAACCCAGGTCAGCTCGGCATGCTCGGGAACCTGCGACTGCACGAAGATCGCGGCCTTCGCGGGATCGACACCGATCGCAAGCAGCTGGGCCGCAGCCGCGAATGTGCGGCGGCGCAGCTCCTTCGGGTCCTGCGGCACGGTGATCGCATGCAGGTTCGGGATGAAGTAGAGGGCCTCGTACTCGTCCTGCAGGGCGACCCACTGCTTCAGCGCACCCAGGTAGTTCCCCAGGTGGAAGGAGTCCGACGTGGGCTGGATCCCCGACAGGACTCGTTGCCGGCGGGCGGGCTGCTGCGTTTCGGTCACAGGCGCTTCGGTCACGGGTAGTGATCCTATCGAGGGGACGCGGCCGAATACTCGACGGTGACCGGCGCGTGGTCAGACCAGCGCAGCGCGTACTCGGCAGCCCGCTCGACGCGCGCCGCCCGGGCATGGCCGGCGAGGGCGTTGTTGGCGATCTGTAGATCGATCCGCCAACCGGCATCGTTGTCGAAGGCCTTGCCGCGCCAGCTCCACCACGAGTACGGACCGGCGGTCTCCGGGTGGAGTTCGCGCACGACGTCCTTGAACGCGCGGCCGGCGCCGATGTGCTCGCTCATCCAAGCGCGCTCCTCCGGCAGGAACCCCGAATTCTTGACGTTGCCCTTCCAGTTCTTGATGTCCAGCTCGGTATGGCCGATGTTCCAGTCCCCGCACACCACGACGTCACGTCGCTTGCGGCCGAGTTTGGCCAGGTACCCGCCGAACTCCTTGCGGAAGCGATCCTTCTCGTCCTGGCGCTCGGTACCGACGTCACCCGACGGCAGGTACAGCGACGCGACGGTGAGCCTGCCGAAGTCGGCCTCGAGATACCGTCCCGCAGCGTCGAACTCGGAGCTACCGAAGCCCACCCGCACGGCATCCGGCTCGAGTCGGGACAGAATGGCTACGCCGTTGCGTCCCTTCACTTCCGATGGTGCCGCGGTCAGATACCAGCCTCGTTCCAGCGCGGGCGCGAGTGCCTTGACGATCTGCTCGAGCTCGGCCCGCGTCTCCTGCAGGGCGACGACATCCGCCCCGGTCTGCTCCAGCCAGGGAAGCATGCCGAGGTTCTTCTCCGACCGCTGTTTGACCGCGGCCCGGATGCCGTTGACGTTGATGGAGGTGACGGTGGTGGAGGTACTCACGCCCAGCACCGTAACCGACTACACCGACATGTTTCCCGAGGCTATCGCCGAGCGGAGCCTGCGATCGGCAGACCCGCGGCGGACCAGGCGCCACGGACCTCTGCGGCGTCGTCGGCACCCGCGTGCAGCGCAACCGTCAGCGGCGCTTCCGGGCGCGCCGTGACATCGGCGAGGATGGACGCGAACACGGGCAGCGCGTCCTCGTCGTCGGCCAGCACTTCGAGCGACTCGGCGATCGCGAGTACCACCGTGCCTGCGATCCAGTCCAGGTCGCCTAGGCAGTCGGCCAGGGCGTCCCAGTTCCCGCCGAAGGTGAGCGGGAACTGCAGCGCGGCCGAGACCTCGTCGAGCAGAGCAGCTTTGGTGCGCATGCGACTGCCGCGCACGGCGCGCACGGCCGGAGAACCCCGGCGCAGTTCGTCCAGGCTGCCGCCGACGACGGTGGCGGCCGGTGTCACTTCGGTCATCGCAGCCTCTTGAAGGTCTTGTAGTGGTCGAGGGTGTACCAGGCGCTGTGGTCGCTGCCCGTGATGATCCGCTCGGCGTCGCGGGTGCTGCCCCGCTTCTTCACGCTGACATCCCACTCCTTGTAGGACACGCGCTTCCCGTCCACGGTCGACGGGAGGCGTCCCTCGCGGTTGCCGAACGTGGTTCCGCCGTGGGTGCCCGATCCGTCGTGAGGCGGCCAGGTGCCCGCGTCGATGCGGGCCAGAGTGTCGAGCACACGCTGCGGCACACCCTTGCTGTTCACGCCGCCCGACACGGCGCCGCCCGGCTTGGGCTCGACCGATGCCGAACCCGGCGATACCGAACCGGCGGCGACGTTCGACGCCGCCGTCGCCGCAGTATGCGGCGTCGCCGGCTCCTTCGAGCACGCGCCGAGTCCGATCGCGAGCAGCAGCGTCAGCAGCAGACCGGTACTGGAGGTCACTATCCTGCGCACGGCGTGCACGCTACCGGACTACACGGTGAGCGACTCGTCGGCGGGCTCTCGCGCCGCACGGCGCGCGGCCGCACGCGCCTGCGCGAACGCCGCCGCGACCACGCCGAGCCCTGCCACCGCGAGCACGAAGCCGACCAGTCCCGTCGCCGGGTAGCCCCAGCCCGCGTCGATGACCATGCCGCCGAGCAGGGCGCCCAGGGCGTTCGCGATGTTCAGCGCGGAGTGGTTGAGCGTCGCCGCGAGGGTCTGCGCGTCCCCCGCGACGTCCATCAGCCGCATCTGCAGCGCGGGGACCAGGGCCGAACCGGTGAAGCCGACCAGGAAGGCGAGAACGAAGGCCGCGACCGGGTTCTGCACGAGCGCGGTGTACAGCAGCATCACGGCGGCGATCAGGGCGAGGCCCGCGACGAGGCTGCGTGGCACGGAGCGGTCGGCGGCCCAGCCGCCGACGGTGTTGCCCGCCACCATCCCGAGGCCGTACACGGCCAACGCGATCGGTACGGCGGCCGACGGAAGCCCGGTGGCATCGGTGAGCGTCGTCGAGAAGTAGGAGTAGACCGCGAACATACCGCCGAACCCGACGACTCCTGTGGCCAGCGCGAACCCGACCTGCGGATTGCGCAGGGCGCCCAGCTCGGTCACCGGATTCGTGACCGGGATGTCGACGTGCGGCAGCCACGCCGCCAGCGCCGCGACCGTCGCGCCCCCGATGACGACGACGAGCGCGAATGCGCTGCGCCAGCCGAGCGCGTTGCCGATCCATGTCGCGATCGGGACGCCGATCACGTTGGCGACCGACAGCCCGAGCATCACGCGGCCGACCGCGCGCCCCCGGTTGCCCGGACCGGCCAGGTGCGCGGCGAACAGGGCCGCGACACCGAAGAACGCGCCGTGCGGCAGCCCGGCGACGAACCTCGCGGCCATCAGCAGCCCGTAGCCGGGCGCCAGCAGCGACAGGCCGTTGCCGACCGTGAAGGCGACCATGAGGGCGATGAGCAGAGTTCGACGCGGGACGCGCGAGAACACGGTCGCGATGAGCGGCGCGCCCACCACCACGCCGAGGGCGTACGCGGCGATGACGTGTCCGGCGGTCGGTTCGGACACCCCGAGATCGCCGGCGATCGCCGGCAGCAGGCCCATAGCGACGAACTCGGTGGTGCCGATGCCGAAGCCGCCGAGGGCCATAGCGAGCACGGCGAGGCCGATGCGGGTTCGGCGGGACTGATCGGAGGATGCCACGGCGAGCTACAACACCGCAGCGCGCCTGACGCATCCCGGATCGAGCTGTGAGCCGACGCACCCGTCCTGGCCTGCGCTGCGACGGTGACCGGCACGGCTACGGGCGCGGTCGGGCAGACACCGTACGTCGGTTATGATTCTCGGCGAGGTCATGAGTGTCAGCACACAGCCCCGGCTTGCTGACCGGCAACCCTCCAACCGCGGTGGGGTGCCCCGGGTGATGACCTGGTTTCCCGGCCGCGGCACACCGTCGCCGGGCGGCAAGCGCGACGGAGGTTTCATGACTATCGGTGCGTTCCCCCCACGGCTCCAGCCGGCGGGGTCCGAGGCCGCGCCCGGATGGGCGACCGCCCCGGACGGTGCCCGCCAAGCCGTATCGATCGGACCGCTCGAACTCGAATCCGGTGCCGTACTGGACGATGTCACGATGGCCTTCCAGCGTTGGGGCCGCCCGAATCCCACTCTGTCCAACATCGTGCTCGTGCTGCATGCCCTCACGGGCGACTCGCACGCGACCGGCCCCGCGGACGCCGAGCACTCGCAGGCGGGCTGGTGGGACGGGCTGATCGGCAGGGGTGCCGCGATAGACACCGACGAGTGGTGCGTGGTGTCCGCGAACGTGTTGGGCGGATGCAACGGCTCGACGGGCCCCGGCTCCGTCGCTCCGGACGGACGCGCGTTCGGCTCCCGCTTCCCCACCGTGACGTGCCGCGACCAGGTCGCTGCGGAACACGCCCTGCTCAACCGGCTCGGTGCGACCGAGGTCGCGTCGGTGCTCGGCGGATCCATGGGCGGCGCCCGCGCGCTCGAATGGGTGGTCACCTACCCCGACGAGGTGCGCTCGGCCCTGATCCTCGCAGTCGGTGCGCGCGCGACCGCCGATCAGATCGGCACCCAGACCACCCAGATAGCCGCGATCACGTCCGATCCCGACTGGCAGGGCGGCGACTACCACGACTCCGATCGACTGCCCGACGTCGGACTCGGTATCGCGCGCCGCATCGCGCACCTCACCTACCGCACCGAGTTCGACCTCGACGCTCGCTTCGGCAACGAGCCGCAGGGCGACGAGGACCCGCGCACCGGCGGACGCTACGCCGTCACGTCGTACCTGGAGCACCAGGCGCAGAAGCTCGCGCGGCGTTTCGACGCCGGTAGCTACGTCGTACTCACCGACGTTCTGAACCACCACGACGTCGGGCGCGGCCGGGGTGGTGTCGAGGCGGCACTGCGCGGCTGCCGGGTTCCGGTAGTGGTCGGCGGCGTCGACTCGGATCGCCTCTATCCGCTCCGTCTCCAGCAGGAGATCGCCGACCTCATGCCCGGCTGCACAGGCCTGCGCGTGGTGCACTCGAAGGACGGGCACGACGCGTTCCTGACCGAGGCCGAAGCGATCGGCGCGCTCATCGCGGAGACGATGGACCTCGCACGGGGTCGGGAACGCGCCGGCCGACGGGCTCCTGTCAGCGTGGGGCCAGTCCGACCGGCGGGGGCGGAGCGCCCTCCGTCGACGACGTAGTGGGGGCCGGCCCTGCGGCCGGACGCCTGTTCGGGCCGTTGGCGTTTCGCGGCTCGGCCCCGCTGGTGGGCGACTCGCTCGCGGACTCGCTCCCCCCGCTCGACGACTCGGCGGCGCTCGCACCCGACGAGCCCGGCGGCGACGGCGTGGTGAGCGGCGGCTCCGAGCTTCCGCTCGGCGGCTGCGATGTGGAGCCCGCCGCAGACGTCGGCGCCGACGTGCTGTGCGGGATCGACGTGGGGGGCTTCCTGGTCGTCGATCGCGGGGCGACCGGGCGGTTCTCGACGGTCGTCGGCGTCGCGAAGATCGTCATCGCGGGTTCGTCGCCCGTCTCGGTGGTGATCACGGGCGGGGGCGCGGCGGGCTGCGGCGGGCCGACCACATCCACACCGGTCGACGGATCGGCGCTGGTGGTGTCCGACGCGGGCGTCGCAACGGACGGGCCCTGGGCGGCGGGCGCCGTGGCAGTCGGCGTGGACCGCACAGCAGGCAGTGCCTCGCCGCCGTCGCCGGTGGAACCGATGCCCCCCGCAGCGATGGTGGCCACGAGGCCCGCGCCGAGCAGGCCGATCACCACCAGCACCGGCAGCATCAAGGCCGCGACACGCGCGCCGTACCCGCCGAGCGTCGCGATGCCCCGCCGCGAGCCGGGCGACGCCGCCGTGACACCCGCGACATCGAGCGCGACATACGCGGCGCCGACCGCGGCCAAGGCCTCGGGTTCCTCGGGCACGACCAGCTCGGAATCCTTGTCCCACAGGACATCTCCGGCCGCATCGACCACCGCGGGCAATGCGCCGCCGATGCCGAACGGGACGACCGCCCCGGGTTCCGCGGGTACAGCGGTCAGCAGCGCACGCAGTCGGGCGGGCAGGTCACCATCGACGGGCCGCGGAAAGCCACCCTTCCACCGGACCTCGCCGGACTCGACGTCCACGAGGTGCGCGCGCACTCGCGTCGAACCCGCGTCGAGCAGCAGGACGGAGCCGAAACGCGCGATCTCGCCGGTCTCGCCGAGGCAGCGCATGACTGCGTCGACATCGCGTACGACGGAGGCGGTGCGCCGCGTGCCGGACGAGCGGAGCCTCAGCGCGAGCAGTTCCCAACGCGTGCGATAGGCGATGCCCACGCCGTCGACGGGGCTCTCCGAATAGGACTCGAGCAGGTCGAAACCGGAGCTGATCTTGTCGGCCGGACCGATGGACGGGAACGCACCACGGTCGATGGTGCGACTCTCACGCGAGACGATCTCGTCGCCGTCGACGGCGACGAGAGTGCAGAGGACACGGCCCGAGTCGGAGGTCGCGCCGAGCGCGGTGGCAGCCATCGCCACACCTCCGTCCTGACCGTTACCGGACGCCGTTCGTCTGGCATCTCCCGGTGCTCGCGGGGGTGTCGCTCACGGCACCGATATCGAATACATCCTAGCTTGATACCGAATCGTTACCGAGCCTCCGTGGCGAATCCCTCATTCGCGATCGTGCATTCATGGGACTATTTCGTGCCGAGCGGGCTGATCCCCCACGCGATGACCAGGATCGATGCGGCCGCTACGGCAAGCACCGCGACATCGAAGATCTTGCTGCGAACACGCAGCAGCCCGGCGCGTCGATCGCTGCAGACCGCCCGGAGCACAGCCGCGAGCCCAGTTCCCGAACCGAAGACGAACAACCCCCGGCGCCACCGTTCGAGAGCGATCAGGAGCAGCGCCGCCGCGAGCACGACGATCACGACACCGAACGCGGCGTTCGTCACGAGCGCGCGCGTCACACGTGCGCGGTGCAGACGCCGCGTACGGGAGTCGGTCGAGCGGGTGCCCACCTACGCCTGACGCTCGGCCGCGTCGAGGACGTTGGAGAGGAGGAACGCCCGGGTGAGGGGCCCCACGCCGCCGGGATTCGGCGACAGGAATCCGGCCACCTCGGCGACCCCGGGAGCGACGTCGCCGCGCAGGCCCTCCGGCGTACGGCTGACGCCGACGTCCAGCACGGCTGCGCCCGGCTTGACCATGTCCGCCGTGATGAGACCGGGCCGCCCGGCGGCGGCCACGACGATATCGGCCCGCCGAACCTCGTCGGCGAGGTCCCGGGTGCCCGTGTGGCACAGCGTGACCGTCGAGTTCTCGCTACGCCGAGTGAGTAGCAGGCCGATCGGGCGGCCCACCGTCACGCCGCGTCCGACGACCGTGACGTGGGCACCGTCGAGCTCGACGCCGTAACGGCGGAGCAGGTGGACGATGCCGTGCGGAGTGCACGGGAGCGGCCCCTCCGCGCCGAGGACGAGACGGCCGAGGTTGACCGGATGCAGGCCGTCGGCATCCTTGTCCGGTGCGACGCGCTCCAGGATGGCGTTCTCATCGAGGTGCCGAGGCAGCGGGAGCTGCACGATGTAGCCGGTGCACTCGGGGTTCGCGTTGAGTTCGTCGATGACGTCCTCGAGCTCCGCCTGGGACACCGTCTCGGGCAGGTCCCTGCGGATGGACGCGATCCCGACCTTTGCGCAGTCGCTGTGCTTCCCCTTCACATAGGACTGGGAGCCGGGGTCGTCGCCTACGAGGACCGTGCCGAGCCCCGGGGTGATGCCGCGCTCGCCGAGCACCTCCACCCGCTTGCGGAACTGTTCGAACAACTCGTCGCGGGTGGCCTTGCCGTCAAGAACAGTCGCCGTCACGCCCGGCAGTCTATCGGCCGCAGCCACTCACGCGAACGGGCGACCGGTTCCATTCCGCGGTGTGCCTATGGCTAGCGCCGCCGCCCATTTCGGACAATGATCGGTGGCCATGACCACCAACACCGTCAAGAAGGCCATCGACTCCGTCTGGCAACTCGCGCTCGCGCTCGGCATCGTCTCGGTGCTGCTCGGCATCGTCATCCTGGCGTGGCCCGGCGCGTCGCTCGTCGTCGCGGGCACCCTCTTCGCGGTGCTGTTGTTGTTCAGCGGCTTCTTCCAGGTCGCAGGCGCGCTGCTGGGCGACGGCGCGCACCGCCTGCTGGGTGTGATCAGCGGCGGACTGTCGATCGTGCTGGGCTGCATCGCGCTACGCAGCGAGGCCGAGACGCTGCTGCTGCTCGCCATCTGGATCGGCATAGGCTGGCTCTTCCGCGGGATCACCACCATCTCGGTGGCCGCCTCGGAGCCCGCGCTCCCGCAGCGCCCCTGGGTCATCTTCACCGGTGTATTGACGATCATCGCCGCGCTGGTCCTGCTGGTCTCACCCTTCTCGTCGCTGTGGACGCTACTGCTGGTGACGGGTATCTGGGCGATCGTCGTCGGCGTCGGCGAGATCGTCACCGCCTTCGGCATCCGAAAGGCGACGCGCGCCGCGCTGCCGCCGATCGCCTGACCCACTCCTGGTCGCCCGGGCTCCGATCCAACCGGGGCCCGGGTCTGCCAGACTCATGGCTCGTGTTCCGCATCCTGTTCTTCGAGCCACGCATCCCGCCCAATACGGGCAACGCGATCAGGCTGGCCGCCGTCACGGGCTGCGAACTACATCTGGTGGAGCCACTCGGGTTCGACCTGTCCGAGCCGAAGCTCCGGCGGGCGGGGCTCGACTACCACGACCTGGCGGTGGTGACGGTGCACGCCGATCTCGAGGCCGCGTGGGCAGCGCTAGCGCCCGAGCAGGTGTACGCCTTCTCCTCTCACGCGACACGGTTCCACCACGAGGTCGCGTACCGCCCCGGAGACGTTCTGCTGTTCGGCCCCGAACCGACAGGGCTCCCCCCCGAAGTACTCGACGACCCGCACGTCACCGAGCGGCTGCGGATCCCGATGCTCGCAGGCCGGCGATCACTGAACCTGGCCAACTCAGCGTCGATCGTCGCCTACGAGGCGTGGCGGCAGCAGGGTTTCGGCGGCGCGGTCTGAGGCGGTAGCGCGTGGCGGCCGCCGAGGTTCACAGCAACAACACGGCCGCCGTGTTGCAATTGTGACCAATGTGTTAGACGAGTCCCATGTGTCTACAGTGATTCTGGTTCTACCATCGACAGACCGTCGATGGACGTCGAACACGAAGAGCTCAGGAGGCAGCGCTGTGACCGCCACGATTTCGCCCCAGGAGACGACCACGCACGCATATCCGTTCTGGGTCGGGCTCGGCACCGCCTGCCATGAGGTCGAAGCCACGATCTGGGCGTTCGGGCAACCGGCGGACGCATGGTGCCACATCGAGCTCAACGACGGACCGCTCACCGACCCTGAATTCCCCTTCCGACTCATCGTCGCAGGTCCCGGCGGTCGAGCCTTCGCTGCGCAGATCATCCCCCACCTGCGCCGCGTCCTGGGCGCCGAGTTGCTGGGCGAGCGCGACTACTTCCACCGGTCCGGTCCGGCCCACTCGGGCGACGTACACGACGACGTCGACGCTGGGGCCGTCACGCCGGTGGTGCACTGGATGGACGAGAGCCGGCAGGGACCGGCCCGCACCGGCGGGCGACATCGCGGCATCGCGTCCTGACGGCGGCCGAACATCGACAGACTGTCGGAAACTGTCCACCGGAGTGATAGCCTAGACGGCAGGACATATCATGCGGCATCGTGGCCTGCAGCCTCTTCGGGGGATCACGTAGCCGCCCGGCCGAAGGAGTCCTCCATGTCTCTACCGAGCTTGCCGTTGACCCACGCCGCACGCATGCGCAACCGCCGCGCACCAGGCCAGGACGAGTACGAACAGAATCTGCGTGACCTGTCGGACGCGTCGGTGCACCGCAACTTCGATCCGTACATCGACATCGACTGGGACTCCCCCGAGCTGGCGGTGACCCCCAACGACCCCCGGTGGATCCTGTCCGATCGCATCGATCCCATCGGGCGCACCGAGTGGTACAAGTCGCTGCCGGCCGAGAAGCAGATCCGCATGGGCATGTGGCGCCAGGCCAACGTCGCGAAGGTCGGGCTGCAGTTCGAGTCGGTCCTCATCCGCGGCCTCATGCAGTACACGGCCGCCCAGCCCAACGGTTCGGTCGAGTTCCGCTACGCGACGCACGAGGCCAAGGAGGAGTGCCAGCACACTCTGATGTTCCAGGAGTTCGTCAATCGCATCGGTGCTGATGTTCCGGGCGGACAGTGGTGGTTCCGGCGCCTGTCCATCCTGATCCCGTTGGCGGCAACCACATTCCCGACGATCTTCTACATGGGCGTGCTCGGCGGCGAGGAGCCGATCGACCACATCCAGAAGCAGTTCCTGCGGTCCACCGAGGGCCAGCACCCGACGATGACGGCGGTCATGCAGCTGCACGTCGCCGAGGAGGCGCGACACATCTCGTTCGCACACCAGCGGCTCGAGCAGGTGGTTCCGACTCGCGGGCCCCTGCCGAAGTTCATGCTCTCGCTCGCGCTCCCCATCGTCATGCGCGTACTGCTGACTGCCATCGCGGTGCCGCCGAAGGAGTTCCGCCGCGAGTTCGATATCCCGCGCGAGGTGTGGCGTGAGATGTACTGGCGTTCGCCGGAGTCCAGGGAGATGAAGCGTGACGTCTTCGGCGACGTCCGTCTGCTGGCCAAGCGCACCGGCCTGATGAATCCCCTCTCGCGGGTCGTGTGGCGCCTGCTCGGCATCGACGGCCGCGCCTCGCGGTTCCGCAGCGAGCCGAGCTACGCGGCCGCCTGAGCCGCACACTCACAGACGTCGTTCGGGCGACGCACCGGGGCCGGGGGGTGGGCCGATTCT
>NZ_JARFTP010000039.1 GCF_029167375.1 Tsukamurella sp. 8F
CGAGACGGGCGGACTCGGCCGAGGTCTCGGCCGAGCGGGCTCCCCGGAGGCCTAGCGCGGTCGCGGACACGGCCGCCCTACGCAGAGCACCGGAGTTCGCGAAGCGCTTGGCACCGTCCACCACGAGCGCTCCCACCACACCGCTGACCACGACCGCGCCGGCCCTCCGCAGGGAACGTTGTGCGTCGTCGGGCTTGCTCATGGATCGTCCTCTCGTCATGCGGTCCGCTTACCGGCAGTGGATATCATTATGCATACAGAGCCTGCGCCGCGCCCCGGCTGCGCCGATCAGGCGCCCACCCAATCCCGCAGACGTGCGGTCTCCGCTCGTACGGCATCCAGTTGGCGAGCGACGGCCGTCCCGGCGGTGCCACCCCGCGCCGAGCGCGAGGCGACGGAGCCCGCCACGGTCAGAACGCCGCGCACGGCAGGGGTGAGCGACGGGTGCACCGCGGCGAACTCCGCGTCGGTGAGCTCGTCGAGCCCCACGCCGCGGGCCTCCGCCCGGCGGACGCACTCGCCCGCCGCCTCGTGCGCGACCCGGAACGGCACGCCCTGGCGCACCATCCACTCGGCGATGTCCGTCGCGAGGGTGTATCCGGCCGGTGCCAGAGCGGCCATCCGCTCTGGGTGGAACGTCAGCGTCGCGGTGAGGCCCGCAACGGCCGGGAGCAGCAGACGCAGCTGCTCGACCGAATCGAACACGGGCTCCTTGTCCTCCTGCAGGTCCCTGTTGTACGCGAGCGGCTGTGCCTTGAGGGTGGCGAGCAGACCGGATACGTTGCCGATCAGGCGGCCGGCCTTGCCCCGGGAGAGTTCCGCTACGTCGGGATTCTTCTTCTGCGGCATGATCGAGCTGCCGGTGGACCACGCGTCCGCGAGCGTCACGTAGCCGAATTCCGCGGTGCTCCATAGGATCACGTCCTCGGACCAGCGAGAGAGATCCACCCCGATCATCGCCAGCACGAACGCAGCCTCGGCCGCGAAGTCGCGACTCGCGGTCGCGTCGAGAGAGTTGTCGGCGGCGGAATCGAAGCCGAGGTCCGCCGCGATGGCATCGGGGTCTAGCCCCAGCGAAGACCCTGCCAGCGCCCCGGACCCGTACGGGGACACCGCAAGCCGCCTATCGAGGTCCGCGAGACGCGCGACGTCGCGCAACAGCGGATGGGTATAGGCGAGCAGGTGGTGCGCCAGCAGGATCGGCTGCGCGGCCTGCAGGTGCGTCTTACCAGGCATGACCACATCGGGGTTCTCCTGCGCCTGCGCCACAAGCGAATCCACCACGTCCAACACACCGGACGCCACCAGCCGAACGGCGTCACGCAGCCACATCCGGAACAGGGTGGCGACCTGGTCGTTGCGCGAGCGGCCCGCGCGCAGACGGCCGCCCACATCGGCGCCTGCGCGCTCGATGAGTCCACGCTCGAGGGCCCCGTGCACGTCCTCGTCGGATCCGGACGGGGCGAAGGCACCCGACGCCACATCGGCCGCCAGGCGGTCGAGCGCCTCTAGCATCTCTGTCAGAGCCTCGTCGGAGAGCAGGCCGGCCCGGTGCAGTACCCGCGCATGCGCCTGCGACGCACGGACGTCGTAGGGCGCCAGCGCCCAGTCGAAATGGGTCGACCTGCTCAGATCCGCCATCGCCTCGGCAGGGCCGGACGCGAACCGCCCACCCCACAGGCTGCCCTCGTTGGTTCCATGCTTGTCGCTCACGAAAGGTCCTATTCGTCGTCGAAATCGGTTATGCCAGTGCGGCGATCTGCTCGGCGAGCTGTTGCCCAGTGGTGGGTTCGCGCGCCACCACGAACACGGTGTCGTCGCCGGCGACGGTGCCGACCACCTCGGGTAGCGCGGCCCGGTCCAGTGCGCTGGCGAGGAAGTTCGCGGCGCCCGGCGGGGTGCGCAGGACGCAGATGTTGCCACTGTGGTCGGTCGAGACGAGCAGGTCGCCCAGCAACCGGGACAGGCGCTCGGTGCCGCCCGAAACGCCGCGTACCGGCGATCCGTCCTCGGGCACCACGTATACACCCGCGCCGCCGTCGGGTGCTCGCAGCTTGACGGCCCCCAACTCGTCGAGGTCCCGCGACAGCGTGGCCTGCGTGGCCTCGAAGCCGTGCCGCAGCAGCAGCGCCTGCAGTTCCGCCTGACTGCGTACCTGGTGATTGGCGAGGACGGTCACGATGGCCGCCTGCCGGCCCGCCCGCGTGGCCGCGGGCAGGTCGCCGGTCGTCATCAGTGCTCCAGGAGCCAGGTCAGCAGCGCCTTCTGCGCGTGCAACCGGTTCTCGGCCTCGTCGAACACCACGGACTGCGGACCGTCGATCACCTCGTCGGTGATCTCCTCGCCGCGGTGTGCTGGAAGGCAGTGCAGCACAATGGCATCCGGATCTGCATGCGCCAGGAGTTCGGCGCCCACCTGATACGGCAGGAACGGTCCCTTCCGGTCCAGCCCGTCGTCCTCCTGCCCCATCGACACCCACGTGTCGGTGACCACGACGTCGACCCCTGCGACGGCGAGTACCGGATCGGAGATCAGGCTTATCTCGGCGCCCGTCTCCTTCGCCCGGGCGCGGGCCGCCTCGACGAACCGCGCTTCGGGCGCGAAGCCCTCGGGTGCGCTGATCGTGACGTCCATACCGGCGGTGGCGCCGCCCAGCATGTAGCTGTGCGCCATGTTGTTCGCGCCGTCGCCGAGATACGTCAGCTTCAGGCCACCCAGCGAGTTCGTTCCCGGTGCGCCCTTGCGCTCGGCGATCGTCTGCAGATCCGCGAGGATCTGGCACGGGTGGAAGTCGTCCGACAGGGCGTTGACCACGGGCACGGAGCCGTATTCCGCCATCTCCTCCAGTCCGGCCTGGGCATAGGTGCGCCACACGATGGCGTCGACGAAGCGCGAGAGCACGCGAGCGGTGTCCGCGAGGGACTCGTCGCGCCCCATCTGCGTCGATTTGGCGTCGACGACCACGGCATGCCCGCCCAGTTGCGCGATGCCGACGTCGAAGCTGAACCGCGTGCGCGTCGAGTTCTTGTCGAATACGACCGCTACGCCCTTCGGGCCCTCCAGAGGCCGGCGCGAGAACGGAGCGGCCTTGAGTTCCGCGGCCAGTGCGAGGACCTCGGCCTGTTCGGCCGGAGTCAGATCGTCGTCGCGAAGGAAGTGGCGGGTCATCTAGGACTCCTGTGCTGCAGTGAGAACGGCGGGCAGGTCCGCCAGGAAGCCGTCTGCCTGCGCGTCGGTGAGGACCAGCGGAGGCGCGAGCCGAACCACATCGGGCTGCGCCGCGTTGACCAGGTACCCGGCGTCGCGCGCCGCGGTCTCGACCTGCTTGGCCCGTGCGTCGGTCAGCGTGATTCCGAGGAGCATTCCCTGCCCGCGCACACCGGACACGAGCGGGTGCCCCATCGCCTCGATCGTGGTGGCGATGTGCTTCCCGAGCGATGCAGCGCGTTCGGCGAGGCCCTCGGCCTCGATCACGTCGAGCACGGCGTTGGCGGCGGCCGCGCTCACGGGATTACCGCCGAACGTCGTGCCGTGCTGGCCCGGCGTGAGCAGCGCGCCCGCCTCCCCCACTGCGACGGTGGCCCCGATCGGCAGCCCGCCGCCGAGGCCCTTCGCGAGCGTGAACACGTCGGGCACTATGCCGGTCTGCTGGAACGCGAACATGGTGCCCGTACGGGCTATTCCGGTCTGGATCTCGTCCAACACCAGAAGCGCCCCGGCCTCCGAAGCAGCGGCGCGGGCCTCCGCGAGGTAGCCGGCCGGCGGGGTGACGACGCCCCCCTCGCCGATGACGGGCTCGAGGAAGACCGCGGCCACATCCGGGGCGGACGAAGCGCCGTCCACGCGCGCTGCGCCCAGCGCTTCGCGCAGTGCATCGGCGTCGCCGTAGGGGACGTGCGTGACCGTCTCGATCAGCGGCTCGAACGGCTCCCGCTTACCGGGCTGACCGGTGAGGGCGAGCGAGCCCATGGTGCGTCCGTGGAAGGAGTTCTCGGCGGCTATCATCCGCGTGCGGCCGGTGCGCCGGCCGATCTTGATCGCCGCCTCGTTGGCCTCCGCGCCGCTGTTCGAGAAGAACACACGCGTGCCCGGTACGCCCACCATGTCGACCAGGCGCTCGGCGAGACGCACGGCCGGCTCGGCGACGTACAGATTCGACACATGGCCGAGTGTGGACACCTGGCGTGTGACCGCCTCGACGACCGCCGGGTGCGCGTGGCCGAGGATGTTGACCGCGATCCCGGCCAGCAGGTCGACGTAGCGCTTCCCGTCCGCGTCGACGACCTCGGCGCCCGAGCCCGAGACCAGGGCGAGCGGCGGCGTGCCGTACGTGTCCATGAGCGCGCCGGACCACCGGTCCAACAGATTCTTGTTCTGCGTCATCTCTCAGTCCTCGGGCGCGGGCGGGGTGACCATGGTTCCGATGCCCTCCGAGGTGAAGACCTCGAGCAGGACCGAGTGCGGCACGCGGCCGTCGACGACGTGCGCGGTGGGGACGCCGCCCGTCACCGCACGTAGGCACGCCTCCATCTTGGGGACCATCCCGGAGTCGAGGCTCGGCAACAGCGCGGTGAGGGAGTCCGTGTCGATCTCGCTCGCGAGCGACGTCCGATCCGGCCAGTCGGTGTAGAGACCTTCGATGTCGGTGAGGACGATGAGCTTCTCCGCGCCCAGCGCTTCCGCGAGTGCCGCGGCGGCGGTATCCGCGTTGATGTTGTGCACCACCCCGTCGGCATCGGGCGCGATGGTCGACACGACGGGGATGCGCCCGGCTTGGATGAGGTCGAGCACAGCATGCGGCTGGACCGTCGTCACGTCGCCGACGAGGCCGATATCGGTCTCCTCGCCGTCCACCAACACGTTGCGCCGCGTAGCGGTGAACAGGTGCGCGTCCTCCCCGGACATGCCGACGGCGTACGGGCCGTGCGAGTTGATCAGGCCGACGAGCTCGCGACCCACCTGCCCGAACAGGACCATGCGCACTACGTCCATCACCTCGGGAGTGGTGACGCGGAAACCGCCCTTGAACTCGCCCTCCACACCGAGTCGAGCGAGCATCGACGAGATCTGCGGACCGCCACCGTGCACCACGACGGGCTTGATACCGCAGGTTCGCAGGAACACCATGTCCTGCGCGAAGGCCGACTTGAGCGCGCTGTCGATCATCGCGTTCCCGCCGTACTTCACGACGACCGTCTTGCCGTGGAAACGCTGCAGCCACGGCAGGGCCTCGGCGAGTATGCCCGCCTTCTCGGGCGGCGTCAGGACATGTGCCGCCGCAAGTGCGTTCGGGTCGTCGGGCGCACCGAGCGCGGGCGCGTTGCTCTCGGGCACCGGTCCGAGCGATTCACCCCCCGGATCGTTGTGGTGATGGTGCCCGGTCACATCCATCGGCCCTGTCATGACGAGTACGCCGAATTCTCTTCGACGTAGGCGTGCGACAGATCCGTCGTGCGGATCGCCGCGCTGCCGGCGCCCTGCGCCAGATCCACCGTCAGGAGGATCTCCGGCCCTGAAAGGTCCACATCTCGTGCTCCGGCCACTCCGGTTCCCTTCTCACACACTGGCTGTCCGTTGAACGACACCGCGATGGTGCCCGGGTCCAACGCGATCGGCGCGATGCCGACCGCAGCCAGGACCCGGCCCCAGTTGGGGTCGGAGCCGAACAGCGCCGTCTTCACCAGGTTGTCCCGCGCGATCGCCCGCGCGGCGATGAGCGCCTCGTCCTCGGACGCCGCGCCGGTGACCTCGATGGTCACCCGCTTGGTGACGCCCTCGGCGTCGGATTGCATCTGCGCCGCGAGGTCGTCGCACACCGCGCGGACCGCGGCGTTCAATTCCTCTTGCGTGCAGGTCTTCTCGCTCGCCCCGTTCGCCAGGAGCAGGACGGTGTCATTAGTGGACGTCGCGCCGTCCACGTCGAGCCGATCGAACGTGTACTTCGCGGCGTACCGGAGAGCCTCGTCGAGTTGCTTCGCCGTCGCGACCACGTCGGTCGTCACCACGGACAGCATCGTCGCGAGCGACGGCGCGATCATCCCGGCGCCCTTTACCATGCCGCCTACGTTCCATCCGGAATCATGATGCAGTGCAACCTCTTTGGCGACAGTGTCCGTGGTCATGATCGCATGTGCAGCGTCGGTCCCACCGGACATCCCGCCACCCATGTCATGCACGAGTTCGACGATGCCGCCGAGCAGCTTGTCCATCGGCAGCCGGTCACCGATGAGGCCCGTGGAGCACACGGCCACCTCGATGGCACCCGTCTCCGTTCCCCACTCGGAGAGGGTCTCGGCGACCTTCTCGGCGGTCGCGTGCGCGTCCTGGAAACCGCCTGGGCCGGTACACGCGTTAGCGCCGCCCGAGTTGAGGACGACTGCGCGCAATCGCCCCGTCGCCAGGACCTCCCGGCTCCATAGGACGGGTGCCGCCTTCACCTTGTTCGCGGTGAAGACGCCGGCCGCCGCGTAGCCCGGGCCTTCGTTGAACACCAGCGCGAGGTCGGGCCTCCCGCTCGCCTTGATACCCGCGGCGATCCCCGCGGCCTTGAAGCCGAGCGGGGCGGTCACGCCCTGGTTCCGGACGAGGCGGTACCCGCCCGCGGTGGTGTCGGTCGCGGTACCGAGGCTCGCATCGGTCACGGTGCGACTCCTACAGTGCTCAGGCCGGCGGTTTCGGGCAGCCCGAGCGCCAGGTTCATCGACTGGACGGCCGCGCCACCCGTGCCCTTGGTCAGGTTGTCGACGGCGGCGGTCGCGACCAGGCGGCCGGCCAGCTCGTCGACCTCCACCTGCACGTGCACCGCGTTGGAGCCGATCACCGACGACGTCTGGGGCTGCTTCCCGGCCGGCAGTAGATACACGAACGGCTCATCGGCGTAAGCCTTCTCGTAGATGCCCCGAATCGTGTCGACGTCGGTGGTCGTGTCGGCGGTAACGGTGGCGAGGATGCCACGCGCGGCCGGAACCAGGACCGGAGTGAAGCTGACACTCACGGGCTCTCCGGCGACCGCCGAGAGGTTCTGGATCATCTCCGGCGTATGCCGGTGTGCGCCGCCTACGCCGTACGCGCGGATCGAGCCGAGGACCTCGGACGCGAGCAGATCCACCTTCGCGGCCCGCCCAGCGCCGGACGTGCCGCTCATCGCTACCACCGACACGCGCGGCGCAACGACTCCCGCCGCGACCGCGGGCATCGCGGCGAGGGTGGTCACCGTCGGGTAACAACCGGGGACGGCGATGCGCGCCGCGCCTTTCAGGACCTCACGGTTACCCGGTAGCTCGGGCAGGCCGTAGGGCCAGGTCCCGGCATGTCCGCTCTTGTACCACCGCTCCCAGTCGTCCGCGCTCTGCAGCCGGTGGTCCGCGCCGCAGTCGATGATGAGCGTCGACGGCGGCAGCGCGTCCGCGATCTCGGCCGACTTACCATGCGGGAGGCCCAGGAAGACCACGTCGTGGCCGCGCAGGATCTCCGGCGCCGTGTCGTCGAGTACGCGGTCCGCCAGCGGGAGCAGATGCGGGTGATGCTCGAACAGGGGCGAACCCGCACTCGAACCGGCGGTCAGCGCACCGATCTCGAGCTCACCCGACTGGTACGCGGGATGGCCGAGCAACAGCCGTAGGATCTCTCCCCCGGCGTATCCGCTCGCGCCCGCGACGGCGACGGAAATAGTCATGCGATGATTATGCACCACTCTGCAAGTCTATTCACAACCCGGTATCAACACCGTCCCGAATCTACCGCTCGGGACCGAGGAGGAGCACCGCGAGAGGTTCTCGGTGACCTATCAGCGATCGTTCAGCGCACTCCTGGCGGTCGTCGGCACGCTGGGAATCCGTAACGCCGCACGCCTGGAACGCGAAGGACACAGCATGTACCCGACACAACCGCTCACGGCACAGCCCCGGAACACCGCGCCCGGCCTGCGCGGGATGGTCGCACGCGCCCTCGACGGTGTCGCGCCTCGCGTCCCGGACCGCCAGGTCCTGGTCAAGATGGGGTGTGGGCGTCCCAGCCTCGTCGGTGACCGCCACAATCAGGTCGCCTGGACGTACCACATCTGACGATCCCGACCCGACTCAGCGCACCACCTCCACGGCGACGCCGGGAGCGAATCGGTAAGGCTGCGCGGCGATCAGCCCCGACAGCGAACGGCGGAGGCGGGAGATCTCGGCACGTACGGTGACGACACGCGCGGCGTCCCCGAACAGCGCTTCGGCGAGCTGCGCGGCGGAACGCCCGGCACCGTCGGCGGCGATCAGCGAGAGGATCTGCGCGTGCCGCGGCGTAGGGGTGTAGCGCCAGGCGCCGGCCGCTCCGGACACCATCACCTCCGGGGAGCGTCCCGGCCTCAGGTCGAGCACCACCCGCGAGGTGTCCGTTCCGTGCCCGCCGGCCGACTCGCGGTCCGGCTGCAGCAGCCACCCGCCCGGTAGTGGATCGACACTGCAGACCCCCAGTTCGGGCAGCCAGATCGTGGGCCCCGTCACGGCGTCAGGCAGTGTCACACGACTGCGCGGCGCGAGATCCCCCACGGCCGCGACCCAACCGTCGGCGTCGACGGCGACGCCGGGGCGCCCAAGGCCGGCGAGCATCGGCGCGGCAACGGTGCGCAGCCGGTCCAGCCCCGCGAGGTGCGCCTCCCGCAGCCGCGATTCGGCGAGCCGGGCGACGGTGGCGACCAGGGCCAGCGTCGTGGGGTTGACCGTCGACGCGGCTCCGCTCACATCGACGACACCGAGCAGCCGGCCCGTCCGGTGATCACGGATCGGGGCCGCCGCGCACGTCCACGGGTGCTGGCTACGCGCGAAGTGTTCGGCCGAGAACGTCTGCACCGCACCGCGAGACGCGAGCGCGGTGCCGATGGCGTTGGTACCCACGTCCTCCTCGGCCCACGCGGCGCCCTCCACGAAGCCGAGATCATCCGCCTGCCGCAGGACCGCCGAGGGACCGGCACGCCACAGGATGCGTCCCTCCGCATCGGCGACCACCAGGATGCTGGAGCCGCCCTCGGTGAGCGGGGCCAGTCCTTCGGTGAAGTCCTCGATCATCGCCGCCAGCCCGGATTCCCGCCGCAGCCGCGGCACCTCCGCCGAGTGGACCGCGGGGCCCGCGGCATCGTCGGGCCGCAGCCCCGCGGCACGTACCCGCTCCCACGAGTCGCCGATCACCTCTCGCGGGCGCGCCGGCGGCCGCTCGCCCGACATCGTGGCGTCGTAGACCTGGGCCAGGAGGCGGGCATACTGCCGCGGGTCCTCGCCGAATGCCACCGCGGGCTCCACTGTGATCCGAGTCATCCCCGTCGATTGTGCTCCTCGCGCCCGCTCCACGGTGCGGGTTCCGCCACCGGTCATCGCGACGGGTCGACGAGGACCTTCATCTTCTCGCCGCGGTGCAGCGCCTCGAATCCCCCGTCGACGACGTCACCGAGCGCTATGGCCTCGACCCATCCTGTGGTGTCGTACCCGCCGTCGGCCATCAGAGCGATGACCGCCTCGAAATCGGAGCCGGTGTAGCAGAGCGAGCCCTGGATGCGGCTCTCGTGCATGACCAGCTGCAGCAGCTGAGCCTCGAGGGGCCTCTCGTAGATCGCGACGGCCACGGTGGGTCTGCGCGCACCCACCGACGAGATCGCGGTGTCGACGGCGGCGGCGACCCCGGCCGCGTCGAAGGCCGCATCCGCCATGGCTCCTGAAGTCTCGTCGGCGACCAACTCCGCGACGTCGACGGTGGTGGGGTCGACGGTGCGTGCCCCGAGCCGCTCGACGGCCGCGCGCCTCGTCTCCGAGGGCTCGACGATGAGCGTCTTCTCTATCCCCTGCCCACGCAGCGCCTGGAAGACGCCGATGCCGATCGGCCCGGCCCCGAAAACGAGCGCCGTGTCGCCCGGATGCAGGTCGGCGAGCGTCGTCGCGTGATAGGCGACGGACATGGGCTCGACCAGGGCCCCGAGTTCGAGCGAGACCGAGTCCGGCAGGCGGTGAAGCATGTAGTCGGGCACCGTCGTGAACCGTGCCATGCCGCCGTCCGACATGAGCCCGTGGAAACCGATCTTCTGGCAGATGTTGTAGTGCCCCGCCCGACACGGCGCGCATTCGCCGCAGCGGTACACGGGTTCGATGGCGACACGGTCGCCCTCGGACCAGCCCGCGACCCCGGCGCCGAGATCGCGGACGGTGCCCGAGAACTCGTGCCCCATCACCAGCGGCATGGCCTTGCCCGTGAGGGGATGCGGTTCGCCGTCGGGCACGAAGATCGGACCCGCGAAGTACTCGTGGAGATCCGTACCGCAGATTCCGTTGAACCCGACCTCGACGAGTACCTCGCCCGGTCCGGGTGACGGGACCGGGACCTCGTCGACGCTCAGGGAGCGCGGTCCTCGGTAGACCGCGGCGTGCATGGTTGCCATGTCGGCTCCTTCCTTTCGTCCGGTGTATGTGATGCCCGACACATGCGACAGGGTTGCAGTCCGTTGCAGGGGCGCCTGCGCGCAGCAACCCCACGCAACTCTTGCCGCACCCGTCCGCACGAGCGTGTGGTGTGAGTCACAAGACGACACATCCGGCAACGAAGGAGCACATCGACATGACCGCAACGTTGGAGCCGACCGCCCGGGCGAGCGCACAGCAGAGGGTGGACGCGTGGCTCGCGAGCTTCGAGGCGGCGCTGAGGGCCCGGGACATCGAGGCCGCGGCCGGTCTGTTCGGCACAGAGAGCTTCTGGCGTGACCTGGTCGCGTTCACCTGGAACCTCAAGACCGTCGAGGGCAGCGCAGGCGTCGCGCACATGCTTACCGCGCGGCTCGACGACACCGACCCGTCGGGGTTCGCGACGTCCGAACCGGCCACCGAGGAGGGCGGCGTGGTGAACGCCTTCATCGAGTTCGAGACTCGTACCGGGCGCGGCAAGGGCCATCTCCGCATTCGCGACGACGGTGCCGGCGACAGGGCGTGGACGCTGCTCACGACCCTGCGCGAACTCAAGGGCCACGAGGAGAACCAGGGGCCGAGCCGCCCACTGGGGGCGGTGCACGGGCCGCACAACGCGGCACCCACATGGGCGGAGCGCCGGGCGCAGGAAGAGGCCGAACTGGGACGTACCGTTCAGCCGTACGCGCTGGTGATCGGCGGCGGCCAGGGCGGCATCGCCCTCGGCGCGCGGCTACGCCAGCTCGGCGTCCCGGCCCTCGTCGTCGACAAGCACGCGCGCGCCGGCGACCAGTGGCGCGGGCGCTACAAGTCGCTGTGCCTGCACGACCCGGTCTGGTACGACCACCTGCCGTATCTGCCGTTCCCAAAGAACTGGCCCGTTTTCGCGCCCAAGGACAAGATCGGCGACTGGCTCGAGATGTACACGCGTGTCATGGAGGTGCCCTACTGGTCGAAGACCGAATGCACCGACGCCACCTACGACGACGCTCAGGGCGAATGGACGGTGCAGGTGGTCAAGGACGGCGAGGAGCTGACCCTGCATCCGAAGCAGCTGGTGCTCGCTACCGGCATGTCGGGCAAGCCCAACGTCCCTCACTTCGACGGCATGGACCTCTTCCGCGGCGAGCAGCACCACTCGTCGCAGCACCCGGGACCCGATGCGTACCGCGGCAAGAAGGTGGTAGTGATCGGCGCCAACAACTCCTCGCACGACATCTGTAAGGCGTTGTACGAGAACGACGTCGACGTGACGATGGTGCAGCGATCATCGACCCACATCGTGCGGTCCGGCTCGCTGATGGAGTACGGGCTCGGCGATCTGTACAGCGAGCGCGCTCTGGAAGCCGGCGTCACCACCGATAAGGCCGACCTGATCTTCGCGTCGCTCCCCTACCGGATCATGAACCAGTTCCAGAAGCCGATCTACGACAAGATCCGCGAGGTCGACGCCGACTACTACGCCGACCTGGAGAAGGCCGGCTTCGATCTGGATTTCGGAGACGACGACTCGGGTCTGTTCATGAAGTACCTGCGGCGCGGGTCGGGCTACTACATCGACGTCGGTGCGTCCGAACTGGTCGCCGACGGGTCTATCAAGCTGGCACACGGCGACGTCGATCACCTCACCGAGGGCTCCGTCGTGCTGGAGGACGGCACCGAACTTCCGGCCGATCTCGTGGTCTACGCGACCGGCTACGGCTCGATGAACGGATGGGCCGCCGACCTGATGGGCCAGGAGACCGCCGACCGGCTGGGCAAGTGCTGGGGCCTCGGCTCCGAGACCGCCAAGGACCCCGGCCCGTGGGAAGGCGAGCAGCGCAACATGTGGAAACCGACCCGCGTCGAGAACCTCTGGATGATGGGCGGCAACCTGCACCAGTCGCGCCACTACTCGCTATACCTGGCGCTACAGCTCAAAGCGAGGTACGAGGGTCTCGACACCCCGGTGTACGAACTGGCCGAGGTGCACCATCTGAGCTAGCCGTCGTGCAACGGCCCGACCGCGACGAGCGCAGCCGACGGATCAGCGCTGACAGGGCGGACATCCGGCCGCTCCCGAGTCCGGCCGGCCGTCGGCTGGCCGGACTCGGGAGGGAAAGCCGACCAGGATCAGTACGCGACGTACGAGGTCCACGGCTCCGACGACACCACGGCACCATCGGGCGCGAGGATCTCGAGACGGTCCGGACGGACGTGGTACGCGTAGCCGTTGTTGAAGGCGTGGTAACCGCCGCTTGCGTAGCGTGCACCGTCGATCGTCACCGTCGCCCCGGTGGACTTCGCCTCGCCCTGGTACTGGTAGTCGATCGAGTAGGGGCGATGGCACACCACCACCTTGGACTGCGCCGACTCCGCCTTGACCGTCAGAGATCCGACGCTGCAGGTCGGGCCGCCGGGGAATCCACCTCCCTGGCTGGGAGCCGCTGCAACCGGTCCCGAGCTCAGCGCAGCCGCTCCAGCGACCACGAGGGCTAGCGCTACGGTCTTCCCGATCGTGCCGAATCCGTTCCGCATACATCCACTCCTCATCTGTCTCGGCTTGTGCGGCACCGCTTCTCGACCACTGCTCGCTATGTCGTCGGCGCGGTCGAAAGTGTTACAGACAAACGATGATCCCGTCCGCAGCAGCGGCCGGTCAGGCCGTCTGCTGATAGGCCGGGTAGTCGACGTAGCCGCTCGCGCCGCCGGTGTAGAAGGTGGCGGGGTCGGCCTCTGCCAACGGCAGGCGTCGGCGGAGGCGCTCCACCAGATCGGGGTTGGCCAGATAGGCGCGGCCGAAGCTGACGAGGTCGGCGCCCAGGCCGAGCCAGTGTTCGGCGGAATCGCGATTGGTGGGTACGGGGCCGTAGGCCTCGCCGCCGCGTTCCAGCCACGTACTCGGATTGACCATGAACGTGCCTTCCCAGCGCCTGCGCAGGTCCAGCACGGTGGCTTCGTCGGTGGTGACCTCGAGGTGCACATACGCCAATCCGAGGCGATTCAGCTCGGTGAGCAGTGCGCCGTACAGGGCGGGCACGTCCTCCTCCACCACATCCCAGAGACCGGCGCCCGGCGAGAGCCGGATGCCCGTCCGGTCCGCGCCGATCGCATCGGCTGTCGCCTCTGCAGCCTCGACGGCGAAGCGGATCCGGCCCGCGATCGATCCGCCGTAGGAGTCCGTGCGCAGGTTCGCGTTCGAGGAGAGGAACTGCCCGATCAGGTAGCCGTTGGCGCCGTGCAGCTCGACGCCGTCGAAGCCTGCGTCGATCGCACGAATCGCCGCCTGGGCGTACGACCTCGCCTGCTCCGGAATCTCGGAGATCTCCAAGGCGCGAGGCACGGGCGCGGGCCGCGGACCGACCGGGGTGAACACGGTGGCGTTCGCCGCGACGGCCGAGGGACCCACGGGCTGGAGCCCGCTGGTGGATTCGTGGCTTATCCGTCCGGCGTGCATGAGCTGGGCGAAGATCCGGCCGCCGCCCCCGTGGACCGCGTCCGTGACCGGTTTCCACGACGCGGCCTCCTCCTCGGTGCGCAGTCCCGCCGCCCCGGGGTTGCCGGAGCCGACCCGATTGGGCGCCGTGCCGTCACTGATGATGAGGCCGGCGGTGGCGCGCTGCCCGAAGTACGTCGCCATCTGCTCCGTCGCGAAGCCCTCGGCGGTGCCGCGGATACGGGACATGGGAGCCATCACGGCCCGGTTCGGGAGCGTGAGACGGCCGAGTCGGTGTGTGTCGAAGAGTGAAGTGGTCATGTCTCGACGCTAAGACCTACCATTGACGTCAGAGGCAAGAAGATGTGAGCCGGATCATGGAGGTGGCTCGTGAGGATCGGCAGGCTGGCGGAACGCACCGGGGCGAGCGTTCGATCGCTGCGCTACTACGAGGAGCAAGGGCTGCTGCGGGCAGAGAGGAGCGCATCGGGTCAGCGGACGTACACCGAGGACGCCATCGATCGGGTCGAGCTCCTCAAACAGCTCTACACGGCGGGACTCACCAGCCGCGTGATCGCCGAGCTACTGCCGTGCGTCCACTCGCCCAGCATCGAGAACAACGACGATGCGTTCGCCCGGTTGGTGGACGAGCGTCGGCGATTGGAGGCCCACATCGAGGACCTCGAGGGCACTCTCCACGCCCTCGACCAGGTGATCGCCGCCAACCGGCGGTGGCGTTCGACCGCCGCCTCATGAAGCCTGCCCGACCAGAGGGCTCAGCGCAGGACCGCCCCGACCACCTCGGCCGCGCTCGCGACGGCGGCGTCGCGAGCCGCAGACGCCTCGCCCTCGGTAAGGGTGCGGTCGGGCGCACGAAAGCGCAGCTTGAAGGCCAGCGAAATGCGCCCCTCGCCGATCTGCGCGCCGGTGAACACATCGAACAGCGAGATGTCCTCGAGTAACTCGCCCGCCCCTGCGGCGAGCGCATCCAGGACGGCCTGGGCGGGCACGGCGCTGTCTACGTGGACCGCGACGTCCTGCAGCACGGCCGGGTACGGCGACACGGTCGGCGCGGGGAGCACCTCGGTGAGCGGGATCGCGTCGAGGTCCACCTCGGCGGCGCAAGTGCGGGGCGGCAGCCCGGCACGCTCGAGCACGGCCGGATGCAGTTCGCCCGCATGCCCGACGACGGTGCCGCCCACAAGCACCTCGGCGCACCGCCCGGGATGGAAGGGCTGGTACTGCACGGGCCGCAGCTCGATGTCCACGTTCGCCGCTCGCGCGATCTCGCGGACCGCCTCGAACGCGTCGGCCGCGTCGGACGGGCGACCGGCGCCCCACGGCCCGGACGGCGTGCGCAGGCCTGTGAAGACGACACCGACGTGCTCCGGCTGCCTCGGCAGCGACGCGTTCAAGGCGGCGACCTCGTCGTCCGTGGGCCGGCGGTCTACCGGGATCGGATCGACGGCACCCGTCTCATCGGTGGGCAGGACGACCTGGCCGACGGTGTACAACGCGAGATCGCGCTGTCCGCGAGAGACGTTGCGAGCCAGGATCTCCAACAGACCGGGAAGCAATGTCGTCGCGAGCTCGGGGCGGTCGGCCTCGAGCGGGTTGAGCACCTTGGTCGTGCGGCGACGGACATCATCGGGATCCAGACCCCACGTATCGAACACGGCCGCGGGCAGGAACGGGCCGGGCAGCACCTCGACGTGTCCGGTGTGCGCAAGCCCCCGGCTGACCCGTCGACGGCGCTGCTGGCGCGGTGTCAGACCGCGCCCGCCGGGCGCGGCCGGGAGCACGGGCGGGATCTGCTCTAGCCCCTCGAGCCGCAGCACCTCCTCGACCAGGTCGGCGGGCATGCCGAGGTCGGGCCGCCACGTCGGGGGAACGACGGTCAGCGTCGCATCGCCTTGGACGCGACAACCGATCTGAGTCAATCGCCGTTCGGTCGTGCCGGCCGGGTAGTCGACCCCGGCGATGCGCGCAGGAAGACCGGCGTCGATCGTGATCGCGGGTCGCTCGGAATAGCCACCGATGTCTGTGATCTCACCGACGACGGTGCCACCCGCGATCTCGGTGAGCAGACGCGCGGCCTCGCGGACCACCCACACGCTGATCGCGGGGTCTACGGTGCGCTCGTAGCGCTTGGCGGCGTCGGAGGACAGCTTGTGGCGCTTGCCCGTACGGAACACGGCTACGGGGTTCCAGATCGCGCCCTCGAGGATCACGTCGGTGGTGCCGTCCGCGACCTCGGCGCCTGCGCCGCCCATGACGCCCGCCAACGACACGGGACCCGTGTCGTCGGCGATGACCGTGTCCTCGGGATCGAGGGTGCGCGTCACGTGGTCGATCGTCTCGAGCGTCTCCCCTGCCGCCGCCTTCCGGACGACGAGACCACCGCGCAGGCTGGCCTCATCGAAAGCGTGCAGCGGCTGTCCCGTGAGCAGCATCAAGTAGTTCGTCACGTCCACCGCGGGTCCGATCGGACGCACGCCGGAGGTGAGCAGGCGCCGCTGCAGCCACCACGGGCTCACGGCCCGCGGGTCGATGCCCTCGACCCGCATCGCAGTGAAACGCGTGCAGCCCGAGTCGGATTCGACTCGCACTGCGACCTCGCCGACCCCACTGCCCCGCTCGGGCGACGGGCGGGTGATATCGGTGAACGGCAGGTCGTAGCCGCACGCCAACTCGCGGGCCAGGCCGCGCACCGAGAATGCATAGCCACGGTCCGGCGTGACATTGAGCTCGATGACCGAATCATCCATCCCGAGAACGGCCTTGGCGTCAGCGCCCGGCTGCGCGGTGCCTGCGGGCAGCACCAGGATGCCCGCGTGGTCGCTGCCGATGCCTAGCTCGCGAACCGAGCAGATCATCCCGTCGGAGACGTGGTCGTACGTCTTCCGCGCGGCGATCTCGAATCCACCGGGCAGCACGGCCCCCGGGAGTGCGGCGACGATGAGGTCGCCCTCGGCGAAGTTGCGTGCGCCACAGACGATGCCGCGGGGCTCGGCCTCGCCCACGTCGACCTGGCAGAAGCGGATCGGCTTACGGAAGTCCGTGAGCTCCTCGATGTGGCGGACGCGCCCGACCACCAGGGGGCCGGCGACGGTGTCGAGGGAACCCAGCTCCTCCACCTCGAAGCCGACGCGAACGAACCCGGCATCCAACTCCTCGGGGGTCACCCCCCAGTCGGGGGTATCCCGACGTAGGACCTCGGTGAGCCAAGACTGCGCTACTCGCACTGGCACTCAATCCTTTTCGTTCAGTGGTTCGGTTCGGCCGTATACGGTGCGGATCAGCCCTGGACGCCGAAGGGCAGGGTGAAGCGCACGTCACCCTCGACGATGTCGCGCATGTCGGAGATCCCGTTGCGGAACTGCAGCGTGCGCTCGAGTCCCATGCCGAAGGCGAACCCGGAGTACAAGTCGGGATCGATACCGCAGGCACGCAGCACATTCGGGTTGACCATGCCGCAACCGCCCCACTCGACCCAGCCCGCACCACCCCTCTTCTGCGGGAACCAGATGTCCACCTCGGCGGACGGCTCGGTGAACGGGAAGTAGTTGGGCCGCATCCGCGTCGTCGTATCGGGCCCGAAGAGCGCCTTCGCGAAGGCCTCCAACGTGCCGCGTAGGTGCGCCATCGTCAGACCCTTGTCGACGGCGAGCCCCTCGACCTGGCTGAACACGGGAGTGTGGGTCGCGTCGAGCTCGTCGGTGCGGAAGGTGCGGCCCGGGCACGCGATGTAGATCGGCACGTCGCGGGAGAGCATGGAGCGGACCTGTACCGGCGACGTGTGAGTGCGCAGGACCTGCCGGGATCCCTCGGGCGCGACGTAGAAGGTGTCCTGCATCGAGCGCGCTGGGTGGTCCGGCAGGAAGTTGAGCGCATCGAAGTTGAAGTGCTCGGTCTCGACCTCGGGCCCCTCCGCGATCTCCCAGCCCATGCCGACGAAGACGTCGGCGACCTGGTCGGCGATGATGCTGACCGGGTGGCGCGCGCCCTGGGGTGCCCGGCCCGTCGGGAGCGTGACATCGATGGACTCGGCGACCAGCACGGCTGCGTCGCGCTCAGCGTCGAGCACCGCCTTGCGCTCCTCGTAAGAGGCGCGGGCCCGGCCCTGCGCGACGTTGACCCGTTTACCGGCGTCCTTGCGCTCCGTCTTGGGTATGGAGCCGAGTGCGCGCTTCGCCAGGGCCAACGGGGACTTCTCACCCAGGTGCGCCAGGCGGGCCTCGTTCAGCGCCTCGAGCGTCGCAGCGGCCGCGAACGCCTGCGCAGCGTCGGTTGCTGCGGCGTCGAGCGTGGCCTCGCTCAGGTCGGTGACTTCGGCTTCGGACACAGGGCTGGGCTCCTCGGAGGCTCTGATCGAATCGATCCATCTGGCATCTGGCATGAACGAATGCCAGAAGCCTAATCGACGCCACTCCGGGGCCGAAAACCTATTACCCCGCCTCCGCGATCTCGATCGCTCGCCGCACCTCGGCGATCACGTCATCGGGGTGACGCACGCGGTCGTAGCCGAATCGCAGTAACGACCAGCCGCTCGGCTCGATCCGGCTCCGGCGTCGCCGTCTCGGACGCTGTGCCGCCGTGCGCCCAGCCGGAGCCCGTAACACTGGGGCGCGATGTCCGCTGGTGGGTCGTCTGCTGGATGGAGACGTGACGGGCGTCGCGTTTCAGCACCGGCGATCGGCGACTAACCTCCGCTCGCGCCCCGCTGCTCGAGCCACGCGGCGACGACGGTCTTCGGCGCGCACGCACACCAGGCGTCGGTGATGACCTCGGCCAGCTCGTCCCGGGTGATCTCGTGCAGCCTGGACGCCCGGACCAGCACGGCGTTGTAACCGTCGAAGTGCGGCGTGGTGAAGAAGGGGCCACCGGCCTGCACCAGCGCGAGCTTGTCGGACTCGTCGGGTGTCCGGATGAGCACCACGTCGTCCATCCGCACACCGTTCTCGTCGACGGCATCGGGACGCGGGGAACGGTTACCGCAGAACACCTTACGGCTGACCTGCCAAGCGGGACGTCCGCCCCATGCGGCGATCTCCTGCACGCGCGGCAGGCTCGCGGCGATCTCCGCCACGTCCTCTATTCACGCCTTCCGGGTCACGACCGGCACGCTACTACTGCCACACGCCGCTCGCGACCGGCGAGGACCCCGAGGATGGCCGCGCAGACGCACAGGTGAGCGGCCATCAGCCAGATCGGCGTGTAGCTGCCCTCCACGTCGCGGGTCAAGCCGGCCAGCAACGCCATCAGACCCGCACCCACCTGGTGGAAGACGTTCACCCACCCGAACACCACGGCGGCATCGGGGCCGAAGTACCGGCGGCACAGGGCGAGCGTCGGCGGCACCGTCGCCACATCGAGGAGACCGAACCCGACGGCGAACCCGATCAATGCGGGATCGACGCGCGCCCCGAGCGCGAACGGTAGGACCGCGAGGGTCACGCCCCGCGCACAGAAGAACACTGCGAGCACCGCTCGGGCGTCGACGCGGTCGGTGAGCCAGCCCGCGCCGACCGTGCCGGCGATGTTGGCCACGCCGATGACGGCCAACAGGCTAGACGCCGCGGTCGGCGGCATGCCGTGATCCGCGGCGGCCGGCGTGAAATGGCTCCACATGAGGCCGTTGGTGGTGGCGCCGCAGAGCAGGAACATCCACGCCAGCGTCCAGAACCGGGGGCTACCGATGCAGGCCATCGCGACCGAGAAGGTGCGGCGGAGCGGATCTTCTCGGGCGGGTGCGATATCGTCCGCGGTCGCGCCGTAGCGCTGAACACCCACGTCACGGGGGTGTTCACGGAGCACGATCCCGACGAGGATCGCAGCCCCCGCGGCGAGGGCTCCGCACACCAGGACCGGGCCGCGCCAGCCCACGCGGTCCATCACGGCCGACAGCACGGGCAGCATCGCGAACTGGCCCACGACGCTCGCCGCGGTGAGAATCCCGCTCGCGAGCCCGATCCGCCGTACGAACCACCGCTGAGCCACCGTCGCCCCGAACACCATCGTCACCGCTCCGGTGCCGAGGCCCGCGAGCACGCCCCACCAGACGACGAACCACACGACGGACGGCGCTGTCACCGTCAGCGACGCGGCGACGGCGAGCAGCACCAGCGCGGCCGCCGTGACGCAGCGGAGGCCGAAGCGATCGGTCATCGCTGCGCTGAACGGGGCGACGACGCCGTACAGGACCATCCCGATCGCCACTCCCGACCCGATCGCGCCGCGACTCCATCCCCGCTCCGCCACCAGGGAGTCGGTGATCAGCCCCGCCACCGTGGTGAACGATCCGGCCGCCAGCAACGCGGTCGACGCCACCGCTGTCATCCGCCATGCGGGGTGCTTCCATCCCATACCCACGGTCTAGCGCATTGGAGATTCTGACGGTAGTATGCACTTCCTCGTCCCTATACGACAGATCGGATACCAATAGTGGTAAACGCAGTACGTGAGCCCGTCCGGCGCGCGGTCGACATCTGCCCGATCGAGGTCAGCATCGCGGTCCTCGGCGGTGCGTGGAAGATGACGGTCGTCAAGAAGCTGCTCGACGGCCCGCTCCGCTACGGGGAACTCCGCCGCTCGGTCGGACCCGTGACCCCGCGTGTGCTCACGCGCCAGCTTCGCGAGCTCGAGGACGATGGAATCGTCACACGCACGGCCTACCCGGAGGTCCCGCCGCGCGTCGAGTACGCCCTTACCGACCTGGGGCACGCCCTTTCGCCGTTCGTCGCAGCGCTGAACGAGTGGGGCGACCGCTACACGCGCGAGGTGGTGGCACGGGCCTGATCGAAAGCGGGGCCCGACGCTTGACCTTGACATCGTGCGAAGGTCTCTACTGAGCGGCGAAGGAGGTGGTCCCATGACCGCGAACCACTCGAAGCTCGCCGACGCCCTGGTGGCGCAGGATCCGTCGACGCGGCTGCGCGCCGCGCTGGCCGCCGGAACGCACCCCCGTACCGCCCTCGCCGGCGTGCTCGTCGCACGCTGCGCCGAGGAACCCGACTTCTACGTGCGTGACATGCTGACGTGGGCCCTGACTCGGCTGCCGACCGAGGTCACACTCCCTCTGCTGCACGCTGAGCTACATTCCGAAACCGGGCAGGCGCGCAGCCAGGCGCTGCACACCATTTCCAAGATCGCCGACCCGTCCTCGTGGGCGGAGCTCGAACCGGTGATGCTGCGCGACGAGGACGACGAGGTGGCCCGCAGCGCTTGGCGAGCGGCCGTGGTGCTCGTCCCCGACGCACGGCGCGGCGAGCTGGCCGCCCTTCTAGCCGCATCGCTCGGCCGCGGCGACCGCGACCTGCAACGTAGCCTCAGCCGCGCCCTCGTCGAGTTGGGCGACGCCTGCGAGCCCGCGTTGCGGGCCGCTGCGACGAGCGCTGATCCGGGCGTACGCACGCATGCGGCAGCAACCGAACGGCTGCTGGAAGACCCCGACGCGGCCTTCGCTATCGACGTGGACTCCGCCCGCCGCATAGACGCTCTGGGCGGGTCGCCGTGCTGATCGGCGAGGTCGCGCGACTCTCCGGCGTGAGCGCTCGTATGCTCCGGCACTACGAGTCCCTTGGTCTGCTGCGCCCATGCGGACGCACGATCGCCGGTTACCGCGAGTACGGGGCCGACGATCTCCGCCGCATCCTGCACGTGGAGAGCCTGCGATCGTTGGGGTTGTCGCTGCGCGAGATCACCCGCGCCGTGGACGACCCGGACTTCGCCCCGGCGACACTCATCGCCGAGCTGATCGAACGCACCGAGCAGCGCCTGCTCCGCGAACAGGAGCTGCTCCAGCGGCTCCGCGGCGTCGCCGCTTCCGATCCCGGGCAGTGGCGGGAGGTACTGCGCATCGTCGAGTTGCTACGCGGTCTGGACTCCCCGGCCGCCGCGCACCGTCAACAGGCAGCCCTCGCCCCGACCGACGACGGCTCGGTGCCCGCGGAGGCGCTCGCCGAGGCCGTGCTCACGGAGTCCGACGCGAACGTCGCCGGCGCGCTGCGCTGGGCGCTGGCCCGCGCGGACGGCGACGTGCTCGCACTCGTCGCCCCGGCGCTGCGCTCCGACGACGTGGCGGTGCGGCGCCGCGCCGTGCTGGCGGTAGCCGAGCTGACCGGGCCCGGGACGGACGAGACGTTGGCCCGCGCGCTGGACGACCCGGATCGACAGGTGCGCCGGACGGCCGCCCTGGCGTGCGGCGCGCGGGGGCAGGCGGCGTCGACGAACGCCTTGGTGGACATGGTGGTGTCCGGCGACGGCGACGTCGAGGCCTCCGAGGTACTGGGCTCACTCGCCGCAGACCCGGCTATCGGCACGACCATCCTGCACGCGCTCGTCACCGAGATCGATTCGCCGAGGTCGACATCCGTGGTGAGGGTGCGCGTCGTACAGGCGCTCGGCGAACTCCCGTGCGCGCTCGCCCACGGAACCCTGACCCGGCTCGCCGGCGACGGCGACCGCACCGTCGCCGCCATCGCGGCGGCGCTCCTGCGGTCGGCATGACCCCTAGCGCTGTTCGAACGCGCCGGCCGCGAGCAGCTCCAACGCCACCAGCAGCAGGTCACGTTCGCCGTGGTCGGGCGCTCCAGGATCGACGAGTCGCTGCATCGCCAGGCCGTCGGCCAGCGCCGTCACGATCGCGCCGAGCTGGTACGCCGGGACGGAGGCGCGAGCTCCGAGACGTTCCTGCACACGTTCGATCAGCGCCGCCATCGCTCCGCGGATCGCGGCGTGGCGCAGGGCGAAGGCTGGTCGGAGAGACTCGTCCCGCATCGCCGCCGCCCAGAACTCGAACAGCAACTGCGCGTCCTCAGGGCTCTCGCGGAGCAGTTCTCCGTAGTGCCGACTGATCGCGCGAAGCGTGTCATCGGCCGCCTCCGCGCCGGCGAATGTGGCGTCGTAACCTGCCACCCACTCCGTGAATCGATCGTCGAAGACCGCCAGGAAAACGTCGCTCTTCCTGGCGAAGTGGTTGTACAGCGCTCCGGTGGACAGCCCCGCTTCGGCCACGATGTCCGCAACGGTGGCGTCGCGATAGCCCTTGCGGCCGAACACACGGGCTGCCGCGTCCAGCAGCTCACGTCGCGTCGACGCGCGCCGCTCCGACTGGGTTCGCCGACCTGCTTCCACACGGTCGACGTTAGCTTGCACTCTTACATACCGAGTGCTCGTTATGTATTGTTCGGGTCATGACCGCCGAGCTCCGTCCCCGCCACACCCTCGTCCGTGACCGGCGCATCGCCTACGTCGAAGCCGGCGACGGACCCCGGACCGCGCTACTGATCCACGGGTACGCCGCGTCGTGGAAGTACTGGCTACACACCATCCCCGCACTCGCTCGTACGCACCGCGTGGTCGCGATCGACCTGCCTGGTTTCGGCGACTCCGAGGACCCCGACGCGCACGGATTCACAGATCAGCTCGACGCGATCCATGCGTTCCTCGACGCCGTGGGCATCGACCGGTGTGACGTCGTCGGCCACTCCATGGGAACACTCGTCGCCTGCGAGCTCGCGGCGCGGCATCCGGACCGCGTCGATCGCGTCGTGCTCACCGGCGGACCCATCAGCTCCGTCATCGGACTGTTCCGGAACCCGTTGGGGACGCTGAAGCGCCATCCCGAGGTCGCGACCTTCATCGTCGAGGCGCTGACCGCGGGGTCCCCTCCTTCACCGCCGATCCGGCGCCTCATCACGACGCAGCGGTGGGCGCGCTGGGCCGCGCTGCGCGCCTACGTCCCGCATCCGTGGGCGCTGGATGCCGAGGACGTCGCTCGCATCCTCGACGGTGCGGGCCCCCCGGCGGCGTGGCCGACCCTGCGGCAGGGCTTCCGTTACGACGAACGGCCGGCTCTCGCCGCCGTCACCCAACCGACGATCGTCATCAACGGGGCACGCGACACGATCAGTCCACCCGCGGACGCGCGCGCATTCGCCGCGGCCAATGATGCTGTCGAGGCCGTCCACCTGATCCCCGACGTCGGCCACATCCCGATGATCGAGTCGCCGACGGCGTTCAACGAGCACCTCACCCGGTTCCTGGCGTCACCTGCGGTCGCCGACCGGCGAAGCCGACGGGCAGGCGACCGCGACTGAATCAGCGAGCGCAGATGCGCGCCGCCGTCGTGAGGATCAGGAACGCCGCGAGCGACTCCCACCCCGTGACGGTCCCCAGACCGCTCTTCGCAGTGAGCAGGAGAGCGACTCCGGCGCAGACCAGCAGGACGCCAGCGCAGGCACTGTGTGCGCCGCCGGACGGTCGATCCCACCACGGAAGACGTCGGTGCTCGAGTGGCGAAAGCGACAGGAACGCCACGAACATCAACACCGCGAACACCGCCTCGCGCAGGGCGAGCGCGGGCCAGAAGCCCGACGCGTGCGGTTCGTAGGCGTCGCTGCCCAGGTAGTGCAGCGCGAACGCGGCGAGCGCGATCACGGGAATGTGCCACAGGTAGAGCGTCATCGCTCCCCCGTTACCGACGGCCACCGCGTACCAGAGCCGCGGTCGCGCGGCGAGGCGACGCAGCGGGCCCGCGATCATGACGAAGCCCAGCGACATCCAGACGCAGTGGAGCGCCAGCAGCAGAGTCGGCGGCGAGACGTTCGAGACGTGCTCCGCCCCGGTCACCACCAGCGATAGGTCGTACGGCCCCACGATCGCGAGCGCGACCTGCGCCGTCAACGCGGTCACAGCGCCGCACGCCGCCACCCGCACCGTGATCAGCCGCCGCGCGTACGCCACCCCGATCGCGGCGGGGATCAGCCACACGATCAGCAGGTTCGGCATCCCCGCCGCGGCGCTGGCCTGCGAGATACGCAGACCGTCGAAGGCGGCGGTCAGCACGAGTAGGGCTGCGACCACGGCCGCCGCGCAGCGCGCTGACCGCATCCGGCACAGCGCCGGTACGAATGCGAGCACGACCACGTACACCCCCAGGAACCACAGCAGCGCAACGCACTCCTGACCGACCGCGGCTGCCGACTCCGGGCCGAGTACGAGCCGTATGCCGCAGAGCGCCGCCGCCCACAGCAGGAGGTACCAGAACACCGGCCGCAGCAGACGCTGTCCGCGTCGCATAAGCCATGCACCCCAGGCGTTCCCGGTGGTGTACCCGTAAGCACCCGCGGCGCCCCCGGCTAGGAAGAACAGCGGCATGACCTGCAGGACCCAGGTGATGGCGTCCACGCCGGGCAGCGCCCCGAGGAGGTTGGCGATGTGGACGCCGTCGCCGTCGACGGTGGCGAGCAGTAGCGCGCAGTGCCCGAGCATCACCACGAGCAGCGAGGCGAGGCGTGCGACGTCGACGGCGCGGTCACGGCCGGCCGGTGTGCCGGCGACGACCGTCGTTCGGCTCGGCAGAAGGCTCATCGTCATGCATACAAGCTTCGTCGGGCTTGTACCGCGTGCGGATGCGTAGGACTACGCGTCCGGACCGGGGGAACTCCCCCGATGTAGCGCCCTGGAACTCGCGTACAAGCAGATCGAAGCGGCGGTTGCGAGGTTCAGGGATTCGGCCCGGCCGCGGATCGGGATCCGGACCCGATGATCTGCGAGCGCCTGCACGTCCGCGGTGAGACCGTGAGCCTCGTTGCCGAACAGCCAGGCGGTCGGCCGCGCGAGGAGATCGTCCGCGTCGTCGAGATCGATCTCGCCGTCGCCGGCGGCGGCGAGCACCGTCAGGCCCCGCATGTGCAGGTCACCGATGGCCGCCGCGGTGTCGCGCGAGCGCACGATCGGGAGGTGGAAGATCGAGCCCGCAGATGCGCGCACGCACTTACCGTTGTGCGGGTCGACGGCCTCCCCCGCCAGCACCACGGCGTCGGCACCCACCGCGTCCGACACCCGCACGAGCGTCCCCGCATTGCCCGGGTCGGCGATGTCGACCGGCACACTGACCAGCCGTGCATCGTTGGGCACGGACTCGGCGTCGAGCAGTCGGCAGACCGCGACCACACCCGGCGGGGTGACGGTCTCCGACAGGCTGCGCATCGCCCTGTCGGTCACGAGGGTCGGATCGTCCCCCACACGGCCGCCGTAACGCCGGGCACCTTCTACGGTGGCGAAGACCTCGACCACGACCCCTGTCTCGAGCGCGGATTCGACCGCGTTGGCCCCCTCAGCGAGGAAACGGCCCGCCTTGCGCCGCGCTGCGGCGCGCAGAAGCTTGGATGCGGAAACGACCCGCGGGGTGCGCTCGGTGAAGAGCGCGTCCGCGGGTCGTTCGAGGTGATCGGTCACCCGGCCGGAAGTCAGTTGGCGGGCGCGTTGACGTCGGCCGGCAGTGCGGCCTTCGCGACGGCGACCAGGCCGGCGAAGGCGTCGGCGTCCGACACGGCCAGCTCGGCGAGGTTCTTGCGGTCGACCTCGACGCCGGCCAGCTTCAGACCCTGCATGAAGCGGTTGTACGTGATGTCGTTCGCGCGGGCCGCAGCATTGATGCGGGTGATCCACAGCTGGCGGAAGTCACCCTTGCGCGCGCGGCGGTCGCGGTACGCGTAGGTGAGCGAGTGGAGCTGCTGCTCCTTCGCCTTGCGGTACAGACGCGACCGCTGACCGCGGTAGCCCTTCGACGCCTCCAGGATGGAGCGGCGCTTCTTTTGTGCGTTCACTGCGCGCTTGACGCGTGCCATAGTTCTAGGTCCTTCGAAGAGTAGGGGTGTCGGGTCGGCTTACTTGCCGAGCAGCTTCTTGACGCGGCGGACGTCGGCCGGCGAGACCTCGGTCTTACCGTCCAGACGCCGGGTCACGCGGGACGACTTGTGCTCCAGCAGGTGGCGCTTGCCGGCCTTCTGACGCAGAAGCTTGCCGCTACCCGACACCTTGAAACGCTTCGCGGTGCCGCTGTGGGACTTGTTCTTGGGCATGGGGATGTCTCGTCTCTGTCTCGTTCGCGGGCCGACCGGGGTTGCCCGGTCGGCGTGCAGTCACTCGGACCGGGGGGCCGCCCCGCCCTTGTCCTGCTGCGCCTTGGCGCGGGTCTTGGCGCCCTTGTGCGGGGCGAGCACCATGGTCATGTTGCGCCCGTCCTGCTTGGCGGACGTCTCGATGAAGCCGTAGTCGGCGACGTCGGCGCCCAGCCGCTGCAGCAGGCGGAAACCGAGCTCGGGTCGCGACTGCTCGCGGCCACGGAACATGATGGTGACCTTGACCTTGCTGCCCTGCTCGAGGAACCGGACGACGTGACCCTTCTTGGTCTCGTAGTCGTGGTCGTCGATCTTCGGCCGGAGCTTCTGCTCCTTGATCACGGTCATCTGCTGGTTCTTGCGGGATTCGCGCTGCTTCTGCGCCGCCTCGTACTTGAACTTGCCGTAGTCCATGATCTTGCACACGGGCGGTCGCGCGGTGGGCGCGACCTCTACCAGGTCCAGGTCGGCTTCGAGCGCGAGCCGCAACGCATCTTCAACACGCACGATCCCGACCTGCTCGCCCTCTGGTCCGACGAGCCGGACCTCGGGAACGCGGATCTGACCGTTGATGCGGGTCTCAGTGCTGATGGGGCCTCCTCTTGTAGGTGCTCACTGCGAGCGGGTATGTCGTCCCGACCGCGGCGCAGCCACCAGGCCCTGCCACTCAGCCGTCCGGCGCAGTAAGCACTACACACGAACAAGGGCCCCTCCAGGCGAATGCCTGCGGGGCCCGTAACCGACCGATCGGGACCATCGCGGCGCGTGCCTGCGATCGTCTCCCTCAACCGAGGGACCACGCCGAGAATTCCCAGCGTGCCGACCGGACCACTCGGCAATCTCGAAGGACGCCGACGTGGTGGGAGCGGGACTCCACTTGCTGCCCTGTTCCGTGCTCCCCAGGCATGGGGCGACGCGGACCGGGGCGGTCGCACGTGAAAGTGTAGCAGTCGTGAGCGAGAACCCGAATTCGTACGACCTTCCCGAACAAGGCCTCCCCGAGCGCGACCTCGCCGAGATCCCGTCGATCGAGGTGATCTCCCGCGCGATGGTGATGCTGATGAGCTCGGCCGCCGAGAAGCTGGGCCTGTCCGCCGAGGTGCCCTCCGAGAGCCGGCATTTCGACCTCGACGAGGCCCGCCGGCTGATCACGGCCCTGGCCGGGCTGCTGACCGCGTCGGTCGAGTATCTCGGCCCGCACGCCGGTCCGTTCCGGGACGGCCTCAAGTCGCTGCAGCTGGCGTTCCGCGAGGCCAGCAGCTATCCCGACGAGCCGGGTCAGGGCCCCGGTGAGAAGTACACCGGCCCCGTCTACGGCTGACGCCTGATTCCTCCGCTGGTCGCCCGCTTTGCAAACCGCCGAAGGTCACGGTTGAATAACAGCAGAGCAACGTCCCTCCGGAACCGAAGGACCATACATGACCACCAAGTCCCCGCTGCGTACGGCTACCGTCGCCGGTGCCGCCGGCCTATCCCTCCTCGCGCTCGCAGCGTGCGGCGTCAGCTACGCCGACCCCGCCGGCTCCTCGGCGAGCGCATCGTCGTCGGCCGCGAAGCCCGCCGCGCCGGCCGCCGCAGCGTCCTCGTCGGCCGCAGCCTCGTCGTCGGCCGCCCCCCTCGAGGTGTCCGCTACCGCCGGCACCTACAAGGACTGCGTGGGGATCCGCGACACCGTCCCGACGACGGTCACGTGGAAGTGCGGCGACTCCGCCAGCACGATCACAGGCATCACCTGGAAGTCGTGGGGCGAGAAGACGGCCGAGGGCGCCGGTTCTCTGACCGACGCGAACGGTACCGCCACCAAGGTCGCGATCGAGCTGAGCAATCCGACGGGCAACGACCGCCACTTCAGCGAGCTGAAGGTGACGCCTAAGAGCGGCAAGGCCGCCAAGCACGAGCTCTCCTAGCGCGGCGGAGCACGGCTCTCGGTGACTTAAGAGTCTCCGTGACTCAGAGCCGCAGGCGCCAGCCCGACGATGCGGCGACCAGCCGCATCGTCGCCAGTGGCCCGGCCTCGACGGACCATATCGCCTCGGGTGGCGCACCCAGCGCGGTGACCGCCGCGGCGCGCAGGACCACGGGGTGCGTCACCGCAACGGCCCGCCCGCTTCCCACCTCCGCGAGGAGGTCACCCACACGCGCAAGCACGTCGGCGGCCGATTCGCCGCCGGGAGGCCGGAACGCCGGATCGGACAGCCAGCGCATCAGGTCCTCGCCCGGGACGTCATCGGGTGCCAGGCCCGCCCACTCCCCACACGCCTGATCGCGGAGTGAGGAGTGCGGCGCGCCGTCGGCTCCGAAGGCGGCGGCGGTCTCGACCGCCCTTCGCTCCGGAGCCACCAGAACGGACCCCGCACGGGCGAACACGCTCGCCAATGCGGGCGGCCGCGACCCGAGCGGCTCGATCGCCTCGTCCGAGGGGAATCGGGCGGCCCGGGTCGCGGCAGTCATCGCATGCGCGACGAGCGTCAGCTCACGCACTCCCGGTTCACACCGACGGTGCCAGGGCCCGAGCCCGGCTGCGTTCAGCGAGACGGCTGATCAACTCACCGCCGGCCAGCCCGATCACGAGCCAGAGGATCACCTGAGCGCCGACCGAGTACAGGCGGAACGAGAACAGGTCGTCCGCGTCGAACCCCGCGAACAGGACGTGCCCCGCCGAGTCGGTAAGCGGCTTGGGTGTCTCCGTCACCGAGCCGGGCGGGTTACCCGCGAGGCTGCCGAACGTGGGCAGCAGCAGCGCGGCGACCCCCCACCCGACGACCGCGACGGCCCCACCCGCGACGGTGGCGTACCAGGCACCTATCCGCGGCGCCAGCGTGAGTCCGGCGATCCACGCGATCCACACCAGCGCGACACTGATGGCGACCATCAGCAGATATAGACCGCCGCGCTCCTTGATGGTGTCGGGGTTACCGATCGCCGGCGGGTTGGCCGGATACTTGAGGTACGGCAGCAGGTACACCCCGACGAACATCGACGCCGCGATCGCGAGTGCCAGCCGGCGCGGCTCCATGCGCGCGACGTGTGGTGCCGCGACGCAGTACACCACCGCGAACAGCGCACCCATGGCGCAGCCGACCGCGATGATGCCGACCCCGATGCCGATGTTCGCCTGGATGGTGCGGCTGAAGATGTCGGGCCCGTCCTCCATGTGCATATGCATCACGGAGGCCTTGGCCTCGTCGCGCGCGGATTCGTAATCGATCGCGCGGCTGATCACCGGCTCCGCGAAGATCCTCGCGAAGACGAATGCAAGCAATCCCCCGAGCGCGCCGGCGAGTACGCCGCGCGCGATGATCCGCCCCTCCATGTCAGTGGCAGGGGAAGCCGAGGAAGTGGCGAGCGTCGTGCACGAACTCGTGCACGTGCATATCGTTGCCGAACACCGACACCGCCCCCTGGTCGACACCGACGAAGTAGTAGACGGCGAGCGCCAGGAACACCGTCACGCCGAGCACCAACCACCGGCGGGACACCGTGAGCCCGAGGTCGCCCACGTGGGCGACGGAGGTCTTATCAGCCATCAGAGGGCCTCTCTGCCAAGGGGTTCACGCGCCCCTTCGATCCGACTTTCGTGTGGCCCGGCTCGGGTCTGGCTTCACAGTGGCGCGACCGCTTCCGCACTCGGAATTCCTCCGCCGGGATGCGCTGACGCTAGCACGCACCACCGACACCGTCGGCTCCGAGACTCGTGCGCCCATCGCGAACCGGGACGATTCGGTCGACACGTGCCAGATCGGCCTCGTGGTGGCTGATCAGCAGCACCCCCGCCCCGCTCTCCGCGCGGTACCCGTCGAGCAGCTCGTGCACCCTCGACGCCGCGAGCGCGTCGAGGCCCGTCGTCGTCTCGTCGCAGACCAGCATGCGCGGCCGAGCCAGCAGGCAGCGGGCAAGCGCGGCGCGCCGCAGCTCGCCTCCCGACAGGCCCCCGGGGTGCCGCGCGATCGTCGCCTGCTCGAGGCCGAGTTCGGCGAGTAGCGCCTCGGCCTCGGCGTCGGCAGCCTCACGTCCTAGGCCGCGCAGCCACCGCGCCGTGGCACCGACCTGCGTGAGCACCGTCCGGTGTGCATCGAACGACGCCCGGATCTCCTGTGGCACGTACTGCACCGCCGCGGTCTGCGTGCGCGACCTGGCCCGCAGACTGCCGAGGGCGACGCCGTCGACCAGCACCCGTCCGGCGGCGACGGGAGCGAGCCCTGCGACGGCGCGAGCCAGCGTCGACTTCCCCGCGCCGGAGGGACCGACGAGCCCGACGAGCTCGCCCGCACCCACTGCGAGGTCGAACGGCTCGGTCAGCAGGTCGAGATCGATGCGGACCCGAACGCGGTCGAGGCGCAAGAGGTCGCCCCGCGTGCCGCGCGGTGTCACCACCGCATCCGTCCGGGGCGCCGGCGGCGCGAGACGGCCTTTCCGGAGGTACAGCAACTCGTCCCCATGCGCCGCGAGCGCGGCATCGTGCGTGACGAGCAGAACGGCGACACCGTCGCCGGCGAGCGCGGCGATGCCGCCCGCGAGGCGGTCCCGCGCCGCTCCGTCCAGACCCGACGAGGGCTCGTCGAGGATCAGCAGATCGGGCCTGGTGACGAGCACCTGCGCCACCGCGAGGCGCGACCGTTGACCGCCCGAGAATCCGTGCGGGAACCGGCGCAGTGCGCGACGTGGCAGCTCGCCGGCCTCGAAGCCCACCGCCTCGAGAGCGGCGCGCACCCGCGCCTGCCCGCCGTCCCTGCGTCCGCCGAGCGCAGCGTATCCATGCAGGGCCGTGCCGACCCGCCGGCCGGGGTTCAGCGTGAGTGCACCGTCCTGCGGCACGTATCCCACGCGCGTCCCGGGCGGGATGTCCAGATCGCCCGCGACCCGAGCGCCCTCCGGCAGCGCGCCCGCCAGTGCGGCGGCCACGGTCGACTTACCTGCCCCCGAAGGCCCGGTCAGTACCGTGACACGACCGGGCTCGACGTCGAAGTCGATGTCGCGCACCAACTCCCGCTCACCAACGGTCACTGTGAGACCGCGGATGCGCGCGCTCACCGTCGCCCTCGCAGCCGCTGGTCGAGGGCTAGGTTGATGCCCAGCGCGAGGGACACGATCATCGCCGCCGGCAGGTACACCGACCACGGCGCGACGAACAGCCCCTCTCGGTTGGCGGCGACCGCCACGGCCCAGTCGGGCGAGGAACGGTCGAAGCCCACGCCCAGGAAGTTCGCCGCCGCGAGCACGTAGAGGGCAGCGACGAAGCGCACGCCGACGTCGGCGGCGACCGGTCGGGCGAGTTCGCGCAGCGCATAGCCCGACCGCGCGGTACGCCCGGCGCCCTGCAGCCGCAGCGCGTCCATGGCGGGGCTCTGCGCGACGTCCCTCGCCGCCATCCGGACGAAGCGCGCGATGGGTGCCACGAGAGTGATGCCCACCGCGCAGCCGACGATCACGCGTGAGCCGTCGGAACGGAGCGCTGCCACGATCACGATGAGGATCGAGGGCAGTGCGAGCAGCACGTCGACGGGGCGCATGATCAGGTCGTCGAGCCACGGCCGCGGCGTGGAGGCGGCGGTGGTCCCGAGTGCGAAACCCACCGCATAGGCGCAGGCGACGGTGACGAACAGCGTCACGATGAGGGGACGGCCGCCGGCCAGTACCGCGGCGAGCACGTCCCGCCCGAAGCGGTCGGTGCCGAACGGCGCCCACACCGACGGCCCGAACGGCGCCTGCGCCCGCGTGGGGGCGAAGCGCGCGACCTCGGGCCCGATCAGTGCCGCCACGATCGGCACCCCGACCAGCACGCCGGACACCGCGTAGCGGCGCCTCATGCGCGCACCCGCTGGGGAACCATGCGCGCACCGAGCGCATCGATGCCCGTATTCGCAAGCACCGCAGCGATTCCCGTCAGCAGCACCACCGCCAACACGACAGGCGCGTCACGCGCCCCGATCGCATCTATGAGGGTGGTGGCGATCCCCGGCATAGCGAATACCGCCTCCACGACGAGCACACCCGATAACAGGGAGTCGCCCGTCCGACCGAGGTCCTGCATAGCGGGCCCCAGAGCGTTGGGCGCGACGTGCCGCAGCAACAACTCCGCGGGCGCGACACCGAGGCGACGCGCCTGGGTGATGTACGGCCGGCGCATGGTGTCGACGACACCCGCGCGCACGAGCCGCACCAGCGGGGCGGCGACCCGGCACACCATGACTACGAGCGGCAACACCAGATATCGCGGGTCGGCGGCAACGTCCTCCGGCGACATCCCGATGGTCGTGGCGGGCAGCAGCCGTCCCTCGACCGCGAGGTAGCTGACCAGCACGATGGCCAGCACGAAATCGGGGATCGAGTCGACCGCGATGGCGACGGAGGTCACCACCCGATCTGCGACGCCGTCCGGCCGGAGTCCCGCCCACAACCCGGCGAACCCGGCGACGGGGACGAGCGCCACCGTCGCCGCGAGCGCCATCACGGCGGTGACCGTGAGCGGCCCCGAGATCACGTGCCACACCGGGCGGCCCTGCGATACGGAGATACCGAGATCCCCCCTGAGCACCGATCCGCACCATCGCAGGAATCTGTCGACCGGACTCACGTCGAGCCCGAGCAGCATCCGCGTCTCCTGCCGCTGCGCCGGGGTCGTGACGTCCCCGCTCTGCACGTCCGCGGCGTCACCGGGCAGCAGCAGCGTCAAGACGAAGGTCAGAACGAGCAGGGCCGCGAGCTGGAGCCCGCCGATCCACAGCCGCCGCGCCAGCAGCCTCACGCCCTGGTCCGGTCGAACCGTGCCCAGTCGAGGGAGTTGGGAACGCCCGTCGGCACTCCGGTGAGACCGGCTCGGTAACCGACGGTCCACGGTGTCGTCGCCCAGAAGATGTAGCCGCCGCGATCGTGCAACGTCTCGTGCATGCCGTGATAGATCGCCGCACGCTCCTGCTCCGAAGAGGCGGCCTGTGCCCGCCGGTAGCTCGCGTCGAACTCGGGGTCCGCCCACTGGGTGACGTTCTTCGACGCGCCCGTCAGCAGCCGGGACCCGAAGTGGTACGGGATCGCGAGCGGGCCCGACTGGCCCACCACCATGTCACCCCGCTTGTAGTAGTCGGTGTAGTAGGTGTCCTTCGACCCCTCGGTGACGTCGACGGTGACCCCCGCCGCCCTTGCCTGCTTCGCGAAGAGCCGGGCCGCCTCCACGAGTCCGTTCGCGACGGGCGCTACGAACAGCTCGAAACGCAGGCTCGTCACCCCCGCCTTGCGCAGCAGCGCGGCGGCGGCATCCGGATCGTGGCGGTGCGCCGGAAGGTCCGATGCGTAGTACTGGTATCCGCGCCCGAAGACGTCGTCGCCGACCTCGCCCGCGCCCTCGAGCGCGACCTTCACCAACTCGTCGCGATCGACCAGCAGCATCATGGCGCGCCGCACATCCGGATCGCGGAACGGTGCCTGCTGTGTCTTCATCGCGAAGTACAGGATCCCGCTGTTCGGGGTGGCGTGCACCGCCCGCCCGGCCGTCCCGCGGGCCGTCGCCGCGGCCGATGCGGACAGGTCGTCGGCGAAGTCGATCTGCCCGCTGCGCAACGCGGCGAGGCGGGCGTCGGCCCCTGCGCTGAGGATGCGCAGCTCATCGACGGCGGCCGCGCCGCCCCAGTGCCCGTCGAATCTGCGAACCACCAGCTCGCGGCCCGGCGTGAACCTCTCGAACCGGAAAGCCCCGGTCCCCACCGGATGAGCGAAGTCCGTCGCACCCTTCTTCACGATGCGCGTCCCGTACGCCGTGAGGCGGCTGGGCAGGTCGAAGGCCGGCTCCCGCAGCACTATCTCGACTGTGCGCGCATCCACCGCCCGGCACGCGGAGGCGTCGACGGCCGACAGCGTCGACTTGGCGATCATCGGCCGCGCAGTCTGCTGCTTACCGAGGATTCGGCCGAGCGTGTACAGCACATCGTCGGCGGTGAGCGCGGTGCCGTCGTGCCACCGCGCGTCTCGCAGCCTCACCCGCCAGCGCGTCCCACGCGCGTCGGCCTCGGCGGATTCCGCGAGCCGTGCCACCGGCCGCATCTGTGAGTCCGCCTCGAACAGCCCGTCGAAGACGTGCTTCGCGCGCGCCTCGTCGATGAACTGTGGGCCGACGCCCGGGTCCATCGTCTCCGCTGCCCCCGAGCCCTCGTAGGCGCCCGCGCGCCGCGTCGTTCCGCGGGGGCCCCCCCCCCCCC
>NZ_JARFTP010000004.1 GCF_029167375.1 Tsukamurella sp. 8F
CCCCCCCCCCCCCCCCCCCCCCCCCCCCCCCCCCGCCCGGGTCAGTTACCGGCGAGCTTCTTGTACATCTGGCCCACGATGGGCGCGATGATGGCCCTCGGGGTGTAGTTGCCTGCCGTGGACATCGCCTTGGACAGCAGGCCAGGCACCACGCGCATCTGGTTCTTCTCCAGCGCGTCGATGCTCACCCGGGCCGTGTATTCGGTGTTGACCCACAGGAACTCGGGTACGACCTTCTCCACGGTGGACCGCTCCTCTTCGGGAGGCAGCTCGGTGCGCACGGGTCCGGGAGCCAGCAATGTCACGTGGACGCCGAACTCCTTGACCTCGCCGCGCAGCGACTCGGAGAAGGTGTTCGCGAAGGCCTTCGATGCCGCGTAGGTGGCGTTGTTCGGGATCGGCATGTTGCCGGCGGCCGAGCCGGTCGTGAGGATGCCACCGCTGCCGCGCTTGACCATCTGCGGCAACACCGCGAGCGTCAGATCGTGCACCGCGGTCGCGTTCAGCTCGAGCTGCGCTCGCTCGTATTCGGGATCGAGATCGATGACCTTGCCGAACGTTGCGGTGCCGGCGTTGTTGCAGACGATGGAGATCTCACGCCCCGCGAATTCCTTGCACAGCTCGCCGCGCGCGACCGGGTCGGACAGGTCCACACCCCTGACCTCGACTTCGACACCGAACTCGGTGTGCAGCTTCGTGGCGAGCTCCTCCATGGGACCGGTCGTCCGGGCCACCAGGATCACGGAGTGTCCGCGGCGCGCGAGCTCGGTCGCCAGGGCGATGCCGATTCCGGACGAGCCGCCGGTCACGACTGCGCGAGCGGACTTGTTGGGTGCAGGTACTGGCATGGGTCCGAATCGTACCCAGCCGCTACAGCGCCGCTGCCAGCTCGGTGCCCTGGCGGATGGCGCGCTTGGCGTCGAGCTCGGCCGCGACGTCGGCGCCGCCGATCACGTGGGTCTGCACGCCCGCCGCCCGCAGCGCCTCGTCGAGACTGCGCTCGGACTCCTGGCCCGTGCACAGGATGACGGTCTCGACGTCCAGCACGCGGGGATCCTTGTGCTCTTCACCGAAGGTGATATGCAGACCATCATCGTCGATCCGCTCGTAGTTGACGCCGCGCAACTGCTCGACGCCCTTCATCTTCACGGACGCGCGGTGCACCCAGCCGGTGGTCTTGCCCAGGCCGATGCCCTGCGGCGTGGCCTTGCGCTGCAGCATGTAGACCGTCCGTGGTGACGGTGCCGGCTGCGGCTTGGTCACGAAACCGCGGGTGTGCGCGTCGCGGGTCACGCCCCACTCGGCGTTCCACTCGTCCAGGTGCAGGGTGGGTGACTTCTCGGTGGTGACGAACTCGGCCACGTCGAAGCCGATGCCACCCGCGCCGAGGATGGCGACGCTGTCGCCGATCGGCCTCTGGCCGCTGACGGCCTGCGCGTAGGTGATGACCTTCGGGTGGTCGACGCCCGGGATCGACGGCACGCGCGGCACGACGCCGGTGGCGATGACGACCTCGTCGAACTCTCGCAGATCGTCCACACCTGCTGTCCTCCCGAGGTGCACGGTGACGTTGTTGCGATCCAGCATCGTGGAGAAGTACCGGAGAGTCTCGTTGAACTCTTCCTTGCCGGGAATCTTTGCGGCATAGGTGAACTGGCCACCGATGCACTCACCGGCCTCGAACAGTTCGACGTGGTGCCCGCGCTCGGCAGCGCTCACCGCCGTCGAGAGCCCGGCGGGTCCGGCGCCCACCACGGCGACGCGCTTGGCCGACCGCGTGGGACCCAGGACGAGCGATGTCTCACGTCCCGCACGAGGATTGACGAGGCACGACACCTTCTTGTGAACGAACGCGTGGTCTAGGCAGGCCTGATTGCAGGCGATGCAGGTATTGATCTCGTCGACGCGCTCGTCGCGGGCCTTGTTGGCCCACTCGGGGTCGGCGAGCAGCGGGCGCGCGATCTGGACCAGCTGCGCGTCGCCGCGATCGAGCAGCTCCTCGGCGGTCTCCGGCATGTTGATCCGGTTGGCTGCACACACCGGAATGCTCACGGCGCGTGTGACGTCCGCGGTGAACGCGGCGAAAGCCGCGCGTGGCACCGAGGTGACGATGGTGGGCACGCGCGCCTCGTGCCACCCGATGTCGGTGTTGAGGATCGAGACGCCCGCCGCCTCGAGCTTCAGTGCCAGGGAGATGATCTCGTCGCGTGTCTGCCCCTCGTCGACGAAATCGGCCATGGAGAGCCGGAACACTACGATGAAGTCGTCGCCGCAGCGCTTCCGGATCTCCTTCACGATCTCGACGGGGAATCGGTGCCGGTTGTCCGCCGAGCCGCCCCATTTGTCGGTGCGCTTGTTGGTGCGCGGAGCGAGGAACTGGTTGATGAGATAGCCCTCGCCGCCCATCACCTCGACGCCGTCATAGCCGGCCCTCTGTGCTGTGCGTGCGGCGTTCCCGAAGTCCCGGATCGTCTTCCGGATCTCGAGGTCCGGCATCTTGCGCGGCTTGAAGGGGTTGATAGGCGCCTTGATCGAGCTTGCCGACGCGCTGAGCGGGTGGTACGCGTAGCGGCCCGCATGCAGCAGCTGCATCGCGATCTTGCCGCCCTCCGCGTGTACTGCGGACGTCACACGCCGATGCAGGAGGGCGTCGATCGGCGAGCTCATCTTGGCACCCGCGGGCAGCAGCCAACCGGTGATGTTCGGGGAGTACCCGCCCGTGATGATCAGTCCCACGCCGCCTTTGGCGCGCGCCCCGAAGTACGCCGCGAGCTTGTCGATGTCCCATGGCATGTCCTCGAGACCGGTGTGCATGGAACCCATGACGATCCGGTTGCGCAGGGTGGTGTGTCCGAGGTCGAGCGGTTCGAACAACAGCGGGTAACGTGTGGTCATCGCGAATCCTTAAGGCTGAGAGGGATTTCGGTTCAGGGCTGAGTGCACCTCGTCGAGCCATCCGACGAGTGCCTCCTCGATCACGATGCCGCCTCGCAGCACCAGTTGCTGCTGCAGCGCGGTGCCCGTCAGGGTGGACGGGTCCGGGTAATCGTTCTTCTCCATCGACCGGTAGAGGTCGACGCGTTCGGCGTGCGCCTCGCGGTGCCGGTGGATCTCGTCGGCCAGCGCGGGCAGGTCCTCCGGGCGTGCGCCGCGGATCTTGACGGCGAGTTCGTCTCTCAAGGTGGCCGGCTTTCCGGCTGTGGTGACCCACTCGGACAGGAAGGCGCGACCACCGTCGGTGACGGAGTAGACCTTGCGGTCCGGTTTGCCGTCTTGCGGCTCCTCGGTGAACATGACGAGCCCCTGGTCGGCCATGCGCGCCAGGGTGCGGTAGATCTGCTGGTGAGTGGCACGCCAGAAATGGCCGATCGAGCGGTCGAACCGCCGGGTGAGCTGGTACCCGGTGCCCGCACGCTCGTTCAGCGATACCAGGATCGCGTGCTCCAAAGCCATGCCTGACGGTAACCTCGACCGAGAAGATATGCAACTAGTTGCGTATGCCCGGCGTTCGGGGCTTCGTTGGTGGCGGGTACGCCGGCACGTTATGGGCGGCTATTATGACCGCGTTGCCTCCGTAGCTCAGTTGGATAGAGCAAGGGCCTTCTAATCCCTAGGTCGCAGGTTCGATTCCTGCCGGGGGCGCTCGCGCGAGCTCCTATCTCCGCAGGTAGGAGACTTATGATGGCCGATGAGATGCGCGACCCAGCACGCTCAGGCGACTGCGGGCCGGTCCCGTCTCAACCCGCCGGGCGGCGGCTGGGCGGTGGCCACGAGCGCTCAGCCAAGGCGAACGTATAGCGCTCGAGTCGCCGTTCGCGAATGTGCCGCGTCGCTGCGTCCGTCGCTGTCCGGCGCTGTCCGGATGGCAAGTGATACGTCCTGTGAGCGCGAGCTGTTTGGCGAGACGACGATGTTAGGCTCACCTTAGTAGATGATCGATGCAGGGGGTGGCCATGGGGTCTTCGCGGTTTCGGCGCGTGTCGGTCGCGGCAGCGGGTGCGCTCGCGTTAGCGCTGATCGTGTCAGGTTGCCGTTCTTCCGATTCCGACGACTCCGCGAGTTCGCAGACCACGGTTCGGTCTCCGCGTGGGGAGGTTGTGATGCCTGTCGAGCCGAGGGCGGCGTTGGGGATGTACCCGACCGATACGGATCTTCTTGTGACATTGGGGTTCAAGGTCGCTCGGAGCCTGCCGACCCGCGACGGTAAGGCTTTCCCGTCGTACTACCCACAGGCGGAGCTGACCGGGATCGAGACGTTCGCGAACTTCCCCGAGCATGCGTACGAGAAGATCGCCGCCGCGAAGCCCGATTTCATTCTCGACAGCCTCGGCTACGAGAACGGAACCCACAACAAGCTCGAAGGAATCGCCCCCACCTACACTTACAACGGCTTCGATGACACCCCGTGGCGGGAGCACTTCAAGACGGTCGCCGCAGCGTTGGGACGCACCGCCCAGTACAACGCATGGGTCGCCCGGTACGGCAAGCGGTTAGCCGAGGTGAAGGCGAAGGTCGGCAGCAAGGTCGAAGGAAAGACCATCGCACCGATCGTGTACAACAACGGAAAGTTTCTCAGTGCATGCCTGTCCTACGCGACGTGCTCGACCATGCGTGACCTCGGGGCCACGATTTACGCGGGCGCGTACGCGAACGGCGGCCACGGAGAGACTCTGAGCGCCGAACAACTGACGCGCCTTGGCCAGGTCGACCTCTTCATCGCCGCCTCGAACCCCGCTACGAATCTGCCCACCGTGTCCCAGGTTGCGAACGACCCGAGCTGGACGTCGTTGAAGGCGGTGACTAACGGGCAGGTGATGCCCGTTAGCCGTGAGCTGGCGTTCGGCTCGCCGAGCGGACAGCTGGAGCTTCTCAACGTCATCGAGAAGTGGCTGAGCGCCCACTGAGCTATGCGGTGAAGACATCGGCGAGTCCGTCATCGACCTCGCTGATGCGGCGATGATGGCCATAGAAGTGTTCTGACTTCGCCGGACCGTCACTTCGCGGCGCGGAGGACCTGCTCGACTTGTGCGAGCGTCTTTCGCAGCTCGGCGGCTGAGGTCTCGCGGAACACGGCGGCGTCGCCCGCTTCCGCGAGTACCGCCGTGTGCACGCGCTCGTCGTGGTACAGCGCGGCGAGGCGCTCCAGGTCCGTCCTGCGTGGATCGCCGGCGCGTGCGGCGAAGATATTGACGTACTGTGCGAGGTCCGGGCGGTCGGGATCGTCGGTGTAGATGGTGTCCTTGTCGGTCAATCCGAGCTTCACCGCGAAGGTGTCGTCGACGAAGCCGGCATCCACGCTGTCGAGCGAGGGGCCGATCTGCGTGGGGTCGAGCGTGGTGAGTTGCACCTTGGATCGCTCGCGGTCGACATCCGCGAGCGTCGACTGCCAGTTCCCCGCTCCGCCGCGGAATGTGACTAGGCCTGCCGCCTCCAGGCTCAACAGGGGACGGATCTGGTTGGCGGGATTGTTCGACAAGGCCACGTGGCCGCCACGTGGTATCTCGGCCGTGGCGTGCCAGCGTTTGGAGTAGAGCTTCAGCGGATAGATCTGCGTGGCGCCGACCGGTGTGAGCTGAGTCTTATTGTGCACGTTGTAGTTCGCCAGGTATCTGACGTGCTGGAACTGGTTCAGGTCGATCGTGCTTTCCGCCAGCGCCGGATTCGGTTGGTCGTAGTCGGCGAACGAGACCAGTCGCACATGGAAACCGTGCTCGGCGGCGACCTGCGTGAAGACCTTCCAGTGCGGTTGGCCGATATCGACCACGCCCAGCTTGATCTGGCCGTCGTCTGATCTTCGTGAACACGCGCTGAGTGTTGTCGCGGTGACGGTGAGGAGAACGAGGACGAGAACGGTGAGTGCGCGGAACTGTCGGGTCACGATGCCGAGGATGCTGTGAAGACTCCGATTCGGGAAGGCCTGCGCTCACCCTGATCGCGACGCGCAACCGAGATCTGTGGATTATGTTCTGTCTGAATGCAATCCGGATAGTAGGCAGTAGTACGTGGTCAGGGCCCCGGTGCGGTTGATGTCCTTTCTGCGGGTACGCTGCGTAACGGCTGACTGTCGGTAATGTCCCGATGCGTGAAGAGCAGACATCTCGTGTTTCCGGTACTACTGGCCGCGACCCTCACCGTCGCCGGCTGCGGTGGCGGGGCCGGCGATTCGAAGGACTCGAAGACGGTCACCATCGGCGTGACGAACGTGTCGGAGTCCTACTGGAAGGTCTACGAAGCTGCCGCGAAGAAGCATGGAATCACGGTCAAGCTCAAGGGTTTCACTGACTATCAGGCGCCCAACCAGGCACTCGCAAGCGGTGAGATCGACGTCAACGAGTATCAGCACTGGCAGTTTCTGGCGACCTACAACGTGAAGAATCACACCGATCTGGTTCCCGTCGGTTCGACTGCCGCCTATCCGCTGCCGCTGTACTCCAGCAAGCACAAGAAGGTCTCGGAGTTCCCGCAGGGTGGGACTGTCACGGTGCCCAACGACCCCGTCAACGAGGCGCGTGCACTGCTGGTTCTCGATAAAGCCGGCTTGGTCGAGCTCAAAGAGCGGAATCCGTTCGTCACCCCGGCGGACATTGTTGAAGGCTCGTCCAAGGTGAAGGTCAAGCCTGTGGATGCGAGCCAGACCGCGCAGACCCTGGACAGCGTCGACGGTGCCGTGATCAACAACGACTACGCGGTGAAGGCGAAGCTACCTGAGAGCTCGATCCTGGCGAAGGACGATCCGGCAGCGCCCGAGGCGGCGGCGTACCTCAACGGTTTCGTCGTCCGTAAGGCGGACAAGGACAATGCGGTGTACCTGCAGCTGGCCTCGATCTTCCACGAGCCGGAGGTCGAGACGGCGGTACGGAAGTCGGCGGGCGACCTTATCGTGTTCGCGAACAAGCCGGCCGCAGAGCTGCAGGCCACTACCACCCAGCTCGAAGCGCAGGTGCGTGAGCACGGCGCCGGGTAGCCGACCCGCCGTGACTGTGGGATCCGGTGGCGCGGCGGTCGAATTTCGCTCCGCCAGCAAGACTTTCAGCGGAAAGCACGCCACGCACGCGCTCCGGGACGTGACGTTCACGGTGCGGGAGGGATCCATTACCGGAGTGATCGGTCCCTCCGGTGCCGGGAAGTCCACTCTTCTGAGGACGGTTAATGGCTTGGAAAAACTGTCCACGGGTGAGGTATTCGTGCACGGCACCGAGGTGGGCACCTTGGGTGAGCGTCGGCTCAGCGTCCTGCGCGCGGATATCGGCATGATCTTCCAGCGCTTCAACCTGATGGCGGCGCGGACGGTCGCAGGCAACATCGAGTACCCGCTCAAGCTGGCGGGACGGTCCCGCGCCGAACGGAAGCAGCGGGTCGGCGAGCTCCTGGACTTCGTCGGCCTGACGGACAAGGCCGGGCAGTACCCGAGTCGGCTCTCAGGCGGACAGAGCCAGCGCGTAGGCATCGCCCGCGCGCTCGCCAGTCGCCCTCGTCTGCTTCTCGCCGACGAGGCGACCAGCGCGTTGGATCCCGGAACCACCGACGAGGTATTGGCGTTGCTGGCGCGCATCAACCGCGAGTTGGGCACCACGATTCTGGTGATCACTCACGAGATGGACGTCGTCCGCCGCATCTGCGATACCGTCGCGGTCCTGGACCACGGACGTCTCGTCGACTTCGGAGACGTCTACGAGGTCTTCGCCGCGCCGTCGTCCGACGCCACGCGTGGGCTCGTGGACGCCGCAGTCCACGACCGACCGTCGGGTGACGTGCTTGCGCGCCTCGCGCGGGCATACCCGGGCACCGTCGTCAGTATCGCCGTTCGCGACGATCCTTCCGCTCCCGACCCGGCCGAGGTGCTCGTCAGGCATGGATGCCGTCCGCGACTGATCTACGGCGGAGTATCCGAGGTGGGAGAGCGGCCGTTCGGTTCGGTCACATACTCCGTGAACGGGCCCGACGCCGCAGTCGCCGCTGCGCTGTCCGAGCTCGGCACCGCGGCGTACCGTCATGAACTTCGAGAACAGGTGCAGCCATGAGCTTCTCGGACGTCTTCGACCCCGATATCTGGCCGGTTTTCGTGCAGGCGATCATCGACACCATCCGGCTGGTCGCCGTGACCCTGGTGATCGGCGGTCTGCTCGGCCTCGTCTACGGCACCCTGTTGTACGCGACTCGCAAGGGCAACCTGCTGGAGAATCGCTTCGTCTTCGTAGCCCTGAACATCCTCGTGAACATAGTCCGCCCGATCCCGTTCATCATCTTCGTGTCGGCCATAGCCCCGCTGACGACCAAGGTCGTCGGCACTCGAATCGGCGTCGACGCAGCTGCTTTCGCGATGACCGTGATGGCGCTCTTCGTGATCGGGCGCGTGGTCGAGCAGAACCTGGTCTCGGTCGATCCGGGTGTCGTCGAGGCCGCGCGCGCCATGGGGGCAGGGCGGCTCCGCACTCTGGCGACGGTTGTCGTGCCCGAGGGGCTCGCGCCTCTCGTGCTCGGCTACACGTTCATGTTCGTCGGGATCGTCGACATGTCGGCGATTGTCGGCGCGGTGGGGGGCGGCGGTCTCGGCGATTTCGCGCTCCAGTACGGCTACCAGCAGTACAACTGGAAGCTGATGTGGGTCGTGATCGTCGTGTTGATCGTCATCGTCCAGGTGGCCCAGTGGTTCGGCAACTCACTCGCTCGCCGGCTGCTGCATCACTGATCCCCTTATCTCGCGCCACGCTTTCGACGTCGTGCAGTTTGCGCAACATCCGCGCGGTGTGCGGGTCGAAGCGCGTCTGCTCGGCCGCCGCGATCTCGTCCCGATACCACCAACGAATCGACCGATACTCGGCGGGATCGACCGTCAGATCGGTCTCGCGCGAGTGTCGGAGTACATACCAGAGACTGACGTCATTATGCACATCGCTCGACCCGACGGTGTCGGTGACGGTGAGGAACAGCGGGTGCCGGCCGACTTCCGGGTGAAACATCGCATCGATACCGAGTTCCTCATGACACTCACGGATCACGGTGTCGCCGGGGTGCTCACCCGGTTCCACGTGCCCACCGGACGGAAGCCAAAGGCGTGCCTTCACATGGTCGCCTAGGAGGACCGATCCGTCGTCCGGATCGACGACGAGGAAGTACGAGACGAGGTGTCGCATAGGCTCGACGGGCGAGCTGACTCGGCGGAACACGTCGGAAGTCTCCTCGAGCCACCCGAGTACGTCGCGACGGTGCTCGGCCTCTAGTGGATCCAGGGGGACGATCCGCCTCACTTCCTCGATGATCGTTGCATGCAGCGCTCGGTCGGTCGGCATGGTCGAGAGAGTAGGCGTGGGGTACGACATGTGACCGTAGTGAGACGGCGGGGCGAGTTCCCTACTACGAGGCACTCCGACGGATACTAGGGTCGGCTGCATGGCGCTGACCGTGGAGAGGTTCGATCACATCGTCCTGAACTGCCACGATGTCGGAGCGACCGCTGCGTGGTATGAGCGAGTGCTCGGAATGCGGGTCGAGCGGTTCGGTTCATCCCGACGTGTGGCCCTCGCATTCGGGAACCAGAAGATCAACCTCCGTCCCCTCGGTGCGCTCGAGCAGGATCCGGGCTGGAGCACCGGCGTGACCGAGGCGGCGGGATCAGAGGACCTGTGTTTCGTCACCACCGACACGCCCGATCAGGTGCGCGCGCACCTGCACGAATGCGGCGTCGAGATCACCAACGGGCCGGTTATGAAGATCGGCGCACTGGGGCCGATGACATCGCACTACTGCCGCGACATCGACGGCAACCTCATCGAGATCGCGGTATACCCGGCTGACCAGTAACCGGGCGCGGAGCGCTACCGCGCGCGCAGGCCGTCGATGAGGACGGCGAATTCGAGGCCCTCGGGATCCACGTCGGGGGCACAGACCACACGCGAGATGCCGACGAGGATCGCATCCGGCGTGAAGTCCGCGCGGAGCGTCCCCTCGGCCTGAGCGAGTGCGATCAGCCGAAGCAGCAGGCCGTTGCTTCGTGCTATCAGATCGGGAAGGCCCGGATCGCGGTGGTCGTCGTCGATGAGCGAATGGGTGAGGCCGAGCGGGAGAGCGACGCATCGGCGCAGAACCGCGACCAATCCGTCGAACGCGGTGATCTCCGCTTCGCCGATGCGGCCGAGTGCATCGGCGCTGGACACGTTCAGTGCCTGTAGCGATTCGGAGCCGATGTGCTCGATCAGCGCCCGCCGGTCGGGGAAGTGGCGATAGACCGCGCCCACGCTGAGACCGGCAGCATCCGCGATCTGCTGCATAGCCCCTCCGGTTCCGCAGCGGCGGAACACACCTACCGCCGCGCGAACGATCTGATCGCGGTTCCGGCGAGCATCGGCTCTCATCGATCCCTTCCGACTGTCCTTCGAGAGAACATGAATCTTGCGCTCATGTTATGCGGGAACTAACATGAACATCAAATTCATGTTAGGAGCTCGATGAGAATCAACTACGCGATCATGGACACTCCGAGTCTGCAGGCGATCGTTGAACAGGCACGGAAGGCCGCTGCCGCTGGTATCCACGGCGTATTCCTCGGGCAGGTGTCGGGATGGGACGCCCTGACCGCCGTCGCGGTGGTAGCGAACGCTGTGCCGGACATCGAGTTCGGGACTGCGGTCGTTCCAACGTTCCCCCGTCACCCCGTGGTTCTGGCCGGTCAAGCGCTGACTGCGCAGGCGGCCAGCGGAAACCGATTCACTCTCGGTGTGGGGCCGAGCCATCCGTCGTTGGTCGAGGACGTTCTGGGGCTGCACTATGACAGTCCTGTGGAACACACCCGCGAGTACTTGCAGATCCTCCGCCCTCTTCTGGGCGGGCAGCCGGTCGACTACCGCGGGCGGTGGTATTCGATCGACGCTGAGGTCGAGGTGCCGGGGGTGTGACCGCCGAACATTCTGCTGTCGGCGCTAGGTCCTCGGATGCTGCGCCTCGCCGGCGGACTCGCGGACGGGGCGGTCACCGCCTGGACTACCGCTGATGCGATCGGCGATCACGTGACGCCGACCGTGACGCGTGCTGCGGAGGACGCGGGTCGACCCCGCCCGCGCATCATGGCGGGTCTGATCGTCGCCGTTACAGACGACCCGGATGTGGTCCGGGCGGATGTGCGCGCTCGGCTCGGAGCCGCCGGCGACCTTCCCAGCTATCGCGCTCACCTGAGCCGGCAGGGGCTCGAATCGGTCGATCAGACGGTTCTCGCCGGAGACGAGCAACATGTCGCCTCGGGAATCCGTGCGTACGAGAAAGCGGGTGCTACAGACCTTCTCATCAGTATTGTGGGCGACATCGAACGAGCACAGTCGTTGATCGGCTCGGTTCTGTCCGACGCCGGGGAGTAATGCGCTGGCGGGGCGGCGTCGGCATCGCTACGGTCGGAGCATGGCCATGGTGAGGACGGTCCAGATCACATTCGACTGCTCGGTTCCCGAGCGGGTGGCCAGATTCTGGTGCGACGTGTTGGGTTACGAGATCCCGCCTCCTCCAACGGGGTTCGACTCGTGGGAAGCCTTCGATCGATCGCTGCCGAATGAGCGTCAGGGATCGGCCTTCGCCTGTGTCGACCCCGCGGGGGTCGGTCCGCGACTGTTCTTCCAGCGCGTGCCCGAGGGCAAGGTCGTCAAGAATCGTGTGCACCTAGACGTGCGGGTGGGAACCGGGTTGGTCGGCGACGAGCGCGTGACAGCCCTCGAAACCGAGTGTGCGCGCCTCGTCGCCCTTGGGGCCGAGCGAGTGGAGCTACTTCGCGCGGACGGTTTCGACGAGTCGTGTCTCGTCATGAGGGACGTCGAGGGCAACGAATTCTGCCTGGACTGATGAGCAAGTAGTTCATCGTTTACTGAATACAGAACTCGATGTACTGTGCGGTCATGGAGACGGCTACACATAGTGACGCTTTGGCGCGGTTCGGCTGCGCCCTGTCGGATGAGACGCGCGCGCGGATCCTGCTGAGCCTGCGCGACGGGGCGGGTTACCCGTCGGAGCTCGCCGAGGTCATCGGGGTGTCCCGCCAGATCATGTCCAATCACCTTGCGTGTCTGCGCGGGTGCGGCCTGGTGGTCGCGGTGCCGGAAGGGCGGCGTAGTCGCTACGAACTGGCCGACCCCCGGATCGCCCGGGCGTTGGACGACCTGGTGGGCCTCGTGCTCGCGGTCGACCCCGAGTGCTGCCCCGCGGCAGACTCCGACGGCTGCTGCTGATGATCGGGCTGGGTCCGAGCCCACTGCGCCGGGCGAAGCTGTCGCGGCGGATCCGCTGGCTGGTCGCCGGAACGATCACCTACAACATCGCCGAGGCGGCGGTCGCGCTGACCGAGGGGTCTCGGGTCTCGTCGGCGGCGCTGATCGGATTCGGTCTGGATTCGGTGATCGAGGTCTCGTCGGCTGCCGCGGTGGCGTGGCAATTCGCGGGGCGTGATCCGGAAGCGCGAGAGAAGGTGGCGCTGCGGATAATCGCGTTCTCGTTCTTCGCCCTCGCCGTATACGTCGCCGTCGACGCGATCCGATCATTGCTCGGCGCGGGCGAGGCGCACCACTCGAGGATCGGAATCGCGCTCGCCGCAGTCAGTCTCGCGATCATGCCGGTACTCTCGTGGGCGCAGCGGCGCGCGGGTCGCGAGCTCGGTTCGGCGTCGGCCGTCGCGGACTCGAAGCAGACGTTGCTGTGTACGTACCTGTCGGCTGTGCTGTTGGCCGGCCTGGTGCTCAATCTGTTACTCGGTTGGTCGTGGGCGGATCCGCTCGCCGCCCTGGTCATCGCGGTGATCGCGGCACGGGAGGGGATCGGCGCGTGGCGCGGAGACACGTGCTGCCCGCGACCCGGGGTCGGTACTTCCGCCGTTGGCGGCGAATGCCGCGACGGCTGCTGCGACTAAGCGCGAAAGCGCATACCAGTTCACCTGTCGTACCGACGTGCGAACATATGATCGTGCAGACAGAGCGAGGCGAGCGGGCGGAGGCGTCGGTTCTCCATGCCGACCTCGACTCGTTCTACGCGTCGGTGGAGCAGCGGGACGATCGGCGGCTGCGCGGGCGCCCCGTGCTGGTCGGAGGCGGTGTGGTCGTAGCGGCAAGCTACGAGGCCAAGGCGTTCGGGGTGCGGTGCCCCACGTCGGTGCGTTCCGCGCAGGCGTTGTGCCCGCACGCCGTCGTCGTCCAGCCTCGCTTCGATGCGTACGTCGAGGCGAGTAGGAGGGTGTTCGAGATCTTCCGCGACACGACGCCGCTAGTCGAGGGCATCTCCGTCGACGAGGCATTCCTAGACGTGGGCGGACTGCTCCGGTTGAGGGGTGCCCCGATCGAGATCGCTGCCGACCTCAAACGGAGGGTCAAGACAGAGGTGGGGTTGCCGATCACGGTCGGGGTGGCGCGGTCGAAGTTCCTCGCAAAGATAGCTAGCGCCGTCGGGAAGCCCGACGGCCTGCTCGAGGTCCCGCCCGGCGGGGAGACCGCATTCCTGCATCCCCTTCCGGTCCGGCGTCTGTGGGGTGTCGGCGCGGTGACGGAGGCCAGGCTGCTCGAGGCGGGTATCCGTACCGTCGGGGAGCTGGCGGAGGCACGACCCGCCCACCTTTCGTCGCTGCTCGGCGGCGCATCGGCGCGACACCTGTACGCCCTCGCCTGGGCGCAGGACCCGCGCCGGGTCGAGACGGGCCGGCGGAGGCGGTCGATAGGGTCGCAGCGAGCCCTGGGGCGGGGGCCGCACTCGCCGTCGGAACTGGAGGCGACGCTGACGGCAATCGTGGACCGTCTTGGCAAGAGGCTTCGGAAGGCGGAGCGCCGGACCCGAACGATGGTGCTGCGCTTGCGCTTCGGCGACTACGGCCGAGCTACCAGGTCGCGGTCCGTCGGCACCCCGACAGACCGCACGGACGTGATCCTGTGCGTCGCACAGGAGCTCCTGGCCGAGGCTGCGTCGTTGATCGGCGAGCGCGGTTGCACGCTGATAGGTCTCTCGCTCACGAATCTCGACGACACCGAGTCGGCCCAGCTGGAGTTGCCCTTCGAAGCGGATCGGGGTGCCGAACTAGACAGTCGGCTGGACGAGCTGCGGAGCCGTTTCGGCGTCGAATCCGTCACTCGGGCAGCGCTGCTCGGCAGGAGGCACGGTGACGACGCGCCGCTGCTGCCGGACTGACTCCCGATCTGCCCGGCACCCCCGGCGAGGAGGGGTGCGTACCCGCTCGGTCGCGTTGCCGACGGACCTCCTGGTGTCGCCGGAAACGTCGCCGGCGGACGAGTCGAGCGTGCCTCGAGCTTCGGATCTCGGAGATGGCGGTGGACCCGATCGCGATCGCGGGTAGAGTGTGATTCGGCCTCCGGCGTGGCGGGCCGAGTGCAGGATCTTGAATACTCTTCTCCGCCTGTCGATTTACCCGCTGACGAATCGATCGCGGATCGCTTACGCGGCGTATCCGTCGGCGCTACTCTCGGCGTGGCAACACATCGAAAACCAGGAGGCCGCGATGGGTGCATCCACTCCCGAACTAAAGAAGGCGCTCAGCGAGCGTCAGCTCCGAATGATCGCGATCGGGGGCGTGATCGGTGCGGGCCTGTTCGTCGGCTCCGGCGTCGTGATCAAATCGACGGGCCCAGGCTCGTTCCTCACCTACGGCCTGGCGGGCATCTTGATCATCATGGTCATGCGGATGCTGGCCGAGATGGCCGTCGCCAACCCCACCACGGGCTCCTTCTCCGACTACGCCCGAGCGGCGCTCGGGGACTGGGCCGGGTTCTCCGTCGGGTGGCTGTACTGGTACTTCTGGGTGGTAGTAGTGGGCTTCGAGGCCATCGCGGGCGCCAAGATAATCCAGTTCTGGATCCCCGATGCGCCTATCTGGCTGACGGCGATGTTGCTGCTCGCCGCGATGACCGCGACCAACCTCTTCTCGGTGTCGTCGTTCGGCGAATTCGAGTTCTGGTTCGCCGGTATCAAGGTCGCAGCGATCGTGGTGTTCCTGGTGCTGGGTGGTGCCTTCGTACTCGGCCTGTGGCCGCATCACTCCGCGGACTTCTCCAACCTCACGAGCCACGGCGGCTTCTTCCCGTTGGGCGCGAGTGCCATCACGGTCGGCGTCGTCACGGTGATCTTCTCGATGGTCGGCGCCGAGATCGCCACGATCGCCGCCGCAGAGTCCGAGAACCCCGAGCGCGCGGTAGCTCGCGCGGCCAACTCGGTGATCGTCCGCATCGCTATCTTCTTCGTGGGCTCGGCGTTCCTGCTGGTCTGCATCCTGCCGTGGAACGGCAGTGAGCTCGCAGCGTCGCCGTTCGTCGCCGCGTTCCAGAAGATGGGCATCCCCGCGGCCGACCACATCATGAACGCCGTCGTGCTCACGGCCGTGCTGAGCTGCCTCAACTCCGGTATGTACACCGCATCCCGCATGCTGTTCGTGCTCGCCGCGCGGCGCGAGGCCCCGCCTCAGCTGGTCGCGGTGACCAAGCGGGGCGTGCCCGCCGCGGCGATCCTCGCCTCGTCGGTGATCGGCTTCATCTGTGTCATCGCCGCGGCTTTCTGGGAGGACACGATCTTCGCCTTCCTGCTCAACTCCTCGGGCGCGATCATCCTGTTCGTCTACCTGCTGATCGCGGTCTCCCAAACGGTGCTGCGGTTCCGCAACGGCTCGGCTCATCTCAAGGTCAAGATGTGGCTGTTCCCGGTGCTGTCGATCATCACGATCGTCGCGACGTTCGCGATCCTGGTGCAGATGTACATCGACAAGTCGGTGCGATCGCAGTTGCTGCTGAGCCTCGGCGCGTGGCTGGTCGTCATCGTCTTGTTCTTCTTCAACCGCTTCTTCGTCCGCAGCCGCCCGCAGGTGCCCGATGCGGCGGCCGCGCCGGGCGGGCCGACGCGGGTCCTGGTGCTGGCCAACCAGACCGTCGGATCCGACGAGTTGTTGAGCGAGCTCCGGCGTATCGGTGCCGATCAGCGGGCGGTCTACCACGTCGTGGTGCCCGCGAGCCCGATCGAGATGGGCTCGGCGGATCGGCACGGCCCGCTGGACGTGTGGGAGGAGACCAAGCGGATAGCGGGCGAGCGTCTGCAGGCTACCGTCGCTACGTTGCGCAACGAGGGCTTCCAGGCCGACGGCGAGCTCGGCGACTACCGTCCGCTCCGCGCGCTGGCGACCGCGGTCGAGACGTTCGGACCGGACCAGATCGTGGTCTCGACACTCCCGCCGGAGGACTCGGTGTGGCAGCGGTTCGACGTCGTCGATCGAGCCCGTGCGGAGCACCACCTGCCCGTGACACACGTGGTCGCCCACGTGGACACCGCGGACTCGGGCCGATGACCGTCCTCGCGGGTTTCAGCGCAGCCGGGCGCGGCGCGGCACCCGTGGAGCTGGCGGCCCAGATCGCGAGGACCACAGGCGAACCCGTGGTCGCGGCCGCCGTGATCGAGCGGCGCCTTCCGGCGCGCACCGACCCTATCGAGGACGAGTACGTGGACGCCGTGGCCGTGCGGACCGAGCGTGCCCTGCACGCGGCCGTCGATGGGCTTCCGGGGGCGGGTGTCACGGTCGAGGTGGCACAGGCACAGTCGATCCCGAGGGGGCTCACCGACCTCGCCGCCAAGCACGCCGCGAGCGTCGTCACGGTCGGCTCGTCGTCGGCGGGTCTGGCCGGACGGGTGTCGTTGGGGGCGGTCACCGACCGGCTCGTGCACGCCGCTGCAGTGCCCGTCGCCATCGCGCCGCGAGGCTACCGGTCGTCTGGGCGGCCGGTCACCCGTCTCTCGGCCGCCTATGGCGGGAAGGCCGACGCCAACGGCCTGATCGAGGCGGCCGCCGCACTCGCCGGGGCGTGGGACGTTCCGCTCCGCATCGTGTCCTTCTCGGTGCACGGGCCCGGTGCGATGTTCGGGGCGTCCGTATCGGACGCCGCCGAGGAACTCATCGTGCGTCGCTGGCAGGCCGCGATGAGCGCGCGTATCGAGTTGCGGCTCGGGCAAGCCCGCAGCACCGTGTCCCTCGCGGATGTAGAGGTGGCTGCGGGCACGGGTGCCGACTGGCGCGCCGCCGTCGAGAACGCGAGCTGGCAGCCGGGCGAGCTGCTACTCCTCGGCTCCGGCGCGGCCGGCCAGGCTCAGCAGGTCTTCCTCGGTACGGCGGCGGCCCGCATCGTTCGCAACAGTCCGGTCCCGGTGATGATCGTGCCGCGGCCGGAGGCGACTGAACGGATTGCCTGATAAGCCGGTTCTCACGTTATGGGCCGGATCACTCCCAGGTGTAGCGTCGACTACGGCGTGGGGGTGACCTCCAGGAGGTGCACGATGGCACGCAAAGGCACGACTGCGCGTCTGTCCGCGGCGGCAGCCGCGACCGGTGCGGTACTCGCGCTCACCGGGGTCGGCTGGTCCACACAGGCCGCCCCCCTGCCGCCACCAGGCAAGTCGTGCGGCGTCGACAAGGTGGTGACGACCGTCAAGACCTGCGCCACTATCAACTCGTCCTGTACCGGGTACGACATGATGATCATCGGCCGGGTCGACCACACCGGGCACTGCGTGATCCCGGGCATGAACGGGACGACCTGGTGATACCGGTCGCGTGACGCTCCTGCTGATCGGCTTCGTCGGTGGTGTCCTGGCAGGGATCTCACCGTGCGTGCTTCCCGTACTGCCGGTCGTCCTGTTGGGCAGCGCGGCGCGGGCTCCACTCGACGGCGGCGTGGCCGTCGCGGAGCGCACGAGCCGAACCCGGCCTGTGGCGATCGTCCTCGGCCTTACGCTGAGTTTCGCACTCATCACGCTGTTCGGCACGCTACTGCTCGCGGCGCTGCACCTACCGTCCAGTCTGCTCCGCTGGCTGGGGCTGGCGGCGCTCGTTCTGGTGGGACTGGCGATGCTGGTGCCGTCACTCGAGCGGCTACTCGAGCGGGCGTTCGCGCGCATCCCCCAGCGCGACGTCGGTAGCCGAGGATCCGGAGCTGCAAGCGGTTTCGTGCTCGGGCTCGCCCTGGGAGCGGTGTTCGTCCCGTGCGCCGGACCGGTGCTCGCAGCCATCGCGGTCGCGGGGGCGACGGGCCGCATAGGTGGCCAGACCGTCGCCCTGACGGTCGCATTCGCGTGTGGTGTCGCGGTCCCCCTCCTGGCCGTGGCACTGGCCGGGAACCGGCTCACCGCTCGGGTTCGCGCGCTGCAACGGCGGCAGCGGTTGGTGCGCGGCGTCGCAGGGGTCCTGGTGATCGCGCTCGCCGTCGCGCTGACATTCGACCTCACAGGCGCCATCCAGCGCCGTGTCCCCGATTACACGAAAGCACTGGGGGATTCGCTCGGCTCCGGGATCAGCGTGGCGCCGGTCGCCGGGAACGGTTCCCTCCAGGAGTGCCAGCAGGCGGCGTACAAGGGCCAGGGTGGTATCGCCGACTGCGGCCGCGCGCCCGAGTTCGCGGGCGTGTCGCAGTGGCTCGGTGGCCCGCCGACCACGATGGCGGCCATGCGCGGCGACGTCGTCCTCGTAGACTTCTGGGCCTACTCGTGCATCAACTGCCAGCGTGAGCTCCCGCACGTCGAGGCGTGGTCGAAGGCGTACGGACCCTTGGGGTTCCGCGTAGTCGGCGTGCATACACCCGAGTACGCGTTCGAGCACGATGCAGGCAATATCGCGGCCGGCGCCCGGAAGCTGGGCCTGACCTTCCCGGTGGCGGTCGACAACGACTACGGCACCTGGAACGCCTATCACAACGTGGCGTGGCCCGCGGGCTACCTCGTCGACGCAACGGGCGCCATCAGGCATGTCAGCCTGGGCGAAGGCGACTACCCGCAGGAGGAGCAGTACATCCGGGCGCTGCTCACCGCCGCACACCCGGACGCGAAACTTCCCCCGCCGACGGACGTTCCCGACACGACCCCGACGGACCGCGATCTCACGCCCGAGACCTATCTCGGCGCGGCGCGGCAGCAGAGTTACGGCGGGAGCGGCGACTACACCGTCGGGGTGCATACCTTTGCGGATAGGGGTGAACCGGACACCAACAGCTATCGGCTGCAGGGGAGCTGGACGCTCGGTGACGATGACATCACCGCCGGAGCCGGAGCGAAGATCACCCTGTCGTATCACGCGAGCGAGGTCTATCTCGACGTCGGCGGGACGGGGAGGCTCACGGTGACCGAGAACGGCGCTACGCGCACGATCGACGTGTCCGGACCGCCCGACATCCGTACCGTAGCGAGCAACGTGCAGTCGCAACGGGGCATCGTGACCATCGGCCTCTCCCCGGGGTTGCAGGCCTACTCCTTCACCTTCGGGTGAGCAGTCAGGACAGGCGGTACCGCTGCCGGGGCCTCCCGGTGGCGCCGTACTGCAGTTCCATGGTCAGCGTCCCCGACCGAGCGAGGTCCGCCAGGTAGCGACGCGCAGTTGCCGCAGACACTCCGACGCGCTCGGCGATCTCATCTGCGAGGAGCGGTCCATCTGCATCGCCGAGCGTGGCGACGATCCGCTGCTCCGTGACTGAGCCGCCATCGTCCCGTTTCGCGGCCGGTGCCTCCGAACGCAGTACGGAGACGGCGGTATCCACCTCGGCCTGGGTGAGCTGCGCGCTCGACGTGATCCGGCGGTACGCGGTGTAGGCGGCCAGTCTGCGTGCCAATTCGGTGTTGGTGAACGGCTTGATGAGGTACGAGAGTGCGCCCGCGGCCAGGCCGGCGCGCACAGTCGCGCTGTCGTTGGCGGCGCCGAGAATAAATGCATCGCAACGCATCTCGCGCACCAGGTCGATACCCGAGCCGTCGGGCAGGAACACATCGACCAGAGCGAGGTCGATATCCCGCTCCGCGAGCGCGCGCCGGGCCTCAGACAGGGTGCGCGCCGTCGCCACCGTCGTCAGGCCGGACATCGCGTCCACCACTCCGGCGTGCAGGGCCGCGACACGGAAGTCGTCGTCCACCACCAGGACCGAGAGCTCACGTGCCATCGTCGACCACGCATCCTGGCAGTGTCGCGACTACGACGGTGGGGTCGCTGCCCGCCACCCTCACGTCACCGTCGTGCGCCCGCGCCATCTGCCGCACGATGGCGAGGCCCATGCCGCGGCCGCCCGGGACTGTGGGGTCTACGTGCGTGGTGATGCCCTCCGTGAACGGATCGTCGACGCGGAATCCGTTTCCGGAGTCGGACACCGCCAGAACGAGCGTGTCGCCGTCCCGCAGGGCATCCACCTCGACCCACCTGTCGGGCGATGCCCCTTCGGCGGCCGCGTCTATGGCGTTGTCGATGAGGTTGCCCGCCACTGTCGTCGCGTCGACGGGTCGGGTGAGCATTCCGACGAGCAGCGTGTCGGCGCCGATCCGCAACTCGACGCCGCGTTCGCGCGCTCGGGAAGCCTTGGCGGACACGAATGCTCGGAGGTGCGGTTCCTGCAGACCGGCTATGCCGGCTACGGGCACTCCGGCGCCGCCCGCGCCCGCCACCTCGCCGAGGTATGCGAGCGCGTCGGCGGTCCGCCCGTCCTGCAGCAGTCCCGTGACGACGTGCATCCGGTTCGCGGACTCGTGTCGCTGGGCGCGCAGCGCGGAGCTCATCGCCTGGATCGAATCGACCTCGCGCGTCAGGGCGGTCACGTCCGTGCGATCGACCACGGTGAGTACCGTACCGAGGTCCGTGTCACCGCGGCGAACGCGACGTGACGACACCAGCACGACGCGCTCGTCGACAGCTGCCGCGACGGGCGTATCGGCCGCTTCCCGCGCGATCGCCTCGACCCGCGGAGTGAGGCCGAGGTCTCCGAGCGGCGTGCCGGTGGGTGCGTCCACCTCCAGGAGTTCCCGAGCGCGCGGATTGATAACGCGCGCAACCTCGTCGGGATCGAAGGCGACCACACCGTCGGAGCCGGAGTGGAGTACGACCTCCTGGGCCCGGATGAGTTCGGTCATCTCCTCGGGCTCGAGCCCGAGAGTGAGGCGCCGCCATCGTCGGGCCAGAAGCGCGGATCCGGCCGCGCCGACCGCGAGTGCTATCCCGACGATGCCGAGCAGCAGGTAGAGAGAGTGCCGCGCGGCGGCGTCGACGGTGTCGGTGGCGACACCCACGCTGACCAGGCCCACGACCGTGCCATCGTCGCCGTACACGGGGGCCTTCGCGCGCACCGACGATCCGAGAGTCCCTGTCTGCTCGGTGAATTCGAGATGTCCAGCGAGGGCCGCCGACGGATCAGTCGAGAGTCGCTGCCCGAGAGCCGAAGGGTTGGGGTGCCCGAGGCGGTATCCGACGCCGTCCCCGATCGATACGAACAGCACGCCCGTGCGTGCGGTCACGGCGGCCGCCTGCTGCTGCACGGGCGCCTTCGCGAGCTCGGCTGCCGACGGCGCGTGGCCCGCCTTGCGCGCCGACGTCTCGGCCTGGGCACCCGCCCGTACGTCCGCGTCGGCGGCCACCGCCTCCGCGATGGCCGCCGCCCGCTGGAAGTATTCGTTGCGGACCTGCCCGGACGCGCGGTGCAGCACGATGCCGAAGCCGATGGCGAGGCTGACCGCGATGATCGCGACCTGGAGCAGCAACACCTGGGTGCGCAGCCGGATTCGCATCGGGTCAGCCTAGCCGTCGATCCGGGGCGTCAGAGCGGGATCTGGCCGACGCCGACGCCCACGGCAAGCATCACGAGCGAGACCGCGGCGGCCCGCCACAGGACCTTGCGGTGGTGGTCGGCGAGCGACACGCCGGCCAGCGAGACCAGGAGCAGGATGGCGGGTACTAGTGGACTCTGCATGTGGAACGGCTGCCCGGTGATGGATGCGCGGGCCATCTCGGCCGCGCTCACACCGTATTGCCCCGCGGTCTCCGAGAGCACCGGCAGGACGCCGAAGTAGAAGGCGTCGTTGGACATCAGGAACGTGAACGGCATCGACAGCACGCCGGTGATGACACCAAGGTGCGACCCCATCGACGCGGGGATGACGTGGGCGAGCCACGACGCGATGGCCTCGACCATGCCGGTACCGGTGAACACGCCCGTCAGTACGGCGGCGGCGAGCACCATCCCGACGACACCGACGATCGAGCTCGAGTGTCGTGTGATCGCGGCCTGCTGATCGGACACCAGGGGGAAGTTGACGATCAGGGCGATCGATGCGGCGATCATGAACAGCACCGGGATGGGCAGGATGTCGAGGATCAGGACGACGAGCAGTGCGATCGTGAGTGCGGCATTGAACCAGTAGCGCTTCGGGCGACGCGTATCGGAGGGCTCGTCGTCGTGAATGGCGGTGAAAGCGGAGTGGCCGGGATCGCCGGACAGGTCGACGCCAGGTCCCGCGCCGCCGCCGACGGTGACCGTCTCCCTGGCGTTCGCGAGCACCCGCTCGCGCACCACGATCGACCCGATCCGCTTACGTTCCATGCGCCCGAGGTGCCACGCGAAGACGAGGACCACCAGTGCACCCGCGATCATCGAGGGGATCATCGGTACGAAGACCTCGGATGGCGAGAGCTTCAGCGCCGCTGCGGCGCGCGCAGTCGGGCCGCCCCAGGGGACGATGTTCATGACGCCGTTGGCGAGGCCCGCGGTCACGGTCAGGACGACGGGACTGAGGCCGAGTTTGAGGTAGAGCGGCAGCAGTGCGGACGTCACGATGATGAAGGTCGTCGACCCGTCGCCGTCGAGGGATACGATGGCCGCGAGGACAGCCGTGCCGACCACCAACTTCGTGGGATCGTCGCCGACCAGCCGCAGCACGGCTTTGACCACCGGATCGAACAGCCCGACATCGATCATGATGCCGAAGAAGACGATTGCGAAGAACAGCATCGCGGCCGTCGGGGCGAGATCTTTGATGCCGTCCGTGATCATCTTTCCGATCCCCGTGCCGGCACCGGCCAGGAGACCGAAGACCACCGGCACGGCGATCAGCGCGACCACCGGCGTGGCCTTCTTGGTCATGATGAGGCCCATGAACACGGCCACCATCGTCAATCCCAGGGCTACCAGCATGGCGCTCTCCTCGTCGTGTGGTTCTGCTTACAGAGGAAGAATCGACGTGACGCGCGACACAGTCGACATTGTGTGCCTTAGTCGCGGTTTTGCGCATTCTGCTCGAGCGTTCGACGTAGGGGCGCGTAGCCTCGGAGCAGGATCGTCGACGATGCCGCGGCGGCGATCGTAGACGATGTGCGGGGGATATGGTCATGGCAGACAAGGCGATTCGCATCCTGGTCACAGGTGGCACGGGGCTCTTGGGCCGTGCGGTGGTGAACCGGGCTCTATCCTCCGGTCATCCCGTGACGGTTCTGTCGCGAACGGCGCAGCCCGTCACAGACGGTGTCGAGTACGCGACCGGGGATCTGGCGTCCGGCCCCGGTGCGATACCACTCGACGGCGTGGGTGCTGTCGTGCACTGCGCGACGACCAACGGGCGCAGGGACGAGGACCTGACCCGCAACCTGGTCGACGCGGTGCGCGCGATGGATCCGCAGCCGCACCTCGTGTACATCTCGATCGTCGGCATCGACGACGTGCCGTTCCCGTACTACCGTGCGAAACTCGCGTGCGAGAAGGTGATCGAGGGCTCGGGTGACCGGTGGACGATCCTGCGGGCCACGCAGTTCCATGACCTCATCGAGAGGATCCTGTCGGTGCAGGATCGAATGCCCGTGGTTCTCGTGCCGCGGCGGGTGCCGGATCAGCCGATCGATGTCGGCACTGTCGCAGACCGGCTCGTAGAGCTCGCCGAGGGGTCGCCCGCCGGGCATGTCGAAGACATAGGCGGGCCCGAGGTCCGGCGGTTCGCGCAACTGGCCGAGGTGTACCTGCGGGCGCGGGGGTCGCGCCGGCGCATCGTCGGACTGCCGGTGCCCGGCGCGTTCGGCAGGGCCCTGCGGGACGGGAAGCTGACGACTCCCGATCGCCGCGCGGGTACGACCTTCGCCGAGCACGTGGCGAGCAGGTGGCCGTAGGAGGTCCGGGCCCGACGCGGGCGGTCGACAGGGCGGCGCACGGTATGTAACACTCGTTTCACGCACAACAATGAAGCGAGTGTTACATCGGAGGTTTCCATGCCGCAGACCGCGGACGAATCGAACCGGCGTCGCGAGTTGCTCGACGCGACGGTGGACTACATACGGGCACATGGGCTGGCCGATCTCTCGCTGCGCCCACTCGCCGCGGCCGCGGGCACCAGCGCGCGAATGCTCGTATACCACTTCGGGTCCAAGGAGCAGCTCATCGCGGCGGCCCTCGATGGTGTACGGGAGCGGCAGCAGCTGGAGGTGGCGAAGTGGATCGCCGACAGCGCAGACCTGCCCCCGCGTGGAGTGATCGACCGGTTCTGGCAGGCGAGCACGGAGCCGGACGCGGAGGCCTACGGCCGGTTGTTCTTCGAGGCGTACGGCATGGCGCTCATCGACGATTCCCGACTGCCGGGCTTCCTCGACGGCGCCGTGCACGGTTGGCTGGAGGCCATAGCCGGGGCGCTGAGGGACGCCGGCTACGCCGAGGACGACGCGACGGCAGCCGCGACCGCGCTGCTGGCGATCCACCGCGGCCTGCTGCTGGACCTGTTCGCCACGGGTGAGCGGGGCCGAGTGGACGCCGGGCACAGGCTTGCGGTCGATGCGCTTGTTGCGCGGGTCTCGGAAGGGGGCCTGCGATGACGGTGGACGTGGTGGTCGTGGGCGCCGGAGCGTCCGGACTGACGGCTGCATCGGACCTGGCCGCGGCGGGGTTCTCGGTCCAGGTGATCGAGGCGCGCGACCGGATCGGCGGCCGCATACACACCGTGCCGGACCGATACGGGCATCCGATCGAGTACGGCGCCGAATTCGTCGGCCCGCACCAGCGGACGATGTTGGCGCTCGCAGAACAGCACGGGCTGCGGCTTGCGCCGACATGGGACGACGGGCAACACATCGGCACCTTCGGAGGCTCCGAACGGCGTTGGGCGGGTGATCTTCCCGGCTTCGGTCCGCGCAATCTGCTCGGTACTGCGATCGGTGTGGGGCTCCTCGACACACTGGCGCGCACAGTAGCTCCCGCCACGCCGTGGGCCGGCAGGCTAGCTCGGCGTCTCGATCGTCGGACGGTCGCGGACTGGCTGCGGTCAGCGCCGCTTCCGGGTGAGGCATCCGGCCTGCTCGAGGCGGCGATGCGCTCCATCTTCGCGGCCGACATGGACGAGATCTCGTTGCTGCACGCGCTGATGTGCATCCGATCGGCCGGCGGGTTTCGGCGATACATCCGGTCGAGTGGTGCTCAGCAGCTGCGCTTCGTGGACGGTGCGGGAGCGCTGTGCGAGCGGCTCATGGCGACCGTGCCGACGCCTCCGATCCTCGGCGTGCCTGTCACGGCCGTGGCGGACGGGTCGTCCGGTGCCGTGCTCACGACGGAGACCGGGACGCTGCGGGCGGACAGGGTCGTCCTCGCGGTCCCGCCGCGGCACGCGGCTGCCATCGCTTTCGATCCGCCACTGCCGGAGGGGCGTTCGGACCATCTGCGCGCGGCCCGGCCGGGCACGGTCCTGAAGTACCACCTCGCCTACGACGAGCCCTTCTGGCGTGCTGCCGGGCTGAGCGGCAAGACCATCTCGAACGACGCGCTGGTCAACGCGACCTTCGACTTCTCGACCGGCGATCAGGGCGTGCTGGCAGCTTTCGTCGTAGGCGGCCGCGCCCGACGCCTGCTGGCGGAGAACCCGCAGGCGCGACTCGACGCGGTACTCGCCGACCTCGCGGAGCGCTTCGGCCCCGCCGTGCGTCGCCCGGTCGACGCTGCGATCCACGTCTGGAACGAGGACCCTTGGTCTCCAGGGTGTTTCGCGGGCTTCCAGCCGCCGGGATCCTGGACATCGAGTCGATCGTGCCCGTCCCGCGCACACGGGAGGGTGCACTTCGCCGGCACCGAGACCGCGACGAGATTCCACGGGGCGATGGAGGGTGCCGTCAGCTCGGGTAGGAGAGCGGCGGCGGAAGTGGCCGCGGCCCTGCGACGGTGACCCCAGGTCGAAACGCGCGTCCCTAGAGCACCCCGTGCAAGGGCGGCGGTGTGCCCTGCAGGCTGTTGCGCCCCAGATGCCACACCTTGTAGCGCACCGGGTCGTGCAGCGTGTGCGTCCGGGCGTCGCGCCAGAACCTGTGCAGGTTCAGATCGTCGCTCGCGCTGCGCGTGCCGGCCACTTCGAAGAGTGCCGCCGTGACCTCCGTTGCGGCCCGGTCCGCGAGCACCTTCGCGGTGGCGACGGCCAGTGAGGCCTCGGCGGCCGTCTCGTGGCCGGGATCCGTGAACACCGCGTCGACGGCGCGGCCCGCGTTGTCGAGGGCCGCCTCGGCGGCGCGCGTGGAAACGGTGAGCTCGCCGAAGCGATGGATCACCAGCGGGTCGTCCTGCGCGCGGTCCACGGCGGCCTCGAACCACGGACGGGACTTCGTCCGCACGAACTCCGCTGCGGCGGCAAGTGCACCGCGCGCCACACCCGTGTCGATCGCAACGTGCAGTAGCTGGGCGAATGCGCCGTAACCGGTCGGCTCGGTCAGCGCGGGGGAGCGGGGCACGACCTGTCCGGATTCGACCGCAACGTTCTCGAATCGGACGGTGCCGCTGCCGGTCGTGCGCTGCCCCATGCCGTTCCAGTCGTCGATCACCGTCACGCCCGGGGAGTCTGCGGGAAGGAACACGATCACCTGCTCGTCGGTGCCCTCGGCGCGGGCAAGCACAGCGAGAGTGTCCGCGAAAAGCGAACCCGTGCAATAGAACTTCTCGCCGTGGAGGCTGAGGGCTCCGGCCTGGTCGCGCAGCACGGTGGCGATGTCGGCGACGGTGCGCCCGCCCTTCTCGGATTGTGCGTTCGCGATCCGAGCGCCAGCCAATACGCTCCGGAAGTACCTGGCCTGCTGCTCCTCGACGGCTGCGAACCGAAGCACGTTGAGATACACGAAGTGGCTGTGCGGGATCTGCGCGATCGACGGATCCGCGGTCGCGATCCGCCGGATCACCTCCGCGACCGTCGAGGGCGCGAGATCCGCTCCGCCGAACCGCACCGGCACGGTGATCGCGAGCAGTCCGCTCGCCGCGAGCTCGTCGATCTCGGCGTACGGCAGGCGTCTGTCACGGTCCCGGGAAGCCGCGCCCGAGGCGAATCGTTCCGCGAGCTGAGCTGCGGCGTGGAGTGCTTCGGTCTCGTCGGTCAGGACGCGGGTGACCGCGGTTGTCACACCAGGGCTTTCGCGCGGCTGGCCTCGATCTCCCGCACCAACGGCAGCACTTTCTCGCCGAAGTACTCGATCTCCTCCTGGAAGTGCAGGAAGCCGCCCAGGATCAAATCGACCCCCAGCTCCTTGTAGGCGACAATGCGCTCGGCCACCTGCTCGGGAGTGCCGATCAGCTGGCTCCGGAAGCCGTCGTTGTACTGCACGAGATCCTCGAACGACGAGTCCGCCCACATCCCGCGACCGTCGGACGTCGACCGACCGGCCTGCTGCACCGCGTCCCGGAAGCCCTCGACCGCAGGCCGATTCGCCTTGTCGACGATCTCGCGCAGCGTATCCCGGGCCTCCTTCTCGGTGTCGCGTGCAATGATGAAGCCGTTCAGCCCGAACCGCACCTCGCGCCGCGCCTCGCGTGCGATCCGGCGCAGATCGTCGAGCTGATCGGTGACTCCGTCGAAGTCTTTGCCGTTGGAGAAGTACCAATCGGCGTAATTCCCGCCGTTGAACCGCGCCGCCGTCGAGTTACCGCCCTGGAACAGTTCGGGATTCGGGCGCTCGGGAGTGTTCAGCGGCTTCGGCTTGAGCGTGAAGTCGCGGATCCGGTAGAAGTCGCCGGCGAATTCGACGTCGTCCTCGGTCCAGATCTTCCGGATCGCCTGTAGGAATTCGGCGCTGCGACGATAGCGCTCGTCGTGCTCGAGCCAGGGCTCGCCGAGCGCACGGAACTCGCCCGCGAACCAGCCGGACACCACATTGATCGCGAACCGGCCGCCCGAGAGATGGTCCGCGGTGGCGCCGAACTTGGCGAGTACCGCGGGATGCCACAGCCCGGGGTGGACCGCGGCGATCACCTTCAGCTTCTCGGTGGCGCCCAGCAGAGCAAGACTGAACGATGTCGACTCGTGCTGGTACTCGGCGCCGTAGCTCGCCATGTACCGCACCTGAGAAAGGGCGTACTCGAAGCCCACACGCTCCGCGGTCTGCGCCAGTCTCTTGTTGTACTCGAAGTCCCAACCGGTCCTCTGCTCGATCTCGCTGGTGACGAGGCCACCGGACACGTTGGGAACCCAGTAGGCGAACTTGATCTGGTCGGAGATCTTCTCGGTCGTCATGGTCTTCTCTTCTCTACGAGGAGGCGGGCGTCAGTGCAGGCAGGAACGCACCGCCGAGGGACTGGACGCCACCCGCCGTCTCGGCGTCGATGAGGCCGCGGCGCGCGAGGGCCGGGCGCACGCCCTCGCCGAAGTGATAGGCCTCCTCGAGGTGCGGGTAGCCGGACAGGATGAAGTGGTCGAGGCCGAGCGCAGCGTATTCCGCGATGAGGTCCGCCACCTCATCGTGCGAGCCCACCAGAGCCGTGCCCGCGCCGCCGCGGACGAGTCCTACTCCGCTCCACAGACCGGGGTGGATCTCGAGCGAGCGCGCGTCCGCGGCCTCATCGAAAGCCTTTCCGCCGCCGTGCAGCTCGCGCATCCGCCGTTGACCATCGGACTCCGAACGCGCGAGGTTGGCCTGTGCGTTGCGCACCGCCTCGGGGTCCAGGCCCCGCAGCAGGCGATTCGCCTCGGCCCAGGCCTCCTCGCTGGTGTCGCGCGCGATGACGTGTAGTCGGACGCCGTAGGTGAGCTCGCGGCCCTGTGCCGATGCGAGCCCCCGGACCCAGTCGAGCTTCTGTGCGACCTGTGCGGGCGGCTCGCCCCACGTGAGGTACGTGTCGGCGTACTTCGCGGCGACGTCGCCGGCGGCGGGAGAGCTGCCGCCGAAGAATACCGGAGGTGCGGGTTCCGGCCGCCGGACGACGCGGGCGTTCTCCAGTTTCACGTACTCGCCGTCGTAGGAGACAGGATCAGGCGAGGTCCAGAGGCGGCGGCTCACGTCCAGGTATTCGCCACAGCGAGCGTAGCGCTGCTCCTTGGTGAGGTAGTCGCCGAAGGCGCGCTGCTCCGACGACTCACCTCCGGTCACCACGTTCAGCAGCAGCCGGCCGCCGGAATGCCACTGGAATGTGGCGGCCATCTGGGCCTGTAGAAGGGGGCTGATCAGCCCGGGGCGGAGGGCCACCAGGAACGCGAGCGTCTCGGTCGAATCGATCAGCGCGGCCGTGCTCAGCCACGCGTCCTCGCACCACAACCCGGTCGGTGTGAGGACGGCTTCGAAGTGGTTCTGCTCCGCGGCGTGGGCGAGTTGCTTGAGGTACTTCAGATCCGCCGGCCGGTTGCTCCCGGAGATGGTGCTCCCGTGGCCGCCCGCCATGAGATTGCGCGAGTCGCCATAGGTGGGAAGGAACCAGTGGAAGTGCAGGGACACCGAAGGGACCTCTCGTCGACGGGCACGCCTCTCTCAGGTGTGCGGACGAAGCCAGTGTCGACGCGCCCGCCCGCTGCGGCCAGGGTTGGAATCTCGGTGCGCGAAAGCGCGCGTTGCGTGCTGTGACGTGCATCGCGAGGGCGCGGTTCGCAGCGCGCTGCGGCGGTCAGTGACCGCCCGCTCGGACGCGGGTAGGCGTTATGCGTGCGATGACCCGGCGGCTGCCCGGGTTCGGCTCGGTCCAGGCGGTGCCGCGGTACTTGCGGCACAATTCGTCGATGAGGCGACCGTCGGGATCGTCGACCAGCTCGACGGTTCCGCGCACCTCCACGGTGTCCATGGGATCGTCGGGGTTGATCCACGAGACACCGATGCGCGGGTCGGCTTCGAGATTCTCGCTCTTGCGGCGGCCGCGGACGGTGGAGAACACCACCGCCTCCCCGTCCGTGTGGGCCCAGACGACGGTCAGCTGGGGCGAGCCGTCGGGGTTCAGTGTGGCGACGGTCGCGAGTACCGGCGCGTCGATGATCGCGCGGGCGTGGTCGGACAGGGAGACGGTCACGGTGTGCTCCTCGGGTTCACGCCCGCAGCGGCGCGGGCTGGTGCTGCGTGATGCAGTGGATGCCGCCGCCCCTCTCGAACAGCGGGCGCGCGTCCACGGTGACCACCCGGCGCCCCGGATAGGCCTGCCTCAGGATATCGGCGGCTGCCGCGTCGTTCTCGTCGCCGAACGAGCAGGCGATCACACCGTCGTTCACCACCAGGTGGTTGATGTAGCTGTAGTCGACGAAGCCCTCGCTGTCGGTGAGCGTCGTGGGTGCGGGCACGTCGATCACCTGCCACGGGCGCCCGGCGGCGTCGGTCGAGTCGGCGAACACCTTGCGGAAGGCCTTGCTGCGGATATGGTCCGGGTGTGCCGGGTCGCGCTGATCGTGCAGCAACATCACACCCGGTGATGCGATCGCGGCCACGATGTCGACGTGCCCACGCGTGCCGTACGCCTCGGAGTCGCGCGCAAGCCCGTAGGGCAGCCACACCGCGTGCGTCGCGCCGATCGTTCGAGCGAGTTCGGCCTCGACGTCGACCCGCGTCATCCCCGGGTTGCGGCCCGGGTCGAGCTGGACCGTCTCGGTGACCAGGACGGTGCCCTGACCGTCCACCTGGATGCCGCCACCCTCTCCGACCATGTCGGATGGGATTCTCTGCGCCCCGGACAGTTCTGCGACGAGGGCGCCGATCCGGGCGTCGCGGTCCCATCGGGCCCAGTCCTGCGCGCCCCAGCCGTTGAACACCCAGTCCACTGCACCGACGCGGCCGTCGTCCCCGTGTACGAACGTGGGGCCGATGTCCCGCATCCACGCGTCGTTCAGCGGCGCCTCGACGACGGTGACCTCGCGAGAGAGGTACCGCGCGGCCGCAGTGCGCTCTCGCGGGTCGACGACCACCGTCACCGGCTCGAACTCGAGTATCGCGTGCGCGACGGCGGCCCACGTCGATCGCGCCTCGTGGTGTGCGTCCGCGGTCTCGCCCAGCGAGTAGCCCTCGGACGGGAACGCCATCCAGGTCCGATCGTGCGAAGCGCCCTCGGCGGGCATGCGCCACGTGGGCACCGTCAGGCCTCCGTCCCCCGCGCAGCGGAGCCGTACGGCGCGCCGGCGTCGACGGGGGCCGCCAGCCTCCCATACGTGTCGGGCCTCCGCGTGAGCAAGAACGGGAACAGTGCAAGCCAGTCGCGTCGCTGGTCGAGATCGAGCTCAGCCACCAGGACTGCCGATGCAGCGCGCGGTGCTTGAACGAGGATGCGGCCGTAGGGGTCCGAGATGAACGAGCTCCCGTAGAACGCGATCATGCCCTCGTCGCCGTATCGGTTGGGGACGATCATGAAGGTACCGTTGGCGATTCCGTTGCCCACGATGACCTGCTGCCACAGCGGTTCCGTGTCGAAGTCGGGGTGGTCGGGCTCCGAGCCGATGGCAGTGGGATACACCAGGGCGTCTGCACCGCCCAGCGAGTACATGCGCGCGACCTCCGGGAACCACTCGTCCCAGCACGTCGGCAGGCCGAACCGCGCGCCGCCGAGGCCCTCGGGGGCGTGCACGGGGTACGCGTCGTCGGTGGGCCCCTGCCGGAAGTAGGTGTCCTCGTAGTAGCCCGCGGTAACGGGGATGTGCAGCTTGCGCGTGCGTGCCAGAAGCTCACCCTCTGGCGACACCATGACGGCGGTGTTGAGGCCGAGACCGTCGCCTGCGTCGGCGCGCTCGTAGAGCGAGGCGTGCACTACCACGCCGTGCTTCGCCGCGGCGTTCGCGGCGAACTCGAATGTAGGGCCCGACTGCAGGGGTTCGGCTGCGGCGCTGGGGTTCTCGCCGCCCCGCACGAAGGCGGGGTAGCGGCTCAACGTCAATTCGGAGAGGAAGACGACACGTGCTCCCGCGCCGGCCGCCTGGCCGACGGCGTCGGTGAGCTCGGCGCGTAGTGTTGCGGCGTCGCTGTGCCAGCGGTGCTGTACGAGGCCTACCTTCAGCGGCTCGCGCGCAGGCGGTTCCACGCGGGAGAGGGGCGGCGCGGCGGGGGCCGTGATGAGCTGCATCGGTGCTCCAGAATAAAACGAATCGGATTCGTTAAGTATGCTTGCCCGGCGTCCTCTGCGCAAGCCCAGGTTGGACCGAGCACGATCGGCAGGGAAGGGAGTCGATGATGCCGCGCCCCTCGCAGCCCAAGCTGTCGCTCGACCGCATTGCTGCGGCAGCGCTCACGGAGGTCGACGCCACAGGCGATTTCACGATGCCGGGCATCGCCGCGCGACTGAAGGTGCGGCCCTCGTCCCTGTACAACCACGTGCGCGGCCGTGACGAGATCGTCGAGCTGTTGCGCGAGCACGCCATGGCCGCCGTCGTCGTCCCCGTACCCGTAGACGACCCGCTCGCCGTCGTCGCCACTATCGCGCGGGAGTATCGCGCCGCCTACGCCCGGCACCCGCGGCTCATCCCCCTGCTGACGGCCCAGACGGTTCGCGCCCCTGCCGCCTTCGCCATGTACAACGTCCTGGCGCAGGCGTTCTCGGACACAGGACTGGGACCGGCGGACGTGCTCGCGGCGATCACGGCGCTGGACAGCTTCGTCCTCGGTGGCTCGAAAGGATGTGCTCGAACAGATGGTGAGCGACACCGTGGTCGGGGGCGCGACCTATGAGCGACCCGATTCCAGCGCCTCTGTGAGCGCCTCGCCCGCCCCGGCCGGGAGTGTGTCCTCGGTGAAGAAGCGCGGTGACACGAAGCGCCACACCGTCATCAGGACGGCGCCGAACGCCAGGATGCCGAACCCGAGGAAGAACACGAGGCCGATCCCGCCGACGGATGCGCCGCTCCCGTTCTCCGGATCCATACTCTCCTGCACCGAGATCGCGAAGATCGCTATCAGCATCACGCCGCCCAGCAGCGGGAAGAGGAAGCGGAACAGGACGTTTCGCACGCTCGAGAAGAGCGTTCGGCGGAACTCCCAGATGCACGCGAACGCCGTGATCCCGTAGTACCAGCAGATCATGATGCCGAGTGCGGCGATCGTATCGGTGAGCGTGTGTTCGGACAGGATCGTGACGACCGTGTAGAAGACGGCCGTCACGATACCGGACACCACCGTCCCGAAGCTCGGCACCAGGAAGCGCGGGCTGACCTCGGCGAACTTACGGGGGAATGCGCCGTATGCGCCCATCGCCAGCATGGTGCGGGCGGCGGGTAGAAAAGTCGTCTGGAGACTCGCGGCCGATGATGCGAGCACCGCCAGCGATAGGAAGGGGCCGAAGAAGCCGCCCATCACAGGATCGGCCAGAGCCCCGAACACATTCTCCTCATTGTTCGGGTTACCCAGTCCGAGCCCGGTATCACCTACGCCGGCGAACATCATCACCGCGACCGCGACGAGGAGGTACGTCGCGAGGATCGAGATGACGCACAGCAGGCCGGAGCGACCGGGAACGCGGTCGGGGTCCTTGCACTCCTCGCCCAGGGTGAGACAGGTGTCCCAGCCCCAGAATGCGAACACCGACCCCGTCAGGCCCACCACGAAGGCACCGATCGTCAACCCGGTGAACGGATTGAACCAGTCCAGATCGAAGCTGAGATGCCCTGGCGCCGAGCCGTTCGCGACCTTCACCAGCGCCGTGACAGCGAATCCGACGAGCACGATCATCTGGAAGCCGACCAGGATGTACTGCACACGCTCGCTCGTCGTGATGCCGCGGCATGCGATGTAGGTTGCGACGAGCATGAATGCGAGTGTCGTCGCGATGTTGACCGCCTTGTCGGATGCCAGGTCCGCGATCGATGCGTGGTGTGAGATCTGCGCTATGAAGAGGTATAGGAACTGCACCGCCACCGCCGCGAGGTTCGACAACACGATGATGGTGGCGATCACCATGCCCCAACCGCACATCCAGCCGACGTACGGCCCGAACGCCTTGGCGGACCACGTGAACGACGCTCCGGCATCGGGCATCTTGGAGTTGAGCTCGCGGTACGCGTACGCGGTGAGGAACATCGGAATGAAGCCGGCGATGAGGATCGCGGGCATCTTCAGGCCGACCGCCGCGACGATCAGCCCGATGCTGGCGGTCAGGGTGTAGCCGGGGGCCACCGTCGAGATGCCGAGCACCGCACCGGAGAACGTGCCGATCTGTCCAGTCGCGAGCCCCTTCTCCGAGGTTCCGGGCGCATGCGTGTGTCCTGTCATGGCCTATACCTCCTTGTTCGGTGTGACGACCATGGGGACCTGCAGCACGCGCAGCATCTTCGCCGCGGTCGAGCCCAGGAACAGCCGCCGCTGCCGTGCGAGCCGGGAGGAGCCGACCACGAGGATGTCGCCGTCGTGCCAGTCCAGCGCGGCGACCGCGCCCTCCACCGTTGCGCCCTCCGCAACCTCGAGGCCGACCGGGAAACCGTCGGGCAGTAGCGCTTTCGCGGACTCCAGGAGGGACTTCGCGTGTGCCCGGGCGCGGTTGGCTCTTACGTCATCGGGATCGGGGATGCCCGCCGGGAGCGGGTCCAATGCGATGAGTGACATCAGCCGTAGCGGGATGTCGGTTGCCCGTGCCGAGCGCACGGCCGTGTCCAGTGCGAGCGACGCTCCCGGGCGGGTGCCGACTGCGCACGTGACCTGCCGGATCTTCGACGCGGGCGAATTGCGCGTACCGCGCGGCGCGAGCGCGAGCGGTACGGGGGAGCTGTGCAGCAGGTCCGATGTGACCGACCCGATCGAATGCCGGTCGAGGAGCCCGTCGCCCGCGGCACCGACGACGAGGGCGTCCACGTCCAACTCTTCTGCCAGGCGTATCAGCCCCTCGGCGAAGGACTCGTCGACGGCGACGTGGATGGTGACGGCAACGTCGTCGGGCACTGTCGATGCCGCCTGCGTGAGCCATCCGCGCGCCGCGGCGATGACGACGTCCTCGTACCCGGGGGCGCCCGGCGGTTGGGGCGGCACGATCATCGCGATGTCGAGTTCGGCGTCGAGGGTGCGCGCGAGGCGGATACCGAGCGCGACGCCGTCGGCGCCGGTGTCGGTCGCCAGGTAGCCCACGAGGAGTCTCATGGTGGCCTTCCTAATGGCAGGCGTCGCCGTGGCACGCCGAGGGCGAGGGGGCGACGTCGAGGGCTGGGTTGCGGTCGAAGAACCCGACCGGAACGAGGTGGAAGCGCACGGTGTCGACGGGCATGATGGGCCAGTCCTCCGGCCGCGGGATGTGGTGTATGCCGAACGTGTACCAGACCACGACGTCGGTGTTCTCGATCGGCCGATTCGCCTTCGTCCACTCGGGTAGGCCGCGCCCAGGACCGCTCTGTACCACGAACTCGCCTGCGGGCCAACGCTCCTCGGTGGTATTGGGGGTCACCCAGACGGTGTGCTCGATGGCGCGACAACGGTCGTACACCGGAGACGCCGGGTCGAACAACGGCGGGATCGCGCCACCCGGCACCAGCTTGTACGCGGGTGGTACGCCGAGCCCGGTGCGCACATTGTCGTTGACGACCTTCCACGCACGCTGAGACCGGAAGTCCATGTCTTGCATGCCCTCGGTCTCTGTGCGCAGTGGAGTGTCGCGCTGCCGCAGCGACAGCCCGTAGGGGTTGTCCGGCCCGATGGGCTCGACCTCGGTCTCGGTCGCGTAGACGGTGTTATCGGTCCCGTCGACGTCCAGATCGAGGCGGGCGACGAGGAAGTGCTGGTGATACGGCGCATACGTGCGCTCGTCCACCAGCGTCCCGTGCGGGTGTGCGCCGCCCTCGGGGAACGGCGTCGTCACCATGATGCCGGTAGCGCGCACCTCGCATTCGATGGTGCCGTCCTGATAGAAGCGCCAGTACGTCAGGTATTCGTAGTTGGCTACGGTGACATGGAAGGACACCGTCAGCCGCCGCGACCGGCGCACCTCCGCGCCCGCATGGTGATCGACGTGCTTCCAGAGGACGGCGTCGTCCTCCTCGTGGATGCAGATCGCGTCGCCGATCGTCGTAGGCTCGCCCCTGCTGTCGTGCAGTACCGCGTCCAGGTAACGGATCTCGCCGAGGCAGTCGCAGCCGAGCTCGAGCGACGTGGTCATGAAGCCGATGCCCCATTCGCCGATGTCGAATGCTGTGCGGCGGTAGTGATCCTGGCAGTGGTCTCGATAGGGCACGAACATCTCCGCGAACGACATCCTGTGCGCGATCGAGCGCTCGGTCCCGGCATCGTTGTACGTCACGGCGTGCAGCGTCATGCCTTCGCGGTAGTTGAAACCCACGCGCATCGACCAGTTCTGCCAGCGCAGCAGATTCCCGTCGAGCGTGAACGAGGGCCCCTCGTTCTGCGTGATGTCGAGAGGGCGCAACGGTTCCCGTGTCGACGCCTCGCGGATCCGTGCGGGGATGTGCCGAGGTGCATACTCGCCCATGACATCCGGCTTCTCCACAGGGTCGTCGTCGACGATCTCCAGCAGCTCCATCGTGTTCATGTCGATGAGGCAGTGGAAGCCGCTCACCGGGCCGGCGTACGGGTTGGCGCCGTCCGCCTTGCGAACCCACGTGTCCGACCAGCCCAGCCGGCGATCGCGATATCGCTCGGGCATGACGGCCTCGCCGTACGTCCACGTGTCCATGAAGACCAGGCTCGAGTCGGTGATGCCGCGTGCCGCAAGGGCCGCGATGACGTCGGGGTGGGCGCGCAGGACCTCGTCGGCCTCCTCCCATTCGTCGACGGTGAAGTTCGCTTGCACGCCGGGTACATGCTCGAAGGCCTCGACCGAGGACGACGTCAGGTCCACGACGGCCTTGTATGTGGCGTTCGCGGTGCGGTGGATCAGCGTCGCGAGCGCCCGGCGCGGTGGTGCGGTGCCGTCTGCGTCGAACGCCGCGATCTGTGCCTTCGACGGTTCGGCCGATTCGATGCCGGCGAACCGCCAGCCGTCGTCCACCGGAGTGTGCTCGCGCAGGAGGGCTGCCGTCGCGCGGAACTCGTCCGCGGTCAGGGGGTCGAGCGGGTGGAACGATGCTGTCACGGGGTTCTCCTGTGTGCGTTGCGGTCTCGCTGGATGCTGCTGGGCGTCTCGCAGTGCGCTGGGCGCGCGTGCCGTCGATCTCGATTGTGATCCGATCCACAGATGAGCGGGCGCTCCATTGTGGCGAACGTTGTTCATTTTAGGGGCCGATGTGTCTATCCGCGATCCACAGGGATGCGTATGCCTGCCGCGCCGTCCACAGGTGGCGCCATCGCAACCGTTTCCCGGCACGGCCCGAGAGACGATGTGGCATACGTCCCGGGACGGGCCCGGGATATCCACGCGAGGGGACACGACGATGCCGGGAGCATTCATCTACGCGACAGGCAAGGTCACCAACGACTTCACCTTCAGGCAGTCCCAGAAGGATGAACGGCACGACTTCCTGACCTTCCAGATGGCGCACAACAACGGCTACTACACCGACAACGGGACCTGGGAGACGACGAGCACGCTGTGGCTCACGGTCAAGGCGTTCGGCGCGCTCGCGCGCAATGCGCGCGGCGCCGTCGCGAAGGGCCGGCCGGTGATGGTGCACGGCGAACTACGCCACGAGTCCTTCACGGGCGTCGACGGGCAACGCCGCAGCCTGCTCGAACTGCGTGCCGACGCCATCGGCCTCAATCTGAGGTCGTGCGGGGCCGAGTACACGGGCACGGGCTCGCGTAGCCGAGACCTGCCGCAGGCGGGCGAGACGCCGGTCGCTGCGACCGGCACGGACGGGGCGCTTGCCGCCAACGGCGGTTCGCCCCGTCTCGCCGTGGTGGGTACGGGCACGTCCGACGGCGACGGTGACCCGGGTGCGGCCGAGCCTCCGACCGACGACGAACCGCCGTTCTGACGCCGGGCGCGCACAACACCGTCCGCCGGACCGTCCCGGCCCGGCGCGCGATCGAGGTGACTGCGTGGTCGCACTCAGCCCCGCCTCAGCGCGTCGCCGGTAGACCTGGGACCGACCCTCGCAGGGAGGGGCGGCCCGCGGGTCGGTGAGCGGAGGAGACTCGATGTCCAGTCTGACGTGGGCGGAGGCGGGCGTGACCGGCCTGTTGCAGGGCGTCACGGAGCTGTTCCCGGTGTCGAGCCTGGGGCACAGCGTGCTGATCCCCGCGATGGTCGGCGGCCGGTGGGCCCAAGACCTGGACATGTCGCGCAGCGGTTCGCAATACCTGTCCTTCGTGGTGGCACTGCACGTGGCGACGGCCATCGGCCTCATCGTGTACTTCCGCCGGGACTGGGTGCGCCTCATCGGCGCGCTCTTCACCACGTTCCGTACTCGCCGCATAGAGACGGGCGACCAGAAGCTGATCTGGATGGTGATCGCCGCGACGATCCCCGTCGGGCTGGTGGGGCTGGCCGGCGACCATTTCATGCGAACCCACCTCGCGAAGCCGTTCCCGACAGCGGTGCTGCTCATCGTCAACGGAGCGGTCCTGCTCGCGATCGAGGGACTGGCGGCGCGGGGCGGATCGCGCGGGGGGACACACCGCGCCGGACCGGGGGCGGCTCCGGCCCCCTCGGTGTACGTCGACGAGCGCGTCAGCGGTCCGGAGTCGGACGCGCGCCTCGCGCATCTCGGCTTCGGTTCGGCGATCGCAATCGGCGCCGCCCAGATCCTGGCGTTGGCGCCGGGCATATCCCGTTCCGGCGTGACGACCGCCGCGGGCCTGGGTAAGGGGTTGTCACGCGAGGACGCGGCGCGGTTCGCCTTCCTGCTCGCGACGCCCGTCATCCTGGCCGCGGGTCTGCTGAAGCTGCCCGAGCTGTTCGTCGACGGCAGCGGCATCTGGCCACAGGTGCTGTTCGGGTCGGTGCTCTCGGGTGTCGGGGCGTACCTGTCGGTGCGCTTCCTCACCCGTTACCTCGCGACGCGCACGATGCGTCCGTTCGGGATCTACTGCATCCTCGCGGGTTCGGTCGCTCTCGTCTGGCTCGGCGCGACCGCGGTCTGACGATGCGCGCCGCGACCGCGTGACCACGCTGCCGACCGCCGTGTGACCGATCGTCCCGACCGCCTACGCTGGACGCCATGGCTGAGTTCATCTACACGATGAAGAAGGTGCGCAAGGCGCACGGTGACAAGGTGATCCTGGACGACGTCACCATGGCGTTCTATCCGGGCGCGAAGATCGGCGTCGTCGGACCGAACGGCGCCGGTAAGTCGTCGATCCTCAAGATCATGGCCGGGCTGGACCAGCCCAGCAACGGCGAGGCGTTCCTGGACCCGGAGGCCACCGTCGGGATCCTCCTGCAGGAGCCTCCACTGGACGAGGACAAGACGGTCAAGGAGAACGTCGAGGAGGGTCTCGGCGAGACAATGGTCAACCTCCGCCGGTTCAACGAGATCGCGGAGCTCATGGCGACGGACTATTCCGACGAGCTCATGGAGGAGATGGGCCGGCTCCAGGAGAAGCTCGACGCCGTCGACGCGTGGGACGTGGACTCGCAGATCGAGCAGGCGATGGACGCGCTGCGCTGCCCGCCGGGCGACCTGCCCGTCACCAACCTCTCGGGCGGTGAGCGGCGCCGTGTCGCGCTGTGCCGGCTGTTGCTGAGTAAGCCCGACCTACTACTGCTCGACGAGCCCACCAACCACCTGGACGCCGAGTCCGTGCTATGGCTCGAGCAGCACCTCGCGAACTACCCGGGCGCGGTCCTGGCGGTCACGCACGACAGGTACTTCCTGGACCACGTCGCGCAGTGGATCTGCGAGGTCGACCGCGGCAAGCTGCATCCCTACGAGGGCAACTACTCCACGTACCTGGAGAAGAAGGCCGAGCGGCTCGAGGTCCAGGGCAAGAAGGACCAGAAGCTGCAACGCCGTCTCAAAGAGGAGCTGGAGTGGGTCCGTTCGGGTGCCAAGGCCAGGCAGACAAAGAACAAGGCCCGCCTGGCCCGCTACGAGGAGATGGCAGCGGAGGCGGAGAAGCACCGCAAGCTGGATTTCGAGGAGATCCAGATCCCGACCCCGCCTCGTCTGGGCAACGTCGTCGTCGAGGTCGGGCACCTGGACAAGGGCTTCGGCGATCGCGTCCTCATCAAGGATCTGTCGTTCACGCTGCCGCGCAACGGCATTGTCGGCGTGATCGGCCCCAACGGTGTCGGCAAGACCACGCTGTTCAAGACCATCGTCGGACTCGAGCAGCCGGACTCGGGCGACGTCAAGGTCGGCGACACAGTCAAGCTCAGCTACGTCGATCAGGGGCGCTCCAACATCGACCCCAAGAAGACGGTCTTCGAGGTCGTCTCAGACGGGCTCGACCACATCACCGTCGGGCAGAACGAGATGCCGTCGCGCGCGTACGTCTCGGCATTCGGCTTCAAGGGACCGGACCAGCAGAAGCCCGCCGAGGTGCTCTCGGGCGGTGAGCGCAACCGTCTCAACCTGGCCCTGACCCTCAAGGAGGGCGGCAACCTGATCCTCCTCGACGAGCCGACCAACGATTTGGACGTCGAGACCCTGAGCTCGCTCGAGAACGCGCTGACCGACTTCCCGGGCTGCGCCGTGGTGATCTCCCACGATCGATGGTTCCTCGACCGCACCTGCACGCACATCCTGGCGTGGGAGGGCAACATCTCCGAGGGGCAGTGGTTCTGGTTCGAGGGCAATTTCGAGGCGTACGAGGCCAACAAGATCGAGCGCCTCGGCGCCGAGGCCGCCCGCCCGCACCGCGTCACGCACCGGCGTCTCACGCGCGACTGAGTGTCCGAAGTCCCGAGGGGGCGCTGGTTCCGTGCTGGAACCGGCGCCCCTTCGTCGATCTCAGGAAGGGTCCACTGGGCGGTACGGGCCTATGGACAACCCGTGTTCTCACGGATGTTCGGCGCACGTCCTGTTCGGCACGCTCGGTGTCGAGCCGCGGCACCGCGGTTCAACACCGACTATCCCGATGGGGAGGACGAGATGAGACTGTCGAAGAAGGTTGTGGGAGTCCTGGCGCCGTTCGTATTGGCGGGGGCGATCGGTTCGGTGGCGGCGCCGGCGGCATCCGCGCGGCCGCAGGATGACACCTGGACCAAGGTGGACCAATACAACCAGGGGAACGAGATCGTCAAGGTCTACCGCAACGACCGGACAGGCGAAGTCAGGGGTACGGCGACCAAGGTGGTCGTTCCCGCCACGCCGAAGAAGCCGACGCCGGAACCGCCCAAGGGCACGACGGGCGGCGGGGCCGGCTCCAGCGCCGGCAGCCGATCGGGGGGCGGCGTCATCATCATCATCGGCGGCGGAAGTACCGGCGGGGGCGGCGGCAAGGTCAGCGTCGGGCCGGTGGTTCCGGTGAAGACCCAGAAGAAGTGACGTTGATAGCCGCATCCGGACCGTCAGACGGAAAGCCTTAGGGGAGAAAATGATCAAGATGTCTACGAAGCTCGTGCTGGGGGTGGCCGCACCGCTGGCGCTGGGGGCGGCGCTGGTCGCCGGTGTCGGCGTGTCGGCCAGCTCTGCCGCGCCGCCGATCAGCGGGCCGGGGCAGCCGACGACTGTCACGCGACCGACGATCCCGCGGTGCCCCACCGTGGGACTGAGACCCGGGACGCCGTGCCGACCGTGCGTGGCGACCCCGAATCCGGCCTCCCCGGGCCTCATCGCGTGCCCTCCGCGTCCCACGGTCACCGTCCGGCCGCGGCCGACGATGACAGTGCCACCCACCGCCACGACCCCACCCAAGCGGAAGCCGACGCAGCCCACGGCGACGCAGCCGACCGTGCCGCTGCCCACCGCGGTGCCCGAGTGACGAAGTAGGGAGTGACGCTAGTCCTCCAGGCGCGCCGCTACCGCGGCGCGGCTCCGTATTCCGAGCTTGCGGAGGATCTTGCCGAGATGGTCGTCGACGGTGCGGGGGCTGACGTAGAGCTCGGCGGCGATCTCCTTGTTGGTGAGGCCGCGGGCGACGAGATCCGCGACCTGCCGTTCCCGCCGTGTCAGCGACTCGGCGGGAGTCGCGGTCCGGCGCCCGGCGAGGGCGCGCTGCATCGAGACCGCCGTTGCCGCGTAGCCGCCGGCCCCTGCGGCGTCGAACGCGTGCCGCGCAGATGCGATCCGGGCGGTGGCGGAGTCGAAGTCGCCCGCTGCGCTCGCAGCCGAGGCCGCCAGCAGAGTCGCGCGTCCGGCGTGCACGCTCATGCCCTGCGCCGCATACAGGTCCGCGGCGGAGCACGCGTCGGTCGCCGCCGATGCGGGATCGCCCTCCGCGAGGCCCACCGCCCCGCGGGTCATCAGCGCCATCGCGAGCTGAGTGGGGAGCCGCGACTGGTTGGCGACCTCGATCGCGGCGTCGACGTGCACCCGGGCAGCGCCGATCTCGCGCCGTGCGAGCAGGTTGAACACCTTGCCGGAGAGGCGAGACGGGAGCATCGGATCCCGTTGCGGCACTGCGCCGTCGGATACCGCCGGGGCCGGGCGTAGGCCGAGCGGCATCCCCACCTCGGCGAGCGCGCCGTCCACCACCTGCCGCCACCAGTCGACTGAGGGGCGCGCCAGCGAGTCCAGCGCGTGCCACGCGGCGACGACGGTGCCACGATCCGCTTCGCGTGCGGCCACCGCGCGTAGCCGCGCCGCGCCGGACAGCGCGGCCAGATCGGGATAACCGAAGCGCCGGGCCGCGTCGGCCGCGTCGTCCGCTGCATCGATGGCCTCGTCGAGGCGTCCGAGCTTGACAAGCAGGAAAGCGCGCGCGGTGTGCAGCTCCGGATGTGCGTAGTCGCGGCCGTGCCGACGGCTGATCCGTAGCGCCCGGTCGAGATGGGCGGGCACGCGGTCGTGGCGGTCCAGCAGGAAGCCGGCCCATCCCATCGCCGAGAAGGAGTGCACGATGTCGGCCGCTTCACGGTCGGGAACCGACGCGAAGCCGCGTTCCGCCTCGGTGTACGACGCGATCGCCTCGTCGATGGCACCGTCGGCGAGGAGGGCGAGCGCCCGTAGCGCATGTGCGGCGGCGCGCACGGAAGGCGCTGTGTCGGACGCGCCGAGCAGCGCGGCGACACGCCGCGTCGCGATCCCGTAGGAACCCTCCTGCAGGTCCAGGGTCGTTAACTCGATCTGCAGGGGCCCGTCGCGTGCGGCGTCGGGTAGGGCGGCAGCGGCGTCGACGAGCTCGCGGGCGCGGGTCAGATCGCCCAACGTGCGCGCGCACTGTGCGGCGAGCATCAGTGGTTCCCGGGCCGGCGTTCCCAGCAGACTTCCGAGAGCGTCGAGCGCCTCGGCGGGTCTGCCCGCCATCAGGTGTGCGCGGCCGAGCAGCAGCGTCCGCTCACGTTGGACCTCGTCCCCCTCGGGGGACAGGGCGAGCACCGCCGACAGCCAGCGTGCACTGGTCGCGGGCGCGAAGGGCAGTGCGAGGGCGGCGGCCTCGACCAGCGCGGCGGACGTATCGGGGTCGTGTCCGCGCAGTGCACGCTCGAGATGATGGGCGACGGCGAGCGGGGATGCGCCCGCGGAGCGCAGGTAGCCGGCGGCACGGCGATGCGCGAGAATCTGCCACGCGGCGCCCGACATCCGGAGCGCCGCTGTGCGGACGAGAGGGTGCGCGAAGCGGATCGTCGTCGCGTCTGCGACGAGCAGCCCGCGCTCGGCGAGGGCGTCCAGGCCGTCGGCCACGTCCTCCCGCGGTAGCTTGGCGATCGACGCGACGAGTTCGATATCCGACAGGTCGTCGCACACCGCAGCGGCGCGCACGGTGAGCCGCTCGACGGTGGGGAGCGACGCGAGCTCTGCACGGAGCGTGCGGTCGAGTGCCCCGCTGTCACCGGGCGCGAACTCGCCGACCTCGTCGCCGGGGGCCGGCAGTCGGTCGCGCGGCAGACCGGCGAGGAGTCCCAGATACAGAGGGTTTCCGCCAGACACCGCCATCAGATGCTCGCGATGATCGGCAGCGAGCGCGGGGAGGAGATCGGCTACGTCGTCGGTCGAGAGCGGCGGCAGTTGCAGGTGGAGTGCGCCGGGGGCCGTCCGGGCGAGGCGGGCCGGGCACCGGCCTGTCCGGTACGACAGTACGACGGCGAGATGGTGTGTGCGCCGCGGGCCGCGCAGCACGTCTGCCAGGAGGATCTGCGATTCACTGTCCACCCAGTGCACGTCGTCGATGACGAGCAGCGTGTCGGTTTCGTCGAGCAGCGCGACGAGCGCTCCGCGCAGGCGCCGGATATCCGCGCCGTCCAGGAATGAGACGAAGTCCTCGGTGCCGCCGATGTCGTCCAGTAAGTGGCGCACCGTCTCGAACGGCGTCGCACCGTCGAACTCGGTGGGCGTCGCACGGGCCACTCGCTGTGCGCGGTGCGCTGTGCGACCCCGCAGTTCATCGAGCAGGCGGCTCTTCCCGATTCCCGGCGGGCCCTCGACGAGGATCACCGAGACGCCGCGGTCGCTCTGTACAGCCGACTCCGCCGCCAGGCGGTGCAGCTCCTCCTTGCGCCCGACGAACTCCCAGGTGGCCTGCGAACCGCCCCCTGACCCCATTCCTCGACCGTAGCGAGATATCGCCCGGTTCACCGCCTCGCGCCCGCTGTGCGGAACGCGTGCAGCCCGCGATTCGGGTTCCGCTGGTCAGCAGACGTACGCCGGAGTAGTGACTAGTGTTACAGCGGGGTTACCTGCCCCGGTGAAAACGCACCTGAGCCACCGCTCCCGCCGACCCCTCGCGGGAACCCGGTGGCGTCTACCTGTCTGAGGAAGTGACAGAGTTGTCTGCGCCCGATTCGCGAATCTCCACCGAGTCCACGAACGCCGCCACCGATGGTTTCGGGGAGGTGTACCTGCGCGGCAGCGCGCTCGCCGGCACTGATGCGGGCGCCGAGGTCGTAGCTGCGCACCGAGACCTCGCCGCGAAGCGCGAGCCGGGAAGCAGGCTGCTGCGCTCCTACGGGAGGGACGACGGCGTCGGTCCCGCGCTCCAGGTCGTCGTCGACGACATGCCCCTGCTAGTCGGGTCGGTCACGGACGCCGCGCGTGACGCTGGAGTCACGGTCGTCGATGTCATCCACCCGATCCTCGCCGTCCGGCGCGGCCCGGACGGTGCACTGATCGCCGCCGGCGCGGACCGAGCGGACGACGCCGCGCCCTCCGACGGCGTCCGCGAGTCCTGGATCCATGTCGTGCTGGCGCCGGAGACGGACGAGGCACACCTCGACGCGTTCGCGGGCGCGGTCACCGTCGCGCTCGACCGGGTGGGAGGTATCCAGGAGGACACTCGCAGGTTGGCCGACCGGTTCGCGGCGGCCACGTCTGCGGCGACGTCCACCCCCGCGGGGCAGTCGCCCAAGGACCTGCTCAGCTGGCTGTCCGCCGGGCACACCAAACTCGTCGGGTACCTGGGCGCCGACGGAGAGACCCTCGGTGTCCTCCGCTCCGCCACCGCGTCGGCGCTCGCCCGCAAGGCGCTCGACACCGCAGCACCGTCCGAGCCCGGTGGGGTCGCGATCGTCGAACTCGCGGATCCGCTCGGGGTGGAGACCGCGGGCGCGCCGTTCCTGCTGCTCACACGCACCGCCGACGGCGAGAAGAACTGCTTCGCCCTCACTCTCACGATCCTCGGGCAGCACGAGAACGTTCTCGACATCCCGACGGTGTCCGGCAAACTCGAACGCGTCTTCGCCGAGCTCGGACTCACCGAGAGCAGCTTCACCGGTCAGGCTGTGCTCGAGTTCGCCCAGACCTACCCTCGGCTCGATCTGCTCGTCGGCTCCGAGGCCGAGCTGACCCGGATCTTCGCCTCCCTCCGCGATCTTCACCCCGGTACCGACCTGCGTCTGTTCCTGCGTCGAGATCCTTTGGGGCGCTTCGCGACTGCACTCGTCTACCTACCGCGGGACCGCTATAACACGCGTTCACGCGGACGCCTGGCCACCGTGCTGGACGTCGAGACGGGTCTCGATGTGGACAGCTTCACCGCACGGGTGACCGAATCTGCCACGGCCACACTGCAGTTCACGCTGCTTCCACCGTCCGACGGTGCCGTGCCAGAGCTGGGTCACGACGAGGAGGCGCGCATCGAGGCCCTGCTGGCGACCGCGAGCCGTACGTGGGACGAAGACCTCGTCGACGCGGCCCGGCAGTCGGGAGGTGACGCCGCGCGGATCGCGGAGTACGCGTCCGGGGTCTCCGCGACGTACAAAGAGGACGTGAACGCCGAGCGCGGGCTCGCGGACATCGCCCGCCTGGAGCGGCTCGAGCCGGGCGGCGTCGACATGTACTTCTACGACCGCGAGCCGATCGTGCCGGGCACGCTGCGGTTCGCGATGTACCTGGCCGGCACCACTGCATCGCTGTCCAAGGTGTTGCCTCTGCTGCAGTCTCTCGGCGTCGAGGTGCTGGACGAGCGCCCGTACACGGTGGTCCGTCCCGACGGAGTCGAGTGCGCCGTATACGATTTCGGACTCAAGGTGCCGCCTTCCGTGCGCGAGGCGGCGAGTGCCGACCGCGGCGATACCGACATCGAGACCTACGTCGACGAGCTGCGGCGCCGCGCCACGGACGGCGTGCTGGCGATGTGGGAGGGCCGCAGCGAGGTCGACCGCTTCAACGAGCTGATACTGCACGCCGGACTCGAGTGGCGGCAGGTGGCTCTGCTGCGTGCCGTTGCGATGTATCTGCGGCAGTGTGGATTCGCGTATACGCGCGGCCATATCGCGCAGGTGCTGCTGAACCAGCGCGACGCCGCCAAGGCGCTGGTCGACCTGTTCGGCGCGACCTTCGACCCGGAGCGGGCCGATGCCGCTGCGGCCGCCGCAGCCGATGAGCGCCTCGCTGAGCTGCTGGCGGCGGTCACCAGCCTGGACACCGACCGGATTCTGCGCGCATACCTGCATGTTCTACGGGCTACGGTGCGCACCAACTACTTCCGTACCGAGCCCGATGGTACGCCGCGGTCGGTGTTGTCGTTCAAACTGGAGCCCGATCACATTCCGGAGGCGCCGAAGCCGCGGCCGAAGTTCGAGATATTCGTCTACTCGCCGCGCGTCGAGGGCGTACACCTGCGGTTCGGTATGGTCGCGCGCGGCGGCCTCCGGTGGTCGGACCGCCGCGAGGACTTCCGCACCGAGATCCTCGGCCTGGTCAAGGCGCAGGCGGTGAAGAACGCCGTTATCGTGCCGGTGGGCGCGAAGGGCGGTTTCGTGGTGAAGCAGCCGCCCGCGCCCACGGGGGATGCGGCCGCCGACCGTGACGCGCAGCGCGCCGAGGGCATCGCCTGCTACCGCCTGTTCATCTCGTCGCTGCTGGACGTCACAGACAACCTGGCCGCCGACGGTTCGGTGGTCCCGCCGGAGCGTGTTGTGCGCCGGGACGGAGACGATACGTACCTCGTCGTGGCAGCGGACAAGGGCACCGCGACATTCTCGGACATCGCGAATTCCGTTGCCGGAGAATATGGATTCTGGCTCGGCGACGCTTTCGCGTCCGGCGGTTCCGAGGGTTACGACCACAAGGGCATGGGTATCACCGCCCGCGGCGCATGGGAGGCGGTGAAGAAGCACTTCCAGGAGATGGGGCACGACACCCAGACCGAGGACTTCACCGCCGTCGGCATCGGCGACATGTCCGGCGACGTGTTCGGCAACGGTATGCTGTTGTCCGAGCACATCCGTCTAGTCGCGGCCTTCGACCACCGGCACGTCTTCGTGGATCCGAATCCCGATGCGGCCACTGGATTCGCCGAGCGGACAAGACTGTTCGAACTTCCGCGCTCGTCCTGGGCGGACTACGACCCGGCACTCATCAGCCGCGGCGGCGGCGTGTTCAGCCGCGAGCAGAAGTCCATCGCCGTCACCGCGGAGATGCGTGCCGCGCTGGGCATCGACGACTCGGTGACCGAGATGAGCCCACCCGAGCTGATCCGCGCGGTGCTGCTGGCCCCGGTGGACCTGTTGTGGAACGGCGGCATCGGCACATACGTCAAGGCATCCACGGAGTCCGATGCGCAGGTCGGTGACCGCGCGAACGATGCCATTCGCGTGAACGCGAATCAGTTGAGGGCCAAGGTGGTCGGCGAGGGCGGTAACCTCGGCCTGACGGCGCTGGGCCGCATCGAGTTCGACCGGTCCGGCGGACGCGTGAACACGGACGCGATGGACAACTCGGCGGGCGTCGACTGCTCGGACCACGAGGTCAACATCAAGGTCCTGATCGACCGCCAGATCGCTTCCGGAGCGCTGGAGGCCGGCGATCGGCACGACCTGCTGGTCTCGATGACCGACGATGTCGCGTCGCTCGTATTGGCGGACAACATCTCCCAGAATCGCGAGCTGAGCGTTTCGCGCCAGCAGGCCCATCAGTTGTCCGAGGTGCACGCCCGTATGCTGCGGTCGCTGGCGACTAGACACGGCGTCGACCTCGAACTAGAGGCCCTGCCCACGCCCAAGGAATTGGAGCGCCGCCGCGCGGACGGCTCGGGTCTCAGCTCGCCCGAGCTGTGCAACCTGATGGCGCACGTGAAGCTGGTCCTCAAGGGCGATCTGCTCTCCGGTGACCTGCCCGACAACGACCTGCTCACCGGGCGACTGCCGTCGTACTTCCCTGAGGCACTGCGCGAGCGGGCGGGCGACGGCATCGGCCAGCATCCGCTGCGTCGGGAGATCGTCGCGACGATGATCGCCAACTCGGTGGTCGACGACGGCGGTCTCACCTATGCGTTCCGGCTGGAGGAGGAGACGGGCGCGAAGGCGTCGGACGCGGTGCGCGCCTTCGTGGCCGTCACCGAGATCTTCGACCTGCCGACCCTGTGGCAGGAGATCCTCGCCGTCGGCGCGCCCGCCCGCACCGAGAATGCGCTGCTCGCCGAGAGCCGCCGCATCCTCGACCGCGCCGCGCGCTGGCTGCTTGCCAACCGCCCGCAGCCGATCGCGATGGGCGCCGAGATCGCCCGGTACTCCGGCGCCGTCCGCGCACTCGCCGCGGCCATGGGGGACTGGGAGATCCAGCTCGACGAGCGCGAACGCTCGGGCATTCAGCGAGCGATCGCCGACGGCGTGCCGGAGGAACTCGCCTACCGCGTGTACGCGATGCTGAACCGGTTCAGTCTGCTGGACATGGTGGACATCTCCGATATCACGGACCGCTCCGTGGAGGAGGTGGGCCAGCTGTACTTCGGCCTACAGCGGCACCTGCACATCGGCGACATCCTCGCTGCCGTGACCGCGCTCCCGCGCGAGGGCCGGTGGGGCGAGATGGCGCGGCTCGCGCTGCGCGACGACGTCTACGGGGCCCTGCGGGCACTGGCCGTCGACGTCCTCGAGCTCACCGACCCCGGCGACTCGGTCGACGAGAAGATCGCCGAGTGGGAGCAGAGCAACGCGAACCGCTTCGGTCGCGTCCGCACGCTGGTCGACGAGATCCTCGACCAGCCACAGGAGAACGAGTCCAGCCTGTCCGTAGCGACCCGCGCCCTGCGGTCGCTCATCCGATAGGGCATATCGTGAAGTGGTGACTGCGAACCTCACCTATACGGCCGCCGGGATCACAGGGCGACGCACGGAGCGTGGCCTCGTGGTCCCGGTGGACGTGCGATGGTCCGACATGGATGCCTACCAGCACATCAACAACGCGCGCATGGTGACGCTACTGGAGGAGGCCCGCATCCCCCTGTTGTTCGCACCCGACGCCCCGACCAAGCCGCTCGAGGCCGGACTGTTGGTCGCGCGCATCGAGGTGGATTACAGGGGCCAACTGCGGCACCAGGATTCGCCGCTGCAGGTGACGATGTCGACGTCGAAGGTGCGCGCGGCGGACTTCGTGGTGCATCACGAGGTACGCGCAGCCGATACGGATTCCTGCTCGGCGGCGGCGGTTTCGGCCATCGTGCGACTCGCGGCGTTCGATGTGGAATCCCAACGGGTGCACCGTCTCTCCCCGGAGCAACGTGAGTACCTGAAGAGTTTCGAGTGCACGGAATGAGCGAGCGGTTCCTGCGGGTTCCGGACGCCGCGCGCGCCGATCTCGTGGCGTTCGTTTCGCGGCTGCTCCGTACGGACGAGTCTGCCGTGCTCCGGGTCCGGCGCCGCGATCCCGTGGCCACTCCGGAGTCGCCGGGCCAGCCGGTGATCGAGGTGTGGGGGGCGACCGGTTTCGGCATCCTCGCCGTGCGGGTGATCCCGGGTGCGGTGTCACCGGACTCCATGGTCGCGTCCGCGGCGCTGGTGAGGGACTCGCTACAGTCCGGCGACGTGGACGTCGACACCGGCTACTCGATGGACTCGGCATGGCGCGGTGCGCTCCCACCTCCTGACGGCTTCGATCTCCTCGACAGCGTTCCCGCGAAGGTGCTGCACGAGCTGGCGGAGCACGGCGCGGAGGTAGGGCGGGAGACCGGCGGCCCGGCCGGCCCACCACCGTCGCTCCTGGACAGCCACGTCCTCGAGGTCGAGGGTGCCGGCCGCACCGTGGGCATCGCGCTTCGGACCACGTTCGCCTTGCGTGCCATGGGCTTCGCCGGGGACGGTCCCGACGAACCGGTGCGCGTCCGGGCGAGCGCGACCTGGGTGCGCCTCGACGCGCGCTACGGGTCTCTCTACCAACGGGCCGAGGCGGGCCCCCGTCTGCTGGTCTGAGTCGCGGTCGAGCCGGCGCCCAGAGGGGCACGTCCAAGGGGGCGGGATCCCTACATGTCGTCGGGCGGTGCATTGGTGCGCGCGCTGCGCGCCTGGTCGGCGAGCCGACGCAGCGTGATCAACAGCGGATCCGAGAGCACCGTTGCGACGATGGCGTAGCGCAGGGCCTCGGCGGGCTCCCGGGGGAGGAGGTCCACGTCGACCTCCGCGATCTTCTCTGCTGCATCGGCCCACCCGTGCAGGGCGCGCGCGCCGTCGCCGCTTTCGCCGGTCGCGATGCCCGCCGCGACCAGGGCGCGCATCCGCTCGCCGAGGGTGGCGACCAGTGGGCTCCCGTCCTCGATCCGCCAGCCCCGCTCGGCGATGAACGCCTCCGCGGTAGCCGTCCAGTTCGGGTCTGGATCGGCGGGAGGTCCGGCGTCGATGGCGGCCTGTGCCACGCCGAGCAGCTCGTGCCGGCTCTCGGGAGGCGAGTCGAGCGCTGCCAGGACGGATTTGATGCGACTGAGGGGGAGTCCGCCCGACTCGGCCAGGGCTCGGATCAGCCGTACGCGCGCGACATGGCTGTCGTCGTAGGAGGACTCGGTGCGGCTCACGAGGTTGCCCGTGGGGAGCACGCCCTCGCGCATGTAGTACTTCAGCGTCGCGGTGGACGCACCGGTCTCCGCGGAGAGTTCAGCCAAGCGCACCCCTGGATCCTGACACGAGATAGCTGTACTATCCAATGTGGGATACGGAAACTATCCCAGATAGTGCAGCCAACGGAACGGATAACGGCCATGAAGTTCGAATTCGTCACCGACGCCCACACCGACGACCTCGTCGTCTTCGTGCTCGGTATGAAGGTCCACCGGCCCTGGCGCGTCGACCAGCTGGGCTTCGCGACGATCGCGATGTTCCGTATGCAGGCCGAGCTGGAACGGAACCTCCGGGACGACGCTTCCCTCGGCTACCTCGGCGGTTTCAATGCCCTCGCCAAGCAGGGGCCGATCGTCGTGCAGTACTGGCGCAGCTTCGAGGAGCTCGAACGCTACGCGCGCAGCGACGACCATCGCCACCGTCCCGCATGGCTGAAGATGTACCAGCTCACCCACAGCGCCAGGGGCGTCGGGTACGGCCTCTGGCACGAGACCTACCGCGTGCCTGCGGGCGAGCACGAGGCCATCTACGGCAACATGGCCGGTGAGGGGCTCGGGCGTGCCGTCGGCACCGTCGCTCTGTCGCGGCGCGGGCGTACGTCCCGCGAGCGGATGAACGCCCAGGCGAGTATGTCGGCCTAGGCGTCGACTACGCGAGCCACGCCGCGGCGTCGGCCGGGAGCTTCCCGTCGATGAGGGGCGCGGACGATAGAAGTACCTCGCCGCCCGGCAGGGCCACGGGCTCCGCGGACGCGTTCAGCACACAGCTCAACCGGCCGCCGACGCGTCGGAACGCCAGGCATTCGGGCGGGGCGCCGTACCACTCGATGGCCGCCCCCGCGAACTCCGGTCGCGTCTTCCGCAGTTCGATCGCCTCGCGATACAGCGTGAGAGTCGAATCCAGATCCTCGAGCTCCGCCTCGGCGGTCAGGTCGGCCCAGTCGTCGGGCATGGGCAGCCACGTGTCGGGGGTGGTCGAGAAGCCGTAGGGCGGTGCTGACCCCTCCCAGGGGATCGGCACGCGGCAGCCGTCGCGGCCGCGCTCGGTGTGTCCTGAGCGTTCCCACACCGGATCCTGCAGGGCGTCGTCGGGCAGGTCGACATTGGGCAGGCCCAGCTCCGAGCCGTTGTAGAGGAATACGGTGCCGGGCAGTGCGAGCTCGACGAGGATCATCGCCCGCGCGCGCCGCAGCCCCACTTCGCGCGACGCGCCCGCCTCGGTGCCGTATCGGGTGACCTCTCGCTCGACATCGTGGTTCGACAGCGTCCACGTCGCGACCCCGCCCACGGATTCGACGGCCAGGAGCGAGTTGTCGACGGCCTCCTGGATGTCGGACGCGTCCCAGTGCGCTTCGGCCAGCCGGAAGTTGAAGCCCAGATGCAGTTCGTCGGGCCGCACATACTCCGCGAACCTCTCGTTGTCCCGCACCCACACCTCGCCGACGGTGACCCGCCCCGGGTACTCGTCCATCACCGATCGGATACGACGGTGGATCGCGTGCACCCCGGGGTTGTTGAAGCGCAGATCGTCGTCGTCGTTGATCAGCAGTTCGTTGTGCGTGATGTCCATGTCCGGCAGGCCCGCAGGTTTCGCCATCCCGTGCGCGACGTCGATCCGGAAGCCGTCGACGCCGCGGTCGAGCCAGAACCGCAGGGTCTTCGCGAGGTCGGCGAAGACCTCGTCGTTCTCCCAGTTCAGGTCGGGCTGCTCGGGGGCGAAGAGGTGCAGATACCACTGCCCCGGCGTCCCATCGGCCTCGGTGACCCGGTGCCACGCCGGCCCGCCGAAGACGCTAGGCCAGTTGTTCGGCGGCTCGGCGCCGTCGGGACCGCGCCCGTCGCGGAATATGTACCGCGCGCGCTCGGGACTTCCGGGCGCCGCCGCCAGGGCGGCCCGGAACCACGGGTGCTGGTTCGAGGTGTGGTTGGGCACGAGGTCCATCGTGACCCTGATATCGCGCGAGTGTGCTTCGGAGATCAGCGCGTCCAGGTCGCCGACGGTGCCGAAGAGCGGGTCGATGTCGCGCGGGTCGGCAACGTCGTAGCCGTGGTCGGCCATCGGAGACACAGTGACGGGGGACAGCCACAGTGCATCCACTCCCAGCAGTTCGAGGTACCCGAGACGCTCGGTTATCCCTGCGAGATCGCCGACCCCGTCACCGTTCGAGTCGGAGAACGAGCGTGGGTAGACCTGGTAGAAGATCGCATCCTGCCACCACTGCGTGGACCTGGTCATCCCACTCCTTGTTCGTGTGCTCGGGTCATCGGGGCGCGACATCGGCCGCTTCGGTCACATCGGCGTGTTGACCATCATGTCCGCCGCCATCTCACAGTAGGCGGTCAGCTGGGAGCGGTGCTCGGCGTCCATCCGGTCCTCTCCGATGGACGCGATCGCGATGTACATGCACCGCAGCCACGCATCCCGCGCGAGCGGGGTCACCGAGAACGGGACGTGTCGCATGCGCAGCCGCGGATGTCCTCTCCGATCGGAGTAGGTCCGGGGGCCGCCCCAGTACTGCTCGAAGAACATCCGCAGCCGGTCCTCTGCCGGCCCGAGGTCCTCTTCGGGGTACATCGGCCGGAGCAGCTCGTCCTTCGCGACCTCCTGATAGAACCGGTGGATCAGGTCGCGGAACGTGTCCGCCCCGCCGACCTCCTCGTAGAACGTGCTCACGGTTCAAGTCTGGCACGGGCCGACTCGCGGGTTACGATCCGTACGGTCCACGTATCTGCGGACTTCGACCGACACCAGTCGTGGTGTCCAGACATCATGTAATTTGAGGCGATGGCACAGGGCGTATTCAGCCGCCGGCGCCCGCGGCAGTACGACGGGACATCCGCGGCGGAGGTCGCGGTGTTCGATGCGACCGAGAAGCTGCTGGCCGAGACCTCGCTGCAGGAACTCACGGTCGCGCAGATCCTCGAGAACGCGAAGCTCTCGCGCGCCAACTTCTATCACTACTTCCCCAACAAGTACAGCGTCGTGGTGGCACTCCTGTCGAAGCTGGTCGGCCAGTCGTATTCCGAAGCCGCGCCGTGGGATTCGGCACCCGGACGCATACGTGTGCACACCATGGGCGAGACGTTGGCGCGCACTCTCGACATGTGGTCCGCGCATGGTCCGATGATCTTCGCCGTGATCGAGCACATGCACACACAGCCGACCATCGCGGAGGCGTGGCGTTACACGTTCGCGCGTTTCGTGGACTCGGTCGCCGAGCAGATCGCGCATGAGCGTGCGGTGGGTGCCGCACCCGCCGGGTCCGACGCGAGGATGCTTGCGTACCTGCTGGTCTCAGCTGTCGAACGTGTCTTCTACGTGAGTTCCCGCGGGTTGGATCCGGTGCTGCAGGACCCAGGGGACGTGATTGCCCCGCTCGCTGCGCTGCACCAGGCGGTCGTCTACGGCGACCCGCGCGGCGGGGGGAACGTCGCCGCCACGCGGACGCGAGCGACGCCGGCCATGGCGCCGCCCGCGCCGCCGACCACACCGCAGCCCGACCTCGACACCGAGACCGCGCGCGTCCTGCTCGGAGCGATGGCGGAGCTGCTCGACGGTATGTCGCTGGCGGATATAAGCGTCGCGAAGGTGATCGAGCGCGCGGGAACGTCGCGCGCTTCGTTCTACTTCTACTTCCGGAGTAAGGAGGACGCCTTCGTGGCGCTGTTCCGTAGCGCGGCGTCCCAGGTAGTGGATGACGTTGCCGCGCTGGGCACGGTGCCCCTGAACGGCCCCGAGGACTTCGTGCAGCTGATGCGCACCTGGCTTGCGCACGACGTGCTGCGTGGCCCGATCGTGCGCAACGCGGTGCACGATTGGCCGCGGCTTCCGGAGCTCCGCGCCGCCTACCTCGAAGTGATCGCGGCGGTCGAGGAGGCGATCGCCGTGCTCATATCCGACGCCCGCGGGGACGCCGATGAGGGGATGCCGCCTGCCGCCCAGTATGCCGCAACACTCGTCTGGGCGATCGAGCGGACCGTCGCGGGATCGCTGGCGGGCGAGGATCACCTCGCAGACGTCGATGCCGTGGCCGAGATGTTGGGACGAGTGGTGCACTCGGCTGTAGTCGGGCGCAGATGACCCGCCGGTCACGAACCCTGCCAGCGTCATGCTCCGTTCACCGCGAGGTCCCCGACTCGACCTGCGTGTTGCCACAGAATTGGGGTGCGAATCGGCGGCTCGCGTGTTCCACTACATAGGACGCCCGGATAGGCCGGGCGCGGTGCCGTCGGGCATACGGCCGACGGCCGAAGCGAGCGAGACGGCGGTTGGAGTGGTGTGTCGATGAAGGGTACGAAGAGCGCAGGTGCGCCTATGGCGACCGTGACACCCATCGACTCCGCACGTAACCCCCTCGGTAAGCACCGGGTCCTGCTACTCAACGCCACGTACGAGCCGCTGACGGCGATATCGATGCGGCGCGCGATAGTGCTCATGCTCAGGGACAGGGCCGACGTGGTCCACGACGATCCGAACGGTCCGCTGATCCATTCAGCGGACCGTTCGCTGTCTGTGCCCTCGGTGATCCGTCTCCGCACCTACGTGCGGGTCCCGTATCGGGCCACCGTCCCTCTCACCCGTGCGGCGCTCATGCATCGCGACAAGTCGCGCTGCGGCTACTGCGGCGGCAAGGCCGACACCATCGACCATGTCCAGCCGCGCTCCCGCGGGGGTGGCCACACCTGGGAGAACTGCGTGGCGTGCTGCGCTCCCTGCAACCACAAGAAGGCCGACAAGCTGCTGTCCGAGTTGGGCTGGAAGCTGAGGATCGAGCCGCGCGCGCCGCAGGGTCGTCACTGGCGCCTGCTGTCCTCCGTCAAGGAGGTCCACCCGACCTGGTGCCCGTATCTGGATATGGGTGCCGCATAGGTTAAGTTGGACGGGACACGGCCGACTACGCTCCGTAGGAGGCCGATTGCAGGGCTTGGAAGAGGTGGATGAGTGAGCGTACTCGACATCGTCGGATCGATCGTGGTGGTCGGCACCGTCGCGATAGTCGTGCTGGTCGTCATCGGTATGGCGACCGGGCGCAACCAGAAGTACCAGAAGCCGGGTGAGTACAAGCTCGGCGAGCCCTGGACGCGTGAGCCGCTGCTGTTCAGCGCCGTCGACGAGCCCGAGGTAGGTGGCCACGGCGGGCATCACGATTCGAACGAAGAGCTGATCGGAGGTGCCGCACGTGGCAAGTGGTGACCAGCAGACCGCGACGGTCGTACCCGCGGGTGGACTGCCCCTCGGGGCCGCCATCACCGCGAGCGGGCGTATCTCCGCCACGCGCCGCGCCGAATCGCCCGCGGCCAACCCACCTTTCACGCGGCAGGAGTTGATCGCCCTCGACGAGGCGCTGATCCGCGCGACGCGTGACACCGGAGCCCGGTTCTCCGTGTACATCGGGGACCTGGGGGACGACGCATTCGCCAGCGCCTCCGAAGTGCTGAAGAACTGCCCGGAGCCCGCATACGCCGCGCTCATCGCCGTGTCCCCGAACAGCCGCGATATCGTCGTGGTCACCGGACACGAGGTCGAGCACAAGCTGGGCGACAAGGTGGCGCAGCTCGGCGTCACCGCGGCCATCCCGCCGTTCCAACAGGGGCAGCTCGTCGACGGCCTCATCGCGGCCCTGCGCGTCATGTCCTCCGCGGTCAAGCCGCCCACGGCCTGACCGCCACTGGCAAAGACACAGCGCCCGTTCGGATCTCGGTCCGAACGGGCGCTGTCGTCGTGCGAGGCCGTCCGTCGGCCTCGGCCTCGGGGCGCGCGCTCCGGGCCGGTGTGCCGACTCGTACGGGCCGGCCAACGCGATAGCGCCGACGATCTCCGGCCGAGACACGCGATTCGGCGTCGCGGATCGTCGTCCCCTGCGACGATGGTCGGTGCAGTCCGGTTCGGGGCGAGAGGCGGGAGCAGATGGGTCTACGAGGCCTCTATGACGCGATCGAACGCGCCGTGACGCCGGGCGTCGAGGCGGTCGTCCGTTCCGACGAATTGGCGACGGTCGGACGCGTGGTGAACGCGACCCGCAGAGCCGTGGGCTCCCGTATCGACGCGCTGAGCGGCGGCGTGCTGCATCTGGCGAACCTGCCCACGGCCACCGACGTCCGGCGACTGAGGCGACAGGTGGGGGAGATCGACTTCGAGCTGCGTCGGCTGCGCATGGAGCTGGAGACGCGAGACGGGGACGGCCGTGACGGGCAGGGGACGGCCGATGGTGACCGATCCTGAGCCGGGCGGTGTCCTCGGGCGGATCCGACGTGAGGTGGAGCGCAATGCACTACGCGCCCGCAACGGCATCAAGATGGCCGCCGGTCTGTCGGCCCCCCGCTTGGGGGCGAGTCCCAAGGACACCGTCTGGCGCAACGGCCGCGCCCGGCTGTTCCACTATCGCAACGACGACGTCCGGCGCCGGCCGCCGCTGTTGATCGTCTTCAGCTTGATCAGCCGCAGCTACATCCTGGACCTGACTCCCGGAAACAGTTTCGTGGAGCACCTACAGGACGCCGGATTCGACGTGTACCTCCTGGACTGGGGTGAGCCGGACGAGCGGGATGCGCTCAACGACCTCGAGTACTACGTGGACGGCGCCATCCCGGCGGCGATCCGGGAGGTGCATCGCACGTCCGGCGCCGACCGGATCAACCTGTTGGGTTACTGCTTCGGCGGCGTGCTCACACTGCTGCATGCCGCGCACCACCCGGATACGCCGATTCGGAGCCTCACCGTGATCGCCTGTCCGGTCGACCTGAAGCGTATGGAGATGGTCGAGATCGCCCTCGGCGACTCGCCCATAGACGTAGAAGCGGTCTTGGACGAGGACGGCAACGTCCCGGCGTCGGTCGTGTACAACGCTTTCCGCACCCTCCGTCCGGTCGCAGAGGTGACCGGTTACGTCGATCTGCTGGAGAAGCTGTGGAGCGACGACTACGTCGCGGCGTACCAGGCCATGCAGGGGTGGGGTACGGACCACATCCCGCTGCCGGGTGCGGTCGCGCGTCAGTTGGTCGGGATGTTGTATCGGGACGACGCGATGATGTCCGATCGACTCGTGATCGGCGGAGATCGGGTGCACCTGAACGACATCACGGTGCCCTTCCTGTCGGTCCTCGGGAAGAAGGACCACATCGTCCCCGAGGCGGCTGCCGCGCCGGTGCTCGACCTGGTCGGGTCGGCCGACAAGACGGATCTGCGGTTGGCCGGTGGGCATGTCGGCCTGGTCGTGGGGCGCACCGCCGCCAAGACCACCATTCCGACCATCATCGAATTCTTGGAGAAGCAGAGCGAGCCCCTGACATGACGACCATCCGTTCACTGGTCGCGACGGACGCCGTCGGCCTCGCCGACCTGTTCGCGTCGCTGTCCGAATCCGACCGCACACTGATCCGCGAAGACCTGCACGACACCTCGGCGGTCGGGCGGCTCGTCGCACACCCCGACCTGCACTGGGTTGCGACGTCCGACGACGGAGCCCTGGTCGGCTATTGCGCGATCGACCGCCTCCCCGGGTGGTCCGATCATGTCGGTGAACTGAGGCTCGTGGTGCGCGCGAGTGGCCGCGGCGCGGGCATCGGCCGGTCACTCGTGCGGACGGCGCTGCTCGGTGCGCTGTCGGCCGGCGTCGGCAAGGTCGTGGTCGAGCTCGTCGCCGAGCAGGAGCCGGTGCTGCAGATGTTCTCCGAACTCGGGTTCACCGGCGAGGCGCTGTTGCGCGACCACATCCGCGATCGCGACGGCCGACTGCACGACCTGGTCATGCTCGCGTACCTCGCGAGAGACGCCCATGAGCTTCTGGACACCGTCGGGATCACCGATGCGATCCAGGCGTGACCGCACCATGAGAAGGGACTGGAGATGACGATCCTGGACAGATTCCGGCTGGACGGTCGCGTCGCGGTGGTAACCGGCGCCTCCAGCGGGCTCGGGGTGCACTTCGCACGAGCCCTCGCCGAAGCCGGGGCCGATGTCGTGCTCGCGGCTCGGCGAGTCGACCGGCTGGACGCGACGGCGGCCCTCGTGCAGGCCGCAGGCCGGCGGTCGCTCGCGGTGCGGTGCGATGTCGCGAATACGAGCGATTGTGACGGGGTCGTCGAGGCGGCGATCGCGGAGTTCGGAAACGTCGACGTCCTCGTGAACAACGCTGGTGTGGCGTCAGCCGTACCCGCCAGCCGCGAGACGCCCGATGAGTTCCGGCGTGTCCTGGACGTCAACCTGAACGGCTCCTACTGGATGGCGCAGGCGTGCGGTCGAGTGATGCGGCCAGGCAGCTCTATCGTGAACATCGCGAGCGTTCTGGGCCTCACGACGGCGCAACTGCCCCAGGCCGCGTACTGCTCGAGCAAGGCGGCGGTGATCGGGTTGACGCGGGACCTGGCGCAGCAGTGGACCGGACGCAAAGGCATCCGCGTCAATGCGCTGGCCCCGGGGTTCTTCGCCTCCGAGATGACCGATGAGTTCCCCGAGGGCTATCTGGAGGAGACGATCATTCCGCGGACAGTCAGTGGCCGGATGGGTGATCCGGAGGAACTCAGTGCGGCACTGCTGTTCCTGGCCAGCGATGCAGGCGGCTACGTCACCGGGATCACGCTTCCGGTCGACGGCGGGCTGACGACGAGATGAATGCCGTGAGGATGCTGCCGCGCCCCGGAGCGCCGGGCCTCCCGCTCATGGTCACCGACTACGCGCGGTCCGTCGCCGAGTTCGGCGCGCTCTGCTGGACCTGGCCGGCCTTGGCCCGCGCCCCCCTGGGGGACGGGCAACCGGTCCTCGTGCTCCCGGGCCTTGGGACCGGGGACATGACAACGGTGCTGCTGCGCCGTTTCCTCACGCATCTCGGCTACCCGGTGTACGGCTGGTCCCTCGGCGTGAACATCGGCCCCACCGAACGCATCTCGGCGGGTATGCGCGCACGGCTGTCCGGCATCGCCGAGCGCCACGGTGAGCCCGTGAGCGTGATCGGCTGGAGCCTGGGTGGCATCTTCGCCCGGCAGATCACCCGGGAGCGTCCCGATGAGGTCCGCCAGGTGATCACGTTGGGTAGCCCGTTCAAACTCAGCGACCACGACCAGAGCAACGCGCGCCATCTGTACGAGGCGTTCCGGCGGTTCCACGCCGGCGAGCTGGAGCTGCCACTGGAACGGGGCCAGGGGCCGCTGCCGGTTCCGGCGACGTCGATCTACAGCAGGCTCGACGGGATCGTCTCGTGGCGGGCATGCCTGGACGAACCGTCGGAGCGGGCCGAGAACGTGGAGATACTAGGCAGCCACCTCGGCTACGGCCATCATCCGGCCGCCCTGTGGACTGTTGCGGACCGCCTCGCGCTACCGGCGGGCAGATGGCGCTCGTTCGTGCCGCCGTGGTGGCTGCGCGCCGCGTTCGGCGCGCAGCGACCCGACGGCTAGCCCGAGGCGCGATCGAACTCCTGCGCCCGCAGGCTGCGCGCGACGCCGTCGCGGCCTTCGAGGACGAGACGGCGCAGAGCTGCCGGGTGTTCGCCGGCGAGCCACGCGTCGGCAGCCGCGAGCCCCTCGGCGCTGATGTCCCACGACGGGTACAGGCCGATCACCACGGTCTGTGCGACTTCGGAGCTGCGCCGCGCCCATACGGCGTCGATCGCTTCGAAGTAACGGGATGCGAAGGGTGCCAACAGCTCTCCCTGCCCAGGCGATGCGATTCCGGCTGCCACGGCGCGCGCCAGGATGTTGGGCAGCGAATCGTCGCCGAACACCTTCTCCCACGCCTCCTCTTTGACCCGAAGCTGGGGACGGGCGGCGGCAGCGGTTGCGGCCGAGCGCTCGCCCGTGGCCGTCGGGTCCTTGGCGACCTCCGCCTCGATCGCGGGTGTGGCCGTGCCGTCGGCATCGATAACGCCCGACCGCGCCAGGGCGACGACCAGGCGCCAGCGCATGTCGGTGTCTACGGTGAGCCCCTCCAGGCCGACGTCGGCGGGCGAGGTGCCGTCGAGAAGTGCATGGAGGACGTCGATCTCGGCGTCACCGAGTACCGATCCCGCCAGCGCGTTGACGAATGCGAGCTGATGGTCCGAGGCGGCCTCGGCTGCACGTGCGAGTTCCAGGAGGCGGGCGGCGAACGCCGGACGCCCCTCGGCTGCGGCCCATACCGGGTCGGCGTATGAGCCGATCGCGGTCTGGGCCTGCAGCAGGAGACGCTGTACGACACCGACCTCCGTCTCGGCCCCGATCCCGGCCTGCACCAGTGCCACGAAGTCGCGCGCGCGCATCTCGGCCTGTCGAGTCATCTCCCACGCCGCCGACCAGACGAGTGTGCGCGGCAGCGAGTCGGCGATGTCTCCGATCCGCTCGGTCGCGACGGCCAGGGAGTCGGGATCGAGCCGTACGGAACAGTATGTGAGGTCATCGTCGTTGAGCAGCACGAGCTTGCCACGCGAGATGCCGACCAGGTCGGGTACGTCCGTACTGGAACCGCTGATGTCGATTTCGACGCGCTTGGTGCGCACCAGTTTTCCGCCCTCGTCGTCGTACACGCCCACAGCGAGGCGGTGCGTACGGGTCTCACCCGCGCCCGGCTGCGCTCCCTCCTGGACGATCGCGAACCGGGTGAAGTGGCCGTCGCCGTCGACCTCGAAGTCGGGGCGGAGGATGTTGATGCCGGTGGTCTTCAGCCATTGGGCGCCCCAGTCGGAGAGGTCCCTGCCCGACGACTGCTCCAGGGCCCCCAACAGATCCGAGAACGTCGCGTTGCCGAACTCGTGCGCGGCGAAATAGCCGCGTAATCCGGCGAGGAAGTCCTCGAGCCCGACGTAGGCGACGAGTTGCTTGAGCACGGAAGCGCCCTTGGCGTAGGTGATTCCGTCGAAGTTGACCTCAACAGCCTGCAGGTCCGGGATGTCCGCGGCGACGGGGTGGGTCGACGGTAGCTGGTCCTGACGGTACGCCCAGGACTTCTCGACATTCGCGAACGTCGTCCATGCCGACGTGTACTCGGTGGCCCCCGCCTGGCACAGCACGGATGCGAACGTGGCGAAGGATTCGTTGAGCCACAGGTCGTCCCACCACCGCATGGTGACCAGGTCGCCGAACCACATATGCGCCATCTCGTGCAGCACCGTCTCGGCGCGCCGCTCGTACAGGTACCGCGTCACCTTCGACCGGAATACGTAGTCCTCCAGGAACGTCACGGCGCCGGCGTTCTCCATGGCTCCGGCGTTGAACTCCGGCACGAACAGCTGGTCGTACTTGCCGAATGCGTAAGGGATACCGAAGTTCTCATGGTAGAAGCCGAAACCCTGCCTGGTCTCGGTGAACAGGCGCTCGGCGTCCATGTAATCGGCGAGCGAGGCGCGGCAGAACAGGCGCAGGTCGATGGTTCCGTGGTCGTCGGTGTACGTGTCGGACCACGAGGCGTACGGACCCGCGATGAGCGCGACCAGGTAGGTGGACAGCAGCGGCGTGGTTGCGAACGTCCAACGCCGCGTGCCGTTCTCGGGGTCGGAGGCTGTTCCGGCGCCGTTCGACACGACGGTCCAGCTCTCCGGCGCCGTCACCGTCACGTCGTATACGGCCTTGAGGTCCGGCTGGTCGAAGCATGCGAACATGCGCTTGGCATCGGCCGTCTCGAACTGCGAGTACAGGTAGACGGCGGCGTCGGTCGGGTCTACGAAGCGGTGCAGCCCCTCGCCGGTGTTGGAGTAGAAGAAGCGGCCTGTGATGACGAGCTCGTTGTGTTCTGCGAGCTGCGGGAGCGCCAGACCCGTCTCCTCGGTATACCCGCCGACGTCTAGCGCCGATCCGTTGAGCGTCGCGGAGAGCGAGCCGGGCTCCACTATGAGGTCGATGAACGTGTCCGTGCCGGCCGCGGCGTCGAAGGTCACCGTCGTCGTGGCGTCGAAGGTGTGCTCACCCGGCCCGCCCGCGCCGTCGGTCAGGTCGAGGTCGATCGCGTAGCGAGTCACGGTTACCGCCGCCGCGCGGGCAGTGGCCTGGTCCTGGGTCAGGTTCGGGGATGCCATACAGACATGCCTACAGGATCTATCGACGTAAGTGTCGACGGGGAACGTATCGGAGTGCATCGTTGTTGACATACACGGAACCCCACCGACTCAAAGGAGACCGCTCGTGTCGACCCCTGCTGCCAAGGACCGCGCCGACTTCTGGTTCGACCCGCTGTGCCCGTGGTGCTGGATCACCTCCCGCTGGATCCTCGAGGTCGAGAAGGTCCGCAACATCGAGGCCCGCTTCCATGTCATGAGTCTCGCCGTGCTCAACGAGGGCAGGGAGGGGCTGCCGGAGCAGTACGTCGAGTTGCTGAAGACCGGGTGGGGTCCCGTGCGCGTCCTCATCGCGGCAGCGCAGGCGAACGGTGACGAGGTCCTGCCTGCGCTCTACACGGCGATGGGCACTCGCATCCACAACCAGGGCAACAAGGATCTCGCCGCCGTGACCGCCGAGGCGCTGGCCGAGGTCGGTCTAGACCCGAAGCTGGCCGATGCCGCCACGTCGACCGAGTACGACGAGGCGCTGCGCGCGAGCCACCACGCGGGCATGGACAAGGTCGGGCCCGACGTAGGGACGCCCACGATCCACGTCAACGATGTCGCGTTCTTCGGTCCCGTCCTGTCCCGCATCCCCCGTGGCGAAGACGCGGGCAGGGTGTGGGACGGCGTCGTGGCGCTGGCGGGTTATCCGCACTTCTTCGAGCTCAAACGGACCCGTCACGAAAGCCCCGAGTTCGACTGACCGGCGTCCTGAGTCCGTAAGGTCGATTTCTACAACGCGTGGCGTCGTGGTGCTGGCGAGCGCCACGGCGGCCGCGCCGCTACCGCTGTCCGCCGAGCCGCTAGCGAGCTGCTCCGGTGTCGGAGACGACCGCATCCCAGCCTTTGCGCAGAAGTGTGAACAACTGGGTGAACGCGGCGTCCGGGTCGCCGTGGCGCTCAGCCAGGTCCGGGACGGACAGGGCGAATCTCGCCAGGCCCAGGGCGCGGGCATCGTCGGCGCCCATTCCACACGCCTCCGCGATCGCTTCGCCGAGCGCGGTCTCGTGGCGTTGCAACATGTTCCGTGCGTAGTCCTGCAGCGCCGGTGATTCCGCGACTATCGTGCCGAAGGCGTCGTCGACGGCCGGCTGCACTCCGAGGTTATGACGACGCAGGTGGTCGCTGATCGCAGTCAGGGGAGACGCCCCGGAGGGGCGATCCCGGACGGCGGCGACGAGCCCTTCCTCGATGTCCTCGTCCAGATCGAAGACCAGGGCCTCTTTCGTCGGAAAGTGTTTGAACAGGGTGCTCAGAGCGACGTCGGCTGCCTCCGCCACGTCGCGGACACCGACGTGATCGAACCCGCGCGCGGCGAACAGTCGCATCGCTGCCGCCGAGATCGCCTCCCGCGTCTGGGCCTTCTTCCGCTCCCGTCGCCCTGGGCGCGCGCGGGCGGGTTCAGGATCCACCCGCCCGTCATCCGCTGTCATTCCTCGATGGTAACCGAACATCGGACTTGCACGATAATCGGAGCTGCTCTACTTTTGAGTCTGATAGCTCAATTGGAGGAGGACGAATGACCGCCACGCCCACACGCACGGCCTTGGAGCCGTCACCCAGGCTCGGCTTCGTACTCGTCGCGCTCGGGGTCGGAGCGATCGCGAGCATCTTGGACTCGACGATCGTCAACGTCGCGATCGATCATCTGGCTACGGTCTTCCATGCCGGACTGGCGTCGACGCAATGGGTGATCACTGGATTCCTGCTGGCGATGGCGGCCGTCGTGCCCCTTTCCGGATGGCTGATGGACCGCATCGGGGCACGCCGCACCTGGATACTCGCGCTGTCGGTATTCCTTGCGGGATCCGTACTCTGCGGCGCGGCATGGAATCTGCCGTCGCTGATCGTCTTCCGGGTGCTGCAGGGAACCGGAGCCGGCCTGATCCTTCCGGTGCTCATGGCGCTGATGACCCGGGAGGCCGGCCGAGATCGACTCATGACCGCGATGGGCGGCTTCTCGCTCATCGTGCAAGTCGGTCCGGTCCTCGGCCCTGTGGTCGGTGGAGCGCTCATCGAAGGTGCGGACTGGCGATGGATGTTCCTGGCCAACATCCCCTTCTGCATCGCCGGCATGCTACTGGCGCCTCGCGCGCTGCAACCCGACCCACCGCAGACCGGGGTGCGGAGACTGGACGCGGTCGGCGCGGTCCTGCTGGCGCCGGCGATGGTCGCACTCGTCTATGCATTCGCCCGGATCGCACCGGGGCACGGCCTGTCTCAGCCGGACGTCTGGATCCCGGCGGCCGCCGCACTGGTCCTGGTGGCGGGCTTCATCGGTTGGTCACTACACGCAGGCGACGCCGCTCTGATCGACGTCCGGCTGTTCGCCCGCCGTGGCTTCGCGCTGACGAACCTGATCTCGATCGCTCTGGGGTTCACCATGTTCGGAGGCATGCTTCTGCTGCCCCTGTACTTCCAGGTGCTTCATCGCAGCTCCGTCCTCCAGGCGGGCCTGCTCATGGTGCCACAGGGCATCGGCGCGGCCGCCGTCATCCTCGGAGGCAAGCGGGTTCTCGCGCCCATGACGCCACGCGCGCGTATGGTGCTGGGTTTCGCCGTAATGGCTATGGGGACCGTGCCGTTCGCTATTCCGTCGCTTCGTGACGCCACGCCATTGCTCATGGTTGCGTTGACCGTCCGCGGAGCTGGGATCGGGCTCGCCACGCCAACGCTGAACGCCCTCGCTGTCGCCGATCTCGCTCCGACCGAACTCGCTCGCGGCACAACGGCATTCAACATCGTGCAACGCATAGGAGCGCCCTTCGGTACTACCGTACTCGCGGTGGTCCTGGCCAACTCGCAAGCCGCTCATCCAGCCACGTTCTCCGGTCACGCCGCCGCGTTCGCCACCGCCTTCTGGTGGAGTATCGGCGCAACCGTCATCCCTATCGTCCTCGCCGCGATGCTGCCCGGGCGCCGCCCGCCGCGATCCCGTTCGTGACGGTTGCCCGCCTCGGTCCGGGGTTGCGCCGCGATGTGGCTCAGCCGCGTCCTCGTCGGCGCATCGGGGAAGCCGACCCACCGAAGTCGGCGTCCACCGGTGAACGCCGACTTCGAATCGATCCAGCGGATTCGAGGACGGCATGGTCATCCTCGTCTGACTGCGCGGAGGAATCCGTCCGAGGGTTTTCCCGTCAGTGCACTGTGGCGCCGGTACGGGCGCACGATCTCGTCCCATTCATCGAACGCGAGCCGCCAGCCGTGTTCACGCAACCACGCCGGCCCGGCGACGCCGATCCCGCGGTCGATCGGCTGGTCGGGTGCGGACGTGGTGACGAGGTCCCTCAGATCCCGGTACCGATGCTCCCTTGCATCGGTACCGACTGCGACGGTGAGGATTTCGCTTCTCGGTGCAGACAGGCGGGTGATCGTCGCCAGCACGCTCATCGCGCCTTCGTGCGGGAGGTAGGGGACCGCGCCCTCATCGACCCACAGGCTCGGTACGCCGGGCCGGAACCCGGTGTCGAGTAATGACGGCTCCCAGTCCGAGCACAGGTCCGCGGCGATCACGCGGCGGGCGCAATGGGGTTGAAAGCATTCCGTGAGTCGGTCTTTGAACTCGAACGTCTCGGGCAGATCGATCTCGATCCAGCGCACGTCCGGCGGCAGCTCCATCCGGAACGGTCTAGCATCCAACCCGGCGCCGACCATCACCACCTGCCGTCCGCCTCCGGTCACCCACTCCCGAATCCGGTCGTCGACGGCGCGGACGCTCGCAGTCCGCCCCTCGTAGAACTCGTGCGCCAGGTGCTCGATCCGAGCCCACCGGTCGGCGCCGCCCGGGACGGCGGCGAACGCCGCCCTCGCCGCCGTCGCGATGTGCACGGCGACCGGGTCGTCGTACAGGCGATCGTGGCGATTCGATTCGCGCGCTCGGATCAGTGCGACACCCAACGCGCTCAGAGGAACTCCGCGCAGTGGGTCGCTCTCATTCGTCTCCATACCCGTCACCTCGGCTTGTGCGGCGCTAACTTGCTTACCGGTCGGTTAGCTATCTCACGCTAGTCAGACACCTGACCGACCGTCAAGTAACCTATGCTGGAAACTATGGACGGACGGCGCACCGATACCCGGCAACGCATCCGAGCTGTGGCGATCGAGCTGTTCACCGAGCAGGGCTACGACAGGACCTCCATGCGCGAGATCGCTGAACGAGTCGACGTAACGAAAGCAGCTCTCTACTATCACTTCCCGACGAAGCAGGACATCGTCGACGATCTTTTCGCCGCCGTTCCGGACGGGATCGAGGAGATCGTCGAATGGGCACGAACGCAGCCACCCGGCCCGCGGACGCGGGACGCGATACTGGTGCGTTACGGCCGCCTACTCCATGACGTCGGAAGGGATCTGGCGCGCTTCTTCTACACGAACCAGACCACGTTCAGCCGTCACCCGTCGGCGATCACGATGCGCGAGGGTCTGCAGCTTCTCACCGAGCAGATGATCAAACCGGACCATCAGGCCCGCAACGCGTTCCGTGCACGCCAAGCGCTGCTGATGATCGGCTGGAGCTCCTCGATGATGGGCGACCTGGATCTCACCGACGAGGAGTGCTTCGAGGCTGCACTGCCGCTCGCTCGTACGGTCCTCTCGGGAATCGTCGAACCGGGCGAATTGTAGCGAGCGGCGTCGAGGTCGCGGAGTGCGCACGCTCGATGGGAATCAACTCAGCCGACCAGCTCGCCCCATAGGCGCGCGGCGTCGGACTCACGGGTCGGTCGCCCGTCACCGAACAGGATCGACGTGAGGTCCGCGAGTACCCAGGCCTCGCTCAACGGCCCGACGTCGAACCACGCGGAGAAGTCGACCTCGGCGGTGATGCGGCTGGACGTTCCGAGGAGCGGGCTCTGCAGCGGCGACTCACCCCCACGGGTCACCGAACCGCCCAGCGCGATCATGACCGGAGCGATCTGGTCTCGGAGTTGTTCGCGGGAGACCTCCGTATAGCCCCACTCGTTCCCGGTATTCGATTGGGCCGCAGGCCTAGTCAAGCCGACCCGGCGAAGTACCGGGCCGAACCCGCGGGCGTTCCCGTATACACACAGCTGCGGTCCGCACGCGGACGTCACCGAGACCTCGGCGCCGGCGAATCGCGACGCGGCGATGCGGTTACGCAGCGCCTTCTCGCGCGCAGTGAGACGAGCCTGGAGCGTCTCGGCCCGAGCGCGGTGCCCCGTCACTGCTCCGAGCGTGTCGAGGAGCTGCCCGAGCAGCGGCAGCCTGTCCAGGACGACCACGGGCGCGATCCGGCGGAGGGCGGGCACGATGTCGTCGTTGCCCGTGTTCGGGCGGCCGATCACGAGGCTCGGGCGCGCCGCTGCCACGGCCTCGGCATCGCCGGCGGCCACCAGCTTCACACCTGCGCGTCTCAGTACCGCGTAGCCGCCCAGCACGGACGGATCCGGCTGATAGCGATAGCGGCCGGCGTGGGTCGGTACGACTCCTATCGACAGGAGCGCCAGTGCCGTCTGGAAGTCGAGTGCCCAGATCCCGGTGTCTGTGACGCGAACGTCGACGGGCCCCTGGTCGCCGGAGACGGTGACGCTGGTTCCCGACGAAGCCGTGGTGCCACGACCCGAGGCACCGCACGCTGTGAGCACGACCGTCCCGGCCAGCAACGCGACGACAGCGCGGAGGACCCGGTGCGAGTGGGTTTCGCGTCCGTTCATCGTCGCGCGCCGATGCGCCAGGACCTGTCCGCGCGGAGCCGGTCGTGGATTCGCCCGAACGTCCCGCCCGTCCGCAGGAGCTCCGACGGCGAGCCCTGTTCCGCGATCCGGCCGTGTCCCATCGCGATCACCTGGTCCGCGGTCTCCAGCGTGGCGGGCCGGTGTGCGATGACGATCGTCGTCCGGCCAGGCGCCTCGAGTCCGGCGACGGCCGCGGCGACGGCCCTCTCGTTCTCGGGGTCCAGGGCGGACGCGGCCTCGTCGACGAGCACGATCCGCGCGCGTTTCAGGATGGCGCGGGCGATCGCCACTCGTTGACGTTCGCCCCCGGACAATCTCGCGCCCGCCTCACCGACCCGGGTGGACCAGCCGTCGGGCAGGCGGGATACGACTGCATCGAGGCGCGCGGCCCGCGCAGCGTCATCGAGCTCTCCCCGGGTCGCGCCGGGGCGCGCGATGAGCAGATTGTTCTCGATGGTGTCGTCGAAGAGGTAGACGTCCTGGAAGATGATCGCGATCTCGTCGAGCAGGACCCGCGGGTCGAGCTCGCGGACGTCCACGCCACCGACGGTGACACGGCCGGCGTCGACGTCGAAGAATCGGGCGATCAATCGGACGACCGTCGTCTTCCCCGAACCCGACGGACCGACGAGTGCGGTAGTGCTTCCGGGGCGGCACCGCAGCGTCACACCGTCGAGGGCACACGTATCGGTGCCCGGGTAGCTGAACACCACATCGTCGAAGGCCACCTCGGGGGTGGATATCACGGTGGCCGGAACCGCCGGCACGGGCAGCGGTGCAACGTCGAGGAGTCGTTCGATACGGCTGATCTTGTTGGTCATGGCGCGCACGGCACCGATCAGGTCGATCAGCGTGCCGATGGACTGGAGGAACCGGGACACGAGAACGAGCAGGACGACGGCGCTGATCGGGTCGATCCGGTCGGCGTCGAGCAGGGCGGCGATCAACACGAGCGTGACGACGAACCCGACCGAGACGACAGCCGAGTATACGAAGAACGGGGTACGTGCCCGCCGCATCCCGTCTCGGTAGGTGACCCTATGGCGGTCCAGGGCCGCGCGCATGCGCCCGGTGCCTGCTGCCGATCGTGCGGCCCGCAGCACCGGTTGCGCCTGCCCGAATTCGATCGCCTGTCCGGCCACCTCTGCGGCCGCCTGCTCCAGTCGGGTCTCGGCGTCGGCGGAGACCCGGGCGGCTCGCCTGAGTGCGATCGCGGCGGCGACCGCGATCGCGCACAGGGCGAGACCGACCGGCGGGGCTACGAACAGCGTCACCACGGCGACCGTGGCAGGGAAGAGGGTCGCGGTCAGCACCGGCCCGCCGATGGTCACCGTGAGATGCGCGGCGTCGCCGACGTCGGCGGTGACGGCGCGGGCGAGGCGAGTCTTGTTCTGCGTCGTGAACCAGCCGATCCCCAGGGAGGTCACGTGTGTCATAAGCCGGCGGCGCAGCTGCGCGGCGATGGTCGCGGCCGCCGCATAGCCGATCGGGTCGGCGACCACCCGGAGCACACAGAACAGCACCGCGCCCGCGGCCCCTGCGACGAGCCACGGCAGCGCATCGTCGACGCCTCCGTCGCCGTGGGCGAACGCTCGGAGTAACGGTAGGAGTAAGGCGAGCATCAGACCCTGCAGGATTGCCTGAGCACCTGTCAGCAGCCAAAGGCGTAGCAGCAGACGGGGATCCGGGCAGAGTCGGTACAGTCGCCGAATCACGCCGGGACGCCTTCCTGTGCCGCCCACATCCGGGCGTACCGACCGCCGCGCGCGAGCAGCACCTGATGCGAACCCTGTTCGACGAGCCGGCCCCCGTCGAGCACCAGGATCTCGTCGGCGTCGACGACTGTGTGCAGCCGGTGCGCGATGACGATGACCGTGCGGCCGACCGTCAGCTCCGCGAGGGCGTCCTGGACCGCGGCCTCGGCGTCGGGGTCGAGCGCCGCGGTGGCCTCGTCGAGCAGGACGATACGAGCGCGGGACAGGATCGCGCGGGCGATGGTGATCCGTTGCCGCTCGCCTCCCGACAACGCGCCGGCGGTTGCGTCGAGGACGGTGTCGTAGCCGAGCGGCAGCTGCCGGATCACGTCGTGGACGTGTGCCGCCCGGGCGGCCGCGACCACCTCGGCGTGCGTCGCCTCCGGCCGGCCGATGCGGATGTTCTCCGCGACCGTGTCGTTGAGGAGCATCACGTCCTGGAAGACCAGAGACAGCGAACCCAGTAGCTCCCGGGAGCCCATGTCACGGACGTCCACGCCGCCGATCCGGATCGCTCCCGCGGTCACGTCGTGGAAGCGGGGGATCAGTGCGACGAGGGTGCTCTTCCCCGCGCCCGACGGCCCGACCACCGCGGTCAGGCTTCCGGGCGCGAACGTGGCCGTGACGTCGTCGAGTGCGAGTGATCCGCCGTCGTAGGAGAACGAGACGCGGTCGAATTGGATGTCGGTCGTCGCCGGCATCCGGGATCCGGCGGGTTCGGACAGCGCGGGTTCGAGCAGAAGTCGCTCGATGTCGGCGGCACCCATGCGGCCCTTGCGTACTCCCTGTGCGGCCGACACCACGGGAATGATGGCCGTCGGCATGCCGACGGCCACTATCAGGCACGCGGCGATATCGCCGATTCGGATGTCTCCGCCTGCCACCAGGAAGAGTCCGGCGGTCGTGACCGAGATCAGGATCGCCATCTCGGAGCCGAGCACGCGGGTAGCGGCCGAGCTGTACCGAACCTCGCGAACCCAGGCCGCGAAGGCCTCGGTGTGCTCATCGACGGCGTCGTCGAACCGTCGCAGCACCCTGCCTCCCGTTCCGAACGTCTTGACGACCGCGATGCCGTCGGCGTATTCGATGCTGGCTGTACTCATCCGGCGTTCGGCGGCGACGAGCCGGTTCATGTGGCCGGTCATCGACCGCATCGAGACCCGGTAGGAGAGGGCGGTCGCGGCGACCACGGCGATCACGACCGCGGTCAGTCTCAGGTCGACCGACACCAGGTAAGCGGCTGCGACCGCCGCCGCGATGGCGGCGCCGACCAGCTGGCCCAGCGCGTGGGCGATGACCTCGTGCATCTCTTCGAGGTCGCCCGTCATCGCGCGCTCGACCCGTCCGGACCCGGCCGAGCGGAACCAGCCGAGCGGCACCGTGCCCAAGTGGTTGACGATCCGTTCCCTCAGGTGGTGCAGGACGGCCGCGTCCGCGAAGTGCCCGAGGCGGGAGGACTGGACGAACAGCAGGAGCCAGATCGCGGAACCGGCGGCGCCCACCCAGACCCATGTCCAGACACGGTCGGTGCCGGCGCCCAGGACCTCTCGCGCGATCTCCGCGACTGCGATGTACGAGCCCATCCCGGCCGCCGCCGAGCCGATCGACAGCGCGGCGCACCCGATCAGGTACGGCCGAACGGGTCTCAGCAGCCGTCCCAGCGCGCCGGGGCCGGCGAGTCCGTCGGTGCCCTTTGGCATCTCGCCTTCGGATGAGTCGCGCATAGTCGTTCCTCAGGAGTCGGGAGAGGTCCACCCGGCCTCTCGGTGAGACCGATCCTGTCGAATCAAGCCGACTTGATGTCAAATGTCTGTATGGATCCCATGTTCGGCGTCTCGATCGGCGCGGCAGCGGCGTTATACGACCTGGCTCCATCGACGGTGCGGTGGTGGGAGCACGAAGGTGTGCTGCCCGAACCCGAGCGTGTGGGTGGGCGGCGCATGTACTCAGAGGTGGACCTCCGCAGGATCGGTCTGGCCTACCTCTGTTGCGTGACCGGGGCGATGCCGCTCGACCAGGCGGCCGTGGTGACCTCGGGAGATAGGACACGGCAGTGGCAGGGCGTCGTCGCCGTACACGCCGAGATGCTCGCGCAACGCATCGAGGAGTTGCGTAGCGCACGCGAGTATCTGCTGCATCTCATGCGTTGTCCCGACGAGGACGTCGTCGCCCAGTGCCCCGATCTCGACGGTGAGCTCATGCGCTGCACGCCGCGGGGGCGTGCCGACGAGGCGGGACTCGTCGCCGCGGCCAGGGCGCTGGCCGCCGCGGCCGGGTCGGGGGCAGGTAACGGAATTCGACGTGAGCGTGACGAAATGACGGACCGCTGCGACTGTTGCGGAACATCGATAGCGCAAGCGGGCCGCGGGCGACGTCGGCTCTACTGTTCACGTGCCTGTCGGCAGCGGGCGCATCGACGGCGCCACGGGGCCGGATAGCCCCCGGATCGACGATGAACGCCCGGCCGGGTCAGGCGCCCCCGCCGGGCGGCGGCGCCAGAACCTCCTGCTTGGAGTGGTTCGGGACCTGGCCGGCCGGGACGGCGGCACCACCGCCGATGCCGCGCGTGGGCTGCGCGGGGGGAAAGAAGACGGCGCCTGCACGCGTGCGGTTGCGGAGAGCCTCTGCACGCCAGGTCAGTACGGGATGCGATGCCGTGAGGTTGGCGAGCCAGGTGAAGAAGCCCTTGTCGGTGGACGCGCGGTCCGCGACCAGATCGAAATCGACCTCGACGTTGAGATACTTGCCCGCGCCGAGCGTACCGATTGCGCCGGGTACACCCGACGGTTGGTTGAAGTAGCCGTAGTTGTCCGCGGTGTACTCCTGCGAACGCGACAGCGCCGAACCGATCACGGGCAGGTACTGCATCGCGACAGAGCCGAGTTGCCGCCAGTACGAGACGTGCCCCGCCGCGATGTGCCCCACCTCGTGCCCGACGATGAAGCGCAGCGCCTCGGGATCGCGTGCTGCGCCACCGATCTCGAACAGATCGCTGTACACGACCACGTAGCGCCGGAACCCGTGACCGGATGCGAACGCGTTGATCTGGCCGTTGCCCAGCACCACGAACGCGTCCGGGACCTCGCGCAGCCCGTACCGCTGCGCCGCCTCCCGCACGATCGCGTAGCCCTCGGGGAACTGCGTCGGCGTCATCTGGATGCCGTTCACGCGTGGCGACGCCCAGGTCGTGCCGCGGCCGAGCCAGACGACGAACGGCAGGATCAGCGCGATCAACGCGTACTGTCCGATGCCCGTCAGATGGCCCAGCGCCACGGCGGAGATGGCCGTGACGTAGACCCCGACGGTGCACAGGATCACGAGTACCAGAAGCGGGATCTCGGCGGGGTGCCGCCGAGGAGGGCCCGAGTAAGCGGGCGCCGGGCCGGGGCCCTGTGGGTAGATCGGGCCGGGGCCCTGTGGGTACGTCGGGCCGGGGCCCTGCGAGTACGTCGGGCCGGGCACCTGCGGATAGGTAGGGCCGGGATACCCGCTCGAGGGCGCCGGCGCGTCCGCTCCTCCCTGCGAACCCGCGCCCGACGGTGACCGGTAGACCGGTGGTCCCTGCGGCCCGGGGTACTCGGGCGCGGGGCCGGACGGGTTCGCCGGGTACTGCGGCTCTCCTGATGAGTGCATACAAAGAAGGTAACCGCAAGCCGGGGTCGGTGGCGGCGGTGCGCGTCTGCCAGACTGTGTACATGCGCGTATACCTCGGCGGTGACCACGCCGGATTCGAACTCAAGGGACAGATCGCCGAGCATCTGACCGCACAGGGGCACGAGGTGATCGACTGCGGAGCCCATACCTACGATGCTCAGGACGACTACCCGGCGTTCTGCATCGATGCCGCCGCGAAGGTCGTCGCCGACCCGGGCAGCCTCGGCATCGTGCTCGGCGGGAGCGGTAACGGCGAGCAGATCGCCGCCAACAAGGTCCCCGGCGCGCGTTGCGCGCTCGCGTGGAGCGTCGAGACCGCGCAACTCGCGCGGCAGCACAACAATGCTCAGCTCATCGGCATCGGCGGGCGTATGCACTCGAAGGAGGAGGCGTTCGCCATCGTCGACGCCTTCGTGACGACAGCATGGTCCGAGGAGCCGCGACATCAGCGGCGCATCGACATCCTCGCCGAATACGAGAAGACGCACGAAGCCCCCGCGGTGCCGGGTGCCTGAGCCGGCGGAGCACTAGGGGGTGCCCGAGGGGCACACCCTGCACAGGCTGGCGCGCGATCACACCGATCTGTTCGCGGGCAGGCGGGTGGCGGTGTCCAGCCCACAGGGCAGGTTCGCAGCGGAGGCCGCGCGTGTCGACGGCCTCGTCTTCGAGCGGGCCGAGGCGTGGGGAAAGCACCTATGGCACCACTACACGCCCGATCGGCGCGGCGCCGCGGCGCCGATCGTCCACGTCCATCTCGGGCTGTACGGCACGTTCACCGACTTCGATAGGCCGGAGCCTCCCGTCGGGCAGGTGCGGATGCGCATCGCCGGGCCCGACGGCGGCACCGACCTGCGCGGGCCGACGGCTTGCGAGCTGGTCACCGAGGAACAGGTCGATGCCGTGCTCGCCCGCCTCGGCCCGGATCCGTTGCGCTCGGACGCCGACCCCGAGGCCGCGTGGCGCCGGATCTCGAAGTCCGCCCGGCCGATCGGCGCGCTGCTCATGGACCAGAAGGTCATCGCCGGTGTCGGCAACGTCTATCGCGCCGAGGTCCTGTTCCGCGCCGGCATCGACCCGTACCGGCCCGGTCGGGCCGTCACCCGCGAGGAGTTCGACGCGCTGTGGGCCGACCTCGTCGCCCTCATGCCGATCGGTGTCGAGCGTGGCCGCATGCACGTCGTGCGCGCCGAACACGACCACGGAGCGCCGTCGTACGCCCCCGACCGCCCCCGCACCTACGTCTACCGCCGCGCCGGCGAGCCGTGTCGAGTGTGCGGCCGGCCCGTCGTCACCGAGGTGATGGACGCACGGAACCTCTTCCGCTGCCCCACCTGTCAGACGTGATCCAGCGGCCGGCGATCGGCGACGAGGGCTCCTGACAGCAGTACCAGCAGAATCAGCGCGAGCAGGACCTGGGGATGCAGCCCGGCGACGGTGGGATTGTCGAAGCCGGGATCCTGCACTGCGGTTCCGGGAAACAAGGGAGCCGCGAGTAGTCCCACCCAGGGCGTGGCGACGAGTGCACAAGCCGTCCGCATCTGTGTCCGAGTGCTGCCGCCGCGCCGCGCCGTCAATGTCAGCGCGGTCGCGCCCAGCAGGACCGACATCACGATGTACTGCGCGTCGTGGAACTTCGCGTGTGGCGGCCATGCGTCGTTGCGCAGGTGTTGGGCAGCCGTGGCCGGGATGACGAGATCCGCCAGGGGTGCGCCGACCATCGTGGCGAACGCGGCGGCCGCGGTGAGTGCTCGCGAGACCCGCGAAGCCCTCGTCTTTGCAGTGATCATCTTCTAATCTCCTTGCTGGTGAGTGGATTTCGTATGGTCGGCCTGAAGGAACCGTTCGACGACGATGCGCACGTAGTCGAGTTCGAAGCGTCGACCTGCCAGGAGCCGGCGGAAGAACAGCGGGCCGTGCAGGCAGTCGATGGCCGAGTCGACGTCGACATCGCGCGGGAGGGCGCCCCGTGCGATCGCATCCGTGAGTACGGCGCGCACGGCGGAGGTACCCGATCGATACAGCGACTCCTTGACCTCCGCGTACTTCGGATCTACAGCGGCCCTCTCGATCACCACGCGCATGCCCTGCTCGATCGCCGGTTCGTGCAGCATCGCGCGTACCTCCGTGAGTGCGGCGAGCAGGTCGTCCCTGAGATCGCCCGTCGGCCGGGGCCTGGTCAGATCGACATGGCGAGTGACCGTATCGCACACGAGATCCGGAGTCTCAGGCCACAACCGATACAGGGTGGCGCGGCTGATCCCGCTGCGGGCAGCGACGGCGGTATGCGTCAGACCGGCCAGTCCGCGCTCGATGAGCAGTTCCCGCGCAGCCGCGAGTGCGGTCTCGCGACTGCGGACGGTGCGGGGATCGGGTGGACGCATCGCCTCTCGTTTCTGCAACGATCTGTCTCACATCTATGAGACAGATCGTATCGAAAGTGCCTCGATCGGACAACGGCTCCGGTCGGGCCTAGCGTCCGCCGGCGATCATCGCGAGGAGCAGCTCGGCACGGACACGGGCGGGGCCCAGGTCGTAACCGAGGAGCTCCTCGATGCGTCGGATTCGGGTGCGCAGCGTGTGCCGGTGTATGCCCAGCGCGGCGGACGCGGACTCCCAGTTGCCGTTGGCCTCGAGGAAGGCGCGGAGTGATGCGGCGAGTTCGGTGCCGTTCTCGGAGTCGTGCTCATGGATCGGGGCGAGCAACTGCGCGCCCAGGCCGGACAGCACGGTGCGGGTGGCGGGAACCGCGAGTAGTACCCCTCCCGTGAGCTGTTCGAGCACCGCGGGTCGCTCGCCCGGGGCCGCGGCGTCTGCGGCAAGTGCGGATTCGCTTGCCGCAGCATCTATCTGGTCGACGGTGTATGGACGGCTCAATCCGAACCGGGTACTGCGCACATCCGCGGCGGGCGCCGCCGAAGTCAGCACCACGGCCCGCGCGGGATCCTCGGAGCCGTGAAGGAGGACGCGTGCCGACTCGCCGTCGGAGATGGCCCAGAGACCGCGGCCCTGCGCCAGGAGGGCGGAGTCCATCGCGTCCACGATGCGGCGTCCGGCGCCCTGGGCGCCGGGTACGACGGTCAATACGCGCACCAGGCCGTCCGGGCCCGCGGCGCCCGACAGCAGGTCGGCGGGACCGAGGCCGTCGAGGGCGAGCCGGAGCGCGGTGGCGTTGAGGCGAGCCTGGTCGTCGCGGAGTCGCTCCGGCTTCGCCCGGTCTAGCGCGAGCAGCGACGTGGCGTGACCGAGCAGGACTTGCGCCACAGCGTCCGGGGGACCGGGCGTCACCGCGACGAGGTAGCCGTGGGCTCGGCGGGGCGAACCGATCGCCTGCACGATGACGGTCCGACCGGCTGCGTCCTGTGCGCTCGTCGCGGCGTGTCTCGCCGCGGCGAGGTCGATTGCCAGAGCGGCGGTCTCGGGATCGAGGGGGAGCGGGTGCGCGATGCCGACGGCCCCGGTCTGATCGGCGATCGCAACCTGGAAACCGGTGGCGGAGGCCAACTCCCGCACCAGGGGGCCCGGGCCGCCCGTGAGAATGGCGCGGGTCATGCGCGGCTGTGCGCGCGACGCCCGAAGGAGTGCCGTGTACTCCGTGGCGGCGATGCGGTCCGTGACCGCTCGCGCCAGCGCGGCGAAGGGGGTCGCGCGCGGCACCTCCAGTACCGGCAGCCCTACGCGTTCCGCGGTGCGCAGCAGGTCCTGCGGAACAGCTTTGTGCGACAGTCCGATTCCGAACCCGAGGGCCGGTACCTCGGCGGCCGCGAGCCCCTCGACGTAGTTGCGGCGCACCGCCTCGTCGCCGGGCGCGTCACCGGACGGGAGGGACATACCCGTCGTGAGCACCAGCTCGCCGCCCGCAAGCCACGCGAAGGGCTCGGCATGCTCGATGGTCTGTACCTGCCGGATCACGCGGTCCAGCGCGTGCGACGCCGACCGCACGTGCAACTTCAGCGAGGGGTCCGAGGCCAGCCAGCGCACAGTCACTCCCGTGCCCGCCTGCGTCGCCATCGGCCCACCTCTCCGTCGTTTCGACCATGGACATTCTGTCGTACGTAGGAGTGCCGGGCGCACCGATTCGGCCACTGTGACGCCGAGTCGCAGGTCACATGATTGAGGGACCGGGGGCCATCCGCACGCCCGGAACGACGCGAAGGGGATCGCCATGACAGACATCGCCTACCGACTCCCGCAGCAGCGCGAGCTGCGCACCGACCTGCCCGGGCCGGCGTCGACGGCGCTCGCGCAGCGCCGCGCCGCCGTCGTACCCGGTGGCGTCGCGTCCACCGCGCCGGTGTACGCCGCGGACGCCGACGGCGGCGTGATCGTGGACGCCGACGGCAACTCGCTCATCGACCTGGGCTCCGGCATCGCCGTGACCAACGTCGGCGCGAGCGATCCGAAGGTCGCCGCCGCGATCGCCGAGCAGGCTTCGCACTTCACTCACACGTGCTTCATGGTGACCCCCTACGAGGGCTACGTCGCCGTGGCCGAGCAACTCTCCGCCCGCACGCCGGGCGATCACGACAAGCGCGTGGTCCTGTTCAACTCGGGGGCCGAGGCGGTCGAGAACGCGATCAAGGTCGCGCGCCTCGCGACAGGCCGCCAGGCGGTCGTCGCATTCGACCACGCCTATCACGGCCGTACCAACCTGACGATGGCATTGACCGCGAAATCCATGCCGTACAAGCAGAACTTCGGCCCGTTCGCGCCCGAGGTCTACCGGATGCCGATGTCCTACCCGTTCCGAGATCCAGCGGGCATGACGGGCGCCGAGGCCGCGCAGCGCGCCATCTCGATGATCGAGAAGCAGGTCGGCGCTGAGAGTCTGGCCGCCATCATCCTCGAACCCATCCAGGGCGAAGGCGGATTCATCGCGCCCGCACCGGGATTCCTTCCGGCGCTTGCAGACTGGGCGAAGGCCAACGGTGTCGTCTTCATCGCCGACGAGGTGCAGACGGGCTTCGGGCGCACCGGGCGGTGGTTCGCGTGTGACGACGAAGACGTCGTGCCCGACCTGATCACCCTCGCGAAGGGCATCGCGGGCGGTATGCCGCTGTCCGCGGTCGTGGGCCGTGCCGAGCTGCTCGACGCCGTGCACCCGGGTGGACTCGGCGGCACCTACGGAGGCAACCCTGTCGCCTGTGCTGCGGCCCTCGCCGCGATCGGCCGGATGGAGGAGTACGACCTGCCCGGACGCGCCGCCGCGCTCGGCGCCACCGCCAAGGCACGGCTGCAGGCCCTCGCCGACGAGGTACCCGCGATCGGCGACGTCCGCGGCCGAGGGCTCATGTTGGCAGTCGAGTTCGTCGGTGCCGACGGTGTCACGCCCGACGCCGACCTGACCAAGGCCGTCGCCGCCGACTGTCTCGCGCAGGGCGTGCTCGTCCTGACCTGTGGCACATACGGCAACGTCATCCGGCTGTTGCCGCCGCTGGTCATCCCGGAGGCCCTCCTCGATGACGGCCTCGGCGTGCTCACAGACGCCATCAGGCGGCGCGCCGCCGAAGCACGTCGGCGCAACGCGGCCACACGAGAGGCGGTGAACGCATGACCACCGCGGTGACCAGCCACGGCCTGCTCATCGGCGGGACGGAGAGGCCGGCTGCGTCCGGCGCCACCTTCGACGTGATCGACCCGGCGACGGGCCAGGTCATCGCCGCGGTCGCGGATGCCGGGGCCGAGGACGCCGCGGCCGCCTTACGTGCCGCACATGCGGCGGCTGTGGGCTGGGCCGAGACCCCGCCCCGTGAGCGGGCACGGATCCTGCGGCGCGCGTTCGACGCGCTCACCGAGCGTAGTGAGGAGTTCGCTGCGCTGATCACCGCCGAGATGGGAAAGCCGCTCGCGGACTCCCGCGGCGAGGTCGCGTACGGTGCCGGCTTCCTCGAGTGGTTCGCGGAGGAGGCTGTACGGATCAACGGCCGCACCGCCGAGGCACCGTCGGGTAACGGTCGGATCCTCGTGACTCATGAGCCGGTCGGGCTCTGCTACGCGGTGACGCCGTGGAACTTCCCCCTCGCGATGATCACCCGCAAGGTGGGACCTGCGCTCGCCGCCGGCGCGACCATGATCGTCAAGCCCGCAGAGGCGACCCCGCTCACCGCCCTGCTGATGGGGCGCCTCTTCGCCGAGGCCGGGCTGCCCGCTGGTGTCCTGTCGATCCTTCCGTGCAGCAGCCCGGTGGCGGTGTCCGATACCGTGTTCGCCGACCCCGGGCTCGCGAAGGTGACGTTCACCGGCTCGACGCAGGTGGGGCGGAAGCTTCTCGCACAGGCCGCCGACGGTGTGCTGCGTACGTCCATGGAGCTCGGCGGCAACGCGCCCTTCATCGTGTTCGGCGACGCCGACATAGACGCCGCGGTCGACGGCGCGATGGCCGCCAAGATGCGCAACGGTGGCCAGGCGTGTACGGCCGCGAACCGCTTCCTCGTGCACAACTCCGTCCGCGCGGAGTTCGTCGCGAAGCTGACCGAGCGGATCGCCGCGTTGCGCACCGGTGCCGGCGCCGAGTCCGGCGTCGACGTGGGCCCGCTCATCACCGAGAAACAGCGCTCGTCGGTGGCGGCTCTGGTCGACGACGCGATCGCGGCGGGTGCGAAGGTCACGACCGGCGGGCACGCGCTCGCGGGCGACGGCTACTTCTACGCTCCGACGGTGCTCGACGACGTCCCGGCCGATGCGCGCATCGTCGCCGAGGAGATCTTCGGCCCCGTCGCCGCGATCCAGGGCTTCGACACGGACGCCGATGCGATCGACGCGGCGAACGACACCGAGTACGGCCTTGCGGCGTACTTCTACTCGACCGACCTGCAGCGCGCTCTGCGCGTCGCGGCGGCGCTGAAGTCCGGCATGGTCGGCGTCAACCGGGGCATCATCTCCGATCCGGCCGCGCCGTTCGGCGGAGTCAAGGCGTCCGGGCTCGGCAGCGAGGGCGGCTCCGAGGGTATCCACGAGTACCTCGTGACGAAGTACGTGGCCTTGCCCACGTCGTAGTCCCTTAAGGGCCGCCACAGTCACTTCTCAGGCCGGCTCGGCACGGTCGGGGCATGTACACGAGCCCGGCGGTACCTCGAACTCCAACGGTCACTGTGCTCGCGGTCGGCGGGACCGGCGAGTCCTACCAGGGTGACTCGCGCACGGAGGTCACAGGCATGCTCGGGCACGTGGTAGGTGAGCTCGACGGCCGGTTCGCGGCCCGCTGGATCGGCTACCCGTCGTCCTATGGACCCGTGCCGTTCGGCACGGGTCTCAGTTACGCGGACAGCGTCACGCTCGGGGTCGACGCGCTCCTTCGGGCCGTGGCCGACACGCCCGGGCCGGTGATGCTTCTCGGATACTCGCAGGGCGCCGTCGTGGTGCGCCGGATGCTCGGCCTCGTCGCCGACGGCTCGCTGCACGCTCCCCATATCGTCGCGGCGGGCCTGATCTCGGATCCGCATCGGCCCGAGGGCACGGACCCGAGGTGCGATGGATACGGTGTCGCCGGACGCGGGCCCTACGTCCCGGAGTCGGTCGAGGTGTTGTGGGTGTCGAACCCCGACGACGTCATCTGCAACGCGAGCGGCGACTCGTTCGTCCGGGATCTGGCGGACGCCACCGAATCCCTTGCGGTGCGGGATCTGAAGCGATGGGTGCCCAGCGCCCTTGCGCGCTACCGCCGTGGGTTGTTCCAGAACGCCGCCAAGACCGCGTTCTCCCGGCGTCAGTGGGTGCGCGACATCCGGCGCGTGCGGACCGCCGTCGACGAGGTGCGCGGGTACCTGCCGAGCCTGCAGTTGGGGGCGAGGACCGTCAACGCCGGTGGCGGGCGGCACGTCGCATATGCGGCCGAGCCGTACCAGTTGCGCCGGTACGAGGACGAGGCACTGACCGGGTGCCAGGTGCTCGCCCAGTGGCTGCAGGTGCAGGCGACCTTTCGTGGGAGGCTATCCTCTTCAGAGACGACCGACGGCTGACCCTCCAGGAGGTCCCCGAAGTGCCCCGTGACACCGAGAGCATCGAACGCGACATCGAGCGCGCCCGCGAGCAGCTCGCCAGCACGCTCGACCAACTGGGCGAGCGCGCGGATCCCAAGAAGCTCGTCGACACCGCTAAGACTCAGGCGGTGTCCACAGTTACCAAGCCCCCGGTGCTCGCCGCCGCGGCCGGCGTCGGCGTGCTCGTCGCGCTGTTCGTGGCGTCGCGGGTGACCAAGGCCCGGCGCGAGAAGAAGGTCCTCAAGGCCCTGGCGGCCGGGAAGATCACGGTCTGAGCCCCCGACCCCGCATGATCGCCGGCGCAGCAGTGTGCGCCGGCGTCGTGCTGTCTGTGTCCGCTATTGCGGGGTGCAGCGATTCCGACATCTCCACCGCATCACTCCCGTCCGGCTTTCCGACCGCCGTGCCGGTGGTGGGTCGGGTGCAGGCCTCCGACGACATCGATGTCGGACACCCGGTCTGGCGGCTGACGGTGACCGGTAAAGACACCGTCGCCGCCGCACAGGCACTGCTCGCCGCGGGCTTCGATCCCATCACGCCACGCACCCCCGTCGATGCGGGCGAGGTCGGCGCGCTGTACCTCGGGCACGGGTTCACCGTCGGCCTGTCGTCCGACGGCGACACGGTCACCTACGTCGTGAGCCCGACGGGCGCCGCCACACCGTCGAGCGGCGCGGCGCCGTCATCGCCTGTGGCCGCCGGATGACGCTCGTTCGCGCCGGTCGGCGGCGGTTCCGAGCCGATCCCCGCTACCCTTGAGCCCATGGTGCTTCCCAAGGCTCTGGTCGGCCCCGCGAAGCTAGGGCTGGCGGTCGCGGACATCGGGCTGACCGCCGCGCAGCAGACGGCGGGAATCGCCCGCGACGTGGTCGCGGTCGCGGCCGATCAGGTGGACCCGCAGGCGCGGGCCGCGCTCGAGCGCAACAACAACATCTTCACCGCTGTAGGGCGGATCCCCTACATCGTCAACAGGGTCGCGGATCTGATGCAGCCCGGTGCGCCCCTGGACCGGATCATCGGCCCGGGGGGCGCTGCGGACCGGGTCGCCGACCTGTTCAACCCCGACGGGCCGGTGGACCGGGTGATCCGGGTCGGGGGCCCCTTGGACCGTGCCACCGCCGCGGGCGGGATCGTCGAGCGCCTCACGATGGACGACGGCATCGTCGACATGCTCACTGCGGAGGACGGCGCGATCGCGCAGCTCCTGGACATGTCCACGACGGTCGCGGAGATCGGGCCGGCGCTGAGCTCGATGAATGCGCGACTCGCGGTGATTCAGGACGTCGTCGGTGCCGCGAACAGCGTGGCCGCTCCGGTTACCGGGCTGCTCACGAGTCTGCCGAGGTTCGCGGTGCGCACGGCCGCGGATGCAGCGCGTGCCGGGGCTGCGCGCGCTGCCCACGCCGATGCTCCGGGGCTGCACACGATGCAGCCCGGCGCCGCGGGCGCGGTCGCGGAACAGCCTGAGGCCTCCGCGCCGCCCGCCGTCTCGAAGGCCGCCGCCGAGCGCCTGATCCCGCCGCGTAACCCCGCGCAGTAGCGGAGCGCTCGAGTCTCCATCGCGTGTCGCGCCGGAAGGGCACCGCCGCGAGTATTGACATTGACGTCAGTGTCAACGCAATATGTGTCGGTGGACACATCCGAGGCGGCGGAGCGCGCGCGAGAGGCGCGGCGCGAGATCGGCGGTAGACGCGACGAACTACTGTTCGCCGCCGAGCACTGCTTCGCCCAGGACGGTTACGACCGGACCACGGCTGCGTCGATCACCGCACGCGCGTCGACGTCGCGGCCCACGTTCTACGCCTATTTCGCTTCGAAGGACGAGGTCTTCCATGCGCTCACCGCGCGGGCGTCCGACGCTCTGGTCGCGGCCCAACTGGTCGTCGACGTGGAGGCTGTGGCGCCGCACGACGTTCTCGAGGCCACCACACGTGCGTTCGTCGAGGCGCTGTTCGAGCACGCACCGCTGCTCGCGCTCGTCGAGCACCGGGCCCGCATAGACCCCGTCGTCGATCGGCTCTGGACGGGCGCGCGGGACATCACGCGGCGGCGCTTCACCCGGTTCCTCGAACGGCTGGCAGCGGAGGGCGCGGCGGACCCGTGCGTTCCCGCGGCACGCATCGTCGACACCGTCGCCGATGCGCTCACGATCGGCGCAGCGCGTATCGCCGGGACGTCTGCCGCCGAGCGTGAGCGGTTCATCGCCGACCACATCATCATCACCGAGCGCCTCGTAGGTGTCTCGCCCCGAACGGAGGAACTGTGACGCGAGCAGACGCACTCGACGCGGCCGCGGCGGAAGTCCGTGCGCTGCAAGCGCGCAACCGCCCCGACGAAACCCCCGGTACCGTCGAGTACCCCGTCGACGGCGGTGTCACCGACCATCTGCGGCATTGGGCGCGCGAGCGTCCGGGCGCCGTCGCGATCGCGTTCTACGGGGCCGAGATCAGCTATGCGCGGTACGACGAGCTGTCCGACCGGTTCGCAGGGTGGCTGCTGGCATGCGGCGCCCGGCCGGGGGACCGGGTCGGCGTATACCTGGGCAACTGCCCGCAGTTCCTCATCGCGATGATGGGCATCCTCAAGGCGGGGTGTGTTCACGTCCCGATCAACCCCCTGTTCCGCGAACACGAGCTGCGGCACGAGCTGACCGATGCAGGCGTGAGCATCCTGCTGGCGCAGGACACCTTCGCCGATCTGGTCGAGACCGTGCGGGCCGACACGGCGGTGCGCCGGATCGCCTACACAGCCCTCACCGACCTGCTCGACGACAGGATGCGTACCGATCCCGTTGTGCCGCTGCCGTTCCCGGTGCAGGCGGAGCGGACGGACTGGGCCTCGATCGTCGCTGTCGATCCCGCTCCGCAGCGCCGCGACGACCCGGATGCTCTTGCGGCACTGAACTACACGGGTGGCACCACCGGAATGCCGAAGGGGTGCGAGCACACCCAGCGGCATATGGTCTACACGGCGGCGACGGCCACCGTGGCCGGCGGGCGGCAGCCGGGCACAGGCGACGCGGTCGTCCTGAACTTCCTGCCCGTGTTCTGGATCGCCGGTGAGGATTTCGGGATTCTGCTACCGCTCGTGAGCGGTGTCCCGGTGGTGCTGCTGACGCGCTGGGATCCCGAAGCCGTGCTCGCACTGGTAGCGCGGTACGGCGTGACCGACATGGTCGGTACCGTCGACAACTATGTCGAGCTAATGGATCTGCCCGGATTCGAAGGTGTCCGCACCGCGACCCTCCGCAACGCGCTGGCCGTGTCGTTCGTGCTCGAGTTGACGCCCGAGATCCGTTCGCGCTGGCGCGCCCTCGTGGGCGGCACGCTCCGCGAGGCCAGCTACGGCATGACGGAGACTCACACGGCCGACAGCACGACCCTCGGATTCCAGGACGGTGATCGCGACCTCGCCGCAGACCCCGTCTTCTGCGGGCTACCGGTGCCGGGCACCGACTTCCTCATCCTCGACGAGGCCGGGGCCCCTGTGCCGGTGGGCGAGTCGGGCGAGATCGCGGTGCGGAGCCCATCTGTTCTCACCGCCTACTACGGCCGCCCGGACGCGACCGCCGAAGTGCTCCGCGACGGCTGGCTGCACACCGGCGACGTCGGTCGGCTCGATGAGTGGGGTGCGCTGCACTACCTCGCTCGGACCAAGGAGATGATCAAGACCAACGGGATGAGCGTGTTCCCGTCGGAGGTCGAGGCCCTCCTGCGCATGCACCCCGACGTGGTCGCGGTTTCGGTCGTGCCACGCCCCGATCCGGCGCGCGGCCAGGTGGCGTACGCGTTCGTTCAACTCGGCCCCGGAGCGTCGACGACGGCCGACGGAGTCCGGGAGTGGGCGCGCGCCAACATGGCCGGGTACAAGGTGCCGGACGTCGAACTGGTGGACGGCCTGCCTATGACCGCGACCGGCAAGGTGCGCAAAGGCGACCTGCTGGAGCGTGCCGCGCGTGCGGCGGCCGCGGCGGGAGAGCGATCATGACGCGGGTCCTGATCGCCAACCGCGGCGAGATCGCACTGCGCATCGTCCGCGCAGCGGCGGAGTCCGGCCTGGAGTCCGTCGCGCTGTACGCATCCGACGATGCAGACACTCCCCACGTGCATGCCGCGAGCGTCGCCGTCGCACTGCCCGGTTCCGGCCCCGCGGCGTACCTCGACGCCGCAGCCGTCGTGGCGGCGGGTGTTGCGGCGGGCGCCTCCGTCGTCCACCCCGGCTACGGCTTCCTCAGTGAGAATGCGGGATTCGCCCGCGCCTGCGCGGCAGCGGGCCTCGTGTTCGCGGGGCCTACGCCGGAGCTGCTGGAGTTGTTCGGTGACAAGGCGTCCGCCCGGGCGGCGGCGACCGCTGCGGACGTTCCGGTGCTGCCGGCCACCGAGGGGGCCGCCACTCTCGACCAGGTGCGCGGGTTCCTCGCCGCCCACCCCGGCGGGATCATGATAAAGGCGGTCGCGGGCGGCGGCGGCCGCGGCATGCGCGTGGTGCGCTCCGACGACGCGCTCGACGCCGCATACGCGGCATGCGCTGCTGAGGCCGAACGAGGCTTCGGGTCGCGGGATGTGTTCGCGGAGAAGCTGTTCGAAGATCCTCGGCATGTCGAGGTGCAGATCGTCGCCGACGGCTCCCGCGCCTTGGCCATCGGTGATCGCGACTGCAGCGTGCAACGCCGGCACCAGAAGCTGATCGAGACCGCGCCCGCCCCGGACCTCGGTACCGACATGCGGCGCGCACTGCACATCGCGGCGTCGCGGCTACTCGCCCGCGCCGGCTATCGTGGCGTCGCGACCGTTGAATTCCTCGTCGGAGAGCGAGATTCGGTGGTCTTCCTCGAGGTCAATCCCCGGATCCAGGTGGAGCACACGGTCACCGAGGAGGTGACCGGGGTCGACCTGGTCGGCGCGCAGCTGGCGCTGGCGCAGGGCGCGATGCTGTCCGATCTGGACCTGCCGCCCGGGATCTCGTCGTGTGGAGACGGCGTGGACGGGGACCTCGCCGCGGCGCGCGGATTCGCGATGCAGGCGCGTGTCAATGCCGAGACCCTCGCGCCCGACGGTGCGCCGACCGCAGCGTCCGGCACCCTGGCCGCGTTCACCCCGCCGAGTGGGCCGGGCATCCGGGTCGACACCTACGGACGACCGGGCCTTGTGCTGGGCGCGCGCTACGACCCGCTGCTCGCGAAGGTCGTTGCGAGGGCGGCGTCGTACTCGGCGGCGACGGCGAAGCTCCGGGCAGCGTTGGGAGAGTTCGTGATCGACGGTGTTGCGACGTCGATCCCCGTGCTGCGCGCGATGCTCGCGGATCAGGAACTGGCAGGCGGGCCGGTAACCACGGGCTTCGTCGCGGATCGCCTACCCGCGCTCATCGCCGAGGCCCCGGCGCAGCCTGTCGTGTCCGAGCATGTCGAGCTGCGGGCGGGCGAGGAGGTAGCACGGGCGCCGATGGCGGGAACCGTCGTCTCCGTGGTGAGGGAGGGCGACGAGGTTCCAGGGAGTGCGCCGCTGGCCGTATTGGAGGCCATGAAGATGGAGCACGTCATCGTCGCGCCCGTCGGCGCTCGCGCCGTGCGCGTCCTTGCACGGCCGGGATGCACCGTCGCGTCCGGGGATCCGCTCGTCCTCTACACGGTGACCGGTTCGGTGGGCGCCGCGGGTGTGCCGGACGTGGATCTCGACGCGGCGCGCGACGACCTGGCCGAGATACTGGACCGGCACGCCGCCACCGAGGATGCGGCCCGTCCCGAGGCCGTCGCCAAGATGCGTAGGCGTGGTCGTAGGACGGTGCGTGAGAACATATCCGACCTCGTCGACGACGGCAGCTTCGTCGAGTACGGGGGCCTCGTCGTGGCAGCGCAGCGCAGCCGGCGCAGCGAGGAGGATCTCATTGCGAACACTCCGGCCGACGGTCTCGTCGGCGGAGTGGCGACTATCGGAGCAGACCGCTTCGATGCCGCCGCCGACGTAGCCGTGCTCGGCTACGACTACACGGTGCTAGCGGGGACGCAGGGCTGGCGCAATCACGCCAAGACCGACCGCGTGCTCGAGATCGCCGGGCGACGAAGGCTTCCCGTGATCGTTTTCGCGGAGGGAGGAGGCGGCCGGCCGGGCGACACGGATCTGCCCGTCGTGGCGGGTCTCGATGTTCCTACGTTCCGCACCCTGGGTGCGCTCAGCGGTGAAGTGCCGCTCGTCGCCGTCGTGTCCGGCCGGTGCTTCGCCGGGAACGCCGCAATGGCCGGCACCTGCGACGTGATCATCGCGACACCCGATGCGAATATCGGTATGGGCGGGCCGGCGATGATCTCGGGCGGTGGCCTCGGCGATCACCGCCCGGAGGAGATCGGACCCATCGATGTTCAGCGTCGCAACGGTGTCGTACATCTGGTGGCTCGCGACGATGCGCACGCAGTCGAGCTCGCCCGTCGCTACCTGTCGTACTTCCAGGGGCCCATCGCACAATGGGAGGCACCGGATCCGCGGATCGCGCGCCACATCGTGCCTCGGAACCGGCTCCGCGCCTACGACATCCGCGCGGCGATCGACGCCGTCGCCGACGTCGGATCGGTGCTCGAACTGCGCGCGGACCACGCAGTCGGAGTGGTCACAGCACTGGTGCGCGTGGAGGGCGTGGCCTACGGCCTGATCGCGAACTCGAGTCACCATCTCGGTGGCGCCATCGACGCCGAGGGCGCCGACAAGCTTGCCGACTTCCTCACGCTGTGTGAGACGCACGGCCTGCCCGTGGTGTCGTTCTGCGACACACCGGGATTCATGGTCGGCCCCGACGCCGAGACGACGGCGACGGTGCGCCGATTCAGCCGCCTGTTCGTGATCGGTGCGCATATGACGGTGCCGATCGGTGCCTTCGTGCTGCGCAAGGGCTACGGCCTCGGTGCGATGGCGATGACGGCCGGCTCGTTCCGGGCGCCGGACTTCACCGTCGCCTGGCCTACGGGCGAGATCGGCGGTATGGGGCTGGAAGGCGCAGTTCGCCTGGGCTTCTCGAAGGAGCTTGCGGCGAAGGAGGACGCGGTGGAACGGCAAGAGCTGTTCGACCGGCTGGTGGCCCTCGCCTACGAGCGGGGCAAGGCCCTGGCAGCGGCGACGGTCGGCGAGCTCGATGATGTCATCGATCCCGCCGACACGCGCCGCTGGATAGCGCGCCTCGCGCGCTGACTCAGTGGGCCATCGCCACCGTGCCCTCGGGTGTAGCGGGCAGCTTCCCGCTGCGCATGACGACCCCGGCGACCACACCGCCGATCGCGAAGATCGCTGCGGCCCACCAGAAGGCGGTGGTGTAGCTGTGGATAGCCGCCAGACCCGCGAGTTGGGCGGGCGCCGTCGATGCGGCATGCGAGGTCGCGAACGACGTCGCGGCGCTCGATGCGATGGTGCTCAGTAGCGCGGTACCGACCGAACCACCCACCTGCTGCATCGTGTTGACGGTCGCGGAGGCGACCCCGGCATCGTCGGGCGACACACCGGAGATGGCTCCCTGCATGGACGGGGCCATCGACAGACCCAAGCCGAGGCCGACGATCACCAGGCCGGGAAGGATACCCGATGCGTAGTGCGACGACGCGTCGATCTGGGTCAGCAGGAGCATGCCACCGGCCGCGACGATCATGCCGCTCGCGGTCATCCAGCGCGGGCCGAAGCGGGGCAGCAGGACCGCCGTAGCGACGGTCGAGCCGACGATCAGCACGCCGATCATGGGCAGGAACGCGAGGCCCGTGGTGATGGGGGTGAAGCCCAGGTTCTGCTGCAGGTAGTAGGTGAGGAACAGGAAGATGCCGAACATCCCGATGCCCGCGATGAACACCACGAGGTAGGAGCCGCCTCGCGTGCGGTCGAGGACGACGCGCAGCGGGAGCAGCGGGTGCTGTGAGCGCGTCTGGATCCAGGCGAAGACGCCCAACAGGATCACGCCGGCAGCGAGGAACGCGGTGGTCACGGCCGAGGTCCAGCCGTCGGTTTCGGCGTGCGAGAACCCGTAGACGATGGAGAACAGAGCGGCGGACACCGTGACGACGCCGGGCAAGTCGAGCTTGGGGCGGTGCTCAGAGCGCTGTTCGTCCAGGAACAGCAGGGCGCCTACCAGGGCCATCGCGGCGATCACCAGGTTGACGTACAGGCACCAGCGCCAATCCGCCCACTCGGTGAGCATGCCACCGAGGAGCAGGCCGAGTGCGCCGCCGCCACCGGCGATGGCGCCGAAGATGCCGAACGCGCGGGCACGCTCCTCACCGTCGGTGAAGGTCGTCGTCAACAGCGCGAGCGCGGCAGGCGCAAGCAGTGCGCCGAACACGCCCTGACCGGCGCGGGCGATCACCAGCATCTCGAAGCCCGTTGCGGCACCGCCGAGCGCTGACATCGCCGCGAATCCGACCAGCCCGATGATCAGCGTCGTCTTGCGCCCCCACAGGTCGGACAGCCGGCCGCCGAGCAGGAGTAGGGAGCCGAACGCGAGAGCGTAGGCGGTGACGATCCACTGCCGGTCGGCGTTGTCGAAGCCGAGCGCCGCCTGGGCGTGCGGCAGGGCGATGTTCACGATGGTCGCGTCGAGCACGACCATTATCTGAGCCAGTGCGAGGACGCCGAGGACGACCCAGCGCAGGCGGTGCCGGCGCTGGGCGCGCTGGTCGTCGGGCGCCAGTTCGCTGTCGAGTGTGGTCATAGGAATCTCCGTCGGATCTGTATCGGAGGAATCTCCTCCGCTTATGCCCTAGACCGTAGCACGGAAGTGGAGAATCTGTCTCCACTTGATATGCTGTGAGTATGACCACGACCGATCCGGCAGCAGCACCCCGGCCGTTGCGTGCCGACGCCGCCCGTAACCGCAAGCGGATAGTCGGCGCCGCGCGGGAGTTGTTCGCCGAGCGGGGGCTCGAGGTGACCCTCGACGATGTCGCCGTACGCGCGGGTGTGGGCGTGGGGACCGTGTATCGCCGGTTCGCCAACCGCGACGAGTTGATCGAGGCGGTGTTCGTCCACCATATCCAGGAGGTCACAGAGCGGATCACGACGGAGATCGAGAACGCGGAGCCGTGGGACGCCGTGGTGCTCCTGCTCACCGCCGTGGGCGAGTTCATCGCCGACGATCGCGGGCTCGCGACGATGCTGACGAGCGTCGACCACGAGGCGTCGGCCCTCGCCGAGGCCAAGAACACCGTCGAGACACTGGTGCTGTCGGTCTACTCGCGAGCGGAGGAGGCGGGCGTGCTGCGGCCCGAACTGGTGCCTGCCGACTTCTTCGGCTTCGTGTGCATGCTGGCCGCCATAGGCGAGGCGACGCAGCCCGTCGTACCCGGCGCCTGGCGCCGATACCTGGAGTTGATGCTCGACGGGATGCGTGCGGATGCGCGTCCCAGGGTGCCACTGACCGTCGCCGCCCTCACGGATGACGAGATCGAGGAGATCGAGAAGCACAAGCACATGCGCCGCTGAGTCACGTCAGATGGTCGAAGACCCCGTTGACCCAATCGATGTGACGCTGCGCGTCCTCGGCGATCACGTCACTTCCGTAGTCCCTGGTGCGCCGGCCGAAATTGTTCCAGACGACGTCTGTGTCGTAGCGCGACAGGCGATCCGCGATGCGGCGCACCACGGCCGCGGAGAGCGGGATCAGGGTGGGGTAGCCGCGCATGAAGGCGACCCGGCCCCCGGGGGTGACCATCACGCCGTCGCCGGACAGCAGTACGGACCTCCGCCCGTTCGCATCCCGTGGCCGGTAGGCGACCGCACTGCCCGGGAAATGTCCCCCGATCACGTCGAGGGTTATGCCGGGTAGCACGTCGAACGGCTCCGACCACGTCTGCATCGTGGGCGGTCGCAGGCCGAGCCAGGCCTCGTCGGCGGCCGAAACCCACACGGGCGCATCGCCGAACGCCGCGCTCCAGGCGGATTGAGCGCCGAACATGTGCGGGTGGCTGGTTGCTATCGCGTCGATGCCGCCGAGTGCGCGCACCGCGTCGACCGACTCGTCGTCGATCATTCCTGGGGCATCGAAGAGCAGGTTTCCCGAACGGGACTCGATGAGGATCGCCGTCTGGCCGATCCCCACGTAGGCCGTCAGACCCCACATCCCCGGAGCCAGCTCGCGCACCTGTACCCGGTTACCGGCATCGCGGAGTTCGGGCGCGGTGGTCCAGCGCTGGCCCCCGTCCGGCACGTACTGGCGCTCGTCCGCGCAGATCGGGCAGACCTCGGGCGGCTCGGTGTCCCCGGGGTACTCGACGGCGCACGCGGCACAGATCCAGGGCTCGTTCATGGCCCCATCGAACACTCTCGGGCGCCGCTTGTCAGCGAGGAACGCGCACGAGCTCCAGCGGGACCTCCGAGAACTCGGTGAAACCGAGCGAAGTATAAAGGCGCCGTGCGGGATTGGCCGCCCCGGTGTGCAGGAAGACCTCGTCGCCGCGGGCTCTGATGCCGTGGGCGACCGCACGTAGCAGTCGTGTCGCGTAGCCCCGGCCGCGTGCTTCCGGTGCTGTGCACACCGCGCTGATCTCGGTCCACCCGTCGGGCCGCATGCGCTCGCCGGCCATGGCGAGCAGAGCACCGTCGACACCCCGGATACCGATATACGTCCCGAGTTCGATCGTGCGGGGGAGGAAAGGGCCGGGATCCGTGCGGCGGACGAGCGCGGTCATCTCGGGCACGTCCGCCGACGTGAGCGTGACGACGTCGTCACCGGCAGGCTCCGCCTCGAACGCGGTGCCGTCGAACAGGATCAGTCCGAACGTCTCCAGCGACTCCCAACCGCCGGGCAGGCGCGAGGCGCGATCTCGGAACCCGACGGTGCCACCGGGGCCCGCGAGGGCGACGGCGTCGCCGTAGTCGTCGGCGGTGAGCTCGCGCGGGTGTCCGTAGAACACCGAGACCTCGGGGTGGTAGCGGCTGATCCGGCCGCGGGTGATGGCGAAACGCGCGTGCGCGCCGGCCAGGGAGCTGCGGATCGGGTCGGCCAACGAGGATTCGGTCACCCCCGCAGCTTCTCACCTCACGGAATTCCAACTCATGAGTGGTCGTTGCCGCCGAAGTCCTCGGGCGTGTAGTCGCGCGCCTCGACCAGCACCATCCAGTTGCCGGAGTTGTCGCGCATGAGCGCCTCGATTCCGTACGGCCGCTCCTCCGGGGCCTGCAGGAATTCCACGCCTTTGGCCTTCAGGTCCTGGTAGGTGGCGTGGCAATCGTCGACGGCGAGCCCCAATCCGGGTAGTCCGCCCGCGGCCTGGGCGCGCTGGAACGCTGCGATGAGGTCGTCGGACAGCGGCTTACTCGGAGTGGTCAGGTGCACCTGCAGCTCGGGCTGGTTCGGGTGGACGACGGTCACCCACCGGAAGTCGGGACCGAGCTGGATGTCGTCCTTGGCGGCGAAGCCGAGCACGTCGGTGTAGAAGGCGAGGGACTCGTCGATGTCGCGGACGAAGACGGATACGAGGCTGATGTTGGTGATCATGTCCGGGAACGTTATTCGCCTCGGTGCGGTTCGTCCTTCTCCTCGCTTGCGGAACCTGCGTCGCACCCGCGGTCGACGGGGGCCCGCTCGGCCAGACCGGCCATGAACAGGTAGCAGCCGGGGATACGGGGCGCACCGCCGGAGTAGCGGCGCCGGAACTGGACCGGGCTTTCGCCGACGAGCGCCCGGAATCTGGTGGAGAACGACCCGAGGCTCGTGAAGCCCACGGTCATACACACCTCGGTGACGGTCAGGTTGGTGGCGCGCAGCAGGTCCTGGGCGCGCTCGATGCGTCGGCGCGACAGGTGCTCGGCGGGGGAGATGCCGTACGTCGTCGTGAACAGCCGCTGGAAGTGGTACTTGCTGATGCCCGCGATCGCGGCGAGTTGCTGGAGGTCGAGCGGTTCGGCGTAGTTGAGGTCGGCGTGGTCGCGTGCACGCCGCAGGTGCACTAGGACGTCATCGGGGGCGCGGGCCGTCATGAACTCCAGTATTGCGGTGCCTGATCGGGCAATGCTCGTCGGTACATCGGTGATACCGCCTAGTATCGGCGCCTATGAATGCCAAGTCGATCGTCACTGCGCCCGTGCGCGTCGCCTTCGCGACCGCCGGCGCGGCGATGTCAGCGGTGGAGGGCAGCGTCGCCGTGGCGCGACTCGCCGTCCAGAACGTCGAGACCGAAGTGAACTCCGCCCTGCACGTCGAGAGCACGGGTGCCGCCGCGAGCCCGGGTCAGATGCTGCAGCGACTCACGTCACTGCTCGAGCCGGATCGGCCGATCGGCATCGTGATCGCTCGTGGTGGCCCGCTCGATCGCGTCCTGCATCCCGGCGGCGTCGTCGATCGGCTGACCGCACCCGACGGGCTGCTGGAGAAGCTCACCGCGCCGGACGGCCTGCTCGACCAGATGTCTCGCGAGGACGGCATCGTCAACCGCCTCACCTCCACCGGTGGCCCGCTCGACCGGCTCACGCGCGAGGGTGGCGTCGTCGACCAGATCACGGAGAACGAGGGTGTCCTCGAACGCCTCACCTCCGAGGACGGTGTCCTGGACAAGCTGACCGCACCGGACGGTGTGCTGGAGAAGCTCATGGCGAAGGACGGTGTGCTCGACAAGCTGACGTCCGAGGGCGGCGTCCTGGACAAGCTCGCGCGGCCGGACGGGATCATGGACAAGCTCACCGCGGAAGGCGGCGTCCTGGACCGCGCCGTCGAGGACGGGGGCCTCATCGACCAGCTGATCGGGGACGACGGCGCCCTCGAGCGCGCAATAGCGCCGGGCGGTCCGCTGGACGCCGTCACCAAGCTGACCGACGTCATGGAGGAGCTCTCCCCGAACATCGACCACATGAACGGCGCGGTCGCCGAGTTGAAGGACGCCGTGACGCTCATGACCGCGGCGGTGGCCCCGATGAGCGACCTGGTGAATCGGCTCCCCAAGCGGATCCTGAAGGGACGCGGGGACCGCGGGCACACCGATGACGGGGACGCACACGACTACGCGGGCGGCGGGGCGCGCTGACCACCGCGTCTGCGGTGGCCGTCCCGCGCTCGTCGCGCGCAGGCGACCGCTGGTGATTCGGTTAACCCGAGGGAACTACGGGGCGACCTGAAGAATACGGGCCGGGACCGGACGTTAACCCGCTCGGAACCCGGCTCGAACCCCCACCGAACTGTCACGGAACATCCGCGCGCCACCCTTCTTCCGCACGCGTGGCAGACCTACGTTCGCCCCATGCGGATCACAGTGCTGGGTACGGGATACCTGGGAGCCACGCACGCGGCGTGCATGGCTGAACTCGGCCACGAGGTCCTGGGTGTCGACATCGACGCGGGCAAGGTCAACGCCCTGTCCGAGGGGAAGGTGCCGTTCCACGAGCCGGGGCTACCGGCGGTGCTCAAGCGGAACGTCGAGGACGGGCGCCTGCGCTTCACGACGTCTTACGCCGAGGCCGCAGAGTTCGGCGAGGTGCACTTCATCGCGGTCGGCACGCCACAGCGCAAAGGTGAGTTCGCCGCCGACCTCACCTACGTGCACTCGGTGATCGATTCGTTGCTGCCGCATCTCGACCGCGACACCGTGGTGCTGGGCAAGTCGACGGTTCCGGTCGGCACCACCGATGGTCTCCGGGCGCGGGCGGCGGCACTGACCGACCACGAAGTCGAGTTCGCCTGGAATCCCGAGTTCCTCCGCGAGGGGCACGCGGTGAAGGACACCCTCGAGCCGGATCGCCTGGTCCTCGGGGTCGAACCCGGCGGCCGCGCCGAGGAGGTCGCCCGCGAGGTCTACGGGCCGATCCTCGACCGCGAGACGCCGTTCTTCGTCACCGACACGGCCACAGCGGAACTCGTCAAGGTGTCGGCGAACGCCTTTCTCGCTACGAAGGTCTCGTTCATCAACGCCGTCGCCGAGGTCTGCGAGGCGGCAGGCGCCGATGTCGTTGCGCTGGCCGATGCGATCGGCGTCGACGACCGTATCGGACGCCGATTCCTGGGGGCCGGTGTGGGTTTCGGCGGCGGGTGCCTGCCCAAGGACATTCGCGCGTTCATGGCGCGGTCGGGCGAGCTCGGAGCCGGGCACATGCACGGACTGCTGCGTGAGGTCGACGCGATCAACATGGGCCGCCGCAGCCGTATGGTCGAGGTCGCTCGTGACGCGTGTGGCTCGCTGCTCGGCGCGAAGGTCGCGGTGCTGGGCTGTGCCTTCAAGCCCGACTCCGACGACGTTCGAGATTCCCCGGCGCTCAACATCGCTGGACAGATTCAGCTGCAGGGAGCGTCCGTGAGCGTGTACGACCCCGAGGCGATGGACAATTCACGCCGGGTGTTCCCCACGCTGGACTACGCGACCACCGCCCTCGAAGCGTGCGAGGGGGCCGACGCCGTGCTGGTGCTCACCGAGTGGCGGCAGTTCCGCGAGCTCTCGCCCGCCGAAGTGGCCGCCGTGACGCGCGGTCGTACGCTGATCGACGGCCGCAACTGCATGCCCCGTGGCGCGTGGGAGGCTGCGGGCTGGACCTATCGCACGTGATCGCCGAGCCTTCGGCGCGCTACGCGGTGGTGTCGGCGCGAGCGGTGACGATCGGGGAGTAGTCGGAGGCGTCGCCCCGCAGGACGCGGGATACGTCGCCGCGGACGCCGACCGGGACGTCGCCGGCCAGGGTGACCCGGCGCAGCAGGCGGGTGTGGTCGCCGTAGTCGTTGACGCCGAAGTGCTGCGTGGAGCGGTTGTCCCAGATCGCGATATCGCCGGGCGTCCACGACCAGCGGACGGTGTTGTCCGCGTTCTCGATCCGGCGCTGAAGAACGGCGTGCAGGGCGGCCGAGTCGGCGAGACTCAGGCCCGCGAACTGTTTGACGAAGTGTCCCAGCAACAGCGAGCGACGCCCGGTCTCCGGGTGGACGCGCACGACCGGGTGCTCGGTCTGGAAGATCTCGCGGATGAACTCCTTGTGGTACTCCGCTCGCTGGTAGCTGGCGTTGTGCTCCGCGTAGTCGTAGTCGTTCGTGTGCACGGCACGCAGGTTGTCGGCGAGCGCCTTGAGCGGTGCAGGCAGCCGGTCGTACGCGCGGGTCGTCGATGCCCACTGCGTCGCACCCCCGTACGGCGGCAAGGTCACTGCGCGCAGGATCGACACCTTGGGGACCCGGTCCACGAACGACACGTCCGTGTGCCAGCTGTTGGCCGCACCCTCGATGGGCAGGAGGTCGGAGCCCGGGCGCACCGTGGGGTGCGGCGTGGTCGGAGTGCCCAGCCGCCGCGCGAACGCGTACTGCTCCTCGTCGGTGAGGTGTTGCTGCCCGCGCACGATCAGCACCTCGTGTTCCGCGAGCAGGTCCAGTAGGTGGTCGGCCGATGCCCTGTCCAGGTCGCCACTAAGGCGGATGCCCTCGACGACGGCGCCGATGTGCTCACCCAACTTGGTCACGGTGAGCGGGCCGGTGTCTGGCTGGATCAGGACGTCGGGCTGGGGCAGAACGGGGGACAAGGCGCGGTTTCCCTTCGTACGGGGGACGGACTGTCCCACCACACAACTCGCCCGCAGCCGCGGGCGCGAGGGTTGGGCTCACCGCAATCCGAACCCCGACCGGAGCCGCCGGCTCCGAGGCGTCAGCCGCGCACCCACTCGCGCAGCCGCGCATACACGGCTTCGTCGTGCAGCAGCGTGAAGTGGTGCGCGCGGGGAAGATGCATGCCGTTGGCGGGGTCGAAGCAGATCCGGCGCGCGCGGCTTCGACCGGACGCGCTCGGCAGTAGTACGAGCCCGTCGCCCACGACCCGTCCGACGGGGTTGCGGCGCGAGCGGGTCACCGTCGCCGCGACGAAGTAGTGCGCCGAGCCGACAGGCAGGGGGATTTCTGCAGCGGCGGCCCTGCCGAGCGCGTCGGCATCCCGGCCGCTCCAGTCCTCGTCGACGATGCTGCCCGCGCGCAGATCCCGGATCCCGCCGCTGCGGCGGCGCAGCATGCGCCCGAACGGCGCCGTCTCGGGCAGTTTCACGAGGGCGGCGCTGCCGTAGTGTGCGAGCGTCTCGAGGGGGGCGCCGAGGTGCGGGGTGCCGAGGGTGACAGTTGCGGACAGCCCTGCGGGCCAGGCCATTCCGACCGTCTCGGCGTGATGCGCCGCGCTGCGGGCCACCAGGCCACCCATCGAGTGCCCGACGAGCACGACGTCCTCGATCGGCACGGGCCAGCCGTCGACGAGCCCTTCCAGAAGTTCGGCTAGTGCACGTCCGTTCTCCGAGATGCGCCGTCCGGTGTTGTATCGCACGAAGACGGGGGAGACGCCGCCTTCGGCCGCCAGCCGCTCACCGAAGGTCGGTCCGCCTCCCAGTGACCACGCGTGCTCGGTCTCGACCAGGCCGTGTAGGAAAACGACGAGGCGGGACCGGGCTTCCGGGAACGCCCCCGTCAGCCTGTCGGCATCGAGCGGGACCGCGCGACCGGCGACGCGGACCGTCATCGGCTCGGCAGCGAGGGGCGACTTCGTAGCCTCCAGGTCGTCGCCGATAAGCCCCTGTATGACGCCGATCAGCGCAGCACCGCGGACGGTCTCCGACGGCGGGGTCGTGAGTCCCAGGTCGGCGAACCGTCCCCCGACCTCGCCCGCGGTGTCCATCGCGGTGGTGATCGCAAGGTAGACGCCGTCGGTGATCCCGTCGTGGAGCGCCTTCACAGGTGCCGCGAATGCGCCCACACCCAGCCCGACCCCCGCGAACACCCGGTCCGAGATCGCACGGTGGACACGATGCGTGCCGGACGTGGCGCCGGACAGTTCGGCGCACCCGAGGCGGGCCAGGGCGCGCACCTCTGCTGTGGCGCCGGGTCGTCGATCCATGGCAAGAGTGTACGACTGTGCACTGAATTGCGACAAGGTGTTGTGACGTAGAATCGCGCGACGTGGCGAGCGAGGCGGGCAAGACGGTGCTGTTCTACGTGTTCGCGCCGCTCGCCGACCCCGAGGCGGTCCGGCTCTGGCAGCGCACCCTCGCGGAGGTCGGTGGACTCACCGGTCGGATCCTGGTGTCCCGGCACGGAATCAACGCCACCGTCGGCGGCGGCATCCGCGCTGTCAAGCAGTACGTTCGCGGGACCCGCGAGTATCCGGCCTTCCGCCGCGCCGATGTGAAGTGGTCCGACGGCGGCTCCGCCGACTTCCCGAAGCTGTCCGTCAAAGTGCGGGACGAGATCGTGACGTTCGGCGTGCCGGGTGAGGTGGCCGTCGACGAGACGGGGATCGTGGACGGGGGCACTCGGCTGACGCCCGACGGCCTGCACACGCTGCTCGCCGAGCGCGACGACGTCGTGCTGTTCGACGGACGCAACGAGATAGAGGCCGCTATCGGCCGTTTCCGCGGTGCCGTGGTCCCGCCCGTCACGCACACACGTGACTTCGTGGCACTTCTCGACTCCGGCGCGTACGACCATCTCAAGGGCCGCCCCGTCGTCACGTACTGCACGGGAGGCGTCCGCTGCGAGGTCCTGACATCGCTCATGCGGCACCGCGGGTTCTCGGACGTCTACCAGCTGGACGGCGGCATCCTGCGTTATGGCGAACGGTTCGGTGACTCGGGTCTGTGGGAGGGGTCGCTCTACGTGTTCGACGGGCGCGTGAGCACGGACTTCACACCCGGCGCGGCCGTGATCGGCACGTGCTCGGGCTGCGGTGCGCCGACGTCCCGCGTGGTGAACGTCCCCGACGGCGGTGGACGCGAGCTCGCGGTGCGCTGCCCTGAGTGCACCCCGGACGAGGCCGCGCAATGAGCCGGTCCGTCCCCGTCATCGTGGTCGCAGGCTACCTCGGCGCGGGAAAATCGACCCTCCTGAACCATCTACTGCGCAACGCACACGGGGTGCGGATCGGCGTGGTGGTCAACGACTTCGGGGCGGTGAACATCGATGCGATGCTCGTTGCCGGACAGGTCGACTCCACGGTCTCGCTGAGTAACGGGTGCTTGTGCTGCGCGGTCGACGACGACGAGCTCGACACGATCTTCGGCGATCTCGCCGGTAGCGGCATGGACGCGATCGTCGTCGAGTGCAGCGGAATCGCCGAGCCCGGTGCGATGGTGCGCCGCGTCCTGCTCGCCGACGAGCCCCGGATCACGTTCGGCGGGCTCGTGTACGTCGTCGACGGGGCGGCGCTCATCGACACCGTCGACACCCACCCGTCGATGCGGCATCACCTCGCGCTCGCGGATCTCGTGGTCCTCAACAAGATCGACCTGGCCGAGGATCTCGACGCCGTGTCCGCGCTCGTGGCCGAGTGCGCGCCATCGGCGCCCGTTGTGCCCGCCGTCGACGCGGCCGTCGATCCCGCACTGCTCATGGACTCGGGCCGCATGCGGCCCGACGCAGACGGGCCGCGCCAACTCGCGTTCGACGACCTGCTTCGCGAGGAGCACCACGAGCACACGCACGACGGAGCCTGCGGGCACCTGCATGAGGGGTATGAATCCGTCGACGTGGTCCTCGATCGGCCGGCCGACGCGCGGGCTGTCGCGGACCTGCTCACCGACCCCCCTCCGGGCGTGTTCCGGACGAAGGGCTTCGTGCAGGTCGTCGACGGGACGCGGTTCGAGGTGCACGGCGTCGGCCGGTACGTGCGGACCACTCGCTGCAAGGGATCGGGGACCGTTCTCGTCTTCATCGGCCGCGGGATCGACGCCGACGGTGTCCGTGCGCGCGTCGCGGACTGTGGCGCCGTGGCGGGCGTCGACGACCCCAACGCGACGCTCGCCCTGCTGCGCTTCTCGCCCGAGGTCTGACGTCCGTTCGGACGAGTCGGGCGCAACAGGCCGACCCCGACGATTGCATCAACCCTCAAGGAGTGGTTCACTGTTACCAGTGTGACTGAAGTGATCCATGTTGCGCGTGCGAATATCGGAAGGAGAGCGACGCCGGCCACTGCCAGGCGTCCATCTGCAATGAAGAAGACGACTGTTCTCGCAGGCTCGATGGCCGGCGCCGCCGCCGCGTTCTTCGCTGTGCCCGCCATGGTCTCGGCAGCCCCCAACACGCCGGCCCCCGCGGCGGGCCCCCTCAAAGGCAAGACGGTGTTCCTCGACGCCGCGGGCAGCGGCGGAGGCGTACAGGCCGACCTCACCCGGCAGGTGCCGGACGGCCGCGGCGGCACCGTCGCGTGCTCGGCACCGTCGGCCGCCACCGCGTCGGGCGTCGCGGACCACACCATCAACTACAACGTCGCCCGCATGGTCGAATCAGCGTTGACCAGCCAGGGGGCCAAGGTCGTGATGGGCCGCAGCGACGACACCGGCTTCGCCGGCTGCGTCGACGCGCGGGCGAACGCGGCGAGCGCCAGCAAGGCCGATATCGGCCTTGTCGTCAACACCGTGTCACAGGATCCGTCGCTGCACGGCTTCACGCTCGAGACGCCCGCGGCCGGCGTGTCCGACCAGGCCGTGTCCGCCGCCCAGTCGGGCGCAGGCGCCAAGGCCGCGAACGTCGTCCGTGACGCCGGCACCGCCGCCGGGCTGGCCCCGGCCGACTATCTCGGTAGCAACAAGGGGATCGCGCAGACCCAGAACGCATACGTCTCGCAGTCGTCGCTCCCGCTGGTCTACGCGGATCTCGGCAACGTCGCCAACACCGGCGATGCGTCGGCGCTCGGGACCAAGGCCGGCCAGGCGAAGTACGCGGTCGCGCTCACGAACGGCCTCATCCAGTACCTGACCGGCAAGGTCACGCCGGCCGGTGCGGTCGCTCAGCCGATCAAGTCGGAGCCGCTCATCACCATTCCGCAGCCGACCGCACCCACCGCGGGGACCACCGCCGCGCCGGCGGCCGGCACCGGGGCGTCGACGGTGCAGACGCCGATCGTGCCGTCACTCCCCGGTGCGGCATCGACGGCCGCGCCGACGGCGTCCGCCCCGCAGGCCGCGACCGGGCAGACGACGGGCGGTACGTCGCCGATCGTGTCCGGTGTGCCGATGCTGTCCGGTGGACCGACGGCGAGCACGAACACGGGTACCGCTGCGCAGACCGCGGCGCCTGCTCAGCCCGCCACCACCAACGTGGACATCCCGGGACTCGGCTCGCTGCAGGTCCCCGCGCTGCCGCAGTTCGTGCAGGCCCCGCAGCTGACATCGATGATCCAGCAGCTCACGCCGCAGGCCCAGCAGTTCGTGAGCAGCTCGGCCGGGCAACAGATGATCTCTTCGCTGTTCACCAATCCGCAGTCGCTGAACTCCCTGGCCGCCTCGCAGGGCCCGGGTGTCGCCCAGCAGGTCATCAAGGCCGTGCTGAGCGGCTCCAGCATGCTGCCGGGCATCTAGCCCGAACCCGCTCCCGCCTCGCCGTCTCGCGGTGGGGCGGGGCGGTGGCGCGGCCGTCTCTGGCAAGCTGGGGCGTATGGCACTGTCCACGCTCACCCGACTCGTCACGATGCCCACGCCGGTGAAGGACCTGGAGGGGAAGAAGGTCCTGGTCACCGGCGCGGCCAGCGGCATCGGTCGCGCCACCGCGAAACTCCTTGCAGCGCATGGCGCCGAGCTCGTCCTCACCGATATCACCGAGGACGGGCTCGGCGCCGTCGTCGACTTCGTCACAGCCCAGGGCGGCACAGTTCTCGCGCACCGCGCGTTCGACATCTCGGACAACGAGGCGGTGCGTGGGTTCGCCCGCGACGTGCACTCCTCGGTCGGCTCGCTCGATGTGGTGATGAACATCGCCGGGGTCTCCGCATGGGGCACTGTGGAGACGCTGTCCCACGAGCAGTGGCAGAAGATGGTCGACGTCAACCTCATGGGGCCGATCCAGGTGATCGAGAATTTCGTGCCGCCGATGATCGCGGCCGGTCGCGGCGGCCACCTGGTCAACGTGTCGTCGGCGGCGGGACTACTCGCCCTGCCGTGGCACGCGGCCTACGCGGCGAGCAAGTTCGGTCTCGTCGGCGTCTCCGAGGTGCTGCGCTACGACCTTCGGCGGCATGGCATCGGTGTAAGCGTCGTATGCCCCGGTGGCGTGGAGACGGGGCTGGTCGACACCGTCGAGATCGCCGGGATGGACAAGCAGAATCCCAAGGTACGCAGGGGTATCGACACGTTCCCCAAGGTCTCCGCCGAGAAGGTCGCGCAGTGCATCGTGGACGGCGTCCTACACAACCGGTTCATGGTGTTCACGTCCGTCGATACCCGATTCGGATACTTCGTCAAGCGCAAGTTCGCGCTGCCCTATGAGATCGCGATGCGCATCGCGAACGCGCGGTTCGACCAGCTGGCGGCCGCGTCGCGGCGAGGCGTCGCGGAGGCGGCGGAGTAGCGTCTGCGGCTCCGTTTCTGGGGGAGGGAATCAGTTTCGTGCCGGGGGCCGGGTCAGCTCGTGAGGGTGCGGCGGACGAGGTCGGTCCAGCCCGCCTCGAGGCGTTCGAGGCGCACACCCGAGTCGACGATCTGGTGTGTGGTCCACAACGGGCTCAGCGTGCTCATCAGGATGCCGGTCCATACGTCCAGGTCGCCGTCGAAGCCCGCCTCCGTCAGGAGCGAGTGCACCAGTGTCGACGACACGCGCCACGCCGGCACGGCGAACGGATCGCTGGTCGCCTGTTCCGCGCCGACGAGGAGGTCTCCGTGCCGGGCGATCATGCGCAGGCGGGCGTGGCCGAACGCGATCAGGCGCTCCACGGGCGGACCTCCCGGGCCCTGTGGCGGCGGGCCGAACATGAATGCGCGCTGGATGTCCGTCTCGTCGCGGTCGAGGAGCGCCTGCAGGAGGCCGGCGCGCGAGCCGAAGCGGCGGAACACGGTGCCCTTGCCGACGCCTGCCGCCTGGGCCACGTCGTCCATGCTGACCGCCGCGACGCCGCGTTCGGTGATGAGCCGCTCGGCGGCGGCGAGGAGCAACTCGCGGTTGCGGACGGCGTCCCTGCGTTCTCCGGTTGCGCCTGGGCCGGCAAGCGGGATCATGGGCGGAGTGGGCATTTCGACACGATACCGTGCGTTCGTCCCGCGCCGGATCCGCCCGGGAATACATTCGGACCACAGTCCGTTAACGTTCGTCGAATCGCCCCGGACGAGGGGTGCCGAGTACACGAGGAGTCCCCAGGATGAGTGAGACCAAGAAGGTGCTGGCCGTCGTCGGTTCGCTGCGCCGTGAGTCGCTGAACCGTGAGCTGGCGCTCGCCGCGCAGCAGGCGGCGCCCGAGGGCGTCGAGGTCGTACTGGCGGAGGGTATCGCCGACGTGCCCTTCTACAACGAGGACATCGACGGCGAGGGTGCTCCCGCGGCCGCCGCCGACCTCCGTCGTCAGATCGCCGACGCGGACGCGGTGCTGTTCGTGGCACCCCCGAACAACGGCACGATCTCGGCTGTGCAGAAGAACGTCATCGACTGGGCGTCGCGTCCGTACGGCGAGAGCTCGCTGTCCGGGAAGCCTTCCGGCATCGTCGGGGTCGGCCATCGCCTCGACACCACCTTCAGCGACGCCGAGCGCTCGATCACGATCGCCGGTGGCGTCGTGCCCGACGGCGCGAAGGTCGAATTCCTCATCTCCTCGCTCGAGGGCAAGTCGCCGCGCGAGAGCGCCGCCGTCGCCGCGCCCCTGCGCGCGCTGCTGGAGACGCTCGTGGCAGGGGAGCTGCAGAGCGCTTAGTTCCCCAGCCCTCCCGGCTCGCTGCGCTGCGGGGTCCCGGCGCCCCGTCGGCCGTGCGACTCGACGCGCCGGGTGCATCGCCCCTCGGGCGTGTCGGGTCCTCGGCGTGTCCTGCGGATTCACGATGGGAAAGGGTGTCACAGCCACGAAATTTCATTAATGTTGTTCGCAAGTGCTTGTGTCGCTGCGGTACCGGCAACACAAGGTGTAGTGTTCTGAGCGCTGCGGGAGACGAGCCCGATACGACACCGAAACCGCCCCCGGAGGGGTGCGCGGAGGGGCCTGAGGGATGGGCGGATTCACGCAGGCGAAGTACTTCCGGGAAACCTGTCGTACCCCAAGTCCATACTCGAAGTAAGCCGTCCGGCAGTGAAGGAGACGTCCATGAGCGAGTCGATCGAGATCACCGTCTACACCAAGCCGGCCTGCGTGCAGTGCAACGCGACATACAAGGCGCTGGACAAGGCCGGGCTCGAGTACCGAGTCGTCGACATCACCGAGGAGCCGGATGCCCGTGACTACGTCATGGCGCTCGGCTACCTGCAGGCCCCTGTCGTCGTCGCCGGTGACGCGCATTGGTCTGGTTTCCGTCCGGATCGCATCAAGGCCCTCGTCGGGGTCGCAGCCTGACACCATGCGTGGCCCGCTCGTCGTCTACTTCTCGTCGGTGTCGGAGAACACGCACCGATTCGTGACGAAGCTCGGCATGCGCACGCTGCGGATCCCCGTCACGCGCGCCGAGGAGCCGATCACGGTCGATGAGCCCTATGTGCTGATCACCCCGACGTATGGTGGGGGCCGCCAAGCCACTGCCGTCTCGGGTGGGGGATACGTCCCCAAGCAGGTCATCCGCTTCCTGAACGACACCCACAACCGCTCGCTGCTCCGTGCTGTGATCGCCGGAGGCAACACGAACTTCGGGGAGGAGTTCTGTTATGCGGGAGACGTGATCTCGCGCAAATGCCATGTGCCGTACCTGTACCGGTTCGAGCTCATGGGCACCGCGTACGACGTCGACCGGGTCCGCGAGGGCCTGACAGAATTCTTCTCCGCCGCCTCGAACACCTAGGACCAAAGGGAACTCTCGCCGATGACCGCCACCACTGAAGAACTCGCCCCGTCGGCCAGCCGCTCGGGCGTCCACGCGACGCCGTCGGGGCATGACGAACTGGACTTCCACGCGCTCAACGCGATGCTCAACCTGTACGACCGGGATGGGCGGATCCAGTTCGACAAGGACCGAGAGGCGGCGCGGCAGTACTTCCTGCAGCACGTCAACCAGAACACCGTGTTCTTCCATAATCTGGATGAGAAGCTCGACTACCTCGTCGAGGAGAACTACTACGAGGCCGAGGTGCTGGAGAGGTACAGTCGCGACTTCGTCAGGCGGCTGTTCGACGGCGCTTATGCCAAGAAGTTCCGGTTCCCCACCTTTCTCGGCGCGTTCAAGTACTACACGTCGTACACGCTGAAGACGTTCGACGGGAAGCGCTACCTGGAGCGCTTCGAGGACCGCGTCTGCATGGTCGCCCTGACCCTCGCCGACGGTGACGAGGTTCTGGCGACTCGCCTCGTTGACGAGATCCTGGCCGGCCGCTTCCAGCCGGCCACCCCGACATTCCTCAACTCGGGTAAGAAGCAGCGCGGCGAGCCCGTGTCGTGCTTCCTGCTGCGCATCGAGGACAACATGGAGTCGATCGGGCGGTCGATCAACTCGGCGCTGCAGCTGTCGAAGCGCGGCGGTGGAGTCGCGTTGCTGCTCAGCAACATTCGTGAGCACGGCGCTCCGATCAAGAAGATCGAGAACCAGAGCTCCGGCGTCATCCCGATCATGAAGCTGCTCGAGGACTCGTTCAGCTACGCCAACCAGCTCGGCGCCCGGCAGGGCGCTGGCGCGGTGTACCTGCACGCGCATCACCCCGACATCTACCGCTTCCTCGACACCAAGCGCGAGAACGCGGACGAGAAGATCCGCATCAAGACGCTGTCGCTCGGTGTCGTCATCCCGGACATCACGTTCGAGCTCGCCAAGCGCAACGACGATATGTACTTGTTCTCGCCGTACGATGTGGAGCGGATCTACGGCCAGCCGTTCGCGGACATCGACGTGACCGAGAAGTACTACGAGATGGTCGAGGACAAGCGGATCCGTAAGACCAAGATCAAGGCGCGCGAGTTCTTCCAGACCCTCGCGGAACTGCAGTTCGAGTCGGGCTACCCGTACATCATGTATGAGGACACGGTGAACCGGGCCAACCCGATCTCCGGCAAGATCACGCACTCCAATCTGTGCTCGGAGATCCTTCAGGTCTCGACACCGTCGACCTACAACGACGACCTGTCGTACGCCGAGATCGGCAAGGACATCTCCTGCAATCTCGGATCGCTGAACATCGCGAAGACCATGGACAGCCCCGATTTCGGCTCGACCATCGAGACCGCGATCCGCGGCCTCACCGCCGTATCGGACCAGACCTCCATCTCGTCGGTGCCGTCGATCGAGCACGGCAACAACCTCTCGCACGCCATCGGTCTGGGGCAGATGAACCTGCACGGCTACCTCGCCCGGGAGCGCGTCTTCTACGGGTCGGAGGAGGGTGTGGACTTCACCGACATCTACTTCTACACGGTGCTCTTCCACGCGCTGCGCGCTTCGAATGCTATTGCGCGCGAACGTGGTACGTCGTTCGGTGGGTTCGAGGACAGCTCGTACGCGTCGGGTGAGTTCTTCGACAAGTACACCGAACAGGAGTGGAAGCCGGCGACGGAGAAGGTGGCCCGGCTGTTCGCCGATGCCGAGATCCACGTCCCGACGCAGGACGACTGGCGCGCGTTGAAGGCGGACGTGCAGCAGTACGGCATCTACAACCAGAACCTGCAGGCCGTCCCGCCGACCGGTTCCATCAGCTACATCAACCACTCGACCAGCTCGATCCACCCGGTGGCCGCCAAGATCGAGATCCGCAAGGAGGGCAAGATCGGGCGCGTCTACTACCCCGCGCCCTACATGGACAACGACAACCTGGAGTACTACCAGGACGCATACGAGATCGGCTACGAGAAGATCATCGACACGTATGCCGCCGCGACCCAGCACGTCGATCAGGGTCTGTCGTTGACCTTGTTCTTCAAGGACACCGCCACCACCCGCGACGTGAACCGCGCGCAGATCTACGCCTGGCGCAAGGGGATCAAGACGCTCTACTACATCCGCCTCCGTCAGATGGCGCTCGAGGGCACCGAGGTGGAGGGCTGCGTGTCCTGCATGCTCTAGGGGTGTTCTCAGCAAGGCGCTGGTCATGGATAGACCCGTATCCGGCTCAGCTCGTTCTGGAGTCCCTCTGCTGGGCGCGAATGTCGTCGATGACGGCGCTGTCGACCAGTGTCGAGGTGTCGCCTATGTCGGCGGCTGCGGCGACGTGGGCGTTGCCGACAAGGGCGGACTCCACCTCGGCGGTGGAGATGCGCCACGCAGTCGCCGGTATTGAGCAATTGCGCTGGGCGATCATGAGACGACGATGCGGCCGGCGTCGGTGACGGGACCGTCAATCAGACAGTCCCCACGGAGCGGAAGCAATCGAACGTATCGAACGTGGGGATCAACTCAACACTGAAATGAAGGTTTGCTCGTTCGAGTCCAGTGGGGGAGTAGATGGTTGTAGGTGAAGCGGGGACTTCGAACTCCGCCGCATCTCGTCTCAGTCGCCGTAGGTACCGATAGTCGGTAGGTACCTTGCTGTGGTCAGACTGACCGCTCATCCTCGGCGCCGAATGCAGCAATGTGGCCCTCGGGCACCGAGGAGGGTGCCCCGATCAGTGGGACGCCTTTTCGAGTTCGGGTACGAACCTGTCGAGCGCGTACCCGGTGGAGAGGATCGATCCGAGAGCGTACGCCTTGGAGTAGTCGGGGTTGACGATGACCGATCGACCTTGCGCCACTGCGGGAATCGTGCGCCACTGCAGGCTGTCGGTGATCGCTGAAGGCTGAACCCCGACGGGATACCCGATGATGGCATCTGCGTCGGCGAGCCCTAGCTGCTCCTCGGACAACACGACAGAGAAGTTGTTCGCCTTGTTGGCCAGAGCAGTGATCTTCGGGTTCGGCACGAAACCGAGACGAAGAAGGAGATCCAAACGGAACGCTCCGGGGACGTATGCCCCCCATCCGCCTGAGCTACGGGCGATCGCGCTCACAGTGCGCCCCTGCCAGTTCGGATGAGCCGCTTTGATGCCGGCGATCTTTGCGTTGAGGTCGGTCAGGAGGCGTTGTCCCTTATCTGGGGTGCCCAACGCCCGCGCGACCATGTCTACCTGCTGTTCCTGCGTGGTCTTGTAGTTGTCGGCGCCTTGGGGGATGCCGATAGTGGGGGCGATCGCGGCGAGCTTGCTGTGGCGCCCCTCGTCTCCGGAGCCCTTGACGTCGAGGATCAGATCCGGCCGAAGGCTCGCGATCTCCTCGTAGTTCGGGTCCAGCGTCCCGATGATCTTGGGTGGCCGGGAGTACTTGCCGGTGGCCCATGGGCCCACGCCTGCACCGCCGAACTGCACCCAGTCGGAGGCTGCAATCGGCTGGATGCCCATTGCCAGCGCGGTTTCGGCGTCGCCCCAGCCGAGCGCGACGACCTTCGTCGGGCGCGAAGAGATTGTCACGTCGCCGAATTTCGTGGCGATCGTTGCCGGCGCGAATCCGGGGTCGGCGTTGCCGCTCGGTGCGGCGTCGTTCGGCGTCGATGAGCACCCGGCGAAGAGTCCGAGACAAACGATCATCGCGGTAAGCTGGCGGACGGCGCGCATCGGAACTCCTTCTGACCCTATGGATACGGTCTAAACCTATAGAACTGGGGTGAGTACACGAGCGTGGGGGCTGCCTGGAAATCTGCGTAAGAGCCAGGGCGTGCGGAACCAGGTCTGAGCCCCGTGCCGACCCGTTGCACGACTATCGGCGCGGTCGGTGCCGCCATGGTGCGTCAACACCAGCGGGGTGTGACCAGGTTTCCGTCGATCCCGGTCATGCTCGAGCCGGTGCCGCAGGGCGGACGGTGGTGGCTGCAAGCCGGCGGTCGGCTCGCATATGTGGTTACGCAGGCAGGTCGGAGCCGTTCCGCCCGTCAGGCGTTGTGGTACCGCGCCTCTTGCGCGTGTACATGACCCGGTCGGCGCGCTTCAGCGCTTCGTCGAGTTCTTCCACCGTGGGGTCGAAGACCGTGGCGCCCACCGAGATTCGCGGGACGATCGACACGGGCAGGTCGGATACCATCAGTGGTCGGCCGACGCACTCCTCGACGATCCGGGTGAGTGCGGTCGGGTCGGGGCATTCGTCGCTCGGTGGGGCGCAGACGACGAACTCGTCACCCGACCACCGGGCAACCAACGCCCCGGGTGCCGCCACTCTCGCCAGCGCCGCGCCGATCGCCGCGAGTACCGCGTCGCCGATGGCATGGCCGTATGCGTCGTTGAAGGACTTGAGCTGATCGACATCCGCCATCGCGAGAAACGTCGGGCGGAAAGGGTATGTCAGACGCGCCAGCTCGCGCATACCGCGACGGTTGAGCAGGCCGGTGAGTTGATCGTGCCGCACGTCGTGTTCGAGCTCCCCGATCGGGCCCCACTCCTCGATGATGGTGAGCACCAACGGAACCCCCGCGCGGCGCACGACCGACTTGCGCACTCGGGCGCGGATCGTGCTGCCGTCGCGCCGCATCAGCCTGCGGTGGACGACGCCACCTGTTGACAGCCCGGCGAACATGTCGCCGGCCTGCGCGTCGCGTACCGGACGATCGTCGGGGTGGATGACGCGATCCGCCGACAACTGCAGCGCCTCGTCGAGCGAGTAGCCGAGCAATTCGGCGAAGGCGCGGTTGGCCTGCACGACGGCCCCGTCGGCGCCGTGGATGACGACCGCGAGGCCCGACGCGGAGAGCAGCGACCAATAGGCGTCGCCGTCGAGTGCGAGGGCATCGGTTGAACGAGGCACGTGTTCCCCCTCCCTGCCTTCTACGTGCGATCCCGGCTTCACCCTAGCCGCGGGACACATTTCGGGACGCTGGTCCGGGGCCGGATGCCGAACCCGATGCGCATGACGTGCACCACGGCGCGGTCGACCGCAACGGGTGGCAGCCACGCGTAGGGCGGCTCATATGGTGATACGGGTCGAGCCTGCTCGCGAGGAGGCCCGATGACTCGCGTGGAGAACCGACGACTACCGTGGCGGCTCCACGATGGCGACACTCACGGCGGCTCGATAGGTGGATGGGCGAGGGCGTCCGGCGCGGAGGCCGTATATTCACCGAACGAAGGAGGATCCATGCCCAAGCCGACCACCATCACCGCGATTTTCGACCAGTCCGATCTCGAACGGATAATCACCGCAAGCTCGACCGCGGACGACATCTCGGAAGACGAGCTGATGAACTTCCCCGCGCGGGCGTGGGGAGAGCGTCTCGAGCTGCTGGGACTGTTCGACCTCGCTGTCCGGGCGCGTGCTGAGCTAGCGGAGACCGCGGACGCGGGCGGGCGGAACGCCTCACACGTGACCGAGTAATACGCGCGCCGATCCGGCCGGGCGAGCGCGGCGAATGGCGGCGCTGTCGTGCATCGTGGCGTGTCAGTGGTCGAGTGCTTCGAGCATGGTGTGGGCGGCCGCTTTCGCGACGTCGGCGGCGTGCCGGTCGGGTACGTCCTGCGCGGCGAGCGACCAGTGACCTTCGAACAGGGCGACGAGGGTGTACGCGGTGGCGTGGGCCGTCTCGGGGTCGGTCTGCGGGTACCGGTGGTGGATGCGGGCGGCGATGGCGCGCCGTGAATTGCCGAGCAGCGGTCGTCTTCAATGCTGTGATCGCCCGGTCCCACGCTCTATGACCGGGATGACGCCGTCGCGCGGCCGGAGTGCCGCAGGAGGTCTTCGGGCCAGCTTCTCGGGGATCGCGACTACCGAATGCAAACGCCCTGAACTTCTTAACCAATTTTAAGGCTCGGGTCAGAGGAGGTTTGGGACGATTCTGGCGGGGAGGTGCTATGCGCGGCGGCGGATCAGGGGAGGATACGGCGGTTCCGACGGGACCGGCGAACGCGTCGGAGATGGTCCGGCGGTTGGCTGCGTGCGGGATGGTCGATGCGGAAGCGATCGTCGTCTCGGCGTCGGTGGCGGGGATTCGGCCGGTCGAGACCGAGACGTCTGCGAGTCGTACCGGTTCACAATCAGACGCTCGCTATTTCGTCTTTCGAGGTCCTGACGAGGAGACCGCCAAGCGGTTTCTGGGCGCGGTGAACGTTGATGTCCCGATGCTGTACCTGGTGGTAACGACTCCCGAGGGCGAGTGGGGAGCAGACGTCAACGGTGTATACGACGAGGCTCGGGTGATCCGTGAGTACCGCGAAGGGCGGCACCCTGTACCGGTTGCCGCACCGCGCCCTCCACGGATGTCGGCGCGGGCGACAGGTGGGCGGCGGGTGGAGTGCATCCTGATCATCTGTCTGGTGGATCTGCCGCCCGCGGAGGTGCAGTCGGCGGTCGCCGCGACGTGTGCGGAATTCGATGCAGACGAGGAAGGCATCGAGGTTCGTGTAAGTGTCGATGTGCCCGATCGCCGGACGATGTCGGAGCTCATCGCACGTCTTGAGCGAGACGGCGAGTTGAGTGCCGACGCTGCCGAGCGAGCGGCGACCGTCGAACTCGACCACGGGCGCGCGATCGCCGCCTTGGTGTGGCGTGAGCCCCTTCCCGGATCGGCTGTACCATCGTCTTCTCTGGCGGCCGATCCGCGCAGTGCCGACCTGGCTGACATCACAGTCGGCACTGCGATGAGCGTTGTCGCAGGTCGCCTTGGGCCACCGGATTCCGACTTCTCACTGGCTGACCGCGCCCACGCTGTGCTCTTCGTCGGCGATGAGGACCGGGACAACCCGTGGTTCTGGCGACGGTGGCGCTACGACGACCTGCCCGCTGGCCACGCCACAGTGATCACGTTCCGCAACGACCGAGTCGATGCCATCGTGTCCACGCCACATGCCTCCCATAAGGCATCGCTCCGCGAGCATGAGCGGCCGGTGGCGGGTGTCGAGAATCGGCCTGCTCGGCGGATACGACCGCTGGCTGGTGCGATCATGGCGTTGACCACACTGGTGGTATCCCTGCAGGTGGGCCTGGCGGGTGCGCAGTGGTGGACGTACTCGAATCTCAAGGCGCACAACGGCGCTGCCCCGGCGGTCCGTACGTTCAAACGGTGGTGGATCGCGAACGCGACCCTGACGGTGTTGATCTACGTGACCATGCTCGCGGTCGCCGTCGTGCTCGTCGTCTGGCTGCGGCGAGCTCGGAAGCGTAGTGACGAGTTGTGTCGCGCCTCGCAGAAGCTGACGCCCGGCTGGGTGATCGCGGGCTGGTTCTGCCCGGTCGTCAACCTCTGGTTCCCGGCGGTCGCTGTGGGTGACGTGCTGCGCGCCAGCGATCCGCGGACGCCGCTCGATGCCGCGAGCCTGCGTGGCCGTCCAGGCATGAAGTTGGTTGTGCTGTGGTGGGTGAGCTGGTTGGCTGCCGTGGTCATGATGCAGGTCGTCCGCGTCCACAATCTCGATCACGCGGAGTATCTGATGGTGACGCAGAATGAGGGGTTCTCGTTCGGAGGGTTCTTGTCGACCGCCCGATTGCAGACAGTAGTGGCGACCGTGTTCGTCGTCGCCGGTGGTGCCCTCATCGCGATTATCATGCGGATCGAACGCTATCAACAGTGCGCCGCCGCACCGGCCGCAGCGCTGGCTGTGGCCGCCGATCAACGAGTTCTCGCAGCCCCGAGTGGCCGCGGCTGGATTGGACCACTGGTGGTGGGGGCCGTACTGCTCGCCGGAATCGTCGTCGTGGCGGCGATCGGTCTAGTGGTTAGGAGGGAGCCTCCGCCGACTCCGACCAACGCGATTGCCCATTCGTCGGCTTCGACCACCGATCGTGCCGGTCCCACCGAGCAGGTGTGGCAGCACGAACTGCTCGAGCGCGCCGAGCAGAGTTTCCCCGGTCTGGTCCCGTCCTCTGGAGAGGGCGCGGGCTACTGGGGCACTACCTGCACGGAAGATCGAACGGCTGAGCCGGTCGTGAACTGTCGCAATGAGTCCCAGAATCTATCGGTGTTCGTCGGGTGTCAAAGCGATCCCCGGCAGGCGCAGGTGGGAGTGGGGCATCCAGCTCAAACCTGGCGGCGGCCATCCGGCAGTGGGCGGATCACGTTCGAGGTCGAGGGAGACGTGGAGATCACGTTCGACCAAGCGCCGCGCAATGCGTGCAGCGTGAATGTGATGTGGGTAGGTCACTCGACGCAGGACATTCTTACCCGGTGGTGGCCGAGCGCGCCGGTCTGACCGCCGGTGGCGGATTCCAACCGGTTTCCGGACGTTTGTCAATGACTCGGAGCAATTGGGGACAGCAGTCGGTGACAAGAAGCGAGGGAGTCCACGATGGGATTCGATGCATTTGTTCAGCTCCTGCGGGTGGTTCGCAACGTCCTGATGTGGGTCTTTGTGATGGCATTGGGGATCTTCTTGCTGGCTGACGGGATCAGCGACCTGCGAGACAAGGGAGCGCCGAACTGTGGTGGGGTGACGATGAGTACCGGCGACGTGTGTCACTACACCAGAGACGGACGACCTGTCGGAGATGACGATTCCGAGCAGGTGGCGGCCGGGCATAAGGGCGCCGCGAAAGTATTCATCGGCATTGGCGCGGGCCTCGTTCTTGCCGATGTCCTGGTCGGGGGTGTGACGTTGTCGGAGTGGGTGAAGAAGCGTTGAAGGCTTCACTCGGAGTACCTTTCGGTGGCATGCACCCCGATCCGGCTCGTGGTCCGGACCGGACCGTTTGCTGCTGTGCCGATCGACCGACGTAGCGTCGGCCTTGACGGCTGTTAACGTCGGCTCATGAGTTTCGGCTTGCATGAGGTCGCCGCCTACATCCGCATGTTGTGGGACCGGATCAGAGGCGAGCGCACTGACTGAGCGCGGCACGTCGCCTCGTCGCCGTACCGAACCGCTCATGTGATCGCTCGGTAGGCGTGGGGAGGTAGCATCACGGGTCGACTCCGCCCAAGTCGCCTCTACCCGGTAAGGGGGCCACCTACCGCGCACGGTGAGGGTGGCCGCCCGTTCGAGCCGGGCCGGAGCCGCGGGGCCCACCGCGGCGCGGAGCGATCGGGGCCCCGGCCCAGGATCGCGTTCACGCTCGCCCGACGCACCGGTAGATGATGCCGGGAGGACCGTCGGGGGTGTCGCATTCCTCCGTCGTGGCGACATAGATCCACCGTGAGCGGTCGGTCATAGCCACTTCGAAGCGTGACGCGTCGGCACGGCCTAGGACCGCGCCGTCCATAGGCCCTCCCGATGCGATACCGGCCTGCCACCCGCTCACGCTTCGAGTACACCGTACGGATGCCGTGGAGGGAAGGTGTGGGCTCGCGCTCATGGTGAGAGTCGGAGCGATCGCGGCCGCAGTACCGCCTTCGCGATGTCGGCCCGAGCCGGTGCGGTCACACCTACGGAGTCAGATCCGCTACTGCATCGGCCGCGCGCACTACGGCGTTGATCCGCTGCGCGGTCTCACCGGCGTACAGAGCGGATCGTTCGACCCAATCGTTTCGCATCTCTTCGGTGGGAGCGGCTGGACTGAACATCGGGAGACCCACCCGCTGCCTCGCGACGAGTCCGCCTGTGTCTCCGTCGGGGGCGATTCGGGAGAGAAGAGCGCTGCGGGCATTGATGATTCGCGGTAGCGGCTTCGCTCGGCCGTCCGGCGCGCACCACTTCCGCGTCGCGGCGTTGGCCACGACCCGGTGTGGGCACGGCCAGCCGAGACCGAACAGCGTCGTTACCTGTGTAGCCGTCGCCTCCAGCACCTGGCGCACGACGTCATCGCCGACGACACCACCGGACAGGTGGCCGCCGGACTCGACGCCCTGGGCGATGAGTACGTCGGTGCCCCAGCTCATCGCCTGCCGGGCCCGTTCCACGTCTCCGACGAGAACGCACACGGTCACGTCGGCGTCGTGGAGGCGCTGGACCAGTCCTGGATCGCCGCCGAACGCCAGCACCATGACGTCGGGCCGCTCCGCGAGTACCGCGTCGACGTGAGCGCGTCGCGTGAACGGCATCAACAGATTCACCGCGACGGCGCGATCCGGCGCGATCTCACGCACTTGCCTGACCTGTTTGCGCAACTCCGCCGGCGCGCGGAATCCGATGGTGCCGAGCGCGCCCGCTGAGGCGACGGCCGCGGCCAACCCGGCCGGGGCCAGATCGCCCATCCCGGCTTGCAGTACCGGCACGTCGATCTTCAAGAGGTCGAGAAGGTCCATCGGTTCCTCCACGAGATCGGGGGCATGGATCGTCGTCGCTCAGCGTAGGTAGACGGCGAACCGCGCTGAGCGTTTCGTGCCATGCTCGGCTCATGGATCTTGCCGCCGACATCGACTCGCGTTGCCGCCTCACCGGTTCGTTCACGCTGCGCTCAGGGCGTGTGGCAACGGAGTACTTCGACAAGTACCTGTTCGAATCCGATCCACGGCTCCTTCGTCGCGTCGCCGAGGCGATGGTGCCGCTGCTCCCTCACGATTGCGACCTGCTGGGTGGGTTGGAGCTCGGTGGTGTTCCGATCGCCACGGTACTCGGGCAACTGACTGGCACATCCGTCTTGTTCATACGCAAGGAGGCCAAGGCATATGGCACGTGCAGACTCGCGGAAGGCAGCGACGTCGCGGATCGACGCATCGTGTTGGTCGAGGACGTCGTGACCACCGGCGGAGCGGTGCGAGACGCAGCGGCCGCACTTCGTGAACGGGGTGCGACGGTATCGGTGGTGGTGTGCGCGATCAACCGCGGCGAGCAGCAGCCCCTGGCGGACACGGGAATCGAGACACGGGCGGTGTTGACACGTGCGGACTTGGACCGGGCGCGGGGATAGCGGACGCCGTCGATCCCGGGCCTGAACGACGGCAGACGTCACTGCGTGGGCGATCTGGAATCGCCATTACTTCAAGGCAGCCGAATATTGTGTGCGAGAACGTTGTTCGCAACGATCTACGAATGGACAAGACCGATGAGAGTCGCCGGACCACGCGCAGGCCACGCCTGTCGCTCGCTGCGATCGGATCGGTCGCCGCGGCGGCGCTCCTGGCGTCGGCGTGCGCAACCGACAAGGCCGCTGCCGACCTGACCAAACCGCTCCCGACCTCCGTGGCGCCCGGTGCAGCGATCTCCGCCGCCGTCGCGGATGTCAAGGTCGCGCTCGACGCGGGAAGGATCCCACAGCTACCGTTCAAGGTTACGGGCTGGCCGAACGTGACCGCCGGACCGGATGTCATCCAGGCGTTCAAGGGCGGCTCGGTGGACCTGGCCGCCAACGCCTTCATTCCGTCGATCCAGGCGCACGCACAGAACCTCGACACCCGGATCGTGGCCGTTATCGTCAAGAGCCGACCGACGCAGGAGCTGGCGACAGCGCCCGGTAGCGGGATCAGGTCGCTGAAGGACCTGCGTGGGAAGAAGATCGCCTACTCCCCAGGGCAGACGCAGGGAAACGTCGTGCTACAGACCCTGCGCAACGAGGGCCTCACCCCCAAGGACGTAGACCTGGTCCAGCTCAACAGTCCCCAGTTCCTTACCGCACTGCAGGGCAAGCAGGTCGACGCGGCGCCGCTGGGAGAGCCGACGCTGACCAAATACCTCACTCAGTACCGATCGGAGGGAGCGGTGGGCCTGCATACCGATGCGGTAGACGCGCTCAGTGTGTTGTGGGCGCCCACATCGGCGCTCGCCGACGACAAGAAGCTCTCGGCGATAACGGAATTCGTCAAGACATGGGCTCGCACCAAGGTTTGGGAGTGGGAGCATCCGGATCAGTGGATCGACGATTACTACGTGAAGAACCAGGGGGTCAGCGCGGCTGACGGCCGCCGGATCGTCGACTCCATCGAGCGTCCCTACTTCCCCGAGGACTGGGGTGACGCGATCAAGTGGGGGCAGCAGACCATAGACCTCATCACCGCCTCCGCCGGCGCGTTCGGTGGCAAGTCCTTCGACGCCGCTCCGCTGTTCGACCGGCGCTTCGAGAAGGTCGCGGCGGACGCGGTGAGCGCGCAGTACCGCACGAAGCCTGCTTGAAACCGCACTTATTTTATGTCGGACGAATGTTGTGGTGCGCAACGGTTCTCGGCTTGACTGAACGAACAGCCGGAAGACGCCCGACAGCCCTCGTGGCAGCCGCGAATCCAATGCCGCGCTTGCGGTTCCAGCAACTCTCAGCAGAGGAAGTGTATCGTCATGACCGCCCTACAGGACATCACGCAGGACTCCGCACAGCCGGAGACGGCCGCTCGGCCGAACATTCGGCCCGTCGCGGGTCATATCGGCGCCGACATCTCGGGCGTGGACATCTCGAAGCCGCTTTCCGCAGCCGATCTGGCGGAGATCACCGACGCTCTGCATCGGTACAAGGTGATCTTCTTCCGGGATCAGCAGCTGGACCACGCGTCGCAGATCGCGTTCGGCAGGCAGTTCGGCGATCTCACGTACGCGCATCCCCATGACGACGCTCCGCCTCAGGAGTACCCGGAGATCTTCACGATCGACCCGCGCCGCCAGGAGGAGCGCTACGGCGAGGGCTTCCGCAAGCGCGTGCGCACCCAGTACAGCTACTTCAACGGTTGGCATACGGACGTCACGGCGGCCGTCAACCCGCCGGCGGGCTCGATCCTGCGCGCCGATATCGTGCCTGAGATCGGCGGGGATACGCAGTGGACCAACCTCGTCGCCGCGTACGAGGGGCTGTCGGAGCCCGTCCAGCGCTTCGTGGAGACGCTGCGCGCCGAGCACCGATACGGCGGCAGCCGCGGCGTCGACCACGACGACAAGTACGCCAAGCGCGTCAACGACAACCTGCTGGTGGCGATCCACCCCGTCGTTCGGGTCCACCCGGTGACCGGGGAGAAGGCGCTGTTCGTCAATCCGGGCTTCACCAACCGGATCGTCGGAGTGTCGCCGCGCGAGAGCGAGGCGATCCTCGGGCTCCTGTACAGCGAGATCACCCGGCCCGAGTACACGGTTCGTTTCCGTTGGGAGGCTGGAAGTGTCGCATTCTGGGACAACCGTGCCACGGCACACCTCGCGCCGCGCGACATCGAGCATCTCGACCTTCAGCGACGGCTGCACCGGATCACGCTCATCGGCGACGTGCCGAAGGGGCCGGACGGCCGGGAGTCCGAGCTCGTGGCGGGCAGGCCGTTCACCAACGAGCACACCGTCGTCGTCGACTGACGCGGCCGGACTAGACGAAACGACGAGGAAGGGCGAACGTGGCCGAGCACAGCAGTGGGCGTTACCTGTGGTACATCCCGAACACGGTCGAGTCCGGGCACCGGGGTGACGACACCCGAGAAGGTTGGGGGACGCTCGACTTCTCGGTCGATCTGGCGCTGACCGCCGAGCGGCACGGCTGGGACGGCGCTCTGCTGGGTACCGGCTGGGGACGCCCGGACACGTTCACCGTCGGGACCGCACTCGCCGCGCGAACGACCCGGTTCCAGCCGCTTGTGGCAATCCGTCCCGGCTACTGGCAGCCGGCCAACTTCGCCAGCGCCGCTGCGACTCTCGATCATCTCAGTGGCGGGCGCCTGCTGATCAACATCGTCAGCGGACTCGACGATGCCGCCTCCTACGGCGACGGAGAGTTCGACCAGGCGCGCCGCTACGATCGCACCCGGGAGTTCCTCCAGGTCGTGCGTCGGCTCTGGAGCGAGGACGACGTGCGGCACTCGGGTGAGTTCTATCGCCTCGACGGGTCGACGGTGCGTCCTCACGTATACGGCGCGAACGAGGGCCGGCACCCCACGCTGTACTTCGGTGGCGCGTCGCCTGCTGCCGAGCGGGTTGCTGCGGAGGAGGCCGACGTCCAGCTCTTCTGGGGTGAACCGCTGGACGGCGTCGCGGAGCGCATCGACCGCCTCCGTGCGCTCAGCGACTCCGTCGGCCGTCGGCACGCACCGCTCGAGTTCGGTCTGCGCGTCACCACGCTCGTACGCGATACAGCCGACGAGGCGTGGCGTGACGCCGAAGCGAAGCTGGACGCGTACGCCGAAGCGGCACAGCGACGCACGGGCTTCACCAAGCGCCGCGCCGTCGGGCAGCAGCGCCTCCTCGATCTCGCGGAGCGTGGCGAGGTGCTGGACAGCTGCCTATACACGGCACCTGGTAAGTACGGCGGCGGGGGCGCCGGCACCACGTGGCTGGTCGGGTCGCCGGACGACGTCGCGGACGCGCTCCAGCGGTACCGGGACCTCGGGGTTACGCACTTCGTCCTGTCCGACACGCCCTACCGTGAGGAGACGGCACGGGTCGGCGACGCGCTCATCGGACGCCTGCGGGCCGGGGCAGAGGCGGTGGCGCAGTGAGCATCCCGTATCGGCCGTTCGGTCGCACCGGGGTCAAGGTGAGTGCTCTTGCGCTGGGCACGATGAACTTCGGCGCGCGCGCGAACGCGAACCACGATGACGCCGTCTCGATCATCCACCGCGCGCTCGACGCCGGTATCAACATCGTCGATACCGCCGACGTGTACTCGCAGGGAGAGTCTGAGGAGATCGTCGGGAAGGCCCTTGCGGTCAGGCGCGACGATGTCTTCCTCGCTACCAAGTTCCATGGCCGCCTCGGCGAGGACGTGAACCGGTTCGGCAACTCGCGGCGGTGGATATTCCGGGAGGTCGAGGCCAGCCTCAACCGTCTGCAGACCGACTATATCGACCTGTACCAGGTCCACCGGCCGGAGGAGGACACCGACTTCGACGAGACCCTCGGTGCGCTCTCGGACCTCGTGCACCAGGGCAAGATCCGGTATATCGGCACCTCTACTTTCCCAGCGTCGCAGATCGTGGAGGGCCAGTGGATCGCGGAGCGTCGCGGTCGTGAGCGTGTCGTCGCCGAGCAGCCGCCGTACTCGGTGCTCGCGCGAGGGATCGAGGCCGACGTCCTGCCGACCGCACAGCGGTACGGCCTCGCGGTCATCCCGTGGAGTCCGCTCGCGGGCGGGTGGCTCAGCGGGCGCTACCGCCGCGGCGGGCCACAGCCCGAATCCAGCCGTTCGGACCGGCAGCCGGGCCGCTTCGATATCTCCGACGCAGAGAACGCCGCGAAACTCGAAGCGGTAGAGGCGCTCTCCGTGGTCGCCGACCAGGCGGGTATCTCCCTGATCGACCTGGCGCTGGGCTTCGTTCTGGCGCATCCGGCCGTCACCGCGCCGATCATCGGTCCGCGTACCACGGAACAGCTCGACGCTCAGCTGGGGGCCGCCGAGAACCCGCTGACGCCGGATGTCCTGGACGAGATCGACAAGATCGTGCCGCCGGGGACGACGCTCTCGCGACGCGACGTCGGCTACACGCCGCCCGCGCTCGCCGACCCCGCAGCACGGCGGCGCTGAGGTGGTGTCACACATGCGACGCACACTTCGCCCCGTAGCTCTGCTCGCCGTCGTCGGCCTCGTCTTGGCGGGCTGCGCGTCGAACAGCAAGGGCGATATCGGTCTGGACGCGGCCCTCCCGACGAAGGTTCCTCCCGGGACGAAGCTCTCGATATCAGTCGCGGACACGCATGTCGCGCTGCAGGCCGACGGCGGCATCGACAAGCTGCCGTTCACGGTGACCGACTGGCCCGATCTCACCGGCGGTCCCGATGTCATCCAGGCGTTCCGTGGCGATAAGCTGGACCTCGCGACCAACGCAGGCATTCCGCCGATCGCCGCGCACGGTACCGGATTCGCGACCAAGATCGTCGGGGTCCTCGAGCGTAAGACGCCCACCTACCGGCTCACCACCGCTCCGGGGAGCAGCATCCGCTCCGCCGCGGACCTGCGAGGCAAGCGGATCGCCTTCTCGCCTGGCCAGGCACAGGGACTCGTCGTGTTGCGCACCCTCCAGCAGGCCGGGATCCCACTCGATCAGGTACATCTCGTCGAACTGCAGGGCAAGCAATTCATCAGTGCGCTGCAGGGTACGCAGGTCGACATCGCGCCGTTGGGCGCCGTACAAGTCGCGCAGTATCTGCGGGACTTCCGCTCGCAGGGAGCCCACACCATCGACACGAAGGCCGTCGATCTCCTCACCGTGCTCTGGGCACCCGAGAAGGTCCTCGAGGACTCCGCGAAGCTCGCAGCGGTCGCTGCGTTCGTGAAGATCTGGGCCCAGAGTCAGGTGTGGGCTTGGGAGCACCCCGACCAGTGGCGTGACGCGTACTACATCAAGAACCAGGGCTTGCGGCCGGACGAGGCGAAGATCGCGCAGAACGACGTCCCGAAGCCGTTCATTCCCGAGAGCTGGAACGAGGCGATCGCGTGGGAGCAGGAGAGCATCGACATCGTGACCCGGTCGGGCTCCTGGTTCGGCAAATCGTTTGACGCGAAACAGCTTTTCGACCCGCGCTTCGAGAAGGTCGCCGCCGACGCGGTGCCTCTGCAATACCGAACGGAGAGTCCATCATGACCGCAATCCTCGCCCCACCCGCGAACGCCCGCACATCGTCCGCCGGGGGATTCGTCGCGCGACCCGCGATACGCAAGCTCGGTCTTGCCAAATCGATTCCGGGCGGACGGCTGATCGGCGTGCTCGTGGTGCTCGGCGCATGGAGCGCCGGGTCCGCGCTGCATCTCCTCGACCCGCGCAAGCTCTCGGCGCCGTGGACAGTGGTCGCCACGGGCTGGGACTTGATCGCGAACGGCACCCTGCTGCCCAACATCGGTGCATCGTTGACCCGTGCCGTGGTCGGTCTCGCGATCGGCCTGGTCATCGGCGTCGTGCTCTCACTGATCGCCGGTCTGTCCCGGTGGGGCGAGTACCTCATCGACGGCCCGGTGCAGCTGAAGCGCTCGATCCCCTCGCTGGGGCTCGTGCCCTTGATGATCTTGTGGCTCGGCATCGGCGAGGCGTTCAAGATCGTCCTGATCATCATCGGCGTCGTCATCCACATGTACATCCAGATGCACTCGTCGCTCACCGCGATCGACAAGCGCTTCGTCGAACTCGCTGAGGTGCAGCGCGTCGGCCGCGGCACTTTCATCCGTCAGGTCGTGCTGCCGAGCTCGCTACCGGGATTCTTCCTGGGGTTGCGACTCTCCGTCACAGGGGCGTGGCTGTACCTGATCGTCGTCGAGTCCGTGAACGCCACGGACGGCCTCGGCAAGCTGATGTCGGACGCCCAGAACTACGGCCAGTCGGACGTGATCCTGGTGTGCCTCATCGTTTACGGGGTCTTCGGGCTGGTCTCGGACACCGCGATTCGCCTACTAGAGCGGAGGGTGCTGTCATGGCGACAGACGATCTCCAGCTGACCTCGCAGGCCGGCGTATCCGACAGTTCGGTCGCGTTGCGTGACCTGACCCGCCGTTTCGGTGACCGCGTGGTGCTCGACGGCATCGATCTGGAGATTCCCGCCGGCCAGTTCGTGGCCCTGCTCGGCCGGAGCGGATCCGGCAAGACGACCCTGTTGCGCGCGCTCAGTGGACTCGATCACGGCGTGCAGGGCTCGGGGACGCTCCGTGTTCCAGCCGGCACCTCTGTGGTGTTCCAGGACTCGCGTTTGCTGCCATGGCAGCGGGTCCTGCCCAATGTTCTTTTCGGGCAGCCCGATTCGGCGCGCGACGAGGCGAAGCGCCTGCTCGGCGAGGTCGGCCTCGCGGCGCGCGAACGCGCCTGGCCGAGCGAGCTGTCGGGCGGTGAACAGCAGCGCGTGGCATTGGCCCGCGCCCTCGTGGGGGAGCCGCGCCTACTGCTCGCGGACGAGCCGTTCGGTGCCCTCGACGCTCTCACCCGGATCAAGATGCACGCGCTGCTGCGCGAATTGATCAGCCGCAGGCGCCCGACGGTCCTCCTGGTGACCCACGACGTCGATGAAGCGGTCGCTCTTGCGGACCGGGTGCTGGTACTCGACGGCGGACGCATCGGCCTCGATCTCGAACTGGACCTCGGGGAGGTCCGCGACCCGGCGCTACCGGAATTCCAGCGGTACCGCCGCTCTCTGCTCGACGCGCTGGGCGTCGAGCCGGCAGCGGTATGACCGGCGCACACTCGAAGGAAGTAGACATGACGGAGAACAAGCGTAAACAACTGCACCTCAATGCCTTCCTGATGTCCACGGGGCACCATGAGGCGTCGTGGCGGCTGCCCGAATCGGACCCCCAGGCCCACCTCGACGTCGAGCACTACATCCGGCTCGCACAGACTGCGGAGCGCGGCCGGTTCGATTCCATCTTCTTCGCGGACGGCCCTGTGCTGCAGGGAGACCCGGGTCGTCGTCCGGCCGGTAAGCTGGAGCCTACCGTCCTGCTCACGGCGATCGCGCTGCGCACGCAGCACCTCGGCCTGATCGCGACTGCTTCGACGAGCTACAACGACCCGTTCAACCTGGCGCGCCGCTTCGCGTCGGTGGACTGGGTGAGTGGCGGGCGAGTCGGCTGGAACATCGTGACGACCGCGGGCGCCGATGCCGCACGCAACTTCGGTCTCGACGACGTTCCCGCCCATCGTGATCGGTACGAGCGCGCCGACGAGTTCGTCGATGTGGCCACCAAGCTGTGGGACAGCTGGGACGACGACGCCTACATCGGCGACAAACAGATCGGCATCCACACGGACGCGGACAAGGTGCACAGCATCGACCACGTGGGCAAGTACTTCCGCGTCGCGGGCCCGCTCAACGTCCCCCGCTCACCGCAGGCCTATCCGCTCCTGGTTCAGGCTGGTTCATCGGAGGACGGCAAGAACTTCGCCGCGCGGCATGCGGAGGCCGTTTTCACCGCCCAGCAGACCCTCGAGGAGGGTAAGGCGTTCTATTCGGATCTCAAGGAGCGCACACGCCGCCTGGGACGGGATCCGGAGGGCATCAAGATCCTGCCCGGCATCGTGCCGGTCATCGGCGACACCGAGGCGGAGGCGCGGGAACTCGACGAGGAGCTGAGCCGCCTGATCCTGCCGGAGTACCAGCGCCGGAACCTCGCCGAGCGGTTCAACCTGCCCCTCGAGGCGCTGGAACTGGATGCGGAGCTGCCCGCGGACCTCCCCACGGAGGACGATATCGAAGGCGCGAAGAGCCGCTTCACCCTGATCGTCGACCTCGCACGTCGGGAGCGACTCACAGTGCGCCAGCTGATCTCCCGGTTGGGTGGCGGTCGCGGGCACCGTACTTTCGCGGGCACACCTGTACAGGTGGCGGACACCATCGAGGAGTGGTTCGACCAGGGTGCGGCGGACGGCTTCAACGTGATGCCCGCCGTGCTGCCCTCGGGCCTGGATCGGTTCGTCGACCAGGTGGTGCCCATCCTGCAGGAGCGCGGCCTCCTGCGCACCGAGTACACGGCTACGACGCTGCGCGGTCACTACGGCCTGGAACGGCCGGCCAATCGACTCGAGGGCGAGGACACCGCGGGCGCCGCGATCGCCCGATGAGGGCGGAGGGCTGGATCAGGTATCTGATCCGCCGTGCGCTCGCTCATCCCGGCACCGTCGCCGCCGCGCTCTCCGGAGCGCGGGCGGCGGCGGTGCTCACCGCGGCCCTGCCCCAGGTCGTCCGCCACGTCGTCGACACCATGGGGCAGCAGGACTCGGCGCTTACCGCCGGGGTCGTCGCGCTCATAGTGCTCGGGTCGGCGCGCTTCGTCGCCTCGTTCGCGCGCCGGACGGCGTCGTCGCGGCTCTCGCTGGGCGTTCAATTCGATCTGCGCTCAGAGCTTTTCGGATCGTTGGTCCACCTACCCGGCCGCGACCAGATGAACGTGGCGACCGGCCAGGTCGTGAGTCGCGCCATCAGCGACATCACGCTCATCCAGATGTTCCTGCAGCTCATCCCGATCGTCACGGGCAACGTGGCCCTGCTGGTGGCCGCGCTCGTGATGATGGCCGCGATGTCGCCGGAGCTGGCGCTCATCGCGCTCGCCCTGCTCCCCGCGCTCTGGTTCGTCACGCGGCGCTCACAGCGGGAGTTGTTCCCTGCCAACTGGGACGCTCAGGCGCAGGCCGCCGAGGTCGCGATGCGCGTCGAGAGCGCGGTCGCCGGGGTGCGCGTGGTCAAAGGCTTCGGGCAGGAGCAGCGTGAGCTGGCCGGCCTGGAGCGGCGTGCCCGCGATCTGTACCGTTCGCGGTTGCGCGTCGCGCGGATCACCAGCCGGTTCACCCCGGCGATGCAGGCGCTTCCGGCGCTGGGGCAGGTCCTGATTCTAGTGGTGGGAGGACTTCTCGCGCTCCGCCAATCGATCACGCTGGGCACCTTTCTCGCGTTCATGACCTACCTCGGATCGTTCGTGAGTCCGGTCCGCCAGTTCTCGACATTGCTCACGGTGAGCCAGCAGGGTAAGGCGTCGCTCGACCGCGTCCGCGAGGTGATCGAGGCCAACCCGCGGCCGGTTCCCACCGACGGCGGGTCCGCCGTCGCCGGCGCCGCACCCACGGTCGAGCTGCGCGACGTGACCGTGCGGATCGCGGGCACCACGGTCCTCGACAATGCACGGCTTACAGTGTCGGCGGGCAGCACCGTGGCCTTGGCCGGCGGCCCTGGATCGGGGAAATCCGTTCTGGCGTCCTTGCTTCCGCGCCTGATAGATCCGGACTCGGGCCGGGTGCTCATCGACGGCGTGGACGTGCGGAAGTTGCCGGACGTCCGGCGCGACGTGGCGATCGTCTTCGAGGACACCCATCTCATGGCCGACTCGATCCGCGAGAACGTGGCCTACGGCAGACCCGACGCGACCGACGAACAGGTGTGGCACGCGCTGTATCTCGCCGCGGCCGACGACTTCGTGCGTCGACTCCCCGACGGGCTGGATACGCGGATCGGCGAACGCGGGCAACGTCTCTCGGGCGGGCAGCGACAGCGAGTCGCGCTGGCTCGGGCCCTCATCACCGATGCGCAGCTGCTGGTGCTCGACGATGCCACTTCGGCGATCGATGCGCAGGTCGAGGCACGTATCTTCGAGCGGATCGCCGGCGAGGTCCGCGCGCGCACTACCATCGTGGTGGCACACCGGATCTCGACTCTGGCCCTCGCGGACCGGGTGGCCGTGTTGGGTGACGGGCGCGTCGCCGAGGAGGGAGACCTGGAGGAGTTGCAGCGGTCGGGTGCCCTATTCGCGTCACTGTTCACGCCGCCGGACGTCACGGAGATCGGTCGGGACCTGCGCGCCGACCGCGTCGATGTGCCGACCGGCGTCCTGTGGGAGGAGCCAGATGAGGACGGAGACGACTCCCGCGCGCTCGAGCAGGTCGCGCGCGCGTTCGCGCGCCGCGCGGCGGGCGCGGGCGGCGGACTCGTAGGCGGTTCGGGCGGCGGCATGATCGCCTCCGCGCCGCCGGGCGTCGACACGGCCCGAATGATCGCCGCACTGCCGCCGCTTCGGGGCGAGCCAGACGTGGACGACGGCTTTCTGCACGACGCCGACCCCGCGTTCCGCCTACACCGGCTGCTACGGCCGTTCGCGGCACCGCTGCTCGTCGGGCTGGCCCTCGTCGCGGCGGACGCCGTTGCGCAGACGCTGATCCCGTTCCTCGTGCGCTTCGGCATCGACCACGGAGTTCTCGCGGGCGCGCGGCACGTGCTGCTGGTATCGGCGGTCCTCGCGGCCGGAGTCGTGTTCGTGGACTGGGCGGTGAGCGTCGCCCAGGTGCGGGTGACCGGGCGCGCGGGTGAACGCCTGCTGTTCGGGTTGCGCGTCAAGACTTTCGCGCACCTGCAGCGGCTGGGGCTGCAGTTCTATGAGCGCGAACTAGGCGGCCGCATCATGACCCGCATGACGACCGACATAGACGGGCTCTCGGCGTTCCTGCAGACGGGGCTCGCGACGGCGCTCACGAGCACGGTCACCATCGTGGGAGTCGTTGTGGCGCTGCTGGTGATAGATGCGCAGCTAGCGCTGGCGGTGCTGGCGTTCATGCCGGTGCTGTTCGTGGCGACGGTGTGGTTCCGGCGCCTGGCGGTACCTGCATACAACACCGCCCGGGACCGCGTCGGCGTGGTGAACGCGTACTTTCAGGAGAACGTCGACAACATCCGAGTGACACAGGCGTATCGGCGGGAAGCATTGAACCAGAGGCGCTTCGACGACCTGTCGTGGTCGTTCCGGGACGCGCGTATGCGCAGCCAGACGCTGATGGCGGTGTTCTTCCCGTTCATAGAGCTGCTGTCTGTGGCCGCCACTGCGGTCGTGCTCGCGGTGGGCGTAGGACAGGTGCGGGCAGGAGCGCTCTCGGCGGGCACGCTGATCGCGTTCCTGTTGTACGTCGACCTTCTCTTCTCACCCATCCAGCAGCTGTCCCAGGTCTTCGACAGCTACCAGCAGGCCGTGGTCGGTGTGGATCGGCTAGCCGCGCTCTTCGCGGTACCGGAGTCCACGCCGGAGGCCGAGCACGCGAAGTCCGTGAAGCGTGTCTCCGGGGGTATCGAGATCCGAGACCTGGGCTTCGCGTACCGTGCCGATGCGCCATGGGTGCTCGAACACGTCACCTTGAGCGTCGCACCAGGACAGCGGGTGGCACTGGTCGGGGAGACCGGCGCGGGGAAGTCGACACTCGTGAAACTCCTTGCGCGGTACTATGATCCCACGGCGGGGACCGTCGAGGTCGACGGCGAGGACATCCGAGACCTGCGGATCGAGGACTACCGGAAGCGGCTCGGCGTGGTACCGCAGGAGCCGTACCTGTTCGGCGACACCGTCCGCGACGCCATCGCGTATGGGCGTCCCGACGCGTGCCCCGCCGACGTGGAGTGGGCCGCACGCGCGGTCGGCGCCCACGAGATGATCGCTGCACTGGAGCACGGCTATCACCACCCGATCGGCCCGCAGGGACGCGCCCTGTCGGCGGGGCAGCGGCAGCTGCTCGCACTCGCGCGTGCGCAGCTCGTCGAGCCCGACATCCTGATCCTCGACGAGGCGACTGCTTCGCTTGATCTCGCCACCGAGGCGAGGGTGCGCGCGGCGATCGATGTGCTCACAGCGGGGCGCACCACCCTGGTGGTGGCCCATCGGCTGGCGACTGCGGCGGACTCGGACCTGGTCGCGGTGATGGCGGCCGGGCGCCTCGTCGAGGTCGGGCCGCACGCGGAGCTCGTGCGGGCCGGCGGCGCCTACGCACGACTGTGGAGCGCGTACGTGACCGCCGGAGACTCATCGGGAGAGCCGCCACACCCGGCGTATGTGCGCACCTAGAGGAGCGCGCACGCGGACCCCATAGCGGGCTCGGTGATCTGTCTCCCCAACCGGCGCAAGCGCTCCCGGCTCGGCGCCGGCCCCGTGGGCGACGCCGACCGAGGCGTCACGTGCGACTCTGTGCAGGCCGAGGTCCCGTCGCCGCGAGCGTCGCATACGCTGCGAGCAGCGACGACGCAGCGGCGAAGTTGAGACGCAGGTCGCGTGTCCTGATGTGGGCGCCTACAGCGCAGCAGAAGTACACCGTGAGAGCGAGCGCGGTGAGGCGTGCGAGACCCGGGTATCGCGGCGCTGCTGCCAGCCCGACCGCGGACGCGCTCTTCACGACCGGGAAGAGTCGCCAGTACCGCCGCGGGAACTCCACGTCCGTCAGGCAGTCCTGAACGTACGGGATCGGCTTGACACAGATCGCGGCGTCGATCGCCTGGAACGCCGCGAACACCTGGTAGGCGCGGGGGTCGCGGATCGTCTCGATGCTCATATGCGCAACCTACTCCGCAGATGGTCTCCGGTGGAGCTCCAATTCGGCAACGGGATCGGGTACCACCTGCGGCTCAGCGCGCGAGGTCGGCGACCGCCTCCCAGGTCGCGCGTTCGGCATCCGGCCCCATGAGGCCCGTCTGCGTGACGACGACCTCCGCCGCCCCGGCGTCCAGGTAGCGACGCAGCCCGTCGCGCACCTCGTCCGCGGTGCCGACCAGGGCCAGGTCCGCCGCACTGTCGCCGCCACTGAGCTCGATCACCCTCCGGTACGACGGGATCCGGTCGTAGAACGCCATCGTCTGCGTGAACGCCGCACGTCCAGCGGTGCGATCGTCGGTGACGACGGCGGGGACGAGGGCGACGACGCGAGGCACGGGGCGTCCGGCTTCGGTTGCCGCGCGCGTCAGATCCGGGAGGATGTGGTGTCGCAGCACGGCCGGATCGGCCAGGTAGGGAAGGATGCCGTCGGCGAGACGCCCCGACACCGCGAGCGCCCGGGCTCCCAGGGCTGCGACCAGGATCTCAGGGACGGGCTCCGCGCCCGGAAGCGCGGTGGGCATGGGTGTCTCGGTGTCGATCTCGGTCCCGTGGAATTCGACGGTGCCTGTCGTCAACACCTCCCGCGTCACCGTGAGGAACTCTTCGAGGCGCTGCGCGGGGCGGCGGAACGGCTGACCGAAGGCCTTCTCTGTGAAGGTCGCCGAGCCCAGCGCCAGCCCGAGGCGGAAGCGACCGTGCGTTGCAGCCTGCGCGGTCTGGGCCGCAGCAGCGACTAGGAGTGGCTGCCGCCCGAAGATCGGCACCGCCGAGGTGCCGACCCCGATCGTCGGCACCTCGCGGCCGATGATGCCGGCCAGCGAGATCGCGTCGTAGTCGAATCGCTGCCCCAACCACACCGTTCCGAGGCCGGACTCGGTGGCGACTCGCGCGGCGGCGACCACGTCGTCGACGGCATTGCCCCCGGGCTGGAACGACAGTGCAGTGCCGACGACGGGGCGTTGCGTGGCGGTCATCAGTGCGATGGCAGTCCGCGCCGGGTCAAGTGGTCGCGCAGCAGATGCCGGCCCTTGAGACTGTCGCGGTCGCGAAGTCGGGCGAGCACCGGGCTTACCCATCCGCCTTCACGCCGGTACTCCGCGTTGTAGGAGGCGAGACGTTCGTCGTAGTCGTCGATGGCGGCGTCGGCTGCCGTGTCGTACACCTCGTGATGCAGGACCGCGGCCTGAGGCAGACGGGGTTTCACGCCTGCCGCCTCATCCGGGTCGGGGACGCCGACCGCCAGACCGAACGCTGCGAAAACACGATCGGGGAGTGCCAGCTCCTCGGCGATCTTGTCCGGGTGGTTGCGCACGGCGCCGATGAAGACCGTTCCCAAGCCGAGGGATTCGGCTGCGAGCGAGGCGTTCTGGGCGGCCAGAGCTGCGTCGACGAACCCGAGGATCGTGCTCTCCAGATATTCGGGCGCGTCCAGGGGCTCGTTGCTACGCGCTGCGATACGTGTCGCTCGGCCCAGATCTGCGAGCCAGACCAGAAGCAGCGGGGCTTGTCGGACCGCCGACTGGTCGCCGACGAGGTGTGCCAGGCGCTCGCGGCGCCGGGGATCACGCACGGCGATCACGCTCCATGCCTGCAGGTTCGACGACGTCGACGCGGACTGCGCCGCCGCGACGATCGCGGTGAGTGCGTCGTCCCCGACCGGAGTGTCCAGAAACGCGCGAACCGACCGGTGCGCGAGCTGCAGATCGATGGTGTCGCTGCGGAGGGGGAGCGAAGTCAGCTCGGGGTCGCGGTATCGCTGCGCCACCGGGTCCTGGGTGCTGGTCATACACCCGAGTCTGTGCCCCGTACCCCCGAGGTCGCCACCATTGCGGTCATCCGGGTGTGAAATCGGGTCAGGCCATCCGCTTCAGCGCGGCGGACTCGGCGCGGAAGGGGTCGTCGTAGAGGGGCCAGAGGACCGTCGCCGCCGAGGCGGTCTCCAGCGCCCGCCCCGGAAACGACGTACCGACGAGTCGTGCGGCCGCGTCAGGCACCGCGGACCGCGCCGCGGCGCCTGCACGATATGCCTCGCGGACGTCGGGGAGATGATGGAAGGCGCGATCGGTGATGATGAGCTTCTCCGGATTCAACAGATCGATGAGTGCGGCGGCCACGTACGCCATATCGCGTGCGCGCTCGACGAACAGCGCGCGGATGCGGCCGTCGACGGCGGCTCGCTGCAGTAGTCCGGGCAGGGTGGCGTCGTCGGAGACCAGACCGTGCGCGACGGCACGCCGGAGCACGGCGTGATCGGACAGCTCGCCGAGCCGGCCGAAACCGCCCGGGACCGCTGATGCGACAACGGACCCGAGTGCGCCCGCTGTCGCGCCCGGGCCGTAGTGGACGCGGCCACCCACGGCGAATGCAGCGTCGAGGACGTTTCCCACGAACAGGACGGCTGCCGATGACGCGTAGTCGAGTGCACCGAACAGCTGCTCCGCGTGGACGATCGCACGTGAATGGCTGTCGAGCGTTGTGGGTAGCCCGGTCAACTGCTCCAGCAGGTCGCGAACGGGTACGCCCCGCCAGTCGAGATACGGATGGTCGTGCACGAGGCCCGCCCGCGGGTCGACGCGGCCACCCGTCGCGACCCCGAGTGCGAACGGCCGCAACGGCTCCGGAGTGCGTTCGCGGATCCCGGCGAGCGCCTCGGCAGCGGCGCGCGCCAGATCGGTGCCCGACGGTGTGCCGTGGGGAAGCGCCTCGACGTCGCGGACGGCGCCTGCGATGTCAACGATCGCAACGCGAGTCGTGGTCGCCGCGAAATGTACGGCGGCCACCGTGTTATCGGTGTCCAGTGTCAGCGGCACGTGCGGCCTGCCGACACGGGGCGCAGCAGTCGTCTGCGCCTGCTCGCGCAGCAGGCCTGCGGCCGTCAGCCTTCGGGTCTGACCTGTCACGGTGGCGGGCGACAGCCGCGCGCGGGTCGCGATCGCGGAGCGCGGTGCGGATCCCAGGTCGAGTACGGCACGCAGCACGAGGCCTGCGGCGCTGGGCCCCTCCATCGTTTCGCTCATGCCGTCGGCTCCATCCATCAAGCTCCGCTACACGGTATGTCGACCGCTCGCCGTGTGCACCGGTCTGCCTCACGGTGATCGATTGTCGGTTCGCGAGTACGTCCGGCACCTCGACCCGGGCGCCGCCGCAGTCCGGTGGTGAAGCGCATTGCCACTGCAAAATCAAGCACGCGTGCTTGCTTAGGTGATAGGTTTTCGGCATAGTCATCTCATGCAGCGCGTCCGAGCTGCACGTGGAAGGAGTCGACAATGGCGTTGATGCCCGTCACCCGCCGCCCGCTGTCCGGCATGAAACGGATGCATTCGCAGCCCTTCCCGGGCCAGGCCGAGTACGAGCAGACCTTGATGGACCTGTCCGAGGCGTCCGTGCGCCGCAATTTCGACCCCTACCTCGATATCGATTGGGACTCGGACGCCCTCGAGATCAAGCCGGACGACGAGCGCTGGATCTGCGATCCGGATGTCGATCCCATCGGACGCCATCCCTGGTACAAGGCACAGCCGGTCGAGAAGCAGATCGAGATGGGCATGTGGCGTCAAGCCAACGTGGCCAAGGTCGGACTGCAGTTCGAGTCGATGCTCATCCGCGGGATCATGCAGTACACGGCGGCGCTGCCGAACAACTCGCCCGAGTTCCGGTACGCGACGCACGAGGCGAAGGAGGAATGCCAGCACACGCTGATGTTCCAGGAGTTCGTCAACCGTGTGGGAATGGACGTGCCGGGCGGCAATCTGTTCCTGCGCACCATCTCGCCGATCGTGCCGCTGTTCGCCACGATGACGCCGATGTTCTTCTACATGATGGTGCTCGGGGGCGAGGAGCCGATCGACCACCTGCAGAAGGAGTTCTTGCGCTCGAAGGGTGCGCAGCACCCGGCGATGACCACGATCATGCAGATCCACGTCGCCGAGGAGGCGCGCCACATCGGCTTCGCGCACCAACTGCTGGAGCATCGCGTCCCGACCCGTGGCCGCCTCACCCGGTTGGCGCTGTCCCTGATTCTGCCGGTCACGATGCGCGTGATGGTCACGATGATCATGATGCCGCCCAAGCAGTTCTGGGATCGCTTCGAGGTTCCGCGGGACGTCAAACGCGAGATCTTCTGGAGGTCTCCCGAGTCGCAGCGGACCAAGCGCAACGTCTACGGCGACGTCCGGATGATGGCCGAGCGGTCCGGCCTGATGAACCCGCTATCGCGGTTCATGTGGCGACTGTCCGGCATCGACGGCCGCATCTCCCGCTTCCGCAGCGAGCCGACCTACGCCGCGCACTGAGTCCGACCGCGCACTGAGTCCCACCGCGTACGGCATGCCCGCCGCCGCGTAGCGGTAGGCGACCGCCTGCCGCTGCCCACAGCCGGGTAGGCGCGCGAGAGGGGCGGGCGTGAGGTGCGACTACTGCAACCGGAACCGCATCGCCGCGACCACGTCTTCGGCCGCGTCGGCGAGCACGCGCGCACGTTCGGTCGGCCCGTCCGCGCACAGCGCGCGATGCCGGTCGGCTTCGGCCAGCGGCAGCGCGGTGGCGAGTGCGTAGGAACAGTCGGTGGGGTCGGCGGGGAGTCGGAGCGGCGACGGCCGCACGGCCCGCCTGCCCGCACGCTCCGCTAGTTCGCACCAGAGGTCCAGCAGGCGCTCACGCACAGCGATCACGCCGTCGCGAGCGGATGGCCAGTCACCGTCGGCGGGGGACTCGGGCCACGGTTCGACGTCGGCGAGTGGGTACGGCGCGTCGGGTAGCCACGTGGACACGCGGATTCGCGCGACGCCCGTGCAGGCGAGTGAGTAGCGGCCCGCGCCCGTGGAGGCGTGGTCGACGATCTGTGCGACCGTCCCGACGTCGGTGCGTGCGTCTCCGCCCCCTACTTCACTGCCGCGCTCGATGAGCACCACGCCGAACCGCCCGTCGGTCACCAGGCATCGCTCGACCAGTGCCTCATAGCGGGGCTCGAACACCCGCAACGGCAGGGACTCGGAGGGCAGCAGGGTCGCGCCCAGCGGAAACATCGGCAGCTCGGTCATTGCAGACCAGCATGCCGCACTACTCTGGCGATCATGACCGGACCGCAGGAATGGCTCGCCGCGCTGGAAGCCGACGGTGCCGTGATCGCCGCGACGCCCGCCGAGCATCTCGCTCGGCCCGTCCCGACCTGCCCCGACTGGAGCGTGCACGATCTGATAGTCCACCTCGGGGCGGTCCACCGGTGGGCGGCCACCTTCCTCGCCGCTGGACCGGATTCCAAGGCGCGCTTCGCATTCGACGCGTCCGACGCCCCTGAGGGCCCGGAGATCACGGACTGGTACCGCGAGCGGCTCGGGGAACTCGTGGCCGAGTTGCGCCGGCACGACCCGGCCGAACCCGCCCGCGGTTTCGCCGGCCACGGCACCGTCGGGTTCTGGTACCGGCGGCAGGCGCACGAGGCGGCCGTGCATCGTTGGGATGTGCAGAACGCAACCGGGGAGCCCACCCCGATCGAGGTGCCGCTCGCGGAGGACGGCGTCGACGAGTGGCTGGAGATCTTCGTGCCGCGCTTCCTGGCCCGCGGCGCCGGTCTGCCCGCGGATTCCGTCGGGTCCGTCCTGCACCTGCACGGCGTCGACGAGTCCGAGGCCGAGTGGACCATCACGTTCGGCACCGACGGCGTGAAGGTCGGTCACGCGCACGCCCGTGGTGACGCCGCCGTCCGCGGCACCGCGTCCGAGTTGTTCCTCGCCATGTGGCGGCGTGTGCCGCTCGACGCGCTCGAGGTGCACGGCGACGGTTCGGTGCCGCAGACGCTGCTGGATGCGGTGGTCGTGACCTAGCCGATCGTGAGATCAGCACGACACGCCGCGACACGCCGCGCCGACGCGACACGACAGACACCACATGGTGTGGATCCGAGGAACCCGCGGCCCCAGGGGTAGTGTCGACGGGGCCGAATTCACCATGGTCGAGAACGAGGTGTCATGACCGAATCCACCGCCCACAGCCCCGCCGACGGTTCGCCCATCAAGCTTGTCAGCAGGGTCTCGGCGATCAACTGGAACCGCGTCCCGGACGAGAAGGACGCGGAGGTCTGGGACCGCCTGACGGGCAACTTCTGGCTGCCCGAGAAGGTGCCGGTATCCAACGACATCCCGTCGTGGGGCACCCTCACCGACTATGAGAAGCAGCTGACCATGCGGGTCTTCACCGGTCTGACGCTGCTCGACACCATCCAGGGCACCGTCGGCGCTGTGAGTCTGATCCCGGACGCGACCACGCCGCACGAGGAGGCAGTGCTCACCAACATCGCCTTCATGGAGTCGGTGCATGCGAAGAGCTACAGCTCCATCTTCTCGACGCTGTGCAGCACGCGTGAGATCGACGACGCCTTCCGCTGGTCGGAGGAGAACGAGCACCTGCAGCGCAAGGCGCAGATCGTCATGGACTACTACCGCGGCGACGACCCGCTCAAGCGCAAGGTCGCGTCGACGCTGCTCGAGTCGTTCCTGTTCTACAGCGGTTTCTACCTGCCGATGTACTGGTCCAGCCGGGCGAAGCTGACCAACACTGCCGACATGATCCGCCTGATCATCCGCGACGAGGCCGTGCACGGGTACTACATCGGCTACAAGTATCAGCGCGGGCTCGAGACCCAGTCCGCGGAGCGGCGCCAGGAGCTCAAGGACTACACCTTCGAGCTGCTCTTCGAGCTGTACGACAACGAGACCGACTACACCGAGGCGCTCTACGACGAGGTCGGTCTCACCGAGGACGTCAAGAAGTTCCTGCGCTATAACGCCAACAAGGCGCTGATGAACCTCGGGTACGAAGCGATGTTCCCCAAGGACGAGACCGACGTGAATCCGGCGATCCTCTCCGCCCTCTCGCCGAACGCCGACGAGAACCACGACTTCTTCTCTGGTTCCGGTTCGAGCTATGTGATCGGCAAGGCCGTCAACACAGAGGACGAGGACTGGGATTTCTAGATCCGTGTCACGAATCGAGCGCTGAGGACGCCCATCCCGTATATACGCGGGATAGGGCTCCTCAGGACGCGGTTGGTGACGCGCCCGGATCCACTTCGTTCAGCCTGCCCGTCGCGACGTCGAATACGAAGCCGCGCAGCGATGTCGTCGCTGTGACGAACGGCGACGACGCTACGCGTGCCAACGACTGCCGCACGTCGGTCTCGATATCGTCGAATGCCTCCGCGGCCCAGGCGGGCTTCACCCCGACCTCCGCAAGGATGTCGGCCTTGAACCCGTCGTCCGTGAAAGTCAGCATGCCGCAGTCGGTGTGATGGATGAGGATGATCTCGGTGGTCCCGAGTAGTCGCTGGCTGATCGCGAGGGAGCGGATCTCGTCCTCGGTGATCACGCCGCCCGCATTGCGGATGACGTGGGCCTCGCCCTCCTCGAGCCCGAGCGCTCGGTATACGTCGAGGCGGGCGTCCATACATGCGACGACGGCGATGTGCTTGGACGGTGGCAGTGGCAGCGGGCCGGAGAAGTTCTCGGCGTAGCGGGCGTTGTTGGCGAGCAGTTCATCCGTGACGGTCATGACATACATGGTCGATCCCGCATGCTTCGACGGACACGGTTGCGATCGCGGTGATCGCGATTACTCGGGCAGTCCGTCGCGGTCCGCCCACTGCAGCAGTTCCTCGATCGAGTAGTGCATATCGTCGATCTCCGCGTGCGGATCCCCGATCTTCGAGAAGCGGTGCGGCACGGTGTCGATCGTGAAATCCAGCGGATGCGCGTCCGGGATCTCGTCCCATTCGAGTGGCGCGGACACCGTGGCCTGCGGAGTGCCGCGGAGCGAGTACGCGCACGCGATGGTGTGATCGCGGGTGTTCTGATTGAAGTCGACGAAGCACGCGGCGGGATCGCGGTCCCTGCGCCACCATGCCGTCGTCACGTCGTCGGGGGCGCGCCGCTCGACCTCGCGGGCGAAGGCCAGAGCCGCGCGACGGACCTCGCCGAACCCCCACGACGGCTCGATGCGCACGTACACGTGCAGCCCGTCGCCCCCTGATGTCTTCGGGAATCCACGGATGCGCAGGTCGGACAGTACTTCGCGCGCCACGGAAGCCACCGTCTGCACCCGTGACCACGGGCAGTCGGGCATCGGGTCCAGGTCGATTCGCCACTCGTCGGGGCTCTCGGTATCCGATCGTCTCGAGTTCCACGGATGGAACTCGACAGTGGACATCTGTGCCGCCCAGATCACGGTGGCCAGTTCGGTGACCACGACCTCGTCGGCAGTCCGGCCGAATCGCGGGAAGTAGATCTCGACCGTCTCGAGCCAGTCGGGGGCTCCTGCCGGGATCCGCTTCTGGTGCACCTTCGGCCCGGCGACGCCCTTGGGATAGCGGTGCAGCATCGTCGGACGCTCGCGCAGGGCTCGCACGATCCCGTCGCCCACGGACTCGTAGTAGCGGACGACGTCCAGCTTCGTCGCGCCCACCCCGGGGAAGTACACGCGGTCCGGGCTGCTCACGCGGACGGTCCGGTCCCCGACGGTCAGCTCGATCGGCGCGCCGTGCTCGGCTCCCATGCCGCTCAGCGTAGCGCTGGGGACACCGCCGAGCGGATCAGCCGCGCAGCAGCTTAGCCAGACGTCCGCCGCGTTCGCGCGGCGCCGGCCGCGACGTGACCACGCCCAGCGCCACGTCGGCTGCGAACGCCGCGACGGTCTCCTGGGAATCGGTCTTATTGGTGCCGATGAATCCGTTGGGGCCACGCTTGATCCAGCCCGTCACGTACACGCCGGGCAGGGGCTCGCCGTCTTCGCCGAGGACACGGCCGGACTTGTTCGGAAGCACCCCGCGCTGCTCGTCGAAGGGCAGCCCTGGAACGGGACGGCCGCGATAGCCGACGGACGTCAGCACGAGCCCGGCGGGGAGCTCGAGGTCTTCGCCTGTCGTCGTGTGCTTCGCACGCAGGACGAGACCCTCGTCGCCCGTCTCGATGGTGGCCGGGGTGGTCAGGTAACGCATGCGGACCCGGCGGCCCTCGCCGACGGTCGGCGTGGTCGGCAGCGATTCGAGAAGTGCGAGCTTGCGCGCGACCAGCTCGGAGTCGCTGCCGGCGGCGAGCGACTCCGCGACCTCCGGATCCGGGTCGACGGTGACGGTGCGCTCATCCGTCAAGCCGAGCATCTCGGGCAGGGTGAACGCCGAGTGCTCCGGCCCGCGGCGCGCGACGATGAGCACCTCCTCGACCTGCGACTCTGCGAGTGCCGCGAGGGCCTCGGGAGCGATAGTGGTGTCGTCGAGCTCGTGCGGCTCGGCGGTGAGGATCCGTGCGGCGTCGAGCGCGACGTTGCCGTTGCCCACGATGACCACTCGCTTCTGCGAGAGGTCGAACGTCTCACCGGTGTGGTCGGGGCGGCCGTTATACCAGGCCACGAAGTCGGTCGCGCTGCCGACGCCGGGTAGGTCCTCACCCTCGATGCCGATCTTGCGGTCGGTGCTCGCGCCCACCGCGATCACGACGGCGTCGTGCCGCTCACGCAGTTGCTCGATGGTCACGTCCGTACCGATCGTGGTGTTCAGGTGCATGTGGAAGCGCGGGTCCTTGGACACGACATCGAAGAGCTCCGAGACCCGGCGTGTGCGCTTGTGATCGGGCGCTACGCCGAAGCGCGCGAGCCCGTAGGGCACCGACAGCTTCTCGTACACGTCGACGGTGACGTTGCCGTAGCGCAGGAGCTCGTCCGCCGCGTACATCGCCGCCGGACCGGACCCGACGATGCCGACGCTCACCTCGTCACCCTCGCGGGAGCGGAGGCGCTTCGGCGGCACCGCCAGCGCCATCGGCGGCCGGGAGCGGCTTCCGGGATCGGGATTGTCGAGCGCGGCGTTGGCCGGATCGGCGGCCGACAGCGCGCGGTTGATCTCGATGTACACCTTGTGCTCGGCGGGCAGCCGGTGCGCGGGGCCGATGGCCTCGACGGGGCAAGCGGTCACGCAGGCACCGCAGTCGACGCACGTGTCCGGGTCGACGTAGAGCATCTCGGCGGTTGCGAAGCCGGGTTCGTCCGGGGTCGGGTGGATCGCGTTCACCGGGCACGCGAACGTGCACGACGCGTCGCTGCAGCAGGACTGGGTGATGACGTGGGGCATGGAATCCTCTGGAGATGCACTCGGGCCCGGCCGGCCCTGCTAGGCGGGACCGGCCGGGCCGCGTGTGGGGTCTATGGGCAGATTCTACTGCGCTGCGTACGACGGCTCACTGCGGAAACGCGAGGTGCGGCCGTAGATGCCGAGCGACTTCCAGAGCGCCTTCGCGAAGGGGTTCATGAGCCCGCAGCGCTCGGACAGCATCCGCACGTCGCCGAAGATCTCGGCGCGGGCGTCCTTCGACTCCTCCGAGCGCCAGAAGATGTCCTTCTTGACCTCGCGCGGGATGTCGAACTCTTCCCAGAACTGCTTCGGCGGCACCATGATGGCGCCCATCAGGATTCGCATGATCAGCGGCATCGCGAGCGACAGCAGGAACCTGGGGAACCGGCCGCGAGTCGGGATCCGCCGCTCGAGCAACTGGTGCGCGAACGAGATGTGGCGCGCCTCCTCGGCGACGTGGATCTGCATGACCGCGGTCATGGCCGGGTGCTGGGCCGCACCGGAGCGCAGGAACTGCTTCTGCAGGTGGTCGATGGGCTCCTCGCCTGCGAGCACCCCCATGTAGAACACCATCGGCGCGATCGTCGAGAACAGCGGGATGATCGGCGACAGCCGACGGAACCACCACGCGCCGCCGGGCACGTCGCGGCCGACCCGGTTCACGAACTCCTGGAACATGAGGGTGTGCTGGCACTCCTCCTTGGCCTCGTGCGTCGCGTAGCGGAACTCGGCCGAGTTGTTCGGCTGGGCCGCCGTGTACTGCATGATGCCGCGGATCAGGATCGACTCGAACTGCAGGCCGACCTTGGCGACGTTGGCCTGGCGCCACATGCCGATCGCGATCTGCTTCTCGAGCGGCTGCGCCTTGTACCACTCGTGACGGCCGATCGGATCGAACCGTTCGTTGAGGACCCAGCGGTCGTCGTCCGGCGTGATCCGGAGGTCCGGGGAGTCCCAGTCGATGTCGATATACGGGTCGAAGTTGCGGTGGACCGACGCCTCGGACAGGTCGTGCAGCGTCTGCTCGTACTCGGCCTGGCCCGGGAACGACCTCCCGCGCATGCGCCCCATATGCGTGAGCGCCGGGCGGGGGATGTTCATGATCGCCATGCTCTGCTTTCCTTTCCTGACCAGCAGGTTCTCGCGTGTCGGCCGGTCCGCGGCGGCGCGTCTGTGGAAAATGCCACACGCGTTTGTGCAGGTAGATCCGGTGAGTGAGAACCGATCGGCGAAAGCCTATCACCGAAACAAGCATGCAGGAAGGTTTCGTTGGGGGGTTGTGACCGCTGAGTAAGTTCGTCGGGGCGGTGACTCGCGCCACTCCGGACGCCGGCTACGACGACGAGCGGATCGAGGTCTGCACGTCGTGCAGGACCGCGTTCGCGGCCACCGGACCGCCCGGCGAGTACCAGGAGGCGTCCTCGACCAGCAGTTGCCGCTTGGCGACTACGGCGCGCAGGTGGAGCCACGGCGCGGACTCCATGATCGCCATGCCCGACTTCTGGCCCTTGTCGCCCTCGTAGGAGGCGTAGACGAGATCCGCATCCGCGGCGGAGAAGTCGTCGCCGGTCAGGCGCACGGGCTCGGGTCGGCGCTGCGCTGCGGGGCGCTCTACGCCCAGGTCCGCCAGCACCTGCGCCGCGAGTGGGGTCGTGCCCTCCGCATACGCGGCACCGTCGGCGGTGAACCGCACGAGCGAGACCATCTGGTGCGGCGCATCGATGGAGACGGATGTGGTCTTGACGTCCTTGTCATAGCGCGCGAGGACCGCCCGGGCCTCGGTGGGCATATGGACGGCGGCCGCGAGCGCGGTGAACGACGCCCGCCAGCCGGCGGCGGGGGAGGGGAGCACGGTGGCGTGTCCGAGTGTCGCCTCGGCTCCAGCGGAGCCGGACGTGCCGAGGACGACGTCGCCGTTCCTCGCCGCCCCGGTTGCGCGTGGGGTCTTCGCCAGGACCGAGCCGAGGTAGGCGGGCGCCACACCGGCGATGCCCACGACCCGCTCCTGCAGTCCGAGCGCACACAGTCCGTCGAGCAGCGCGGGGTCGGCGACGACGATCCGCGCCGGCGCGCCCGTGGCGCGCGTGGGTGCCGCGCACGCGGCGTCCGGTTCCCGGTCGAGGCCGACGATGTTCGCCGACGCGAGCCGCGTCGTGGTGGTCGCGACCGACGACATGGTCTGTTGGATCGGCTCACCGCCCCCGCACGCGCTCGTCGCGGCGACGGCCAGCAGCGCCACGCCCGCGGCGCCCCGTCGGAGTCCGTCGTTCCAGGTCACAGGGGCGGTCCTTACTCTCGTGCACGGAGTGGTCGATCAGTGCGTCACGCTAGCAGCCGCGATGGTCCCCGCCCGATTACGACGCAACGTAGGACCAGCGGCGCGATCGCAGCCCTCGAGGGTCTAAGCTGACCGAGGAGCGGATCGTTCGCTCTGGGCCGAGCGGCCCGGAGGACGGGCCGATGGTCTGCGCGCCGGTGCGGCGCGCGGCAGCCCACCACGGCAGCAGGAGGATTAGTGACCGCGCAAGCGAATCGGCCGGCTGAACAGCTGACCGCCGCCCGCCCGTACCCGAAGCGGACCGGGCCCAAGGGTTCGTTCATCTACAAGCTGGTCACGACGACGGACCACAAGACGCTGGGCATCATGTACATCGTCACGTGTTTCGCGTTCTTCCTGATCGGCGGACTGATGGCGCTGCTGATGCGCGCCGAGTTGGCCGAGCCCGGCCTGCAGTTCCTGTCGACCGAGCAGTTCAACCAGCTCTTCACGATGCACGGCACCGTGATGCTGCTGCTCTACGCGACCCCGATCGTCATCGGCTTCGCCAACTTCGTCCTGCCGCTGCAGATCGGCGCCCCCGATGTCGCGTTCCCGCGGCTCAACGCGTTCGGCTACTGGCTGTTCGTGTTCGGCGCGTTGATCGCGATCTCCGGCTTCATCACCCCGGGCGGCGCAGCCGACTTCGGCTGGACGGCGTACACCCCGCTGACCGATGCGCTGCATTCGCCCGGTCCCGGCGCCGACCTGTGGATCCTCGGCCTCGGGGTCGGTGGTCTCGGCACCATCCTCGGTGCGGTCAACATGGTCACCACGGTGATCTGCATGCGTGCTCCCGGCATGACCATGTTCCGGATGCCCATCTTCACCTGGAACATCCTCGTGACGTCGATCCTGATCCTGCTGGCGTTCCCGCTGCTCACGGCCGCTCTCATGGGTCTAGAGGTCGACCGCGCCTTCGGCGCCCACATATACGACCCGGCCAACGGCGGCGTCATCCTGTGGCAGCACCTGTTCTGGTTCTTCGGGCACCCGGAGGTGTACATCATCGCGCTGCCGTTCTTCGGCATCGTCTCCGAGGTGTTCCCTGTCTTCAGCCGTAAGCCGATCTTCGGCTACGCCAGCCTGGTGTACGCGACCCTGGCGATCGCAGCCCTGTCGGTGGCCGTGTGGGCGCACCACATGTACGCGACGGGCGCCGTGTTGCTGCCCTTCTTCAGTTTCATGACGTTCCTCATCGCGGTGCCCACAGGCGTGAAATTCTTCAACTGGATATTCACAATGTGGAAGGGGCACATAACCTTCGAATCGCCGATGCTGTTCTCGATCGGCTTCATCGTGACGTTCCTCTTCGGTGGCCTCACCGGCGTCCTGCTGGCGTCCCCGCCGATCGACTTCAACGTCTCGGACACGTACTTCGTCGTCGCCCACTTCCATTACGTGCTCTTCGGCACCATCGTGTTCGCGACCTACGCGGGCATCTACTTCTGGTTCCCCAAGATGACGGGGCGCATGCTCGACGAGGGCCTCGGCCGCTGGCACTTCTGGCTGACGTTCATCGGCTTCCACATGACGTTCCTCGTCCAGCACTGGCTGGGCGCCGAGGGCATGCCACGCCGCTACGCGGACTACCTCGCGTCGGACGGGTTCACCACGCTGAACCGGATCTCGACGGTGGGCGCGTTCATCCTCGGCGCCTCGACGCTGCCGTTCGTGTGGAACGTCTTCCGCAGTTACCGCTTCGGCGAAGTCGTGACGGTCGACGACCCCTGGGGCTTCGGCAACAGTCTCGAGTGGGCGACCAGCTGCCCGCCGCCGCGGCACAACTTCACCGAGCTGCCCCGCATCCGTTCCGAGCGTCCGGCCTTCGAGCTGCACTACCCGCACATGATCGAGCGGATGCGCGACGAGGCACACGTCGGGCTCACCGGCAAACCGCAGAAGGCGCATACCTAGTCGCGCTCTGCGATCGCGCTCCCGATGGCGGCGTCTCCCGACAGGAGACGCCGCCATCTCTTGCGCGGGAGGCGGCGCAGAGCGCGTCGGTGCCACCGAATAGGCTTGCCGCCGTGACCACTCCGCAGTCCCATGCAGCGACGACCCCGCCGCCTCGGCCGACGGTGCTGATCACTGTGACCGGCGCCGACCGGCCCGGCGTCAGCTCGGTGCTGTTCGGTGTGCTCGCCCGCAACGAGCTCAGCATCCTCGACGTCGAGCAGGTCGTGATCCGTGGGCGGCTGACCCTCGGGGTGCTCGCCGAGGCGCACGGCGATCCGGAGCACGTCCAGGAGGTCGTCGAGCAGGCGATGGCCACCGTCGGCATGACCGTCACCGTGGAGATCACCGCGACCCCGCCGGCCCGGCCTGTGCTACCCACACACGCCGTCGTCGTACTGGGCGCTCCCATCACCGCGCGTGCGCTGTCCGCGGTCGCGGCGGCCCTAGCCTCGTCGGGCGCGAATATCGAGACGATCCGGGGGATCGCGGACTATCCCGTGACCGGCCTCGAGCTGCTCGTCACGGCCCCCTCCGACGACGATGCCGCGGACACCCGGCTGCGTACGGATCTCGCCGCCGTCGCGTCGGCGCAGGGGGTCGACGTCGCGGTCGAACGCGCGGGCATAGCCCGCCGCTCGAAGCGGCTTGTGGTGTTCGACGTCGATTCGACGCTCGTGCAGGGCGAGGTGATCGAGATGCTCGCCGCCCGCGCCGGCAAGGAGGCGGAGGTCGCCGCCGTAACCGAGGCGGCGATGCGCGGCGAGCTCGATTTCGAGCAGTCGCTGCACCGTCGGGTCGAGGCACTCGCGGGTCTGCCCGCGTCGGTGATCGAAGACGTCGGCGCACGATTGCAGCTGACGCCGGGGGCGCGCACCACGATCCGCACACTCAAACGCCTCGGCTACCGGTGCGGAGTCGTGTCCGGGGGCTTCACCGCCGTCATCGCGCCGCTGGCCGCGGAGTTGGAGCTGGACTTCGTTCGCGCCAACACTCTCGAGGTCGTGGACGGGCGCCTCACCGGCCGCGTCGTGGGCGAGGTCGTCGACCGCGCCGCGAAGGCCCGGTCGTTGGAGGAGTTCGCCGCCGCAGCGGGCGTACCTATCGGCGAGACGGTCGCCGTCGGGGACGGCGCCAACGACATCGACATGCTGTCGGCGGCGGGGCTCGGTATCGCGTTCAACGCCAAGCCGGCGCTGCGCGAGGTCGCGGACGCGGCTCTCTCGCACCCTTACCTCGACGCGATCCTGTTCTTCCTAGGCATCACCCGTGACGAGATCGAGGCCGCGGACGCCCGCGACGGGCACGTGCGCCGCGTTCCGCTCGCCTAGATCAGCGAGCGCAGCCAGTCGGCCGTGGGCATATCGCTCAGTGCCAACCGTGTGTCGTCGCCGGGGCGGTGCGCCTCGATCGCGGCGAGTTGCGTCACCACCGACACGTAGTCGCCGGTCCACGTGGTCGTGTCGAAGGTGGGGCCCGAGAGCCGCAGCCCGACGGCGAGCTCGTTCACCATCCGGTATTCGACGGGTACGCGGATCATCAGCGTGGTGAAGTTCGCGTCTTCGGCGCTCACGGCGCCCGACAGGACGTCGTCCGGATCGTCGGTGCCCGACGAGGGGTAGGCCCAGCCGACGAACACGTCATCGGATGTCGGGTCGAGGATCCAGCCGCGCTTGTAGAGCTTGTCGTCGAGCCGCATGAGATCGTCGACGAGGAGCAGGATGTCGTCTGGCACGTTGTCCGGGTCCTCGTCGCCGAGGATCGCTTCGGCCACCGTCGTCGGCGCGGCGTCGAGCAACTCCTGTAGGTCGTCGTCGACGGTCTCGGGCGCGACGGGCGTCTGGTCGCGGTGCTTGCGGCGGCTCACACTGTCAAACTACTGGGCCGCCCTCGCCCTGCCGGGCAGCCGGGCGCCGAGCGTCGCGGCGGCGAGTGCGACGACTGTCAGCACCGCGAACGTCCACGTGTAGCCGTCGCGGGCGGCGGCGCCGAGTACCGCGCCCAGAACGGTCACGCCGAGTGACGCGAACAGTTGGACGGTCATGAACAGGGCGGTGGTGCCCTGAGCGGCAGCTTCGGGCGACAGCGTGCGGTAGACGCTCGCGAAGCTCGGCGACGCGACCGAGCCGAAGCCGAGACCGATCACGACGAACACCGCGAGTAGCGCAGGTAGCGGCCAGCTGCAGTGCACCACGGCGACCAGGGCGAGGCCGGCGGCGTTGACGAGCGATCCGCCGACCACGAGAGGCCGCGGCCCGAATCTGTCGCTGAGTCTACCGGCGTTGACCATCGAGACGAGCAGTCCAACCCCGAGCGCGGACACCAGGAGGCCGCGTGCGATCCCGTGCAGGCCGTACCGCGTCTCGGCAAGCATCGGCAGGACGGTCAGCTGCGTGAACATCGTGAAGCCGACGGTCGCCATCACGCCGAGCGCGGCGGCGAGCTCGGGTATGCGCAGTAGGCGCAGATCCAGCACCGGCGTGCGGTGCGTCCGGAGGGCGTGCAGGACGTAACTCACGAGCAGGACCGCGGCGACGAGCGCGGACCACCACGCGACGGCCGCCGAGCCGCCCGCGCCCCAGCGGTTGAGGGCGAACAGTCCCACGGTGAATCCCGGTGCGAGCAGCGCGATTCCGAGGAGGTCCGGACGTGCGGCTTCGGTGTTCGCGGGCTCGGCGCGGGGAAGCACACGCAGCGCCACGAGCAGAATCGCCGCGCCGACCGGGACGTTCACCAGGAAGATCGCGCGCCACAGCCCGTGGTCGGATAGCAGTGCGCCGAGTAGCGGACCGAGCACGGGCGCGATGTTGATGATCAGCGAGAACCGCCCCATCACCCATCCCACCCGCTCACGCGGCGCGGAGGCCGCCGCGACGGCGATGGCCGCGGGCTCGAGTATTCCGCCGCCCAGTCCCTGCAGCATCCGGAAGACCAGCAGGCTGGGCAGTGACCAGGCGGCGCCGGTCAGGAGCGAGCCCGCCAGGAACGCGACCAGGCCGATCAGGAACGTGGTTCGGCCGCCGAGCCGCGCAACCAGCCATCCGACGAGCGGGAGCACCGCGCCGCACGCCATGAGGTACGCGGTCGTGACCCAGACGATGGCTTCGAGAGGCGTGCGGAACGACGTGCTGAGGGCGTCCAGAGAGGCGGTGACCGCGCTGCCGTCGAGCACCGCGAGGAATGCGGCGGCGCCGAGCAGCGAGACGAGACCGCCGATGTTCCGGCGAGAAGTGGATTCGGATATGTTTACCGACATGGCTCGAAACTAAACTATACGGTTTGGTTTTGTCCAGGGTCGTATCATTCAAATCGTGGAGAGTGCAGAGATCGTCGATGTGGATGCGAACGAACCGGCTCGGCCGGGCAGGCGCCGGACGCTCGACAAGCGCCGCTCGATCCTCGACGCCGCCGCCCCCGTGTTCGGCGAGTCGGGATACCAGCGTGCGAGTATCGACTCCATCGCGAACGCGGCAGGTGTTTCGAAACCGACGATCTACAGCTACTTCGGCGGCAAGGAGGAGCTGTTCCGTGAGTCCGTCGCCGACTCGGCGCGCAACCTCAACGCGGACTCGGTCGCGGCGGTCCGCGAGCTCGAGATCGCAGCGGAGTCATGGCGCGAGAGCCTGTTCCGGGTCGCGCTCGCCCTCACGGCATGCCAGCGCAGCGAGTGCGCCGCCGCCTTGTCCCGCTTGGTGAATGCGGAGGTCCTGCGTGACCCGACGGTGTTCACCGTCGTGCGCGACGCCGGCTACCGGCCGATCGTCGAGGCCTTGGCAGGGCGTCTCGCGATGGTGTCCAACGCCGGCTTCCTCGACATCGCCGATCCGGTCCTCGCCGCGAAGCAGTTCCTCGCCCTGACGCAGGCCGAGCTCGCCGACCTGACCCTGCTCGCGACGCGCGAGGTGCCCGATGAGGACGTACGGCGTGCCGTCGCCGCAGGCGTCGACACGTTCGTGCGTGCGCACCGGCCCGTCTGACCCGCCCGCTACGGCTCGCGGAACACCAACACCGTCGGGCCGTCGAGCTGCACCTCGGCGTCGGTCCCGAAGCCGGTCGCGCCGCCGGGTGCGCCCGTCGGCTGCGACGAGTCGAACACCAGCTCCCAGCCGTGCGTGCAGCCGTCCGGAGCGCCGAGCACCACGGTGGCCTCGCCGCCTGCGTGCCACAGCACCAGTGCGTTGCGATCGGGCACGTCGCGGTCGTGGCCCGGCGAGCGTACGTCGGACCCGTCCACCCATGCCTGGAGAGTCGAGTGCTCGCCGGAGTGCCAGGCGTCCGCAGGTACCTCGGCGCCGTCGGCGCCGAACCAGGCGAGGTCGGGCTCGCCGTCCGAGGTGAGGCGGCCGTCGAAGAACTCGTGCTGCCGCAGGACCGGCGACGCGCGGCGGAGCGCCGAGACGCGCGCGATGAAACCGATGAGATCGGTATCGGCGGAATCCCAGTCGATCGCGTAAGAATCTGCGGCGGAGGAGGATTCGGGAACGCAATAGGCGTTGTTGTTGCCGTACTGGGTGTGCCCCAGTTCGTCGCCCGCGAGCAGCATGGGAGTACCGGTGGAAAGGAACAGTGTCGCGAGTAGTGCCCGCACATGCCGGGCGCGTGCGGCGAGGATGTCGGGCTCGACGGTGGACCCCTCGAAGCCGTGGTTGACGGACCGGTTGTTGTCGGTGCCGTCGCGCCCCCGCTCGCCGTTGGCCTCGTTGTGCTTCTCGCGATAGCTGACGAGGTCGCGGGCGGTGAATCCGTCGTGCGCCGTGACGAAGTTGATGGACGCGAAAGGGGATCGGCCCGAGAGCTGGAACAGGTCCTGGCTGCCGGACACGCGCGAGGCGAGGTCGCCGATGTTGCCTGCGCCGGCCCAGAAGTCGCGCACCGTGTCGCGGTAGCGGTCGTTCCACTCGGCCCACGCGATAGGAAATCCGCCCACCTGGTAGCCCTCAGCGGTCGCGTCCCAGGGCTCGGCGATCAGCTTGCGCTGCGCGAGCAGCGGATCCGCGGCGATCGCGGACAGTAGCGCCGCGCGGCGGTCGAATGGGATCACCGGACCCTGCGGGCCCGTCACGGTGCGGCCGCGCCCCAGGACGCTCGCGAGGTCGAAGCGGAAGCCGTCCACGCCGAGTTCGCCGGCCCAGTAGCGCAGGCTGTCGAGCACCAGCCGCAGCGCGGGAGTCGACGCGCAGTCGAGAGTGTTGCCACAGCCCGTGTAGTCCAGATCGTGTCCGTCGGAGTCGAGCAGGTAGTAGCCGGGCGCGTCCAGGCCGCGCAGCGAGATCGACGGCCCGCCGACCCCGCTCTCCGCTGTGTGGTTGTAGACGACGTCCATGATCACCTCGATGCCCGATGCGTGCAGTGCGGACACCATCGCGGCGAACTCCTCGACCTCCTCACCGGGACACGCGGCGAAGCGCGGGTCGGGGGCGAGGTACGCACCCGTCGAGTAGCCCCAGTGGTTGCGCATCCCCCGCGCGCGCACCGCGGGTTCGGTCAGGCACGCCTGGACCGGCAGCAGCTCGACCGCGGTCACGCCGATGCGATGCAGGTGGTCTAGAACAGGCTGCGCGGTCAGCCCGAGGTAGGTGCCCCGGTGCTCCGGCGGAACCCCGGGGTGGCGCGCGGTGAAGGAGCCCACGTGCAGCTCGTAGACGACCGTCCGCTCCCACGGCACAGCGGGTCCCGGATCCGGGGGAGTGCCGGGCGACGCGGCGGTCACCACCGCCGAGGGGGCGGAGCCGAGCGAGTCGACTTCCGACGGTGCCCCGAAGGGGTCGCCGTCGTGGCCCGACAGCGCGTCCGGGTCACCGAGCGCACCGGCGATCCGCCGAGCGTAAGGGTCCAGAAGAGCCTTGTGCGGGTTGAATCGCAGCCCGCGGCCGGGCTCCCATGGGCCGTCGGCGCGCAGCACGTACCGAGCGCCGGGCTCGACACCGGCGACGAAGCCGTGGTGTACCCCGGCTGTCACCGCGGGGAGTTCGACGCGGTGCTCGGCGCCGTCGTCGTCGATCAGGCCGACCCACACGGTCGTGGCAGACGGCGCATGCACCGCGAAGTCGACGCCGCCGGGGCGTGGCGTGGCGCCGAGCGGTGCCGCGGTGCCGCGGCTAGCGGTCTGTGGCAGGGCGGTCGACTCCGTAGACACGACGCCTATCCTGCCCCGCTGGGGCGCCGGGTGTGCGGCAGGATGGACATGTGTCCGCTCCAGAGCCCGCCGCGCCCGATACCCCCGACCCCGACCTGCTGATCGACTTCGCCGGTGTGGCGCTCCGCCGCGACGGCCGAAACCTGGTCGGTCCCATCGATTGGAGGGTCGAGCTCGACGAGCGATGGGTGGTGCTGGGACCTAACGGCGCGGGCAAGACGTCGCTGATGCGGCTCGCTTCGGCAGACGTCTTCCCGAGCGCCGGCACGGCACATCTGCTCGGCGAGGTTATGGGCCGCACCGTCGTGCAGGACCTGACGTCGCGCATCGGCGTGTGCTCGACGGCGCTCGCGCAGCGGGTGCCCGCGGAGGAACTCGTCACCGATCTCGTCGTGTCCGCCGGTTACGCAGTGCTCGGCCGCTGGCGCGAGCGGTACGACGACGGCGACATCGCTCGCGCCGTCGACATGCTCGAGTCGATGGGCGCAGAGCATCTCGCGAACCGCCGCTACGGCACCCTGTCGGAGGGTGAGCGCAAGCGGGTTCTGATCGCCCGCGCGTTGATGACGGACCCCGAGCTGATGCTGCTCGACGAGCCCGCCGCGGGGCTCGACCTCGGCGGGCGCGAGGAGCTGGTGGCACGGCTGTCGACGCTGGCCGAGGATCCGGACGCGCCCGCGATCGTGCTCGTCACCCACCACGTCGAGGAGATCCCACCCGGCTTCACGCACGCGCTGTTGCTCAAGGAGGGCGGGGTCGTGGCTCAGGGGCTGTTGCAGGACGTCCTCACAGCTCCGAACCTGTCAGAGACGTTCAGCCAGCGGATCGTGCTGGAGCGCTCGGGCGAGCGGTACTTCGCGCGCCGCGCGGCTCGCCCGGGCCGGCGGAGGAGGCAGTTGTGAGCGTATCGATCACGCCCGCGGCGACGGTGGTTCTGCTGCGGACCGGCACTGACGGCGTCGAGGTGTTCCTGCTTCGCAGGTCGAGCGGGATGGTCTTCGCCGGGGGCATGACGGTCTTCCCGGGCGGTGGCCTCGATGCGGCCGACGGCGACGACCTCACTGTCACCGCCGCGCGCGAGACGTTCGAGGAGTGCGGCGTGCTGCTCGTCGACGGCCTCGTCCGGGACGGAGGTCATGTCGCCGAGCGTGCCGCCGTCGAGTCGCACGAGCTGACGTTCGCGGACTTCCTGCGCAGCGAGGGGCTGCGGCTCGATACCGATCGGCTGGTTCCGTTCGCCCGGTGGATCACGCCGCCCGGGCGCACGCGTCGCTACGACACGCACTTCTACCTGGCGGCCCTGCCCGTGGGGCAGAGCGCCGACCTGCGGACGACGGAGGCCGTCGCCGCTGGGTGGGTGCGGCCGGAGATCGCGCTCGCGCAGTACGAGGCGGCCACCCACACGTTGATGACGCCCACGTACTCGGTGCTGCACACGCTGTGCGGTTTCGACACGGCCGAGGATGCCCTGGGCTGGGCCGCCGAGGTCGTGATCGAACCCGTGGGGGTCGACGAGGGCCGGAGTGAGGACGAGCGCAGGTTCCCCGGCCGCGATGAGTACATCGCCGCCCGCGCCCGTCACGACCTGGCACGCAAGGCGCTCGAGGCCGGACGCGAGGCGATCGAGGCGGCGCAGGAACCCTGACCGGGCTCCCGGTAACGTGACGGCCATGACAGAGTTCGTGACCCTCGAGACCTCCGACGAGCATCCCGGCGTGGGCACCATCCGCCTGAACCGGCCCCCGATGAACGCGCTCAACCGCCAGGTGCAGAGCGAGTTGCTCGCGGCCGCACGGGAGGCGAATGCGCGGGCCGACATCAAGGCCGTCGTCGTGTACGGCGGTGAGAAGGTGTTCGCCGCCGGGGCCGACATCAAGGAGATGCAGGGCATGTCCTACGCGGATATGAGCGAGGCATCGCACGAGCTGCAGAGCGGCATCGCCGCTGCGAGCGTCATCACCAAGCCGACCGTCGCCGCGATCACCGGTTACGCGCTCGGCGGGGGGCTCGAGCTCGCGCTGTCCTGTGATCGCCGCGTCGCGGGCGACAACGCCAAGGTGGGCACTCCCGAGGTCCTGCTCGGCGTGATCCCCGGCGGGGGCGGTACGCAACGCCTCGCGCGCCTCGTCGGGCCGTCCAAGGCGAAGGACATCGTCTTCACCGGTCGCTTCGTCGGTGCCGAGGAGGCACTTGCGATCGGGCTGATCGACCAGGTCGTCGCGCCCGACGAGGTGTATAACGCGGCCCTGACCTGGGCTAAACAGTTCACCGGCGCAGCATCGCAGGCGATCCGCGCAGCAAAGCAGGCCATCGACCAAGGGCTCGACGTGGATCTGGAGAACGGTCTCGCGATCGAGCGGCATCTGTTCGCGGGCCTGTTCGCCACCGAGGACCGCGAGATCGGCATGACCTCGTTCATCGAGAACGGACCGGGTAAGGCGAAGTTCACAGGGCGGTAGTCTGGACGACCATGACCGACGAACAACCGGCACCCAACCCGCACGCCAGCGCGGACGAGGTCGCTGCCGCGTACCAGGACACCAAGCTCGCGCAGGTCCTCTACCACGACTGGGAGGCCGAGACCTACGACGAGAAGTGGCACATCAGCTACGACGAACGGTGCATCAGCTATGCGCGTGACCGGTTCGAAGCGGCCGTGGGACCGGCCGGCGCCGAGCCGTACGAGAGGGCGTTGGAGCTGGGCTGCGGTACGGGCTTCTTCCTGCTCAACCTCATGCAGGGCGGTATCGCCAAGAAGGGCTCCGTGACCGACCTGTCGCCCGGCATGGTCAAGGTCGCGACGCGAAACGGCCAGGAGCTCGGGCTCGACGTCGACGGGCGCGTCGCCGACGCCGAGACCATCCCCTATGAGGACGACACGTTCGACCTCGTAGTGGGCCACGCGGTCCTGCACCACATCCCCGACGTGGAGCAGTCGCTGCGGGAGGTGTTGCGCGTGCTCAAGCCCGGCGGTCGCTTCGTCTTCGCGGGCGAGCCGACCACCATCGGCGACTTCTATGCGCGCTGGCTGGGCCGGATCACCTGGGGCATCACCACCAACGTCACCCGTCTTCCGTTCCTTTCGAGCTGGCGCAAGCCGCAGGCCGAGCTCGACGAGTCGTCCCGCGCCGCCGCGCTCGAGGCCGTGGTGGACATCCATACGTTCGATCCGGACGAGATGGAGGCCCTCGCTCGTCGCGCCGGCGCCGTCGATGCACACGTGACCACCGAGGAGTTCTCGGCGGCATTCCTGGGGTGGCCGGTACGCACGTTCGAGGCCGCGGTACCCGAGGGCAAGCTCGGCTTCGGCTGGGCGGGCTTCGCATACGGCGGCTGGAAGCGGCTCTCGGCTCTCGACGAGAACCTGCTGAGCCGCGTAGTGCCGCGCAAATTCTTCTACAACCTGGCCATCACGGGAACCAAGCCCGAATAGGTGGACTCCGAGGAGCTCGGGTTCCTCGTATCGCCGGCGGGTGAGCGGGCGGTCGCGGACGCGGCCGCCCGCTCCCTGTCGGACGGGACCCTGGTCGCCGACGTCGCCGCGCTGCGGGCCGCGCACGGCGACGGTGCCCGCGCCGCCGTCGAGTTGGTGCGGGCGCGGCGCAGGGCCGAGGGCAAGCTCGACGCCCCGCATACGTGGCTCCTCGACTCCGAGTCGCTGCAGCAGGCGACGCCATCGGCCGTCGCATCCCATCGCGCGGCACGGCTCGCGGGGCTCTCCGTGCACGATGTCACGTGCTCGATCGGCGCCGAGCTGCGCGCGCTGACCGCGGTCTGTCCACGCGTTGTCGCCAGCGATCTCGACGAGGTGCGTGCGGCGATGGCGGCACGGAACGTGCCACGTGCGTTGGTATTCCGTGCCGACGCACTGGATTCGACGTCAGGTGCAGACGTGGTGATCGCCGATCCCGCGCGCCGCGCGGGCGGACGTCGCATCGTCGATCCCGAGCGGATGGTGCCCCCGCTGAGCGCGCTTCTCGCCGCGTATGGTGGGCGTTCGCTCGCGGTCAAGACGGCCCCGGGAATCGATTACGACCTCCTCTACCGCTCGGGCTTCGCGGGCGAGGTCGAAGTGACGTCGCTCGACGGTGGCGTCCGCGAGGCGTGCCTGTGGTCGGGGCCCGTCGCCGTTCCCGGCCTGCGACGTGCGAGCGTACTGCGACGCGGTGGCGGAGGATTCGAGGTCACGTCCAACCAGCGCGACGACGTCGAGGTCGCGTCGGCGGGGAAGTACCTGATCGAACCCGACGGCGCCGTGATCCGTGCGGGACTGGTGCGGCACTACGGATTCCGCCACGACCTGTGGCAGCTGGACCCGCACATCGCCTATCTCACAGGAGATTCCGTTCCGCACGGTGTGCGTGGATTCGAGGTTCTCGAGGAGCTGCCCTTCTCGGAGAAGAACCTGCGTGCCGCACTCCGCGCCCGCGACGTCGGCACAGTCGAGATCCTCACCCGCGGCGCCGGGATCGATCCGGACGCGCTGCGCCGTCGGCTGAAACCCGCTGGCACGCACTCTCTCACCGTGGTCATAGCGCGCATCGGACGCGGCGTCACCGCGTGGCTCTGCCGCCCCACACGCTGACCGACCCCGGTCGTCGCACCGACCGCGGTGCAGGGCAGGGGGCGGCGGTCATAGACGCGTTGCGGTACGGACGAGGTCGGCGACGGCTCGTGATCGACTGTGTGGTGGCCAGGCGATGACGGTTGTGACCGCAGGTGCGTCCGATACGGGCACGACGGCATGAGCGTGCCGGTGCGCGCGCACCGACTCGGGCACGAGGGCGTAGGCCCGTCCGAGCGCGATCAGCTGGAACAGCTGGGTGTGATCGCGCACCTTCGGACCGGGACCGTCGCCGTAACTCCCGTCGGGGCGTGGCCAGCGCGGCGCCGGCAGGTCGATCAGGGCGTCTACCTCGGCCCTCGATACGGATGGTCGATCGGCGAGCGCGTGCCCCGCGGGCAGCACGAGGACCTGTCGTTCGGTATGCAGGTCCTCGGTGTCCAATCCGGCGACAGTGTCGTAGGGCCGTTGGAGCAGCGCCACGTCGGCGCGCCCGTCGCGCAGCAACCTCTCCTGCTCGCCGGGGCCGCACAGCACCACCTCGACGTCGATGGCGCCGGGCTCTGCGGCGAAGGAGTCCAGTAGCTTCGACAGCAGGTCGCTGGAGGCTCCGGCCTTCGTCGCCAGGATCATCCGACCGGGCTGCTCGATACCGGCGCGACGGGTGCGGCGCCGTGCGGCTTCGGCGGCGTCCAGTACGGCGTGGGCCTCGGTCAGTAACACCTGCCCGGCTTCGGTCAGAGTGATCACGCGGTTGCTGCGGTTCAGCAGCACCACTCCGAGCCGTCGTTCGAGTCGCTGGATCGCCCGCGACAACGGCGGCTGCGCGATCGCCAGCCGATTCGCCGCCCGCCCGAAGTGCAACTCCTCGGCGACAGCCACGAAGTATCGCAGCTCCCGTGTCTCCAACACGGGCCCATCGTATCCGCCTCTGACCACGATCGATACCCGCACAGTATCGTGGCGCACCCAGTCGGTCTTGGACGGTCGGTCCGGTTCTGCGGCAGCGTCTGTGACATGGGCATGAATGAGCGTACGAACGTCGCGGTGATCTTCTACAGCGAGGCGGGCAGCATCAGAGGACTGGCCGAGGCCGCCGCCGAGGGCGCGCGTGAGGCGGGCGCCGACGTCCGGTTCCTCTCGGCCGATGACGCAGCTACCGACGACATGGAATGGGCCGATGTCGTCCTTTTCGGGACGCCCAGTCACTACGGCACGATCGCTGCGCGGCTCAAGACGTACATCGACAGCACCGGCGACCTGTGGCGGGCAGGGCGGCTGGCCGACAAGGTGTACGGCGCTTTCGTATCCAGCGCCAGCACGCACGGCGGCCAGGAGACCACCCTGACGAATTTCACAACGATCTTCACCCACTGGGGCGGGATCATCGTGCCTCCCGGTTTCACCGCACCGGTCCCGGCTGACGAGCAGATGCGATCGGGGAATCCGCACGGGGCTGGGCACGTCGCCGGTTTCGGCGACCCACCCACGGAGTTCGCGTTGGCCGCGGCCCGCTACCAGGCCGGGCGCGCTGTCGGAGTCGCCGTCCGACTGAGGTCGGCAGTGCCGGATCCTGCGGCGTAGGCGTTCCGGCAGCCAGTCGTGGCGAAGTGGCTATGTACGCCCGGGTGGGTGCGGGGCCACGCTGATGCGGTGACGATATCGACGACCGCGGCCCTCGGTATGACCCTGACCGCTCTGGGAATGGTGCTCACTCCTGGGCCCAACATGCTGTACCTGGTGTCGCGCAGCGTGTCTCAGGGCCGGGTTGCGGGCCTGGTCTCGCTGGCGGGCACCGGGGTGGGCTTCGTCGTCTACCTGGTGGCGGCCAACGTGGGGCTCGCGGTGGTGTTCGTGGCGGTGCCGTGGCTGTATATCGGGTTCAAAGGGGCAGGCGCGCTGTACCTGGCGTGGCTGGCCTGGCAGGCGCTACGCCCGGGAGGCAAGGGCGTGTTCGAACCGGGCTCCGTCGCCCGCGACCGCCCGGCGAGGCTGTTCGCGATGGGCCTGACCACCAACCTGCTCAACCCGAAGGCGGCGATCATGTACCTCGCACTGATTCCGCAGTTCATCGATCCTGCTCGCAGTCACGTTGTGGCGCAGGGCTTCCTGCTCGGCGGCATCCAGATCTCGGTCAGCCTGGTGGTCAACGCGGCACTGATCTTGGGCGCCGGCTCGGTCGCCGCGCTACTGGCGGCGCGTCCCGGGTGGGCGGTGTGGCAGCGGAGGGTCACCGGCACGATGCTCGGAGCGGTCGCACTGCTTGTGGCGCGGGAGGTGCCGCAGCGTGCGCGGGTGTAGCGCTACAGCGGCAGGGTGAGGATGCGGGCACCGTCGTCGGTGATCGCGACCGTGTGCTCGCTGTGCGAGGCGCGTGAACCATCGGCGGATCGGATCGTCCAGCCGTCGTCGTCGAAGACCACCTTGTCGGTCGTGGCGCACTGCCAGGGCTCGAACGCGAACGTCATTCCGGGCCTCAGCGTGAGGCCTCGGCCCGGCCGGCCGAGGTTCGGGATGTGCGGGTCCTCATGCATCGTGCGGCCGAGTCCGTGCCCACCGAACTGGGTGTTCACCTTGTACCCGGCGCCCTGCAACACCTCGCCGATCGCGTGCGAGACGTCGCCCAGCTTGGCGCCCGGGCCGGCGGCCGCGATCGCGGCGTCGAGGGCCGCCTCCGTGGTGGCTATGAGCCGCCGGTCCTCGGGTAGCGCAGGGCCGATCACGACGGTGCGCGCGGCGTCGGCGACCCAGCCGTCGATCGAGACCGCGATATCGACCGAAAGCACATCGCCCTCGGTGAGGATGTGGTCGCGCGGGAGGCCGTGCAGGCAGGCGTCGTTGACCGACAGGCAGGTGACATTGCGGAACGGGCCGCAGCCGAACGAGGGCGCGTAGTCCCAGTAGCAGGACTCGGCGCCCCGAGCCGCGAGCATGCCGCGCGCATGATCCTCCAGGTCGAGCACGTTGACACCCACCTGCGCGCGCGACGTCAGGGCGTCCAACAACTCGGCGATGAATCCGCCTGTGACGCGCATCTTCTCGACCTCCGAAGGGGTCTTCAACTCCATCATGGTATTTTTATACCAGATGTGGCATCATGGTTTCCGTGATGGTGCGCAGGCCGCTTACCGATGCACAGATCGCTGCCGGGCGCCGGCTGGGCGACGAACTGCGCCGCGCCCGCGGCGAGCGCCGCCTCGACGACGTCGCCGACGCCGCGGGGATCTCGCCCGAGACGCTGCGCAAGATCGAGGCCGGACGGATGCCGTCGCCCGCATTCGGTACCGTCGTCGCTCTGGCAGAGGCGCTCGGCCTCCCACTCGACGACCTCGCTCGCGAGTATCGCGGGGTCCCGGCCTAGCGCACCGCCACGAGTACTCGGTCGGACCCGCGCTGCCACACGGTGCCGATCTCCCCGAATCCCGCTGCGCGCAGCGCGGCGACATGGGCGTCGAAGTCCGGCGGCGTCTCCTGCCGCGTCTTACCGGCGAACGCGGCGGCCCGGGCCGCGACCAGCTCTGCGCCGCCCGGCTCCCGGCCGAACGCCTCCCACCACTGCTCCGCCGTCTCGATGCCCCGGGCAGCGAACGCCTCGTCGGACCACTCCCGCTCCAGCCGCTCGTCGTCCAGGCGGCGCAGCGTGGGCTCGCCGAACGCCAGGTGGTCGGCGTCGATCAGGACGCCGCCCGGGCGTAGCAGGGCGTGCGCGTCGCGATAGGTGCGGGCGAGTGGCTCGGGGTGCAGCCAATGCAGGGCCGTGCTGCTGACGACGGCATCGATGCGCGCCTCGCCGATCTCGTCGACCCACGCGGGGGAGTCCAGGTCCGCCTTCACCAACCGCAGCCGGCCGCCTACGGAGCCGAGCGCGCCCCGCCCGAGCGCGAGCATCGCGGGGTCGAAGTCCACGCCGACGGCGCGTGCGGCGGGAAAGCGGGCGAGCAGCCGTGCGCTCAGCGACCCCGGGCCGCAGCCCAGGTCGACAGCGACGAACTCGGGCGGCAGCAGCGCCTCCAGCACGTCGAACACAGCCGTGAACCGTTCCTCGCGCTGCGAGACGTACCCCGCCTGCTGCCTGTCCCACCGCTCGAGCCATGCCGCCCAGTCGATACTCATGGATCTCAGCCTGCCGCATGTAAGGCGGCAGAGTCGTGAACGTTTCGGCACCGAGTAGGTCGGCAACCCGATCTTGGGCGGCGCCTCGATGCCCAGACTGATCGCCCGATCACCGGCCACCTGCGTGGCCGGCCGGCCGCATCGGGAACACCGAAAGGCCGTTCGCGCCCAGCCGCCGCGGCCGCGTGGTATCGCTCGTCTGGTGCTCCCTCCTCGGGTATGTTTCGACGAGCGGGTGCGCAGTGCGGTCGGTACAGAGGGCGCCGCCACCGACGGTCCTCCCCGCGGTGCACCGGAACCCGCCATCGGGCTGCGGGACCCGTTCAGAGGTTCTTGCATCGCGCGCCTTTCTCGTCACCGCCGGGCGGCACTTCGCACGTCGGTGTGTCACCGGACGTCGAGCTTCACAGATCACGTAGCGCCGCTTGCTTGTTCGGCGGCTGAAGTGGCTGCACTGTCGAGGCATGACCAATCCGAAACCGCGGCCACCGGTGCTGGTCGCCCTGTCCCGGCCAGCGCTCGCGGAGCTCCTCGCGCCGCAGCACGCCTCGCAATTGACACGGCTCGCTCAGCGTCTCGAATCCGTGGCGGACGCCGTCGTCTTAGGGTCCGACATCGTCATCGATTCGCAGGACGCAGGGGCAGGCGGCGTCGACCCGACCGTCGGGGCTATCACCCTGGCGCATCACACGACGAGCCTCGGACTGATCGTCGCCGCCGCGCCGCAGCGTGACCACCCGTACAACATCGCGCGTCGTCTGTCGACGATCGATCACGCATCCCGCGGCCGGGCAGGCCTGCTCATCGGGGCCCTGGACCGGGGCGCGAGCCCGGGGTCGCCCTGGACGCGGGCGACGCCCACCGCCGCCGCGGCCGACGCGGTGCGGGTACTGCGTGAGCTCTGGCGCAGTTTCCCGCTGGACGCCATCGTGGCCGACCGCGCGACCGGGGTCTTCGCGGAGTCGCACCGGGTGGTGGCGATCGATCATCGCGGCGCGTTCGATGTCGATGGGCCGCTGCAGGTGCCGTGGAGCCCGCAGATATGGCCCCCGGTCCTAGCCTGGTCGCCCGGTCCGGCCGATGCCGCCCTCGCGGCGGTCGCCGATGTGGTGATCCGGCCCGGTGACGGCCGGACTGTGGTGCACCGGGTAGACGATCTCGAATCACTGCGACATCTGGTGCGGGATGCGCCGGATACGGGAACGCTCCCGTCCGGGTGGCTGCGTGAACGGTTCGGTCTGGTGCGCGTCGAGCCGCCCACGCACGGCCGCCGGGTCTTTCCCGACCCGGCCGAGACGGATACGCACACATCGACGACTGACAAGGCGGGGGCTACTCATGGCAACTGATGTGCAGCGACACGTGATCCTCAACGTCAACGTCCTCGACGTCGGCATCACACACGATGCCTGGCGGCACAACGATCTCGACGGCCTCGCGTTCGTCGACATCGAGTACTTCAAGCACATCGGGCGTATCGCCGAGCGTGGGAGTCTCGACGCGTTCTTCCTCGCCGACGGCCCGGGACTGCGAGAAGACCCGCGCTACAAGCCCTCCCGTGCCCTCGAACCCACGTTGATCCTTGCGGCGGTCGCAGCGGTCACGGAGAACCTGGGGCTGATCGGTACCGCATCGTCCACGTTCAACGATCCGTGGGAGCTGGCATACCGGTTCCTGTCGCTCGACTACGCGTCGGGCGGCAGAGCCGCGTGGAACGTGGTAACCACCTACAGTCCGGATGTCGCCGGGAACTTCGGCCTTCCCGAACTCCCGGACAGGGACACCCGATACCGACGGGCGGGGGAGTTCGTCGAGGTGGTCACCGCACTCTGGCGCTCGGCCCTCGGCGGACCCGCAGTCGATCACGACGGCGAGTTCTTCGAGATCAGTGGCCGTCTCCCGGCACCCGCCTCGGCGCAGGGATATCCGCTGCTGGTGCAGGCAGGCGGCTCGCCTGCCGGCAGAGAGCTCGCAGGCCGTGAGGCCAACGCGGTGTTCTCTGCCGAGCTGAGCTTGCGCGCCGGTGTCGAGCACTACGAACACGTGAAGGCGGTCGCCGCCGCCGCCGGGCGGGACCCGGCGCACGTGAAGATCCTGCCCGGCCTCATCACCACGATCGGGAGTACCGAGGACGAGGCGCAGCGGCGACATGCCGAGACCGAGACCACCGCGCCGGACGGGTTTCCGCTGTCCCGCCTCGAGACACTGCTCGGGGTGCCACCAGGCGAGCTCGACGTCGACCGCCCGGTCCCTGGCCGGATCCTCGCCGCTCCCGCCGACCCGGCACGGTTCGGCGCATCGCTGGGGTTCCGCGAATCCGTCGTACGTCTGGCCGAGGAGGAGCGCCCTACCGTCCGGGCACTCCTGGGCCGGTTGGCGGGCGCAGGCGGACACCGGAAGATCACCGGGACTCCGGAGCAGGTGGCAGACACCATAGAGCAGTGGTTCCGGGCCGGTGCTGCCGACGGATTCAATCTCATGCCCGATCGCTTCCCCGACGGCTTGGAGGACTTCGTGGATCACGTGGTGCCGATCCTGCGCGCGCGTGGTTTGTTCCGACATGAGTACTCCGAGCGCACGCTGCGGGGCCGGCTCGGTATCCACCTGCAGGGTCGGGCTGCCGCCGCTTCGTGAGTAAGCGCCGACCACGACGATCGGGAGCGGCCCCAGGGATCCCGGGGCCGCTCCCAACGTTACGTGCAGGATCCCTCGGTTCAGAAGAACCCGATTCGGGGTAGGGGAGTGCCGTTCACCTCCAGATCCCCGATGGCCCGCGCCTTGTACGGCGTGGGGTTGTGCGAGAAGAGGGTCCGAAGATTCCGCCAGTGGCGGTCGAGATGCGCGGATGCACGGGTCGCCGACGCGCCGCCGACCGCATACAGGTCGGCGGCGGCCGTGAGCGCAAGACCCTCGATCCCGACCTTGGTCTTCGCGGCGAGCAACGAGGCCTCGTGTTCGAGCCCCGGGTCGGCGGCTCCGTGTCCGACGGCGTGCGTGGCCGCCAGATCCTGCGCGTCGGCGGCCGCGAGCACCGTCGACTCAGCCACGAAGGCGGCCGCCGAGAGCCGACCGACCACTTCGAGCAGCTGGGGGTCCGCCGCGGGGTGGTCCGCGGCGGCGAACGCGTAAGTGCGACGGCGGGTGCGCAGTTGCTCGGCGGCGTCGGTGGTCACCGACCGCAGGATGCCCGCCGCGATCGCATGCAGGATGAGCTGCGGCTGCGCGGACCGGGGCCGGGCGTCGTCCTCCCAACGCTCCCACGTGATCAGCTCGTCGGCATTCACACGGACGTCATCGAGGATCGTGGTCCCGCTCCCGGTCTCCCGCTGACCTATGCCGTCCCAGTCGTCGGCGTGGATGACGCCCGCGCGATCGGCGGGAATCAGCACGTTCACCGTGTCGCCCTTCGGATCCGCCGCGACGATCCTGAGGTAGTCCGAGTACTGACTGCCGGTGCTGTAGAACTTCCGGCCGCGCAGCACGTATCCGTCGGCGGTCGGCGTCACCGTGGTGTCGTAGGCACGGCTCCCCACGGTGTGGCTGCTCAGTTCGGAGCTGGCCCCGCCGAACAGGAGTCCGTCCGCGATCTGCGCGAGCCACGGACGTCCGGCCTCCCGATGCCGCAATCGGAGCCGATCCTCGACGAATCCCCAATGCACCCGCAGGATGTGGGGTACATCCGGGTCCGCCTCCGCGAGCCGGATCACCAACTCGAACAGCTGCCGCTTGGAGTATCCGGCACCGCCGAGCTCGACGGGGAGTCGCACGGCACCGAGACGATGGCGGCGAACCAGTTGCAGTGCCACCTCGGGGCGGCCGCCCTGATCGCGGCGGATCCGGGCGTCGGTGGCGATGCGGTCGAGGATCTCGGCCGATTCCGGCGAGTCGAGGGCCGGCGGCTGTCCGTTCCCGGATCGGACGAGGGACTCCGTCATCGTCCCACCTCCGCTCGGGCGTCGTGGAACGCCCGTGGGATCGAGTCGATCAGGGCGCGCGTGTAGTCGCTGCGCGGATCGTCGAAGATCGCGTCCACTCGGCCGGACTCGCGGACCTCGCCGAGCTGGAGCACCGTCACCGTATCCGCGAACTGTCGCACCACACTCAGATCGTGCGAGATGAACAGATAGCTCAAGCCGAGCTTCGCCTGAAGGTCTGCGAGTACCTGCAGGATCTGTGCCTGCACCACCACATCCAGTGCCGAGGTCGGCTCATCGAGCACCAGCAGGTTCGGGCTGAGGCTCAGCGCACGGGCGATCGCGACGCGTTGCCGCTGGCCGCCCGAGAGCTGCCGGATGCTCCTGTGCGTGAACGATTCGTCCAGTCCCACCAGCGTGAGCAATTCGGCCGTCCGTTCGCGGCGTCGGTGCCGGTCGCCCACCCGGTAGCGGCGCAGCGGCTCGGACACCAGCCGCTCGACGGAGTACGTCGGATCGAGTGAGTTGAAGGGATTCTGGTACACCAGCTGGAGGTTGCGGCGGGCGTCGCGCAGGTGTCGCCGTCCAAGGTGCGCGATGTCTCGGTCCGCCACCCGGATCTCGCCCGCATCAGGCTCGATCAGGCGCAAGACGATCCTTGCCAGCGTGGACTTCCCGGACCCCGACTCGCCGACCAGCGCGTGGGTCCGCCCGGACTCGACGGACAACGACACCCCCTTGAGTGCCTCGGTGCGATTCTCCCCGCGTCCGTATGTCTTTCGTATGTTGGTTACCGTGAGCGCGTAGTCGTCGCCGGTGGCCGCGGGGCGCTGGGCTTTCGCCTGTGCGAACCTGTCCAGGTTCAGGCTCGGGACATCGCCGATCAGCTCTCGCGTGTAGTCGGCCTTCGGATGTCGCAACACCTGCGTCGCCGAACCGTATTCGGCCACCCTTCCCCGATCGAGCACCAACACCTCGTCCGCGCGTTCGGCGGCCAGGGACAGATCGTGGGTCACCAGGAGGACCGACAGGCCGTTGTCGGCCTTCAGTCGATCGAGCAGATCGAGGATCGTCCGCTGGATCGTCACGTCCAGCGCCGAGGTCGGCTCGTCCGCGACGATGAGATCGGGGTGCTGGGAGATGGCGATCGCGATCAAGACCCGCTGGAGCTGCCCACCCGACAGCTCGTGCGGGTACGAACGCAGCACGCGCTCGGGGTTCACGATGCCCACCGACGCGAGGAGACCCTCTGCCCGGTCTCGGTGCGCGCCGGTCCGGGTGTACTCCGGAAGACGCGAGGTCGCGAAGGCCTCATACACCTGACGGTCGATGCGCCGCACCGGATTCAGCGATGATGTGGGATCCTGGGGCACGTAGCCGATCCTGCGCCCCCGCAACGCTCGGAACCCACGTTCGCCGAGTGATGACACGCTCCGCCCGTCGAATGTCACCATCCCCTCGACTCTCGCGCGGCCGTCGAGCAGTCGCAGGATCGCGTTCACCGCCGTGGACTTGCCCGAGCCGGATTCTCCGACGACAGCTACGGTCTCGCCACGGCGCACGCTCAGAGAGACGTCATCGACCGTAGCGGTCCGGCTGCGGCCGTATGTGACCCGGAGGTCGCGCACCGCGAGGAGTGGCGCCGACGCCCTGCCGGCACCGCCCGCGACGTCGACCTCTTCGAGTGTGGTGGTCATGTCACTTCCTCCTACCTATCGACTTACTGAGTTGGTTGAGCGAGAGCACGGTCAGCACCATCACGACACCGGGTGCGACGACGAGCCACGGGAAGCTGTAGAAGAACGCCTTGCCGTCGGCCACCTGCAGCCCCCAGTCCGAAGCGGGGGGCGGGCTCCCGTAGCCGAGGAATGCCAGTCCGGAGATGTTGATGATCGCGATGCCGAACTGCAGCACGGTAAGCGCCAGGATCGGGCGGTAGGTGTTTGGCAACACGTGCAGCAGTAGAATTTGTATCTTGTTGCCGCCCAGTAGATATGCGGACTCGACGAATGCCAGCGACTTGACGCGCAGGGTCTCGGATCTGCTCAGCCTCGCGAACACGGCCACCGACGAGGCTCCCACCGCGATTGCGGCGTTGGTGGTCGCGAAGCCCAGCGACACGACCACGATCACCGCCAGGAGGAAGGCGGGGATCGCTAGGAGGACGTCGATGAGGCGCCCCAGTGCCGCGTCGACGTACTCGCCGAAGAAGCCGGCGACCAGTCCCAGGAGACTGCCGATCACCAGGCCGATGGCCACAGCTACCAGCGAGGTGATCACCGCGGGACGTGTGCCGTAGACCACGCGCGCGAATACGTCCCGGCCCAGTTGGTCGGTGCCGAACGGATGCGCCACCGACGGAGCCTCGAACTGCTCGTGTGTGATGCCCACGTAAGGGCTGTGGTCTGTGAACAGCCCGGGTGCGACCGCCCACGCGACGACTACCAGGACGATCAGGCCCGCGAGAAGCGAGAAGCCGTTCCGTGACCGGAGCGTGTCCAGGCGGAGTCGGGATAACGATGCGAACCCGGCGCTGCTGTCGGCGCCGTTGATCCGAGTGGTCATCGCGCCGCCCCCGCCCGTCGCAGCCGCGGGTCGAGCACCGGATACACCAGGTCGACGACGAGATTGATCGCCAGGAAGATCAGCGCCGCGAGCGTCACGACGGCTTGCAGTACCGGCACGTCCTGGTCCGTCGCGGCGGTCTCGATCACCTTGCCCAGACCTGTCCGTCCGAACACGGCCTCGGTGATGATCGAGCCGCCCAGCAGATCGCCCACGATGATGGCCGAGATCGTCAGTGTGGGCAGGGCTGCGTTGGGCAGCCAGTGCCGTACGAACAGCGTGTATCTGCTGATGCCCTTCGCGACGGCCACCGTCGAGTACTGCTCGTACCGGGCCCCGTCGAGAGCGCTGATGAAGATCTGAGCGATCGGCGCGGACACCGGCACGGCCAGGGTGATCGCGGGATAGATCAGGGTGCTGACTGCGCTGTAGTCGACTATCGAGAACCAGCGCAGGCGGAACGAGAACACCGCGATCACTAGTAGACCGATCAGGAAGTTGGGCGCGGACAGGAACAGCGAGGGGAAGGCGCGCAGCACCCCGCCCCCGAACCGCGCCGGCAGGTAGCACGCACCGAGCGAGATCGCGAAGGCCAGGACGAGGGCGATACCGAAGGCGGCGGCCGCCAGCCCGAGCGTGGACGGCAGCCCGGACAGCACGACGGCCCAAACCGGCCGCCCGGCGTCCAGAGACAGGCCCCAGTCGGCGTGGAACAGGAGGCGCTGCAACGCGTACCACAGCTGTGACCAGACCGGGCGGTTCAGGTGGTAGTACGCCAGGAGATCCTGGACCTGCTGCTCGGTGTAGCCGGCCTCGGGATTACGGAGACGGGCTTCGACGGGGTCGCCGGGGAGGATGGTGACGATGACGAACACCAGCACGTAGACCAGGACCGCTGCGACGATGGCCTGGCCTATCCGGGAGAGGACGTAGTTCCGACCGTAGGACGCGCTGATGGTGCGGCCGGACCGGGCGAGCCGAAATCTGCGGGGGGCGAGCACACCGGTCATGTCAGGCGTCCAACCATGCGTCGTAGAGCTGGATACGGGGGTACCCGTCATAGGTGATTCCCTGCAGGTTCCCCGCGGCCGCGAAGTTCTGGGGGAATTCGTGAACCGGGATGAAATATGCGTTGTCGATGACGAACTCCTGTAGCCGAGCCGCAAGCGCGTAGGCTTCCTGATCCGTCTGTGCGGCGGTGATCTGTGTGAGCAACTGGTCCATGCGGCCGCCCGGCGGGGCGTCGAACTGGTCCTGTTGGCCGGTGTCCCACCACCGCCACAGGAACGTGGGGTATGCGGCCCCCCAATGGATCTCGTACAGCGGCGGCGGCGGTTCGAGATTCGGTGCGGTGACCGTGTTGTAGTTGTCGTAGTCGACGTTCTTGAGAGTCAGTTTGATGCCCACCTTCTGCCACTGTTGCGCGATCAGCGTGAGGTCGGACTTCGAAGTAGTGATGAACACGGACGGATATTCGAGCAGCTCGAGTGTCTGTCCGTCGCGCGTGCGGTAGCCGTCCTCGTCGCGCCCCGTCCAGCCCGCCTCGTCGAGCAGCCGGTTCGCCAGATCCGGGTCGTACGAGAACTTCTCGTAGAGATCGATGCCCCAGGGCGTCGCTCGGTTGAGCGGGCCCTGCGCCACCTTCCAGTTCGGCGGGTACAGGGTATCCACGATCTGCTGCCGGTCCACGGCCCGCGTGAGTGCCTGGCGGACTCTGAGATCGTCGACGTGCGGGGCCGTGATCCGGATGTGTAGGCCCCATACGCTGCCCGGCCCGAAAGCATCGATCACGTGGAACCCCTTCTTCGCCAGTCCCACCTCCGCGCTCGGCTGTGGGTAGTGGATGATCTGCGCCTGGCCGGATTCGAGTGCACCCACCCGCAATTCGTCTTCCGTGAGCTGTTGGATGGTGATCTTGTCCAGATAAGCGGGGCCGGAGTGCTTCGCGTCGAGGCGCGGCCAGGCGTAGTCGTCGCGGCGCTGCAGGATCACCTCCTTGCTCGGCGTCCACGACTGCACGGTCCACGGTCCAGTGGCGTGTGTGTTGCTCAGATCGGACTGCTCGGCCAGGGGCAGCGCGATCGTGGCGGGCGCGAGTATCGCCGTGGTGGACGAGCCCGCGAGATGCCTGATGAAGGCGGGGAACGGATCTCTCAGACTCACCTCGACCTCGTACTCGTCGACCGCGACGGCCCGTTGGTAGCTCTGCGGCAGGTTCGCGACGCGGGGAATGGCGCGTTTTGTGTCGCCGAGCCCGAACAGGTCCAGGTTCTTGGCCACGGCATCGGCGTTCAGCACCTCGCCATTGGAGAAGGTCACGCCCGTGCGAATGCCGATGGAGAACTTCGTGAAGTCGGAGTTGGCAGTGAAACCGGTCGCCAGATGGGGCAGCAGTTCGCTCTTCTCGTTGACGTAGAAGAGGTATTCGACGAACAGCGCCCAGTACTGCAGGGCGTGCCACGAACCGATCTGCTGTTGCTGGTAACCCGGATTCACCATCGCGTTGAGGTAGACGATCTCGCCGCCGGTGCGGGGGCCCGACGTGCCGGACGCCCGTGGCCGCGGCGAGCCGCCGCCGGCACACGCCGCCAACACGCCGGATCCCACTGCTGCGGCACCGAGGCCGATGAAGGCGCGACGGGTGAAATCATGTGTCATGAACGGGATCGTTTCCTTGATTCGAGGTGTGCCGCGGTGCTCACGCGCCGGGAGCCTGGACGGATAGGTCTCAGGAGCCGTAGAAGGCCTCGCCCGAGACCTGCTCCGACTGCCGGCCGTCGACGCCCCGCGGGACGTCGCCCTCGAGCGTGACCCGGTACAGCACCCGATCGTGCCCGAGATGGCCCGCGTCGGAGATCGCCAGATGGGCGGTGGCGCGGTTGTCCCAGAACGCGACACTGCCGGGCTCCCACTTGAAGCGGACGGTGTATTCGGTGCGAGTCGCCTCCTCCCACAGCAGCGACAGGATGCGTTCGCTCTGCGAGGGGCTCAGGCCGCGGACCTCCCGCGCGCCGCGCGTGAAGCCGGGGCTGACGAACAGCGCCCGCTCGCCGGTATCGGGGTGCACTCGCACGGCGGGATGGTACGAGACCAGGTTGGTCTCGCGGACCTTGCGTTCGCGCTGGCTGCCACTGGCTGCGCGCGTCGTGAACTGGTGCCGGATGTCGAGGCGGTCCACGAAGTCGCGAAGGTCCTTCGGCAGGTTCTCGTATGCCGCGACCAGGTTGGTCCACGCGGTGTCACCACCGTACGGCGGGAGGATGTGCGCGCGCAGGATCGACGCGGCGGGCGGGTTGACGAGGGCGGTGACATCGGTGTGCCAGCTGCTGTCGTAGGACGTGCGCTTGCGGCCGAGATTCGTCTCGTAACGGCGGCTGTCGATGGGCAGTATCTCTGGGAAGCCCTCCGGCGGATCCTCCTCGTGCGGGTGCGCGGGCGTGACCCTCCCGAAGAGTCGGGCGAACGCGATCTGGTCCGCGTGGCCGATGTCCTGACCCCGGAAGAACACGACCTTGTGGCGGTGCAGTGCTGAGCGGATCTCGTCCACCACGGCGGGTTCGATCGTCCCCCGGAGATCGACGCCGCTGATCTCGGCGCCGATGTATCCGGCGAGCGGCGTGACGTCCAGGCCCAGGCTGGTGCTGTCCTCGAGTTCGGTCATGGTGGCTCCTGAAGGATTGCGCGAGATGTGATTCGGCGATGCGCCTCGCGAACTCGGAGGCGACGTCACTCAGAGTCGAGCTACGGTCCCGTGCGAACAACCATGTTCTTCTACCGGATTTCTTCAGCGGTCCTTAATCGGCGCCGGCTGTTGCGCCCGCGTCACACCCGGCGGGGCCACCCCCGAGGATTTCGCCCGCCGAGATTCCTGCCTCGAATCAGATGAAACTGCAGCGCAGCGGACACTTCTCGGTGCACACCCGACTTTCGGCACCGCATCGCGCACCCGTTGGTGGGATCATCTACACATGGTTGCGGAACGGCTTTTCGGTCGACGATACGTCGATCTCATGCGCGACCGCAGCGCGATCTGTTGCCGCTGAACCCGCGCCACCGGCCGGCTGTCGTAGCCGTGCATCACCACCGATCGGCCGCATGCGTTCTCGTGTGTCGGTCCACCAAGAGGTCAGTACGACCACCAACGACTACCCCGATGCCCGATCTGGGCGCCGACCCCCGAGGGGCGAGACTGATGCTGGACCTGCGCCGGATGTCCCTGCTGTGCGACCTCGCCGAAGTCGGCTCGGTGACCGCCGTCGCCGAACGCCGATCGATCACGAGTTCAGCTGTATCGCAACAGCTTAGGGTGCTCGAAGACGAGGTCGGGGCAGTCCTCCTGCGGCGAGAGGGGCGCACGTTGGGGCTGACGCCCAGCGGACTGGTGTTGGTGGAGCACGCACGGCGGGTTCTGAAGGCGGTCGATGAGACGTTGAGTGCGGTTGCGGCGACGCGTGATCGGGCGGCGGGCCGGGTCGCGGTGGCTTCGTTCAACATGGGGATCCCGTTGCTGGCGGTACCACTCATGCGCAGGCTCCGGATCGCGGAACCCGGCATCCGGGTCGAGGTGCAGCAGCAGACGAGCCCGGCGTCCTTGCGGTTGTTGCGCCGAGGCGAGGTGGATATCGCTGTCACCTGCAGCTATGACTTTCTCGGGCACGAGGTACTTGGCGGGCTGACAAGCGAGACACTGATTTTCGAGCCATTGGTGCTGCTGGCGCCCGCGCAATGGCGACAACGTGTGCGCACCGGGGGGCTGGCGGCGCTCGCCGAAGCGCCTTGGGTGACGGGCCCGCCCGACAGCGGGCTGGGCGTCGCGGTCACTCGGTTGGCGAATGACACCGGCTTCACGGCGCGCGTCGCGCATCGGCTCGTCGGAGCGCAGAACATCTGCGAGGTGGCGGCCACGGAGGTCGCCGCGGCCGTCGTGCCGCTGCTCGCTGTCCCGGATCGGTTGGCGGGCCTGATAGTGCCCGGCGTAGACCTCGGTACCCGCACGATCAGCGCAGTCGTTCGGGACGGCCGGCGCGCCGATCCTACGATGACGTCTGTCCTGCACACGCTTGGGGCGATCGCCGACGAGGCGCTTGCCGGATCCGCCGAGTGGAGCGTCGCATCCTGAGTCGCAGTGGTCGGCACCGGATCAGTCGGCGCGGATCCCGTCGCCGATCTTCTTACCGCTCGTGAACGCGTATACGTCGCCCGAGTCCGATACGGTCACGAGCTCGCCGCCCGGTCCGATCGCGACGCCCGACGTGGACTTCACGGTGCCGGGGAGATCGAAGGTGCGCGTCGTGTCGCCGCTGTCGGTGCGGAACTCGATGAGCTTGGTGTTCCCGCCGCCCCAGTCGCGGACGACGGTGTACCCGGTCCCGCCGCGCACCTGCGCGGGAACCGACACGTTGGCGACGTCGGTGCGCCGGAACAGCTCGCGCGCGGAGCCACCGTCGTCGTGCAGCCCGATCAGCGGTGCGCGCGACGTCGCGCCCGCGGCGAGGACGATGTCGCCCGACGGGGACACCGACGGCGCGAGTTTCGTCGAGTACCCGGTGTCGTACGACCACTTGGTCTTGCCGCCGTCCGCGTCGACCGCGAGCAGCTTCCCGCCGCGGGTGTTGACGTAGAGCGTCCGCGAGTCTGCGGACAGGACCGGCGAACCCCACGGGTCGTCATCGATATCCGTGCGCTCCCATGCGATACGGATCGTATTGAGCCCGTTCACTTTTCCGTAGTCGAATGCGACCAGGTCGGAGCGCTTGGCGCCGTCCCGTCGAACGACGACATAGGCGCGGCTGCGCGCCGTGTCGACCGCGGGGGGCGCGGAGACCGGGCAGCCGGGTCCGGCGTCGGGGCAGTCTCCGAGGCCGTCTGCGTTATCCGTGACCGTCTTGTTCGGGACCAGCCCGTACGACGGGCCGAGTGGTTCGCCGCTGTGTGTGTCGAGCACCAGGACCTGCCCGATGTGCGTGACGACCAGTAGCTCGCGGGCCCCACCGAACTTCAGCCACAGTGGATCGCCCGATACGGGGCGGCGCCAGCGGATCTGGTTCGCCGAGTCGGGGGAGATCACCCAGCCGGGATTGCCCATGTAGCTGTAGTCGAACTGGTCGACCAGGGGCGTCTGCAGCTCGACACCCACACCGTCGCGCCGGCAGTAGACCTTGCGCCCGACGGTGATCTCCAGCATGAAGGTCGTGCAGCCGCTCGGGGTCTTCGCCGTGACCGAGGTGTAGCCGCGGTTGGTGATCGAAGGGGGTGCCAGATTGGTTCCGCCCAGGGGGCGCGTCCAAGCGGGCACCAACGTCTTGGCGGCGTTCAGGTCGGCATACGACGAGTTGTGGCCGTTGCCGCCCATGCCGGGCCAGACGGCGGAGTCGTTCGCGTCGACCCAGGAGGTGTCCGGGCTGCATGCGGCCAGCACCGCAGCCGCGGCGGCGATCGCCACCGCCACGCGGCCGCGCGCCCACGGTCTCACCACCATCACACTCCTTCTTCGCGTCAGCGCCCTAGACACTATCGCGACAGCCCGGCCGTCCCCCCAGGCGCGCCACGGCCCCGGTGCGGCGTCGCCTAATGTTGATGCCCATGACGAGCATGTGGAACTCGCCGTACCGGACCCGGTGGCGTCATGCCGACCAGGCCGACGATCAGGCGCGTTTCCTCAGTCCCGCGTCGCTGCGCTGGGTTCTGAAGAACAAGGCCTACACCCCCTGGTACCTGGTCCGGTACTTCCGGCTCGCGAAGTTCCGGCTGGCGAACCCGCACGTGGTCCTCAAAGGCATGGTGTTCCTCGGGAAGAACGTCGAGATCCATGCGACGCCGGGACTCGGACGCCTCGAGATCGGCCGCTGGGTGCATATCGGCGACGACAACAAGATCCGCTGCCACGAGGGGTCGCTGCGCATCGGGGACAAGTCGGTCTTCGGTCGCGACAACGTGATCAACTGCTACATCGACATCGAGTTCGGCGCGGCCTCGCTCGTTGCGGACTGGTGCTACATCTGCGATTTCGACCACAAGATGGACGACATCAACATCCCCATCAAGGACCAGGGCATCGTGAAGGGCCCCGTGCGGATCGGAGGCGACACCTGGGTGGGCACCAAGGTCACCGTCACGCGCGGCACCATCGTCGGCCACGGCAGCGTGCTCGGGGCCCACGCCGTCGTCCGCGGCGTGATCCCGCCGTACTCGATCGCCGTGGGCTCGCCGGCCAAGGTCATCAAGAACCGGAAGGACATGTGGGACGAGGCTGCCGACCAGCGCGCCGAGCTCGAGCGGGCGCTCGCCGACATCGAGCGCAAGAAGCAGGGTGCGAAGGGGCTCCCAGAGTAGGTCCGTGACCTCGGGCGTGGGAGGCGGCGAGCGGCATGAGGCGTCGCTCGCAGCGACCGGTTGCGGAGCCCGTCCGGGCAGGAAGCCTCAGGCCATCGGATTGGTCGGATCCCGTTCCGGGAGTGGGCGCTCGTCGATGATCCTGCGTCCCAATGGATCCCGAGGGCGTCGCTTGGCGGCGAGGTACACGGCGGCCGTCTCGCGGGCCACAGCCTCCCAGGTGAGGCTCTCGACCTCGGCTCGCGCCGTGACGGCACGGGCCCGGGCCGCTGCAGGGTCGTCGAGCACCTCCCGGATCGCCGCGGTGAGCGCCGGAACATCGGCAGGCGGGGCGGACAACCCTGTCTCGCCCGTGCGAACGAAGTCGGCGAGCCCGCCCGCCGTCGACGCGACCAGGGGTACACCGGTAGCGGCCCCCTCGAGCGCGACGATGCCGAAGGGCTCGTACCGGCTGGGGATCACCAGCGCATCCGCGGTGTGCATGAGCGCGATCAGCTCCTCGTGGCCCAGGGAACCGAGGAAGTCCACGGCCCGGAGGACGCGGTGCTCGCGCGCGACCCCGCGCAGCCACGCGGCCTGCGTCCCGTCGCCGGCGACGGCCAGCGTGGTGCCCGGGTGCGAGCGCCGCACCCGGGCGAGCGCCGCTATGAGGTCCTGCACGCCCTTCTCGTATTCGAGCCGACCGACGTACAGCAGGCGCGCACGATCGGTGCCGCGCGGCCCGGGCCGGACCGGCCACAGCGTCGCGTCGATGCCGTTGGCGATCGTGTGCAGTTGCGCGAGGCCCGGCCCGAAGAGCCGGGCTACCTCGTCGGACATCGAGCGCGAGCACGTGATCACCGCGTCCGACTCCCGCGCGAGCCACCACTCCGCCGAGTGCACCTGCCGGTTGACCGGCCCGGACACCCATCCGCTGTGCCGGCCGGCCTCGGTGGCGTGGATCGTCGACACGAGCGGGGCGTCGAAGGTCTCTGCGAGCCCGACGGCGGCGTGCGCGGCGAGCCAGTCGTGGGCGTGTACCACGTCGGGTACCCACGGGCGGTGCACCGAACCGGCCCCCGTGCGGTCGAGGTCGCTCACACCCGCTGCGCTCGCCCCGAGGCCCGTGAGCCGCAACCCGGCCCGCAGCATCGAGTGACCCATCGACAGCACCCAGGCCATCATGTCGGTGCCGAACTCGAGGTGCAGGGGATCCTCCGCTGCGGCGATGACTCGGACACCGTCGACGACGGTGTCCGAGGTCGGATGCGACTGTGGGTCCGTGCCGGTGGGCTGCCGGGACAGGACGACCACCTCGTGCCCCTGTGCGGTGAGTTGGAGCGCGAGGTGGTGTACGTGTCGACCCAGCCCACCGACGACGACCGGCGGATACTCCCACGACACGAGCAGAACCTTCATGCACGATCTCCTGCCAGGAGCCGGGCGTCGAGCCCGGGGAACGGGTTGTCGGCGTGCCGCCACGCGGTCGCGAGCGTCGCCGCCCGGTGCTCGTCGCCGCGCTCGGCCGCGTCCGCGATCTCGCGCAGAGCGTGTGCGTGCTTGTACGCGCGATCGCGGGCGTACCCGGCTGCGGTGTCCTTGGAGACCATGAACGGCCAGTCGCTCTGGAGCGCGAGCAGCGCCTCGACCAGCAGTTGATCGGCGACGCGGTCACGTCCCGCCGCGCTGTCCCGCTTGTCCAGGACGCGCAGCACCGTGGTCGTCAGATCCTCGTTGAGCGAGGTGAACTCGCGCACCTGTGGCCCTTCCCAGACCCGCCAGTCCTTCCCCGAACCCCATGAGCTCGAAGGGATCTCGCGAGGGGCGCCGACGTAGTCGCGTTCCGCCGCGGAACGTAGCGTCCCGACCTCGACGCCGGCCTCGGGTAGGGCGCGCAGCACGCGTTCGAGCCAGATCGGGCCCTCGTACCACCAGTGCCCGTACAGCTCCGTGTCGAACGCGGCGACGACGAGCGCGTCGCGGCCGATGCGTGCGCTCTCATCGCGGATCCGCCTGCGCACCGTGTCGACGAAGTCCGCTACATGCCTGTCGATCGCGCGGTCGGCACGCTCGGGGTCGTAGGGAGCCTTGCGGTCCTGAGCGACCTTCTTGCCCGTGACGCGGCTGCGCTTGAGCCCCGTCGCGTGGTCGATCGCGTAGAAGTCGCGGTACGCGGAGTGGCCGGGGTAGCCGGAGCGCGGCGACCAGACGCGATAGCTGACCGGGAGGTCGCGGCCGAACGCCAGCACACCCGAACCGCCCACGGGCCGTGCAAGCGCGGTGTCCCCGCCGAGCGTCGGCCCGTCGACCATGAAGTGCGTCACCCCGGCGGCCCGGTAATCGTCCTCCATACCCGGCTTGTACGCGCATTCGGGCGCCCAGATCCCGCCGGAGCGTGTGCCGAACCTCTCGGACCCGTACCGCAGTCCCTCGCGCAACGCGAACTCCCGCAGTCGTGGGTGCAGCAGGGGCTGGAAGGGATGCGCGAGCGGCCCGCCGAGCAGCTCGACGGTGCCGGCGTCGGCCAGGCCGCGAAGCACAGGACTGCCGCCGTGGCGCCAGTCGCGCTCGAACAACTCGAGGGCGTGCGCGGACGCGCGGTGCTCGCGCGTGCCCACATCCTGCACGACGGGGTCCGGCGACAACGCGGCCTCGTGGGCCCGGAGCTGCCAGTTGCCCAGCCAGTGATGCATCGCGCGCAGGCAGTAGGGATCGTCGAGCTGGGCGGCGAGGACGGGCGTGACGCCGAGGGTGAGCTGGTCGGCGCGGCCGTCGTCGGCGAGGCGCCCGAGCATCTCGGCGACAGGCAGATACGACGCTGCCCACGACTGGTAGAGCCATTCCTCGCCGACCGGCCACGCGCCGTGGTGCGCGAGCCAGGGGAGATGGGAGTGCAGGACGAAAGCCAGCATCCCGGGTTCGCGCGATGTGCTCACCCGTCGGCCTTGCGTGCGTAGAAGAGCAGGTCGAGGCTGTCCGGAGCGTCGGCCCGGATGTCGAAGTCGGCGGCGATCACATCGGCGACGTCGCGCGAGAGGTCGTCAGGCCACGGCTCGCCTGCCAGGGAGCGCTCGATCTGAGCGTCGATGAACGAGCCGCCGTGCCGGGCGTCGAGGTCGCATAGCCGCGATCCATGGAAGACGCCGAGCTTCTCGGTGACGGTGAGTCCGACGTCGTCGAGCAACTCGGCGAGCTCGTCGGAGTTCAGCTCGCGGGTATGGAACGGATTCAGGGGAGTGTCGCGACCGGGGGAGAAGGTGACGCGGTTGGGCGTCGAGATCGCGAGTTCGCCGCCCGGGCGCAGCACGCGGGCGACCTCGGCCAGGAATTGTGACTGATCCCATAGGTGTTCGATGACCTGGAAATTGACCACCGCGTCGACGGCGTCGTCGGGCAACGGAAGCTCGGCGAGATTGCCGTGCAGCATGCGCACCTGGGGGTAGGCGGCGCGGACGTGCGCCACAGCCTGCTCGTCGTAGTCGAGTGCCGTCACGTTCGCGCCGGCACCGGCCAGCATCGCCGCGCCGTAACCCTCGCCGCTACCCGCCTCCAACAGGGACTTTCCCGCATAGCGTTCGGTGATCGCGAGGTACGCGATCTCGTGCCGACGGAACCAATAGTTCTCCTCGGGGATGCCGGGGACGGTCCGCTCGCCGGTGAGGGGCAACGATTCGCACATTCTGGGAAGCCTAACGTTCATGCGCCGTCGATCACACGGGCCTGGACAGCTACTAACTGGTAACTTACTCTGCGGTAAGACGATGTGCCCGGCAGTGGGGCGGCACGCGGCGGGTCAGCCGCACCACCCTGCTTTGCCCGGGCCGTGCGGTGTGAGAATGTCCCTGGAGAGTATCCACAGATGCAGGAGGGTCGACGAAGACCAATGACCAACGTTGTCGTACTCATCAAGCAGGTTCCCGACCCCGGGTCCGAGCGCAAGCTGTCCGACGATTTCACCATCGATCGGTCGATCGATCCGTGGCTCGAGGAGATCAACGAGCGCGCGGTCGAGGAGGCATTGAAGATCAAAGAGGCCAACGGCGGCGAGGTCACCGTGCTGACGGCCGGTCCGGCGTCGACCACCGACGCGATCCGTAAGGCTCTGTCGATGGGTGCCGACCGGGCTGTACACGTGCAGGACGACGCGATCGGCGGTTCGGATGCGGTGCAGACCGGTCTGCTCCTGACCTACGCGCTCGGAGCGATCGAGGGTGTGGACCTGGTGATCGCCGGTAACGAGGCCACGGACGGCCGAGTCGGCGCCGTGCCCGCCATCATCGCCGAAGCGCTGGGACTGCCGCAGTTGACGCACATGCGCAAGCTGGTCGTCGACGGCGACACCGTGCGTGGAGAGCGGGAGACCGACGAGGGCATCTTCGAGCTGGAGGCGTCGCTGCCTGCGATCGTCTCGGTGAACGAGAAGATCAACGAGCCGCGGTTCCCGTCGTTCAAGGGCATCATGGCCGCGAAGAAGAAGGAGATCCGGGTGCTGTCCCTCGCGGACATCAACCTGGAGTCGACGGACGTTGGCGGCGCGAACGCGAGCACCTCGGTGACGGGCGTGACCCCGAAGCCGCCGAAGCAGGCGGGCGAGAAGGTCGTCGACGAGGGTGACGGCGGCCAGAAGGTCGCGCAGTTCCTCATCGGCCAGAAGATCATCTAAGACCACTCGACCCCTGTAATCCAAGGAGGATTTACCGACCATGGCAGATGTTTTGGTCCTCGTCGAGCAGGTCGACGGGACGCTCAAGAAGATCACGGCCGAGCTACTGACCGCCGCCAAGGTGCTCGGTGAGCCGGCGGCGGTGGTGGTCGCCGCACCCGGCACCACCGACAAGCTGGCGGATCAGCTCAAGGCTGCGGGCGCGGCGAAGATCTACCGCGCCGAGTCCGACGACGCCGAGTCGTACCTGGTGACGCCTAAGGTCGACGTCCTGCAGCAGCTGGTGGAGAACCAGGGCGCTGCGGCCGTGCTGACGGCGGCGAACGTGGAGGGCAAGGAGGTGTCGGGCCGACTCGCGTACAACCTCGGTTCGGGCCTGCTCGTCGATGTCATCGAGGTCAAGCCCGGCGGCGCCGGTGTGCACTCGATCTTCGGCGGCGCGTTCACCGTGGACGCGCAGGCGGGCGGCGATGTGCCGGTGTACTCGCTCCGCCCCGGTGCGGTCGAGGCCGACGGTGTCGCCGGTGCCGGCGAGATCGTCGACGTCACGTTCCCCGAGGTTCGCGAGAACGCGGTGAAGATCACCTCGAAGCAGCCCATCGAGGGCGGCTCCCGCCCGGAGCTGACGGAGGCGTCGATCGTCGTCTCCGGTGGCCGCGGTGTCGGCTCGGCGGAGAAGTTCTCCGTGGTCGAGGAGCTCGCCGACTCCCTGGGTGCCGCCGTGGGTGCATCGCGTGCCGCGGTCGACTCGGGCTTCTACCCCGGCCAGTTCCAGGTCGGCCAGACCGGTAAGACGGTCTCGCCGCAGCTCTACATCGCGCTGGGCATCTCGGGTGCGATCCAGCACCGCGCCGGCATGCAGACCTCGAAGACGATCATCGCCGTCAACAAGGACGACGAGGCTCCGATCTTCGAGATCGCCGACTACGGCATCGTGGGTGACCTGTTCGACGTCGCCCCGCAGCTGACCGAGGCGGTCAAGGCCCACAAGGGCTAGCCGACACCTCGACGCCGAACCCCCGACCTCGCCCCGAGGCCGGGGGTTCGGCGTTCGTGTGCAGAAATGGCAGCCGGATCGAGGCGGATCGGCTGCCATTACTGCACATACCCCGGTTCGAGGGATCCGGGCACGGGGATGGTGCGTCTAACTGATGTGGAGGAAGTGCATGCGGTCACGGCGACCGGCCGGCTGGTGGCTGAGGTGGGACGCTATTCCGCTCGGACCCGATTCCGGAGCGTCACCTACGGCGTCCGCGGCCCGCTCCTCGAAGACCCGCACGCCTCAGGCGAATGGCAGCAGTTGGCCGAGGCGATCGTCACCGTCTGCCCGCAGGCCGTGCTGTGCGGGTGGAGTGCTGCGCGTCTGCTGAACCATCCGATGGCCGGCTCTCGCGACCGGCTCGAGGTGTGGACGCCGCGTCAGATGCGGCGCGCCGGCGTCGTGCGGCGCGCGGCCGAACTCCCCAGCGGTGACACGACCGTTCGTCGAGGTCTGCCGTGTACGAACGCGCTGCGCACCGCGATCGACTTGGCACGTTACGAAGCGGGTGACGAGGCGATCGCCGCGTTGGACCAGTGTCTGCGGCGCAGGCGGGGCTACCGCGCGGACGTGACCGAAGATCTCATCGCCGGTTACATCCGCGAGCACCGCCCGTGGCGTGGCACCCGGGTCCTGCAGGTACTGGCCGAGGCCGACGGCCGCGCGGAGTCGCCGTGGGAGACGTTCACGCGTCTGACCCTGCATCGCGGGGGCCTGACATCCTTCGTCCCGCAGGTCCCGGTGCTGGGCGGCACTTACCGCCTCGATCTGGCCGACGAGGATCGCAGGGTGGGCGTCGACTACGACGGCGCCTACCACCGCGACGCGGATCAGCACGCAGCGGACGTCGAGCGGTGGAACGTGCTGCAGTACGACTTGGGCTGGGACCTGGTGCTTGTCACCGCCGGTCCGCTGACGAACGACCGTGCGACGTTGCTGCGGCGCGTGCGCACGGCGATGGCCGCGCGCGCCTGACATCCGGTTGCAGTAATGGCAGCCGGATCGAGGCGGATCGGCTGCCATTACTGCAACCGATCACGCCGCGAGCCACGCGTCGAGGTCCGGGCCGAGGAGTTCGGCACCGTCGCGTGCCAGCAGGATGCCGCGGCTCAGGCCGGGCAGCGCGGCAGGCACCGATTCGACAGGGCGCTCGTCGCCGTGGGCGGCGAGGACCCGCGCGGTGAGCTCGGGCAGCGCGATCGCCTCGGGGCCGGCGATCGAGCGGGCGGCGCCGCGTGTGCCGCACTCGTCGACCAGCACCCGCGCCACGGTCTCGGCCGCGATCGGCTGCACCAGCCAGTCCTGGACCGTGACGCGGTCATCGGTGAACGACACGGCCGCGGGATTGGTAGCGAACTCGAACCACTGCGCAGACCGCACGATGGTCGAGGAGACACCGCTCTCGCGGATGATCCGTTCCTGCTCGCGCTTCGCCAGGTAGTAGGCGAAGCCGTCGAAGTCGGGAAGGTCGATTCCCTCGATCGACAGATGCACGAGATGGGCCTCGGCTGCGGCACATGCTGCGACGACGTGACTGGTGGCGATCGCGAACGCCTCGACGACGTCCTGGTCGGGATCGGTGGGGAAGGCGTTGGAGGCGTCGATCACCGCGTCCACTCCCTCGAGCGCCGCAGCCAGCCCGGCGCCGGTATGCAGATCCACCCCGGTCGAGCGCGATATCTCGACGACCTCGTGTCCGGCTCGTCGTGCTGCCGCGGTGGTGAGCGAGCCCGCGGTTCCAGTTGCTCCGATGACGGCGATTCTCATAACCTGGATACTACATATCCTGATTAAATGCCCGATGGGAAGTCCGTGCGGATGTCGGGCGTTATCCTCCAGTGTGATCATGAAGCAGCCCGAGCGCGACGTCGTGTACCTCGACCACGCCGCCGACACCCCGATGGTGCCGGAGGCGGTCGTCGCGATGGCGGAAGCAGCGGCGCGGCCGGGCAACGCCTCGTCGGTGCACGGTTCCGGGCGCCGCGCACGCAGGCTGCTCGAGGAGGCTCGTGAGTCCATCGCGCGTGATCTCGGCGCCCGCCCATCCGAGGTCGTCCTCACCGGCGGCGGCACGGAGGCCGACAACCTCGCGGTCAAGGGGATCTTCTGGGCACGCCGGGCCGCGGACCCGGCACTCACCACGGTGATCGCGTCGGCGATCGAGCACCACGCCGTCCTCGACGCCGTCGATTGGCTGCGGGTGCACGAGGGGGCGCGCGTCGTCTGGCTCCCCGTCGACGGTGCCGGGCGCGTCGACCCGGCCGTGCTGCGTTCGGCGCTCGACGAGCATGCCGACACCGTCGCCGTAGTGACCGTCATGTGGGCGAACAACGAGGTGGGCACCGTGCAACCCATCGCCGAGCTGGCCGCAGCGTGCGTCGCCGCAGGCGTTCCCATGCACTCGGACGCAGTGCAGGCGGCAGGGCACGTCGCCGTCGACTTCGAGGCCAGCGGGCTGTCCGCCATGACGCTCGCCGCGCATAAGTTCGGCGGCCCACAGGGCGTCGGCGCCCTGCTCATCGGACGGACTGTGCCGTGCACGCCCCTCGCGCACGGTGGCGGGCACGAGCGGGATCTGCGGTCCGGCACCCCCAATGTCGCGGGCGCCGCGGGTATGGCCGCCGCACTGCGCGTCGCGACGGCGCGCCTCGTCGTGGACTCGGCTCGCCAGGCGGCACTGCGCGACCGGCTGTTGGCGGGCGCCCGGGCCCTCGATGGTGCCGTCGCCAACGGCGCCGCCGCGAGCGGTGGACCGGCTCTGCCCAACATCGCGCACGTATCGTTCGCGGGTTGCGAGGGCGACTCCTTGCTCATGCTGCTCGACGCCAAGGGCATCGAATGCGCCACGGGCTCCGCGTGCAGCGCGGGCGTCGCACAGGCCAGCCACGTGCTCCAGGCGATGGGCGCCGACGCGGATTCTGCGCGCGGATCCCTGCGGTTCTCGTTCGGGCACGACACCACCGAATCGGATATCGACGCGGTGCTCGCGGAGTTGGACCAGGTCGTCGCCCGTGCGCGCGCTGCAGGACTCACGACGGTTGCGGAGGGCCGATAGATGCGGATATTGGCGGCGATGAGCGGCGGTGTCGACTCGGCGGTGGCCGCGGCCCGCGCGGTCGAGGCCGGACACGATGTCGTCGGTGTTCACCTGGCGTTGTCCGAAGCACCTGGAACGCTGCGCACCGGCTCGCGGGGCTGCTGCTCCAAGGAGGACGCGGGCGATGCCCGCCGCGCCGCGGATGTGCTCGGAATACCCTTCTACGTATGGGATTTCGCAGCGCGGTTCCGCGAGGACGTCATCGAGGACTTCGTCGCGAGCTATGCCGCGGGTGAGACCCCGAACCCGTGCCTGCGCTGCAACGAGAAGATCAAGTTCTCCGCGCTCGCGGACCGCGCGCAGGCCCTGGGTTTCGATGCCGTCGCGACGGGTCACTACGCGCGGCTGTCCGGCGGCGAGCTGCGCCGCGCCGTCGACGCCGATAAGGACCAGTCCTACGTTCTCGGGGTGCTGACCGCTGACCAGCTCACGCGCGCGATGTTCCCGGTCGGGGACACGCCGAAGCCGCTGATCCGCGCCGAGGCCGCCGAGCGTGGGCTCGCGGTCGCCGAGAAACCCGACAGCCACGACATCTGCTTCATCCCCTCCGGCGATACCCAGGCGTTCCTGGGTGCGCGGATCGGGATGCGGCCGGGGGCGGTCGTCGACGCGGATACCGGTGAGCGGCTCGCCGAGCACGGGGGAGTGCACGAGTTCACCGTCGGGCAGCGTAAGGGCCTCGGGCTGCCCGGCCCGGCGCGCGACGGACAGCCCCGGTACGTCACCTCGATCGACGCGGAGTCCGGCACCGTCGAGGTCGGACGGGCGGAGCGGCTGGAGGTCACCCGCATCGTCGCCGACGGAGCCGTGTGGACCGCCGGGAGCGCACCGTCGGGCTCGGTGGAGGCGATGGTGCAGGTACGCGCGCACGGCGGCCTGGCGCCGGTGACCGCGCGCGCCGAGGGCGACACGATCGTCATGGACCTCGCGGAACCGCTACGCGGTGTCGCCCGCGGGCAGGCCGCCGTGCTGTATCTTCCGGACGCCGAACGGGGCGACCTCGTACTGGGATCGGGCACCATCAGTGCGACCGACTCGGTGGTCCATGCCTGATCTCGACCTGGCCGGGGCAGCAACCGGTATCGGCTCGCACCCGGGTACCGATCCCCGCGCGGCGGCGGAGATCGTGGTCGGCGAGGTGGCGTTGCCCTATGTTCCCGAGCTGCCCGCGCGCGGACTGGGCGCCGACATGATCGGGCGCGGGGCGGGGCTGCTCGTCGACGTCCCGCTCGACGTGTCGACCACCGGCTACCGGATAGGCGGGCCGAAAGGTGCTGTCGGACAGAAGGCCTCGGACCTGCTGCGCCGTGACGTCGACGCGTTCGAGGAGGCGTACGAGGTGGCGGGTCTGCGTGGCACCGGCCGCGTCGTCAAGGTGCAGGCGGCGGGCCCGCTGACTCTCGCCGCGTCCCTGGAGCTCGTGAACGGGCATCGCGCCGCACGCGACCCGGGGGCACGTCGCGACATCGCCGAGTCGCTCGCGGAGGGGCTGCGGGGGTACGCCGCAGACGTTGCTGGGCGGTGCGGGGCCAGCGTCGTCGTGCAGCTCGACGAACCCATGCTCGGCACCGTCCTGACCGGCCGGATCCCCGCACTGACCCGGCTCGATCCCATCCCGGCTCTGCCCGTGCCGGATGCGACGGATCTGCTCAACCGCGTGGTGGACGGCCTAGAGACGACGCTGCTGCACGTGTGCGGCGACGTCGACTGGGCGGTGGTCCGTGGCACGCACGTAGACGGCGTCTGCGTCGACGTAACGCGCCTCAGCGAACGCGACTACGACGGGATCGGCGAGTTCGTCGAGTCCAGCCGGCTGCTCGCACTCGGCCTGGTGCCGGCCGTCCCGGCCGGGCGGGCACCCGTGCTCGAGACGGTGCTCGAGCCCGCAGTGCGGCTGTACGACGCCGTCGGTCTGCCCCGCGCCGCCTTCGCGCGCACGGTCGTATCGCCCGCGTGCGGTCTCGCGGGCGCGCCGGATGCGTACGTCAGGCCGGCGCTCGCGCTCGCGACCCGTGCGGCCGAAGCGCTGTACGCCGACCCTGCTGCGCTCTGAGTACCAGAACCGTGTCCTCGACAGCCCGTTGTTATCGGAGTAACACTGTAATCATGTAATCACCTCGATCGAGGAGGCAGACATGAACAGCAGACGAGCAGCCGGTTGGCAGCGCGGGCCCCTGCCCGACGCGTCCGATGCGGGCGACTGGTTCGTCGGGAGGCTCCCGGACGGATGGTTCGACGGGCCGCCTCAGGTCACCGTCGACCGCGACGAGGTCGTGGTCGTCGGACGCCTGCCGGACGCGGACCAGAAGGCCGCGCAGGCCGAGGGCCGGGCCGCGCGGTTCCGCGAGGAGACGCGCCACGACCGCATGCGCATCGCCGACGAGGCCCAGGAGCGTTACGGCAGGCGGGTCTCGTGGGGCGTCGAGGCCGGTGGTGAGCGAATGCTGTTCACGCATCAGGCGGTCCCCGTGATGACCAGGCTGAGGCAGCCGGATCGGCTGGTGCTGGACACTCTTGTCGATGCGGGCGTCGCACGCTCGCGTGCCGACGCGCTCGCGTGGTGCGTGCGGCTCGTCGGCGAGCACGCCGACGAGTGGCTCGCGAAGCTGCGTGAGGCGATGACGACGGTAGACGACCTGCGCGCGGAGGGTCCGGGGCTCTAGCCCGGCGAAACGGACCTACGTGCGGCGCCCTCGGACGCGGCGCCGTGCGCAGGGAATACACTTCCCGGCGATTCTTTTCTTCCGAGAGGTGGACCCGTGCATGGAGTCCTGAACGGCGCGGACACCGCGTGGGTACTGGCGGCTGCGGCCATGGTGCTGCTGATGACGCCGGCGCTGGGCTTGTTCTACGGCGGTATGGTGCGCTCGAAGAGCGTGCTCAACATGATGATGATGTGCCTCACGGCTATCCCGATCGTGTGGGTGCTGTGGGTCGTGTCCGGCTACTCGCTGGCGTTCGGGCCCGACGTCGCCGGGCTGTTCGGCAACCCGTTCACGTGGCTGGGGCTGCATGGCCTGTTCTCCGTGCACGGCACGCTGCCGCTGGTCGGCACGGTCCCGGCCATGGCGTTCGTGTTCTTCCAGGCCGGTTTCGCCATGGTCACCGTCGCGCTCATCGCGGGCGCGGTCGCGGACCGTATGCGGTTCACGTCGTGGCTGCTGTTCGCGGGCTTCTGGTGTGTCCTCGTCTACTTCCCGGTGGCGCACTGGGTGTTCGCGGCACCAGGGCTCACGGCGGAACACGGGGGGTGGATCGTCTCGCATCTGAAAGCGATCGACTACGCGGGCGGCACCGCGGTCGAGATCAACTCGGGTGCGGCGGCCCTGATGATGGCGCTGATCCTGGGCAGGCGCCGTGGCTGGCCACGCGATCCGATGCGTCCGCACAACCTGCCGTTCGTCATGCTCGGCGCGGGTCTATTGTGGTTCGGGTGGTTCGGCTTCAACGCGGGTTCGGCCCTAGCGGCTGACGGCAGCGCCGCCGTCGTCGCCGCGAACACCCTCGGGGCGGGGGCGATGTCGATCGTCACCTGGCTGACGGTCGAGCGCGTGCGGCACGGCCGTCCCACTTCGTTCGGCGCCGCGTCGGGTGTCGTCGCCGGGCTTGTCGCGATCACGCCGTCGTGTGCGTCGGTGACGCCGATCGGTGCGCTCGCCATCGGCGCGATCGCCGGCGCGGTGAGCTCGTACGCGATCGAGCTCAAGTACAAGTGGGGCTACGACGACTCTCTCGACGTGGTCGGTGTGCACCTCGTCAGCGGCGTGGTCGGCACCCTGATGATCGGCATCGTCGGCAGCAAGGCGGCGCCGACGGGGGTGGCGGGACTCCTGTACGGCGGTGGCGTGGACCAACTGTGGCGGCAGGCCGTCGCCGTCCTCGCGGTGCTCGGGTACTCGGCTGCGGTCACGGCCGTGATCGCGTTCGCGCTGAAATTCACGCTGGGCCTGCGCGCGCATCCCCAGCACGAGATGGACGGTATCGACGACGCCGAGCACGCCGAGTCGGCGTACGACTTCCACGTGGCTCGGGGCGGGCGCGTCGATCTCGGCCGGTGACACCCGCAGGACGAGAACGTGTTCTACAGTGTGATCTGTGCAGATAGGGATCGTCCACTTCACCAGTGATCGCGGGATCGGGCCCGCTGCGCTCGCCCCGCTCGTCGAGTCCGCAGAGCTCGCGGCCTACTACGTGCCGGAGCACGGCCACATCCCGGTGCGACGCGACGCCGCTCATCCGGGGACCGGTGGGCCCGAACTCCCTGACGACCGCTACATGCGCACGCTCGATCCATGGGCGTCGCTGGCGGCGGCAGCGGCGGTGACCTCCCGCGTCGCGCTCGGCACCGCCGTGGCGCTACCGGTGCAGTCGGACCCCATCACGCTCGCGAAGGCGGTCGCCACCGTCGATCACATATCGGGCGGCCGCGTGACGCTCGGCGTCGGATTCGGCTGGAACACAGACGAACTGGGGGACCACGGTGTGCCGGCGGGGCGCCGGCGGACGATGCTGCGCGAGTATCTGGAGGCGATGCGTGCGCTCTGGACGGACGATGTGGCCGCCTATGATGGCGAGTTAGTTCGGTTCGGGCCCAGTTGGGCGTGGCCGAAGCCGATCGGTCCGCTCCCGACGCTGCTCGGCGCGGGCGGAACGGATAAGAACTTCCGATGGATCGCGCGCAACGCGCGCGGCTGGATCACGACGCCCCGGGATCGCGGCATCGCTGCCGCATGCCTACGACTGCAGCAGCTGTGGGCCGAGGAGGAGCGCGATGGCAGCCCCTATGTCGTCGCCCTCGACGGTGTCCCGGCCCTGGACCGGCTGGCGCGCTGGGACGAGGCGGGGGTCGACCTGGTGCTTTACCCTGCCGTCGACGAGAGTGTGTCGGCTGCAACCGAATACCTCGGTCGTCTCGCGGACGCCGTCCGGCCCTGGGCCGAGGTGCCCTAGGTCAGGAGAGCTCTGCCGGGCCCTCCCCGCCGTCGAGGCGGGCGACCGCGCGCTTCGGGGCGAACTGCCGGAAGCTCGCGTCCGGCAGCTCCGCGACCTCGCCCCAGTCCACATCGGCCACCGTCAGGTCGAGGCCGAGCCAGCCGTACGCGCCCACGTACGCGGGCACGAAGAAGCGCGGGTCCTGCTGCAGCGCAATCGAGTCCGACTCGTCGGGCTTGAACAGGACGCACTCGTCCACACGTCGGGCCGCCGCCGTATCGGTCCGCTTCGTACCGCCGCCGTACATCCCGAATATCTTGCCGCATCGGAAGGTAGGCCTTCCGTGCGCGACCTTCTCGATGGCATCGGGGAATGCAAGCGCAACCGTGCGCAGGCGGACGAGGTACGGATCGTCGTCGCGGTACATGATCGGGTGAGGCACGGTTCGGGGCCTTACGTTCGGTTCAGCGGGCGTCCACGTTGCGCCAGCTTAGTCGGGCTTTCAACTCGGTACCCGCTTTCCGCGCTACGCCCCTGCCTGCACCGAAGGCCGTGGCGGCGAGAGTGGTTCGTCCGCGGCGGGGAGACATGTCGGTGGCCTCGACTAATCTCGTGCGCATGACCGACGAGTATGCGCAGGGCGAGCAGGCGACCGACGATGACCGCCGGGCGTGGGCGGAACTCGCGGACGAGGTGCGCGGGCACCAGTTCCGCTACTACGTCCAGGACGCCCCGATCGTCTCGGACGGCGAGTTCGATGCGCTCCTGCGGCGGCTGGAGGAGATGGAGCGGGCTCTTCCCGAGCTGGCAGCTGCGGACTCACCCACCAAGCTGGTCGGTGGAGGGTTCTCCACCGAGTTCACGGCCGTCGACCACCTCGAGCGGATGATGTCGCTGGACAACGTCTTCGACGAGGGCGAGCTGAGGGACTGGGTCACGCGCGTGGCCAAGGAGGTGGGTTCGGACGTCGAGTTCCTCACCGAGCTCAAGATCGACGGCGTCGCGCTCAACCTGGTGTACGAGGACGGGGTGCTGGTGCGCGGGGCGACGCGGGGCGACGGGCGCACGGGCGAGGACGTGACGCTCAACGCGAAGACGTTGCGGGATGTGCCGCACCGGCTCACCGAGGTCGAGGGTTACCCGATCCCGCGCGTGCTCGAGGTGCGCGGCGAGGTGTTCTTCCGGCTCTCGGATTTCGAGGAGCTCAACGCGGGCCTCGTAGCCGAGGGTAAGCCGCCGTTCGCCAACCCGCGCAACTCTGCGGCTGGCTCCCTGCGGCAGAAGAATCCACAGATCACCGCTCGTCGTCGGCTGGGGATGATCTGCCACGGGTTGGGGCGCATAGACGGGGAGTGGGCGCCGTCGTCGCTGCACGAGGCGTACCTGGCCCTCGGCGAGTGGGGGCTGCCGGTGTCGGCGCACACCAAGAAGGTCACGGGCGCTGACGCGATCGTGGACCGCGTCCTCTATTGGGGCGAGCACCGTCACGATCCGGAGCACGAGATCGACGGACTGGTCGTCAAGGTGGACCGGATCGCGCTCCAGCGGCGCCTCGGCTCCACCTCCCGGGCTCCGCGCTGGGCGATCGCGTACAAGTATCCCCCGGAGGAGGTCACCACCAAGCTCCTGGAGATCCGCGTCAACGTCGGCCGGACCGGGCGCGTGACGCCGTACGCCTACATGGCGCCGGTCACCGTCGCCGGGTCGACCGTCGAGTTCGCGACGCTACACAACGCTTCGGAGGTGGAGCGCAAGGGCGTGCTGATCGGCGACACCATCACCATTCGTAAGGCGGGCGACGTCATCCCCGAGGTGCTCGGCCCGGTCGTCGAGCTGCGCGACGGCAGCGAGCAGGCGTTCGTGATGCCCACGCAGTGCCCGGAGTGCGGCACGGCGCTGGCCCCGTCCAAGGAGGGTGACGCGGACATCCGTTGTCCCAACACCGAGTCCTGCCCCGCGCAGCTGCGTGAGCGCCTCTTCTACCTCGCGAGCCGTGCCGCGTTCGACATCGAGGGACTCGGGTATGAGGCGGCTTCCGCGCTCACCGCGTCGGACGTGCTGCATAACGAGGGCGACGTCTTCTCGCTCACCTCGACCGAGCTCGCGCAGGTGGCGCTGTTCCGCAACGACGACGGGGCCCTGTCCGCCAACGCGCAGCGTCTCCTCGCGAATCTGGAAGTGGCCAAGCGGAAGCCGCTGTGGCGGGTGCTGGTCGCGCTGTCCATCCGGCACGTCGGCCCTACCGCCGCGCGAGCGCTGGCGCGGGAGTTCGGCAGCCTCGATGCGATCGCCACGGCGTCCGCGGAGGATCTCGCGCGTGCCGACGGCGTCGGCGGCACGATCGCCGACGCCGTCATCGAATGGTTCGGCGCAGCGTGGCACCGCGAGATCGTCGACAAATGGCGCGCCGCAGGCGTCTCCCTCGAGGACGAGCGCGACGAGTCGATAGGCCGCACGCTCGAGGGGATGTCGATCGTGGTCACCGGCTCGCTGGTGGGCTACTCGCGCGACGAGGCGAAGGAGGCGATCCTCGCCCGTGGCGGCAAGGCCGCGGGCAGCGTCTCGAAGAAGACCGCGTTCGTCGTTGTCGGCGACGCTCCCGGTTCCAAGGCAGACAAGGCCGAGCAGCTCGGCGTGCCGGTCCTCGACGAGGACGGTTTCACGAAGCTGCTCGCCGAGGGCCCCGAATCCGTGCTGCCGGACGGCGATGACGGGTGACCGGCTCCGATGCCCTCGCCGAGCTGCGATCGCGCGCGGCGGAACTCGACGCAGCCGATCCGCTCGCCTGGTGTCGAGCCGAGTTCGCCGGTGGCGTGCGCGCGTACCTCGACGGCAACTCCCTCGGGCGGCCTGTTCGTGCGGCCGGGCCGGCCCTCGCCGACCTCGTGGACGGATCGTGGGGCACCCGCCTGATCCGGAGTTGGGACGAGCAGTGGTTCGAGATGCCGCTGGTGCTCGGCGACCGGCTGGGAGCGTCGGTGCTCGGTGCCGCCCCCGGGCAGACCGTGGTAGCCGACTCGACGACCGTCATGCTCTACAAGCTTCTGCGGGCCGCGGTGGGTGCGGCCCCGCGTGGGCGGGACGTCGTGGTCGCCGACCGGGAGAACTTCCCCACGGATCGTTACGTCGTGGACGGCGTCGCCGCCGAGGCAGGCCTGACGGTGCGGTGGATCGACCCCGACCCCGCCGCGGGGGTGACCGCCGACGATGTCGCTGCAGCGCTGGGGCCGGACGTCGCGGTCGTGCTACTGAGCCACGTGTCCTACAAGTCGGGTTTCGTCGCGGACCTGGCGGCTGTCACGGAACTCGCGCACAGTCATGGGGCGCTAGTCCTCTGGGATCTGTGCCACTCGGCGGGCGTGCTCGACGTGCAACTCGACGCCGCCGGGGTCGATCTGGCCGTGGGTTGCACCTACAAGTTCCTGTGCGGTGGTCCGGGCGCACCCGCCTTCGGCTACGTGGCCCGGCGGTTGCAGGGCGCGATAGTGCAGCCGATTCCGGGGTGGATGGGGCACGCCGATCCGTTCGCGATGGGACTGCATTACACGCCTGCGGCCGGCATGCGCCGCTTCATCTCCGGGACGCCTCCCATCCTGGGGATGGTGCCGCTCGCCGAGGCGATCGGTTTGATCGAGCGCGTGGGGATCGTCCCGATCCGCGACAAGTCGATTCTGCTGGGCCGCTTCGTGATCGACGCCGCCGACCGGCTGCTCGCAGGTCGCGGAGTCCGGGTCGTCTCGCCGCGGGACGACGAGCGTCGCGGTGGGCACGTGACACTCGCGCACCCGGGCTTCCGGGAGGTCGTCGCACGCCTCTGGGAGCTCGATGTCGTGCCGGACTTCCGCAATCCCGACGGCATCCGGCTGGGGTTGGCCCCGCTCTCGACATCGTTCGCCGAAGCTCTCGACGCCGTCGCGACCATCGCAGAGGTGTTGCCGTGAGGACCACCGGACAGTAGAGCTTGATATTGTCAAGTTTACATGTGATCCTCAAGCTGTATATCGGCAGCCGGAGGAGTGAGACATGGGGCAGGCACGGGTGTCCGTCCCGTCGGTGGCGGGCTCGAAGAAGCTGGCGGTCCTGGCGGCTGTCTATGTCGCCGTCTTGGTCATCAACCTCGACGTCACCATCGTCAACGTCGCGCTACCGAGTATCGCGACCGAGTTGGACGCGAACACCCGTGGGCTGCAGTGGATCGCGGACGGCTACAACCTGGCGTTCGCGGCGCTGGTCCTCGCCTTCGGCAGCCTGTCCGACCGGTATGGACGTCGGCCCGCGCTGATCGTCGGGCTCCTCGGTTTCGCGGCCGCGAGCGTGGCCGGCGCGATGGCGCATGGCACGGGCGAGCTGATCGCGGCGCGCTTCGCGATGGGTGCTTTCGCGGCGCTCGTGTTCCCGACGACGCTGTCGATCATCACCAACGCGTTCCCGGATCGGGCGCAGCGAGCCGCCGCGCTCGGCGGGTGGGGCGCGGTCGTGGGGCTCGGCGTCGCAGCGGGTCCGGTGACCGGCGGCCTGCTGCTGAACCACTTCTACTGGGCGAGCGTGTTCTGGGCCCTGGCTCCGGTCGCCGTGGTCGCCGCTGCCGCGGCGTACCTCGTGGTCCCGGAATCGCGCGAAGACGGCGTCCCGGCTCTCGACATCCCCGGGCTTGCGCTCTCGATCGCGCTTCTGGGCGCGCTGGTCTACACCGTCATCGAGGCGCCGGGCCGCGGCTGGTCGAGCCCCGAGAGCCTGCTCGGTTTCGCGACATGCGTCGTGGTGGCGGCCGTATTCGTCGCCGTCGAGCGGAGGGCGGCGAACCCCATGCTCGATGTCGCACTGTTCGCCGATAGACGGTTCAGCGCGGCGAGCGGTGCCGTTGCCGTCACCTTCTTCGCGCTGTCCGGATTCATCTTCCTCGTCACCCAGTACTTCCAGGTCCTGCGCGAGTTCAGCCCGCTGTCGACCGGCGCGCGCATCCTGCCGGTTGCCGGCGCGATCGCTGCGGCATCGATGATCGGCGGTCTGCTCGCGCCGCGGGTCGGCACGCGCGCTGTGGTGGTGGCCGGCCTGACGTCCTTCGGTATCGCGATGGCCTGGATCGCCGGCGCCCTCGGCGCCGCCACGCCTTACTGGGGTGTCATCGTCCCGCAGATGCTGCTGATGGGGACCGGGATCGGGCTCGTCTCCACCCCGGCGACGGAGTCGATCATGCTCGTCCTGCCAGCAGCGCGGGCCGGTGTCGGGTCAGCGGTCAACGATGCCACCCGCGAACTCGGGTCGACTCTGGGAGTCGCGGTCATCGGCTCGGTCTTCGCCTCGATCTTCGGAGATCGCCTGTCGGGCAGCGCGTTCGCCGGCACCCCGCATGCCGGACCGGCGGCGGAGTCACCCACGCTCGCATTCACGGTCGCCGGTCGGGACGCGTCCCTCGTCGTCGCCGCCCAGGACGCGTTCCTCGGTGGACTGTCGGCCGCATGTGTCGTGGTGGCCGTGCTCTGCTTCGCGGCGGCCGTCGTCGGACTCGCGGCACTGCCCGGGCGCTCTGCGCCGGCAACGTCCCGCAGCCGTCCGTCCTGAGCGTGGCCCTACGCGCGGCCGCGGGCGGTGCAGACGGCCGCGGGAGGCGCGAACCGCGGCGGTGGCGCGGTCGTCAGCTCAGGACGGTCGCGACGATCCCTGCGAGGTAGCCGAGCCGGGCGACCTCGGACGGCCGGAAGTCGGGTCCGCCGGGCCGCCCGACGATGACGGCCTTGCCGATCGCGCCGAGCGGTGCACCGGCGAGCGTCGTGTCCATATCGCGCCATGGCGCCGGGACCCAGTCCGCGTCACCGTCGAGGGCGAGTGGGCCGGGCAGCGGCAGGAATTCGAGCGATGCAGGCGGCGTCTCGGGCAGTCCGGACGAGCCGAACAGCGGCCACTTCGCCCCCGTCGTGTTCGCTACGACCGCGCACCAGCCGACGCGGAGTGTGCGCGGGACCTGGTCGACGAGCATCTGCAACTGATCGCGGCCGGCGGTCGCGACGTGGTCGATGAGCTCGAGCTCGCGATGCGTGTCGAGCATGTCGGCGTACGGGCGGATCGACTGGACGCGGACGCCGTCGAGGGCCTCCGCAGCCGTGATGAGCGTGTCCGGGAGGGAGCGTTCCCCGAGGTCTACGACGAGGTCGTCGACCACGAAGTCCTGGCCGCGCTCGACGACGTCCAGCGAGAGTATGTCGGCGCCCACGGAGCCGAGGGCGACGGCGAGGGACCCCAGGCTGCCGGGGCGATCCGTCAGGCGGACACGGAGCAGGTATGACACGCGGTCGATTGTCGCATCCGGTCTCGGGTGCAGCCCGACGGAGACCATCCACGCGAGGTCACGCGGGTTGTCGTCCTGCTCCGCTCAGCCGCTCGCCGTGTCGTATGCCACCCGCGCAGCATCCACCTCGGGCATGTTGGCCTCCGCCCATACCTTGAGTTGCAACACCACCTCACGCAGCGACCAGCCCAGGTCGGTCAGGGAGTATGTGACCGTGACCGGCACCGTCGGCTCGACCTCGCGGTGTATGAGGCCGTCGCGTTCGAGCGTCCGCAGGGTCTGGGTGAGCATCTTCTGGCTCACCCCGGCCACTATGCGCGCGATCTCGGAGTATCGCTTCGGCCCGTTCGCAAGTGCGGCGATGACCAACGTCACCCACTTGTTGGACAGCTGATCGAGCAGGGCACGGCTCGGGCACTGCCGCAGGTAGGCGTTGTACTCGCGCTTCTGCTCGTCGCGGATCTCGGCTGCGGTCGCTGTCGCCATCGTGCCTCCCGGTGTGTTACGCACTTTTGAGTGCCTACTTCCCAATGGAGAGTAGCGCCACGATGCTGGTGCGACAACATCGATCGCAAGGGAGGCTGCACATGAAGACAGTGGTGATGACCGAGGACGTCCCAGAGTTCCTCGACCGCCCGATCCCCGAAGCCGGGGCAGGCGAGCTGGTGGTCCGCGTAGCGGCGGCTGCCGTGAACCCCATCGACGTGCAGACCGCGGACGGACTGCCACGCCGGATCGGCTGGACCGCGCCGGACGCCGTGCTCGAGCTCGGCTGGGACTTCGCGGGCGAGGTCGTCGCAACCGCACCGGATACGTCGATCGCCGCGGGTACGACGGTGGCCGGGCTCGTCCCGGGGACCGAGCGCGGCTCGTTCGCCGAGTACGTCGCAGTCCCCGAAGCGGCGGTCGCCCCGGTACCCAAGGGCCTGGACGTCGTCGCGGCGGGCAGTGTGCCGTTGAACACACTCACCGCCGCGCAGGCGGTCGACCTGCTCGGGGAACCGGACGGCGAGCTCCTCGTGACCGGCGCGGCCGGCGCCGTCGGGCTCTATGCCGTGACCCTCGCCGCGCGTGCCGGCTGGCGGGTCGCGGCCTACGCCCGGCCCTCGGACAGAGAGGTGGTGCTCGCCGCGGGCGCGGCGTCGGCCCCGGGCGGGGTCGGGGACGGTTACGCCGCCGTTCTGGACGCCGCTGCGCTCGGTGACCCGGCTGTGGCGGCGGTGGCCGACGGCGGCGTCTATGTGGGTGTGCTCCCCTCGGCGACGCCCACGTCGGACCGTGTGCGGGTCGCGGCGGTCTCCGTGGTGCCCGACGGTGCGCGTACCCGCGAGCTGCTCGGCCTCGTCGCCGACGGCGTGCTTGCGGCCCGCGTGCGGTCGACGGTGCCGCTCGAGCGGTTCGCGGACGCGCTCGAAGAGGCGGGACGCCCTGGCGGCCGCGGCCGCGTAGTGCTGACCACCTAGGCGCCCACGGCTGGGCCGCCCACTGCATCGCATCCGTCGCTACCTCGTCCCATAGACTGGCAGTCATGTCTGCCATCTCCCGGGACGAGGTCGCGCACCTGGCGCGACTCTCGCGCCTCGCCGTCACCGAAGAGGAGCTGGACACCTTTGCGGGCCAGCTCGATTCGATCCTCGAGCACGTGAAGGTGGTGACCGAGCTCGGTGACGCCGACGTCGAGCCGCTCACACTGCCCGTCGGCAACGTCAACGCAGGGCGCCCCGACGTTCCGGCCGGCGGCCTCACTCCGCAGCAGGCGCTGTCCGGCGCGCCCGCCGTCGAGGGGGATCGCTTCGCCGTGCCGCGCATCCTGGGCGAGGAGTGAACGTGACCGATCTGCGTACCCCCGCCGGGCTCACGGCCCTCAGCGCATCCGATCTGGCCGCCAAGATCGCGTCCCGCGAGGTCTCCTCCGAGGAGGTCACACAGGCGCACCTCGACCGGATCGGTGAGGTGGACGGCGACCTGAACGCCTATCTGCACGTCTCATCCGAGGCCGCACTGAAGGCTGCGCGTGCCGCCGACGCCGCGATCGCGAGCGGCGACACACCGTCGCCGCTCGCCGGTGTCCCGCTCGCGCTCAAGGACGTCTTCGCGACGACTGATGCACCCACCACGTGCGGGTCGAGGATTCTCGAGGGATGGAAGCCGCCGTACGACGCGACCGTGACGGCCAAGCTGCGCGCCGCCGGCATTCCCATCCTGGGGAAGACCAATATGGACGAGTTCGCCATGGGCAGCTCGACGGAGAACTCCGCCTACGGTCCGACCCGCAACCCGTGGGACACCTCCCGCACGCCGGGAGGTTCGGGTGGCGGTTCGTCGGCGGCGCTCGCCGCGTACACCGCACCACTCGCGATCGGCACGGACACGGGCGGATCCATCAGGCAGCCGGCATCGTTGACCGCCACCGTCGGTGTCCGCCCCACGTATGGCGCGGTCAGCCGCTACGGCCTGGTGGCGTGTGCGTCGTCCCTCGACCAGGGCGGACCGTGCGCCCGTACCGTGCTCGACACGGCGCTGCTGCACACCGTCATCGCTGGGCACGACCCCAAGGATTCGACCTCGCTGGACGCGGCCCCGCCGGACGTGGTCGCCGCCGCGCTCGCGGGCGCGACCGGCGACCTGGCCGGCGTCCGGGTCGGCCTGGTCAAGGAGTTCGCCGAGGGGCAGGGCGTCTCCGCGGGCGTGCAGGCGTCGTTCGACGCCGCCGTCGCGCAGCTGCGCGAGCTGGGCGCGGAGGTCGTCCCGGTGAGCCTGCCGACCATTGCGTACTCCCTCGCGGCGTACTACCTCATCCTGCCTTCCGAGGTCTCCTCCAATCTGGCGCGCTTCGACGCCATGCGCTACGGCCTGCGGGTCGGTGACGACGGCACGCACTCCGCCGAGGAGGTCATGGCGCTCACGCGCGAGGCGGGGTTCGGCCCGGAGGTCAAGCGCCGCATCATGATCGGCACGTATGCGCTGAGCTCCGGCTACTACGACGCCTACTACGGGAGTGCGCAGAAGGTACGGACCCTGCTTTCGCGAGACTTCGCCGCCGCGTACGAGAAGGTGGACGTCATCGTCTCGCCGACCACGCCCACCACGGCATTCGTCCTGGGGGAGAAGGTGGACGATCCGCTGGCGATGTATCTGTTCGATCTGTTCACGCTACCCACCAACCTCGCCGGGCACTGCGGCATGTCGGTCCCGTCGGGCCTGTCCGCCGACGACGGTCTGCCCGTCGGTCTGCAGATCCTGGCGCCCGCGCAGGCGGACGACAGACTCTACCGGGTCGGCGCCGCCTACGAGGCCGCGCGCGGTCCCGTCGCGTAAGCCGGCCTGGGACAGGCGCCCCGCGAGCGCTCGCCGCCGCGACTCAGGGTGCGGGCTGCAGATGTGTCGTGATGCCCAGCATGTTCCAGGTGTTGATGGCACCGACGGCGACGATCAGGTCGGTACGCCTGGTCTCGCCCAGCAGGCGACCCGCCTCGTCCCACAGGTCGGCCGGGATCTCGTCGACACCGCCCGTCAGTCGCTCGGCGAAATCCAGCGCGACGCGCTGGGTCTCGTCGAAGAACGGGGTCTCGCGCCACGCGGCGACGCCGTTGATCGTGCGGACTGGGACACCCTGCTTACCCAGGTCGGTGGAATGCATGTCGACACAGAAGGCGCAGCCGTTGATCTGCGAAGCTCGCAGCTTGACGAGGTCGTAGAGCACGGCGCCCAGGGATTCCCCGAGGCGCGTGTCCAGTTCGACGAGCGCGCGGTAGGTGTCGGGTGAGGACGTGAATCCGGAAGTGCGGGCCATGACTTCTCCTTGGTTACTCGCGTATCAGAATTGCTGAACAGGGTTGGTCCACAACGGCCGTATCGCAGCGTCAGGCGCGCTGGAAGTAGTGGCGCGCGCCGTCGGCTACGCGTGTCGGCGTTGCCGCGACGAGGTCGGCGATCGAGGTCTCCGCGAGTTCCCGCCGCCAGGCGAGTTCGGCCGAGCGCATCGCGTGGGCGATGCCACATGGTTGCGCGAAGTCCCTCGGCGGGTTACCCGAATTCATTCCCTGCTGCCGGATCTCGGTGCAGGAGAACGCATCCTCGGGGCCTTCGATCGCCGCGACCACGTCCATGAGCGTGACTGATGCGGCGGGCCGGGCGAGGCGGACGCCGCCGTATCTTCCCGGAACCGACTCGGTGATCCCAGCGCGGGTGAGTGCCTGCAGTTGCTTGCCCAGATACGCGGCGGGCAGGTCGTATGCCTCGGCCAGCCTGCCGGCGGGGACCGGGGTGAGCTCTCCCTGATTCAGCCAGTCCAGCAGAACGCATACGTGGGCCGCCCATTCGACCCCCTCGCTCATCCGCATGCCGAGCCCTCCTCATTAACCCGGATAGACGATATCCCGGTTAGAGGGTAGGTGCAACAGGTGCCACGAGGGCTGAACCCTGGCGCTCGTCGTAGCGATGACCGACACCGACCGGCTGCGCGGTCGCCCCGAGCAGGTCGACAGTCGTCTGCAGGAACGACAGGCCCGGCACCCATGCCGGTCGGGGGAGAGGCGCGCCGCCGAGTCCGCGGCTGACATCGGCGTGCGCAGGCGTCCACGCTAGCGCCGGCTTCCAGATCGCCACGGGGTCGGAGTCGTTGGCCTGTAGCAGAGTTCGTCGCTCCGGGTGGGACCCGGAGGACGCTGGAAGACCGGACACCAAGACCCGCGCAATCGACAGCCCGACGACGCGCGCCCGCTCAGCAGCCGCCAGCGCACCGACGGCGCCGAGGCTCTGGCCGAACAGGTAGACCGGCGGGTGGCCGGGCGGGAGGCGACGAGCGAGGGCTTCCACCAACGCATCCGAGGTCGCGGTCGCTGCATCTCGATGCAGTAGGAAGGCCTGCCAGCTGGGCATCGCCGCGTATTGCACCGCGACGACGGCGACGTCGCCACCGAGCACCGACTCCGTCCCGGTCACCGCATGCGCATCGACCCAGCCCGAACCGGTCGGCACCGCGATCACGACGGCGCGCCGGGTAAGGCCGCCCGCGGCGATGAGATGCGTGACCGCGAGGTCCGCTCTGGCCTGCGGCGTGGCGCCCGCATCCAGCGGGATATACACTCGCACACCGGGTTCGGCCGAGGAGATGGCCGCGAACCGGGAGCCCGGAGAGGTGGGAGTGGTGGTATCGGCCCGCGCCGCGGACGATACCGCGCCCGCCGGCCACGCCACGACCGCGGTCGCCAGTGCCACGACGACGACGCGGTGGCGGAGATCGCGGCCCCACAGCGACATCGGCGGATGCGAACTCCTGCGGCGCTGTGCGATCTCGGTCAGACGGGACGCGGTCAGGCGGGCGCCGATGGGGATCACCGCTGCGCAGAACCACACGCCGAGACCGTCGAGCACCGATACGTGCGCTAGGCCGGCGACCGCGCGCAAGCTGTCCTGCCACCCGGTCCACCCGGCGGCGGCCGCGGTCACGGCGACCGTAGAAAGGGCGAAAGCCGTTGTGCGCATCTGTATCCCCGTACGTCGCCACACGTGGCGAACCGATCCGACCGTGGCGGCTCCGATCCCACCGAGGATCAGGATCAGCACGCACTGAATCCATACCGGACGTGGCAGCATGCCCGGGTAGAGAGCGGCCAGCGCGCCTGCTGCGTAGCCGAGGCTCGTACCCGCGCGGGGGAGCGGGCTCGCGCCCTCTCGGCGCTCGCTCACCATCTCCCGCCTCCCGTGAGCCAGCTCGCGACAAGTCCCGCAGCGGATTCCGGCCGAGGCGCGGCGTCGCGCTGACGCCAGGAGTTCACACGCACGGCTGCCACGGCGACGGCGGCGGCCCGTCGGCAGGTGGCGTGCTCACCGTCGGGCATGGAAGCGCATGCCGCGCGAGCACGCCGAGCGAAGGCGTCGTCGACCGCTCGGCGCGCCCACGCGCCCAGCGGGTGCCCCCTCGCGTCCGCATACCGCAGTAGGTCGTAGCCGAGATCATGTGCGCGGCAGGGATCGTCGAGAGCTGCGGGAATGAGGGCGATCGTGCCGAACGGAGCCGAGCACCCGCCGTCGGCACGAAGCACGAATCGGCGTGCGACCGGGGTGTACCCCTCCTTTGCGGCGAAATCCGCTGGTAACGCCGCAAGCTGCGACGCGGCCGGCACCCCGGTGGCGGACACGGCGCGGACAGCTGCCGCGGCACCCGGATCCTCGGCCACTACGCCGCGTATCGAATCGGCGGCGGCCGGTGTCGCGGTGGCGAGGCCTGCTGCCAGGACGGCGGCTGCTGTGAGAGGCAGTGTCTTTCGCATGCCTCGAACGCTATGAACACGGCTACCACGGGCGGATCCATCGTGGGAGCGAACCGGGGGCCCGTAGCCCGCCCCCACGGGGTGCGGCGGCTCACCCGGAGGTATCTCCCTCGAAAGTATGAGGACGCACCGCGGCGCGGCGGCATACGGTTCTTGCCATGAAGATGGTCCACCTCGCCAAGGACGCGCACCGCGTCGGGCGCTACCTCGAGGCTCGCGCCGACGCGCCGGGCAGCGCGCTGCACCAGACCCTGCTGGGTGCATATCTTGCGCGGAAGTCCAACTGGCTCTTCCTCGTCGCCGCCCTGATCCTCTTCGCGGTGGCGTGGCCGACCCTGCCGTTCCAGCTACAGGTCTCCGCGGCGCTGCTCCCGATCGTGAGCGGGCTGTCGGTGTTGCCCGTGGCGCTGGCGTGGCAGGAGCCACGCATCGGCTGGGGCGTCTCGGCAGCCACGGCGGCCGTGGTGTCCGTCGTATTCGACCCCATGCCCGACTGGCACTGGCACCTGCAGGTGCCGCACATCATCGTGCTGCTGGTGCTGACCTTCTTCATGTACGTCCGCAGGCCGGTGGCCGAGGCGCTGGGTGCGTGGGCCGCGACGTGCATGCTGTTCTATTGGTGCGCCGAGCCGGGAACGGGCGGGGGCTGGGTCGCCGGGCTCTCGGCGATGCTCGTGGTGAGTATGCTGCTGCGTCTGGTCCTCGCGTCCCGCTCGCGGCTCGCCGAGCAGGAGGAGGTGACCGATCTCGAGCGTGCCCGCCGCGCAGTCCTCGAGGAGCGCACCCGGATAGCCCGAGACCTGCACGACATCGTCGCGCACCGGATGTCGCTGGTCGTGGTCCAGGCGCAGACCGCGCGCTACCGCGTGCCCGGGCTCGCGCCCGCAGCTCTGGCCGAGTTCGACGGCATCGCTACGTCGGCCCGCGAAGCGCTGGGCGAGGTACGCAGCCTGCTAGGGGTCCTGCGGCTCGAGGACCAGCGGGCCGAGCACGCCCCCGCTCCCGGGCTGGAGGCGATCGACGACATGATCGAGGGCACCCGAGCGGCCGGGATCTCCGTCGACTATCTCCCCGTGCCGGGCGGCGCCCACGTCGCCGAGGCCACGGCGCTCGCTGCATACCGCATCGTCCAGGAGTCGATCGCGAATGCGACGCGGCACGCACAGGGCTCGGCGATCACTGTCGCGCTCACCACCGACGGTGACCAGCTCAACGTCCGTATCGAGAACGGTCCCGCCGTCTCGACCGCCGACCTCGGAGGCCCCGGGCTCGGGCATGGGATCCCCGGAATGGTGGAGCGAGCGCACGCGGCCGGCGGATCGCTCGTCGCCACGCCCCGGCCCGACGGCGGATTCGCAGTGCGTGCCGTGCTCCCGGTCGCGGGTCCGGCCCACTAGGGTCGACCGCGTGGCCATCACCGTGTTCATCGCAGACGACCAGGCGATGGTGCGCCAGGGTTTCGGGGCGCTGCTCGCCGCGCAGACCGACATCTCCGTCATCGGTGATGCCCCGGACGGGAAGATCGCCGTCGGAGAGGTCGCGCGCCTGCGGCCCGATGTGGTGCTCATGGACGTGCGCATGCCGGTTATGAACGGCCTCGAGGCGGCGGCGACGATTCTGCAGCGTCACCCCGAGACCCGGGTCCTGATGCTCACCACGTTCGACATCGACGACTACGTGTACGAGGCGCTGCGTATCGGCGCGTCGGGGTTCATGCTGAAGGACGCGCCGGCCGAGGAACTGGTCCGGGCCGTCCGCGTGGTCCACGAGGGGCAGGCCCTGCTCGCGCCGTCGGTGACCAAGCGCCTGATCACCGAGGTAACCGCCGCGCGATCGCGTCGACGTACCCCGCCACCCGAGCTCGACTCGCTCACCCCGCGCGAGCGGGAGGTGCTCGAGGCCGTTGCGGCCGGGCGGTCCAACCTCGAGATCGCGGAGCAGCTGTTCGTGTCCGAACAGACGGTGAAGACACACGTGAGCAAGGTCCTCGCCAAGCTGGGCCTGCGCGATCGCGCGCAGGCCGTGGTCTACGCGTACGAGACGGGCGTCGTGCGCCCGAGCTGACCAGCGATGACGCGTGTTCGCGATGACACGGTGAGCGCGGCCCGGGAAGATGGTCTCTCATGAGCTCGAGAATCGGAGTCCTCACCGGCGGCGGCGACTGTCCGGGGCTGAACGCCGTCATCCGCGCCGTGGTGCGCACATCCGCGTCGCGCTACGGGTCGTCGGTCGTCGGCTTCCAGGACGGGTGGCGCGGGCTGCTGGAGAACCGCCGGATCCAGCTCGACGACGACGAGCGCAACGATCGCCTGCTCACCAAGGGTGGGACGATGCTGGGCACCGCCCGCACCCACCCGGACAGGCTGCGCGCGGGCCTCGACCAGATCAAGGAGACCCTCGACGAGAACGGGATCGATGTGCTCATCCCCATCGGCGGGGAGGGCACGCTCACCGCGGCGTCGTGGCTCGCGGAGGAGGGCGTTCCGGTGGTGGGGGTCCCGAAGACCATCGACAACGACATCGACCGCACCGACGTGACTTTCGGCTTCGACACTGCGCTGACGATCGCGACGGACGCGATCGACCGGCTGCACTCGACGGCGGAGTCCCATCAGCGCGTGATGCTGGTCGAGGTTATGGGTCGGCATGCGGGCTGGATCGCGTTGAACTCCGGTCTCGCTGCCGGCGCGCACATGATCCTCATACCCGAGGTGCCGTTCGACGTCGAGGAGGTGTGCCGGCGCATCAAGCGCCGCTTCCAGCGCGGACACTCGAGCTTCATCGTGGTCGTCGCCGAGGGGGCCAAGCCGGCCGAGGGCTCGATGGAGCTGCGCGTGGGTGGCGTCGACGAATTCGGACACGAGCGCTTCACGGGGGTCGCGCATCAGCTCGGCGTCGAGATCGAGAAGCGCATCAACAAGGAGGTGCGGACGACGGTGCTGGGCCACGTCCAGCGCGGGGGCACCCCGACCGCGTTCGATCGGGTCCTGGCGACCCGTTTCGGCGTCAACGCCGCCGACGCCGCACATGCGGGGCACCACGGCGTGATGGTGTCGCTGCAGGGCCAGAACATCGGCCTCGTGCCGCTGGGCGAAGCGGTCAGCCAGCTCAAGCGGGTGCCCAGGGAACGCTACGACGACGCTGCGGCGTTCTTCGGCTGATCCGTCCCGCGGTCGGTGTTCGGAGGCGTGAACTCGGCGGCGTGGTCGGCGGCCCACTGCGCGAACGTTCCCGCGGGGTGACCTGTCAACCGTTCCAGGTGGTCGGTGACCAGATCCGAGTCGGGCCTGTGCGTCGAGGCGGTGATCAGGGCCTGTACCAGAGGTTCCGGACGGCCGTCCGCGAGCATCCGTTGCTTCGTCGCGTTCGCCGTCGACGGGTGGAATCTCAGTGGGCGCCCAAGCGCGGCGCCGAGACGATGGACTTGTTCTGCGCGGGTGATGAGCTCGGGGCCGGTCAGCAGATGTGGTCCGCGATCGAGACGGTCCGGCGGCGCGAGCAACACGGCCTCGGCAGCGTCTGCGACGTCCCGTTCGTCGACGACGGCCGTCCGCGCGATGTCCGGGCCGTACACGTCGTCTCCGTCGCGCAGCTGCGCCGACCACCCGCGAGCGTTGGCCGCCAGGGTGTCGCTGCGCAGCACGACGGGACGCAGACCGGCCTGGCTCAGCATCGCCTCCATGTCGGCGTGCGTCTGGACGATCGGATCGCTCTGCCTGGCGGCGTTGTCATCGATCGCGGTCGAGGAGACGTAGACCACCCGACGGTCCGCTCCGGAGAGCACTTTCACGACCTCGCGCGCAGGCGCCGGATCGAGCAGCGGCCATACCAGGAACACGGCATCCACCCCGGCTAGGGCCCTGCTCATGTCCACCGGATCCGTCAGATCGCCGACCGTCCATTCGACTCCTGGCCGTCGTTCGGGCTGTGCCCGGCTCAGGCCGCGAACGGGGACGCCGCGTCGCACGAGCCGGTGGACCACCTCCTGTCCGAGGGTTCCTGTCGCTCCGGTGACGAGGATCGACGGCCGGGAGGGGACTTCGGTCTCGATGGGGTCGGGCATAACCGCGAGACTAGAGATTAAGGTCGACGTGAAGGCAAGGAAGTGTGATGCTGACCATCGGCCAAGTCGCGACATCTCTAGGCGTCGAGACCCACGTGCTCCGGCATTGGGAGCACGTGGGAGCGCTCGTTGTGCCGCGGGATGCCAACGGATACCGCATCTATGACGATCGCGCCGTCGAGCACGCGCGCACCGTGCAGAAGCTGCGGCGAGTCGGGCTGTCGCTTCCCGAGGTGATCGCCGCGATGGCGCCACAGAAGGAGGCGGCCCAGTCGGTGGTGCACGAGAAGATCGCCGTTCTCGAAGGCGAGATCGCCCAGCGGCTGCAGGCGATCACCTTCCTGCGGCATGCTGCGGAGTGTCGGCATCGCTACCTCGACGACTGCCCGGACTGCACGCAGTTCGTCCGTGATTGATCCGGGCGCACGGACGCTTCGGCGGGCGGAAGGCCTTCTCTAGCGGGTCTCAGACGGCTCCGTGCGTACGGCGAGGCCGGCTCGGGGCGCACGGCGGCGGCGCTCGCCCGCGATGCTGATCGCCGCGACGAGCGCGCCGACGGCGCTGATACCGGCGCCGATCCAGACCGGACTGACGGGCCCTCCGCCGGTGCCGATTCCGACACCGCCGAGCTGTGCGCCGACGGCGTTGCCCAGGTTGAATGCCGCGATATTGGCGGACGATGCGATGAGCGTTGCCGTACCGGCGTGGCGCAGCACCCGGATCTGAAGCGCGGGCACCGTTGCGAATCCGATTGCACCCATGAGGAAGAGCGCCAGCGCGACGAGCGGTTTCGAGCCGGAGAACAGTGCCACCAGGGCGGTCGCGAACGGCAGCAGGCAAGCGAAGGTGATCAGGCCGCGATCGGCGTCACGGTCCGCCAGGCGCCCGCCCAGCAGGTTCCCGGCGAACAGGCCGAGCCCGAAGAGCACGAGTAGCCAGGGGATCGCACTCGAGCCGTAGCCGGTGACGTCGCGCAGCAGAGGCTCGATGTAGGTGAACGCGCCGAACAGCCCGCCGAAGACGAGCGCTGTCGTGGCACAGGCCACCACCACGGCCGGCCGCGCCAGCACGCGCAGCTGCTCGGACACGGACGTGGGCTCGGCGGGCAGGGCGGGCACAGCGAGCGCGATACCGGCCAACGCGATCACGCCGACCACCGCAACCGCGACGAACGTTGCGCGCCAGCCGAACCGGTGGCCGAGCGCGGTACCAGCGGGGACGCCGAGCACGTTGGCCACGGTCAATCCGGCGAACATGAGCGCGATCGCGGATGCCTGGCGTTCGGGCGTCACGAGGCGGGCCGCGAGCACCGCGCCGATGCCGAAGAAGCCTCCGTGACACAGCGCCGCGACCACGCGGCCGGCCATCACGGCCTCGTAGGTCGGGCCGACGGCGCACAGCACATTGCCGACGACGAAGAGTACGAGCAGGATCTCTAGTGCCACCTTGGGCGGCCGGCCCACGAGTAGCAGCGTCACCGTGAACGCGCCCACCACTACCGCCAGGGCGTACGCGGTGACCAGCCCGCCCGCGGCGGGGATGCTCACGCCGAGGTCGCCGGCCACGTCCGTGAGTAACCCGGTGATCGAGAACTCGGTGAGCCCGATCCCGAAACCGCCCAGCGCCAGTGCGAGTAGGCCCGGATGCAGGCGGGACGACATGGATGCGCTCATGCCGCACGCTCCCCGAGCTCACGCATGGTATCCGTGATCCACGCTGCCAGGTCGCGCTGCAGATCGCGGGCGGAGTCGAGCACCGCGTCCATCCAGAAGAAGCCGTGCAGGGTGCCGGGGTACTCGACGTGCCGGGTCGGGACGCCCGCCGCCCGCAGGACCTCCGCGTAGCGTTCGCCGTCGGCGCGCAGCACGTCGTACTCGGCGGTGGCTACGAAAGCCGGTGGCAGGCAGGTGAAGTCCCTGCCCTCCAGTGGAACCGCGCCGTCGGGTGCGCCCGGCGGCAGGTAACGATCCCAGAACCAGTCCATCTCCGCGGGCGCGAGGGCGACCTCTGCCGGATCGAGATCGACGTAGCCGCCCCGCCGCAGCGGTGGATAGAGGACCGCGTGCGCAGCGATCGTCGGTCCGCCCCGCTCCCGCGCGCGCTGCACGAGGCTCGCTGCGAGCGTCCCGCCGGCACTGTCACCCACCACGACGATCCGAGTGGGTTCCACCTCGAGGTGAGGTGCCGCGGGCGCGTCGAGGGCACCCGACGCCAGCCACTCGAGAGCGGCCCATGCGTCGTCGAGCGCCGCGGGGTAGGGGTTCTCCGGCGCCTTCCGGTAGTCGAGGGTCACCACCGTGTACCCGGTGTCGCGCGCCAGGATACGGGCGGGTTCGTCGCTGACCTCGATGTCGGCGGCCACGAAACCGCTGCCGTGCAGCATCAGGACGACCGGGCCTCCCGGCGTCCCGTCGCGGTAGATCCGCAGCGGCAGCGACGATCCGGGCCCGACGATGTAGGTGTGCCGGACCTCGGTCACGGACGGCGCCGGGTGCTGCAGTGTCAGGTACCCGCGGATCGCGCGGCGCACCTCCTCGACAGACATGGTATCGACGGGCGGCGCGCCCGCCGTGGCGGCCAGGTGGGCGGCGGCCTGCGGATGCAGGGGCATGTTCACTCTTTCTCTCTATTGGATATCATCTGCGTTGATCGTTGTGCCCGAACGTGTTTCGGGCACAACGGGGTGCCAGGGGCGTATTTCCCTGGTGACTGGGTTCCGGGACCGGACCCGGGCGGTCAGGCGCGGCGGGTCAGGGCGCCACCCTGCGGCGGAGCAGGGCGAGGGCGTCGTGGTCCGGACTCCCGGGCGCGGCGCTGAACGCGATCATCCGAGCACCGTCCGACTCGGGGAGATGAAGCATCTGGTAGCACAGCACCATTCGTCCCACCCACGGATGGTTGAAGGACTTCGGGCCGCTGGTGCAGAGTTCGACGGCGTGTAGGGCCCACAGTCGCGCGAAGTCGCGGTCGAGCGCCAGCTCGCCGAGCAGTCCCCGCAGCGCCTCGTCGTCGGGGAATTGAGCGGCGACCCACCTCAGGGATGCGACCGCGAGCTCGGCCTCGAATTCCCAGTCCACGTACAGTGACCGCACCTCGGGGTCGAGGAACGTTTGGCGGACCTTGTTCGGGGGTGTGACGGAGTCGACCGCATCGAAGTCGGTGTGCGGCGCGATAACGGCGTGCCCCAGGCGATTCCATGCCAGGACGTCCTGGTTCCGCGAGAGCACGACAGCGGGTACGTCCATGGCATCCACCAACTGTCGCACCCCGGTGAACCCGACGCCGTGACGGTCGTGCGGGGCTGCGCGTTCGCCGGACGGGCGCGCCAGCTCGAGCAGATGCAGCCGCTCGACCTCGGACAGTCGGAGCGCACGCGCGAGCGCGGTCAGCACGGACTCGGATGCGTTGACCGCCGCACCCTGCTCCAGTCGGGTCAGGTAGTTCACGGACACGCCTGCCAGGTCTGCCAACTCCTCGCGACGCAGACCAGGGACTCGCCGGCGGCCGTGACTCGCGAGCCCCAGCTCGCCTGAGTCCATCGCGGCCCGGCGGGACCGCAGGAACGCTCCGAGGGTGGGCGCGGTTTCGTTGCTCATGGCTTCGAGTCTGGCTGCTCCGCGCGGAAGTAGCCTGCCCCTGTCGGTGGCACCCTCCTCGTGTGGGTGGGGTGTGTCGGCACCGCCGAGCGCATCGACGGACGCCCGAGGCCGATGGATAGACTGTTGCGCATGAGCGACCTTCTTGACTATGCCGACGTCGTCGACCGTTTCGAGCCGGTGATGGGCATGGAGGTGCACGTCGAGCTGGGTACCGCGACCAAGATGTTCTGCGGGTGCCCGACCGCCTTCGGTGCCGAGCCGAACACGCAGGTGTGCCCGACGTGCCTGGGTATGCCGGGTGCGCTGCCGGTGGTGAACGACGAGGCGGTGAAGTCCGCGATCCGCATCGGCCTGGCGCTGAACTGCTCGATCCGTCCGTCGTCGATCTTCGCGAGGAAGAACTACTTCTATCCGGACCAGCCGAAGAACTACCAGATCAGCCAATACGACGAGCCGATCGCATACGACGGTTACGTCGACGTCCCGCTGGCGGACGGCACGACGTGGCGCGTAGAGATCGAGCGCGCGCACATGGAGGAGGACACGGGCAAGTCGACGCATATCGGCTCGGCGACCGGTCGCATCCACGGCGCGTCGCACTCGCTGCTCGACTTCAACCGCGCGGGCGTGCCGCTCGTCGAGATCGTGACCCGCCCCATCGAGGGCGCGGGGGTCAGGGCGCCCGAGATCGCCCGCGCCTACGTCACCGCCCTGCGAGACCTGCTCGCCGGCCTCGGTGTCTCGGATGTGCGCATGGATCAGGGCTCGATGCGGTGCGACGCCAACGTGTCGCTGAAGCCCAAGGGGCGCAGCGAGTTCGGTACGCGGACCGAGACCAAGAACGTGAACTCGCTGCGTTCGGTCGAGGTCGCGGTGCGTTACGAGATGCAGCGGCAGGCGGCGGTGCTCGACGCTGGCGGCGAGGTCGTCCTCGAGACCCGCCACTTCCAGGAGGGCGACGGCACCACGACCGCCGGACGCCCCAAGGAGACTGCCGAGGACTACCGCTACTTCCCCGATCCGGACCTTGCTCCGGTCGCCCCGCCGGCCGGGCTCGTCGAGGAGCTGCGTGGCACCATCGGCGAGCTGCCGTGGCTGCGTCGCGCCCGCATCCAGGCCGACTGGGGTCTGTCCGACGAGGTCATGCGAGACCTCGTGAACCTCGGCGCTATCGACGCCATCATCGCCACGGTCGACGCCGGTGCCACGCCGGATGCGGCCCGTTCGTGGTGGGGTGGTTTCCTACCGCAGCAGGCCAACGCACGCGAGGTCGAGCTGCCCGCCCTGACCATCACGCCGGCGCAGGTCGCGCGGGTCATCGCGCTGGTCGACGAGGGCAGGCTCACGGCCAAGCTGGCGCAGCAGGTGATCGTCGGAGTACTCGACGGGGAGGGTGAGCCCGACGAGGTGGTCGCGGCGCGTGGGCTGGAGGTCGTCCGCGACGACGGCGCCCTGCAGAAGGCTGTGGACGACGCACTCGCCGCCAACCCCGACATCGTCGAGAAGATCAAGGGCGGCAAGGTCCAGGCCGCAGGCAAGATCGTCGGTGATGTCATGAAGGCGACGCGCGGGCAGGCCGACGCGGCCCGCGTCCGCGAGCTGGTCTTGGAGGCCTGCTCCTAGAGCGTCAGTCCGGGCTCTCGCCGGCGGAGCTGCCGCTCGGGATCAGCACGACACGATCGTCGGTCGGGACCGGCCTGCCGCCGGCCTTGTTGCGCGTGGCACCCTCGACCACGCCCTGGGGGCCGGTCGCGAGACGGCCGATCCGGCCGTACTTGTCTCCGAGCACCTTGCCCGGCTCCGCGTCGGCCGTCGTCGTGCCGCGCTTGAGCCGCACCGACTCCACCTGCGGTCCGGACTGCTCACTCACGTACACGTTGCTTCCGGTGACGGCGCACCCGTCCAGTCCCGGTTTGGCGGGCCACGTCCACACCACCGACGGCGCCCCGCCTCCGGGGGTGACCGCACGCAGGACGTCCGAGTCCGCGCCCCGCTCGGCGACGAACACCGGTCCACCCGACGGCTCCTGGCACAGGCTGGCGCGCGACCCGACGCCGGTCGCGATCTGCCGCGGCCGGGCGGGCGACACCGCCGTCGGCGAGTCGATCGCCAGGACCTTGCCCGCCAGTGATGCGGGGTTGGCAGCGGCCGCCGGGTCGCCCGCATTGCCCGTTGCTACGACGAGCGTGCCGTTCGATGTGAACAGCAGGGAGCCCACGTTGCCCGACGCACCGCGCGGTATCCCCGTCAGGATGGGCTTCGGGGCGTCGCCCGGCGTGAACCGTACGACCCTGTTGTCGCTCGGCGTCGTGATGTAGGCGTAGATCAGCCGGTCCTCCGCGTAATAGGGCGACAGCGCGATGGACATGAGGCCGCCGTCGGTGGAGGTGTCGACGTCGACGTGCCCGATCACAGCGTTCGGCTCGTCGGTGGTGGTGTAGACGATGTCGCCGCCGCGCTGCGCGACGTACGTGTTCTCGGTGGTCTGGGTCGACAGCACGGTCATCGGGTCGGTCAGGCACGTTGCGATCACCGCGGTGTCCTGGTCGATGCAGGGTCCCTTGGGCTTCGGTGCGGAGCTGGTGGACGTCGGCGGGGGCGTGGTGGTCGTCTCCTCGCCCGTCGGCGCGAGGCTGAACGGGGCGGCCTCGCTGCCGCTGAAGTCGGCGCACCCGGACACTACGAGGGCGGCGGCGACTGCGGAGGCGGCTGCGGCCGGGAGCCGCATGCGCCGCCGGGGCGGTCCTCCGTCCGTCATGCCCGCAACAGTACCGATCGCCTAATGATCGGCTCGGACCGCGGTTCGGTCCCGAACCTGGGCTCACCTTCCCTCTACCCTGGTGGGCGTGAGCGACAAGGACGGATCGCAGCAGGTCCCGCCCGAGCGGGACGTATCAGGCGCCCCCGGAACCCGTGAAGGGGGCGCGGGGTCACCGATGGACCGGCCCACAGGTGAGCTTCCGAGGTTCGGCGAGAGTTCCGAGCTGGGGCGGGTCCTCGACCCGCACGACGACTCGGATACCGGCATCGGTGGGCCGGTGTTGCCGCGTGTCCGAGGCGAGTCGCAGCCGTCGGGCCACGGTGACGCCGCGGGTGCGTACGGCGAGGAGCCGGGGATCGGGCAGTCGGATCCGACGGTGGCGCAGCCCGCCCTCGGGCGCTACGGAACCGGCCCGTCGGGTGCGCCGGAGCCGTCGTCCGAGCCCACCGAGCCCGTCCTTCCTTCTACCGGCCCGGACGCCGGTCACGGAGCTGGTCCGGGCACTGCACACAGCGTCCCCGATACGTCCCCGGGCGGCCTCCCCTTCAGTGGCCCCGAAGCGGCGACGGAGGCCATCCCCGCCACCCCGACCGCGTCCACGGCGTCGGCCGTCGATCCCGACGAGTTCGGCCGCGTGCACAACCGTCGCCGCGGCCGGGAGCGCGCAGCCCAGGCCCGTGCCGAGGCGGAGGGCGCCGTCGTCCCCGAGCCGGAGCCCGCGCCCGACGGCCGGCGAACCCGGCGCTTCGCGGGGCCCGCCGACGAGCTGGAGGCCGCGAAGCGCGCGTCCAAGCGGGGGACCACCGACGTCGGCCTGCTGCTCCTGCGGCTGGCCGTCGGCGCGATCATCGGCGCCCACGGCGCACAGCACCTGTTCGGCGTGTGGGGCGGGTCCGGCATCCGCGGCATGCAGCAGATGCTGGAGAACTCCGACAACCCCGCGCTCGGGTTCCACCACTACACGCACATCCTGGCCATCGCCAACGGCGTCATCGAGCTCGGCGCGGGCGTCATGCTCGTGGTCGGCGTACTCACACCGATAGCGGCGTCCGGTGTCGTCGGCGTGATGGTCGTCGCGTCACTGTTCAAGCTGACCGGCGGCGGCAACGGCTTCCAGTTCTTCGCCGGTCAGGGAGGAATCGAGTTCGAGCTGCTGCTCGGGGTCGCCGCCGCAGTCGTCATCCTGTCCGGGCCCGGACGCATCGCCCTCGACTATGGGCGCGGCTGGGCACGGCGCCCGCATGCGGGCTCGGTGCTCTGGCTACTCCTCGGCATCGCCGGGGGCATCGTGATCTGGGTCCTCTTCAACGGCGCCAACCCGCTGGTCAAGCACTAGGTCGGTAAGACGCGAGAACGGCGGCCGAGGATTCGGCCGCCGTTCTCGCGTTCTCAGTCCGCTCCGATCACGGCACGTGACGGACCGCGCCACGGTCGGCGGAGGTCGCCAGCGCGGCGTAGGCGCGCAGTGCCGTGGTGACCGTCCGCTGCCGGTCGACGGGCTGCCACGGACGCTCGGACGCCTCCATCTTGGCGCGTCTGCGGCCCAACTCGTCATCGTCGACCAGTAGCTCCAACGCGCGGGTCGCGACGTCGATGCGGATCCGATCGCCTGACTCCACCAGGCCGATGACGCCACCGGCCGCCGCCTCGGGCGAGATGTGGCCGATGGACAGGCCCGACGTCCCGCCGGAGAACCTCCCGTCCGTGATCAGCGCGCACACCTTGCCGAGGCCGGCCCCCTTCAGGAAAGCGGTCGGGTGCAGCATCTCCTGCATGCCCGGGCCACCCTTCGGGCCTTCGTACCGCACGACCACGACATCGCCGGCTTGGATCTTCTTGCCGAGGATCGCCGACACGGCCTCCTCCTGGGACTCGACCACGAAGGCCGGGCCCTCGAAGTGGAACAACTCCTCGTCGATGCCCGCGGTCTTGAGGATCGCGCCGTCGAGCGCGATGTTGCCGCGCAGCACGCACAGCCCGCCCTCGACGGTGTACGCATGCTCGACATCACGGATGCAACCGCCGGCCGCATCGGTGTCCAGGCTCTCCCAGCGGTTCGACGTCGAGAACGGCACAACGGTGCGCACACCGCCCGGGGCCGCGTGGTACAGCTCGATCGCCTCGTCGGAGGCCTTGCCGGACCGGATGTCCCAGGTGTCGAGCCATTCGTCGAAATCCCGCGTGTGCACGGTGTGGACGTCCGAGTCGAGGAGCCCGGCACGACGCAGCTCGCCCAGGATGGCGGGGATTCCGCCGGCCCGGTGGACGTCCTCCATGTGGTAATCGGAGTTGGGCGAGACCTTGGACAGGCACGGCACGCGGCGGCTGATCTCGTCGATCGTGCTCAGGTCGAAGTCGACCTCACCCTCCTGCGCTGCGGCGAGAGTGTGCAGGACCGTGTTGGTCGAGCCGCCCATCGCGACGTCGAGCGCCATCGCGTTGCGAAAGGCCTTCGGCGTCGCGACGTTGCGGGGCAGCACCGACTCGTCGCCCTCCCGGTAGTAGCGGTGCGCCGCCTCGACGACGACGCTGCCGGCGCGCTGGAAGAGCGCGCGCCGCGCCGCATGGGTGGCCAGTGTCGAGCCGTTGCCGGGCAGCGCGAGCCCGAGCGCCTCGGTGAGACAGTTCATCGAGTTGGCGGTGAACATGCCCGAGCACGACCCGCAGGTGGGGCAGGCGGAGCGCTCGACCTCGCCGAGGCCCTTCTCGTCGATCGAGTCGTTGGCGGATGCCGAGATCGCGGTGATGAGATCGGTGGGGGCCTTCGCGATGCCGTCCACGATGACCGCTTTGCCCGCCTCCATCGGTCCGCCGGACACGAACACCGTCGGGATGTTGAGGCGCATCGCGGCGTTGAGCATGCCGGGCGTGATCTTGTCGCAGTTGCTGATGCACACGAGCGCGTCGGCCGTGTGCGCATTGACCATGTACTCGACGGAGTCGGCGATGATCTCGCGGCTGGGCAGCGAGTAGAGCATGCCGCCGTGGCCCATCGCGATGCCGTCGTCCACGGCGATGGTGTGGAACTCCCGGGGCACGCCGCCGGCGGCCTTCACGGCCTCGGCGACGATCTCCCCGACATCCTTGAGATGCACGTGGCCGGGCACGAACTGTGTGTACGAGTTGGCGATCGCGACGATGGGCTTACCGAAATCGCTGTCGGTGAGGCCGGCGGCGCGCCACAGCGAGCGAGCGCCTGCGGCGTTGCGGCCGACGGTGGTGGTGCGTGAACGAAGGGGTGGCATGGTGCCTCTTAACTTCTTGCAGAAATCAGTTCTTACCGGGCTGGGTGTCCGCGGGCTCCGCGCTCGAAGCGGTGCCGGTGGGGTCCGGGACACGGCCTCCGCTGGCGATCGACAGTCGGGGCAACTGCCCGAAGGTGACGGCGGGTAGCCGGACCTCGGGAGCTTCGACGCGTACCGCGTATACAGCGCCGTTACGAGCGATTCTAATCCCGCGGACGTCCTCCCACTTCATCGTGGTGGCCCCGAACAGGCGGACGGACTTCAGCGAGCCGGGCTCGACGACGGTGCGTACCCGCAGGATCCAGGCCGCCATCGCCAGCGGAATCAGCAGCAGGAGCCAGCCGACCCACGACACCCCGGTGCCGCCGCCGCCATCAGTGATCGCCTGACCGATCAGCCACGGGCCCGCGACCGGGATCAAGCAGACGGCGAACAGAGCGATTCCCAACAGCGTGATGGCCGGGTGCTTGAACACCACGCGGTTGCCGCTGCCCACCGGCACCGCGGTGTCCGCGGTGTGATCGGTCGTGACGGTGGTGGTGCGTGGGGCACGGCTGGGGCTCATGACCGCATTGTCGCACGATGGCAGTGATTCCCACGATGTGGGATGGCCGGCCCATCGGTTTGACTCGAGGTGACGCACAGGCCTAATTTGGGCAGCGTGAAGCACAGCGAACAGCTCCTCGTAATCGGTCGGCGCGTCGTCGCCTGAACCGGTTGCATCCGTTTCACACCCCCTCGACGCGCCACCCTCGCTCAGCCATCCGCTGACGAGGGTTTTTTGTTGCCCGGATGACCGCCCGCGTGACAAGGCGTCGAAACCACAACCGCACACCGTCCACAACGAGAAGGTCCAGCCGTGAGCGCACCAACCGCTCGGCCCCACCCAGGGCAGAAGCCCGGGGCCCGTAAGCCTTCCGCCGGAGTCCCCGGCGGGAATCCCGCTGCCCCGCACAAGAACCACGTAGGGGAGTCGGTCCACCCCACGCTCAGTGGCGCGCGCACCATCGCTCCCGAGCGCGTCACCGGGGCGCAGTCCGTGGTCCGCTCCCTCGAGGAGCTCGGTGTGGACACCGTTTTCGGCATTCCCGGCGGTGCGGTCCTGCCGGTGTACGACCCGCTTCTCGACTCGCAGAAGGTGCGGCACGTTCTCGTCCGGCACGAGCAGGGCGCGGGTCACGCCGCGACCGGCTACGCACAGGTCTCCGGCAAGGTCGGCGTCTGCATGGCCACGTCCGGTCCGGGTGCGACCAACCTGGTCACTCCGCTCGCCGACGCCCAGATGGACTCGGTGCCGGTCGTCGCGATCACCGGGCAGGTCGCCCGCGGACTGATCGGCACGGACGGGTTCCAGGAGGCCGACATCTCCGGCATCACGATGCCCATCACCAAGCACAACTTCCTGGTGAACGATGCCGCGAAGATCCCACAGATCATCGCCGAGGCCTTCTACCTGGCCGAGAGCGGCCGTCCGGGCGCGGTCCTCGTCGACATCCCGAAGGACATCCTGCAGGCGGAGACCGTGTTCGCGTGGCCCCCGCAGTTCGACCTGCCGGGCTACCGCCCCGTGACCAAACCCCACGGCAAGCAGATCCGGGAGGCCGCGCGGCTCATCGCCGCTGCGAAGAGCCCGGTTCTGTACGTCGGCGGCGGCGTCATCAAGGCCGAGGCCGCACCGGAACTGCTGCAACTCGCGGAGCTGACCGGCATCCCCGTCGTCACCACACTGATGGCGCGCGGCGCGTTCCCGGACAGCCATACGCAGCACATGGGTATGCCGGGCATGCATGGCACCGTCGGTGCCGTGGCCGCGTTGCAGCGGTCGGACCTGCTGGTCACGCTCGGCGCGCGGTTCGACGACCGGGTGACCGGGCGGCTCGACTCGTTCGCGCCCGACGCCAAGGTGATCCACGCCGACATCGATCCGGCGGAGATCGGCAAGAACCGCTTCGCCGACGTGCCGATCGTCGGCGACTGCAGGGAGGTCATCGTCGAGCTCCTCGCCGCGATCGCCGAGGACCGGGCGACCGTGCCCGCCCCGGACCTCACGGAATGGTGGGAGTACCTGGACGGCGTCCGGGACACGTACCCGCTCGCGTACACGCCGGCGACCGACGGGTCGCTCAATCCCGAGTTCGTCATCGAGCGGCTCGGTCTCGCGGCGGGGCCCGATGCCGTGTACTGCGCGGGTGTCGGCCAGCACCAGATGTGGGCGGCGCAGTTCGTCAAGTACGAGAAGCCGCGCACGTGGCTGAACTCCGGCGGCCTGGGAACCATGGGCTACGCCGTGCCGGCCGCGATGGGTGCCAAGGCCGCCGCACCCGACAAGGAGGTCTGGGCGGTCGACGGTGACGGCTGCTTCCAGATGACGAACCAGGAGCTCGCGACCTGCGCGATCGAGGGTCTGCCCATCAAGGTCGCGATCATCAACAACGGCAACCTGGGCATGGTTCGGCAGTGGCAGACCCTCTTCTACGAGGAGCGCTACTCCAGCACCGACCTCTCGACCCACTCGCGCCGCATCCCGGACTTCGTCAAGCTGGCCGAGGCACTCGGCTGCGTCGGCATCCGGTGCGAGCGCGCCGAGGACGTCGACGAGGCGATCGCCGAGGCGCGCGCTGTCACCGACCGGCCCGTCGTCATCGATTTCATCGTGGGCGCGGACGCGCAGGTGTGGCCGATGGTCGCCGCCGGAACCGGCAACGACGAGATCATGGCGGCCCGTAACATCCGGCCGCTGTTCGACGAGGACGACGCGGTCGAAGAGCCCGCCGTCATCCACGCGGCGATGGAGCAGCGCGCCGAGGAGGCAGGCGAATGAGCACCACCCACACCCTGTCGGTACTCGTCGAGGACCGTCCCGGCGTGCTCGCACGCGTTGCGTCCCTGTTCTCGCGGCGCGGATTCAACATCGAGTCCCTCGCCGTCGGCGGCACCGAGCTCAAGGGCGTGTCCCGCATGACGATCGTCGTGACCGTCGACGAGCTACCGCTCGAGCAGGTCACCAAGCAGCTCAACAAGCTGGTCTCGGTCATCAAGATCGTCGAGCAGGACGACGGTGCTTCGGTGGCGCGAGAACTCATGCTCATCAAGGTGCGCGCGGACGCCACCACCCGTGGCCAGGTCACCTCCACCGTCGACCTGTTCCGCGCGAAGATCGTCGACGTGTCGCCCGACTCGGTCACCATCGAGGCGACGGGCACGCCCGATAAGCTCGATGCGCTGCTCACGGTGCTCGATCCGTTCGGGATCCGGGAGATCGCACAGTCGGGCGTCATCGCGCTGGGCCGCGGGCCCAAGTCGATGACGGCCACCCGCTAGCGGGTCTCGAGAGCGCCGGACTCGGCGCACACTAATCGAAAAACGAAGGGAAGCAAGACAAGTGGCAGTGGAGATGTTCTACGACGACGACGCCGACCTGGGGATCATCCAGGGTAGGAAGGTCGCCGTGATCGGCTACGGCTCGCAGGGGCATGCGCACTCGCTGAGCCTGCGCGACTCCGGCGTCGACGTGCGCATCGGCCTCAAGGAGGGCTCGAAGTCGCGGGTGAAGGCGGAGGAGCAGGGCCTCACCGTCGGCACCCCCGCCGAGGTCTCGGAGTGGGCCGACGTGATCATGCTGCTGGCGCCCGACACCGCGCAGGCGAAGATCTTCAAGGAGGACGTCGAGCCGAACCTGAAGGACGGCGACGCGCTGTTCTTCGGCCACGGCCTGAACATCCACTTCAAGCTGATCGAGGCGCCGGTGGGCGTCACCGTCGCGATGGTCGCGCCCAAGGGCCCCGGCCACCTCGTGCGCCGTCAGTACGTCGACGGCAAGGGCGTCCCGGCGCTCATCGCCGTCGACCAGGACCCGACCGGCGAGGGTCAGGCGCTCGCGCTGTCCTACGCCGCGGCCATCGGCGGCGCGCGCGCCGGCGTCATCAAGACCACCTTCAAGGAGGAGACCGAGACCGACCTGTTCGGCGAGCAGGCCGTCCTGTGCGGTGGCACCGAGGAGCTGGTGAAGACGGGCTTCGAGGTCATGGTCGAGGCGGGCTATGCCCCCGAGATGGCGTACTTCGAGGTCCTGCACGAGCTCAAGCTGATCGTCGACCTGATGTACGAGGGGGGCATCGCGCGCATGAACTACTCGGTGTCCGACACCGCGGAGTTCGGCGGCTACCTCTCCGGTCCGCGCGTCATCGACGCCGACACCAAGCAGCGTATGCGCGACATCCTGAAGGACATCCAGGACGGCACGTTCGTGAAGCGCCTCGTCGCCAACGTCGAGGGCGGCAACAAGGAGCTCGAGGGTCTCCGCAAGGAGAACGCCGAGCACCCGATCGAGGTCACCGGGAAGAAGCTGCGCGACCTGATGAGCTGGGTCGACCGGCCCATCACCGAGACCGCCTAGTCGCACCGCGTATCACGGGCCCCGTCGAGCCGCCCGGCTCGGCGGGGCCTCTGCGTCCCGGGGGGCGCTACAGCCGGCACTCGGTCGCCGCCGCACATCCCGTGCGCTGCGGACCTGTCCGCCGGCGAGTACCGGGCCCTCTAGGGTGGGCGCATGCGGGTACTGGTGGTCGAGGACGAGGAGCGGCTCGCGGACACCGTCCGTCGCGGACTGGAGCTCGAAGGCTTCGTCGTCGAATGCGAGACGAACGGCCCCGACGGGCTGTGGCGCGCGACCGAGGACCCGTTCGACGTCATAGTGCTCGACATCATGCTCCCGGGGCTGAGCGGGTACGAGGTGCTGCGCACCCTCCGCACGCGCGGGGTGTGGACGCCGGTGCTGATGCTCACTGCGAAGGACGGCGAGTACGACGAGGCGGACGCGTTCGACCTCGGCGCCGACGACTACCTCACCAAGCCGTTCTCCTTCGTAGTCCTCGTCGCGCGGCTGCGTGCCCTGCTGCGCCGCGGCGCGCCCGAGCGGCCGACGGTGCTCGCGGCCGGCGATCTCACCGTCGATCCGCAGAGCCATCGCGTATTCCGTGGTGACACCGAGATCACGCTCACTGCAAGGGAGTTCGGGCTGCTGCACTATCTGGTGCGGAATGCCGGAGCCGTGGTCACGAAGTCCGACATCCTGCGCAATGTCTGGGATGCGCACTACGAGGGAACCGAGAACGTCGTAGAGGTGTACATCCGGTACCTGCGCAGAAAGATCGATGCTCCGTTCGGCCGCTCCACCATCGACACCCTGCGCGGAGTCGGCTACCGGCTGCGCACAGACGGTGGGGAGCCCGTGGACCAGCCGGACGGGGAATGAGCGCTGCCGCAGCGCACGGCCGTGGGCCTCGGTAGGTCGCGCTTCGTGTAACGGAGCTGCGAGCCGGGTGCTCGGGCGGTACGGGAGACGGCCTATTCCGGCGCGGCGGGTAGTTCGACGACGAAGCGCGCTCCACCGAGGGGCGAATCCTCAACGCGCACAGTGCCCTCGTGGGCGGCGACGATCTCGGCGGCGATGGCGAGCCCCAGTCCGGTGCCGCCGCTGGACCGGGACCGGTCGGCCTCCAGGCGGACGAATCGCTGGAACACCCGCTCGCGGTCGCCTGCGGGGACCCCCGGGCCGTCGTCGTCCACCCGCAGCCATGCCAGCGAGCCGGCGACCCCGCTCGCCACGGTGACCCGCGAACCCGCGTGCGCCGCAGCGTTGTCCACGAGGTTGCGCACGACCCGACCGAGTTGCTCGGCGTCGCCGAGGACGCGCGCCGGTTCTACGGCGCCGGTCCCGACGGCGGTGCCGCGTACCTGCACGGCGCGCGCGGCGTCGAGCGCGAGGTCGTCCAGGTCCACGTCCGCCGCGCGCGGCACGAGGCTGTGCTCGTCGGCGCGCGCCAGGGTGAGCATGTCCCGCACCAGGCGGCCCATTCTGTCCGTCTCGGGCAGCAGCGTGTCGGTGAGCATCCGGCGATCCAGTGTCTCGGGCCGGTCGCGGGCGAGATCCAGTGCGGCCGTGAGGGTGGCCAGCGGGCTCCGCAACTCGTGGGAGGCGTCCCCGACGAACCGACGCTGCGCGATCTGCGCATCCTCGAGCCGGGCCAGCATCGCGTTCATGGTGGTTGCCAGGCGATCCACCTCGTCACCGGTACGCGGCACGGGTACCCGCTGCGACAGGTCGGAAGCCTCGAGCTCGGCGACCTGTGACCGGATGGCCTCGACGGATCGGAGCGACCGGCCCACCAGGAGGTAGGTAGCGCCCGCCGCGATGATGACGATGACCGGCCCACCCAGCGCGAGTAGCCCGGCGACGGCGTGCTCGGCGGCCTCGACCGGCTCACGGCTGGCTCCTGCGACCACCGTCACCTCGCCGTCGGGGCCGTGCGTGCGAATCGTCGCGACGCGCAGGTCCACGCCGGGGCGCGCGGACTCGACGCCGGTCACGGAACGGCGCTTCTCCGAATCGACGTCGTCGCGGTCGACCACGGGGGTGGACCACGACCGCAGCGTCGACCGCAACACCTGCCATCGGGGATCGAGCACCTGCACGACGGTGATCTGCCCGTCTGCGGCGAACTCCTCGGCCGTCAGCGATGCGACGTGATTACGCGTCAGCTGGTCGGCGACGTCGCCGGCACGCGCCGTCGCGGCTGCGTCGATGCCGTTGGTGAGGGAGCCGCGCAGCAGCCACAGCAGTGCGGAGCCGCCGACCAGCAGTGCCAGCCCGACGACGAGCGCCGCCGCCACCGCGGACTGCACCCGCAGCGGCCAGCGCCCCGGGGCGGGGATGCGTCTCATTGCGCCAGACTACGCAGGGCGCCGATGGTGTGATACATCGCACAGGGTCGGTGTGCGACCCCCGGGCCAGGGGAAACCCGCCCGCGGGCCGCGATTAGACTGAGCCCGCAATCGGGCCCCGCCCGCGCCGCGCACAACAGGAGCAGATAGTTGACTCTCCCAGTCGTACTGATCGCCGACAAGCTCGCCCCTTCGACCGTGGAGGCGCTCGGTGACGGCGTCGAGGTCAAGTGGGTCGACGGGCCCGACCGCGCCGCGCTGCTCGCGGCCGTTCCCGAGGCGGATGCGCTCCTGGTGCGCTCCGCGACCACGGTCGACGCCGAGGTGCTCGCCGCGGCCACGAAGCTGAAGATCGTCGCCCGTGCCGGCGTGGGCCTGGACAACGTGGACGTGCCCGCCGCCACTGAGCGCGGCGTCCTCGTGGTCAACGCCCCGACCTCGAACATCCACACCGCGGCCGAGCACGCCGTCGCGCTCATGCTCGCCACCGCCCGCCAGATCCCCGCCGCCGACAAGACGCTGCGCGAGCACACGTGGAAGCGGAGCTCGTTCAACGGCGTCGAGATCCTCGGCAAGACGGTCGGCGTCGTCGGAATGGGACGCATCGGTCAGCTCGTGGCGCAGCGCCTCGCCGCGTTCGAGACCAAGATCGTCGCATACGACCCCTACGTCAGCCCGGCCCGCGCCGCGCAGCTCGGCATAGAGCTGCTGAGCCTGGACGAGTTGCTCGAACGCGCCGACCTCATCACGGTGCACCTGCCCAAGACTCCTGAGACCAAGGGCCTCATCGGCCGCGAGCAACTGGCGCGGACCAAGAAGGGCGTCATCATCGTCAACGCGGCCCGCGGCGGGCTGATCGACGAGCAGGCGCTCGCCGACGCCATCACGTCGGGCCACGTCTTCGGTGCCGGCCTCGACGTATACGAGACCGAGCCCTGCACCGACAGCCCGTTGTTCGAGCTGCCGCAGGTCGTCGTCACGCCGCACCTGGGTGCGTCCACGTCGGAGGCCCAGGACCGCGCCGGCACCGATGTCGCGAAGAGCGTCAAGCTGGCGCTGGCCGGCGAGTTCGTGCCGGACGCCGTCAACGTCAAGGGCGGATCCGTCGACGACGAGGTCGCGCCGTGGCTCGAGCTCACTCGCAAGCTCGGTGTGCTGCTCGGCGCACTACCCGAGCAACTGCCCGACAAGCTGGGTGTCACCGTGCGCGGCGAGCTGGCGGCCGAGGACGCCGACGTCCTGCAGCTGTCGGCCCTGCGCGGCCTCTTCTCGGCCGTGATCGAGGACCCGGTCACCTTCGTCAACGCCCCGGCCCTCGCCGAGGAGCGGGGCGTCACGGTCGAGCTCGAGAAGCTGCCGGAGAGCCCCAACCACCGCAGCCTGGTCGACGTCCGCGCCGTGTACGGCGACGGGACCGTCGCCAACGTGTCCGGCACGCTGTCGGGTCTGCAGCGCGTGGAGAAGATCACCAACATCAACGGCCGCAACTTCGACCTGCGCGCCGAGGGCCTCAACCTGCTGGTGTCGTACGGCGACAAGCCGGGTTCGCTGGGACTCATCGGCACCCTGCTCGGCGACGCCGGCATCGACATCGCGGCGGCCGCGCTGAGCCAGGACGTCGAGGGTTCGGGTGCAACGGTGTTACTGCGCGTCAGCAAGCCCGTCCCCGAAGACGTCCAGGTCGCGATCGGCGAGGCTGTCGCAGCCACCACGCTGGTGCAGGTGGACCTCTCGTGAAGCTCGCCGTCATCGGCGGCGACGGCATCGGCCCGGAGGTCGTGGCCGAGGCATTGAAGGTGCTGCGGGCCGTCGCGGGGGACATCGAGACCACGGAGTACGACCTCGGTGCGCGGCGCTACGAGCGCAACGGTGAGCTGCTCACCGACGAGGACCTCGCGTCCCTGCGCGAACACGACGCGATCCTGCTCGGCGCGATCGGTGACCCGCGGAAGGTGCCGCCGGGTGTGCTGGAGCGGGGCCTGCTGCTGAAGATGCGGTTCGCGCTGGACCACCACGTGAACCTGCGGCCGTCCAAACTGTTCCCGGGAGTCACGTCCCCGCTGCGCGACCCCGGTGAGATCGACTTCGTCGTGGTCCGCGAGGGCACCGAGGGCGCCTACACGGGTAACGGCGGCGCGATCCGCGTCGGCACCCCGCAGGAGGTCGCCAACGAGACGTCGGTGAACACGCGCTTCGGCGCGGAGCGCGTCGTGCGTTTCGCATTCGAGCTCGCGGCGACCCGGCGCAAGAAGCTGACGCTCGTGCACAAGACCAACGTGCTGGTGCACGGGGGTGGGCTGTGGCAGCGCACCGTGGACGAGGTGGGGGCCGAGTTCCCCGGCGTCGCAGTGGAATACAGCCACATCGATGCGGCGACCATCTACCTGGTCACCGACCCGTCGCGGTTCGACGTGATCGTCACGGACAACCTGTTCGGCGACATCATCACGGACGAGGCCGGCGCGATCTCGGGTGGTATCGGCCTCGCCGCGTCGGGCAATATCGACGCGACCCGGACGAACCCGTCGATGTTCGAGCCCGTGCACGGCAGCGCGCCGGACATCGTCGGACGGGGGATCGCGGATCCGACCGCGGCGATCCTGTCGGGCGCGATGCTGTTGCGTCACCTCGGAAACGAGGACGGGGCGAAGCGGATCGAGGACGCCGTCGCGGCCGACCTCGCATCGCGGGGTGACGTTCCGATCCGCACCACCGAGGTGGGCGACCGGATCGCCGCCGCACTCGTCTGACCCTTCGCGGCGCACGGGGACCGATCACTCGCTGCGGTCCCGCGGGATCACCGGGAGCGCGAACAGCGGTGCGAGGGCGACAGCGGCGAACGCCCACCCGAATCCCGCTGCGCCGATGAGGTATCCGATCACCGGCGACGACGCGGTGGAGACCGCGAACTGACCGGTGTTCTGGATCCCGAGCGCCCGTCCGGAGTAGAACGGTCCGGCCTGCTCGGCGACGGCGGTGAACGCGAGGCCGTTGTCGGCGACGGTCACGGTCGACGCCACTATGAAGACCGCCACGGTCCAGAACGATCCGGTGGACGCGAGGCACGCCAGTGCTCCCATGGAGACGGCGGCGGCCACTGCGATCCACCGGATCGGGGCCGTACGCGAGCCGACGCGGTCCGAAAGGGTGCCCGACGCTATGCGGCCGAGCGCTCCGCAGACCTGGCTCGCCGACACCACGATTCCGGCGGTGGCCGGGTCCCAGTGCAATCCGACGATGAGCCAGGTGATCCCGTACGTCCATAGCGCCGACTGCGGCAACTGCAACAGCAGGCTCGAGGCGTGGATTCGGGGGAGGAAGCGGCTCGTGCGGTAGGGATTCGGGGGTCTCTCGCCCGACGGTGGAGTCGGGCGTGCGGGGTCGATGATGAAGGCGGCCACGAGGATCACCGCCGCGGCCGACACGATCAGCGGCACCGTCATCGCCGCCGCGAGCGAGAACCGGTGCGCCAGAACCGGCATCGTCACGGACAGGACTGCGATACCCAGCGGCTGTGACATCTGGCGGATCCCCATCGCGGTGCCGCGGCGCTCGACGGGGAACCAGCCGACGACGATCCGGCCGCTGGCCCCGTTGCCGCTGGCGGCGGCCGCCGACCCGAGGAAGAGCCCGACCGCGGTCGCCCACAGCGGTGCATGGGTCGCCAGCAGCAGGAGGGTCGCCGCCTGCGCGATGGTGGCCGCCGACAGGCTGAGCAGTAGGACGCGGCGCTCCCCGTACCGGTCGATCGCGGCGCCCCACGCGATGGTGGTGAGCAGCAGCCCCGCCGGCGCCGCACCCGCGAACAGGCCCGCGGCCTCGAGCGAGAGCCCCTCGCGGTGCAGTTGTGGGATGAGGAAGCCCGCGCAGTTGACCGCCGTCGTCGTGGTGATCGCCGCGGTCATCGACACCACCAGCATGAGCCAGCGGCGGGCGGTGGAGATCTCGGTCGCAGTGGTCATCGGTACGCACTTTAGAGGATCGAAGGATCTAGGCTCGGTGCGGCGGCGGTAGGCTCGGCGCCATGCGTCTAGCCCGAATCGCCAGTGCGGACGGTGTCGCGTTCGCTTCCATCGACGGGGATCCCGGCGACGGTGCCCGGGTCAAGGAGATCGCCGAGCATCCCTTCGGCAGCCCGCAGTACACGGGCCGCAGCTGGGCTCTCGACGATGTCCGCCTGCTCGCCCCGATCCTCGCCAGCAAGGTGGTGTGCATCGGCAAGAACTACGCCGATCACGCGGCCGAGATGGGTGGCGAGGCGCCCGAGGACCCGGTCATCTTCATCAAGCCCAACACGTCCATCATCGGTCCCCAGGCGCCGATCAAGCTGCCGCGCAGCTCCTCCCGCGTCGACTACGAGGGCGAGCTCGCGGTCGTAATCGGTCAACCGTGCCGTGATGTCAAGGCGGAGAAGGCATCCGACGTGATCCTCGGGTATACCGTGGGCAACGATGTGACCGCCCGGGATCAGCAGCGCCACGACGGCCAGTGGACGCGTGGCAAGGGCTACGACTCGTTCTGCCCGCTCGGACCATGGATCGAGACCGAGCTGGACCCCAAGGACCTGCGCCTCACTACCGAGCTCGACGGTGCCGTGAAGCAGGACAGCCGCACGTCGTCGATGCTGCACGACGTGGGCAGGATCGTCGAGTGGATCTCCGCGGTGATGACGCTGCTCCCCGGCGACGTCATCCTCACCGGCACGCCCGAGGGTGTCGGGCCCATGGCGGACGGGCAGCTCGTCTCCGTGACCGTCGAGGGCATCGGCACCCTCACCAACCCGGTGCAGGACCGCTAGGCACCGAGCCGACTACCCTGTGACGGGTGAGTTCGCCCAACGCAGTCCGCGTCCGCTTCTGCCCGTCGCCCACCGGGACCCCACACGTCGGGATGGTGCGCACCGCGCTGTTCAACTTCGCGCAGGCCCGCCACACAGGCGGGACGTTCGTGTTCCGCATCGAGGACACGGACGCCGCGCGGGACTCGCAGGAGAGCTATGACGCGATCCTGGACTCCCTGCGCTGGCTCGGGCTGGACTGGGACGAAGGCCCCGAGGTCGGCGGCCCGTACGCGCCGTACCGGCAGTCCGAGCGGCGTGAGCAGCACCTCGACGTGGTCCGGCGCCTCGTGGAGGCGGGAGAGGCGTACGAGGCGTACTCGACGCCCGAGGAGGTCGAGGCGCGCCATCGCGCGGCCGGCCGCGACCCCAAGCTGGGCTACGACAACTTCGACCGGGACCTCACCGACGAGCAGGTCGCCGCGTACAGGGCGGAGGGCCGCAGCCCCGTGATCCGGCTGCGCATGCCCGACCGGGACATCACCTGGACCGACCTGGTCCGCGGCGAGACCACGTTCAAATCGGGTTCGATCCCGGACTACGCGCTGACGCGCGCCAACGGTGCGCCGCTCTACACCCTCGTCAATCCCACCGACGACGCGCTGATGAAGATCACGCATGTCCTGCGCGGCGAGGACCTGTTGAGCTCTACCCCGCGCCAGATCGCGCTGTACGAGGCGCTCCAGCGGATCGGCGTGGCGGAGTTCACGCCGGAGTTCGGGCACCTGCCGTTCGTGATGGGTGAGGGCAACAAGAAGCTGTCCAAGCGCGACCCCGAGTCCAATCTCTTCCACCACCGCGACCGCGGCTTCCTGCCCGAGGGCCTACTCAACTATCTGGCGCTGCTGGGCTGGGGCCTCGGCCCGGATCGCGACGTCTTCAGCCTCGGGGAGATGGTCGAGGCCTTCGACGTCGGGCGGGTCAACTCCAACCCTGCGCGCTTCGATCAGAAGAAGGCCGACGCCATCAATGCCGAGCACATCCGCGCGCTAGCGCCGGAGGACTTCGCCGCGCGCCTGCGGTCCTATCTGATCGGGCGGGGTCTCGTGACCGAGGAGCGTCTGGAGGCCGACGGTGACGCCGCCTGGGCCATCGCAGCCGATCTCGTCCAGACCCGCGTGCAGGTGCTCGGGGATGCCTGGGGTCTGCTGCGGTTCCTCTACGTGCCTGAGGACGAGTTCACGGTCGACGAGGCCGCGGCCAGGAAGAACATCAAGGCGGACGCCGGTCCGGTCCTGGACGCCACGGTCGCCGCGCTGGAGGGCGTGGGGGAGTGGACCACTCCGGTGATCGAGGACGCGCTGAAGGTCGCGCTCATCGACGGCCTGGACCTCAAGCCGCGTAAGGCCTACGGGCCGGTGCGCGTCGGGGCGACGGGCGCTGCGATCAGCCCGCCGCTCTTCGAGTCCCTCGAGCTACTCGGGCGCGAGCGGTCGCTGGCCCGCCTGCGCGCGGCCCGCGACCTGGTGCCGGAGGAGGCGGCGTAGGGGCGGGCGCAGACCTGACCTGCTGATTTTGTAGATCCGACGTCGGTGGGTAAGCTGGATCGCGGCTCAAAACGAGGTTCCCGCCCTGGCGCGGGGCTGCGTGGAGAGCCGGTGGCCTATGGTGTAATTGGCAACACAGCTGATTCTGGTTCAGCCATTCTAGGTTCGAGTCCTGGTAGGCCAGCGATGATCTCCATCGCTCCGATTCGCCCGAAATGGTGATTTGGAAACACGGAGAGCATCCGCTAAGCTTCAAATGCACTGCGGCGCAGAGCAAGACAAGCGAAGCAGAGTTTTAGGCCCCCGTCGTCTAGCGGCCTAGGACGCCGCCCTCTCACGGCGGTAGCGTGGGTTCGAATCCCATCGGGGGTACCACTCCCGAGCCCGGCATACGAATGCCGGGCTCGAGTCGTCTTCGAATCTTTTCCGTCACGTCGTCCCCCGGCTCCGAATCACGGGTATGGGGACTGACGGAAGACGGTTCGCGGTGGTGGGCAGCGGTGTGTCCGGTCTGGTGGCCGCACACGCGCTGAGCAGACACTCACAGGTGACGCTGTACGAGCGCGACCGCCGCCTCGGGGGACATGCCCACACCCACAACGTGGATGTCGGTATCGGGCGGACGGTGTCCGTCGACTCGGGATTCATCGTCCACAACGAGCGCACCTACCCGGTCCTGTCGCGCCTGTTCGGCGAGTTGGGCGTCGAGACGCGCGAGACCGAGATGTCGATGTCGATCCGCGACGACTCCCGCGGTGTCGAGTTCGCGGGAGGGAGGGGGATCCGCGGTCTGTTCCCGACGGCCCGGCATGCGGCCGACCTCCAGCACGTGCGGCTGCTCGCGGAGGTACCGCGATTCCACCGCGCCGCCCGGCGTCACCTGTACTCCACTACCGACGAGGAGACCACCCTCGACGGCTTCGTCCGGCGCGAGCGCTTCAGCGACCGGCTGCTGTACGGATTCCTGCGACCCCTGGTGGCCGCGGTCTGGTCGTGTCCACCCGACGAGGTCGGATCCTATCCGGCCCGTTACCTGTTCCGGTTCCTCGACAACCACGGGATGCTGTCCGTGGGCGGCTCACCGCGGTGGCGCACCGTGATCGGCGGGTCCGTGCGCTACGTCGAGCGGATCGCCGCCGGCGTCGCCGACGTCCGCACCGGCGTCGCGGTGCGTCGCCTGAGCCGGGGCGACGGGGGCGTGCGCGTAACCGACGGTGCCGGACGCGTCGACGCCTTCGACGGTGCCGTCGTCGCCGTCCACCCGCACCAGGCACTGGCCCTGCTCGACCGGCCGACCGATGCCGAGCGAGCCGTCCTCGGCGCCATCGGCTACACGCCGAATCCCGGCCTGCTGCACACCGACACGTCGCTTCTGCCGCGGCACGAGAACGCCTGCGGCGCATGGAACTATCTGGCCTCCGGCATCGACGGCAGAGCGGCGGTGACCTATGATCTCACCCGGCTCATGGGCCTGCCGAGCGCTGGCAGGCGGGTACTGGTGACCCTCGGCGGCGCCGGTCTCGTCGCAGCCGACAGCATCATCGCCGAGCTGGACTACGAACACCCCGCGTTCACCACGAGGTCGGTGTCGGCCGTGGGTCGGCTGGGCGAACTGAACACGCCCGCAATCGCATTCGCCGGCGCATATCACGGTTGGGGCTTCCACGAGGACGGTGCGGCATCCGGCCTGCGCGCGGCGGCGCATCTCCGCGGGAGCGGATCGTGACCGCGCCGTGCCTGTACTACACGGAGATCGGCCACGTCCGCCGGTCGCCGGTGCACCATGCGTTCGCGTACAGGAGCGCCAGCTGGTTCATCGACGTCGACCAGCAGCCGAGGTTCCCCTTGTGGTTGCGCCCGCTGGTCGGCTTCCGCGCGGCGGATCACCTGTGGGCCGCGCCCGACGGCGCCGACACGCTCCGGTCGCGCGTCGACGCGGTGCTGAACGCGCGGGGGATCGCGCCGCCGGGAGGCGCAGTCACAGCGCTGTTGGGGGCGCGCTGTCTCGGGTACGTGTTCGACCCCCTGTCGATATTCTGGTGTCACGACCGGGCCGGCGAGGTGCGGGTCGTCGTCGCCGAGGTGCACAACACCTACGGGGGTCGGCACGCATACGTCCTGGACGCGGCGGCGGTCACGGGTGTCACCGTCGACAAGGTCTTCTACGTCTCGCCGTTCAACCCCGTCGAGGGGACCTATCGGCTGAGGATGCCGGAGCCCGACGAGCGGATCGACGTCGACGTCGTCCTCGACCGTCCGGGCCAGGCCCCCTTCGTCGCAGTGTGGCGGGGCACCCGGCGGCGCGCGACACCCGCCCGAGTCGTCCTTGCGCAGGCGCGCGCGCCCCTGGCACCGATCGTCGTCGCTCTCCGGATCCGGCTGCAGGGCATTCGTCTTCGCCTCGCAGGGCTTCCGATCGTGCCGCGCGTGCGGTCGTATCCGCGTACCTCTGCGTCCGCGTCGACGACGAATGGACGGGGGCCTCGTGAGCGCTGACGCCGGCACCGCTGCCACCAGCTTCCCCGTACCCGACGAGCCGGTGCCTGCGGGCTTGCGTGCCCGCGTTCTGGGATGGGCGGTGCGTGTCCTCGCGGCCCGGGCGGCCGCCCGCAGCGGCGTCGCACTGGTGGAATCGTGCGCACCCCTGCCAACCGGGCCCGCGATCATCGTGCACGGCGCCGACGCGGTCGCGCGGCGGATCGGCACTGACCGCCTCATCGGTTTCGGCGAGGCGTTCGTGAACGGAGAGTGGGACTCGCCCGACCCGGCCGCAGCCCTGACGGCACTGGCCGCGCACATGCCGACGCTGGTGCCGGGGTGGATCCAGAGGCTGCGGCCGCTGACAGCGGCGGCCAGACCGAGTACCGAGAGCGGCACGCCGGAACATGTGCAGGCCAACGTCTCTCACCACTACGATCTGTCGAACGAGTTGTTCGCGGGTTTCCTGGACGAGACACTCACCTACTCGGGCGCGTTGTTCTCCGCGACGGCACTGCCGGACGTGGACCGGGGCGTGACGCGCGCCCCTGCGCCGGGTCGGCCGCGTCCAGGCGCGCTCGCCGCCGCTCAACGCGCGAAGATCGACCGCCTGCTCGACGCCGCGGCCGTCGGGCCCGGGACCCGCGTGCTCGAGATCGGGACCGGGTGGGGGGAGCTGTGCCGGCGTGCGGCACAACGAGGCGCCGTGGTGCGCTCGGTGACTCTGTCGGTCGAGCAGCGGGACCTCGCGCGCAGGCGCATCGCCGAAGCCGGTCTGTCGCACGCCGTGACGATCGACCTACTCGACTATCGGAACGTGGCGGGGCGCTACGACGCGGTGGTCTCCGTCGAGATGATCGAGGCGGTCGGTGCGGCGCACTGGGAGGAGTACTTCGCCGCTCTGGCGCGCCTGTGCGCTCCGGGCGGCAGGATCGCGCTGCAGGCGATCACGATGCCGCACGACCGGATGCTCGCCACGCTCCACACCTACACCTGGATCCAGAAGTACGTCTTCCCCGGCGGCATGCTGCCCTCCACCGAGGCGATCACTGAGGCTGCACGCACGGCGGGCCTCTCCGTGCGGAAGCGACACCGGTTCGGTCCGCACTACGCCGAGACCCTCCGGATCTGGCGCGAGACGTTCCTGGCCGTGGCCGATTCCCTGCCACCGCCGGCGGACTCGCCGCGGTTCCGCCGTCTGTGGGAGTTCTATCTCGCATACAGCGAGGCCGGTTTCCGTTCGGGGTACCTCGATGTCCAGCAGATCCTGCTCACGGCCGGAGATGATCGATGAGCGGCCTACTCGCCGTCAGCGGCTGCGCGCTCGTCGCCCTCGCGGTCGTTCAGGGCGTCACGTTCTGCGTGGGTCGTGTGATCGGCCGGTACAACGTGGTCGACGTCGCCTGGGGGATCGGGTTCGTCGTCGTGGCGTGGCTGTCGCCCGTCGTCACGGGCCACGCCGATGCGCGCGCATGGCTCCTCGCGGCGATCGTCACCGTGTGGGGAGTGCGGCTGTCCTGGCACATGTGGGTGAAATCGGCAGGTAGAGGGGAGGATCCGCGCTACATCGACCTGCTGGAGCGCGCCGGAGGCGGAACCGGCGCGGTGGTGTGCCGGATCTTCGTCGTCCAGGGAGCCGCCCAGTGGTTCGTGTCGCTGCCGCTTCAGGTCTCGGCGGCTGCGGGTCCCAGTGCCGGATCAGGCGTATTCGTCGCCGCCGCCGGCGCTGCACTGGCGGTGGCGGGTGTCGCCTTCGAGGCGAGCGGCGATCGCCAACTGCGCACATTCAAGGCGGATCCCGCGAACCGCGGGAAGATCATGGACCGCGGCCTGTGGGCGTGGACGCGGCATCCGAACTACTTCGGTGACGCCTGTACCTGGTGGGGTGTCTGGGTTATCGCAGCGAGCGCCTGGCCCGGCGTCCTGACGGTACTATCGCCGACTCTGATGACCTACTTCCTCGTATACGCGACTGGGGCGCGTCTGCTCGAACGGTTCATGTGCACGCGCGCGGGATGGTCCGAATACGCCTCCCGGACATCGTTCTTCGTTCCGCGGCCGCCGCGCCGATCCGTACCGCCCGAGCCCCCGACGAAGGAGAACCACCGATGAACCGCACGACCCTGATCACCGGCGCAGTGCTGGCCCTGTCCAGCATCGGTGCGTCGCCCGCCGCCGCGTCCCCGCTCGCCCCGGTCCCGAAGGTCGACGTGGCCCGCTACGTCGGTTCCTGGCACCAGCTCGCGGCGGTTCCCGCTCCTTTCAACCTGCAGTGCGCGCGCGACTCCGTGGCGACCTACCGGGTGATCGACGCCCGGCGGATCTCTGTGGTGAACACCTGCACCACCTGGGCGGGCACCACCGACCGGGTCTCCGGCACCGCCACCGTCACCGATCCGCGCACGAGCGGACGACTGAGTGTGCGCTTCGACGGTGTTCCCGGTCAGGACGCCGTCGCAGGGCGGACGAACTACGTGGTCGCCGCGCTGGCCCCGGACTACTCGTGGGCTTTCGTGGGCGACCCGGCACGGCTGAGTGCGTTCGTCCTGTCCCGCAACGCATCGGCATCGCCGGCGCAGTGGGCGGGATTCCGTGACACGGCGCGCCGGCTCGGTTACAACCCGTGCACGATTCTGACCTCTCCCACCACCGGCGGGCAGCAGCGCATCGTGCCGCTGTGTGCGCTGCCGTGACCGCCGGGGAGCGGCACCGTCCGCCGCGAGCACGGGATCCTCCTGCAGCCGGTAGTGTTCGACGGGACTAAGGAGGGCCCGCCGATGACCCGTGTCCGGTCCGCCACGGACGAGGCGCTGCTCCGCGTGGCCTCCGGCGACGTGGGTGCGTTCCGCGAACTCTACGACCGGACGGCGCATCTCGTGTTCGGGACGGCACTGCGTGTGATCGGCGACCGGGGGTACGGCGAGGAGATCACCCAGGAGGTGTACCTCGAGGTGTGGCGCAAGGCCGCCGACTTCGACGCGACGCGGGGCTCCGCCGAGGCATGGCTGGTGACGATCGCACACCGGCGCGCGGTAGACCGGGTGCGGGCGGAACGTGCGCGCGGGGTGCGCGAGAACGTATTCGTCGCCGAAGATGTGCAGCGCCCTTACGATTCCGTGGCCGAAGAGAGCGAGCGGCGAGCGGACGCCGATGCCGTGACCGATTGTCTCGATACCCTGAGTGCCGCCCAGCGGGACGCGCTCACCCTGACCTATTACCAAGGGCGCACCTACCGTGAGGTCGCCGAGCGGCTCGACGCCCCGCTGTCCACGGTGAGATCCAGGGTCCGGGACGCGATCGCCCGCCTGCGGCGATGCCTCGGTTCCATCTCGGGAGCACGATCGTGAACGATTCACGCCGCGTACCGCCGGACGAACTCCTCGAATTCGCCGAGCCTTACGCTCTGCACGCCCTCGACCCACAGGAGCGCACGGGTGTGGACGCCGCACGCAATGCGGCGACGCCGGACACGCGCGATCGGTTCGACGCGGTGGTCCAGGACGTTCGCGAGACGATGGCAGCGCACGCGCGCGGTTACCCGGAGCTTCCCGCGAGCGGGACGTTCGACGTCGTCGTCGGGCGGCTGGTATCCGAGTCGGCGACGCCGATGCGCTCGGGCCGGGCGCGTTATCGCCGTGTCCTCCAGGCGGCCGTCGCTGCGGCCGTCCTGGTCGTGGCGGTCGCAGGGGGAGTCGTCCTCGGACATGCGACGCGCGGGGAACAGCCGGGACCGTCCGCGCCGGCCGTCGACGCCGTTCTCGCGGCACCCGATGCGCGGACGGCTCAGGCCCGGGTCGGCGAGGCGACCATCTCCCTCGTCTACTCGCTGCGGTACAACTCCGCTGTGGTCCTGATGAACGACGTGCCTCCACCGAAGGAGGGCACGGTCTATCAGATGTGGCTCATGGATGCGAACGGCGCGGCCCGCTCTCGCGGTGTCATGGCGGCGGCGGACGTGCGCCCCACCACCACGGCGGCCCTTCCCGGTATCGACGGGGCGACGTCCTTCGGCATCACCATCGAGCAACCGGGGGGCGCGCAGGCCCCGACGCGGGACCGGATCGTCGCCACCCTGCCGATCGTGCGTTGAGCCGTCCGGGCATGGGACGGACCGCGTTCCCGCAGTGCGGACCGCGTTCTTGCGGTGCGGGGCATGTTCCCGCTGTGCGAGCCGTGGAACCCCCGTAGCATCGGCCCCGCCGAATAGCGTAGCGAGGACGAGGGGACCGCCGAAGCATGAACATTCTTGTCGCAGCAGGGGAGCCGACGGCCGGGGATGCGAGGCTCATCGTCTCCATCGCCGCCTCGATCGTCGTGGTCGTGGCCCTGATCGTCTGGGCCAAGCTGCACCCGTTCTTCAGCCTCTTCATCGGTTCGGTCGTCATGGCACTCGCGGGCGGCATCCCGATCGAGAAGAGCGTCGACTCCTTCACCGACGGCCTCGGTAGCACCATCGGCAGCACCGGCGTGCTCATCGCGTTCGGTGCCACCACCGGCGGCTTCCTGATGGCGTCGGGCGCCGCGCAACGCATCGTCGACACTCTGCTCGACAAGACGTCCGATCGGATGTTGCCGTGGACCGTAGCCCTCATCGCGGCACTCGTCGGCATTCCGCTGTTCTTCGAGGTGGGTGTCGTCCTGCTCATCCCGATCGTGCTCATGATCGCAGCCAAGACGCGCAAGCCCGTCATGCTGCTCGCGATCCCCGCACTCGCCGGCCTCTCGACGCTGCACGGCTTCGTGCCGCCGCATCCCGGGCCGCTCGCGGCGATCGACCAACTGCACGCGAACCTCGGCGACACCCTGGCGCTGGGCCTGCTCGTCGCGATCCCGGTGCTGATCATCAGCGGACCGCTGCTAGCGCTCGTCATCGTCCGCATGGTGCCGAAGGTCGCGGACCTCTCGATCCTGCCCGACGATGCGGGCGGCGGCTCGGGCTCGGGTCCGGTCGGCGAGACGCCGAGCAGGAGGCCGTCTTTCGCTCTCGCAATGCTCGTCGTGCTCCTGCCGGTGGTGCTCATGCTCGGGCACGCGATGGTGGAGGCCTTCGTCGGCGAGGAGACGCAGAAGTCCCTCGGCTTCCGGATCCTGGCGTTCCTGGGCAGCCCGACGGTGGCGCTCGGCATCACTGCAATGATCGCGATCCTGTTCCTCGGCCCCTACGTCGGCAACCGGACGGCAGCGTCCAAGACGGTCGAGCGGGCACTCGCCTCCGTTGCGTCGATAGTCTTCATCGTCGGCGCGGGCGGCGGTTTCAAGCAGACCATCGTCGATACCGGCATCGCGAGCCTCATCGGCAGACACGCGGCCGAGGCCGCGATCTCGCCACTCGTCCTGGCGTGGCTGATCGCAGTCTTCATCCGCCTGGCGACGGGCTCGGCCACCGTCGCCACAGTCACGGCATCGGGTATCGCCGCACAGTTCGCCACCGGCCTGAGCCCCACGCATGTGGCGCTCATGGTGCTCGCCATCGGCGCGGGATCCGTGTTCCTCTCCCACGTCAACGACGCGGGCTTCTGGCTCGTGAAGGAGTACTTCTCGCTCACTATCGGCGAGACCTTCAAGTCGTGGTCGTTGATGGAGTGCGTCGTGTCCGTGGTCGGTCTCGGTGTCGTACTCCTGCTCTCGCTGGTGGTCTGAACGGGCGTCAGAGCCGCCGGTGGAGCGCGTCCGCCGCCTGCAGGAGGTCGGCCGCCCAGCGTGCCCCAGGGCGGCGGCCCATGCGGTCGATGGGGCCTGACACGGATATGGCGGCGACCACATCGCCGCGCGAGTCCCGCACCGGCGCCGACACGCTCGCCACCCCGGCCTCTCGCTCGCCGGCACTCTGAGCCCATCCCCGGCGCCGCACGTCAGCGAGCGCGCGCTCGCTGAACCCGTCGCGCGCCGAGTCCTTTCCGAGCGACGTCCGGTCCGGGGCCCACGCGAGCAGCACCTTGGCACCCGAGCCGGCGGTGAGCGGCATACGGGCCCCGACGGGCACCGTGTCGCGCAGGCCCGAAGGGGGTTCGACGGAGGCGATGCACACCCGGTGGTCTCCCTCACGGCGGTACAGCTGCACGGACTCGCCCGTGATCTCGCGCAGCCGCGGGAGAATCACACCAGCCGCCTCCAGCATCGAATCGGTGGTGCTGGAAGCGAGTTCGCGCAGGGCGCCGCCGGGGCGCCACAGGCCGTCCGCGTCGCGGGCGAGTAGCCGGTGCACCTCGAGTCCGACCGCGAGGCGGTGTGCCGTCGCACGCGGAAGTCCGGTGCGCACACACAGGTCGCCCAGCGACGTGGGCTCCTCTGCTGCGGCTCGCAGCACGGCTACCGCCTTGTCTAGCACACCGATCCCGCTCACAGTGGCGGCCGCCGGGTCCGCGGCCGGGGTGGGCAGGCTTTCGTCGAGGGTCCCCGGTGCGGTATCGTTTCCCATAGTCCGATACTAACGTCTCACCTGTTGGGATGCCAGCCATGGTTTCCCCGGGTGACCATCAGCCCAGGTGGAGAACATGAAACCGCGCACAATGGCAGAGAAGGTGTGGGATCAACACGTCGTGGTCCGTGGAGAAGAGGGTCGACCCGACCTCATCTACATCGATCTCCACCTCGTCCACGAGGTCACCAGCCCGCAGGCGTTCGACGGTCTGCGTATGGCAGGTCGGCCCGTCCGCCGCCCCGATCTCACGATCGCCACCGAGGATCACAACGTTCCGACCGACACGCTGCTGCAGCCGATCAAGGACGCGACGTCGCGCCTGCAGGTGGAGACGCTCCGGCGCAACTGTGAGGAGTTCGGAATCCGCCTGCACCCCATGGGCGATGCGGAGCAGGGCATCGTGCATGTGATCGGTCCTCAGCTGGGCCTGACGCAGCCGGGCATGACCGTCGTCTGCGGTGACAGCCACACCTCGACGCACGGAGCGTTCGGCGCGATCGCGATGGGCATCGGAACGTCCGAGGTCGAACACGTGATGGCCACGCAGACCCTGTCTCTCAAGCCCTTCAAAACGATGGCGATCACCGTTGAGGGCGAGCTGGCGCCCGGTGTCACGGCCAAGGACCTGATCCTCGCGGTCATCGCGAAGATCGGCACCGGCGGCGGTCAGGGCTACGTCCTCGAGTACCGCGGCAGCGCGATCGAGAAGCTGTCGATGGAATCGAGGATGACCATCTGCAATATGTCGATCGAGGCGGGTGCGCGCGCCGGCATGATCGCGCCCGATGCGATCACCTACGAGTACCTGAAGGGTCGTCCGCATGCACCCAAGGGTGCGGAGTGGGATGAGGCGGTCGCCGCATGGGACGCCCTCCGCACCGACGAGGGCGCGGAGTTCGACGCCGAGGTGGTCATCGATGGTGCCGCCCTCAGCCCGTTCGTGACCTGGGGTACCAATCCCGGTCAAGGTGCGCCCCTGGATTCCGCTGTGCCGGACCCGGAGTCGTTCGGCAGTGACGGCGACAAGGAGACGGCGGCCAAGGCCATCGAGTACATGGGCCTGCAAGCGGGCATGCCCCTCAAGGAGGTCGGCGTAGACGCCGTTTTCGTGGGATCGTGCACCAACGGCCGCATCGAGGACCTGCGCACGGTCGCGGAGGTCCTGCGTGGGCGCCACGTCGCCGACGGTGTCCGGATGCTCATCGTGCCCGGCTCGATGAAGGTCCGTGCTCAGGCCGAGCATGAGGGGCTCGATGCGGTGTTCACGGCCGCCGGCGCCGATTGGCGCCAGGCCGGGTGCTCGATGTGCCTGGGCATGAACCCGGACCAGCTCGCCCCAGGCGAGCGCTGCGCGTCGACGTCGAATCGCAACTTCGAAGGGCGCCAGGGCAAGGGAGGCCGCACCCATCTGGTCTCGCCCGCAGTCGCCGCTGCGACCGCGGTTCGGGGAACCCTGTCCGCCCCGTCCGACCTGATACCGGCCACGGCATAGCCGCGGTCGAAACAAGGAGTACCGACATGGAAGCGATCAAGACCTTCACAGGGATCGGCGTCCCGTTGCGCCGCACCAACGTCGACACGGACCAGATCATCCCCGCCGTCTACCTGAAGCGGGTCACCAAGTCCGGTTACGAGGACGGCCTGTTCGCCGGCTGGCGCTCGGACCCGTCCTTCATCCTCAACACCCGGCCCTACGACCGCGGCAGCGTGCTCGTCGCCGGACCCGATTTCGGAACCGGCTCGTCGCGCGAGCACGCGGTGTGGGCGCTCATGGACTACGGCTTCCGCGTAGTCATCTCGTCCCGGTTCGCGGACATCTTCCGCGGCAACACCGCCAAGGCCGGTCTCGTCGCCGCGCTCGTCGATCAGCAGGACGTCGAGTTGCTCTGGAAGGCCCTCGAGAACGAGCCCGGACTCGAAGTGACCGTCTCACTGGGCGATAAGACCGTCACAGCCGGGGATCTGGTGGTGCCCTTCCAGATCGACGACTACACCCGCTGGCGGCTCATGGAGGGACTCGACGATATCGGCCTCACACTGCAGCAGGCCCAGGCCATCTCCGAGTACGAAAAGCACAGGCCCGCATATAAACCCGAGACCCTCGAGGTTTCCTGAAGGAGCCGGGATCCAGGCTCCTGCAAGCCGGGATCGAACCCTTTCGAAGGCCCCGTCCGCCCCCCGCGGACGGGGCCTTCGGCGCGACGCGGGAGGGCGAAACACGGGGCGGTACTTGGATTATTTGCAATTCTGCGTTTACCGTGTATCCCTAGTAGCTGGCTCAGCGGTGAGCCACCAACGTTCGGAGGACATCAATGAACAAGGCAGAACTGATCGACGCGCTCACCGAGAAGCTGAGCACGGACCGCAAGACTGCGGGCGCTGCGGTCGAGGCGATCGTGGACACCATCGTGCGTGCCGTGCACAAGGGCGAGTCCGTCACCATCACCGGATTCGGCGTCTTCGAGCAGCGTTCGCGTGCCGCCCGTGTGGCCCGTAACCCGCGCACCGGCGAGACCGTGAAGGTGAAGCCCACCTCGGTACCCGCGTTCCGCCCTGGCGCGCAGTTCAAGTCCGTTATCGCAGGCAAGTCCCGGCTCGCCGCCAACGGCCCCGCGGTCCGCCGCGGTGCAGGCGCTGCCGCCGCGAAGAAGACCGCGGCGGCGAAGAAGACGACTGCCGCCAAGAAGGCCACGGCTGCGAAGAAGACCACCGCCGCAGCGAAGAAGGCCACTCCGGCCAAGAAGACCACCACGGCCGCGAAGAAGACCACCGCCGCAGCGAAGAAGGCCACTCCGGCCAAGAAGACCACCACGGCCGCGAAGAAGACCACCACGGCTGCGAAGAAGACCACCGCCGCAGCGAAGAAGACCACGGCCGCCAAGAAGGCCCCGGCCAAGACCACCCGGACGACCGCAGCCAAGAAGGCGCCGGCGAAGAAGGCCAGCCCGGCTAAGAAGACCACGACCGCCGCCAAGAAGGCCCCCGCCAAGAAGGCGCCGGCCAAGAAGACGGCCGCGAAGCGCACCGCTCCGAAGCGTAAGCGCTAGAGACACCCCCGCCGATCCGGCGGCATCCCGCTGGGGTGCCGCCGGATACGTGCATCCCGGGGTGGATGCGCGCTCAGACCAGCGGGAGCGGGCTTGCGATGTGGTGCGCGGCGAGGAGCCTGTCACCGTCGAGGGACAGGACCCAGACGCTCGCCTTGCGGTGCTGCGCTGGACCGAGATCGACCCCATCGGCCTCGGACCACCACCGCATCAGGCCGGGGATCACCCCGCCCTGGCTGCACACGACCGGTACGGTTCCCGACTCCGCCGCTGCGCGCGCGATCCGGCGGATCCGCTTGTGTGCCTTGCGCGGGTCGTCCGCGTAGGCGGATTCGCACAGCGCCGGCTCGGCGGCGATGGAGAGGCCCAGATCCTCGGCGAGCGGGGTCACGGTCTGCTCGCATCGCACGAGCGGCGCCGACGCGATCGAACCGGGCGCGAACGATCCGAGCACGCCCACCAGCGCCTCGGCCTGCGCGCGGCCTTTCTCGTCCAGTGGACGCAGGCGGTCGTCGCCGACGTAGCCCTGCTTGCGCCCCGCCTTCGCGTGCCGGACGAGCAGCATCGTGCAGGACGATCGGGGAAGGCGCATGAACGTGCGCATCACCTTGCGGTCCAACGAATACGTGAGTCGTTCGGGCGCCGCTGCGGCGGGCATCCAGCGCAGCTCGTCGACCTCCTCGCCCGAGGCGAAGGATCCGCCTGTCGCGAGTGCCGACCAGTAGTGCACCCGCTTGCGCACGGTCTTCGCGTCGACGCCGGGCGCCGGCTTCCCGTGCCGCTTGCGCCGGGCCACGTCGTATGACGCAAGCGTCACGTACTGCACCAACCTGGCGGAATGGCCCGTCTCCTCGTCGATCTCGCGGAGTGCGGCGACAGTGCTGTGCTCGCCGGGGTCGACATGGCCCTTCGGCAGCGTCCAGTCGTCGTAGCGCGGCCGGTGCACGAGGGCTACCTCGGCTCCCGCGGAGTCGTCAGGACGCCACAGGACTCCTCCCGCGGCGTACACGACGTCCTGCCGCGCGGTCACCGCTGATTCGCCCGGTGCGCGCGCATGAGCTCGCGCTGGTGATCCCGTACGGGGTGGCCGGGCCCAGGCGAGGCGATCCAGTCGCCCTCGGCGTCCAGGACCCAGCATCGCGTGGCGGGGTCGAGTGCGGACTCGAAGATGTCGTTCAGCTGTTCCGTGAGGCGTGGATCCTTGACCTGTGCCATGACTTCCACGCGCCGGTCGAGGTTGCGATGCATCATGTCGGCGCTGCCGATCCAGAACTCGTCCATGGCCCGGAAGTGGAAGATCCGCGAATGCTCGAGGAATCGGCCGAGGATCGAACGGACGGTGATGTTCTCGCTGACGCCGGGCATTCCGGGGCGCAGCGCGCAGATACCGCGCACCACCACGTCGATCGGCACGCCGGCCTGTGACGCGTGGTACAGCGCGTCGATGACCTCCTCGTCGACGACTGAATTCGCCTTCAGCCGTACGCCGCTCGGCTTCCCCTGCTTGTGCAGCTCCACCTCCTGCTCGATGCGCTCGATGATGCCGGAGCGCACCCCGTGCGGCGCGACCATGAGGTTGCGGTACTCCTCCTTGCGAGAGTAGCCCGTCAGCCGGTTGAAGAGGTCTGTGAGGTCCTGTCCCAGTACCGGATCCGCGGTCAGTAGGCCGACGTCCTCGTACAGGCGCGCGGTCTTCGGATTGTAGTTGCCGGTGCCGATGTGGCAGTAGCGCCGGATGTGTGAACCCTCGCGGCGTACGACGAGACATGTCTTGCAGTGGGTCTTGAGCCCGACGAGGCCGTACACCACGTGAACGCCCGCCTGCTCCAGCTGACGCGCCCACTTGATGTTGGCCTGCTCGTCGAAGCGGGCCTTGATCTCTACGAGGGCGACGACCTGCTTGCCGGCCTCTGCCGCATCGATGAGCGCGTTGACGATCGGGGAGTCGCCGGACGTGCGGTACAGCGTCTGCTTGATCGCGAGCACATGGGGATCGGCGGCGGCCTGCTCGATGAACCGCTGCACGCTCGTCGAGAACGAATCGTACGGGTGGTGCACCAGCACATCGCCCTCGCGCAGAGTGGCGAAGACGCTCTTGGGTGTCTCCCGCTCGCCGAACGCCGGGTGCGTGACGGGTACGAAGGGCTTGTCCTTCAACGCAGGACGATCCAGGCCGTACAGCTCGAACAAGCAGTTGAGGTCGATCAGGCCGGGCACCGTGATGACGTCCGCAGGATCCACATCGAGCTCGCGGAGCAGCAGCTCGAGCATGTGCTCGGACATGTCCTCGGCGACCTCGAGGCGCACCGGCGAGCCGAAGCGTCGCCGCGCGAGTTCGCGTTCGAGTGCCTGCAGGAGGTCCTCGTCGCGGTCCTCCTCGACCTCGAAATCGGCGTTGCGCGTTATGCGGAACACGTGGTGCTCCGAGATCGCCATGCCCGGGAACAGCGCATCCAGGTGCGCCGAGATCAGGTCCTCCATCGGCAACAGAGCGTTGTCGCCGCGTTCCGCGCGGACCGTGACGAAGCGATCGACGTTGTCCGGCACCTTGACCCGCGCGAAGTGCTCGGCGCCTGTATCGCCGTCCCGCACCGCGATCGCCAGGTTCAGCGACAGGCCGCTGATGTACGGGAAGGGGTGCGCGGGGTCTACGGCCAGCGGGGTGAGGACCGGGTACACCTGCTCGTGGAAGTGCTTGGAGAGGCGCGCCCGCTCGTCGTCGGTGAGCTCGTCCCACCCGAGCACGGAGATGCCCTGCGCCGCCAGCTCGGGACGCACCGCGTCGCTGAACACGCGGGCGTGCTTGTGTGCCAGCTCCTGCGTGCGGTCGGATATCACCTTCAGCTGCTCGCGCGGTGACAGCCCGTCCGCGGAACGCACCGACAGCCCGGTCTGGTCGCGGCGCTTGAGGCCCGCGACACGAACCATGAAGAACTCATCCAGGTTCGACGTGAATATGGCGAGGAACTTGGCTCGCTCGAGCAGCGGCATCGACGGGTCCTCCGCCAGCGCGAGCACGCGGGCGTTGAAGTCGAGCCAGCTGAGTTCCCGGTTCAGGTACCGGTCGTCCGGTAGATCGGGCGACCCGCCCGCGTCCTCGGGTGCCGCTGGAGGCGCACTCGGAAGGGCGGCCGGGCGCACGACGGGTGCCGGTTCGGCGACGAGGGACTCGGACTGGGGCGGCTCGGTTGTCACGCGTTCATTCTGGACCATCGACCGCTCGCGATCGACCCGTCGGCGGAAGGGGATCCGCCAGCAGGGTCGCAGTGTGCGATCCGACCATGCCGGCTGCTGCCGCCAGGTCCTCCATCGTGTCCACGTCGCCGCGCAGGCCGGGCCAGTCGCCCTCGACGGCGAGCGCACCGGATGCGCGGTGCCGCGCAGCCGAGTCCACACCGAACCGCGGGTCGAGGGCGGTGCCGGCGGGCGCCAGCAGCGCTGCCGTGCCCGATCCCTGGCGGTCCGGGACGAACGCCCGCACGTGGTCGGCGGCCGTGAGGAATGCCGTCAGCTCGCGCGGCGTGAGCGCCGGGAGGTCCGGTTGCAGCGCGAGCACTGCCGCACCGGGATGCTCGCGCTGTGCCGTCCGCGCCCCGGCCGCGAGGGCGGGGTTCAGCCCGCCGCCGTCGGGCTCGGGTAGTCCGATCGCGCCCTGCGTGGCCGCCGCGGCGTGCACCGTCGGGTCCGGGGACACGACGTAGACCGGCCCGATCCCCGCGGCGGTAGCGGCGGCGACGGTGTCTGCCAGCATCGCCAGCACCAGGGCAGGCACGTCCTGCGGGCGCCCGCCGTCCGGCGCCGAGCCCGCGGACAGGCGCGACTTGGCCCCTGCCAACGATTTCACCGCGGTCACGGCCACCACTGAGGTCATGGGTCCCACAGTAGGTGGACGGATCGGGACCGGGGTCGCGCCGGTCGGGGCTACCCTGTGCGGGATGTGCGAACGCCGGGGCCCGAGCCCGGCAGGGACCTCGTGAGGAGTCGGGTGAGGCTATGACGAACGTCGCAGTGATGGGCGCGGGATCGTTCGGCACCGCGATGGCGAAGGTGTTCGCGGAGGCCAGCCGGCAGGAGCCGCACAAGGTCACGATGTGGTGCCGGCGCCAGGAGGTGGCAGACGGGATCAACACCAATAAGCTCAACGCATCCTATCTACCGGACACGGTGCTACCCGAGAATCTCTGTGCCACACACGATCCCGAGGAAGCTCTGAGCGGCGTCGGGCTCGTCGTGCTGGCGGTGCCGTCGCAGTCGCTGCGCGACAACCTCGCATCTTGGTCGCACATGATCCCCGACGACGTCACGATCCTCAACCTCGCCAAGGGCATCGAGATCGGCACTCTCAAGCGGATGTCCGAGGTGGTGGTCGAGGTCGCGGACGTCCCCGAGGATCGCGTGGCGGTGCTGACCGGGCCCAACTTCGCGAAGGAGATCGCCACGCAGCAGCCGACACTCGCGGTCGTGGCGTCCACCAACGAGGCCCGCGCGCAGCATGCGCAGTACCTGGTGCGCTCGGACTACTTCCGGCCGTACACCAACAACGACGTGGTCGGCTGCGAGATCGGCGGCGCCACCAAGAACGTCATAGCGCTCGTCTGCGGCATCGCATCGGGCGTGGGGCTGGGTGAGAACTCGCGCGCAGCCATCATCACGCGCGGACTCGCCGAGACCCTGCGGCTCGGAACGGCGCTCGGCGCGGAGCCACTCACGCTGGCGGGCCTGGCCGGTGTCGGGGACCTGGTCGCCACGTGCTCGTCGCCGCTGTCCCGCAACTTCACGTTCGGATCACGCCTCGGCCAGGGTATGACGATGGAGCAGGCGCAGGCCGCCGCGAGCGGCCAGGTCGCCGAGGGCGTGAAGTCGTGTATCTCTGTGGCGGACCTGGCGCGTAAGGCCGGGGTGGAGATGCCGCTCACCGAGGCGGTGCGCGCCGTCTGCTACGACGGCATACCGGTGTCCCGCGCCATCGTCGACCTGCTGAATCGGGACGTGGGCGAGGAGTAGCGCGGCGGCGCCCGAGAGGCTCACGATCGGGCACACGGGTACGGTGTCTGCCGTGACGAGAACCAGGGTGGCAGTGGTCTTCGGCGGCCGGAGCAGCGAGCATGCGGTGTCGTGCGTGTCCGCGGGCAGCGTGCTGGCGCACCTCGACCCCGAACGGTTCGAGGTCGTACCGGTGGGTATCACGCCCGGTGGCGCCTGGGTCCTGGCGGCCGACGGTGCCGAGCAGCTGAAGATCGCGGACCGCGCCCTGCCGTCTGTCGCGGAGCGGCCCGCGGATCTCACCCTGGTCGCCGGCGAAGGCGCGGGCGAGCTGGTGTCGCTGCACGCCGACGACGCCGGCTCCCTGCTCTCCGCCGTCGACGTCGTGTTCCCCGTGCTGCACGGCCCGTTCGGTGAGGACGGCACGATCCAGGGTCTGCTCGAGATGGCGGGCGTGCCGTACGTGGGTGCCGGCGTACTCGCCTCCGCGGCGGGCATGGACAAGGAGTTCGCCAAGAAGCTGCTGCGCGCCGAAGGGCTGCCGGTGGGCGATTTCCACGTCGTCCGGCGTGGTTCCGACACCGTGCCCGACGAGGTCCTCGATCGCCTCGGCCTGCCCCTGTTCGTGAAGCCCGCCCGTGGCGGGTCGTCGATCGGCATCACCCGTGTGACGTCGCGTGACGGCGTCGCCGGCGCGGTCGTCGCCGCCCGGGAGTACGACCCGAAGGTGATCGTGGAGGCCGCCATCGCCGGCCGCGAGGTCGAGATCGGTGTGCTGGAGCGGCCGGACGGATCGGTCTCGGCATCGGAGATCGCCGAGATCTCCATGTCCGCCGACACCGAACACGCCTTCTACGATTTCGAGACCAAGTACCTCGACGATCGGGCTCAGTACACGATTCCTGCGGACCTGCCCGCGGATGCCACCGCAGAGATCAAGCGGCTCGCCGTCGATGCGTTCGGCGCCATGGACTGCCAGGGCCTGGCGCGCGTCGACTTCTTCTACACCACGGACGGTCCCGTCATCAACGAGATCAACACCATGCCCGGCTTCACTTCGACCTCGATGTACCCGCGCATGTGGGACGCCGCCGGCGTCGGCTACGCCGATCTCCTCACGACGCTGGTCGAAACGGCTATCGCGCGGGGGATCGGGTTGCGCTGACCCTCCGGCGACGGCGGCGCCACACTGCGGTGGTAGGCGTATCGGCCGGGCGGACTACCCGAAATCGAGCGATGCGGGCTTCAGGGTGTGATTCACCGCGTCGGAGGCGGCCTGGATGGCGGCGGTGCCGGAGTTGTCGGGAATCCACATCTGGACGTAGGGCCGGTGATCGACCGCGAACCAGTAGCTACCCAGCCCGCTCTGCGAGGACTCGCTCGGCGCGACGGACAGCCACTGCGTCGTATCCACCATCTGCAGCGACGACGTGCGGGTGAGCCGGGCGGGTCGCTCGACGCCGCAGCGCAACTCCACGGTGCCCGAATCAGTCGATTGCCAGCGTGCGTAGCCGGCGGGACCGGTTGTGGAGTCGCGGGTGAACTCGCCCAGCTTCTGCGGCATCGCGGCGATCAGGGACCCGCAGGCCGCGTCCGAGGCCGACGGTGCGGCCACGTCCCGCAAGAGGTGTTGACCGTCCGAGTGCTTCTTCTGTGCGAGCACCGCGAACACCAGGAAGCCGACGAGTACCGCCACCGGCAACGCGATGGCCGTCGCTATCAGCGCCGGACTCCGCCGCTGCCCTCGCCGCCTCATGCACGATCCTTCCGCTCCGCCGCCCGACACGGTCGTCGGGCGAGCCGATAACCTACCGTAGCGATGACCGACAACCTGCCCAGCACCGCCGCCGACCTCGGTGAGGACGGTGTGATCGCGCTGGCGACCGCCGCGCTGCGTCCGGACCCGCGGGTGACCGTCGGGCCCGGCGACGACGCCGCGGTCGTGACCGCGCCCGACGGCCGCGTCGTGATCTCGACGGACGCCGTGGTCGAGGGCCGACACTTTCGATTCGATCTGACGACTCCCGAGCACGTGGGCCGACGCGTGATCGCTCAGAACGCCGCGGACATCGCAGCGATGGGCGCGGTGTGTACGGCGTTCACGGTGACGCTGGGCTGTCCGCCGGACACCCCGTCGGCGGTCCTCGCCGGGATCTCGGCCGGCGTAGCGGCCGGAGCGGCACAGGTGGGGGGAGTAGTCGTAGGCGGCGATGTCGTGCGTACGGAGCAGGTCGTCGTCTCGGTGACGGCGCTGGGCGACCTCGAGGGACGGTCACCCGTGCTGCTGTCCGGTGCGCGCGCCGGCGATGTGGTCGCGCTCGCGGGAGTGGTCGGCCGGTCCGCCGCCGGACTCGCGGTACTCGAGGCAGGGGTCGAATCGCCGTCGGAGGAGTGCCTCGACGTCTATCGCGTGCCCCGACCGCCGCTGACCGCGGGGCCGTCCGCGGCCGACGCCGGGGCTACGGCTATGACGGACGTCTCCGATGGTCTGATCCGCGACGCGCGGGCGATCGCGCGCGCCAGTGGCGTAGCCCTCGACCTCGGAGCCCTCACGCCGGATGACGATGTGGTGTCCTGCGCGCACGCGGTGGGCGCGGATCCTTACGAGTGGCTGTACGCAGGTGGCGAGGACCACGCGCTGCTCGCGACCTTTCCCCCGGATATTCATCTGCCGCAGGGATTTCGGCGAGTGGGCCGGGTTCGCGCCGGCCACGGTGTGACGATCGACGGCGCCCCCGCCACCGTCGGAGGCGGCTGGACCAGCTTCGGAGTGAAGGAGTGACTATGGCGCGCAGACCCCTTGCAGAGCAGATAGATCCGGATTGGGCCCGGGCACTCGCGCCCGTGGAGGCGGACATCACGGCGATGGGGGACTACCTGCGCGCCGAGATCGCCGACGGCCGCGGCTATCTCCCGGCCGGCGAGAACGTCTTGCGGGCGTTCACGCATCCGCTCGATCGCGTGCGGGTGTTGATCGTCGGCCAGGATCCGTATCCCACGCCGGGACACGCTGTGGGGCTGTCGTTCTCGGTGGCACGGGACGTGCGGCCCGTGCCCCGCAGCCTGCAGAACATCTACGTCGAGCTCGGCTCGGACCTGGGCATGCCGATGCCTCGGCACGGCGACCTGACGGCGTGGGCGGAGCAAGGCGTGCTGCTGCTCAACCGGGTGCTCACCGTGCAGCCGGGAAAGCCGGCGTCGCATCGCGGTAAGGGTTGGGAGAAGATCACCGAATGCGCGATCGACGCGCTCGTCGCCCGCGGAGGCCCGCTGGTCGCGATCCTGTGGGGCCGCGACGCAGCCTCGCTGGGACCGCGCCTCGGTGGCACCCCACGGATCGAGTCCCCGCATCCGTCACCGTTGTCGGCGAGCCGGGGCTTCTTCGGTTCCCGTCCGTTCAGCCGCGCCAACGCACTCCTCGTCGAGCAGGGCGGCGAGCCGGTCGACTGGAGCCTGACCTAGACCCGCGCATCTGCTCGCGTGAGTCGGCGACGCACCTGATTCGGCCGGCGCCGGTGCCCGATACGACAGAAGGGCCCCGCCGGCGCCC
>NZ_JARFTP010000040.1 GCF_029167375.1 Tsukamurella sp. 8F
CCCCCCCCCCCACCGCGGGGTGTCTGCGTGGTCGGCGGCTCAGGCAGTGGTGGTCGTTGCAGAACGCGCGGCGAGCTCGCGGTCGATGCGCAGCAGGCCCGGACCGTCGTTGTCGATCAGCTCGAGCCGACCGACGATCTCGTGGATGACGGCCTCCTCTGCCACCTGGTCATCGGCGAACCACTGGATCAGCTGCTTCGAGTCGATATCGTCCATCGCGGCGCGGTACAGCTCGCGCACAGCCGCTGAAACCCGCTGCTCGTGCTCCAACGCGACCTCGAAGACGTCGAGCACCGTGTGGGCGGCGTCCACCTTGGGGGCGGGAACGGCGCCGATCCTCGGGTGGTTCTCGCGGGCGGTGAGATGATCGATCCACTTGTGAGCATGCACGAGTTCGTCCTCGGCTTGGGCGCGCAGCCAACCGGCGATGCCGGGGAGGTCGCGCAGGTCCATCTCGATGGCGAGCTGCCGGTACACGAGCGACGCCTCGAACTCGAGCGTGATCTGGTCGTTGAACTTCGCTTCCAGGGACTCCGACATCTTCATGGCCTTCAGCGTATGCCCGCTGCGGGCACGATCGCAACGGTGTATGCGTGGATGAATTGCCCTCGCCGAGAGTGAGTTTCGCATCGCGGCCGCGCGCCGGGCGATGGCGCGGCAGAATCGCGGGGGATGGATCCCGATGAGGTCGAGTCCGAGACCGCCCGGGTGGCGGCGGAGTTGGCGCGCCGCATCCCCGCCGTGGCGCGTGTGGCCACGGCGGCGATCCGCCGCGAGATCCCCTTCTACGCCACGTCGGACGTCGTGCCCGAGGCGATGACGCAGCGCTCGGTCGAGCAGAACCTCAGGTTCGTTGCGGACGCGCTCTCGTCCGCGGCGGCCTTCGATGTGAGCCCGGCTGTCGACACGGGATCGTCGCGTGCCGAGCTCGGGGTCCCGCTGCCCGCCGTGATGCACGCCTACCGGATCACGATGAGCATTGCGTGGCATGAGATCTCGTCGATCACAGAGGGCGATCCGCCTGTTGGACGGGCCACGCTGCTCGCGGTCACGCGGAGGCTGTGGGACGCGCATGACGTGTTCACCGACGCCATGGCCGGTGCGCACCGCGAGCACACGACCCAGCGTGCGCTCGATCACGAAGCCGAGCGCGCAGCACTCACCGAGCACCTGCTGCAGGGCCGGGTAGGCAGTGATCAAAGCCTGTGGGAGATCGCCGAGCTGCTCCGGATTCCCAGGCGTGGGCCGTATCTCGCGATCGCGGCGGAGGCACCCACCGTGGGGCGTCAGGCGCTGCCGGGCATCGACGCGCGGTTGCGAGCGCTCGACGCGCACTGCGCGTGGCGGCTCCTGCCGGACCAGCAGATCGGCATCGCATACGCGCCGACCGAGGAGATCCGGGCCGCAGTCCTCGACCTGCTGCGCCGCGTCGCGACCACTCGCGTCGGTGTCAGTGCACCGTTCGCCGACCTGGCCTATACGCCCCAGGCGCTGCGCTTCGCTCGTGTGGCGCTCACGGGGCCGGGCGGCCTCGTCACCGTCTTCGACGGCTCGGCCCTGGGAATCACGGTCGCCTCGTCACCGGAGGCCAGCGCGGACGTGGCCAGGGGCCTCTTGGGCGGGCTGCTCGCTCTGCCCGAAGACGATGCCGGCCCCCTCTTCGAGACGTTTCGCGCATGGGAGGCGAACGGGGGTAACGCGGCCGCGGCGGCGGGTGAGCTGTTCTGTCATCCGAACACCGTCCGGCACCGGCTGCGCCGCATCGAGCAGCTGACCGGGCGCTCGACCACGGCCCCGCGTGACGTGGCGGAGCTGTGCCTGGCCTTCGAGGCGGCCGCGCGATTCGGGATCGGGCCAGGCGGCTCCTGACGGCGTTGTCTCCGGCGACACCTCCGGGGCGCAGATGTTGTTCTCGGCACCATCGGCTTCCGCTGAGATCCGGGCCACTCTGGATATGCCACAGAACGACGTCACGAAAGACCGCCGATGCCTTCCAACCCATCCCCACAGAACGCCAATCTCGCCGAGAACCTCGTCGCCACGGCGGCCGCGTATCCCGACCGGGTAGCGCTGAAATGCGACGACCTCACCTACACGTATGCAGAGTTCGACCGTGCGGCCGCCCGCGTCGCGACGCGTCTCGCAGACGCGGGGATCCGGCCCGGCGATCGGGTGGGGATCATGCTCCCCAATACCCCGGCCTTCGCGATCGCGTTCTACGGCATCATGCGGGCCGGTGCTATCGCCGTGCCGATGAACCCGCTGCTCAAGGCCCGCGAGGTCGAGTACTACCTCGCCAATACGAGCGCTTCGTCGCTGCTCGCCACGTCGGCGTTCGCCGACGCTGCCCGCGCGGGTGCCGATGCGGCCGGGGCGCAGTGCACGCTCATCGACGACGCCGGCCTCGAAGCGCTGCTCGACGGCATCCCGGCTCAGGCCGCGCCCGTGCCCCGCGCCGCCGACGACACCGCCGTCGTCCTCCACACGTCCGGCACGACCGGCAAGCCCAAGGGGGCCGAGCTGACGCACGACGGGCTCGGCGGCAACGCCCTGATCGCGGCCCGCACGCTCGTCGAGACGGGGCCCGACGACGTCATCATGGGCTGCCTGCCGCTGTTCCACGTATTCGGTATGACCGCCGGCCTCAACACCGCGGTGCTCTCGGCGGCGACGATCACGCTGATCCCGCGGTTCGAGGCGGCGAAGGCGCTCGAGGTGATCCGGCGCGACGGCGTCACGGTGTTCGAGGGAGTCCCGACGATGTACTCGGCGCTCCTGGCCGCCGCGGCCGGCCGCGATGACCCGGCGCCGACGCTGCGCGTGTGCATATCGGGCGGCGCGGCGCTGCCGGTGCAGGTGCTGCGCGACTTCGACGAGGCGTTCGGCGCGACGGTCCTAGAGGGTTACGGCCTGTCGGAGACGTCCCCGATCGCGGCGTTCAACCATCCGGACCGACCGCGCCGGCCCGGCACCATCGGCACTCCGATCGAGGGGGTCGAGATGCGGGTCGTCGACGAGTCGGGGCAGCCCGTACCGCGCGGTGAGCGTGGCGAGATCGAGGTCCGCGGGCCGAACGTCATGAAGGGCTATTGGAACCTGCCGGACGCGACGGCGGCGGCGATCAACTCCGAAGGATGGTTCGCCACAGGCGATATCGGCATCGTCGACGAGGACGGCTACTTCTCCATCGTGGACCGCAAGAAGGAGATGATCATCCGGGGCGGCCTCAACATCTACCCCCGCGAGATCGAGGAGGTGCTCTACGAGCATCCGGCCGTGGCGGGTGCCGCCGTCATCGGCGCGCCGCACGACACCCTCGGCGAGGAGGTAGCCGCCGCGATCGAGTTGAAACCCGGCGCCGCCGCTACCGCGGACGAACTCCGCGCGTACGTCAAGGAGCGAGTCGCCGCCTACAAGTACCCGCGGATCGTCTGGGTCACCGATGCACTCCCCAAGGGCCCCACCGGAAAGATTCTCAAGCGCGAGATCGTGATCGAAGAAGGAGCAGACAAGTGAGCACGCCCACTCGCACCCCGCACACCCCCGACGGCGAGATCGCCGCCCCACTCGACCTGTTACTGGTCAACTCCACCAAGCCCTTCGCGCGCCGCATGCTGCCCGGCGGCGCCGCGGCCCGGTTCGGGCTGTCGCTCGCGAAGCAACCCGTCACCGTGGTCGAGCGTGGGGCGGGCCTGGCCGGCGAGCTCGCGCGGATCGCCGTCGGGCGCAGCGACCGGGCGCCGGGGCGGGGTGACTTCCGTTTCAAAGACCCTGCATGGCAAGGCAACCCGCTGCTGCGGCGGGTGATGCAGTGGTACCTCGCCACGTCGGACACCGCGGATCGGCTGTTCGACGACGCCGATCTGGACTACGACGATTCGGAGAAGGTGCGGTTCGCGCTCGACAACGTCGTCGAGGGCATGTCGCCCACCAACAACCCGCTGCTCAGTCCGCTCGCCTGGAAGGCGCTGATCGACACGGGTGGGATGTCGGCGCTGCGCGGCGCCAGGGCCTTCGCTCGCGACATGACGAGCAAGCCCCGCGTACCCGCCATGATCGAACCCGACGCGTATGCCGTAGGGGAGACGGTGGCGACGACGCGTGGCACGGTCGTCCTGCGGACCCGCGCCTTCGAGCTGATCCAGTACGCCCCGCAGACCCGCGAGGTCCGGGAGAAGCCACTGGTGATGATTCCACCGGTGATCAACAAGTACTACGTCATGGACCTCGCCCCCGACCGGAGCCTCATCGAGTACTACGTGCGTGGTGGCCAGCAGGTGTTCGCGGTGTCGTGGCGCAATCCGAAGGCGCGGCACCGGGACTGGGGATTCGACGCCTACGGCAAAGCAATCATCGAGGCATTCGAGGCGGCCTCGAAGATCACAGGCAGTGAGCAGGTCAACGTGTTCGCCACGTGCTCGGGCGGCATCCTCACTGCGATGGTGCTCGCACACCTGTCCGCGACGGGACGCGGGGACCTCGTCGGGAGCATGACCCTGGGCGTGACGGTGCTGGACCAACACCACGCGGGTTTCGCCTCCGCGCTCGCCGACGAGCGCGCCGCGGCGGCCGCGATCCGCACGTCGGCCAACAAGGGCTATCTGGACGGCCGCGCCATGGCCGAGATGTTCGCGTGGTTGCGGCCCACCGACCTGGTGTGGCGCTACTGGGTGAACAACTACATTCAGGGGCGCTCTCCGGCTCCGTTCGACGTGCTGTTCTGGAATGCCGACACCACGCGGATGACAGCCGCTCTGCACAAGGACATGGTCACCATGGGACTGCACAACATGTTGTGCACACCGGGTGCCGCGACGATGCTCGGCACTCCAGTCGATCTGAAGGACGTCACGTGTGACTCATACGTGATCGGCGGCATAGCCGACCACATCTGCCCGTGGCAGGCCACTTATCGCAGCGCGGCGCTGCTAGGCGCCGAGGACAACCGATACGTGCTGTCTTCGAGCGGGCACATCGCATCGTTGGTCAATCCGCCCGGCAACCCCAAAGCGTCCTTCCGCACGGCCCCCGTCGACAGTGGAGCGTCCCCTGAGGAGTGGATGGAAGCCGCCCAGAAGCAGAAGGGCTCGTGGTGGCCCGATCATCTCGCCTGGCTTGAAGCGCGCGGCGGCGAACCGGTAGCGGCGCCGACTGCGCTGGGCGCGGCGGGCTACGAACCACTGGCGCCCGCACCCGGCACATATGTCCTGGAGGCCTGACATGGCCGACGAGGAGACCGCTCCCGACGCCGGCTCTCGGTCCGATGCCGAGCAGGACTTGTTCATCGCGACGGGCGGCCAACGGATCCGTGTTCGCTACCGTCGTGGCGTCGGCGTTCCGCTGGTGCTGTGCAATGGGATCGGTGCAAGCCTCGAGGTGCTGGAGCCGATCGTGGCGGCGCTCGATCCCGAGCGACCGGTGGTCAGGTTCGACGTGCCCGGTACCGGGGCATCGCCGGTATCGGTGTTGCCATACGGATTCCCTTATCTCGCTTGGGTTCTAGGCCGCGTCCTGGACCGTATCGACATCGGCGTCGTCGATGTCCTGGGCCTGTCGTGGGGCGGCGCCCTGGCCCAGCAGTTCGCATTCCAGAATCCGATGCGCTGCCGCCGATTGGTGCTTGTGTCCACAGGCACCGGTGCGGTCATGGTGCCGGGGCGTCCGCGGGTGCTCGCCAAGATGGTGACGCCCAGGAGGTTCCGCGATCCGGGCTACGGTGCGGCGATTGCCGGCGAGCTGTATGGGGGCACCGTCCGCACCGATCCGGGGAACATCGGCGAGCTCTTGGTCCGCCAGCTGCATGCGGGATCCCGCGCGGGCTACGTACACCAGCTGATGGCGGGCGCGGTATGGACGTCGCTGTTCGCGCTTCCCGCGATCCGGCAGCGGACGCTCCTGATCTTCGGCGAAGACGATCCCATCGTCCCGATGGTCAACGGGCGGATCATGCGACGCCTACTTCCGCGTGCGGTTCTGCATCGTCACCCCGGCGGGCACATCGACCTCATCACCGCCCCGGGCGCGCTCGGCCCGGTCATCGACGACTTCCTCGGCCCGCCGCGCACCGTCGGTCGACGGGGGATCTCGACCGGCGGCCGCCTCACCCCTGGAGATTAGGATCATGACCACAGCCGCCATCGGCGTCGATGCCGAGGACTTCTACCACTTCGAATCGCTGCTCGACGATTCCGAGCGCGAGATCCTTGCTCGGGTACGCGATTTCATGACTGATCGGGTGCAGCCGTTGCTGCTGGAGAACTGGTCGAAAGCGCAGTTCCCACATGAGATCCTGCCCGGTTTCGCGGGTCTCGGTATCGCCGGCCTGCCGTATCAGGGTCACGGCTGCGCCGGGCGAAGCTTCCTGCTCGACGGCATGATCGCGATGGAGCTCGCGCGCACTGATGCGTCGATAGCCACCTTCCACGGCGTGCACAGTGGCCTGGCGATGGGCTCCATAGCACTGTGCGGGGATGAGGAGCAGCGCGAGCGCTATCTTCCGCGGATGGCGCGACTCGAGCTGATCGGATCGTTCGGTCTCACCGAGCCCGGCGTCGGCTCGGGCGCGGCCGGCGGGCTGCAGACCACCGCCCGCCGCGATGGCGACGAGTGGGTGCTCGACGGTGCAAAGAAATGGATCGGCAACGCGCCCATAGGGCACGTCACCGTCATCTGGGCGCGAGACGAGGCGGACGGGCGGGTGAGAGGTTTCATCGTCCGAAACGACTCGCCCGGTTTCACCATCGCGAAGCAGGAGCACAAGTTCGCGCTGCGCATCGTGCAGAACGGCGAGATCACCCTGTGTGGTGTGCGGGTGCCCGAGGAGGACCGCCTGCAGAATGCGGATTCGTTCGCGGACACCGCGTCCGTGTTGCGCATGACTCGTGCCGGGGTGGCATGGATGGCCGTCGGGTGCGCACGTGGCGCGTACGAGAACGCTCTCCGCTACGCGGTCGAGCGCGAGCAGTTCGGCCGGCCCATCGGCGGGTTCCAGTTGGTGCAGGATCTACTGGTACGGATGCTCGGCAACATCACCACGTCATGGGGGATGTGCGCGCGGCTCTCGCAGTTGCAGGACCGCGGCGAGGCGGGCGACAGGCACTCGTCGCTCGCCAAGGCTGTGGCGACGGTGCGCATGCGGGAGACCGTCGGCTGGGCGCGGGAGCTGATGGGTGGCAACGGGATTCTGCTCGAACATAACGTCGGCCGGTTCGTGGCGGACGCCGAGGCGATCTACTCGTACGAGGGCACCCGTGAGATGAACACGCTCATCGTGGGCAAAGCGATCACGGGACTCAGCGCATTCGCGTGACCCGGGCCGCCACGCCGGTTCGAGAGACACGTCGGGCCCGTGCCGATCGACACGGGCCCGACGCGGGGCTGCAACTGTGGCTCTGTAGGTCAGGCTCCGCCACCGGCTCGCGAGGCGAGCTCGGTGTCGATCCGCAGCAGACCGGGACCGTCGTTGTCGATCAGCTTGAGGCGGCCGACGATCTCGCTGACGGTGGCCTCCTCCTCGACCTGCTCGCCGGCGAACCACTGGATCAACTGCTTCGAGTCGATGTCGTCCATGGCGGCGCGGTACAGGTCGCGGATGGCCTCGGAGACGCGCTGCTCGTGCTGAAGCGCGATCTCGAACGCGTCGAGGACCGTTGCGACCTCGACCTTGGGCGCGGGTACCGCGCCGATCTTCGGGTGGTTGTCACGATCGGTGAGGTGGTCGATCCACTTATGAGCGTGAGTGATCTCCTCCTCGGACTGCGCGCGCAGCCAATGGGCGATCCCGGGGAGGTCGCGCAGCTCCATCTCGATGGCGAGCTGGCGGTACACCAAGGACGCCTCGAACTCGAGTGTGATCTGGTCGTTGAACTTCTCTTCGAGGGTCTCAGGCATCTTCATGGTTGCCAGGTTAGGCCCGTTTGCGGCCGGTTCGCAACGATGGAAAGGCGTGCCTTCCTGTAGTGAATCCTAAGTCGGCCAGCGCTTTTCGCGCTCGCCTAGGCTAACCTCATTCATGCGTGGGGATCGATTCTGAGGCGACCGCGACCGCATGTCCGGCGTCCGTGATGTACTGGGCACGTGGAAGATTCGCGCGATTCCGAATACGAGCAGGGTCCGCCCCCGGCGGTTTTGACACACGCCGTGCGCGTCTGGTGGATCGCCGCCGTCGCCGCTGCCGCATGCGGCGGCTACATCGCGCTGAACCTCGCTACGGTGCGGGGGGCGCTGCGGGACCGGCTCGAGCAGGGGGTGTCGGCGCAAGAGGCGAAGGCGGCCGCGAGCGGCTTCTCGTCGCTCGCGACGGCCGCTCCCATCGTCGCCCTCGTTCTGCTCGTCGGCCTCTACACGGCTCAGCTTCCCCTGCTCCTCGCTATCCGCTCGCAGCGCAGCCGCCGCGCCCGGTCGGCGTTCGCCGCGCTCGCGCTGATGGCGGTGCTCGTGATCCCTGCCATCACGGACATGGTGCTGAGAGGCGGCGGCTGGGTGATCGCGGCCGCTTATGTGCAGGTGCCCGTGCTCCTCGTGGCCGTTGCGCTCGTGATGCCACGTTCCGTGGGGCGCTGGCTGCCTCCGCCGGTCCGCTCCCTGGGCCGCGTCCGCAGCCGTCCGATCGACCCTGATGAGAACTAGGTGGTCGAAGTCTCTGGAACGACTCCAGAAACAGGCGTAAGCTTGGCCTCATGTCCGATGAGACGCAGGCGGCTGCCCCCGAGGATCGCCTCCGCGCAGTCGGCCTGCGGATCACGTCGCCGCGGGTCGCGGCGCTCGAGTACCTGGACGATCATCCGCACGCGACTGCGGACGACGTGGCCGCGGCGCTGCGCGGCCGGCTCGGTACCGTCGCCACGCAGACGGTCTACGACGTGCTGAGGGCGACGTCGGATCGCGGCCTGCTGCGCAGGATCGAGCCCGCGGGCTCGCCCGTACGCTACGAGGTGCGCGTGGGCGACAACCACCACCACCTGGTGTGCCGCTCGTGCGCGCGCATCGTCGACGTGGACTGCATCGTCGGGCATGCGCCGTGTCTGACCCCCGACGACGACCACGGCTTCACGCTCGATGAGGCGGAGGTGACGTTCTGGGGGCTCTGCCCGGACTGCCGCACATCGAGTCCTGAGGGCGGGCACACTGGAGCGTGAGTCGGTCTCGACCGGGACCGGCGTCTGAAGGCAGTCGACGAAAACGGAGCGAAAAGCATGAGCTTGGACGTTGTCTACACGATCTCCTCCACCGCGACCGGCGGCGGTCGCGACGGTCACGTGAAGTCGGCCACCGGCCGCATCGACCTGGACACCCGCCCGCCCAAGGAGATGGGCGGCAGCGGCGAGGGCACCAACCCGGAGGAACTGTTCTCGGCGGGCTACTCCGCCTGCTTCCTGGGTGCGGTCCATGCGGTTGCGCGCGGTGAGAAGGTCGCCGTGCCGGACGGCACGACCGTGACGGTCACCGTCGGTTTCGGCAAGACGGCCAGCGGGTTCGGCATCAACGCGGCCATCGAGGCGCATCTGCCGGGGCTGGAGCAGGACGCGGCCGAGACGCTCGTCGCCAAGGCGCACGAGCTGTGCCCCTACTCCAACGCGACCCGCGGCAACATCGACGTGGACGTGACGACGACGGTGTAGCCGCAGTATCGCCGGGCCCCGCCTCCAGCAGGAGCGGGGCTCGACGTGTCTCTCGGCCCGATCAGCGGCGCAGGGCATGGCGGTACAGCGAGCGCGTGAGGGCCAGCGCCAGCACGAAGCCGATCATGAGGATGGCCGCGCAGACGGCCAGGGTCCCGCTCATGGGCTGGCCGTTGTGGTCGATCGCGTATCGGCTGACGGGATCGGTGTACGACTCGGGTAGGCCCAACAACGCCATCGCCGTCGTCGAGGCGAAGCCGACCGCCACCGCGATCGCGAAGAGCAGCACCGACCAGCGCACGCCGAAAAGGCTGGGCAGGCCCAGCAGTGCCATCGCCGCGCAGGCTCCGAGCGCGACGATGCACGCTGCCATCACCGCCACCGTCCGGATCCCGACGGGCGATGTGGCGAAGCCCGCGGGACCGTCGGGGCCGCCCGCTGCGAGCAGTGACGACGCCTGCACGATGCCTGTCACGCCGAGGGCGACGGTGCCTGCACCCGTCGCGAGGCAGAGGACAGCCCAGAGCAGGGATGTCGGGCCCCGTCGAGCACTCGATCGGGTCCGGCCCCGGGGTCGCGCCACGGTCAGCCCAGCCGGGCCTTGACGGCGGCCGACAGGCGCTTGCCGTCGACGGAGCCTGCAGCCTTCGCTGTCGCGACCTTCATGACCTGACCCATGTTGCGCACCGTCGGCTCCGCACCGAGTTCCTCGCGGACCTGGGCGACGGCGTCGTCAGCGAGGTCGCCGACCTCGGCGTCGGTGAGCTGCTTGGGCAGGTACCGGGACATCACGTCGGCCTCGGCGCGTTCCTGCTGTGCCAGCTCGGCTCTGTCGTTGGCTTCGTAGATCTCGGCCGCCTCGCCGCGCTTCTTCACCTCACGCGCGACCACCTTGAGGAACTCGTCATCGGTGAGCGAGTGCGCCGTTCCGGACGCCTCCTCGTTCTGGATGGCAGAGAGCAGCATGCGCAGGGTGCCTGTGACCAGTGTGTCCTTGGCCTTCATGGCGTCTTTGAGGTCGGCGCGGATGGCGGCCTTCACTTCTGACATGGATTCCAAGGTACGCGGGCCACACGGAAGGTGCGGTAGCGGTCGGATGCGTATCCTGGGGCAATGGCAGCAACATCACGCACACTCTCCCCGCTGGTCCGGGCCGGTGCGGGCCTCGTCGGGGCCGGCCTCGGCACCGTCGCCTACGCGACGCTCTTCGAGCGCAACGCCTTCACGCTGCGGGAGGCGACGCTGCCTATCCTGCCGCCCGGTTCCCCGACGCTACGCGTGCTGCACATCTCCGACCTACACATGATGCCGAGCCAGCATCTGAAGCAGGCGTGGCTGGGGGAGCTCGCGACGTTGGATCCCGACCTCGTGGTCAACACCGGCGACAACCTCTCGCATCCACGCGCGGTGCCCGCGGTGGTGCAGGCGCTGGGGCCCCTGCTGGGGCTGCCCGGGCTGTTCGTGTTCGGGTCCAACGATTACTTCGGGCCGACGCCCAAGAACCCGGCCAAGTATTTCGACAAGAACCACGAGCGCCAGCACGGCGAGCCGTTGCCCTGGCAGGATCTACGGGCGGCGTTCTCGGAGCGCGGCTGGCTCGACGCGACGCACTCCCACCACCGCCTCACGGCGGGGGGCGTGACCATAGCCGTGGCCGGTGTCGACGACCCGCACATCGAACGCGACCGCTACGACACCATCGCAGGTCCTGCCGATCAGAGCGTCGACCTCCGCCTCGGGCTGACGCATTCACCGGAGCCGCACGTGCTGGACCGGTTCGCCGACGATGGCTACGACCTCGTCATGGCCGGCCACACGCACGGCGGGCAGTTGTGCCTGCCCGTCTATGGCGCGATCATCACCAACTGCGGCCTGGATCGCGCGCGAGTCAAGGGCCCGTCCGCGTGGGGATCGCATATGAAGCTGCACGTGAGCGCCGGCCTGGGCACCAGCCCGTGGGCGCCGTTCCGCACCTTCTGTCGCCCGGAGGCCTCGCTGTTGACCCTGGTGGGTGCTCCTGTGAAGGACAAGGCGGCAGAGGTGGGCCCTGAGCTGGCATTACCGTCAGTGAGAGCCTGACCAGGCGATTTCGACCTCGGTAACCGCTGTAGTAAGGTTACCGAGGTCGCAAAACGGGGTGTGGCGCAGCTTGGTAGCGCGCTTCGTTCGGGACGAAGAGGTCGTGGGTTCGAATCCCGCCACCCCGACTCGTTGGTTGAGACGACAGCAGGGCCCCTGAGCGGCAGAGATGCAGCTCGGGGGCCTTACTTGTCCCCGTGCGCACACCTGCCCGGGCGTCAATCAGGGCGGGGGATGCGGAAGACACGGCTGGTGCGGGTGGTGCCGTCGCGCCGGACGATGTGAGGCTCGAGACGCGGCTCCCGCTCGACCGCGCCCGGAAGCTTCAGGATCGCTGCGGCGGATCGCCCGTTGCGCTCGTCGGTGCGTAGCTGCACCCACCGCGCTCCGGCGTCGAATGCCGCAGCGAGCATCAGTCCTTTGGCCCGGGCGTTCAGTCCTAAGCCCCAGACCCGGGGAGCGTACATCGTCGCGCCGATCTCGACGCCCAGCGCGTCATCCGGGTCGAGGATGTAGGACGACGTTCCCACGACGGCACCGTCCGAGATCACGAGGGTATGGCGGTTGGTGCCGCCGTCGAGCCGCTCGCGCAGTTCGGCCGGGGACTGCGGGCGTGGGCCGGGGAGGTGTTCCCAGACCCGGTCGTCATCGATCGCTGCGAAGAGTGCGTCGGCATGGTCGGCCGAGAAGGTAGCGAGCAATCCGTCCGACGTGGGCAGTTCAATGGGCAGTCTCACGCCCGAAACCCTATGTCGGACGGCACCGCGGGTCCGCCGAACGGGGGACCCGCGCGCATCGTCCGGCGGATCCGCGCGAGCGACCGCCCGGGTGACCATGCAGGGTATGACGTCCACGCAAGCACTCGCGGCCACTCGTATCGCCGCGCTCGACATCGCGCGGGGCACAGCGATACTCGGCACGTTCGGCACCAACGTCTGGATCTTCACCGAACCGTCGGGCATGATCGGCTACCTCGGGACGATCGGTAACGAGTCACTGCCGGTCCGCATTCTCGAACAGGTCGCCCAGGGTAAGTTCCTCGGCCTGCTCTCGCTGATGTTCGGCGTGGGGCTCGGAATCCAGCAGGCGTCGGCGCGGCGGCACGGGCGGCCGTGGCCGGGACGGTATCGACGTCGCGCCGCCCTGCTGTTCGCGGACGGCCTCCTCCACTTCCTGCTGGTTGCCGAGTTCGACGTACTCATGGGCTATGCCGTGGTATCTCTCCAGGTCGCCGTGTTGCTCGCCTACACGCGGAACATACAGCAGCGCTGGATGATCGGCGCGTCAGTCGTGCATCTGTGCCTCGCCGGGCTCGCGGCCGCCGGCATGTCCGGCTCGGAAGGTGGTGGCGCGACGGACGTGTACGCGCACGGCGGATTCGGTGATCTGATCATGTTCCGGATCGACCACTCGCTGCTGTTCCGTGCCGAGGCGATCTTCCTCCTGCCGCTCAGCACCGCCATGTTCCTCGGGGGCGCGGCCCTCTTGCGGGCCGGGCTCTTCACCGACGACGGTGCCCGGCTCCGCCGTCGGCTGTTGGCGGTGAGTGCCGTAGCAGCACCCCTCGATCTGGCCCTCGGGATCGCCGGCGGGCCCGCCGGCGTGTTCCTGGCCCGCTACGTGACCGCGCCGCTGGTGTCCGTCGGGCTCCTCGCCCTCATCGCGGCCGCCTACCTGCGCAGGGTTCCCGGACGACCCGCTCGCACGATGGGTGCGATCGGCCGGACCGCGCTGAGCTGCTATGTGCTGCAGAACGTTCTGGCATCCGCGCTGTGCTATGGGTGGGGCTTCGGCCTGGCTTCGCGGTACGGCGCCGACCACCGGCTGATGCTCACCGCTGTCGTGTACGTCGCCGTGGTCGCGGCCTTGTGCGTGGTGGCCCCGACATGGCTGCGCAGATTCGAACGCGGCCCGATCGAGGCATTGATGCACCGGCTCGCCTGAGCACCTAGCCTGGACCGATGCTCGACCCGCGCTTCGTCCTGCTCGCCGCCGCGCTGTCGATGATCGGCAGCGTGAGCTACGCGGCGCTTACGTTGCGTGGGCGGGTGCAACCCAATCGGGTGTCCTGGTTTCTCTGGGGCGCAGCGCCGCTCATCGCGTTCGGTGCGCAGGTCGCACACGGCGTCGGGATGCCGGCGCTGTCGACACTGGCGATAGGCGTCGGTCCGATGCTGGTCGTCCTCGCGTCGCTGTGCAGTCGGGGAAGCTATTGGAGCGTGAGCAGATTCGACATGCTCTGTGCCGCGATATCCGTCGTTGCGCTGGTCTTCTGGTTCACGCTCGGCGATCCGGTTCTCGCTGTACTCGCGGCGCTGGTCGCGGATCTCGTCGGTGGCGTCCCTACCATCGTCAAGGCGTGGCGCCGCCCCGACACCGAACGCGCGATCGTCTACGTCTTCGTGGCCGGCAACGGGGTGATCACGCTTCTGAGCCTGCGGCACTGGACCGTCGCAGCCGCCGCGTTCCCGCTCTACCTCGTTCTACTCGGCGTCGGCCTGTCCCTGACGGTGCACCTGCGCGGCCGAGCGGTTGTGCCGGAAGTCGAGACCTGCGAACTCTCACGAGAATAGGGATACGCCGATACCCCGCATTCGGCAGACTGGAGGAGGCTACCCCGACCGCCTTCGAGAGGATCCGCCATGACCGAATACACCGCTGCCACAGGCGCGCCTGTGTGGTTCGACCTCGTCAGCTCCGACCCGCTGCGCGCCGTCGACTTCTACGGCGAGATCTTCGGATGGGAGGCCGGCGACCCGCACGACGAGTTCGGAGGCTACCGCAACTTCTCCGCGAACGGTCGGCTGGTAGCAGGGTTGATGCCACGTATGAGCCCGTCCTCGCCGACCGACGTCTGGTCGGTCTACTTCAAGGTCGACGATGCGGCGGCCTCCGTCGTGTCCGCGCAGACCGCGGGGGCGACGGTGCTCGCGCCGGCCTCCCCGGTGGGCGACCTGGGTGTCATGGCGGTGCTCGCCGATCCCGCCGGTGGCGCATTCGGGCTGTGGCAGAGCGGGACACATATCGGATTCACCGAGCGCGGCACCCACGGTACGCCGTACTGGTTCGATGAGATGAGTATGGACTACGCGGCGTCAACCGAGTTCTATCGTAGTGCGTTCGGGTGGGAGCTCAACGAGATCGGCTCGGGCGGCGACCCCGCCGCCGTGGGCCCCGATCACTACTCCGAGGTGTACGTGGGATCGGGCGAAGACCGCCAGAGCGTCGCCGGGATCATGTCTGCCGCAGGTATGTTCGGCTCCGGTGCTCCCTCCTTCTGGCAGGTCTACATCACCGTCGACGATGTGGCAGGCACCGTGGCCCGGGTGGATGAGTTGGGCGGCGAGATCCTGATGCCGGGCGAGGTGACGCCCTGGGGCACGCTTGCTTCGGTCAAGGATCCGATGGGCGCCGCCATCTGCCTCGGTCACCCGCCCGCGGGGATGTGAACCGCATGGTCAACGAGGAGATGCGGACCACATGGACGGGCGGCGCCTGCGCGTGGGTGGAGCACCAGCAGATGTTCGACCGCGTGTATTCGCCGGTGACCGCGGCGATCCTGGCCGTCGCCGACCTGGGACCGCGGCGCCGGGTTCTTGATATCGGTTGCGGCACAGGAACGCTGCTCGAGGCAGCCGGTGCGGTAGGTGCTGTCGCCACCGGTGTCGACATCTCGCCCGCGATGACGGAGGCGGCGTCGCACCGGGTGCCGACCGCAAGCGTCCTCCTCGCCGACGCGCAGGACACGGACCTGAGCGGGGCTCCGGGCGCCCCCTTCGATCGGGTCGTGTCCCGGTTCGGCGTGATGTTCTTCGAGGACGCCACAGCGGCTTTCGCGAATATCCGCCGGGCGTGCGAAGACGGTGCCCGGCTGACGTTCGCATGCTGGCGCGCCGTCGCGGAGAACCCTACGTTCACGCTCGGTACGACGGTGCTGACCACTCACCTCGCCGCACCGCCCGCCCCGCCGCGTGCGGACGCGCCCGGCCCGATGGCCTTCGCCGACCCGGCCTATGTCCGGCGGCTTCTGGAGGCCGCGGGCTGGGCCGAGATCGACGTGGTCCCGCTCGACTTCGAGTGCATATACGGTGCCGACGATGACGACGGCGTAGAGGACCGCATGGACCTCATCCTGGGGACGACGACGGGCCGGGCCGCAGCCGCCGAACTCGTGCCCCGCCTCGGCCCCGACGCGTGGGCCGGACTGCTCGAGGACGTCCGTGCCGAGCTGCGGCTGAACATCGTCGATGGACATGTCAGGCACCCGGGAGCGTGTTGGCTCGTGACGGCGCAGGCGTAGGCACTGCCGATGACGGCTCGCCCGCTCTCAGATCACGCGGTCGCCACCGGCGCGCCAGGCGCAGAGGGCCAGGGGCGCCATGAGGATGATGAGCGCAAGGAGCGGGACCGTCCAGCTCCCCGTCGCCCCGTGCAGCGCGCCCGTCACGATCGGGCCGCTTGCGGCGATCAGGTAGCCGATCGACTGCACCATCGTCGACAGGCCGGCGACGGTGGTGCTGTCGCGGGCGCGCAGGTTGATCAGCGCCAGCGCCAGCGAGAGCTGGCCGCCCTGCCCCGATCCGAGAAGCACAGCCCACAGCAGCGCAGCGTGTGAGCCGCTGGTGAGGAGCCCGATCAGCCCGGCCACGGACGGGACGACGACACCGACGGCGAGCAGTCGCTGGTCGCGCATCCTGGCTGCGGCGATCGGTACCGTCACGGCCGTCGCGATGCTCGCGACACTGAGCGCGGTAAGAACCAGCCCGGCCGACTGCGCATCGACGCCGCGGTCCCGGTAGATCGTCGGAAGCCAGGCGATCATCGAGTAGGCCAGTAAGGACTGGATCCCCATGAAGGCTGTCACGGCCCATGCGGTCGTCGATCGCCGCACGCGTGGGCGTTTCGCGCCGGAGCTCGCCGGCTCGACATCTGTGTGTCGATGCTGCGCCACCAGGGCGGCGAAGACGAGCACCGCGAGAGCAGTGGGCAACGCCCACGAGAGCAGCGCGAAGCGCCACCCGTGCAGGGCGGTCGCGACGGGCACCGTGGCACCCGACGCGAGCCCGGCGCTCGCGCTCACCAGCGCGGTGAACAGGCCGGTCATGGGACCGATATTGTGCGGGAAGAACATCCGAACGAACACCGGGCCGAGTACGTTTGCGACGGCGATACCGGCGCCCGCCGCCAGTGTGCCCCCGAGGAGCGCGGGCCATGACGCTACGCCCCGGACAGCGGTCCCCACGCCGATCAGGACGAGGCATCCCGTCAAGACGACGGACAAAGACGCCCTGCGCAGCGCCCGAAGCGCCAGCGGGCCGAAGAGCCCGAGGCACACCACAGGTCCCGTAGTCAGCAGCGCCACGCTCGCGGGCCCGAGGTGGTAGGCAGACCGGATATCCGAGATCACAGCCGACGAACTGCCGAATATCAGCCGCAGGTTGATCGCCAGCAGCACGACGGCCACCGTGGCGAGGATCGTGCGCCGCTCACCCGTATCGGATGCGACCATCGTGCTCCCTCCGTTGGCACTCGACCGTCACAGATGGACGCCGATAATGCAACCTATCAGGCATGAATAGTGCCCCACAGGTTATAGTCGTCACATGGAAGATGCGCGCGACGACAGCTGGATCGGGCGGAGGGTCGGGAGGCACCGACGGGACCGCGGCTGGACCCTTGCGGCTCTCGCCGACAAGATCGGGCTGTCCGCGCCCCAGCTGTCCCGCATAGAGTCCGGGGCTCGGCAGCCCTCGGTCGGCACCCTCATCGAGATCGCGCACGCCTTCGGTGTGTCCCTGAGTCAACTCGTCGACGAACAATACAGCGCGCCATACCATCTCATCAGGTCGGCGAATCGGATCGAGCGTCCGAGCGCGAACGGATCGCTGGCCTCGCTCAGCGGTGACTTCCCCGGGCTACAGGCGGTTCACCTGGCTGTGCCGCCGTCGTCCGAGGCGCCCGCCGCGAGGCACGGCGGCGAGGAATGGCTGTACGTACTCGCGGGCGACGTCGAGGTGCGCATCGGGGAGGCCGACGAAACCCTCGCGGCGGGCGATGCGATCCACTTCCCCTCCAACGCGACGCACAGTGTGCGCACCGTCGGCGAGATCGCGGCGGAACTCCTCATCGTCTCTACCGCTACGACAGGCTGAGCCGGTCCACACACGGCGGTGCCGGCCGGTGCCGCCCCACCTGGATGCGGCGGGGCGGCACCGCCGGCGAGATCGCTACCGGCCGGTGCCGGACCGGCGTGCGCGCAGTGCCCACCCGCCGGCCGCCACGAGAGCGACGACGACGATCGCGACGACGACCCAGATCCAGGCCCGCGAGCCGTTGCCCGACGCGCCGCCGGCCGACGCCGACGGCGAGGCGGGCGCGGCGGACGACGGCGCGGAAGCCGTCGACGACGCTCCCTTAACAGCGGCCGCCTGCGAGCCCTGATCGGCGGGCGGCGGCGAGTCGACGACCGCTCCGGTCACCTGGTTCAGCCACAGCCTGTCGTTGCGAGCGGCGCCGAAGTCGAAGAGCGAGTTCAGCTCTCCGGCGCGCGCGTCAGCGGACCCATCGATACGGCCTGCGTGCCAGTTGTCCTCGATGAATCTCGTGATCGAGGCCTGCTCGATCGGCGTGTGATTCACCGCGTTTGCGCGGGCGTATGGTGAGACGACGAGCAGAGGCTCGCGAGTGCCAGGGCCGCAGCGCAGTTCGTTACCGGCGATCGCGGGCGCAGGCGCCGAGGAGCACACCTGCTTGTCCAACTTGGCGTTCTTGCTGCCCGACAACACCGTCGGCTTCGCGTGGTCGTACCAACCGTCGGAGTCGTCATAGGCGATGACGACGGCGGTCGAGCCCCAGTCCTTAGACTGTTGCAGCTTGTTGATGTACGTGGTGAGGAAGGTCTGTTCGTCGAGCGGGTCCGAGTACGACGCGTGACCGTCCTGGTATTCGCCGGCCTTGAGGAAGCTCACGGCCGGCAGCTTGTCGGCCTTCAACGCATCGTCGAAATCGGTCAGATCATAGTTGTGATTCGCCTGGCCGTTGCGTCCGATCTCGTCGATCCCGGACGGCGCGACGTGGTGCGGGTTCGACGTCGACTTGTAGTACGAGAACGGGTTGTGATGTGGGCTGTAGTCGATCACGGCATTGCCGGCGACATTCTTGTGCGTCGTGTTGCACTGCGCCACAGCAGAACCCGATGCCGCAGTACTCGGCCGGAATCCACCCTGGAACCAACCCCAGCTGACATCCTTGGTGGTCAGCAGATCGCCCACGTTCTTGCCGCGCAACGCTGCCAGGGCCTCGTCGGCGGTGTGGTTCTTGTCGGAGCAGTCGTCGTACAGCGGGTCCGGATCCTCGTAGACGGTGCCGACACCCTCCGCGTCCGGGGCGCCGACCGTGTACGAGTCGGGCTTCGGGGTCTTCCGGCCGGTCTTCGGATCATACGACTCGACGCCGTGGGTATTGCCCGACACCAGGTTGAGCGCGCCGGGCGTCGACGGCCCGAACACGGTGGTCCAGTAGTTGTCGCTGAGCGTGTAATGCTGCGCATAGTTCCACAGCCCAGCAACCGTGTTGCCGTCGTAATAGCCCATCACCGAGCCGGGGTGCTCGAACATGTTGGGACCTGACGACGCGCACTTGTCCTTGGTGGTGAACTGCACGAACCGATCCATCGCTCCGTTGTTCGTGGCCTCCTGTTCGGCTGTGTACTCGTGGTCCTGATCGCACGTGACACCCTGTCCCGGTGTGAAGCGGAAAGGCTTGTACTGGTTCGGGTTCGCCTGATCCGCTAGGCCGGCGTGCGTGAACGTGTCGATGTCCGTGGGCGTTCCGGGGGCGGCATGGAACGCGGGGGCCGCAGCGCCCGATCCCTGCAGCGTCTCTCCTGCGGCGTTGGCGGCATTCGGGTACGTGCCGAAGTAGTGGTCGAAGGAGACGTTCTCATCGAACAGCACGACGAGATGCTTGATAGGCGTGGCGGTGTCGTTGGGTGCCGCGAAGGCGGTCGGTGCGCCGATCGTCACTACTCCCGCCGTCACCGCCGCCACGCCCACGACGGCCGCGAGGCCCCGCGCGACGTCGCCGGGTCGGAGCGGCCGCCGGGGCCGAGAAGCCTTGGCCGTCATAATATTCCTCCTGTGGTCGAGATTCCCGACCCCGCGTCACGGGGTGGTAGGTAGAAATAGCCGCCGCCGATGGGGCTGATGTAATCGGTCAGCGGTTCACCTTCGAGGCGCTCCTGCGTCGCCTCGAACTGCGCCTCGATGTCCCGTTGCAGGCAGGTGAACACCAGACCCAGATCGAGATTGCCGTTCGCGTCCGCTCCGCCGGTGTAGTTGTACGCGCGGCGGAAGATCCGCGACCGGTCGGTATCGGAAGTGCGGGGGTTCGCCAGCCGCATATGCGCGGTCAGGGGGATGATGTCGCCGGAAGGGTCGTCCTCGAACCGCGGCGCATCTGATTCGTGGTCGCCGTCGAGGGGCGCACCGGTCGTACGCACTCGCCCGAACATGTTCTCCTGCTCCGAGATCGACACGCGGTCCCAGAACTCCGTCAGCATCCGGATGAGTCGCACGACCAGGAATGTGCCGCCGCGGGTCCACGGCTGCGTGGGCTCGTCGATCCACACCAGTGAGTCGAAGTCGGCACCGGTCGGGTTCGAGGTCCCATCCTTGAACCCGAAGTGATTCCGGGGCGCGCCGTCCGGTCGCGGGGGCGGGCTCGAGCCCTCCTGACGCCAACGGACCGTCAGGCCGCCGCGGGTCGCACGCGTCAACTCGCGGAGCGCATGCACCACGACGTCCTGCTGATCGGCGCGGATCTCCAAGAGCATGTCGCCGTGGCACTTCGACCGGTCCAGGGCGTCGTCCTCGAACTCACGCATCGCCTTGATCCCCTTCGGCTTCCGATCGCCGTGCGCGTGGTCGAAGAAGGTGGCGCCATAGCCCATGTTGATCACCAGGCCGTCGGGCGCGACGACGGGCCCGAGCGTCCCCGAATCGCTGGGCGGCGCCGAGATGCCCACGGACGCAGGGACGTGCTCCGTCTGTAGCTGCCTCACGCGGGCCGCGAGTGTACGCAGCAGGTCATCGGTCTGTGCGGTCGTATCCGTCTGCAGATCCAGCGCCACGTAACTCGCGAAGGCCTGTGTCCGCTCGACTGGGCGAACCGCCGGCGATGGTGCCGCGCCTGATCGCTCGCAGCCCGCCGCTGCGGCCGCGCCCAGGCCTGCGGCCCCGAACGCCGCCCCTTTCAAGAAGGTCCGGCGCGGTGTGTGCTCGGTCCGTTCGCTCCGGGCGCTCACTTCGTCCTCCGCACGTCGGTGATCGCCGCTATCGGGGCGAGCAGCTCGACCAGGCCGCCGAACGACGCGTTGAGCCGTTCGCGGTCGGCCTGTGCGTATTCGGAGAGCGGCTTCCCGGGGTACTTCGCGGCCATCTCGGTCGTCACGGCGACCGCCTTGTCCAGTGCGGCGCCCGTGTCGTCGAGCCGTGCATAACGAGGCTTCAACAATGGCGTGAGCCGGTCGAGCAGCTCCCGCGTGCCCGCCAGGTTCGCCAGGGCCGTGTCCGTGGAAGCGTGGGATCCGTGGTCGTCTCTGCCGGACAGCGTGAATTCGATGGTGTTCTCGGTGATCTCGTGTGCCCGTAGGCCGATCTGCAGCGGGTCGACCGCGATGTTCGGGAAGTCTGCGGTGAGGCCGTCGACATCCGCGACCAGCTGTTTCTCGAGGTCTGTCGGCACGGTCGGGTTCGCGTCCCAGAGGGACTCCTCGACGGCGTGGAAGCCGGAGTCGTCCCCGTTGATCTTCGCGTCCCAGTCGCCGAACGCATCGTATGCCGCGCCGAGGGTCTCGTACAGGTGGTGCGCGGTGAGCCAGGCGGTGCGCTGCGAGGCGATGTCGGGTGCCGCGGCGAGTGCTCGGGCGTCGGCCTGTAGTTGCGGCAAGCGCGCGGAGATCCACGACTGATAGGCCAGCGTGACGGGTGTGAGGTCCTGAGTCGACACCGGTGCGACGCCCGCGCCCGGTGCGGCCGCGCCGCGAGTGACCGCGAAGCCCGCCCCGGACAGCTCGGGAGTCTCCGCGAAGTAGCACTCGAAGTGGAAGGTTCCGGCGGGCAGGCTCACCTGCATGAGCCGGGTCGACGCCGGCCCCACGCCCTCCAACTCGGCGTACACCGTGCCGTCGGCGCCGGCGACGCTGATCTCGAGCGCCCGGGTCGTGCGGTTCGTGACCGCGAAGACGCGGCTGCCGCCGGCGAGGTCGCCGCCAGGGTGCGCGCAGCCGTCGAGGGTCGCGTCGACCGCGGTGCTCGACAGGTTGCCGACCGTGGGCGTCGGCGCGGTGCGTGAATCGCCGGTCAGCGAGTACGTGAGGATCCCGGCTGCCGCGACTACTGCGGCGGCCGTGAACGCGGTTGGAGCCACCCACCGGGCTGGAACTGGCACGCGCAGCACAGTATCCGGGCCGATTCGGACAAATCAGTTGTTGGAAGCAAGTGGTCTACAGGGCTTCATCGAGAATTCACCCGGCGCCGGCCCGATGCCGTCACGAACCGAGTCGTGAGCACGCCTATCCCGCTATATACCGGGATAGGCGCTCTCAGAGACAGGTTCGTGGACCGGTCACCCGGCGGCCACCGTCAGGAGATGGTGATCCGGGACCCGCGACGGTGCGCGACTCCTCGTAGAACCCGACAGGCCGGGCACCCCCGGGAGTCGCAGACCCGGGTGCCTCTCGACGCCGCCGCAATTTCAAGTTAATGTCTACTGACATGAATACCGCACGCCGTGCCTACCGCCAGGGCGCGCGAGCCGAGGCGTCGGAGCGGACGCGACTCGCGATACTGGACGCCGGTCGTGAGCTGGCGGGGGAGAAGTTTCTCGCCGCGATCACGCTCGCCGACGTCGCTGATCGTGCCGGCGTAACGGTGCAGACGGTGCTACGCAAGTTCGGTGGCCGTGACCGCCTCATCGCCGAGGCGGTCGAGCACTTCCAGCCGATGGTGGCGGCGGAGCGCCGTGTGCCGGCCGGTGACGTCGATGCGGCGGTACGCGCGGTCGTCGCGCACTACGAGATCTACGGCGACGTGATGATGCTGGTGCTCGGACAGGAGAGCGTCGACAGTCAAGCGCGCCATATCGCAGCGGTCGGGCGTGATCTCCACTACCGCTGGGTCGCAGAATCTTTCGGCGTCGAACCACGCGAGCCCAGGCACAGGCTGCTGACCGTTGCGACAGACCTGTACACCTGGAAACTGCTGCGCCGCGACCGCGGGCTGTCCGAGGTCGAGACCGCGTGGCACATGCGTCTACTGTGCCGCGCGGCGAACCGGATCGACACGGAGAGAAGGTAGACCGATGGCTGACATCCTGTTCGTCACAGTGGACGGTGGCGGGAACGTGCCGCCGCTGCTGGGCGTCGCGCGCGAGGTCGCGCATGCGGGCCACAGGGTCCGGGTGCTCGGTCAGGGGCGGCTGCGCCCGGAGGTGGAGAGGTACGGGCTCACCCTCTCGCCGTATCGGAACACGCGCGCATGGGACTCGACCAGGCAGCAGTCCGGTCTACGGTGGGTGCCGATGCTCAACGACCGCAGCATATTCGACGCGGTCGCCGCGGCGTGCGCGGGGGATGCGCCGGACGTCGCCGTCGTCGACTGCATGATTCCGCCGGCGCACGCAGCAGTCGACCAGGCGGGCATACCGAGGGTGGTCCTGACGCACACGTACAAGGCGTACATGGACGGTCTGCACCGCCTCACGCTCGGCGCGGCGGCGCGCACCTACGGATACAACACCGTGCGGCTGTGGGATTCGGCGCCGGTCAATCTGGTGACCACGCTGCGAGAGCTCGATCCGGCAGCAGCCCGGCGACACGCGCCGAATGTCCGGTGGTCCGGCGTGGTGGACGCAGGCGGAAGCGCTCAGAGCGGGGCGTCGGGGCCTCCGCTGGTCCTGGTGAGCCTGTCGAGCAACGGGTTCCGAGGCCAGCTGCACACGCTCAGGCGCATCGTCGCCGCCCTCGGTTCGATGTCGGTGCGGGCGATAGTCACCACCGGTGGTGTCATCGACCCGTCCGATCTGCGCTCGCCCGGCAACGTCGAGATCGTCGGATACGCAGACCATCTCGACATACTCCCGCGGTGTTCGCTACTGATCGGGCACGGAGGACACTCGACGACGGTCCGCGCTCTCGCGCACGGGGTCCCGGTGCTCGCACTGCCTGCCAGCCCGATGACGGACCAGCGCATGGTCGCTCGATCGGTCGCGGCGGCGGGTGCCGGGGCTGCTCTGAGTAGGTTCTCCAGCGCGCGGGCGATCCGCCGCGCCGCCGAGACGCTCCTGCGCGATCCGGGCTGCCGCGAGGGAGCCGCTCGGCTCGGCGCAGCCGTGCGTGGGTCCAATGGCGCTGTCAACGCCGCGCAGGCGATCCTGGAGCTTGCGGACTGATGCAACCTACTTGGGGGGCATACGGATTCCGCCGTCGACGCGGACGACTTCGGCGTTCATGTACGAGTTGAGGAGCAGCTCGAGCACCATTGATGCGAGCTCCTCCGGCTGCCCGAGACGGTGTGGGTAGAGGACACTCTTGCCGAGCTTGGCCTTGAAATCCTCGGCGGCTTCGCCCTGCCCGTAGATCGGGGTGTCGATGAGACCCGGGGCGACGGTGTTCACGCGGATGCCCGCGGCGGCGAGGTCGCGCGCGATCGGCAGAGTCATGCCGACGATCCCGCCTTTCGACGCGGAGTACGCCGCCTGTCCGATCTGCCCGTCGAACGCGGCGACGCTGGCCATCGATACGATCGCCCCCTTCTCGCCGGTGCTGGTGGGCTCGGCTCGGGTCATCGCGGTCGCGGCGATGCGGATCGCGTCGAATGATCCGATCAGGTTGATCGCGATGACCTTCGCGAATGCCTGCAGATCGTGCGCGGACGAGTACTGGCCGTCGCGGCCGACGGTGCGCTGAGCCGATCCGATTCCCGCCGAATTCACCAGGGCGCGAAGGGGGCCCAGCTCCAGCGAACGATCGACGGCCGCCACGATCTGCTCGGTACGGGTCACGTCGACGGGCACGAAGGCACCGCCGATCTCCTGGGCGAGGGATTCGCCCTTGTCCTCCTGCAGATCCGCGATGACGACGTGGGCGCCCTTCGCCGCGAGCCCGCGGGCCACCGCGGCTCCGATTCCGGATGCTCCGCCCGTTACCAATGCGCTTGCGCCGGTGATCTCCATGCGCGCACGTTAGCCGAGATCCTCCAGGGAGGGAGCGCCTTCGCGCAGCCTACGGCCGCACCGTCAGCATCTGTGACACCGACCCGATGGGTCCCGATTCGTCGTGCAGTACGGTCTCGGTCAGCCCGAGCCCGTCCGCGCCGAACGAGACGCGCGTATCGAAGCCGAGCCATCCTTCGCCCGGTGCCGAGTACAGGTGCGCTGTGAGGTCCACGTTGGGGAATGCGACCGCCCGCGGATCGGCGCGCACCGTCATCCCGTTGGCTATGTCCAGAAGACCCGCAGCGGAGGCGGTTCGGCTGACCGGCTCGTCGAGCAGCGGCACATCGGTGCGAACCCAGTAGGTCGCGCGTCCGGGGGCCTGCTGCGTGCGCCGCACCTGCGCCGATGCGATGAAGCCGCCGGGCCACACCGTGGTGGGGTCCCAGTCCGGGCATTCGGTCGGCCCCGGTATCGCCTCGAGCGCCGTCCCCGCGACGGCGGCGGTGTCGCGCGGTGCCATCAGCCACGCCCGCAGGCGGACTGCATCGCGCTCGCCGTGCGCCAACGTCGCCTCCACGAGCTCGATCGTGCGGCCGGGGCGCAGGACGGTCACCGTCGTCGTCACGTCGCCGACCGGCAGGACCCCGAGGATGTCGTACGAGAGGCGCGTGAGGACGAGTCCGTCGGACCGACGTGCATCGCGGTCTGCCTCGACGACGTGCGCGAGGAGGCCGAGTGCGGGCGCGATGTGCTGTTCGTCGGTCTTCCACGCGCCGCCCGTATGGGCGGTGGCCGCGAACGCTGCATCACCCGTGCGCCGGAAGTACGGCTCCATGCGGACCTCTCTGTACGACAACGTGTTTCACAGTATCGCAGACAGCGCGACACACACGCCGGTGCCGGCCACGATGCTCAGGGCGACATTGCGCCGCCACAGGTGCGCGGCGATGGTGGCCGCCAGCCCCGCCAGATACGGGGCCGCGGACGAGACCGAGCCGTAATCGATCGTGGCGACCTGATGTACGGCCAGCACCACGACCGCGCCGAGCGGCATCCACCTGCCGAGGTCGGCCATCCACTCCGAGTTCTTGATCGCAGAGCCGAGTGCGAAGGGCAGCGCGCGCAGTGCGAACGTGATCGCGATGCCGATCCCCAGGGCCGCGGCGACATAGCCGACGCTAGGCATGTGCTCGACCCCGTCCCCGGTGCCGCACGACGAAGGTCGCGGTGAGCGCGACCATGGCCACAGGCAGGGCCGCTCCCGGGAGCAGTAGGACGGCGACGATGGTGCACGCCACCGCCGACATCATCGTCGAGCGGTCCGGCGCCGCCCGGTACGCATCCAGCGCGAGCACCACGAACAGGGCGGTGAGCACGAAGTCGAGCCCGCGGACGTCCCGCAGGAATGCGGTCCCGACCACGGCTCCCGCACCCGCGCCGAGCGCCCACGACACGTGCAGCCCGGCCTGTGTCCAGAGCATCCGCGCGCCCGTGATCCCGCGCCGTGCGGGGCCGCTGATCAGCGCGTACGCCTCGTCGCATAGCGCGAACACGCTGTAGCAACGTCCGGCACGGCTGCGGACGCGCTGCACCGGGAAGGTCAGGCCGTAGAACAGGTGCCGTGAGTTCACCAGCAGCGTGGTGACGGCGATGGTGGCCAGTGGGGCGCTCGCGGCGATGAGGCCCACGAGCAGGAACTCGAGCGACCCGGCGAAGACGGTGGCCGACACCACGGGCGCGAGCCACCAGGGGAGCCCGTGGCTCGTGACCACTACGCCGAACCCGATGCCCAGCGTGAACAGGCCCAGCCACACCACACCCGCGTCGCGACCGGCCGCACGCAGATCGTCGCGCTCGATGGTCAATTGCATGCAGCAATTTTAGGAGAACATTGCGGCAATATGATTGCCTATTCTTGTGCTGAAGGCAGATCAGGAGCACTATTCGGGAGTGGATTCTCTAGATCGCGCAATTGTTGCAGAGCTGCGGAGGGATGGCCGGCTGACCAATCAGGAGCTGGCGGCACGCGTGGGTCTCACGCCCGCGCCGTGCCTGCGCCGCGTGCGCCGCCTCGAGGCGGACGGGGTCATCACCGGTTACGCCGCGATCGTCGATCCCGCGGCGCTCGGGCGTGGCTTCGAGGTGATCGTCAATGCAGACCTGGTGATGAACGACCGCGCCGCGGTAGACGCGTTCGAGAGTCGGATCGTTGCGATGGATGAGGTCGTCGAGCTGCGCAGGATGTTCGGCCTGCCCGATTACGTGATGCGCGTCCGGGTGCGGGACCTCGACGCGTACGAGCGCTGGCTGATCGACTCTCTGATGGGCGATCCGGCCATCGCTCGTGTCGACTCGCGGATGACGATCAAGGTGCTCAAGTCTCCAGGGGCCGAATGAGATCGAGCAGTACGATTTGGACATGGGGTACGCGCTGTTCCTGATTCTCGGCGTCGCAGCCATCGTGCTCATAATCGGGATCGTCGCGGTCCGGCGGCGCAACGCGGCCTCGATACCGTGGCAGGGCGATCCCGCGGACTATCGGGTCGAGCCGATCAGCTGGCCGCTCGCCGCATGTGCGATCGACTCGGCCGCGCGGTCCATCGCTTGGGATTCGGTCCCGTTCACCGACCCGCGCAGTGCCGATCAGGTCGAGCGTGAGTGGGGTCTTTCCGGGCGACCGGATCTGCTGCGGACACTGCACTGGCTCCTGGTGCACGGCGACCGGATGCGCTCGGCGCACGAGATCGCGGTGTGGTCCTCGCCCGATGGTCGCCGGGCGTTCGAGGCGGAACGGGCGGCCGCACCGGACGAGGCGCGGCGCCGAGAGATGGCTTGGCGGTACGCCCAGGTGCAGCGTGACGCCTTCGCGGTGCGCCGCGCCGACTTCACAGCCTGGGACATGGTCCGTTTCATCATGCTGTGCCGTGCCGGCGCGACTTCGGGCTGGTTGACCGAGGGTGAGGCGACGGACTCGATGCTGGTCGCTCGAGGCGAGTTGCGCCGTCGGTATGCGGACTGGGTGACGCTGGGCGAACAGTACTGCCTCGGGCGGTGGTACAGCGGGTCGGGTGGCGGTCGCGCCGTCGAGAGAGAACTCGGACGCCTTCGTGCGATCTGCCGTGAACTGGCCGCCCCCGGTGAGCCGTGGGACCTGGTGCCCTACGACGCGGCCGCACCCGAGTGCACCTGGGCCCTGGCGGACGCACTCGCCGCCGAGGGTTTCGGACCGTTGCGCCCGGAGGACCGCGCCTCGGCGAGCCCGCTGGGCGTCCGCCTAGACGATATGGTCCGACGCCGCACCGGTGACGAACCGGAGTGACGAGGCTTCGTCAGTTCCGGGCGCGCCCGTTCGGTCGCGTCGGTTGACCGGGCAGCGTCAGCTGGCCGATGCCGGGGATGGTGAACGTCTGGCCACCCTGTCCGTTACCGTTACCGCGACCGTTGCCGTTGCCGTTGCCTCGCGTAGAGGGCGACGAGGTCTGCGGAGCCTGCGTGACGACGGGCGCCGGCGCGATGCCGTTCGAGAGCGTGAGAGTGATCGTCGTACCCGGATCGGTGAAGCCCGCCGGCGACGTCGACAGCACCGTGTCCTCGGCGGAACCGCTGTTGGCGTACTGCGTGTTCACCTTGAATCCCGCATCCGTGAGCCGGGCCTTCGCGGCCGCGACGGGCATGCCGATCACATTCGGGATCTTGCCGGGCCCGAACCCGTCCACGTACTTCTGATCGACCTTCGGCAGTGCGACCGGACCGTACATGGTCGCGAGCGGCTTGACCGCGGTGTACCAGGCCAGAGCCGGCTCGTTGCCGCCGTACACGTTGCCCTCGCCGCAGCTGCGTAGCGGTGAGGAGCAGATCGGGCCGGGGGAGTCACCGTCGTTGTAGACGTAGCTGGCGCCCGCCATCTGGTTGGTGAAGCCGACGAACGCCGACGAGCGGTGCGTCTCGGTGGTGCCCGTCTTGCCCGAGAGCGGCAGCGACCAACCCGCGGCCCCGGCGGAGCCGGCCGACGTACCGGCACCCTGGTCGTCGTGGCTCAGCGCGTTCGCGAGGGTATCGGCCAGTCCCGGCGGGATGACCTGCTCACAGGGCTGCGACTTGAACGGCACGGGCGTGGTCTCGGGTTTGCCGTCCTTACCCAGGACGGGCGAGCCGTCCGAGTTGCGCTTGGTCTGCGTGATCGACTGGATCGGGTTGGGCGGGCACCACTTGCCGTGCGACGCCAGCGTCGCCGCGACGTTGGACAGCTCCAGGCTGTTCACGGCCGTCGGGCCGAGCGTGAACGATGCCAGGTTCTGCTTCTTGAACATGTCCGCGAGGCTCTGCGAGCCGATGCCCGAACTGCCCGGCAGCGTGTAGCTGCGCATGCCCAGCTTGACGGCCATATCCACCGTCGGGGTGACGCCCACCTGCGTGATCAGCTTGACGAAGGCCGTATTCGGTGATGTGGCGAGCGCCTGCGTCAACGACATCGATCCCGCATACGACCCGGCGTTCTTCACGCAGTAGTAGTCGGCCGGGCAGCCGTAGGCACCGTCGCTCGAGCCGAAGCCCTTCACGGAGTAGTAGTTGGGGACGTCCAGGGTGACGTCGGTGCCCATACCCTTGGCCATCGCCGCGGCCACGGTGAATATCTTGAATGTGGAGCCCGCGCCATCGCCGACCTGCGAGAAGGGCTCCGGCTGGACGGTGTGATTCTGGGCGGTGTCGAGCCCGTACACACGGCTCGACGACATTGCGAGCACGTCGTGCGAGTTCTGACCCGGCCGGATGAGATTCATCACCTGAGCGATGTTCGCCAGATCCGGACTGGAGGTCTTGTTCAGGGCGTTCTGCACCGAGGCCTGCACCTTCGGGTCCAGAGTCGTACGGATGGTGTAACCGCCCCGCATGACCTGGTCCTTGCTGACGCCCGCCTGAGCGAGGTACTGCAGCACGTAGTCGCAGAAGTAGCCGCGGTTGCCGGTCGCCGCGAGGCAGCCCGCCGGCAGGGTGTTCGGCTTGGGCAGCACCCCGAGCGGAGCGGCCTTCGCCGCCTCGTACTCGGCGGCGCGGTCAGGGAAGTTCTGGATCAGCGTGTCGAGCACGGTGTTGCGCCGTTGCGTCACGCCCTTGGGGTCGCTGTACGGATTCAGCGAGCTGCTGGACTGCACCATGCCCGCGAGCATCGCCGACTCCGGGACGTTCAGCTGGGAAGCGTGCTTGCCGAAATAGGTCTGGGCTGCGACCTCGACGCCGTATGCGCCGTTGCCGAACGGCACGAGGTTCAGGTACCGGGCGAGGATCTCCTCCTTCGCCATGGTCTTGGCCTTCGCGTCGTCGACGCCGTGTTCGGCCTTCGCGCGCTCTTCCAGTGTGCGCTCGAGAGTCAGCGCCATGCGGACCTCGCGCAGCTTGCGGGCAGGCGTGGTCTCCGTGGCGGCACGGCGGTCCGCATCCGATTTGGCGAGCACGAGCAGCTGGTAGTTCTTGATGTACTGCTGGTCCAACGTCGACGCGCCCTGCTTCACCTCGCCTGCGGACGAGTTCTTCAGGAAGGCACGGACCGTCCCCTGCCAGTCGACGCCGTCGTGGTCCATGAACCGCTTGTCCTCGATCGAGATGATCGAGCGCACCATATCCGGCGAGATCTGGTCGAACGGGACCTGTACGCGCCGCTGGTCGTACAGATAGGCCATCGGCGTCCCGGAGTTGTCCGTCACCGTCGTCACTTCGGGCACCTGGCCCTCCAACAGCTCCGACGAGATGTTGTCGACGGTGTCCGCAGCCCGGTTGGAGACGAGCCCGGCGCCGCCTACGAATGGGAAGAGGACTCCGGCGACCAGGACGCCGGCCATGAGGCAGCACCCGACCAGCCAGGCGATCGTCTTCGTTCTCGACACGTCCCTCAGGATACGTGCCCACTCTGTGCTGTCACGGAGGTCACCGTGGGGGCGGCGTTGCTGAGACGCCCGTGCCAAATTTCCTGTACCACTGTGTCGCTTTTTTCCTCGCTCCAACTTGTGGTCGGCCTGTGATTCAGGTAACACTATCTCAGATGATGTGGCACGCGACCGACGGGGCCTCCAAAGAGACAGCGGTCGCAGCTGCGGAGCACTGAACCACCCGTGGGTGGGAGAGGGGAACCGACGATGACAGACCTGGGGCGCGCGCTCACCGCCGACGAGGACCGTCTGGCCTGGGTATCGCAGGCACGATGCCGCGAGGTCGACCCGGACGAGTTGTTCGTCCGCGGCGCAGCGCAGCGCAAGGTCGCGACCATCTGTCGTCACTGCCCCGTCCAGCTCGAGTGCGGTGCGGACGCCCTCGACAGCCGCGTCGAGTTCGGTGTGTGGGGCGGCATGACGGAGCGCCAGCGCCGCGCCCTCCTACGTCAGCATCCCGAGGTCACCAGTTGGCGCGCGTTCTTCGAGGCCCAGCGCACCCGCAAGCGCTGCGCCGGATAACCATCAGCGAACGGCCCCGCACCCGCATCAGGGGTTCGGGGCCGCTGCTATGCCCGGGCGCGGCTACGTGCCGCATCGAAACTCCGTCGGCGACAGCGACTAACCGTCCCGCAGTGTGTCCCCGGTCTCCGGCTCACCCATGATCTGTTCGGCGACCGCCTGCAGCGCCTCCAGGCTCGCCACCTCGAACGGCAGTGATGGCACACCCACGACCCGCACGTGCGGAGTCCGGCGTACGAAGTCCGAGAGCACGGACACCTCCCGTGCCGCTGTCTCCGCGCGCCACGCGTGCACCCGGAGCACCGCAGACGCAACCGGGTCGTCGATCGATTGTGCGAGGCGGGCAGCCGCCCGCTTCGCGTCCTCCGGAGGCACGTCCGCGAGCGAGGGATGCGTGCGGTTCACGATCAGGCCGACCAGCGGCATGTCCTCCGCGCGCAGGCGCTGGATGAAGTACGAGGCTTCGCGCAGTGAGTCGGACTCGGGGGATGCGACCACCACGAAGCGGCTGCTGGGTTGCGCCAACAGAGCGTAGGTGCGGTCCGCCCGTTCCTGGAAGCCGCCTAGGAGCGAGTCCATCTGGCCGACGAATATCGATGCGTCCGAGAGCATCTGGCTTCCGACGATCGTGGACACGACCTTGAGTGCGATGCCCATGCCGCCGGACAGCACGCGCCCCACGCCACGCGTCGGTGCCGCGATCAGCCGCATGAGGCGGGAGTCCAGGATGGAGCCGAAGCGCTTGGGGGCGTCCAGGAAGTCGAGCGCGTTGCGGGACGGTGGGGTGTCGACGACCACGAGGTCCCAGCGGTCGTCGGCCACCAGCTGCCCCAGCTTCTCCATGGCCATGTACTCCTGCGTGCCGGAGAACGACGACGCGATGGTTTGGTAGAAGGGGTTGGACAGGATCTCTTCCGCGCGCCCAGGATCCGCGTGCTCGGTGACCATCTCGTCGAAGGTCCGCTTCATGTCGAGCATCATCGCGTGCAGCGAGCCCGAGCCCGGAACGTCTACCGGCTGCGGCTCGTTCGACAGGTCGGCGACGCCGAGGGCCTGTGCCAGGCGACGTGCGGGGTCGATCGTCAGCACGATCACGCGGCGTCCCTGTTCGGCCGCCCACACGGCCATGGCCGCCGCCGTCGTCGTCTTGCCGACGCCGCCCGACCCGCAGCAGACCACTACGCGCGTGCCGCGGTCGGCGAGTTCGGGCCCCATTGCAAGCTGGTTCATCGCACCCCCGCCCGTCCGAGGACCTCTGCCAACTCGTAGACGCCGCCCAGGTCCACGCCCTGCGGCAGCAGTGGGAGCTCGAGCAGTGCCGTCCCGCCGCATTCGGTGGCGACCCGCTCCAGATCGTCGCGCGCCTCCTCTTGGCCGCTGAGGGTCCGCGCGTAGTCGATGGTCTCGGTCAGCAGCCCAGCGAAGCGTGCATCGTCGAGAGCCAGCCCCGCGGATTCGAGACGCGACCGCACCGCGGGGGCGTCGACGGCACCGTCGGCGACCGTATGCACCGCCGCCTCCGGCAGGAATCGGGGAAGAGCCTTGTTGATCACGAGCGCACCTATGCGCAGGTCCAGCTCGCGCAGTTCGCGCGCCGCCTCGGCCGACTCCTGTACCGGTAGCGATTCGAGCAGTGTCACCAGGTGTACGACGGTGTCCTCGCTGTGGAGTAGCCGCACCACCCGCTCGGCCTGCCCGGACACGGGGCCGGCCTTCGCGATGTCCCGCATTGCGCGGGTGACGTCGAGGAACTTGCCGATCCGGCCCGTCGGCGGGGCGTCGACGACCACCGCGTCGTAGGCGTACCGATCGCCCTCACGCCGCTGCGTCAGCTCCATCAGCTTGCCGGTGATGAGGATGTCCTTGAGCCCCGGCGCGAGTGTCGTCGCGAAGTCGATCGCGCCGATCCGGCGCAGCGCCCGCGCCGCCAGCCCCATGCCGTAGTTGGTCTTCAGATAGTCGAGGAACGTGGTCTCGACGTCCATCGAGAGTGCGTACACCGCACCGTCGTTCGCGGCAGTGGCGATCTTGGACTCGTCCGGCGGGAGGTCCGGCACGTCGAATGTCGGCGCAATACCGGCGCGACCTTCGACCTCCACCAGCAGCACCCTCCGACCCGCGGGGGGGGGGGGCCCCGGGGGGGGGGCCCCCG
>NZ_JARFTP010000041.1 GCF_029167375.1 Tsukamurella sp. 8F
CCGTCCGGAGCAGACCGGTCCCCGGCAGGCTGCACCGGATCCCATCGCGCCGGCCCGGCCCGGCCCGTCGGAATCAGCGACGACACCGGAACCAACGACACCGGAACCAACGACACCGGAACCAACGACACCGGAGCCTGTAACACCGGGCCCGGCTGCCGAGGCCGCGCCCCGCCAGGCGGTGGACGCGTCGCCTGGCCGCCGCGATCCGACGCGCCCCGAGCCCTCGCAGTCCCCGAGGCAGCCCCCGATGGCCAAGCAGCCGCCGGCAGAGTCCGGGATCACCGTGGAGGACGTGCGCTCCGACTGGCCCAAGGTGCTGCGTGCGGTGCAGGGGCGCAGCAAGGTTCTCGCGACGCTGATGGCTAACGTGCAGGTCGCTGCGCTGGCCGGCGACACACTGCACGTCGCGGTGGCGAATCCGGCGCTGCGGAGCCGGTTCTTCGACGCGCAGCACGCGCAGACTCTGCGCGACTCTGTCCGCGAGGTGTTCCAGACACAATGGGAGGTCATCGTCGGGGAGGGGGCGCCAGCGGCACCGTCATCGACGCCGCGCGCCGTGGCCGAGCCTCCGCGCAAGGCTGCGCCCACCTTCGAGCGGCGCAGCCGCGGCGCCCAGCAGACCCCCGACCAGCGACAGCAGTTCGCGCGGCCCGGCCACGGCCAGGATCAGACGCCCCGCGAGCAGCCGAGGCCGCAGGGCGGGACACCGCCGGGCGGTCACCACGACGACATCCCGCTTCCGCCGGAACCGGAGCCCGAGCCGGAACCCGAGATCAGCGAGGAGCAGATGATGGCCGACGCCGCCGCAGAGGACGCGGCGGTCGGCGAGTCCTCTGCTCCCCGGCGCGATCCCGACGAGGTGGCGCTGGAACTACTGAAGTCGGAACTCGGCGCCCGGCCGATCGACTAGGTCTCGGCTAGGGCCGCCACCACGGGCGCAGCGGCAGGCCGCCGTTCCCGCCCTGCTCGTCGAGCTTGACGCCGAGCACCTGGTGCAGCTGCACCACGTTGCGGTCGAAGCCGAGTCGAGAGCCCGCCATATATAGACCCCACACTCGGGCGGTGCCCAGGCCGACCTCGTTGACCGCCTCGTCCCAGTTGGCAACGAGGTTCTTGTTCCACTGGGCCAGCGTCTTGGCGTAGTGCGGGCGCAGGTTCTCCTCGTGCAACACCTCCATGCCACCGACGTCCTGGATCGCCGTGATCACGCGCCCCGACCCGGTCAGCTCACCGTCGGGGAAGACGTACCGGTCGATGAACTGCCCCGCCTTGCCGGACACCTTGTTGTCGGGCCGGGTGATGGTGTGGTTGAGCAGCAGGCCGCCCGTGCGGAGCTTGTCCCGCAGGGACGTGAAGTACGACGGGTAGTTCCGCACGCCGATGTGCTCGGTCAGGCCGATCGAGCTGATCGCGTCGAAGTCGGATTCGGCGACGTCGCGGTAGTCACTGAACCGGACCTCGGCGTGCGAGGTCAGCCCCTCCTCCGCGATCGCCTTCTGCGCCCACTCCGCCTGCTGCCGGGACAGGGTCGCGCCGATCGCGTGGACTCCGCGCCGGGCCGCATAGCGGACCATGCCACCCCAGCCGCATCCCACGTCGAGCAGCCGGTCGCCCTCCTTCAGGCCCAGCTTGTCGAACACGAGGCGGTACTTGTTCTCCTGCGCCTCTTCGAGACTCGCATCCGCAGTCGGGTAGCAGGCGCATGTGTACGTCATCGACGGCCCGAGCACCAGCTCGTAGAACCGGTTCGACACGTCGTAGTGATGGTGGATGGCTTCGGCGTCGCGGGTCTTGCTGTGCCGGAGGCCCTCCGCGAACCGGCGCCACTTCGGCAGCGCCTCCTGCGGGGGTGGCGCGATCGGCTTGAAGTGCTCGACCCCGATGGAGCGCGCGATCTGTGCCATGAGAAGCGGTGTGGGACGAGCGAACTGGAGGTTGTCCGACAGTGCCCGGAGTGGCTCGTATGGGTCTCCGGGATGTGCGCCGTGCAGTTCGAGGTCGCCTGCGATGTATGCGCGCGCCAGCCCCATGTCCGATGGTGCCGTGGCCAGGTAGGTCGTCCCGCGCGGCGTCTTGAGCTCCAGCTCGTACTGTGCGTCGGTGGGGCCGGCGGTGCTCCCGTCGTATGCGGATACCCGGATGGCGAGGTTCCCACCCGCCAGCTTCTCGATGATCTCGGCTAGCGAGAGCTTGGCCTTGTAATCCTCGTCGATAATCAACTCTATTGCCTCCGAACGGCTTTGGCGTACAAATCGAGTAGGCGCCCCGACGGGTCGTACGCGGCCTTCAATTCTCTGAAAATCTCCCCGCCGTACAGCTCGTCGAACTGCTCGGGCGAGTAGAAGGCGTCCGAGTACAGGGACTTGTGCCCCTCCAGCTCGGATACCTTGCTCTCGATCAGCCGATTCGCGCGCCCCTCCACCTGTCCGGGCCGTTCGGGCACGGCGGACCAGAAGCCGATGTTGACATATGTCCGCTTCGGTTCCAGGGGATAGAGCGGCCACGGCCGCACGGCATCCGCGCCCGGCGGAGCGGGATCACGAAGCCTCAAGGGGCACAACCAGATAGGCTCGATCGGTATCTCGTCGAGGAACCATTCGAGGAAGGCCGTGGTGTTCTCGATCGGCACCTCGATGTCCTGGACGACGCGCTCGCCTGGGGCCTCGCCGCGCCGGGCTGCGAGCCGGTCGCCGATGTCGAACCGGCGGTCCAGCGCCACCAGCTTCCAGTAGAAGCTGCTGCGCAGCAACGAATTCGGCCAGAGGCGCCGCACCTTCGGGTTCTGTGCCCCGAAAGCGCGCGAACACCAGAACCAGTCGGTGTCCCAGCGCCACAGGTAGTCGTGCGTCGTGAGCCGGTCCCGGAGCACGCCGTCTGCGTGCTGGATCGACCGGTAGTAGATGTGCTCGCCCGTGTAGTCGCTGACGGGGCCGTCCTCGTCGGTCTGCCGGCCCAGGCACAGATACGCCTCGTCGGCGGTGAACACCACGCCGTCGAGGTAGTCGACGGTCTCGCCGTCCCACGTTCCGCTGTCCACGATCGCGCCCATCGCCTGCTGCAGCTCGGCGAGCGAATGGAACCGTACATGGCGCAATGCGACGTATCGCCGTACAGGCTCCAGTTCGATGGTCAGGCGTACCGAGTACCCGAGCGTCCCGTACGAGTTGGGGAACCCGAAGTAGAGGTCCGCGTTGGGCCCGTCGGGAGCCGCGGTGACGATCTCGCCGTCCCCCGTCAGTATGTCCATGGACCGCACGGCCTCGTGTGGGAGGCCGCCACGAAATGCGCTGGACTCGATGCCCATACCGGTCACCGCACCGCCGAGCGTGATCGTCTTGAGCTGCGGCACCACCGTGGGCGCCAGCCCGAACGGCAGCGTCGCGGCCACCAGATCCTCATACGTGCACATCCCCGCCACATCGGCGGTGCGCGCCTCGGGGTCGACCGAGACGACTCCGCCGAGGCCCGAGACGTCCAGCCCGGGCGCCGTCGGCTTCGCGCGGGCGCGGAACAGGTTCGACGTCTTCTTCGCGAGCCGGACCGACGCACCGGACGGGATGGCGCGGTAGCTGGCGGACAGCTTCTCGACCCCCGCCGCGAAGGCGGCCTCCCCGGCGATGGGTACGGACGTACGGCTCCGCCGTGGCGCGCGCTGTGCATGATCCACGCCTTCGACGCTATACCCACCGGTACGGGGTGGCCACTCGGTTACCTACCGACGTCCGAATTCGCTAGTCTCGGCACGGACCGAGACCGAGGGCGCAGCCGCCGTGCCCCGGTGAGAACCACATGTGAAGGACTCCAATGGCTCAGGTAACCGCAACCCAGTCCGTGACCGTCGCCGCCGCACCGGACAAGGTGCTCGCCGCGCTCGCGGACTACGCGACCACGCGCCCGCAGATCCTCACCGAGCACTACCGGGACTACCGCGTCGTCGAGGGCGGGGAGGGGACCGGCACCGTTGCCGAGTGGATCCTGCAGGCCACCGCGAAGCGCTCACGCAACGTGCGTGCGACGGTCACCGTCGACGGCGGGACCGTCACCGAGACGGACGCCAACTCCACGATGGTGACCACCTACACGGTGGTGGCGGCCGGCTCCGGGGCGACCGTCACGACCACCACCAGCTGGCAGGGGGCCGGCGGTATCGGCGGGTTCTTCGAGAAGACCTTCGCGCCCAAGGGGTTGAACCGGATCCAGGCAGAGCTGCTCGGCAAGCTCAAGGCGGTGGTCGAGGCCTGAGGGCACGCGAGCGGAGCGACGGGGGTTGGGCACTCGTAGGAGACATCGGGGCGCGCCCGTCGCGCCCCTGCCGCTGCGCGATGGGGTGGACCCCACCCGCCTCGTGATCGCGGCCGAGGAGTCCGGCCGCGCGCTCGGCGACGTGCTCGAGGCGCGCTTCCCCGGCACGGGGACGTACCTGGCGGCGGAGTTCGCCGCCGGCTCGGTGGTGTCCGCCGACGGCGCCGTACTCGCCGCCGCCACCCCGGTGGCGGACCGGATGCCGGTGTGGCTCTATCGGCGGCTACCGGAAGAGGTCGAGGTCCCGTTCGCCGTGCGGGTGCTGTACCGGGACGAGCGGATCGTGGTGGTGGACAAGCCGCACTATCTGGCGACGATGCCCCGCGGCGCGCGGGTCGTGCAGTCGGTGCTCGTGCGGCTGCGACGCGAGCTGGACGATCCGCGGCTGGCGCCCGCGCACCGACTGGACCGGCTCACCGCCGGCGTGCTGCTGTTCACGGTGGACCCCGCAGTCCGCGGGGCGTACCAGCAGCTCTTCGCCTCCGGGCGGGCGCGTAAGGAGTACGAGGCGCTCGCCCCCGTCCGTTCCGATCTGGAGCTGCCTACCGTGGTGCGCTCCCGGATAGCGAAGACGCCGGGCATCATGCGCGCCTACGAGGTGGATGGCGAGCCGAACTCCGAATCGCGGATCGAGCTGGTGGAGACCCTCGGCGGTTACGGTCGCTACCGCCTCCTGCCGCGCACCGGGAAGACGCATCAACTGCGAATGCACATGTGTGGACTGGGGATACCCATCATCGGGGATCCGCTCTATCCGGAGCAGCGGCGAGTGGACGACGCGGATTTCAGCGACCCGCTGCGCCTGCTGGCGCGCAGGCTCGCATTCACCGATCCGGTGGACGGCACCGAGAGGGAGTTCGTCAGCCTGCGAGCGCTCGACCCGCCGCAGGTACCGGCTGTGGACGCCGGCACGCCGTAGCCGACCCACCGACGCCCGCAGCGGTGCCTGGGGTGGGTGTCGACGCGGGCGGGGTGGCTTATTTCGTCGCCCCGCCCAGGAATGCCGCGACGCCGTCGGCGAGCGCCTGCGCGATGCGCTGCTGACCGTCTGCGGAGTTCATCACCTTCTCGTCGTCCGCGTTCTTCATGTTGCCCGCCTCGACCAGCACGGCGGGTACGGTCGACAGATTGAGCCCCGCGAGGTCGGAGCGCGGGTAGATGCCGCCGGAACCGATGTAGTCGGCGGGCGCGAAGCCCGCCGAGACCATCGCGTCGCGCATCGCAGTCGCGTAGCGCTGCGAGGTCTGCTGCGCCGTGTTGAGCGGCGGGGAACTCAGATTCACGTGGAACCCGTGGTCGGCGGCCGGGGCGCCGTCCGCGTGGATGGATACGACCGCGTCCGCGGGCCACTTGTTGGCTGCCGCGGCGCGGGCGTCCACACACGGGCCGACGGATGTGTCGTCGCCGCGCGAGAAGATCACCTGGGCGCCCTGGGCTTCGAGGATCTCGTACAGCCGGTAGGCGACGTCCCAGTTGAAGGTGTGCTCGGCGAAACCGTCGTCGCCGGAGGTCCCGGTGGTCTGGCAGTCCTTGGTGCCGCCGCGGCCGGTGGGCACCTGCTTGTTGATCGAGGCGTCGTTGGCGCCGTTGTGGCCGGGGTCGAGGAAGATCTTCTTCCCCGACAACGACGCCAGGGGCGCCGCGGCGTTCGCTTCTCCGGCGGCGGCGGACGATACGCTGGACGCCGTGGCGCGGTACGCGCTGCCGGTGTCGCCCAGTGCGGCGCCGGCGACGAGGACCGCCGGAACCAGAGCGGCTGCCGACATGGCGATGCGGTGGGCTTTCACGTGCTCGACTGTAACGCCTCAGTAGTCACATCTGGTAACACCAGCCACAAATATTCGGACATATGCGGGCTAAGCACCCGCCGATCGGGAGGAACACCATGCAGCCGGGTGGATCGATGGATGACCTGATGGCGCAGGTGGGCGCCATGCAGCAGCAGCTCATGGCCGCGCAGGCGGAGATCGCGGCAGCGACGGTCGAGGGCCAGGCCGGCGGCGGCCTGGTGCGGATCAGCGCCACCGGTGACGGCCAGGTGCAGTCGGTGACGATCGACCCCAAGGTGGTCGACCCCGACGACGTGGAGACGCTGCAGGACCTGGTGCTCGGCGCTCTCAACGACCTCACCGAGCGCACGTCCGACCTCGCTCAGCAGAAGATGGGGCCGCTGGCCGGCGGTATGCCGGGCGCTCCCGGCCTGCCCGGCTTCTGACGCGATGTACGAGGGGCCCGTCCAGGAGCTGATCGACGAGCTCGCCAAGCTGCCCGGCGTGGGACCGCGCGGTGCCCAGCGCATCGCCTTCCATCTGCTGGGAGTGCAGCCGGGCGACATCGATCGGCTCACCCGCGCGCTCGACCGGGTGCGTAACGACGTCCGTTACTGCGAGGTCTGCGGCAACGTGGCCTCGGATGTGCGCTGCCGGATCTGCTCGGACCCGCGCCGTGACGCATCCAAGATCTGCGTCGTAGAGGAGCCGAAGGACGTCCAGGCGGTCGAGCGGACGCGTGAGTTCGACGGCCGCTACCACGTGCTCGGTGGCGCGCTGAACCCGATCAAGTCGATCGGGCCGGACAAGCTGCGCATCCGTGAGCTGCTCGTCCGGCTCGGCACCCCGGTCGACGGTGTGGAGGTCGCCGAGGTCATCATCGCGACCGATCCCAACACCGAGGGCGAGGCGACCGCCTCCTTCCTGGTCCGGATGCTCAAGGACTTCCCGGGCCTGACGGTGAGCCGCCCCGCCGCGGGCCTGCCGATGGGCGGTGAGCTCGAGTTCGCGGACGAGCTCACACTCGGTCGCGCCATGAGCGGTCGCCGTGCGCTGTCCGAGCCGCCGCGCGTGCTCACGGATCCGCCGGAGCGGCCGCGCGACATCGATCGCGACGCCGAGCCGCACGAGCCGCCTCCCGAGCCGCCGTACGATCCCGCCGCCGAACCGCCGTACGACCCTGCGGCACCGACATACGCCGGGCGGGAAGGCTGAGGCGTGGACGCCGACGGCGTCCTGCGCCACCTCGGCGCCGCCCGCGGGCTGGTCGCGATCGACGGACCGTCGGGGGCGGGGAAGTCGACATACGCGTCGGGTCTCGTAGCCGACCTCCGCTCCGCAGGACATCGGGTAGCGCTGGTGCGCACCGATGACTACGCGACGTGGGAGAACCCCGTCGCCTGGTGGCCGCGTCTACTCAAGGAGATCATCGATCCGTTCGCGCGCGGTTGGGACGCGCGCTACCGCCCCCTCGAATGGCGCGACGGCGTCGCTCGCCCGGGGCGTGAGGTACGCCTGTCGTGGGCACCGCTCGTCGTACTCGAGGGCGTGTCGAGCGCGCGTCGGTCGTTCGCTCCCCGCGTCTCGTTGCCGCTGTGGTTGGACGGCGGCACGGACGCTGTCCGACTCGAGCGGGCAGTCGCGCGCGATGGTGAATCCGAGCGGGAGCACCTCCGTCGTTGGCAGGAGTTCGAGCGTGGCTGGTTCGCCGTCGATCGGACCCGGGAGCGCTGTGTCGCGGCCGATCCGCCCTGACGAAAAACGACGTAATTGGAGAAAACGGGCGCCTTCGGGATACCGTCTGTATCGGAAATTACCGGACAATAGTTGCTATCCGATAGATTCCGGAACGACAAACATGGAGGTCGGCCTGTCGAGAACCGGCAGCGCCGCAGCAAGGTGGTGACCGGTGAACGGAGTGGGCGGAGTCCGGGCGGTGGCTCGAGCTACGGACTTGATCCTGGCGTTCAGCAACGAGTTTCCGGAGCTACGTCTGCGGGAACTCGCGGAGGCGACGGGGCTGCCCAAGGCGAGCACCCATCGCATCGCGGAGTCTCTGGTGGTGGCGGGCCTGTTGCGCCGGACCGTGGACGGCGCCTATGCGCTCGGTCCGCAGCTGATCGAGCTGGGGCGGCTCGCGGTGTCCTCGTCGCCGACGCTGCGCGCCGTCCGTGATGTGGCCGACTCGTTCGCGCTCGAGCCGCGCCAGACGCTGCTGGTCGCCGACGTGGACTGGAGCGCACAGAGGCTCGTGATCGTCGCGAGGCGCGATGCCGGCGCTGCGGTGACCGGGGTGTCGCCGGTGGGCCGTACCAGCCCCCTCTCCAACGGCGGCTTCAGCAAGGTGGCTCTGGCCACCCTGACCCGCGAGCAGCTCGACAACATCATGCCCACGATCCGCTTGGTGAGGCGCACACCGAACAGCATCGTGGACGCGGCCGCCATGCGGGCGGAACTCACCCGCGTGCGGACGCGCGGCTACGGCTACGACGTCAGCGAGTACGTCGACGGCGTCGCCAGTGTGTCGGTCCCGGTGCCGGACCAGGGTCGAGCGCTGGGCGTCCTGTCCGTGGTCGGGCCGGAGCAGCAGATGCCCGCCGAACGGATCGAGGCCCTGGGGCGTCAGCTCGTCGTGGCCGTGTCGGCGCTCACGCCGGGCCGGGCCGCCCCCGCGTCGGGTGGTGCGCAGCCCGAGGACGCCGCGCAGACCGCAGGCTGACGGTCGTTCATCCGCGAGCTACTTGTCAGTGGGCGGTGGTAGGCAGGTTCCATGGTCGGCACACCCGCGGACGGGTTCGCCCTGTTCGACACCGCGCTCGGCACGTGCGCACTCGCGTGGAACGAGCGGGCGCTCACGGGCGTGCAGTTGCCCGAGGACACCGTCGACGGGCTGCGCGTGCGGGCGCTCGACCTGCATCCCGGGGCCGTCGAGTCACCGCCTCCGGCGCATGCGCGGTCGGCGGCCGAGGCGATCGCGGAGCTCGTCGACGCGGGCGAGCGGGACCTCGTCGACATCCCGCTCGACATGGGTGACGTCGCGGCGTTCGCGCGGGATGTCTACGAGACGGCGCGCCGGATCCCGCCCGGCAGCACGTCGACCTACGGCGAGATCGCCGCTGAGATCGGCCGTCCCGGTTCGGCGCGGGCCGTGGGGCGGGCGCTCGGAGCGAATCCGTTCGCGATCGTCGTGCCCTGCCACCGCGTGCTCGCGGCGGGTGGCCGCACGGGCGGTTTCTCCGCAGGCGGCGGCGTCACGACCAAGATGTGGTTGCTGGCGCGCGAGCAGGCAGTGCTGGGCCTCTGGTGAGAGGACGTCAGGCGAGGCGCTCCCGGCGCAGCAGCTCGACGTCGGGGAGCTCGAGCGGCTTCTGCTCTTCGCCCGTGGCGCGCGCGAGGAGTAGGTCGGCGAGCTCCGGGTTCCGGGCGAGGGCGGGCCCGTGCATATAGCTGCCGAGAGCGCTGCCCTGCACCACGCCGTCGACCGCGAGGTCCGCTCCGTTCCCAGTGCCCCGCGTGACGCGCTGCAGTGGCTTCGCGTCCGGTCCGAGAGTGCTTCCGCCCCTGTGGTTCTCGAATCCCGTGAGCGGCTGCGTCAGGCCGTCTACGAGTGGTTCACCCGCGATCTCACCGATGGACCTCTTCGCCTGCGGTGTAGTGGTGAGGTCGAATAGCGAGATCCCGTCCACGCGTTCGCCTTCCGAGGTCTCGTACCAGTGGCCGAGAACCTGGATCGCGGCGCAGATCGCCAGTATGGGCGCACCGCGCTCCGCGGCCTCCTGCATGCCGGGGTACCGCGCGAGGTGGCGCGTCGCGAGGCGCTGCGCGTTGTCCTCGGCGCCCCCGAGCGTGTACAGGTCGCAGGTCGCGGGGACGGGGTCGCCCAGGGTGATCGGTAGGACCTCGGCCTCGTACCCCCGCATGCGGGCGCGCTGGCGCAGGATCAGGGCGTTACCCCCGTCGCCGTACGTGCCCATGACGTCCGGCAGGACGAGGCCGATCACAAGGGTCGAGTCGGTGATGCGCTCGGCGGAGCCGGAGAAATCGATCATTGCGCCGCCCCCCGTGCCTCGAGCGCCCGGCCCAGGTCCCGGAACGCGGTGTAGTTCGCGAGCACCTCTACGCGGCCGGGTGGGCAGGATGCTATGGCGGCCAACGGATCCGAGACCAGCGTGTGATCGGCGCCCGCATACGTGAGGCGCACCGCGAGGTCGGCGCCGCGCTCACCCGAGGCGACTACCTTGCCGTTCTCGAACCGCTCGAACTGCACGTCCCACAGCCACGAGAGGTCCTCGCCGTCGGGTACCTGGCCGTTCACGGCGATGACCAGACCGCCCGCGCTCCCGTCGATCATGGACATCGCCTCCTGCCATCCTGCGGGGTTCTTGGCCAACAGCATTCGCACCGAGTGATCGCCCACCTGGACGTGCGCGTACCGGCCTGCGACCTCCCCGACGGTGCCCACGGCCAGGGCCGCAGCGCGTGGGTCGGCGCCCATGGCGACCGCCGCGGCGACGGCCTGCGCGGCGTTACCACGGTTCGCGCGGCCGGGGAGGGCGAGCTTCATCGGAAGGACGAGACCTTCTGGTCCGTAGAGGTTCTCGTCGTCGACCCACCAGTCCGGGCGGGGTCGGCGGAAGTCCGCACCTGTCGAGTACCAGTCGTCGCCGTCGCGCACGATGGGCTCACCGGATCGAGGGCAGGATGTCGAGTCCGAGGTCCAGCCGGCGCCCGCAGCGACCCACACGACCTTCTTCGCGTCGTACGCGACCGACGTGACCAGGACGTCGTCGCAGTTGGCGATAACCGTCGTCCCCGGGTGAGCGGCGACGGCCGCCCGTTGCTTCCGCTCGATCATGTTGATCTCGCCGACGCGGTCCAGCTGGTCTCGCGAGAGGTTCAGGAGCACGAGCGCCTCGGCGTGCACGGCGTCGAGGACGTGCGGCACGTGCAGCTCGTCGACCTCGAGCGCGGCTAGCGGTGCCGCCTGGTGCGCTGTCAGGGCAGCGACGATGCCCGCATCCATATTCGCGCCGTCGGCCTGGGTCGCGACGTCTTCCCCCAGCGTGGCGAGCGCGGTTGCCGTCATGCGTGTGGTCGTGGACTTGCCGTTCGTGCCGGTGACGACGGCGGTGCGGCGCCCGGCGGCCAGCGCGGCCATGAGGTCCGGCTCGATCTTCAATGCGACGAGCCCGCCGATCATGGAACCTTTGCCGCGGCCGGCCCGCTGAGAGGCCCAGGCTGCGGTCCGGGCGGCGAGCAGGGCCGTGCGCGCGCGCAGCGGCAGACGTTGCGACATGCCGGACAGGATACGGCCCTCGTTCGGGTGCCGATCAGACCCGCACGGGTTCGGCCTCGGGAGCGGGCCGGGTCGGGCGCGCACCCGTGAGTCCTGCGAAGCAGCCGGCGAGGACGACGATGCCTCCGGCCAGCGCGAGCAGGGTCGGGCGTTCGTGCAGTATCAGGAAGCTCGCCGCGATCCCGACGACGGGCACGAGCAGCGACACGGGGGCCACCGTCGATGACGGGTAGCGGGCCATGAGCCACGTCCACAGCCCGGATCCGGCGATGGTGCCCAGCAGGACCACGTACGCGAGCCCGGCGAGAGCCTCCCGGCCCGGCACCGACCCGAGGCTGTGCGCGAGGGCTCTCCAGCCTGTGGTCGGACCCTCGACGACGGCACTCAGCGTAAGTAGCGGCACGGGCGGGACGACGGTCATCCACAGAGTGAAGCGAAGCGGGTCGGCCGGTTCGGCCAGCCTGCTACCGATGTTGCCGAACGCCCACGCGAGCCCCCCTCCTATCGTGAGCAGCACGGGTATCACCCCCGCAGCCGCCGAATGCTCGGCGCGATCCACCAGGATGAGCGCCATGCCCGCCATGGCGACAGTGATCCCGGCGATCTGCCGCGTCGTGATCCGCTCGCGCAGCAGCAGAGCGCCTAGGACGACGGTGAACGGCGCGGATGTCTGCAGCACCAGCGACGCCAGTCCGGTAGGCATCCCCAGGTGCATGGCGAGAAACAGTCCCATGAATTGGAGCGTGCCGAATCCCAGCCCGTACAACAGCATCCACCTCAGCGGAACCTGCGGGCGAGAGACGAACGCGATCACCGGGATCGCGATCACGAGGAACCGCAGGCCGGCCATGAACAGGGGCGGAAAGTAGTCCAGGCCGTACCTGATCGCGAGGAAGTTCAGTCCCCACAGCACTACGACGGACAGTGCGACCAGGCGGTGACGGGGGCTCATGCGCTCCAGCTTCGCTCCACAAAATGAGTTGTTCAATCGAATATTTCTACACAAACCATGTAGTTCTGCTACATCATGCGTGTGCTGCGTGTGCCACCTGCCCGCACTCGCAGGTGCCGTATCGGGGGCACCGCGCGTCTCGCGGAGCCGCCTGGTCGCAGACACGGCCGCGGTGAACCGGGCTGTAGGGTCGCAGGCCATGGACGTGCACCGACTGCGGATCCTGCGGGAGTTCGCGGATCGCGGCACCGTCGTCGCCGCGGCGGCTGCGTTGGACATGACGCCGTCTGCGGTGTCGCAGCAGCTCAAGGTGCTCGCCCGGGAGGCCGGCGTCGAACTGCTCGAGCCCGACGGTCGCCGCGTGCGCCTCACGGACGCGGGCCTGGCGCTGGTGGCCCGTGCGGAGTCGGTGCTCGGTGAGCTGGACCGGGCACGCGCAGAGATGGACCGCTACCGGAACACCCCGACGGGGGTCGTCCGTCTCACGATGTTCCCCTCCTCCGCGGAGTTGCTGCTGCCCGGCGTGCTGCGCCGGGTCGAGGGCGTCGCCGTGCAGGCGACCGACCTGGACCTGCCCGGGACCGAGCTTCCGGCGATGCTGGCGGACGCGGACATCGTCGTCACCCATCGCGACGAACGCGCCGCGCCCCTCGGTGGGCCGCGTATCGCCTCGCGGACCCTCATGCGCGAGCCGATCGACCTGTGCGTGCCCACGGGCCACCCCCTCGTCGAGAGAGCGCGCGTCGAGCCCGGCGAACTCGGCGGACTCGACTGGATCAGCGTGCGTGACGGATTCCCGGTGGACGACGTGCTCCGCTCCTTCTCGACGGTGACCGGTGTTCAGCCGCGGATCACGCAGCGGATCAACGACTTCCGTTCCATGCAGGCGCTCGTCGCGGCGGGTCTCGGCGTCGCGCTGATGCCACGGCACGCCGTCACCCATCCCGGCGTGGTCGCGCTCGAGCTCGCCGGCGTGCGGGCGGCCCGTATCCTCGAGGTCGCGACACGGCCGGGTGCGCCCCGCCGCCCCGCCGTCGCGGTCGTCCTCGCCGCCCTCGATGAGACGGTCGCCGCCCTCGACGCGTGACCCATCGGCGCCCCGCGCCGTAAGGTGAGCCCATGACGGACACCGCACCAGATGCGATCATCGTCGGCGCCGGCCTGGCGGGCCTGGTCGCCGCTCACGAGCTGACCAAGGCGGGGCGGCGTGTCCTGATCCTGGATCAGGAGAACCGGAACAATCTGGGCGGCCAGGCGTTCTGGTCCCTGGGTGGGTTGTTCCTGGTCGATTCGCCCGAGCAGCGCCGTCTCGGAATCAAGGACTCCTTCGATCTCGCTTATCAGGATTGGCTCGGCTCCGCGGGCTTCGATCGCGAGGACGAGGACCGTTGGCCGCGCCGATGGGCCCGGGCCTACGTCGAATTCGCGACGTATCGTAAACGCCAGTACCTGCACGACCTCGGCCTGCGTGTGACACCCGTCGTCGGGTGGGCCGAGCGGGGCGGGGGGCTCGCTTCGGGGCACGGCAACTCGGTGCCCCGGTTCCATCTCACGTGGGGCACGGGCCCCGAAGTGGTGCGTGTCTTCCGCGAGCCGGTCGAGCGTGCCGAGACAGCGGGCCTGGTGCGCTTCGCGTTCCGCCACCGGGTCGACGAGCTGCTGACCGACGACGACGGCGTGGTCGGGGTCAAGGGTGCGGTTCTGTCGCCGACGGACGCCGAACGTGGGGTGGCGACAGGGCGCGAAACAGTGGGGGACTTCGAGTTCCGGGCCAAGACGGTACTGGTCACGTCCGGCGGCATCGGACACGACTTCGATCTGATGCGGAAGTATTGGCCGGTCGAACGCCTGGGCGTGTTCCCGGGCCACATGATCGCGGGTGTGCCTGCGCACGTCGACGGGCGCATGCTCGCGATCACCGAACGCGCCGGCGGGAACATCGTCAATCGCGACCGGGTGTGGGCGTACACCGAGGGCATCCACAACTGGGACCCGATCTGGCCGGATCACGCCATCCGCATCATCCCCGGTCCGTCGTCGATGTGGTTCGACGCCAACGGGAACAGACTCCCGGCCCCCAACTTCCCGGGCTTCGACACCAACGCGACGATGCACGCGATCCTGTCGACCGGATTCGACTATTCGTGGTTCGTACTCACCGAGACGATCATCGAGAAGGAGTTCGCGTTGTCGGGGTCCGAGCAGAACCCGGACATCACGGAGAAGGATCTGCGACTCGCGCTGGGGCGGGTGAAGTCGAAGGGCGCCCCGGGTCCCGTCGAGGCGTTCAAACAGCACGGTGTGGACTTCGTGGTGGCGGAGAATCTGCGTGAGCTGGTCGACGGTATGAACCGGATCGGGCGCGGCGGCCGCATCGACCACGACGCGCTTCACGCCGAGATCGCAGCGCGCGACCGGGAGATCGACAATCCGTTCAGCAAGGACGCCCAGCTGCAGGCCATCACCAACGCGCGGAAGTACCTCGGGGACAAGGTGGTCCGGGTAGCCAAGCCGCATCGCATCTTGGACCCTGCACACGGTCCGCTGATCGCGGTTCGATTGAACATCCTGTCCCGCAAGACATTGGGCGGCTTGGAGACGGACCTGTCGGCGCGCGTCCTCGGGTCCGGGGGTGAACCGGTTCGCGGCCTCTATGCAGCCGGCGAGGTCGCGGGTTTCGGCGGCGGCGGTGTCCACGGCTACAACGCGCTCGAGGGAACCTTCCTCGGCGGCTGCATATTCTCGGGAATGACGGCGGGGCGCGCTGCGGCGGCCGCCACGGCAGGAGGTGAGTGATGACTCGCACGGCACTGGTGACAGGAGCATCGTCGGGTATCGGGCGCGAGGTGGCGATCGCACTGGTAGACAAGGGCTATCGCGTTCTCGGGACCAGTCGCAACCCCGATGCGGTCGCGCACTGGATCCCTGGCGTCGAATACCTCCCGCTGGACCTCGCAGACCGCGAGTCCATAGCAGCATGCGCCGCGGCCGCCGGCGACGTCGACATCGTCGTGAACAATGCAGGCGAGTCCCAGTCCGGTCCGCTCGAGGAGCTGCCGGCCGATGCCGTCGACCGGCTGTTCCAGACCAATGTGTTCGGAGCCGTGCAGCTGACGCAGAAGTTGTTGCCGGGTATGAGATCTCGCGGCTACGGACGCGTCGTGATGGTCGGTTCGATGCTGGCGAGCTTTCCACTGGCGTATCGGGGTTCGTACGTCGCCGCGAAGGCTGCGCTGAAGGGGTTCGCAGCTGCGGCCCGGCAGGAGCTCTCGCCGTTCGGAGTGTGGGTCACGACCGTCGAGCCCGGATCGATCTCCACCGGTATCGGCGAGCGTCGCACCAAGTACATCGACGATGAATCGGTGTACCGCAGGGACTTCGACACCATGATCTCGCGCCTTGATGCCAACGAGCGGTCGGGCATCACTCCCGCGAGAGTCGCCGGGGTGATCGTCGCGGCGATCGAGGCGGACAAGCCACGCGAGTTCTACGCGGTGGGGTCGAACGCGCCGTTGGTGTTCCTGATGAAGCGGCTCTTCCCGGTGGGCGTGGTCTCGTCCGTCGTGGCGCGAAAGCACGGGCTCAGGCGTTGACCCATCGCGGCGCGTCGTAGCTCGTTGCCGCGCGCATGGCATCGAGAGGATGTCGTCCGTACGATCCAGCTGCGACTCAGGGAGGTCGACGTCGACCGGACGACGCCGTCGCCGGTGTGGAGGCTGCGAGGGTGCGTCCGGCGGCGCGCAACGGTTCGGTCGACCGAAGGGTGCGGGAGAGGATGAAGGCGCCTTCGAGCGTGGACAGCACGGCGAGCGAGAACGACCGCGCCGCAGAGGCTTCCAATCCACGCGCGGCGAAGTAGTCGGTGGCGGAATCGACCCAGCCCGCTACCACTTCTGCGGCGACCGCGCGCAGTCCCGGATCGGTGTCGCCGACCTCGCCGGCCACGGTGCCCACAGGGCACATGTTGATCCAGTCCGCTGCCTCGATCTGATCGGCCGCGGCGTCGAATGCGGATGCGACCGCCTCGACGAGATCCTGGTGCGGGTCGAGCAGAAGCGGCAGCAGTTGTATGTATGCGGCGCCGGATTCGCGGAGTGCTGCCGCGGCGAGCGCCGGCTTCCCCTCGGGGAAGAAGTGGTAGAGCGAGCCGGTGGTCGCCGCTGCGGTCACCGTTACCTGCTTGACCGATGTGGCGGCGTATCCCTGACGCCGCATCAGCTCGTGCATCGCGGTGACCAGCCGCTCTCTCGTGGTTGACGACTCCGTACCCATGGCCCTAGCCTAGAGCAATCGTTCTAGAACGGTCACTCTAGGAGGCTTCTCATGCCGACCGTCGACCTGCCAGCGGGCCGCATCCACTACGCCGAGACCGGCGAGGGGCCACCGGTCGTGCTGCTGCACGGCCTGCTGATGAACCACACGGTGTGGGACGAGGTGGTCGCCGAGTTGCCTGCCGGATTCCGCTACATCAGGCCGGATCTGCCGTTCGGCGCGCACCCGGAGCCGATGCGCCGGGACGCCGATCCGAGCATGCGCGGCCTGAACCGATTGGTCGCCGATTTCCTCGAAGCACTCGACCTCACGGATGTCACTCTGGTGCATAGTGACTGGGGTGGGGCACTGTTCCTGACCGCGTACGGCCTCGACGACCGGCTGGGATCCATGGTGATCCTCCCGTGTGAAGCCTTCGACAACTTCCCGCCCGGTGTGCCAGGCCGGGTGGCCGCCGCGTCGGCACGCGTGCCGGGTGCCCTCGCCCTGGGCCTGCGGCAGATGCGGATACCGATGATCATGCGCACGCCGTTCATGTTCGGTGGGATGACGGTCCGCCCCGTCGCGCCTGATCTGGTGCGCCGGTGGACCGAACCGGGAATACGCTCGGCGGCCGTCCGTCGCGACCTTCTGGGGTATCTGCGGTCACCCCGGAGTAGGCGGGAATTCGTCTCGAATACCCATGCGCTGAGCCGATTCCACGGTGACGCACTGGTCCTGTGGTCCTCTGCGGGCAAGGTCATGCCCCGCGAGCACGGCCGGCGCCTCGCCGATCTGATCCCGCACGGTCGTCTGGTCGAGCTCGACGACGCCTACGTCCTCTCCATGCTCGATCGCCCGGCTACCGTGGCCACGGAGCTGGCCGCCTTCCTCACCCGCCGCCGAGACCAGACCGCTGCGGGCCGATGAGAAGGATGGTGGGGCAGGTCGTTTCCTGCCCCACCACCGGGTGGTCAGGGCGCCCAGGTGCGAGTCGAGGCCTCGCCGGCGGCGGCCACCTCGGCAGCCACCGATCCGTGCGCACGGTTGACGGCGGAGACGACGGCGCGTAGCGAGGCGGTGGTGATCGACGGCGCGATGCCGACGCCCCACGCGGTGCGGTCCTTACCATCCACTGTCACAACGGCTTCCACGTATGCGGCGGCCTGGGCATCGTCGCCGGCGGACATGGCGTGCTCGCTGTAGTCGAGCACCCGCACGTCGTATCCGACACCGGACAGCGCGTCGACGAACGCCGCGAGCGGCCCGTTGCCCTCGCCGGAGATCTCCTCCTCCTTGCCGTCGACCTTGACGATCGCGTCGATGTGGTCGACACCGCCGTCGACCTCGGACGCGGTGACCTTCTGGCGCATGCGCTCCAGCGGCCGGATCGGATCGAGGTACTCGGATGCGAAGACGTCCCACATCTCCTTGGGCGTGACCTCGCCGCCCTCGCCGTCGGTGATGGACTGGACGGACTTGCTGAACTCGATCTGCAGGCGACGCGGAAGGTTCAGGCCGTGGTCGGCCTTCATGATGTAGGTGACGCCGCCCTTGCCGGACTGGCTGTTGACGCGGATGACGGCCTCGTAGGTGCGGCCGACGTCCTTGGGATCGATGGGCAGATAGGGCACCTGCCATAGGATGTCGTCGACGTCCTGGTCGGAGGCGTCGGCGTCGACCTTCATCTGGTCCAGCCCCTTGTTGATCGCGTCCTGGTGGCTGCCGGAGAAGGCGGTGTAGACGAGGTCGCCGCCGTAGGGGTGGCGTTCGGGCACCGGCAGCTGGTTGCAGTACTCGACGGTGCGGCGGATCTCGTCGATGTCGGCGAAATTGATCTGCGGGTCCACGCCGCGACTGAACAGGTTGAGCCCCAGCGTCACCAGGCATACGTTGCCGGTGCGCTCGCCGTTGCCGAAGAGGCAGCCCTCGATACGGTCGGCACCGGCCTGGTAGCCGAGCTCGGCGGCTGCGACGCCCTCGCCTCGGTCGTTGTGCGGGTGCAGCGACAGGATGACCGAATCGCGTCGCTCGAGGTTTCGGTGCATCCACTCGATGGAGTCGGCGTACACGTTGGGCGTCGCCATCTCGACGGTCGCGGGCAGGTTGAGCACCATGGGGTTATCCGGTGTGGGAGCGATGATCCCGGTGACGGCATCGCACACCTCCTTGGCGAAGCTCAGCTCGGTGCCCGTGTAGGACTCGGGGGAGTACTCGTACCGCCACTGGGTGTCGGGGTACTTCGCCTGCTCTTCGAGGCATTTGTCCGCGGCGTGCGTGGCGATCGCCTTGATGGCGGCCTTGTCGGCGCGGAACACGACGCGGCGCTGTAGCACCGACGTCGAGTTGTAGAAGTGCACGATCACGCGGTTCGCGCCGCGGCACGCCTCGAAGGTGCGCTCGATCAGTTCGTCGCGGCACTGGGTGAGCACCTGGATGGTGACGTCCTCGGGGATCGCCCCCTCCTCGATGATCTCCCGCACGAAGTCGTAGTCGGTCTGGCTTGCCGCTGGGAATCCGACCTCGATCTCCTTGTAGCCCATACGGACCAGGAGGTCGAACATGCGGCGCTTACGCGCCGGGCTCATGGGATCGATCAGTGCCTGGTTGCCGTCGCGGAGGTCGACGGCGCACCACAGGGGGGCGGTGGTGATCACCTTGTCCGGCCAGGTGCGGTCCGGAAGGGCGACGCTCTCGACCTCCGCCTCGAACGAGCGGTAGCGGTGCGCGGGCATCGGGGAGTTGCGCTGCGGGTTCCAGACCGGCTGATCGGCCGGGGCGGCGCCGCTCGGGGTGACGATGCGCGATACGCCGGACGAGAAGGAATCGGCTGCGGGGCTCATGATGTGGCTCTTTCTCTAGATGGGGCCCGGGAGGTTTCTCGACCGGCGAGCCATCTTGCACGGCTGAACCCGCGACGGGGAGCCGGTCGATTCAGGCCCCGCCGCGGCACCCGAGGAGGAGCACGCGCTGCATGCGTTCGACGCTACACCGCCTCTCGCGACGACGGCAATTCGCCTAAGGCGTGCGCGAGGCGGGACGCGGCCGCCATGACGCGAGTGTCTGCGCAGGCATAGGCGCCGGTATCGCCGGCTCCCCCATCGCGTGCCGTGCGGACGGCGTCATACCGTTCGCCGCAGCGCCACCCAGGCGGCGCCTGCTGCCGCGACCAATACCAGCGCGGCCACACCGACGGTCACGTGGATCCCGTCCACCCATGCGCCCATGGCGTACGAGGCGAGGGACGAGTCCCCGTCGGCGGCCGAACGCCCGAGGGTCTCGCCGAGGGTCTCGTCGACGCGCCCGCCCGCCGTGAAGACGGCGGTTGCGACCGACCCGAGCACCGCGACGCCGAGCGCAGTACCCAACTCGAAGCTCATCTCGGAGATCGCGGTGGCCTGGCCGGCGCGGTCGGCCGGCGCGGCGTCCAGGGCGACGGCGGAGACGAACGTGAAGAGGACGCCGTATCCGGCGCCGGCGACAACGGTACCCGCGACGTACACCCACACCGGGCCGCCCGTGCCGAGCGCTACCAGCACCAGTTGGCCTGTCGCCGCCACGAGCAGCGACGCGACGAACGTCCAGCGGCGGCCGAGGTAGCTCTCGATCCAGGGTGCGCGGAGCGAGAAGTAGGCGACGACGACGGCGGTCGGCAGCCCCAGCAGCGCCGCCTTCAGCACGTCGTAGCCGAGCACCGACTGCAGGTAGATGCCGGTCAGATAGCCCATGGCGCCGAGAGTGGACATCGCCGCTATGGTGCCGACGATCGCGACGGTGAACATGCGGTTGCGGAACAGGTCGAGCGCGAGGAGCGGGTGTTCCGCACGCCGCTGCTGGCGGACGAACGCCACGAGGACGGCGGCACCGACCGCCGCGACGATTCCCGTCGCCGCCGAGAACCCTTCGGAGGCAAAGGTCTTGAGCGCGTAGACCAGAGGCAGGATCGAGCCCATCGACAGCACGACGCCGAGCAGGTCGAACGGTGCCGAAGTGCGGCCCGGGGACTCGGGGATGAGCGCCGGGCCGGCCACCAACAGCAGCACGAATACAGGCACGTTGATCAGGAAGACCGAGCCCCACCAGAAGTGATGGAGTAGCGCGCCGCCGATCACCGGCCCGACCGCCATACCGAACGAGAACGCGGCGGACCAGATGCCTACCGCGAGCGCGCGATCACGGGACCTGTTGCCGGAGAACATGTTCCCGATGAGCGCGAGGCTCGCGGGCAGGAGCGTCGCGCCGCCGACGCCCATCAGGGCGCGGGCGGCGATCATCGTGCCGGCGGTGGGAGCGAACGCGGCGGCGATCGATGCTGCGCCGAACAGCGCCGCGCCGCACAGCATCAGTCGGCGCCGGCCCCAGCGGTCACCGAGGTTGCCCATCGTGATGAGCAGGCCCGCGAGTAGGAACGGGTAGATGTCGAGGATCCACAGCTGCTGTGCCGCAGACGGCTGCAGCGACTCCGTGATGCGCGGCAGGGCCAGGTAGAGCACCGACGTGTCCATCGACGCCAGGAAGACCGGTAGGAGCAGGGTGCCCAGGCCGAGCCACTGGCGACGGCTTGCCGGCGGCGCATCCGGCGGCGCGGGCGGGGCGTGGTGGGACACGGGGCGCTCCTTGACATGCAATCGTCTGCGTACGACGTACGCAGGCTGGGATGGGTACACTGTACGCGGCGCGGTCAGTGCCGGTCAATCGAGATGTTCGGGAGCGTGGATGGCGAAGCTCACCCGCGAGGCGATCGTGGCGGAGGCGGTATCGCTCGCCGACCACGGAGGCCTCGATGCGGTATCGATGCGACGTATCGCGGACGCTCTCGGCGCAGGGGTCATGTCGCTCTACCGGCATGTCCCGGACAAGGACACACTTCTGGTCGAGATGGCGACCGCGGTGGGACGCGACTTCACCTATCCCGACGCCCGGCTGGGCGATCCGGATTGGCGTGGCCGCGTGCGGCTCGCCGCTGAGGTCGATCTGGAACTCTACTTGCGGCACCCGTGGGTCCTGCTGGCGCACGCCGCGCCCCGCGTCTCCGCGAGTGAGCCGAGCGTGCGCTGCTTCGACTGGCTGGTCGAGGCCCTGGTCCATCTCACGGGTGACGTGCCCGCAGCCGCCGACTGCGCGCTTCAGGTGTGGTCGCTGATCCCGGGCATCGCGATCGGTGCGGTGGGCGCGGAGCTGCTCGCCCCGGGGTCGGGCGGTGAGTCGGGTTTCCTGGCGGGTCTGTGCGACAACGAGTTCGCCGCGCGGCTGCCGCGGATGGCCGAGCTCGGCGCGCGGACCGAGTTGGGCGAGCCCCGCGCCCTCCTCGCGCGCGCGATCGACGCCCTGTGCGACGGGTTCGTGTCACGAGCCGGGCCCCGCCAGGACCGTGCTTAGCGGGATCGGCGGCGTCGGGCCCGGTCGGTAGGTTTCCCGATAGGGTTCGATCATGCGCTTCTCCCCACGTACCGCCTGGCTGCGCACCGTCGGAAAGCAACTAGGTCACCCTTCTGGACCCCTCGGTGCCGTTGTTGCGCGCGTTCTCAACAGGGGCAACCGAGGCCCCATCGCCGCGGCGATCGCAGAGCTGGAGTTGACGGGCACGGAGACGGTCGCGGACGTCGGGTTCGGCGGTGGGATCGGACTCGACCTCCTGCTGGCCGGGCTAGGCGGCGGACTGGTTCACGGCGTCGACCCCTCGACCGCGATGATCGAGCGAGCCCGTAAGGCGCACGCCTCGGCGCTCACCGCCGGGAGGCTCACGCTCCACGAGGGCACGATGGAACAGCTCCCGTTCGGCGACGGCGCCCTCGATGGCTGGATCACCCTCAATACCGTGTACTTCGCCCCCGATCTGGCGGCAGCGGCCCACGGTCTGCGTCGCGTCCTCACACCCACAGGGCGCGGCGTCGTCGGTATCGCGGATCCGGACTGGATGGGGCGCCAGGCCTTCACGCAGCACGGGTTCAGGCTGCGGCCGGTCGACGACATCATTGCTGCGCTGGAGGTTGCCGGCTTGGAGGTGGAGCGCCGCACCTTCGACGACCCACGTGCAACGGAGCCGTTCAACCTGCTGGTGTGCCGGGTCGCGTCACGAACCGGGTGAACGCAGCTCGAACATCACGTCGGAGAGCGGCATGCGAGTGCGAGTCGGAGCATCCTCCGGCGCGGGCGCGCCGATCGCGACCATCACCATCGGCCGGTAGCCGTCACCGATCCCGAACGTCTCGCGTACTAGGTCGGGGTAGAAGCCGGCCATCGGATGTGCCACCAGGCCGAACGCCACCGCCTGCAGGATCAGCTGCGAAGTGGCGAGCCCGGCGTCGACGTCGGCGTATCGGTCGGGTCGCTGCTCGGCGCGCACCTCGGTACAGACCAGGACTAGCGCGCCCGCGTCGCGCGCCCACGCGTTGCCCCTGCGCAACGCCGATGCGAGCGCGTCGAATTCGGCGTCGCCCCGGAGGCCCGCAGCGAACCGCACAGGCTGCGCCCCGCCCCAGGTCGGCGCCCAACGCGCGGCGTCGAGGATGTCGGTCAGCTGGTCGCGCGTCACGGGCGTGGCGGGATCCAGTGCGCGGGTGGATGCGCGCCGCTCGAACAACTCGTGCACGGCTCCTCCTACATCGCGTGCGGGTACACGCTGATCATGTGTGCTCCATACCAGGAGGTCACGACGACTATTGCAACGCACGACCACACCTGCACCGCGCGGGAGCGGCGCGCCAGCCCGATCGCGATGGGGATGAGCAGCACGAACGCGGGCAGCAGCAGGCGCGGTCGCGAGATCATCAGCCCGCCGGAGCCGAGGAGCGATATGACCACGAGCGTTCCGTACAGCGCGACCGGCCACGGCATCCGCGCGCGGAGCGCGATCACCATGAGCACCACCGACGCCGCGAGCAGGCCCACGGTCGACAGGTCCGCGACATCCGAGCCGTTGATCAGCGTGTAGTTGACGAATTGGAAGGTCTGCCGCCCCAGGTCGAAGGTGGTTCCCCAGCCCTCGGTCTGCACGCGGAACCAGCCGTTCAGCTCGCCGGTATGGTGCGCGACCACCAGTAGCCAGGTGATCCATCCGACCGGGGCCATGAGTAACGCGGCGGCGGCGCGGGCGCGTTCTCGCGGATCGGGCTCGCTGTCGGGATCCGAGAGCCACCTACTCCACCCGCACACGGCGGCCAGCGCGGCCAGCATCACGACGCCTATCAGCACCACGGACGTGGGGCGGCACAGCCCGGCCAGCATGGTGCACGCACCCGCGAGCAGCCACCGTCGTTCCAGGACGAAGACGAGTGCCCAGCCGGCCAGCGCGCAGTACAGCGCCTCCGTGTACGCCATGGTCAGGACGATCGCCATCGGAGCTGCGGCGAACAGCACCGTCGTGAGCAGGGCCGCGTTCTCCGCGTGCCGTTCCGACACGTGCGGCATGGCCCGCACACAGAGGCGGCCGAGACGATAGGCGGCGACGGCGGCGGCGCATCCGAGCAGCAGGTTCACCAGCAGCCCGGCGCGGAACGCGTTGAGGCCCGGGATCGCCGCGACGACGTGCACGAGCATCGGATAGCCCGGGAAGAACGCGTACGCCGTGTCCTGGGTATGGATCCCGCGGGCGTCGACGAACCGCCACGGCATGTCGTTGTAGCCGAATGTCGCGAGCCCGATCATCCATTTGCCGTCCCACACGGCGAGGAGATCGGGGAAGTACTGGTGCCGCAGCTGCGCGAAGCGCGCGAGGACGCCGAGTCCGATGCCGCGAATCGCGAGGAACACGAGGATCGGTATCCATACGTCGCGGGTGCGCTCTGCGAGACCCGCGCCTCCGACGCGCTCCTGGGCAGCCCGGTTCGACACGGACGGCATCGTACCGGCGCTCGTCGCAGGCGAGGTGAACGGAGCGCCCCCGGCGTCTATCGGCTCACCCGCTGGATGGCGCACGCGGCACGGCCGGGACCGGAGTCCTCGGAGAGCTCACGGCCGTCGACGGAGATCGAGCAACTGACGGTGCCCTGTCCTACGACGATGAGTGACATGCGGCCGTTGGGGATCGTGCCCGAGCCGTTCCATGTCCAGGGCATTGCGGTCGCGGACGGGACGGAGGTTCCGCTGAGGCCGGCGATGGCGATCCGCGCGTCGGAGCCACCGTCGGCGGACAGCGTCAGAGCGACGGGTGAGTTCGATACCGCGCCCGGTGTCCCCGGCGCGTCCGTCGGGGTGGTGGTCGCGAAGCCGTCCGAGACCGTTGCGCCGCCCGTGCCGGTGGCACCGGGAGCCGGGGTCGCCGTGGGGGCGTCGGCTGTCGTGGTGGAGAACGACGGTGTCGTCGTCGTGGTCGCCTGGTCGGACGCCGAACCCTTGTGTGCGATCAGCGCGATCGTGGCGACAACGGCCACGATCAGCACCACGGCACCGGCGATCAGGCCGATGAGGGGCCCACGACGCTTAGGCGGCTGCGGAACCGGATAACCGGGAGGACGCTGCTGGTACGGACCCTGCTGGTACGGGCCCTGCTGATATGGGCCCTGCTGATATGGGCCCTGCTGATATCGCCCGTTCTGATACGGCCCCTGGGGGCCTCGGCCCTGGTTCATCGCGTCCTCCGCCTCATGACTACCGCCCCACGCTCGCAGACGCCGCCTGACATCCCCTTATCGTCCTCTTGCCCGGGTGACGTCTCCATCGTCGCCCCCGCGGCTCCCGGCCTGCAAGACGGCGGCGCCCGAGGACGCCCAGATGCCGTAACGACCGGCTGCCGTACGATGATCGGCGCAGATAATCGACAAATTAGGAGGACCACCGACGTGGCACTCGTCGTCCAGAAGTACGGAGGCAGCTCTGTCGCCTCCGCTGAACGCATCCGCCGGGTGGCCGAACGAATAGTCGAGACGAAGCGCGCCGGGAACGACGTCGTCGTGGTCGTCTCCGCGATGGGCGACACCACGGACGAGCTACTCGACCTGGCGAATCAGGTCTGTCCCGCGCCGCCCGCGCGCGAGATGGACATGCTGCTCACGTCGGGCGAGCGGATCTCGAACGCACTCGTCGCCATGGCCATCGCGTCGCTCGGTGCCGAGGCTCAATCGTTCACCGGTTCGCAAGCGGGTGTGATAACCACCAGCCGGCACGGCGCCGCCAAGATCATCGACGTGACCCCGGGCCGGGTGAAGTCGGCGATCGCCGAGGGCAAGATCGTCCTCGTCGCCGGCTTCCAGGGCGTGTCGCAGGACACCAAGGACGTCACGACTCTCGGACGCGGAGGCTCCGACACGACCGCCGTCGCCCTCGCGGCGGCGCTCGAGGCGGACGTCTGTGAGATCTACACCGACGTGGACGGGATCTACACCGCGGACCCGCGGATCGTGCCCGACGCCCGCCACCTCGACGCCGTCTCCTTCGAGGAGATGCTGGAGATGGCGGCCTGTGGCGCCAAGGTGTTGATGCTGCGCTGCGTGGAATACGCGCGCGCTTACAACGTTCCCGTACATGTGCGCTCGTCGTACTCGACCAAGCCCGGCACCATCGTGTCCGGATCTATGGAGGACATCCCCGTGGAAGAGGCAATTCTCACCGGAGTCGCCCACGACCGCAGCGAGGCCAAGATCACCGTCGTCGGCCTCGACGACAAGCCGGGCTACGCGGCCAAGGTGTTCCGCGCCGTGGCGGACGCCGAGATCAATATCGACATGGTGCTGCAGAACGTGTCGAAGGTGGATACGGGCAAGACCGACATCACCTTCACGCTGCCGCGCGAGCTGGGGCCGGTAGGCGTCAAGAAGCTCGAGGCGCTGCGCAACGAGATCGGATTCGAGCACGTGCTCTACGACGATCACATCGGCAAGGTCTCGCTCGTGGGCGCGGGCATGCGCTCGCACCCCGGCGTCACCGCGACGTTCTGCGAGGCGCTGTCCAAGGCCGGCATCAATATCGAGCTGATCTCCACTTCGGAGATCCGGATCTCGGTACTGTGCCGCGACTCGGACCTGGACAAGGCCGTCAAGGTGCTGCACGAAGCTTTCGATCTCGGCGGCGAGGAAGAGGCCACCGTCTACGCGGGAACGGGGCGATAGCCGTGGGCGTACGAGTAGGAGTAGTCGGTGCGACCGGTCAGGTCGGTGCCGTCATGCGCAAGCTGCTCGCCGAGCGGGACTTCCCTATCGACGAGTTGCGCTTCTTCGCGTCCGAGCGTTCGGCCGGTAGGAAGCTCGAGTTCGCGGGGCGTGAGATCCTCGTCGAGGATGCGACGACCGCGGACCCGGCAGGCCTCGACATCGCGCTGTTCAGCGCGGGCGGGACGATGTCGAAGGTGCAGGCACCGCGGTTCGCTGCGGCAGGCGTGACCGTGATCGACAACTCGAGTGCGTGGCGCAAGGATCCCGATGTGCCGCTCGTCGTCTCCGAGGTCAACCCCGAGGAGGCGAAGAATCCCAAGAAGGGGATCATCGCCAACCCGAACTGCACCACGATGGCTGCGATGCCGGTGCTCAAGCCGCTGCACGACGAGGCCGGGCTGCGCCGGCTCATAGTGTCCTCGTATCAGGCGGTCTCGGGCTCGGGCCTGGCGGGCGTCGAAGAGCTCGCTACGCAGGCACGTGCGGCCGTCGACGATGCCGAGAAGCTGGTGCACGACGGTTCCGCGGTCGATTTCCCCGCGCCGAACATGTACGTCGCACCCATCGCTTTCAACGTGCTGCCGCTGGCAGGTTCGCTGGTGGACGACGGTTCCGGCGAGACGGACGAGGACCAGAAGCTGCGCAACGAGTCACGCAAGATCCTGGGGCTCCCGGATCTGCTGGTGAGCGGCACATGCGTACGGGTACCCGTCTTCACAGGTCACTCGTTGTCGATCAACGCCGAGTTCGACCGGCCCCTGTCGGTGGAACGCGCGCAGGAGATCCTGGCGTCGGCGGCGGGGGTCAGGCTGACCGACGTCCCGACTCCGCTCGCCGCTGCGGGCATCGACGAGTCCCTGGTGGGCCGCATCCGCAAGGACCCGGGCGTACCCGAGGGGCGTGGGCTCGCGCTGTTCGTCAGCGGCGACAACCTGCGTAAGGGCGCCGCGCTGAACACCGTGCAGATCGCTGAGCTACTGGTCTGACGCAGGCATGAGAATGGCCGCCGATCGGACTCCGTCGGCGGCCCTCCTCATGCTCGCCTACATCCGCCGCATGGACGTCCACACATGCGACCAGGGCATCCGCATCTCGCAGTAGCGGATGTCGATGCCTGTAGACGCGGTGGGGAAGCCGATTCGATCGGTGCCGACGTGCTTCAGCAGGCGGCTCGACGAGCAGTACTTCGAGGCATCGTCGTCGACACCTACCCAGACCACGTGCCGGGCCGAGTCCGGTGGTTGGCGCAGCCAGGCGTATCCGCGCGAATAGCTGTACACCGTCGGCAGGCCCTGACCGTAGAAGTCCAGGGCGCCGGCCTGCCAGTACATCTCCGTGACCACGGCGTCCGGGCGAGCGGGCAGTGAGGCGACGGCGGACTCGACGTCGCGCGTGAGCTCAGGCCAGCCGAACTGTCCGTACGGGGTGGTCTGCAGCGTTGCGGCGGCCATGTTCCTCGGTGCCTGGATGTGGGACTGCCGAAGCAGCGGCAGGAAGGCGACGACGGCGACCATCCCCACTATCGCGCCCACGGCGAGCGTGACGCGTGCCCATACGCGGACGCCGCCGTCACCGCGCTTGTGCGGCCACCGTCGGGCCAGCTCGACCGAGCCGACCGCGATGAGCGCGACGTACAGCCCGCCCGCGTAGTAGGGGCGCCCCGCGACGGCCCACACGGCGGCGGCGAGGAGCAGGAAAGTCACGGCGAGGAACCGGTACTCGCGCCAACGCGGGTCGCGAAGCAGCCACCACACCGCCGCGCACAGCAGCATCGCACCGAGCGGGCCCGCGTAGAGCAGGAGCAGTGGGACGTATAGCTCGCGACCGCCGGTCAGCGAGCCCTCGGCCGCGACCTGGCCTGTGAGCCGGAAGTACGGCCAGCCCGCGTCGGCCTGCCAGAGCAGGCCTGGCAGGGTGGCGACGATGGTGACCAGACCGCCCAGCCAGAGGGCGGGACGGCGCAGCATCTCGCGCGGTCCGGCGACGGCGACGGCCACGGCCAGCGCTACCCAGAACCCGGGAATGAGCCACTTGACCTGCATGTCCACGGCCGTCAGCAGGCCCGCGAACAACAGCAGACGGTCCTGGCGGGTGCGCACCCAGCGCACCAGTAGGAAAGTGATCGCGGCCCAGAACGGCGCGTCGACGGCGTTGGTGGCGAGCAGTTGGGACTGCAGCAGAACGAACGGCGACAGCGCGGCGACCACGGCTGTGAGGATCTGCGCACCGCGGCTGCCGCCCATTTCGCGTGCGGTGAGCGCGGCCAGCACGACGGAGAGGACGCCCAAGAGGATGCCGGGCAGCCGGAACAGGGTCAGGTGCCCGCCCCACCACGCGGCTCCCAGACGTGCGAGGAGCGGCAGTGCGGGACCCTGGTCCGCATAACTCGCACTGAGATGGCGGCCCGCGCCTATGAAGTACAACTCGTCGCCGAACAAGTGGTACCGGCTCGAGCTGAAACACGCGACCACGAAGGCGACTGCGACTATCGCGAGCATCGGTCGCCAAGGCACAGGACTGAGTACACGAGGCTCCGCCGGCGACACGGCACGGCCGTGGGTCGCGGCAAACATGCCAGACAAGCTAACACAGGACCTCGAGCGGCCGAATCTTAGCGAAGCGCAGGTCACATGTGGCGCAGGCCTTCCCAGAGCTGCGACCACGGGGCGCGGACGTGGCACAGACGGAGCTGAAGATCCGCCGAGCCGCCGGGGAAGCCGAGCCGTGGGGACACGTCGCGCAGCGGGCGGGCGTCGCGGCAGGTCGAGTCCGTATCGCGGGAGTCGCGTGAGCCGACCCATAGGACGGTCGTCGCCGCGTCCGCGGGCCGCCCCAGGTAGCCGTACCCGCGGCTCGCGCTGTAGACGGGTGGCAGCCCGCGGCCGTAGTGCTCGAGCGCGCCGGCCTGCCAATACGACTCCGTCACCACGGCCTGCGGCCGGTCGGCGGCGGGCAGGGCCTCGATCGCCGACTCCGTCGCGGAGGCCAGTTCGGTCCAGCCGAACTGGCCGAACACACTGATCTTCGTGCCCGCATCGAGCGTGGACGTCGGCGGCGCGATGTCGCTCTCCGGCGTGAACGGCAGCGACACCACCAGGACCACCGCGGACACCGCGGCGACGGGGACCGCGAGCCAGCGCACCCACGTCCTGCGGACCGCTGCGAACTCGACCGCACCCGCCGCGATCAGGACCGGGAACACGGCGGCCGGATAGTAGGGACGGCCACCCGTGATCACGAACAGCACGACCATCGCCACGAACGCGATGCCGAGGAACCGGTAGGCCCGCAGCCGCGGCGAGCGTGCCAGTGCCCACAGTCCGAACAGCACCAAGGCGAGCCCGAGAACCCCCGCCATGACGAGCATGATCGGTACGAACAGCCACCGGCCGCCCACGTATTGCATCTCGTCCGCGACCTGCGATGTGAGCTGCAGGTACGGCCAGCCGTTGCCCGCCTGCCAGACGAGTGCGGGCACCGTGGCGACGACGGCGATCGCGCCGCCGACCCACAGCAGCGGCCGACGTAGCAGGTCGCGGGGGCCGTCCGCGAGCGCCGCCCCGGCCACGCACACCCAGAACACGGGAATCAGCCACTTGACCTGCATGTCCACGGCAGTCAGCACGCCGGCCACGAGCAGCAGAGAGTCGCGCCGGGTTCGCACCCACCGCACGACGCACCACGTGATCGCGACCCACAGCGGGGTGTCGATCGTGTTCGTCGCGAGCAGCTCACCCTGCAGCAGGAGGAAGGTGGACGTCGCGTACGCGGCCGCCGCGAGGCCCTGCGCGAGCCGGGCGCCGCCCATCTCACGGGCGATCAGCGCGGCGAACACCAGCCCCGCAAGGGTCACGAGCACGGCCGGCAGCCGGAACAGGAGGAGTCCGATGCCGGGCTCCCCACTCGCGCCGAGCGTGGTGACGACACGCGCGAGCAGCGGGAGCACTGGGCCCTGGTCGGCGTAGCTCACGGACAGGTGCCGGCCGGCGCCGATGAAGTACAGCTCGTCGCCGAAGAGGTGGTAGCGGCTCGCGCCGAACGCGAGGGCCGCGGCGGAAGCCACGAATATCGCGCCCAGTACGGGCAGGTCGAGCCGCGGCAGGGTGCCCCGTGATGCGGGGCCTGTCGCGTGCGGATCAGCGGCGCGTTCGTCGGTGCTCATGCAGGCTCCTCTGGGAGAACGGTCACGGCCTGCTGATAGACCGAAATCATAAGGCGTCCATGGTGTTCGAGATCGAATCCGGGATCACGAGCGGCGCGGCCGGCGGCCGCGTCGATGCTGTCGCGGATAAGACGGCCCATCGTCGTCGCGTCGAAGTCGCCGAAGTCGCCTGACTTCTGTCCGTCGCGCAGGATCGAGACGAGGGGTGCGAGTGGGCCCGTGTCCTCGTCGGCGGACACGAAGCGCAGGCGTCCGTCCGGCTCGCGGAGGCCTAGGACCACGTCGGTCATCGCGGCGATGAACCGGCGGTTGACGTCGACGTAGTCGAGGTTGGCGGTCATGTAAGCGCGAAGGCGCGCGGCCGGCCCGTCGGCGGCTTCGACGAGGGGGCCGATGTATTCACCGGCAGACACGTAGAGCTGCACGACGACCTGCGTCATGAGGTCGTCCTTCCCGTCGAAGTGGTACGAGACCACTCCCTTGGAGATCCCGGCGTGCGCGGCGATGCGCGCGAGAGTGGCACCCGCGTAGCCGCGGTCGGCGATGACCTCGACCGCGGATGCGATGATCTGGCGCCGCCGAGCCTCTTCGATGAACGAGCGTTGCCGACCCTCGGGACCGTTTTCTGGCCGCATGGTCAGAAATTAGCACCATTGGCCAGATGACGGTAGTTACTTTGAGCCCGCCGTGGGGGCGCCGGGGGGCGGCGGGGGG
>NZ_JARFTP010000042.1 GCF_029167375.1 Tsukamurella sp. 8F
CCCCCCCCCCCCCGGGGGGGCCCCCCGACCCCGGGCACGATCCCGGACGGCGGTGCACAGGCGAAGGCGTCTCCTTATCCCGATCCGGCTCCACTTTCAGCTCGGGCCGCCGCACTCGGGTCGAGTCAGGCTGCCCTACAATGCTCTTCGGGCTGTAGCGATCCAGAACAGTGGGCCGTCGGGCTGGGCGGCGTCCACGGCGGGCGGGACCCGTCGGCCGCATGCACGGGCGGCGGCGGGAACGTCGAGCACCGTTCCGTTCCAGCCCAGTCGGCGCAGCCAGGTGACCGGCTCGGCAACGGCGGCGCCTAACCGTGTGCCCCGGGCCGCCAGCGCCGCCCGGCCGGCCGAGGTAGCGCCGGCGGTGGTGGCCGCGGGATAGCCGTGCTCGACGATCAGACGGCTGCCCGGAGCCGAGAGGTCCGCTGCGGTCTCGACGACCGAGGTACCTACATCCTCGTCCAGATACACCAGCAGCCCCTCCATCGACCAGACGGTGGGCACCGACGGCTCGAAGCCTGCATCGAGCAGGGCCGACCTCCACGGTCCGCGCAGGTCGCTGGCAAGCATGATGTGCCTGCTCAGCGGTCGACGGTCGAGTGCGCCGAGAACCGTCTGCTTGAATTCGGTCGTACCGCCGTCGTCCAGATCGAACACACGGACATCGACGGGCCACGGGATCCGCAGCGCTCGACCGTCCAGACCTGCCCCCAGCTGGACCACCTGACGGCAACCCGCCCGCGACGCCTCCACGAGCGCTCGATCGAAGAGCCGGGTACGGACGGCGAGATACCCGGTCATCGCCGGCAGAAGCTCCCCCAGCACCGTCGTACCTCGAACCCACGCGATCGGATCGTCGGAGTCGAGGCGAGCCGCCGCTGCCGCCACCATCGGCCCGGCCGTCGGGTCGACGAACAGGGCGTCGGGGCGCATACTCTCGATCCTGCGGTCCTGCGCCGTGACTATCGCGGTACGGCTGACGCCGCCCGCCGTGCCGGGGGACCTTCTCGGCGACGGGACCGGATACTCTTCCACCCAGCCATGTTCAACCGCGTGCCATCACGGCGTCTTGGAGAAATGGGCGTCGTCCGTCACACCGCCACGTACGGCCTGTCGCCGGTCCGCACATCGGCGATCTGGACGAATTCCTCACGCAGCCACTCCGTCAGCGTGCATCCACTCAACGACCGCCACTCCGCAGCCAAGTGGGCCTGATCGTAGAAGCCGCATCGCAGAGCGAGACCCGCCAAAGGCGTCTCGGGTTCGGCAGCCAACAGCCGAACGGCGTTCTCGAACCGTGCCACCCGTGCGACCCCCTTCGGCCCCATACCGAACTCCGACCGGAATCGCTCCGAGAACCAGCGCCGGCTGTAGCCCACCTCATCTGCCAACCAATCGATACGAACGCGCCCGTCGGCAGCGGTGATCAGATCGAGCGCCGCATCCAGAGCGGGCAGCGACGGGTTCCGGAGTGGTCCATGCGCTTCTCGGGCGCGCCTCCGCAGGAAAGCGCCGAGGATCGCGAAACGATCCTCCCATCCGGACGCCGATATCAGATGATCGACCAGATGTGTTGCGGCTGAACCGACCACGTCCTCCGTTCGCTCCACTCGATCTGTCAATGAGTCCAATGGCACGCCGAGGATGGACCTGACTCCACGGGGCGTCAGACCGACGCGCATCCCGTACGCAGCGCCCGGCTGGTGCAGCAGCGTCGGCCTACGGCGCAGCCCCGCAACGAACCCACCACCGGTCGCACACACCTCCCCGAACCGCCCCGACACGGTGATCGATGCATCGAAGTCGATCACCAGTAGGGCCGAGCACGACGGCATACCCCTATGCGTGTGCGCACTCTCTGAGGGCGCCCGTTGATAGCCCACGACCCCGGTCACGTACCGCCGCAACGCAGGATCCGGCTTCGCCACGAACACCCCGGTCTCGGCCTCGGTCACAACCCGAGTCTATTCGCCCCGAGACCGCCTTTTTCTCCAAGACGTTCTCCGGATTCCGGGCCTAACCTCCGAGCATGTCTCCAGCTCCCGTCACTCATTTCGAGATCCTCGGCACCGACGGCGCCAGCCTCGCGTGCTTCTACCGCGACAGCTTCGGGTGGCCGCTCCACTCGGTGCCGATGGCCGGCTACGACCACTACGCCTACCTCCCCGCAACGAACCGCACCATCGGCGGAGCCGTCGGGAGCCCCTCCAGCGCAGCCCTTCCGGCCGTCGTCGTATACGTCGAGGTGCCCGACCTAACGGCCGCGATCGATCGAGCCGTCGCCGCAGGCGGACGCCCGGACGGCAACGTGACCGCACTACCCGGTGGCGAAGGGACCTACGCACACCTCCTCGATCCCGCAGGCAACCGAATCGGGATCATGAGCCGCCACCCCTAGCGATCCACCCCCACCGCCGACACCCGCCTCCCACAACGCGAGGACCGGTGTCACCCGCACCCCTTCCACACCTGCCGGATCACCGCCGCGCTCCCCCGATCCACCGCCAGCCCGTACTCGCGGCTGATCGCGGAGAACTGGCGCACGTACTGGCAGTGGAACCGTTCGTTCGCGGGCATCCATCGACCAGGCGGGCTGTCTCTCTTGTTCTCGTTCGACGGGCCGTCGACGGCGACGAGGTTGCGCGGATCGTTGGCCAACCGAGTGCGCTTCGCGTCGTCCCAGGCGTACGCGCCCATGTCCCATGCGTACGCGAGTGCGACGACGTGGTCGATCTGTACCTTCGCCGACGTCTTCGGGCCGCGTTGGAAGCGGACCCTCGCCCCCGTGTACGGGTCGGCGAGCACCCCGGAAGCCACGGCCCGAGGGCACGAACGGATCTCCACGTACGTCTTCTCGGCCAGGTCGCGGTCCAGGACGTCGTTGCGTGTATCGCAGCCGTTGCCCCCGAGAAGGGCGTCCTGATCATCCGTCCAGGCCTCGCCGAACGCGACCCGGCGGTACGGGATGACCGCACGTTCACGGCGGGCGAGCACCGCCACCCCCACCAGTACGTCCCCGAACGGCGAAGCGGTGACCTCGGTCCGCCCGGTAGACGACGGCGTCTGCACGCCCCGGTCCCCGAGCGAGGTCGCCGCTACGACCACCGCGGTCGACACCGCGATCACCAGCCCGGCCCACGCCTTCGGCGTCAGCCTCCGTCTGCTCCCCCGCACCCGCACGCCCCCTTGTCGACGATTCGTCGGCGACGCTATCCGCACCCACCGACACCATTCGGCGAGACAAACAAGCATTGCTGCTTGTTTTTTCTTTCAGGAGCTGTCAGGGTTGAGCCATGCCCTCAGCAGAGACCGTCTTCGACGCGCTCGCCGCCACGTCCGACGCGGTCGCATCGCTTGCCGACCGGGTGCCGGATTGGACCCAAGACACCCCGGCTGCCGGATGGACCGTCGGCCATCAGGTCGCCCATCTGACCTGGACCGACGAGGTCTCGATCCTCGCGGCGACCGACTCCGCAGCGTTCGACAGGCTGCTGCAGAGCGCCGCGGGCGACCCGCTCGGTTTCGTCGACAAGGGCGCGCAAAAGGTTCTCGACGAAGCCGGCGATGCCCTGCCCACACGCTGGCGGTCCGGACGCGAGACGCTTCTCGCCGCGCTCCGCGCGGCGGATCCCGGCACGCCACTCCCCTGGTTCGGGCCACCGATGCGCCCGCACACGATGGCGACGGCACGGGTAATGGAGACGTGGGCCCATGGCCAGGACATCGCCGCAGCAGCCGCAGGCACCCTCGACGTACCGGATGCGCTTCCGTTGGTCGCGCGCATCGGTTACAAGACCCGCGATTTCGCCTACATGGTGAACGGGCAGACGGCCCCGGGCGAGCCGTTCGACGTGGTCCTGACGGCGCCCGACGGCTCCGAGGTCGCGTTCGGTCCAGGCGACGCCGGACAGCGGGTCACCGGTTCGCTGCTCGACTTCTGCCTGCTGGTCACCCAGCGCATCCATCGCAACGATACCGACCTCGTCGCGACCGGAGGCGACGCCGCGCACTGGCTCACGATTGCGCAGTGCTTCGCCGGCCCGCCCGGCGCCGGGCGACCGGCCGAGAAGACGCCCACAGGGAAGGAATCATGACGCGCGACACCCCGATCCGCATCGGCAACATCTCCGGCTTCTACGGCGACCGTGCATCGGCACTCGGCGAGATGCTGTCGGGGCCCGTCGACTACCTCACCGGCGACTACCTCGCGGAGCTGACCATGCTGATCCTGGGCCGTGATCGGCTCAAGGACCCGAGCACCGGCTACGCCAAGACCTTCCTACGCGCATTGCGAGAGCATCTCGCCGAGGCGCGCTCGCGCGGGGTCAAGATCGTCGTCAACGCGGGCGGACTCAACCCCGGCGGCCTGGCCGAACAGGTGAGTGCGCTCGCGACCGAGCTCGGCGTCGACACTGCCGTGGGCTGGGTCGACGGCGACGACCTCGTCTCGCGCGCAGCCGATCTCGGCGTACCCGGCGCCGTCACGGCCAACGCCTACCTCGGCGCCTTCGGCATCGCGGACTGTCTGAACTCGGGGGCCGATATCGTGGTCACCGGGCGGGTCACGGACGCGTCTCTCACCGTCGCTCCGGGTATCGCCGAGTTCGGCTGGGGCCGTGAGGATTACGATGCGCTTGCAGGCGCCGTCGCAGCGGGTCACGTCATCGAGTGCAGCGCGCAGGCCACGGGCGGCAACTACGCCTTCTTCTCCCGCTATCCGGTCGACACGCTCCTGCACCCCGGGTTCCCGATCGCCGAGCTCGCTTCCGATGGGACGTCGGTCATCACCAAACACGATGGCACCGGCGGCATCGTGACCGTCGGGACCGTCACAGCCCAGCTGCTCTACGAGGTGACCGGACCGCGCTATGCCGGTCCCGATGTGACGCTCCGGCTCGATTCGGTCCGCCTCGAGCAGCAGGGCGAGGATCGCGTCGCGATCACCGGCGCCGTCGGTGAGCCGCCGAGCCCGACCACCAAGGTGGCGACGACGACGCTAGGCGGCTTCCGCAACGAGATCGGCTTCCTGCTCACGGGTCTCGACATCGAGCGCAAGGCCGAACTGCTCGAAGCGCAACTGCGCGCAGGTCTCGATGCCGAACCCGGCGAGCTCCAGTTCCGCCTCGCCCGCACGGACCATCCCGACGCCGACACCGAGGCCGCTGCCACCGCGGTCCTGACCGCCGTCGCGTGGGACGCCGACCCCGACAAGGTGGGGCGCAACTTCAGCTCCGCCGCGGTGGAACTCGTCCTCGCGACCTATCCGGGCGCCAGCCCTACTGCGCCCCCGCAGAAGGGCTCACCCTACGGCGTGTACGTGCCTTGCTACATAGCCAACGAGCAGGTGCCGCACCGCGCGCATCGTCCCGACGGCACCGTCGTGGAGATCGCGCCGCCCACACGTACGGCCGGAATCGCCACGGATGAAAGTGATCCCGGCGCAACCGGGGAATCTGTGGGACCGACGCGGCGCGTGCCGCTCGGCACCATCGTCGGTACGCGCAGCGGGGACAAGGGCGGGTCCGCCAACGTCGGCGCCTGGGTCGAATCCGACGACGCCTACGCGTGGCTGCGCGGCTACCTCACCATCGAACGCCTGCGGCAGCTGCTGCCGGAGACAACCGAGCTACCCGTGGCCCGTTACGAACTGCCGCATCTGCGTGCAGTGAACTTCGTCATCGAGGACGTTCTCGGCAAGGGCGTCGCCCACGGTTACCGGTTCGACCCCCAGGCCAAGGGCATCGGTGAGTGGTTACGCTCCCGTCACGCCGACATCCCCGTGGCCCTACTGGGCGACGCATCCGAAGGAGAATGACATGCCCTCCGTATGGGAGAGCGAGGAGCGGACCGCGCTGCGCGGCACCGTCGCCGCGTTCACCGAGCGCGAGATCCTGCCTCACCTCGACGAATGGGAGCGCACCGGCCTACTGCCGCGCGAGCTGCACAAGAAGGCGGGCGATCTGGGGCTGCTCGGAGTCTCCTTCCCCGAGTCGGTCGGAGGCGAGGGCGGCGACCCCCGCGACGCGCTCGTGGTGTGCGAGGCCATGCATGAGGCCGGCGGCTCCGGCGGCCTGTTCGCCTCGCTCTTCACGTGCGGCATCTCCACCCCGCACCTGATTCTCGCGGGAACGCCTGAGCAGCACGAGAAGTGGGTGCGCCCCGTGCTCGCGGGCGACGCCATCAGCGCGCTCGGAATAACCGAGCCGTCAGGCGGTTCCGACGTCGGGCACCTGCGCACCACCGCCCGCCGCGACGGTGACCACTACATCGTCAACGGAGCGAAGACGTTCATCACCTCGGGCATCCGCGCGGACTGGGTCGTCACCGCCGTCCGAACAGGCGGCGAGGGCGCTGGGGGCGTCTCGCTGCTCGTGATCGAGAAGGGCCGCGAGGGGTTCGACGTCAGCAAGCCCCTGCAGAAGATGGGCTGGCACGCCTCGGACACCGCAGAGCTGTCGTTCACCGACGTGCGAGTACCGGCCGAGAATCTCGTGGGGCCCGAGAACGGCGGCTTCCTACTCATCGGCGCCGCCTTCGTCACAGAGCGTCTCGCCCTCGCCGTGCAGGCGTACTCGCAGGCGCAGCGCTGCCTCGACCTGACCCTCGAGTGGGTGCGCAGCCGCGAGACCTTCGGCAAACCCCTCATCAAGCGGCAGGCCGTCCAGAACAGCGTCACCGAGATGCGCCGCCGAGTCGAGGTCGCTCGTGTGTACAGCAGGTACGTCGCCGACTGTTACACCGAGTCCCTCGAGGCCGGCGGCCCGGCGGCGGCCGCCGAGTGGGTCCCACAGGCGTGCTTCGCGAAGAACACCGCGGTCGAATGCGCCGAGTGGGTCGCGAACGAGGCGGTCCAACTGTTCGGGGGCCACGGCTACATGTCGGAGTACGAGGTGTCGCGGCAGTACCGCGACATCCGCATCCTCGGCATCGGCGGGGGCACCACGCAGATCCTCACCACCCTGGCGGCCAACCGCCTCGGATACCGCTGACCAGGAAGGACCGAACACCATGACGGTGCTCACCAGCACCCCGCCCGCAGACGCAGCCGAGAACCGGGAGAACATGCTCGCCAAGCTCGGCGAGTTGGAGGCCGAACTCGCTAAGGCCTTGGCAGGCGGTGGCGAGAAGTACGTCGAGCGGCATCGGGGGCGCGGCAAGCTCACCGCCCGCGAGCGCATCGACACCGTTCTCGACTCCGGCTCACCGTTCCTCGAGCTGTGCCCGCTCGCCGCGTGGGGCAGCGACTTCCAGGTCGGCGCGTCGCTGATCGGCGGTATCGGCGTCGTGCACGGCGTCGAGTGCATGCTCGTCGCCAACGACCCGACGGTGAAGGGTGGTACGTCGAACCCATGGACGCTGCGTAAGTCGCTGCGACTCAACGACATAGCCATGGAGAACCGGCTTCCGGTGATCTCGCTCGTCGAGTCCGGCGGAGCCGACCTGCCCACACAGAAGGAGGTGTTCGTACCGGGAGGCGCGATGTTCCGCAACCTCACGCAACTGTCGAAGGCGGGCATCCCCACCATCTCGGTCGTGTACGGCAACTCGACTGCCGGCGGTGCGTACATCCCCGGAATGAGCGACCACGTCGTGATGATCGCCGAGCGCTCCAAGGTGTTCCTGGCCGGCCCTCCCCTGGTGAAGGCCGCGACCGGCGAGATCAGCGACGACGAGACGCTAGGCGGTGCCGAGATGCACTCGCGCGAATCGGGACTCGGCGACTATCTCGCGGCGGACGAGTTGGACGCAGCACGCATCGCCCGTACCATCGTGCGGCGCCTGAACTGGCACAAGCAGGGCCCCGCACCGCGGTCCGGCGTCAAGCCCCCGCGCTTCGACGCGGACGGGCTACTCGACATCGTGCCGCCGGACCTGAAGGTGCCCTTCGACCCGCGCGAGATCATCGCGCGCGTGGTCGACGACTCCGACTACGACGAGTTCAAGCCTCTGTACGGCAGCTCGCTCACCACCGGATGGGCTGAGCTCCACGGCTATCCGATCGGCATCCTGGCCAACACGCGCGGCGTCCTCTTCAGCGAGGAGGCCCAGAAGGCCACGCAGTTCATCGAACTCGCGAACCGCTACAACACGCCTCTGCTCTTCATCCACAACACGACCGGTTACATGGTGGGCGCCGAGTACGAGCGCGGCGGCATGATCAAGCACGGCTCGATGATGATCAACGCCGTGTCCAACTCCGAGGTGCCGCACATCTCGCTCATCGCCGCTGCCTCGTACGGCGCGGGGCACTACGGCATGTGTGGCCGCGCGTACAACCCGCGCTTCCTGTTCACCTGGCCGAGCGCCCGCAGCGCGGTCATGGGAGCGAAACAACTCGCGGATGTCGTGACCGACGTCGCGAGCGCCGCGGCAGCGGGCCGCGGGACGCCGATGGAACCCGCCGCGATCCAGGGCATGCACGACTACATCGAGAACCAGATAGACAAGGAGTCTTTGCCGGCCTTCATGTCCGGGATGCTCTACGACGACGGCATCATCGACCCACGGGACACCCGAACCGTGTTGGGCATGGCCCTGTCCGCAATCCACAACGCTCCCGTCGCCGGCACCGACCGCTTCGGCGTCTTCCGGATGTGAGGAACTGATATGACAACCACTTTCACGTCGGTCCTCGTCGCCAACCGCGGAGAGATCGCACGCCGTGTCATCGCCGCAGCGCATGCGCGCGGTCTGCGTGCCGTCGCCGTCTACTCCGACGCCGACGCGGACTCCCCCCATGTTGCGGAGGCCGACGAGGCCGTCCGACTTCCCGGCGAGACGCCGGCCGACACCTACCTTCGCTCCGATCTGATCATCGGCGCCGCCCGGGCGACCGGCGCCGAGGCCGTACACCCCGGTTACGGCTTCCTCTCCGAGAACGCCGACTTCGCAGCGGCAGTCGGCGACGCCGGCCTGGTCTGGATCGGTCCCAGTCCCGAGGCCATCACCGCCATGGGGTCGAAGGTCGCGGCCAAGGAACGCCTGCTCGCCGCGGGCGTACCGATGCTGACCAACCTGACGCCGGATCAGGTGGCCGACAGCGACTTCCCAGTGCTCGTCAAGGCCTCTGCAGGCGGCGGCGGGCGCGGCATGCGCGTGGTCCGCGACCGCACCGAACTACCCGAGGCCCTCGCCGCAGCGGAGCGGGAGGCCAAGTCCGCCTTCGGCGACGGCACGGTCTTCTGTGAGCGCTACCTGGAGCGTGGCCGTCACATCGAGGTGCAGGTCATGGCCGACACCCACGGCACCGTGTGGGCGGTCGGGGAACGCGAGTGCTCGGTCCAGCGGCGCCACCAGAAGGTCGTCGAGGAGGCGCCATCACCTCTCGTCGAACGACGTCCGGACATGCGGGACAAGCTCTTCCAGGCCGCCACCGACGCCGCGAAGGCCATCGGCTACACCGGGGCCGGCACCGTCGAGTTCCTGGCGACAGACGCCGGCGAGTTCTTCTTCCTCGAGGTCAACACCCGACTCCAGGTCGAGCACCCCGTCACCGAGGCCACCACCGGACTGGACCTGGTGGGTCTCCAGTTCGACGTGGCCGCCGGTGTGCCGCTGCCGAGCGACCTTCCGCCCGCGACGAAGGGTGCGGCAGTCGAGGTCCGCCTGTATGCCGAGGATCCCGCACACGACTGGCGCCCCGCCGCGGGTGTGCTACGCCGCTTCTCCGTGCCCGGCGTGGTGAGCGAGTTCGAAGGTCCCAGCCGTCCCGGCGTCCGCCTCGACAGTTCGGTCGCCGAGCGTGACGCGGTAGTCGAGGTCTTCTACGATCCCATGCTGGCAAAGGTCATCGCCTGGGCTCCGACCCGCACCCAGGCCCTGGCGATCGCTGAATCCGCGCTGCGGCGCAGCGAGATCCACGGCCTCACGACCAATCGGGACCTGCTGGTACGCATCCTCGCCGACACGGATTTCCGTGCGGGCGACTTCGCCACCGACTTCCTCACCGGCGACCGTCTCGAGGAGCTTTCCGCGCCGCTGCTCACTGCGGAAGACGCAGCAGTCGCCGCCCGTGCGGCCGCCGCCGTGCTCGACCGCCGCGCGGCCGCCGCGGGCCCGGTGCCGTACGTACCCGCGGGTTGGCGCAACGTCGGACGCCCCACCTACACCCGCGAATTCGCCGCCGGGGAGGAGAGCATCACACCCGATGCCGCAGCTGCCGTGTCCTCGGTCGCGGAGCGCGACGGCGGCTACGACGTCGCGGTGGAGCGCCACGGCATCCGGAGCACCGTCGCAGTCACCCTGTACGAGGACGACGAGACCGTGGCCGAGATCGACACGCCTCGCGGCGGTCTCGCGCTCACTCTGGTGAACCGGCTGCCGTCGGGCGCCCCGGCAGCCGCGGCGGGCTCTCTGCTCGCCCCCATGCCGGGGGTCATAACCCGCATCGGGGCCGAGCCCGGGGACACCGTCACCGCCGGTACTCCGGTGCTGTGGATGGAGGCGATGAAGATGGAGCACGCCATCGCTGCGCCCGCCGATGGTGTAGTCGCGTCCATCGACGTGACCGTGGGACAGAACATCTCGGCCGGCGCCGTGGTCGCCGTGCTGGACAACGAGGAGTGAACGCATGACCGTGAGTATGGAAGTCATCGAATCAGACGAGCGGAAGGCCCTACGGCAGACTGTTTCCGACCTCGGGCAGAGGTTCGGTCCCGAGTACATCCGCGAGAAGGTGAAGGCCGGCGAGGGCCCCACCGAGCTCTGGAAGGCGGCGGGCGATCTCGGGCTCGTGGGCGTCAACATCGCCGAGGAGTTCGGCGGCGGCGGCGCCGGGATGTACGAACTGGGCATCGTCGGTGAGGAGCTCGCGGCCGCGGGCGCGCCGCTGCTCATGCTCGTCGTGTCACCTGCGATCAACGGCACGATCCTCAGCCGCTACGGCACCGACGAACAGAAGAAGCACTGGCTTCCCGGTATCGCGAGCGGCGAGACCATCGCGGTATTCGCTATCACGGAGCCCGACGCCGGCTCCAACAGTCACCGCATCACCACCACGGCCCGGCGCGACGGCGCAGACTGGATCATCAGCGGGCAGAAGACGTTCATCTCGGGTGTCGAGCTCGCCGATGTCATCCTGGTGGTGACACGGACCGAGGACGCGAAGACCGGCAACCTGCGACCGGCGCTCTTCCTCATGCCGACGGACGCTCCGGGCCTGAAACGCACGAAGATCGAGATGGAGGTCGGGCTGCCGGAGTCGCAATGGCAGCTCTTCTTCGACGACGTCCGCCTGCCCGCCGAAGCGCTCGTCGGGGAGCCCGACGCGGCGATCGCGCAGCTGTTCGCCGGTCTCAACCCGGAGCGCATCATGGCCGCGGCCGGCGGCGTCGGGTCGGCGCGCTTCGCGATCGATCGTGCGGTGGACTACGCGAAGGGGCGCACGGTGTTCCGGGCCCCGATCGGCGCCCATCAGGCCATCGCACACCCCCTCGCCGAGCTGAAGGTGGAGACCGAGCTCGCCAAACTGATGCTGCAGAAGGCCGCGACGCTGTATGACGCGGGGCAGGAGTTCGCCGCCGCCGAGTCGGCGAACATGGCGAAGTTCGCCGGCGGTGAGGCCGGCGCGAAATCGGTCGACCGCGCCATCCACACCCTGGGCGGCAACGGACTGACCACCGAGTACGGACTCGCGCAGATGCTGGTCGCGTCCCGCCTGTTCCGCATCGCCCCCGTGAGCCGCGAGATGGTGTTGAACTTCATCGCCGAGCATTCCCTCGGCCTGCCGAAGAGCTACTGAGGTGATCCATGACTGATCCCTACGTACGTTACGAGAGCCGCGACGGCGCGGCCCACGTAGTGCTGGACAGCCCGCACAATCGCAACGCGATCTCCACCCGGCTGCTCACCGAGCTCGCCGAATCGCTGGAGCGGGCGGCGGAGGACACGTCGGCCCGTGCCGTGGTCCTCACGCACACGGGTGGGACGTTCTGTGCCGGAGCCGACCTCAAGGAGGCCTCGACGCCACAGGAGGCCGACCCGGTGTTCCGTTCGCAGCAGATGGTCGACGCGATGCGCGGGATAATCGGCTGTCCGAAGCCCGTGATCGCCCGCATCGACGGCCACGTCCGCGCCGGTGGGTTCGGCCTCATGGGATCGTGCGACACCGTGTTCGCCTCGGGGAAGGCGACATTCGCATTGACGGAGGCCCGGCTCGGGCTCGCCCCCGCGATCGTGTCCCTCGTCGTCCTGCCGCACGTGAGCAGCCGCTTTGCGGCCGACATCCTGCTCACCGGCCGCAGATTCGCGCCCGATGAGGCCGCGCGCGCAGGCCTGATCACGGCCGCGACGGACGATCTCGACGGCATCGTTGCCGAACATCTACAGACGCTTCGGCAGTGCTCACCGCAGGGCCTACGAGAGACGAAGCAGTTGCTGTGGCACGATATCCTGCAGAGCTTCGACGAGCGGGCCGGCGATCTGGCGGCGCAGTCGGCGCGGCTGTTCGGCTCGGACGAGGCACGGGAAGGCCTGACGGCCTTCCTGAGCAAGCGTCAACCCTCGTGGGCCGCTACAGAATAGGCGGAAAGGGGATGGCGATGGTCAGGCGGGCGCCGGTCCGTGCACCGCAGCAGGACCGCAGCCGTGTCACGCGGCAGCAGCTGCTGGAGACGACGATCGCCTCCCTCGCTTCTCAGGGCTGGGGTGCCACCACGGTGGGAAGCGTGGCGCGCCAGGCGGGCGTGAGCCGCGGCGCGGCGCAGCACCACTTCCCCACCCGCGAGGACCTCATCGCCGCGGCTCTGGAGTACATGGGTGAGAGGCGGATCCACCAGGCACGCGAGGCCGCCGAATCCGTGCCGGACGGACCGGAACGTCCCTATGCGGTCGCTCAGCTGATCATCGACTTCTACACCGACGACCTGTTCAAGGCCGCCCTGCACGTGTGGACGGCCGCCGCCAGCGACCCCGAACTCCGCGAGCGGGTGCTGCCGTTCGAGAACCGTTTCTCCCGCGAGGTGTTCGGGCTCGCGATGGGGCTGCTCGGTGCCGACCGCGACGACGCCGAGACCCGCCGCGCAGTCCAGGCGACTCTCGACCTCGCACGCGGCCTCGGACTGGCCGACCTGCTCTCGGACGACTCCGCGCGCCGCGCTGACGTCGTCGACTTCTGGGGTGGCCGTCTCGCCGCGCTGACCACGGCGCCGCACGCCGCACGCTGACCTCTCATGCCAGCCCGCGCGGGGGCCGGTGATCCGCTACGGAACATATGCGTGCCGCGGCGCGGCGGGCACACGTGGCCACGTCGTTCCAGCGCGAAACGCCTGTGCCCGAAACGGTCCCGTCCGAGCAACCGGTGCGCCCGAGGAACACGGCGAGGTCGCGGCGCGCCTGCTCCCCCTCGGGGAGGAGGTGCATATACCAGTTGTGAAACATACCCGGGTATTCGTGCAGTTCGACATCGACGCCGGCCGCATCGGCGAGGCTCACGAACCGCCTGGCATCGGGGTTGAGGAGATCTCGCGTGCCGGTGAGGACGACCGTCGGCGGCAGGCCGGTGAGATCGCCTGCGAGCGGGTTGATCTCGGACGAGCCCACCCCGTCCGGCCCGGCGTACCATCTCCCTGCCATCTTCAGACCGTCGATATCGAGCTCGGGGTCGTAGGGATCGACCTCGTCGGAGCGGGGATCAGACACACCCATGTCGAGCCACGGCGAGCCCAGCGCCACGGCCGACGGGATACGTCCGTCTTCGTCACGGACCGAACACGCGAGGTCGACGGCGAGCGCGCCTCCGGCAGAGTCGCCCGCGACCACACGCGGGCCGGGATGGATCGCGACCCGGAGGTCGTAGACCGCTCGTACGCTCCGCCGGATCGCGCGGTGATCGGCGGCCGGGGCCAGCGGGTAGATCGGCATCACCACGGAAGCCCCGGTGGTCTCCACGAGCCACCTGAGGAAGCGCCAGTGATGGTGCTGCGGCTGCTCCACGAAGCCACCGCCGTGCAGATAGAGCACCCGCACCCGCCCGGCACCGGCCGCCGGCTCGATCCATCGGCACGGCGTGCCCGCCACCTCCTCGCTGCGGTACCGCACCCGCCGACGCAGCCACCACGGCGGCCGTGTCATCGAGGCACGCTGATGGCGACCGAGATCGGCCACCATCTCACCCGGGTCTCCGTAGAAGCGCTTACTGCGCTGGGCGCGCAGTGACGCCATCACCAGACGCGCACGCACTGACACGGACGTAGCGATCACCGTCGAGTCTGCCCGCATCAGTCAACCGATCTCGCGCTGCCACAGCCGCAGCCCCGCGCACGCCGCTACGAACCCGTCGATCGACTCGTCCGAGTCGAGCGGCGGGCACCCCAGATCCAGACGGTCGAGGATGCCGGCGCGCTCCAGCAGAGGGCCGGCGTGTTCGCCCACACCCATGAACTTGTGGTGATAGAAGGCATCCGTCACGAAATCCAGCGCTGCGGGATCGCGAGCCAATCGGTCGGCCCCCTCTGCGGACGGAACCACGGCGATCGCGTCGAACAGGACCGACGGCGCACCCGCGAGCCGCTCGTCGACCGGTAGCGAAGATCCGTCGTCTGCGACCACACCGCCGATACTCGGAGCAACTATCTCGACCGTCGCGCCGGCCTCGGAGACACTGCGCTGCAGGGATTCGACGACGCCTCGGGCGGCGCCGTCCGTGACCAGCACACCCAGCTTGCGTCCCGCGAACGTCGCCGGAGGGTTGCGGTGCATGCTCACCGCCGGAGACTCGGGCAGATCCGTGCGCGCGGGGACCACGGTCGGGGCGGGTTCGGGAAGCCCCAGCCCCAGGCCGCTCGCAACGCGCTCGGCAAGCTCGAGCTCGACGTTGCGAAGGTTCGCGACCATCCGCGACCTCACCTGCGGGTCCCGCACCTTGCTCAACTCGAAGACGTAGGCGTCGACGATATGGTCACGCTCGACGTCCGTCTGACTGATCCAGAACACCCTCGCCTGGCTGTAATGATCCGCGAAGGACTCCGCACGCAATCGCGTCTTCTCACCAGCGAGCGGCTCGGCGAAGGTCGTCATGCGCTCAGCGGCGGGGCGCTCACGCGGCCCGCGGTCCGCCGCACCGTTGGGCTCGTAATCGACCTGGCCACGCGGAACGGCGGTCTGCATCTGGCCGTCGCGGTGGAAGTGCGCTACCGGACAACGCGGTGAGTTCACCGGCAGCTGCGTGAAATTCGGGCTGCCCAGCCGCGAGACCTGAGTATCGAGATACGAGAAGTTGCGGCCCTGGAGAAGCGGGTCATCGGTGAAACCGATTCCCGGAACGATGTTCTGAGTGCAGAAGGCCACCTGCTCGGTCTCCGCGAACTCGTTGTCCACTGTACGGTCCAGTGTCATTCGTCCGACGACCTGAACCGGGACGTCCTCCTCGGGCACGATCTTCGTCGGGTCGAGAACGTCGAAAGGAAGCCGCTGCGCGGTCTCCTCATCGAAGAGCTGCACACCCAGCTCCCATTGAGGTAGATCGCCGGATCCGATGGCGTTCCACAGGTCCCGGCGGTGGTAGTCGGGGTCCGCGCCGTTGATCTTCACGGCCTCGTCCCACAGCACCGACTGGCAACCGAGCACCGGCTTCCAGTGGAATTTGACGTATGTGGACGCGCCGTCCTCGCGCAGGAAGCGGAAGGTGTGCACACCGAAGCCCTGCATGAACCGGAAGGACCGCGGTATGGCACGGTCCGACATCTGCCACAGCGTCATATGTGTCGCCTCCGGCATGAGGGAGACGAAGTCCCAGAACGTGTCGTGCGCAGACTGAGCCTGAGGGAAGCCGCGATCCGGGTCCTCCTTCAACGAGTGCACCAGATCCGGGAACTTCATCGCGTCCTGGATGAAGAACACCGGAATATTGTTGCCGACCAGATCCCAATTTCCCTCGCGTGTATAGAATTTCACCGCGAATCCACGCACATCGCGAGCCAGGTCCGACGATCCCGCGCGGCCGGCCACCGTCGAGAACCTCACGAATACCTCCGTGCGGCGGCCCGGCTCTGCGAAGACGTCTGCCGCAGTCACGTCAGCGAGTGACCGCGTGCACTCGAAGACTCCGTGCGCCCCGAAACCGCGAGCGTGCACCACCCGCTCCGGTATGCGCTCATGATCGAAGCGGAAGATCTTGTCCCGCAGCACGTTGTCTTCCAGCAACGTGGGACCGCGGTCACCGCCGCGGAGTGAGTTCTCGTTGTCGGACACCGGCGCGCCCTGCGATGTGGTCAGCGCTTCGGGTGCGTCCTGGTGCAGTTCCCCGCCCTCGCCGACGGTGGTCGCCGTGCGGGTCTCCTCGATAGACATGCCGTGTCTCCTCTCGTGGCTGCTCGTTCACCGTCGCCGCAAGCGCCAGGGGCGATAGCGACGCAGGTACTTCGACTCCTCCTCGGGGCCGATGGATTCACCCAGCACCGGGTCGCGCTGGCCACGATCCTCGGACGCGAGACGACGGCGGCTCGCCGACACCACGGCAAGCATCGCTGCGCCGATGACCAATACGACCAGACCCGAAACCAATGCCATCCACGCCCACTCGGCCTTGGTCGCTGCACCGCCGAGCCCGATGGCGAGCAACGCGACGCCGATCAGGCCGGTCACGAAGCCGATGGTCCCCCACGCTCTTCCGACCGGCCGCATCATTCGCCTCCTGGACGGACGTCCTCCGTCGGCGCCAGAATCGCGTCTCGAGCGCGGTCGAGCATCGCGGCGAACGGCCCCACGATCAGGTTCTCCGGCCCAGTGTTGACGCTCGGATGCGGATGCGTCGGCGCCACCGACTCCGCGAGTTCGACGGCCTTGGCCATGCGGGCGGCCTCGTGATCGTCGAGACCCGTTCGCAGCGCGATGAACTCGTCGTGCTCCTCGTGCTCCGCATGCCGCGTGACAGCGTCGCGCAACTCCTCCACCTTCGTCACGAACGAGTCCGACTGGACGTCCATGTCCTCCAGTTCGGCGAGGATCCGCTTGGCCGACCGCTCTTCGTCGAGGCGGTCCTGCACGATGCCGCGACCGTCGACGATGTCGCGACGTGCACGCGGGTGCACGATCAACTCCTCGGCGGTCTCGTGCACCGCGAGCAGCCGGCGGAGTTCGAAGAACGCGCTTTCGCGCTCTTCCACCTCGGACGCTATGACACGGTCGAAGAGCTGCATGATCCGGTGGTGCTGATCGACGAGCACATCGACGACGTCGTGCGCGGTGGACGGATGGATGATGGTCACCTCGGGCTCCTTTCGTCGTCGCGCCCGGACTCGGCTGAGTGATGGGCTGACGACTGAGAGGTACCCGCGCCCGTCGGCGGCGAAACCTGGCGAAGCGCTCTTCAGGACGTCAACAGGTGGCCGAGTCCCGTCGCCTCCAGGGTGTGCGCAGCGGGATCGCTGATCCCCACTAGGTCGACGCGCCTCGACCCGTCGTCGCGCGCGACGGCGCCCAGGTGGGCCGCAGCACCGATACTCAGGAAGTCGACGCCTCGCAGGTCGATCCGGACGCGCTGAGCGCCCGCCAGAGCCGCGGCGAGGGTGCTGCGAAAGAATGGTAGTTCAGCGGCGTCGAGGCAGCCCCGAACCGCGACCACGACAAGATCGTCCAGCCGGGATTCGACGGGCCGAGGGCGGCCCTCGTATACGGCGGGTTGAGAACGTTCGATCGTGCATAACGACACAGGAAGCCTCCAGCAACTGATCGTAGATGGCGGCTGCGGTGATTCAACCTGACCCGTTCCTAGCACAGATCTGGCACACGGGATACCCCGAGAGTCTGCGGCCAACCGGGATCTGCAGTGCGGCAATGCCTTCGGGTGCGGATTCGCTGTGGCGAACACCGCTCGGGTGCGACACCGCACGCTGCTCAGTCCGCGCGCACTCCATCACGGAGGGTGGCGAGTGTCCGCGAGAGTATCCGCGAGACGTGCATCTGCGAGATCCCCAGCTGCGCCGCGATCTGGGTCTGCGTCATCGAATGCTGGAAACGCAGGGCGAGAATCGTCCTCGAGCGATCGTCCAGCTGCTCGACCACCGGTCGCAGAGCCTCGAACTCGGTGACCAACTCATAGCCGGGATCGTCGGCGCCGATCGTATCGATCAGCGCCGGGGCGCCGTCCTCCACGGTCGGTGTGTCGAAGGACGTCGCGTGATAGCCGTTACCGGCGACCATCGCCTGGCGCACCTCGTCGACCGGGACGCCCAGGCGGCCGGCGATCTCGGTCGTGGTCGGCGCGCGACCCAGTTCCTGCGAGTACTCCCCGAGCGTATTGTTCACGCGCAGGTACAGCTCCTGCAGCCGACGCGGAACACGCGCGGACCACCCGGTATCGCGGAAGTGCCGGCGCAGCACGCCGAGAATGGTCGGTACCGCGAAAGCGACGAAGTCCGTGCCCTTGTCCGCATCGAACCGGTCCACCGCGTTGACCAATCCGAGCCGCGCCACCTGCACCAGGTCGTCGAACTGTTCTCCGCGCCCGGTGAATCGACGCGCGAGATGCTCTGCCAGCGGCAGGCACCGCAGGATGACCTCATCACGGATTGCAGCGCGTTGTGGGGCGCTCTTCCCCTCAGCCGAACGCAGCCTGTCCGCCACGTCTGAGTAGTCGTCGTCGTAGCCTGCACCGCGGCCGGTGGTCGCCACCACTAGCCGGCGCCTCGCAGGAGTGTGAAGACCACTTCAGATCGGACGTGACCGCCGGGTAGGCCGCTGTGCGTCACCTCGAGCTGGTCGGTCAGCGTCTCCAGCACGCGCCAACCGAAGCCGTTGCGATCAGGCGCGCCGTCGGTCCGGGTCTCGGCGGACGCAGTGATCACGAGTGCCGCAGGACGCGGCAACACCCGCACGTTCAGGGTCCCGCCCTCCACTGCGTCATGGATCAGTTCGGTACACACCTGGTCCACGGCGAGCGTCAGATCAGACACCCGATCGATGTCGAAATCGGCCAGAAGCGCCACGGTCTCGGGAACGACACGGAGTACAGGCAGGAGCACGACCTCCGCGGGCAGACAGAGATCGATCGGTTGGGCCGGTACGGCCCCGGTCGCGTGCGGCATGAAACTCCGTTCGTCTAAGGGCCGTCTCCTTGCTAACACGCCCCGCGGTCCCGTGTACAGCCACGACCTGGGCGACACGACAGCCGAGATCGGTGCGGGACCCGGCAGCGGCCGCGCCCCGCACCGATATTCCTAGCTCCCGGAATGGCTGTGTTCACCGCCCTCGACCTTCGCGTCGTGGGGCTGCTCCGCGGCACCCTTCCGGCCGGCCTCATGGGGATCGGCGGCGTTCTCCTCACCGAACTTGCCGGTGCTCGCCTCGCCACCCTTGCGGGCCTGTTCCTCCGTGTCGGAACGGTTGCCGAACTGTCCGGGGTTGTTGGGGTCTGCCATCTCAGAACCTCCTTGCCTTATCGGTGATGCGATCGACGTCCATCGATCACTCCCGGTATGTACCCGCCAGCCGTAAGGTTATGCGTCCGTACGCGAATCGACTTCGCCGACGCAGCGTGGCCGACAGCGTCACGCGCCGCGCTCCGCGCGCCGGTTGGCAGCCTCGATAGCATCGATGAGCTCGGCCTTGCGCATCCGCGAACGCCCTCGTATCCCCAACCGCCGAGCGACATCGATCAGGTGTTCCTTGGTGGCGTTGACGTCGACTCCCTCATGCGTCTTTCCGCCCCGGCGCTGCCCGGGGCGCTCCGACGTTCCGCTCCGCCCGCCAGGCTTGCGCTCCCAATGGTCGCCGACCTTCTCGTAGCTGTGCTTGAGCGCCGCGTAGGCGACGCGATGCGCTCGTTCGCCGTCGCCGTACTCCTCCGCAGCTGCGTCGTGCGCCTTGGCGAACGTGCGCTGGGCCTTGCTGCTCGAACGGCGCAGGGTATCGGGTAGTTCGTCTTGTTTCGGCGTACCGCGTCCGGTCGTCTTCGGCATGTTCCCTCCCGATCTCGTGGATAGTCCTGTGGCGGGCGTACCCGGACGGGCCCTCTGCGAAACCTTGTGCGAAACACGGCGCCGCCCTGGTTTCGCCCGAGTCCGCACCGGGTAGCCGAGGCCCATGAACAGCGAAACCATCCCGTATCCGGGAGAAACCGAGGACATGCCCTCCCCGCCGCGCGACGAGATGCGCGACTACCGGGGACAGGGCCTGCTGACCGGACGCAAGGCGCTGGTCACCGGAGGTGACTCCGGCATCGGTCGGGCGACCGCGGTCGCCTTCGCCAAGGAGGGCGCCGATGTTGCGATCGCCTACCTGAACGAGGTCGACGACGCAGAGCACACCGCTGACCTGATCGAGCGGGAGGGGCGCAGGTGCGAGCGGTATAGGGGCGACCTCGCGGACCCCGAACACTGCCGCGAGGTGGTCGACAAGACGGACGCGGAGCTGGGCGCGCTGCACATCGTGGTCAACAACGTCGGGTACCAGAGCCCGGTGGACGACCTGTCCGAACTCACCACGGAGCAGTGGCGCCGCACGTTCGCCGTCAATGTCGACAGCTACTTCCACGTCACGAAGGCCGCGCTGAAGCACCTGCCCCGGGGTGGCTCGATCATCAACACCGCATCGATCAACGGCCTGCGCGGTAACAAGCGACTGATCGACTACTCGGCGACGAAGGGCGCGGTCATAGCTCTCACCTACTCGCTCGCCCAATCGCTCCTGGACCGCGGGATCCGGGTGAACTGCGTCGCACCCGGGCCGGTGTGGACACCGCTGATCCCGGCCACCCTCAGCGAGGGCGAGGTCGAACGCTTCGGGGCCCAGGCGCCCTACGGCCGTGCCGCGCATCCCGACGAGATCGCGCCGTCGTACGTGTTCTTCGCAGCCGGCACCATGTCGTCGTACTACTCGGGCGAGATCCTGGCGCCGATCGGCGGCGAGACGCTGCCTGGTTGATCGTCGTCATCCGGACATGTTGCGGGGGAACATCATTGATAGGTGATAATCGCTCGCCACCCCTTGGCACTCGATCGCATCGAGTGCTAATCTCGGTACCGCACAGTTGGCGTGTTGCCCGTCAGGGTGGCGGGCAGCCTGGATCAACGGGAGGTGTGATGACTGTGCTTCGCTTCGACCCCTTCGCTGAACTCGACAGTGTCACCCGCAGCCTGCTCAACGGGCAGCAGTCCGGATCGGCCCGAACCCCGCGGTTCATGCCGATGGATCTGTACCAGGTCGACGACCACTACGTACTGACGGCGGATCTACCGGGTGCGGATCCCGGCTCGATCGACGTCAGTGTCGACAACGGCGTGCTGACCCTCTCCGCGTCGCGAACCACTCCGTCGGACGACGGTGTGCGCTGGCTGACCAGCGAACGCTTCTCCGGCATCTACCGGCGCCAGCTCACGCTGGGAGAAGGCATCGACACCTCGGCGATCAGCGCCGACTACGACAACGGCGTGCTCACCGTGACCATTCCCCTCGCCGAGAAGGCGAAACCGCGAAGAGTCGAGATCAAGAGCCGGAACGACCCGCAGCACTTGGCTGTCGAATCCGGTAGTACATGACAGGTCTCGGCTCGGCCGCACGGCGGCTGAGCAGGTGACCAGGCGGAGCCTGTTCCGAGTAGATGCGCCGCGAGTGCCGTAGTAGCGAGGCCGGCGATACAGCACGCGAACGAGCCGAGTTCCGTCTCCAGGCCCGGCCCGGGGTAGTCGTTCCTCGTATTCTTCCCAGCCCCGGGCCGGGTCTTTCCTGCCTATAGACCCGCTTCCCACACCCGATCACCAGAATCCCGAGGACGTCGCAGATGAAGTCGAACCAGCCGTTGATCAGCTCCATCCACACCCGCGGAATCCGCACCACCGATGGCATCGTGGACGGCGACATCCGCATCGCGTCCGAATGCGACGACGAGGGCTCCGCGCTGGCCACCTGCCGCCGCGGAGACGATGGCGAGTGGCACGAGATCCTCGGTGCGCGAGCAACTCTCCGTACATCCGCGGACCTGCCCTTCTATCACGCCAAGCTCGTGTCGGATCTCGCGCGCCACCGCCTGCAGACCCCATTCGTCTTCCGCTTCGACGCCCCTGATCCCGGGACTGCCCGCTTGCAGAGGAGCGTGTGATGGATACGTTCGCGGCCGGCGTCGGCAGGGCGTTCACCGCCGCGCAGGATCTGTACGACGTCGGCGGGATCATCCGCGAACTGGCGGACGTGCACCGTCGGGTCACCGATCCGGCGAACGAGGAGGAGCGCAGGTGCGGTGCCGAGCTCGAAGCGGCCGGCATGTTCCTGATCAGCCTCTCCAAGACGTTCGCGGGCGTAGCCCACAGCGGCCGGGCGCTGTTGGAGATCGCCAATACGGCACCGTCCCACCGGGGTGGAGCAGAATCCGGTACGCCCCCCACCGAGAGCCTCGACCCCGCCGCCGGTGACATCCCCGAGGGCGGCGCGCTGCGCGTGTTCAGCTCGCGCGCGGACGCGGTCGCGGGCCCGTTCGGTCTGGCCGCCGAACTCACCAGGGTCCGAGCGCGATTCGATCAGACGGTGGATACGGCGAGGACAGCTGTACAGACGCTGTTCCCGAACGGATCCGATTCCGCGCTGGACTGGGACGACGGGCTCGAGCTGTCACTGCGCTCCGTGGACGTGGTTCTGGCCTGGGCCGAGGAGGTCTACCGCCGGATGTCGTGAGCCACTGCCGCGACCGAGGGGATGAGACGCGCCGGACCGGGTGCGTCGGCTACCGAGGCAGGCTTCGACGGACCGTCTCCGCGCCGGCAGCGAGCAGGGAGGCGGAGGCCAGTACCACCGTGGCGATGACGAACGCCATGGCGAACGAATGCCCGATGACCGGAATGACGACCAGCGGGCCGATCACCTGGCCTGCCGCGTACGCGGCCGTCAGTGTCGCCGCTGCTCGGCCGACTCCCAGGCCACGCGCGAAATCGAAGGCCAGCCCGACGATCCCGAGAAACGTCCCCCCGAAGCACACTGCCCCGACCATCGCCGCCGGGACGCCGCCCGACGCCGCGACGAGACCCGCCCCCGCGGTCTGCACCGCGAGCGCAGCGACGAGTGCTCTGCCGGTACCGACGCGGCGCCCGACGGCATGCCACGCCACTGTTGCCGGCACGGCGGAGAGGCCCGCGACCGTCCAGACGAGGGCGCCCGAGTGCGCCCCGGGCACCGATGCCGGTAGGAAAGTCCCGAGCACGATGTAGCCGACGCCCTCCGCGAAGTAGGCGGCGAGGACCAGGATCCAGGCGACACGTCGGCCACCCGCCAGTTGAACGCGGCCGTACCCGGTGGCGCCGTCGTGCTCCGGACGTACGTCGAGGGCCAGGGTCGGCAACAGGAGGACGGCCGTCAGCACGGCCGCGCCGAGCCACAGCCCCTGCCACGACATCGACGCCGCCGCCACGAGGACGTAGGCGCCGCTCATGGCGATACCCGCGCCCACACCCGCGATGGCGACACCGGCGTGCGCGCGATGATGCGCCACCGTCGATACGCAGCCGAGGAATACGGCCGCGCTGGCAACGCCGGCGACGAAGCGCAGTGCTGTCGCCCACGCGACATCCGCGGACACGGCCATCAGAGACTCGCTGGCGACCAGAGCGGCCGCCCATGCGAGGAAAGTCGACCTGCGGCTGAGGCCGGGGCGGCGCGCAAGCACGACCGAACCGACGAGATAGCCCGCATAGTTGCCGGTGGCGATGACTGCGCCGTCGCCGGCGGTCAGGCCCGCGGACGCGACCATGATGGGCAGCAGGGGCGTGAATACGAACCGGCCGATGCCCATCGAAGCGGCCAGGCCCGCCGACGCAGCCACGCCCACACCCCTGGGGCCGAGCGCTGTCCTCTTCGTATCGACGATCACGCCGTCGACGCTAATCGCGCGCCCCTGCGGCACGGAAATGCCGAAAGAGCATGCGCTATACGCTAGACGCATGGAATTGCAGGTACGCCATCTCACCGCGTTCGTCGAGCTGTGTGAGGCGCGCACCTACACCGCGGCCGCCCGTCACCTGCATGTCACCCAGCCCTCGCTGAGCCGCACGATTCAAGACCTCGAGCGCGTGCTCGCCACAGACCTTGTAGTGCGCGGCTCCCGTCCGCTGGAGCTCACGGCCGACGGGCACGAGTTCGAGGAGCGCGCCAGGCGGATCCTCGCCGACCTCGCCGCACTCGAGGCCGACATGCGCGGTCGGACCGAGGTGCGACTCGGATTCGCGTGGCTCCTCCCGCCCGACTGGTTTGCGCGGGTGCGGGCGGAGTTCGAGAGCCTCGGCGGTCAGGTACGGCTACATCGCACCGACGACCCCGCCGGGGACCTTACGCACGACCGCATCGACGTGGCGCTGACGCGGGCGGCCGACCGCACCGACGGGATCACATGGCGTGCCATAGGAACCGAGAAGCGCGTCCTCGCCGTGTCCGCACGATCCCCCCTCGCAACGATGCCCGGAGTCCGATGGCCCGATCTCGCGGCCCATCCGCTCGTCGTGAACACGCGCACCGGCACCACCAGACCGGACAACTGGCCCGACAGCGATCCCGACCGGGAGATCGTCACCTGCATCAACTTCGACGAGTGGCTCGAGCTGGTCGGCGCGGACCGCGGCATAGGGGCGGTGCCCGCGATCGCGGTCGAGCGTGCTCCACACCCCGATGTCGTCTACCGCGAACTACCGGACATCCCCGACTCCCGCGTGTATCTCGGCTGGCGGAGAGCGCCATCGCGCACGACGCGTCGCTTCATCGATGCCGCGCTCGCTCAGGCCTGAGCACGCAGCTCCGCGACGACCGCCCGTATGCGACGCTCCCTGGTCTCCGCGCGCTTCGCGTCCACGACGCCACGTGCATACTCCTTACGCCTGGTGTAACTGAGCGCGTCGAACGCAGCCCGCAAGTCGGCGTCGAGCGCCGCGGCGAGGTCCTCGGGCACCTCCACCTCGCGCTGAGCATCGTCGAGCTCGATGACGGCGTCGAGAGTGTCACCGATCTCCACGCCCAACTCAGCCCGCGCCGCCTTGGACAGACCTATGAGGTTTCTCCCGCCCATGACGCCGAGCCGCAATCGTGCGGACCGGTCGCCGACGGCGACGCGCACCGCCGCTCGCTTCCCTCCGCCCAGATCGGCTACCTGAGCGTCCGTGAGCTCGATCGCGGTCGCAGGTCCGTGTGGTTCGAGTGTGACATGCACGTTGAGTGACATCCGCCCATCATCGCGCGTCCCTCGCCAGGGCGCTCACGCCTTGCCCAGATAATCCGCTCGCTCTCCACCGAGGACGACGTCGTTCATCGCCCGCAGCTCCGGGTGCTCTGCGAGTTCGGGATCAGCGCCGATGACGTCGAACGCGTACTCGCGTGCGGCGTCGAGGATCTCGGCGTCGCGCGCCAGGTCGAGGAAGCTCAGGCGCCGCGCAGTACCGGACTGGTCGACACCCAGGATGTCACCGTATCCGCGGTACTCGAGGTCGAGCTGGGCGATCTCGAAGCCGTCGACGGTGCCGGCCACCTTCTCCAGGCGCTCCATCGTGCGGCCGGAGGTGGTGTCCGTCGTGAGCAGGCACAGGCCGGGCAGCCCGCCGCGGCCGACGCGGCCGCGCAGCTGATGCAGCTGCGACAGACCGAAGCGCTCGGCGTCGCGGACCACCATCGTCGTGGCGTTCGCGACATCGACGCCCACCTCGATCACCGTCGTCGAGACCAGGACGTCGATCGCCCCGGATGCGAAGCCGGCCATCACGGCCGCCTTCTCGTCTGCGGGCAGGCGACCGTGCAGCAGTCCGACGCGATGCCTGCCCAGTGGCCCCGATACGAGCTCCTCGTACTGATCGACGGCCGAGATCATGTCGCGCTTCTGCTCGTCCGGTGCCTCCTCCTGGCCCGCCGGGGCCGCGGCGGGCTTCTTCCCCGCGGCCGACGGGGCATCGAAGGCGTAGTACTCCTCGTCCGTGAAATCCGTACCGCCGTCGGCTGTCTCATCGTCACCGATGCGCGGGCACACAACGTAGACCTGGCGGCCGGACGCAACCTCCTCGCCGACGCGTTCCCACATCCGGGCCAGCCAGCCGCCCCGCTTCTCGTGGACGACCGAGGTCTGGATCGGCTGCCGCCCACGTGGGAGCTCGCGCAGTAGCGAGGTCTGCATGTCGCCGAACTGGGTGAGCGCGATGGTGCGCGGGATCGGCGTTGCCGTCATCACCAACAGGTGCGGGGTGGCGCCGTCCCGGCCCTTGCTGCGCAGTCGGTCCCGTTGCTCGACTCCGAATCGGTGCTGCTCGTCGACCACGACGAGGCCGAGGTCGAAGTAGTCGACCGTGTCTTCGAGCAGCGCGTGCGTCCCGATGACGATGCCGGCCTCGCCGGTCACTATCCGCAGCAACGCCGCCCGCCTGGCCTTGGTGCTCATCGACCCGGTCAGCAGGGTCACCGTCGTCGCCCGTTCCGCCGCGCCCAGCTGCCCCGCCCGCGCAAGCGGTCCCAGCATCTTCGAGATGGAGAGATGATGTTGCGTCGCAAGGACCTCCGTGGGAGCAAGCAGCACCGCCTGCCGCCCGGCGTCGACGGCACGCAGCATCGCCAGCAGCGCGACCAGCGTTTTACCGGAGCCGACCTCGCCCTGCAGCAACCTGGTCATCGGGTGCGTCCGGGACAGATCCGACACGATCTCCGAGAGCACCGACTCCTGCCCGTCGGTGAGCGAGAAAGGAAGCTGTGCAAGCAGTTCCGCCTCGAGGGCGTCGTCACCACCACCGAGTGCGGGCGCCCGCGTCTCCCCCACGTCGTACGCACGGCGCGCCAGCTGTGTCTCGATGGCAACGGCCTCGTCGTAGGCGATCCGTCGCCGGGCCGCGAGTACAGCCGACCGGCCGGGCGGCCGATGCACCACCCGCAGCGCCTCGTCGAGATCCATGAGCCCATGCGCCGCAAGGAAACCGACATCGAGGGACTCGCGGACCGGCGCCAACCGGTCGATGGCGTCCGCGACCATCGACATGATCAGCCACGTCGGCATCGCCTTGGTCGCGTGGTAAACCGGAACGAGCTCGGCGAGTAGTAGGTCCAGGCGCGCGTACTGCAGCTTGCCTGTTCCTCCCGACCGGCGCCCCTTGCCTTTGCCACCCTTGGACTTTCCGGTCGATCCCTTACCAGCCGAGTCGGCGGAGGAGTCGCTCTCCAATGCGGCGAGGGTCTCCCGGAGGGCGTCCTCGGGACTGAGCGTGTCACTCGGTACGAGCAGCCAATCGGGATGTGTGAGCTGGAGGTTGCCGCCGTAGGTGCCGAGCCGCCCCGACAGCAACACCCTGCGTCCTACACGCATCGTGCCGTCCATATGCGCGAAGAAGCTGACCTCGTACTGGCGAACCTTGTTGCGCACCGTCATCCGGAACAGCTTCATGGGCCGGCCGCGTCCCTTGCCCTGGCCGCGCCGGTACTGCTGCTTGTACTCGGTGGGCCGTACGCGCACGATCTCGCCGAGGATCACGACGTCGTCGCCCACCCGCGGCTCGCTTGCCCTGTCCCCCTCGTCGGCGACGGCACCACCTTCGTACCGGAAGGGGAAGTGCCGCACCAGGTCGCCCACCGTGTGCAGGCCCAGCTCGGCGGCCGCGAGTTCGGCGCGCTCCGGCCCGAAAGCCTCGGTCAGTCCGGTCGCGAGCGTGAGCGTTGCGTCCGTCATTCCACCCCGATCTCCATCACGGTCGCAGACTGCCCGCCACCGTACGCGACGACCTCGACCTCGGGACGCTCGACGCGCAGTGACGCCTGGACGCGCTCGGCGAAGTCACCGTCGGCGTCCGCACCGAGCAGGACGGTGACCATGTCCCCGCCGGTCGCGAGGAGGAGATCGGCGAGGGCCTCGCCCGCGGAGTACTGATCCTCCTCCAGCACGACCACCTCTCCGCCGACCATGCCGACGTAATCACCTGGGCCGCAGGGTCCGAGGATGGTGAGCGAATCCTCCTCGACGGCCACGACGGCGCCCGTCCGGGCGTTGGTCGCCGCCTCGGCCATCGCGTAGGTGTCATCCGCTGCGAGGGCCGACGGATCGTGTACGGCGAGGCATGCCAGCGCCTGCACCATCGAGGACGTGGGCAGCAACGTCACCAGAACGCCGGACTCGCGGCACCGCGCCGCGACGGCGAGCAGCTCCGCGGTCTCCAGCGACCCGTTGGCAAGCAGCAGCACCTCGCCGCCGGCGAAGCGGTGCAGCGACGTCTGCAGCTCGACATGACTGATACCGCCGTCGCAGCGGATCACCTGGGCGCCCTCGGATTCGAACAGCTCGGCCGCACCGTCCCCGCACACGAGCGCGACGAGGGTACGGGGTGCATCGAGCAGCGCCTGCAGCGGCGTGTGCTCGGTCGCATCGGCGAGAACCGTGACTGCTATGTTGCGGATCGCGCCATGACCCAGCCCGGCCTGGACGGCCCGGCCCGGCTCGGTCGTGTGCGTGTGGACAGACCACGTCGCCGACGGGTCCGGCGTGCCGTCCGCGACCACGACGACGGAGTCTCCGAATGCCTGCAGGTCGTCCCGCAGCCGGCTGGCCGCGGCCTCCGTGGCATCCGGGAGGAGGTACATGACCTCGTACTCCGCGTGAGGGCCGCGCGGCGGCGTGTCGTGCGTATGAGTCTCCCCGGCCGCGACGGGCACCGCCTGCTGATGCGCGGCGACCTCGCCTACCCGCGCGAAGCGAGGCCGCGGCGGTGCCGTGCCGCACGCCACCTCGACCAGTGCGTCGAGCAGGACGAGCAGCCCGCGGCCTCCGGCATCGACGACACCGTGACGCGCGTTGTCGGCCAGCTGGTCGCGCGTGCTCAGCAGGGCGTCGAACGCGGCGTCCGCGGCCGCCCGCGCCGAATCGGCAACCGACGGTTCTCCGGTGTCCGCCGCCGCGCCGGCCGCCTCAGCCGCCGCTCGCAGGACGGACAGGATGGTGCCCTCGACCGGCTCGGCGACAGCACGGGTGACGAGCCTCGTGCCCGCATGCAGCCCTGCGGCCAGACCGGCCGCGTCGACGCCACCGTCGGGCGTGAGGTGCTCGGCGAGCCCGCGCACGATCTGCGACACGATGGTGCCGGAGTTGCCTCGTGCGCCGGATACGGCGCCCGCCACCGTCACCCGGGCGACGTCGACGCGCCCGTCGCCGGCGGCTCGCTGCGCCCGCACCGCAGCCTCGGCCGCGGCACGCACGGTGACCAGCATGTTCGTTCCGGTGTCGGCATCGGCGACGGGGAAGACATTGAGCCCGTTGATCTCGTCCACGCTGCGCTCGAGCGCGGATGCGCCCACCGTGAGCCACCGGATGACCCCGGCGGCGTCGAGCCGCGCCGACCCCCCGCCCGACTCCGCGGTCATGGCGCCTCCTCGAGATACTGATGCCGTCGTGGATTCAGCCTAGCGACGCGCGCCGACACGTTCCCGGGCCACCGATATCACCGGCCACGGTTTGGCAGACACATGTCGCGCCCGTTATGCTTGCACGGTTGCCTCGCGCCCGGCGCGAGTGCGAAGCGCACGCTGTACATCAATAACAAGGAGTTCACGACATGGCTGCCGTCTGCGACGTCTGTGCCAAGGGCCCCGGCTTCGGTAAGTCGGTGTCGCACTCCCACCGGCGGACCAACCGTCGGTGGAACCCGAACATCCAGACCGTCCGCGCTCAGGTAGCGCCCGGTCAGACCAAGCGCATGAACGTGTGCACCTCGTGCATCAAGGCCGGTAAGGTCGTGCGCGGCTAGAACCGCTGCTGCGAGAGGCCCGCCCCCGCGGA
>NZ_JARFTP010000043.1 GCF_029167375.1 Tsukamurella sp. 8F
CCCGGGGCGGGGTCCTCGCTCTTACCCGTGGCGGAGGACGTCGTTCGCTGACGGCGGAACGGGGATGACATCGGTTCGCGTCAGGCGTTCTACCTGCCGTAACCGGTACGCGGAGTACAGGGGCGATCCATCCCGGCGGGTATGAGACACCGTCCGGGGACCGCCCCGGACACATGCCCCGCGTGACCGAACTACAGTAGGAACACCAGCAACACACGGCTACCTTGGGCGCGGCACCCAGCCACCGCCCGTCGTTACCGGGATGTGAGGAAAATGGCCATGTTCGAGAGGTTCACCGACCGCGCTCGCCGCGTCGTCGTCCTGGCACAGGAAGAAGCCAGGATGCTCAATCACAACTACATCGGCACCGAGCACATCCTCCTGGGCCTGATCCACGAGGGTGAGGGTGTTGCCGCCAAATCGCTCGAGTCGCTCGGCATCTCTCTCGAGGGTGTCCGCAGTCAGGTGGAGGAGATCATCGGGCAGGGGCAGCAGGCTCCTTCCGGGCACATCCCGTTCACCCCGCGGGCCAAGAAGGTCCTCGAGCTGTCGCTGCGCGAGGCGCTCCAGCTCGGCCACAACTACATCGGTACCGAGCACATCCTGCTCGGACTCATCCGTGAGGGTGAGGGCGTCGCCGCTCAGGTCCTGGTGAAGCTGGGCGCCGACCTGAACCGCGTCCGTCAGCAGGTCATCCAGCTGCTGTCCGGGTACCAGGGCAAGGAGGGCGGCGAGCCCGCCGGCGCCGGCGCCCGCACGTCGGGTGGCGAGGCGGGCACACCGTCGACGTCGCTCGTGCTGGACCAGTTCGGTCGCAACCTCACCGCGGCCGCCGCGCAGGGCAAGCTCGACCCGGTCATCGGTCGCTCGAAGGAGATCGAGCGGATCATGCAGGTCCTCTCGCGGCGCACCAAGAACAACCCGGTGCTGATCGGCGAGCCCGGCGTCGGCAAGACGGCCGTCGTCGAGGGCCTGGCGCAGGCCATCGTCAACGGTGCGGTGCCGGAGACGCTCAAGGACAAGCAGCTGTACACGCTGGATCTCGGCTCGCTGGTCGCCGGCTCCCGCTACCGCGGTGATTTCGAGGAGCGCCTGCGCAAGGTCCTCAAGGAGATCGACACCCGGGGTGACATCATCCTGTTCATCGACGAGCTGCACACGCTCGTGGGCGCGGGTGCCGCCGAGGGGGCTATCGACGCCGCGTCGATCCTCAAGCCGAAGCTGGCCCGCGGCGAGCTGCAGACTATCGGTGCCACCACTCTCGACGAGTACCGCAAGTACATCGAGAAGGACGCCGCGCTGGAGCGCCGTTTCCAGCCGGTCCAGGTGGGTGAGCCGAGCGTCGAGCACGCTATCGAGATCCTCAAGGGGCTGCGCGACCGCTACGAGGCGCATCACCGCGTGTCCATCACCGACGGCGCCCTGGTCGCCGCCGCCACGCTGGCGGACCGGTACATCAACGACCGGTTCCTGCCGGACAAGGCGATCGACCTGATCGACGAGGCCGGCGCACGTATGCGCATCCGCCGCATGACCGCGCCGCCGGACCTGCGCAAGTTCGACGACAAGATCGCGGACGCGCGCCGCGAGAAGGAATCGGCGATCGATGAGCAGGACTTCGAGAAGGCCGCGTCGCTGCGCGACAAGGAGAAGCAGCTCATCAACCAGCGCGCCGAGCGTGAGAAGCAGTGGCGCTCGGGTGATCTCGACGTCGTTGCGGAGGTCGACGAGGAGCAGATCGCCGAGGTCCTGGGCAACTGGACCGGCATCCCCGTCTTCAAGCTCACGGAGGAGGAGACCACGCGTCTGCTCCGCATGGAGGACGAGCTGCACAAGCGGATCATCGGTCAGGAGGACGCCGTCAAGGCGGTGTCGAAGGCGATCCGCCGCACGCGGGCGGGCCTGAAGGACCCGAAGCGCCCGTCGGGCTCGTTCATCTTCGCCGGACCGTCCGGTGTCGGTAAGACGGAGCTGTCGAAGGCGCTCGCGAACTTCCTGTTCGGCGACGACGACGCCCTGATCCAGATCGACATGGGCGAGTTCCACGACCGCTTCACCGCGTCGCGGCTGTTCGGCGCCCCTCCCGGGTATGTGGGCTACGAGGAGGGCGGCCAGCTCACCGAGAAGGTGCGCCGGAAGCCGTTCTCGGTGGTGCTGTTCGACGAGATCGAGAAGGCGCACAGCGAGATCTACAACACGCTGCTGCAGGTGCTGGAAGACGGTCGTCTGACCGACGGACAGGGCCGCACCGTCGACTTCAAGAACACGGTGCTGATCTTCACGTCGAACCTCGGCACGTCCGACATCTCGAAGGCGGTCGGCCTCGGCTTCACGAGCGCGGACGATTCCACGTCGAACTACGAGCGGATGAAGCTCAAGGTCAACGACGAGCTCAAGAAGCACTTCCGCCCCGAGTTCCTCAACCGCATCGACGACATCGTGGTGTTCCACCAGCTGACGCAGGACCAGATCATCGAGATGGTCGACCTCATGGTGGAGCGCGTCGCGACCGCGCTGCGGAACAAGGACATGGAGATCGAGGTGAGCGATCAGGCCAAGGCGCTGCTCGCGAAGCGCGGCTTCGACCCGGTGCTGGGTGCCCGGCCGCTTCGCCGCACCATCCAGCGGGAGATCGAGGATCAGTTGTCCGAGAAGATCCTGTTCGGCGAGGTCGGTGCCGGCCAGACGGTCGTCGTCGACGTCGAGGGCTGGGACGGCCAGGGCAAGGGCGAGGACGCGAAGTTCACGTTCACCGGCAAGCCCCGCCTGACCAAGAACGAGGACGCCGTCGCCGCGCTCGCCGCGGATGCGCCGTCGTCGGCCGCCGAGTAGACCGCAGCGGTCTTCGGAACCGGCGGGTAACAAACAACCGGCGTATCGTTCGACTCGCCACGATTCGATCTCTGGTCCATGAGGAGGCGAGAGACATGCAGGAGCCGTCCCGACTGTCGAGAGTGTGCAAGTTCCTACGGATCTGTCTATCGATGTGCGCAGTCACCGTTCCGTGCACATCCGTCGGGCTGGTCTGCGCGGACTAGCGGCCGCCGGTCTGCTCCCAACGGTGCGCCATCCGAGCGGGTGCGCGGCGCGCGGCTGCAGGGCGGGGGATTAGGTTGGAGGTCATGAGTGCACCGGCCTTCGACTCGCGGGCGTTCCGCAATGTCATGGGGCAGTTCTGTACGGGCATCACGATCGTCGCCACCGCAGATGCCGACGGTAAGCCCAGGGGATTCGCCTGCCAGTCCTTCGCGGCCCTGTCCCTCGACCCACCCCTGATCCTGTTCTGCCCGGGGAAGACCTCCCGGACGTGGCGTTTCATCGAGGAGTCGAAGACCTTCGCAGTGTCGGTGCTGGCGCAGCGTCAGGAATCCGTGAGCGCCGCCTTCGGCCGCGTCATCGACGACAAGTTCGAAGGCCTCGAATGGACGCCGTCACCCCTCGGCAATCCGACCATCGACGGTGCCCTCACCTGGATCGACTGCACGCTGGAGAACGTCGTCGACGGGGGCGACCACCACGTCGCGATCGGACGCGTCCAGTCGCTGGGTGAACCCGTGGAGGACAAGCCGTTGCTGTTCTACCGCGGTGGGTACCTCACCACCGAGCATCCCCACCTGCGGCACGCCGACCGGCTGGACTCGTTCCTCACCTGGGACGGCGGCGCGGCCTGGCTGTGAGCCCGGCACGCTGCGATGGACCCCCGGTCGAAGGGCGTGGAGTCTACGGACGCGTAGAGGAGCTCACCGAGCAGGCGTTCAGGACGTCGATCCCGGCTGCTTGCCTTCGACGTCGAGGACGACCTCGAACTCCAGGAGGTCCGCTCCGGTCGCGACGGGCTTCTTCCCGCCGGGGTTGCGCTCGCCGGCGTGTGCCTCCCTGGCGGGTCCGTCGCGCCATGCGGTGAACGCCTCCTCCGATTCCCACTCGGTCACCACGAAGTAGCGGTCGTCGCCCTTGACCGGGCGGAGTAGCTGGAAGCCGAGGAAGCCGGGCGAGTTCTCGACTGCGTGCGCGCGATTCGCGAACCGCTTCTCGAGCTCGTCGCCTGCGCCCTCGGGTACGTGGATGGCGTTGATCTTCACTACCGGCATGGGTCCAACATACGCGGTACCGTCGACTCTCGTGGATACGTGTGTGGGCCTGCGGGATTGGGGCGGTTCGGGACCGCCGATCGTGCTGCTGCACGGGCTGATGGGCCGGGGGCGGACGTGGCGGCGACAGGTGCCGTGGCTGCGCCGGCACGGCAGCGTGTTCACCTTCGACGCGGCTTTCCATCAGGGCGCCGACCGCGTGGAGCCGGTCACCGACGACGCGATCTCCACCGAGCGGTTCGTCGCCGATGTGGCCGAGATCGTCACGTGGATCGATCGCGGGCCCGCGCTGCTGATCGGCCATTCGATGGGTGGTCTGCATGCGTGGTGTACCGCCGCCGCATACCCCGAGCTGGTGCGGGGCCTGGTGGTCGAGGATATGTCGCCCGAGTTCACGGGGCAGTCCACCGACGCGTGGGCGCCCTGGTTCTCCAGCTGGCCCGAGCGTTTCGCATCGGAGGCGGAGTGTGTCGCGCTGTTCGGCGCCGTCGCGGGCCGCTACTTCTACGAGGCGTTCGACGACGGGCGACTGCACGGCGACGTCGACGCCTTCCGCGCGATCGCCGACGTGTGGGGCCGGCAGGACGCGTGGGCGCAGTGGCGGGCGGTGGCCGCGCCCACCCTGCTCGTCGAGGCGGAGCACACGGTCGTGCCCGACGGGGTGGGGTCGCGCATGGAGGCCGAGTTCACCGGACCCGAGCTGGCGTACCTGCGGATAGACGGCGCCGGCCACCTCGTGCACGACGACGCCCCCGACCGTTACCGGGGTGCCGTCGAGGCGTTCCTGTCCGGTCCGGAAACCATGAGGCCGTCGGCATGAGGCTGTGGTCGGTCGCCCCCGAGCTCCTGGACCGGCAGGGGCTGACGGGGCTGTGGCGGGAGACGCTGTTGGCGCAGAAGGTGCTCGCGGGCGGTACCCGCGGGTATACGCGGCACCCGCAGCTCGTCCGGCTCCGCGCGACGCCGGACCCGCTGGACACCGTCGGGGCGTATCTCGGGGCGGTACGCGCCGCGGCCGCCCGGCGCGGCTACCGGTTCGACGGCGCGCGGATCCTGCGGCCCGACGCCGACGTGGAGCGCATGCCGGTGACCGAGGGACAGCTCGCCTACGAGCTGGAGCGCTTGGCGGACAAGTTGATCCGGACGCCGGACTATCGCGAGCGGTTGCTGTCCGCGGTCGCCGAACGAGCGCCGGCCGAGCTGGTGCATCCTCTGTTCGAGGTGGTGCCCGGGCCTGTCGAGGACTGGGAGCGGGTGCCGGATGCCTGAGGGGGACACCGTCTTCCGGAGCGCCCGGCGGTTGCACGAGGCGCTCGCCGGACGTGAGCTGACGCGCTGCGACCTCCGTGTGCCGCGGTACGCCACCGTCGACCTCTCGGGGCGGACCGTCGACGAAGTGCGTTCGCGCGGCAAGCATCTGTTGATGCGGGTTGGGGATTCGACGATCCACAGCCACCTCAAAATGGAGGGCGTCTGGCACGTGTATCACCGGGGGGAGCGTTGGCGCCGGCCCGCACACACCGCGCGGGCGGTCCTCGCGGTCGGCGATATCGAGGCCGTCGGCTTCTCGCTCGGTCTGCTCGAGGTGGTCGCCCGCGCCCGCGAGGACGACGCGGTGGGGCCCCTCGGCCCGGATCTATTGGGGAGGGACTGGGATCCCGGCCGCGCCGCAGCGAACCTCGCCGTCGACCCGCGCCGTGCGGTCGGGCTCGCGCTCCTGGACCAGCGCGTGATGGCCGGGATCGGCAACGAGTACCGCAGCGAGATCTGCTTCCTTCGCGGCGTTGCGCCGCAGACTCCGGTGGCAGACGCGGGCGATCCGGCCGCGTGGGTCGATCTCGCACATCGCCTGCTGGTGGCGAACCGGGATCGCTTGCGGCGCACTACGACCGGCGTGGACCGCGACGGCGCCCGGCTGTGGGTCTACGGTCGCGATCGGAGGCCCTGCCGGCGCTGCGGCACGGCGATCCGCTCCGCACCCGTCGGCTCGAACGACGGCCGTGAGGCCGATCGCACCGCGTGGTGGTGCTCCGTCTGCCAGCGGTAGGGATATCAGTCCCAGAGCGCCTTCCGGATGTGGTCGTCGTGCTCCACGCAGCCCGTGCCGGACACGATGTCCTTCGTGCCGACCCGCCATCCGGTGCTGATCCCGTTGCTCCCGCGCTCGATCTCGATGATCACGGCGGGATGCGTTCCCTCGCCTACGGATTCGACGTTGCACAGGCGCGCCGTCTCCCAGGCGCGTCCGTCGAATATCACGTAGAGCACGACCAGGGGGAGCACCACCAGGGCGAGGACGTGGAGTAGCGCCTTGCCCACCGCCGAGAGTCGCTCGTGCACGCGGGGCGCGGGGGAGCCGCGCCTTGCCGCCAGGGCGTACCGGACCCGCTGTGCATCGCTCGGCATGCGGAAGATCAGCGTCGCGGATCCGGTGGCGATGGCCCAGAGGGGTCCGAACAGCACCAGGGCCCATAGGGAGCCGAGCACCGGCGCGGTCAGGACGAGCAGCACCGTGACGGCGGCGGACGGTGCCGGAGCCTCGTCGGACCGGCCGAGCACGCGCCGCGAGACCGTAGCGGCGGTCGACAGGACGGATGCGGAACCGCTTATCAGGACGAACAGCGTCAGGAACAGCGCCGGGTAGCTGAGCACGTTGTCGAGGATGACGGCCGCCCACCCGGACGGCCCGTGCAGGCGGACGACCTCGCCCGCGATCTCCGAGTCCCCGGTCGTGTAGAGCACCTTCAGGAACGGGAAGACCAGCACGAGCGCGATCGCCACGGTGCGGAGCAGCTTGTTGCGGGCGATGTCCGTATGGCCGGAACCGGGGGCATGATCGGTCACCGGTCCCATTAGACACCTGGAGGATTGCCGTGGTGGCATGTCGACTCTCACGTGGCTCGTGACCGGGGCAGGCAAGGGGATGGGGCTCTAGATGGTGCGGGCGTCGTTCGACGTGAACGTCTTCGGCATGCTCAACGTGACCCGCGGGTGTCCTGCCGGTGATGCGCCGTGACGCGGTCGCTGCGATAGAACGAAGGCGCGTGATGTCGTCGCCGGTGTGGAGCGCATGCGGAGTGTGCCGGAGAGCATCGGTCGCCGACGCCGGTAGATTCGGGAGATGAGCATGCGTCCCGTCTGGCTGGTCGACTTCGACGGTGTCGTCAACGCGCTCAGCTCATCCGGTGGACGCATGGACTGGGACGATCGGCTTTCCGGCAGTATCGATCACCCACTCGGTCGCACGACGCGCGGCGGCGCGATGATCCGCCTGCCCCTGCTGTGGTCGCCGACGGTAGTACGCGTGCTGGGGGATGCCGTGGCCGCCGGAGTCGACGTGCGCTGGCTGAGTACCTGGCGCGAGCACACCCGTCAGCTGCCGACCGTGATCGACGGCCTACCGGTCCTGCCGTGGCTCGACGAATCCGTGCTCGACGATACCGTCGCGGCCGCCCTCGATCCGGAGGGCCGGATGGCCAGCGGTGCATGGAAGTTCGCGTGCGCCAAGGCATACGTTCCTGACGAGGCCCCGCTGCTGTGGACCGACGACGCTGCCTATCTGGTGGGCGGGATGTCCGCGGCGTGGCGGTGGCGCCGCGCCGCGGAGACGAGGGTGATCGCACCGCGCCCGGCCTCCGGGCTCGGCCCACGCGATGTGGCGAAGATCCGGGAGTGGATCGCCGCCGTCGCATGACGACGGCCCGCTTCGATGACGTGAGGGTCACGACGAGAGGGGCGCAGACGCGTGTGAGCCGCTCCAGCGGGAGCGGCTCACACGTACTACCGGGGGAGGCGGCGGATCAGCGCCAGATCCAGTTCCAGCGACGATTGCGAGCGTCCCAGACGCGGACGCGGCGGCGCGGGGCCGGCTTGCGGGACGTCGGACGGGGGTTGGGGCGAGGACCGGGCATTCGTGAATCTCCTTCTCGTTTCCCCGGTTTCGATCCGGGGCTGTCTGCTTGACGAGATTCATACTCCGGTCGAAGGCTGGGTCGGTGCTGACCCGTTTCTGGGAGGTGGCTGGGAGCGCCGACGGTGGCGCCTACCTCCGCTCGCCCTCCCCGGCGAGCGCGAAGCGTCCGTCGCGCGTCTGCTCGACGAGGCCGTCGACGAGCAGGGAGTCCAGCGCCCGATCACGCTGCGCGGGGTCCTGCGGCCAGACGACGTCGAGTGCGGCCCGGGCGACGGGACCGGACTCGCCCCGCAGTACCGCCATCAGCCGTCCCCGTGCCTGGCGGTCCGTGCCCTCGAAGCGCTGCACCCGCTTGGCGGGCCCAGACCACGCGGGCCTTCCCGCGGCCACCCATGCACAGGAGTCGCCGAGCGGGCATTCGCCGCATAGCGGCGAGCGGGCCGTGCACACGAGTGCGCCGAGCTCCATGAGCCCCGCCGACAACCGTGGGCGGCGTGGGCCGGGCACGGACTCGAGCGCCTTCTGGGCCGCGGCCAGATCGCGGCGCGGCGATGGATTTCCCGCCTCGGCTTCCCCCGCGGCGGCGCGCGCCAGCACCCGCCGGACGTTGATGTCGACCACGGGTACGTCCTGTCCGAAGGCGAAGCATGCGACCGCGCGAGCTGTGTACTCGCCCACACCGGGCAGCCCGAGCAACTCGTCCACCGACGACGGCACCCCGCCCCCGTGCCGCTCCACGAGCGCGACGGCACACGCGTGCAGGCGCATGGCGCGCCGCGGATAACCGAGCCGTCCCCAGGCCCGCACCGCGTCGCCCGCCGAGGCCTCCGCCAGGTCACGCGGCCGCGGCCAACGTGCGACCCACTCGTGCCAGACGGGCTCGACGCGCGCGACCGGGGTCTGTTGCAGCATCACCTCGCTGACCAGGATCTGCCACGCCGAGACCCCCGGCCGACGCCACGGGAGATCCCGCTCGGCGACGTCGAACCAGCTCAGAACCGGCGTGAAGTTGAGGGCGGTGGCCATAGCGGGCACTATGGTCTCATGCCTCGTTCCACACCACAGGGAGCCTGGCGGGCGCTCGCAGAGGGCAACCGCCGCTTCGTAGCCGGACAGTCCATCCACCCGAACCAGGGTGCGTCCGACATCGCGGAGCTGGTGCGCGGCCAGAACCCGACGGTCGCCCTGTTCGGCTGCGGTGACTCCCGGGTGGCCGCCGAGATCATCTTCGACCAGGGCCTCGGCGACATGTTCGTGGTGCGCACCGCGGGTCACATCCTCGACGCGGCGGTCATCGGATCGCTCGAGTACGCGCTCGAGATCCTCAACGTTCCGCTCATCGCCATCCTGGGACACGACAGTTGCGGCGCCGTCGCGGCGACGCTCAACACGCTCGAGACCGGTGAGCTCCCCCCGGGGTACATCCGGGACATCGTCGAGCGGCTGACCCCGTCGATCCTGCAGGGTCGACGCGAGGGACTGAGCTCCGTCGACGAGTTCACGAGCCGCCACGTGCAGGAGACCGGCGCGATGCTCATGGAGCGCTCGAAGATCATCTCCGAGCGCGTGCGCGACGGACGCGCCGCGATCGTCGGGCTCACCTACGAGCTGGCCGAGGGCCGCGTGCACCTGCGCGGCGTCCTAGGCGATATCGGCGAGGCCGTTCCCGAGCCCGTGCCCCACGAGCCCGGCAAGACCGCCTGACGGGACATCCGGGTCGCCGGACCGCAGGTCACCGCGCCCGGACGCGCATCACACCGGTCGGTTCGCCGACACGCCGCTGCAGGTCAGCGGCGGGCGGCGGCCCGGCCGTTACGGTTGGGGTGTGTTGGAACCCAACGGACCCCTGCCGCCCGAGATCTACTGGCGGCGGCGCATGCTCGCGGCCGTCGTCGCGCTGCTGGTCGTTGCGGTCGTCGTGCTGGTGATCGTGTTCGCCGGCGGTCCGGACTCGAAGAACACCACCGCTGCGGGCACGTCCTCCCTGCCCGCGTCCGTGACCACCACCACCGAGCTCCCGGCTTCGCAGTCGGCCGCCCCGTCCGGCGGCGGCGACGCCGCGAACCAGAGCGCACAGTCGTTCCAGGCCTCTCAGTCCCGCGTGGGAGCGGCACCGTCGTCGGGTTCCTCTGCGGCATCCTCGCCCGGCCTGCCGACCGCCGGCAACGTTGCCGCCGGCGGTGCCTGCACGGATGCGGCGATCTCGGTCGTCGTGAGTGCGGACAAGCCGACCTACAATCTCGGCGACCAGCCCGTGTTCAGCGCGACCGTCACCAATGCCGGTGCGGCACCGTGCATCAGGGACATAGGCACCGGGCAGCAGCAGTTGCTCGTGTACTCGCTCGACGGCACCAAGCGCCTGTGGTCCAACTTCGACTGCACATTCCAGCCGCAGATCAAGAACGAGACGCTGAATCCCGGACAGCAGCTCACCTACGGCCTGCAGTGGGCAGGCACCACGTCGGCGCCGGGCTGCCAGGTCAAGCGCGTGCCCGTCCCCGCCGGGTCGTATCAGATCGTTGCGCAGCTGGGCGCTAAGCGCAGCGCCCCGGTCACTTTCAACATCGTCAAGCCGGGCCCGCGCGCAGCCCAGAACTGATCCGGGTTCATCCCAGCAGGAGCAGGGTCGCTACGGCGTCGGTCTCGGCGGTCAGAGCGTGCGGCTCGCGGGCGGTGATGTGCAGAGCCGATCCGGGTTGCAGGGTCACGGTCCCGCCTCCGATATGGACCGCGATCCGACCTCGCTGACCCAGCAGCAGGATCGGCTTCGGTGCGCTGTGGTCCGCGAGTGTCTGGCCGGCACGGAAGGTCAACTGCAGCAACGCGACCCCGTCGGCGCGTAATCGGGCGGACGCCTCGGGACCGGGGCCGTCACCCGCATCGCCGGCGGCGAGCCCGGACGCCTCGGACCACGGCATCAGTCGTACCGCTCCACGGACAGCTCGGCCATGCGGGACAGGCCCTCGCGCACGTGCCGAGCCCAGGCCTGGCCGATCCCGTCGGTGGCCTGGAGGTCGACGGCCGAGGCGGCGAGGAGTGTCTGCAGATTGCCGAAAGACGCTACGAGCGACTCGATCTGGCCCGGATGGAGGCGTGGGATCGCGGTCAGCAGTCGGTAGCCGCGCGGCGAGACCGCACCGTCCTGGGCCTCGACCGTGGTGGGATATCCCAATGCGCCCGCGACCTCTGTGAGCGCGAGCAGATCCGTGTCTGTGAGGGATTCTATCCGGGTCAGAGCATGGGCGACGTCCGCGGGACGATCGGATGACGGAAGGTAGTCGCGTACAACGGGTTCCCGCAGCAGCAGCGCGTCGCCCAGCAGATCGTCGAGCTGGAGGGCGATCTGCCGGCCGGACGTGCCGAGCTCGATCACGTACTGCTCGATCTCGACGGCTATGCGCCGCACCAACTCTAGGCGCTGCACCATGTGTGACACCTCGCGCAGCGTCACGTAGTCCTCGATCTCGGTGCGAGACAACTGATGTCCGGCCTCGTCGAGCCGCTGCCGGTAGCGTTCGAGGGTCGCCACGGCGAGATTGGCGCGGGAGAGGATCGGCTCGACATCGTCGACCAGATACCGCACGCCGCCGACGTATGCGCGCACGATCGACATCGATGCGCTCACCGTGATCACGGGGAAGCCGGTCTGCACTGCGGTGCGCTCGGCGCTGCGGTGCCGGGTGCCGGACTCCTCGGTGGGGATCGAGGCGTCGGGCACCAGCTGTACGTTGGCCCGGACGATGCGCGAGCCGTCGGTGGACAGCACGACCGCGCCGTCCATCTTGGCCAGCTCGCGGAGCCGGGTGGGCGCGAAGGCCACGTCGAGGTGGAAGCCGCCGTCACTGATCCGCTCCACCGCGGCGTCGTGACCGAGCACGATCAGGGCGCCGGTGCGGCCGCGCAGGATGCGCTCGATGCCGTCGCGCAGACCCGTTCCCGGGGCGACGCGGGTGACGGTGTCGCGTAGTGGCGCGTTGCCGCCGAAGGCGTCCGCGGCCATGTCCGCGCCGGTTGCACCCATGCCGGACACCCTATCGCTCGCTCGAGGCGGCGCGCCGGGTGAGTCCGGCGAGTCCGACGGCCTCGCCGACCGAGTCCGCCTGCAGCACGCGCATGCCGCGGATCTTCACCGGATCGGGCGTCGTGGGCACGATCGCGGTGCCGAATCCGAGCCGCGCGGCTTCGGCGAGGCGCCGTTGGAGCCCGGTCACACGCCGGAGTTCGCCGGCGAGGCCCACCTCTCCGAGTACGACGGTGCGCTCCGGCAGCGCTCGCTCCCGCCGCGCGGAGACCACGGCGAGCGCGAGTGCGAGATCCGCCGCCGGCTCGGTGATGCGCATGCCGCCCACGGTGGCCGCGTAGACGTCCAGGTCGTGCAGCTGCACCTGTGCGAAACGCTGTACTACGGCCAGGATCATCGCCACGCGCGCCGAGTCGAGTCCGGATACTGCGCGCCGCGGCGCAGGAAGAGAGCTCTGGGCGACGAGAGCCTGCACCTCGCCCAGCAGCGGGCGCTTGCCGTCCATTCCGACGGTCACCGCGGTGCCCGCCACCGCGGCGTCGCGGTGGTGCAGGAACAGCCCCGATGGATCGGTCACCTCGGCGATCCCGTCCTCGCGTTGCTCGAAGCAGCCCACCTCGTCGGCAGCGCCGAAGCGGTTCTTGACGCCGCGCACCATGCGCAGCGTGGAGTGTTTGTCGCCCTCGAAGCCGAGCACCACGTCGACCAGGTGCTCGAGCGACCGCGGTCCGGCGACCGCGCCGTCCTTCGTGACATGCCCGACCAGCAGTACGGCGACGCCCGAGGCCTTGGCGAGCGACGTGAGGGTCGCGGTGACCGCCCGCACCTGCGTGACGCCGCCGTGCACACCGTCGATGCCGGACGCCGACATGGTCTGCACCGAATCCACCACGAGCAGAGTAGGTTTCACCGCATCGACGTGGCCGAGGACCGTGCCGAGATCGGATTCTGCGGCGAGGTAGAGCCCGTCGGAGACGGCACCCGTGCGTTCGGCGCGCAGGCGGACCTGCCCGGCGGACTCCTCGCCCGTCACATACAGCGCACGGCCGCGCCCCGACGAGGCCCAGCGGTGTACGACCTCCAACAGGAGGGTCGACTTGCCGACGCCGGGTTCGCCGGCCAGCAGGATCACCGAGCCGGGGACGATGCCGCCGCCCAGTACCCGGTCCAGCTCACCGATGCCCACGGGCAGCGCGCGGGTCGTGTTGGGGTCGATCCGCGTGATCGGCAGTGCAGGGGAGGAAGGCAGCGTCAGGGCCGCCGCGGGGTTCGCGCCGCTGCCGGACGCGCGCACGGCGGTCGACTCCTCCATCGTCGACCAGGCGCCGCAGGAGGGGCACTTACCGACCCATTTGGGAACGGTGTGGCCGCAGTCCGTGCAGCGGTAGGTGACCTTGGTGCGGGTGGCGATGGTCGGTCAGTGCCCGCCGCCGTGGCCGCCCGAGCCCGACGAGGCGCCCGCCTCGACCGGGCCGGTGGTGGCGCCGGCGTCGACGGGGACGGGGACGGTGAGCGAGCCGCTCTTGGCGAACGTGAAGGTGAGGTCGGTAGTGAGGCCGGGGCGCAGCTGCCCGGCGACGGGGATCGACACCTTGAGCCGGTCGATGTCTGCGCCGTCGAGCGTGCCCGCGGGGGCGCTTCCGTAGATCGCCTTGTTGGGCGCGATGGTGGTGTCGCCCGAGATGGAGGCCTTGGTGCCGTCGGCCGACGTGATCGACTCGAGCGAGTCGGAGTCGGTGGGGCTCTGGTTGGCGATGGTGAAAGCGATCCGCGCCTGGCCGCCGACGGCCGGGTACAGGATGTGCACGTCGCGCAGCGCGAGGTCCTTGACCTGCTGGTTGGCGCCGTTGATCGCGGCGACCTGGCTCGCGGTCTGCGAGATCTGGCCCGAACCGCAGGCCGCCGTGGCCAGCAGCGTGCCGGCCACGAGGGCCATTCCGGCGGCCGCGCGGACACCGCGTCGCGAGGCGGTGACGCCGGATGCGCCACGCTGGCTGTGATCGGTTGCTGACACCGGTTCCTCCAGTTCCGCCGCACATCGGCAGTTACCGCTGACTTGTCACTAGGCAGCGTAGTAGGCCGCGCCCGCGCGTGTGTCGGCGGGACTCGAGAAGATGAGTCGCCGGACCTCGGAGAAAGCTGTGTGGAGGCGCGTTCGGTACCCCGTGGATCACCGAGGCGTCGAGTTGTCAAGACCTGGAGAACGCCCTGCACGTTTCTGACCTGCGACGTTGCCTGAGCCCCCGGAAATGCCGCGTGTTAAACTGATAACCATCGAAAGGGGCAAGGATCTTATGATTTTCAAGGTCGGAGACACCGTTGTGTACCCCCACCACGGTGCCGCACTGATCGAAGCTATCGAAATCAAGACCATCGGAGGCCGGGAGCGCGAATATCTGGTCCTCAAGGTTGCGCAGGGTGACCTCACGGTCAAGGTCCCGGCGGAGAACGCCGAGGTGGTCGGCGTCCGCGACGTCGTCGGGCAGGAGGGACTCGACAAGGTCTTCCAGGTTCTGCGTGCCCCACACACCGAGGAGCCGACCAACTGGTCGCGCCGCTACAAGGCGAACCTCGAGAAGCTGGCGTCGGGCGATGTGAACAAGGTCGCCGAGGTCGTCCGCGACCTGTGGCGTCGCGAACAGGATCGCGGCCTCTCGGCCGGCGAGAAGCGGATGCTCACCAAAGCCCGCCAGATCCTCGTCGGTGAGCTGGCCCTGGCCGAGTCCACGGATGACGTCAAGGCCGAGACCATCCTCGACGAGGTCCTTGCACAGGCCTCCTAGATGAGCGTTGTCGCCCTGGTCCCCGCAGCGGGCCAGGGCGTTCGTCTGGGTGGGGGACGTCCGAAGGCGTTCGTAGAGCTGCTCGGGCGCACCCTCCTGGACCGCGCGGTCGCGGGCCTGAAGGCCTCCGGCGTCGTGGACACCGTTGTCGTCATGGCTCCGCCGGACCTGCTCGTCGAGGCTCGACGCGAGGCGCCAGGTGCAGTCGTAGTGACCGGTGGCGCCGAGCGCACGGACTCCGTGCGGTGTGGCCTCGAAGCCGCGGGTGCCGTCGACGGTGACCTGGTCCTCGTGCACGATGCCGCCCGACCGCTCACGCCGGTCGGCGTCATCGCCGGGGTCGTGGAGGCGCTGCGCGGCGGTGCCACCGCCGTCATCCCGGTTCTCCCGGTCGTCGACACGGTGAAGCGGGTCGACGGCACGCGGGTCTTGGAGACCGTCGACCGCACCGACCTGCGCGCTGTGCAGACGCCGCAGGGCTTCGTCGCCCGCGTGCTGTTGGACGCGTACGCGGTTGCCGAGGGCGCGGCCACCGACGACGCCGGTCTGGTCGAGCGCGCCGGAGGCACTGTCACCGTCGTGCCCGGAGACGCGCGAGCGCTCAAGATCACCACCCCGTTCGACCTCGCGGTCGCGAGGGCACTGTTGGAGGGCTCGTGACACCTGTTCTGCCCCGCGTAGGCATAGGCACCGACGTGCATCCCGTCGCCCCGGGCAAGCCGTGCTGGATGCTCGGCTTGCTGTTCGACGGCGACGGCTGCGAGGGCCACTCGGACGGAGACGTGGCCGTGCACGCCCTGTGCGATGCGCTGCTGTCGGCCTCGGGCCTCGGCGATCTCGGCTCGGTATTCGGCACCGGGCGGCCCGAGATGGAGGGCGCGACCGGTGCCTCGATGCTCGCTGTTGTTCGGAAGATGCTGTCGGACAACGGCTTCGTCGTGGGTAACGCGGCCGTTCAGCTAATCGGGAACCGCCCCCGGGTCGGCCCGCGGCGCGACGAGGCACAGCGTGTGCTCGCCGAGCTCGTGGGCGCACCGGTCTCGGTCTCGGCCACCACCACCGACGGCCTGGGGCTCACGGGCCGGGGCGAGGGCGTGGCGGCAGTGGCGACCGCACTGGTCTACACGGCCGAGGGCACCGGTCGGTAGCCCGTAGAATGTCCAGTCGTGACGTTACGGCTGTTCGATTCCCTGACCCGCGAAGTGCGGGACTTCGTGCCCCTCGTAGAGGGTAGGGCGGGCATCTACCTGTGTGGTGCGACGGTGCAGGGCGTGCCCCACATCGGGCACATCCGCAGCGGCGTGGCATTCGACGTGCTTCGGAGATGGTTGGACGCGAACGGGTTCGACGTGGCGTTCGTACGCAACGTGACGGACATCGACGACAAGATCCTGCGCAAGTCCGCCGAAGCGGGCCGACCCTGGTGGGAGTGGGCCGCGACGCATGAGCGTGAGTTCACGCGCGCCTACGACACCCTCGGCGTCCTGCCCCCGTCGGCCGAGCCGCGGGCCACCGGCTTCATAACGCAGATGATCACGTACATGGAGCGCATGATCGACCGCGGGCATGCGTACGCGGCCGACGGCGACGTGTACTTCTCTGTGCGGTCGTTGCCGGAGTACGGCGCACTGTCGCGGCAGAAGGTCGACGATGTGCAGCAGGGTGAGTCGGCCGGCGCGGGTAAGCGCGATCCGCTCGACTTCACGCTGTGGAAGGCGGCGAAGCCGGGCGAACCGTCGTGGCCGTCGCCGTGGGGTCCGGGGCGTCCCGGCTGGCACCTCGAATGCTCGGCGATGGCGACGTCCTACCTCGGCGGTGAGTTCGATATCCACTGCGGCGGCATGGATCTCGTCTTTCCGCATCATGAGAACGAGATCGCGCAGGCGCACGGTGCCGGCGACGGGTTCGCACGGTACTGGCTGCACAACGGCTGGGTCACCATGTCCGGCGAGAAGATGAGCAAGTCTCTCGGCAACGTCGTGTCGATTCCCGTTCTGCTGCAACAGTTCAGAGCAGTCGAGCTGCGTTACTACCTGGGCTCGGCGCACTATCGGTCGATGCAGGAGTTCTCGGATGGCGCGCTGCGCGAGGCGGCAGCGGCGTACGGGCGCATCGAGTCGTTCATCGGCCGGGTGGCGCGCCGCGTGGGCGGAGCGGCGGGGGATGTCGGGGCGTCGGTCCCCCTGGGGCGATGGACCGATTCCTTCGCCGAGGCCCTCGACGACGACCTCGCCGTCCCGCGCGCCCTCGCCGAGGTGCACGCGGCGGTTAAGGCGGGAAATGTCGCCCTCGAGACCGGGGACGTCGACGGTGCCCTCGCGCACGCGTCGTCGGTACGCGCCATGACGGCCGTGCTGGGCGTCGACCCGCTCGACCCGCACTGGGAGGCGGAATCCGGCGACGATACGGCCGCGCTCGGCGCGTTGGACGTCCTTGTGACCGCGGAGCTGGAGCGCCGCGCGACGGCGCGAGCCGAGAAGGACTGGGCCGAGGCGGACGCCGTCCGCGATCGGCTGGGGTCCGCCGGCATCGAAGTGACCGACGGTGCCGACGGCTCCAGCTGGCGCCTGGCCGACTGACCACGAACCTATCGAGAGCCGAGGAGAACCCATGGCAGGCAACTCGCAGCGCCGCGGCGCGATCCGCAAGTCGGGCACCAAGAAGGGCCAGGTCCAGGGCTCCGGTGGTGTGCGACGACGCGGGCTGGAGGGGCGTGGCGCTACCCCGCCCGCCCACATGCGGCCCAACCATCCGCAGTACAAGAAGGCGAGGGCCGCCGCGAAGTCGGGCGGCGGCCGGCCCACCCGAGGCGGGCGCCCCGGCAAGCCCGCCGAGGACGGTCCGGAGTACGTCCTCGGGCGCAACCCCGTAGTCGAGTGTCTGCGCGCGGACGTCCCGGCGACTGCGTTGTATGTCGCGCTCGGCGCGCAGAACGACGAGCGGCTCACCGAGGCGGTCACCGCGGCGGCCGACCGCGGCATCTCCATCCTCGAGGTGCAGCGCTCCGAGCTGGACCGGATGAGCGAGAACGGGCTGCACCAGGGAATCGCCCTGCAGGTGCCGCCGTATTCCTACGCGCACCCGGACGACCTGCTGACGCGTGCGCGGGACCGTGGCGAGGCACCGCTGATCGTCGCTCTCGACAACATCACGGATCCGCGCAACCTGGGCGCCGTCATCCGGTCCGCCGCCGCATTCGGTGGCCACGGGGTCGTGATCCCCGGTCGGCGCACCGCGTCGGTCACGGCCGTCACGTGGCGGACGTCCGCGGGCGCTGCGGCCCGGCTACCGGTCGCGCAGGCGCCGAACCTCAACCGCACGCTCGCCGACTACGCGGCCGCGGGGCTGCAGATCGTGGGGCTGGACGCGGGTGGCGACGTCTCGCTGTACGACTACGACGGGACGACGGGCACCGTCGTCGTGGTGGGGTCGGAGGGCAAGGGGCTGTCGCGCCTGGTCCGGGACAACTGTGACTCGATCCTCTCCATCCCGATCGCGTCGTCGGTCGAATCCCTCAACGCGTCCGTCGCGGCGGGCGTGGTACTCGGCGAGTTCGCGCGCCAGCGCGCATAGCCGGCCGGTGCGGCCGGCGGTACGGCGCCCCGGATGTCGTCAGCGACGGAGCCGCCGAAGCAGCGCCGGACCGATGATCAGAACCGCGACGACCGCGAGCCATACCGGGCCGGCCAACACGCCCACCAGTGTCACGAGCCCGACGGCGACGACTGCGAGGAGCGCCGCGATAACGATCAGCAGCGCGGCGGCGCGACGGCCCATCGTGCGGTGCCAGCCGTATTCGGTCAGCTGCGCGTAGGCGAACCGGGCCGAGTCGTTGGTGGGCTGCAGCTCCCATTTGCGCGTCGCCTTCTCGTAGGTGGCCGCGAACTCCCATGTGTGGCCCGTGCCCGCGAGCAGAGTCGCGCGGACCGGCAGGATTCCGGGGCTCCAGGTGTACATGCCCGGCGCTCGCTCGCCTGGGCGGACGACGGTCTCGATCGCGGCGGGCACGTCTGTCAGGCGATAGCTGCGGTCCTGCTCGTCGAGTACGAGGCCGGCCCTGGTCGCGCCCGCCCGGACGATGAACTCGGCCGGGCCCAGGCGGTCGACCGTGACGCCGGCGTCCTGTGCCGCGGCGGCCATCCGGGCGACCGCCGACTCCGTGGTCTCGTGCGTGCGCTGTGTCATGCCTACAGGACATAGCACGGCGCTTCGGGCCGGGTGAAGAACGCCTTGTACACGTCGGAGTGGCGGTGCTCGGGGTCGGCGATACTGGGAGGCGATGAACGAGTCGGTGGAGCGGCCCACCAACGGGGCCGACGAGAGGCTCGCCGCGCGGCGGGTGACGATGCTCGACGCGGGCGTGGGTCTGCTGGGCGCCGCGGACGGACCGGCCGTGAGCGTGCGCGCCGTGTGCCGTTCGACATCGATCACGGAGCGCTACTTCTATCAGGCGTTCGGCACGCGCGACGATTACGTGCGTGCGGTCTATCACGACGTCAGCGAGCAGGCTCGGGCGGCGCTGGCGGCGGCGATCACGGCACACCCGAGACAGGAGGCCCTCGCCGCGGCTGCGGTCGACGCGTTCGTGGGCCTGATGATCGACCGGCCCGATATGGGCCGAGTGCTGCTGCTGGCGCCGTACCGGGAACCCGCACTCGCGACGTTGGGCCTGGGCCACATGCCGGACTTCTTCGCGCTCGTCGCCGCCTCGCTGCCCGACGGCGTGCCCGCCGACGTGCGGGAGATGACGGCCGTCGGGCTGGTCGGCGCGCTGACCGCGCTGTTCACCCAGTTCCTGACAGGCGGGCTGGCGGTGGACCGGGACACGCTGGTCGATCACTGCGTCGGGATGCTCACCACAGCGGGTCGTGGCCTGGGGCGGTAGGGGTCACCTCCGCAGTGCGACGGCGTCAGCCGCGCGGGCCTGCTATTCGGTCGGCGAGGCTGACAGCGCCGCGTTGCCGGGCATCAGCAGAAGGTCGCCACCTCGATGCCGACGGCGTCCAACTCGGCGCGGATCCGGCGGGCGACGGCAACCGCGCCGGGGGTGTCGCCGTGAACGCAGACCGACTGAGGATCGATCGCCACGTCTTCGCCGTCGATGGATTCGACTGCGCCGACCCGGATCATCCGCACCACGCGCGAGGCGATCTCGTCGGGATCGTGCAACACGGAGTCCGGTAGTGACCGCGGGACGAGGGCGCCCTCGGCGGTATAGGCGCGGTCGGCGAACGCCTCCGTGACCGGGCGCAGCCCCGCGGCCTGCGCGACGGTGAGGAACGCCGAGCCGGGCAGCCCGAGGACTGGGAGCCCGGGCGCGCAGGCGGAGATCCCAGCCGCTACGGCCTCGGCCTGATCGCGATTGTGGACGATCGCGTTGTACAGCGCCCCATGGGGTTTCACGTACTCGACGCGGCCGCCCACGCTCTGCGCGATCGCTTGCAGCGCGCCGACCTGGTAGATGACGTCGGCCATCAGGTCGTCGAACGGGACCTCGGTGAAACGTCGCCCGAACCCGCGCAGGTCCGCATACCCGACCTGCGCCCCGATCCGGACGCCACGGCGCACCGCCGCGGAGCAGGTAGCGCGCAGGGTCGTCGGATCGCCGGCGTGGAAGCCGCACGCCACGTTGGCGGACGTGACCAGGGGGAGTAGGGCTTCGTCGTCCCCGAGGTGCCAGGTGCCGTAGGACTCGCCGCAGTCCGCGTTCAGATCGATACGCACGGGCTCCAGGCTAGTGCGTGTGCTGCGTGTCCCGGGCCACGGCGATCTCGGGCGCCGGCACGCCGCGCCGGGACTCGGAACGCATCCGTCCCACGATTCGGCACACCAGATAGATGAGGAACGAGAGGCTCGTGACGAACACCGACACCGGCAGAGCGGGCGCTAGCGACAATACGATCCCGCCGACCGCGGCGACCAGTGCGAAGGTGACCGACAGCACGGTCGTGCGGACAGGGGAACTGGTGACCCGCGCCGCGGCCGCGCCGGGGGTGATGAGCAGGGACATCACGAGCAGGGCGCCCACGATCTGCACGCCTTGCGCAGCGGCGGCGCCGACCAGCATCGCGAACAGCACGGTGAGTCCGCGGACAGGCACCCCGTGGGCGGCGGCGACGTCGGGGTCCGTCGAGAGGAAGAGCAGCGGCCGGTATACGAACGCGAGGATGAGCAGGACTATCGCCGCGGTCCCGGCCATGAGCCACACACCCTTGAGGCCGACCGCCACGACCTGCCCCGTCAGCAGCGAGAACGCCGTGCCCTGCCGCCCGGGGTAGAGCGCTAAGAACAGCACGGACAGGCCGAGGCCGAACGCCATGACGACGCCGATCACCGAATCCCGTTCCCGTGCATACACGCCGAGCAGCCCGAAGATCGCGCCGGCTGCGATCGCGCCGAGCAGCGCGCCGGCGCCTACGTTGAAGCCCACGAGCAGCGCGAACGCAGCGCCTGTCAGCGACAGCTCGGACGTGCCGTGCACGCTGAACGCCATCTGCCGCGACACGATCAACGGGCTCAGCACGCCCGCCAGGACTCCGAGCAGCGCAGCAGCGAAGATCGCCTGCTGCACGAATCCCTGCCGTAGCAGCTCCCAGGTGACGCCGAATTCGAACATCTGGCGCAGGTGTTCCGTCATGTCGTCAGTCACCTCCCACCACGACTAGACGGTCGCGTACCTCGATGACGTCGACCGGGGCGCGGTACAACCTGGAGAGCACCTCGGACGTCATCACCTCGCGCGTCGGGCCGATCTGGAAGCGCCCGTCCACCAGGTACAGCACCCGATCGACGTAGGGCAGTATCGGGTTGATCTCATGCGACACGAACAGTACGGCGGTACCGAACCGGCGACGGCGGCGCTCGATGAGCGACACCGCCAGTTGCTGGTTGCCGGGATCGAGGGACAGCAGCGGCTCGTCGCACAGCAGGACCGCCGGATCGGATGCCAGCGCCTGTGCGACCCGTAGCCGTTGCTGCTCACCGCCGCTCATGGTGCCGACGGAGCCGTCGGCGAACGACATCGCGCCGACCTGCGCGAGGGCTGCGTCGACGGCGATCCGCCGCTCCCTGCGCCCGCGTATCCCGAGGCCCCACCGCTCACCGTCGTACCCCAGGCCGACGAGGTCGCGCCCGCGCAGGGGCACGGACTTGTCGAGCGCGCGCTGCTGCGGGATGTATCCGACCGTCCCGCGGACGTCGACGGTGCCCGCCGAGAGCTGGGCCTGGCCGAGCAGCACGCGTAGGAGTGACGTCTTCCCCGCTCCGTTGGGGCCGAGGATCGCGACGAACTCTCCGGGCGCGATGTCGAGATCGAGGGCCGACCACAGCGTGCGCTCGCCGAAGCGGAGCGCGGCCCCCTGGAGGTGGACGACCGGATGGTCGGGTGCTGGGCTCACTTGACGGCTGCGGCGAGGGCGTCTACAAGGCCGCCCTGCCACTTCACGTAGTCCGTGACGCCGGCGGGAAGGGTCTCCGTGACGGTCACGACGGGGACGCCCGACGTGCCCGCGAGCTTCTGCAGGGTCGTGGTCACGGAGCTCTCCGTCTGCGAGTTGAGAAGGAGCGCGCGCACCTGCCTGTTCTTGATGAGGTCGGTGGTCGTCGCGATGTCGGCGGGCGACGGATCGGTGCCGGATTCGATCGCGTGCAGGAACGCCTCGGGGGTGGCGTCGGTGACCCCCGACTCCTCGAGCAGATAGCCCGCTACGGGCTCGGTGGACGCGATCCGCGCCTTCCGGCCCTTGAGCCCCTCGGCGCGCTGCAGCACACCGTCGACCTGGGTGTCGAACTGCGATGCACGCTTGGAGTACGCGCCGGAGTGGGCGGAGTCCTTCTCGCCGAGTTGCTTGGCGAGGGCGTCCGCGACCTTCTTCATCGTGGCGAGGTCGTAGAAGACGTGCTCATTCACCTCGCCGCCGTGGGCGTCCTTGGCATCGTCCGTGCCGAACTTCAGCTTGTAGGCGTCGACCCGCGGGACGTCGGTGCCGTCGAGGGCGGAGTCCATGTAGGCGTCGTAGTGCCCACCGTTCTCGACGACGACGCTGGCCTGCTTGACCTTGAGCGTGTCCTGGGCGCTGGGCTCGAACTCGTGCGGGTCGCCCGTGGGGTTGGTGAACAGCGCCGTCACGTCGGCGTCGGGGCCTGCGACGGCCTTGGCGATCGAGGCGTAGACGTCGGTCGATGTGACCACCTGGGGCTTGCCGTCCCCACCGCCGGAAGTTCCTCCGCTGCTGCAGGCGGCGACGGTGGCGACCGCAGTGACGGTGGCGGCGAGCAGGCGCAGGCGCATGATGATCCTCCGATAAGGGCTTCATCGGCAACCACGGAGGTTCCGATGGGTGAAATGACAACCGTTATCGAAAGAGTAGACCGCGCGCCGCGCCTGCGCTACTCGGGCATCAGCCGCGCTTGGTCAGCAGCCGTCGTGGCGGCGTGTGCGCGACGGTGTCGAGCGGCAGGTGGCGTGCCCGGATCTCGACGGTGCCGCCGATGCCCTCCTGTGCCTTTCGAAAGTCCTCGATCGCGTCGTACGCGGCGTGGTCGAGGAAGTCGAGGTCGAGGTCGACGACGGCGTCGGCGCCCTCGGGCACCTTCGCGAGCGCGCTGGTGATGCGCGGTAGCGACAGGAATGTGGCGCTACCCGTGACGGTGACCAGCCACCGCTGCGAGCCCTCGGGGCCGATGGTCTCGACGGTGGCGTGGGCGCGGACGACGCGCCACACAACGATCGCGATCGCCAGGACCAGGCCGATCGCGACGCCCTCTAGCAGGTTGAGGAACACGACGCCTAGAACGGTGACGAGGTACACGGGGAGGTCACCGGTGCGGCTGGCGAGGGAGATGTGGCCGACCTTCACCAGCTGCAGGCCGATCACGATGAGCAGGCCGGCCAGCGCGGCCAGCGGGATCTGCTGGACGAGTCCGGTGAGCAGCACCGAGAAGACGAGGATCCAGACGCCGTGCAGGATCGCCGATGTGCGGCTGCGCGCACCGGCCGCGACGTTGGTCGAGCTGCGGACGATGACACCGGTCACGGGGAGGCCCCCGAGCAGGCCGCTGGACATGTTGGCCGCGCCCTGGCCGATCAGCTCACGGTTGAAGTCGGTGCGCGGCCCGGTGTGCATCTTGTCGACCGCGACCGCCGACAGCAGGGACTCGACCGACGCGATGAGGGCCACCGTCAGGACGCCGATCGCGAGGGCGCCCCAGTTGCCGTCGGGCATGGCGGGCAGGCCGATGGCGTCGAAGAGGGAGCCGTCGAGGGTCACGCGGTCGACGCCCGAGAGGCCGAGCGAGGCGACGGTCGCCGAGATGATGGCGACCAGTGGGCCGGGAACCACGCGGACCTTGGCGGGTAGGTACTTCCAGCCCAGGAGGAGGGCGATGACGAGGCCGCCGATCGCGACGTGCGACCAGTCGGGGGCCGCGAGGGAGGCCGGCAGGGTCGAGATGTTCTCCCACGCACTGGAGCGGCTGTCACCGCCGAGTAGGACGTGCAACTGCTGCAGCGTGATGGTGATGCCGATGCCTGCGAGCATCGCGTGCACCACCACCGGCGCGATGGCGAGCGCCGCACGGGCGGTGCGGGACAGGCCGAAGAGGATCTGAAGGATTCCGGCGACAACCGTTATGAAACAGGTTGTCTTCCAGCCGAATCGGTTGATCAACTCGGCGACGACCACCGTGAGTCCGGCTGCCGGGCCCGACACCTGAAGCGGTGAGCCGCCGAGCGTGCCGGCGACGATGCCGCCCACGGCCGCCGCGATGAGGCCCGCCATGACGGGGGCGCCGGACGCGATGGCGATACCGAGGGACAGGGGCAGGGCGACGAGGAAGACGACGAGGGAGGCGAGTATGTCGTGGCGCAGGTTCGATCGCGCCACGACTCGGGCGTGGGTGAGGGATCCGAGCGACATGCCAACGCAGATTACGGAGAGTTCTTTACGAACTCCTTAACTGATGACTGTTAGTTCTGTTATGTCAGAATCATTGGTGTCGAACGTCACCCGGGGATGGTCGTGTATCGGGGACTTCGGGGCGCGAACTGCGGCGGATCAGGCCCATCTCGCCGCAGTCTCGCCCCGTAAGTAGGAGGAGCATTATCGGGCCGTGTGCGGCATGAGCGCGTCGGCGGGGATGTGGCCGAAGCGCCCGGACTGGTAGTCCTCGAGCGCCTGCACGAGCTCGGCGCGCGTGTTCATCACGAACGGCCCGTACTGCACGACCGGCTCGCGGATCGGCCGGCCGCCCAGCAGCAGCACCTCGAGGGCGGGGCGGTTCGAATCCTGGCCCGTGTCGGCGTCGATGCGGATCCGGTCGCCCGGGCCGAACAGCGCGAGCCGGCCCTCGCGGATCGGGCGACGGTCGGGCCCGACGGTGCCGCGACCGGACAGCACGTAGGCCAGCGCGTTGAAGTCGCGCGGCCAAGGCAGATCGAGTTCGGCACCGGGGGAGACGGTCGCGTGCGCCATGGTGATCGGCGTGCGTGTGGAACCCGGACCGGCGTGCCCATCTACGTCGCCCGCGATCAGACGGACGAGTGAGCCGCCGTCGGTGCTGGACAACAGGGTGGCCTGCCCGCCCTCGATCGACTGGTAGGCGGGTGTCGCGAACTTCTCTGCGCGCGGCAGGTTGACCCACAGCTGGATGCCGTGGAACAGCCCGCCGGATTCGACGAGCTCGGCCGGCGGGGTCTCGATGTGCAGTATCCCGGAGCCCGCGGTCATCCATTGAGTGGCGCCGTCGTGGATCAGGCCGCCGCCTCCATGGCTGTCCTGGTGGGCGAAGCGACCGTCGATCATGTAGGTCACGGTCTCGAAGCCGCGGTGCGGGTGCCAGTCGGTGCCCTTCGGCTCGCCGGGCTGGTAGTCGACCTCCCCCATCTGGTCCATGTGGACGAACGGATCGAGATCGCGGGCATGCACTCCGGCGAATGCGCGAACCACCGGGAAACCGAGGCCCTCGTGGCCGCGGGGACCGGTGGTCACGGTGCGCACCGGGCGCTGGGTCTGGGTCTCGTCGGCGGCCGCGATGCGGGGCAGGGTCAGGGTGTCGGCAGTGACGGCGGGCATTCTGGTGCCTCCTTGTCGGTGGCTGATGCGGACACCCGATGTAACCGGACCACGGTCCGAATAATTCCGTGGAGGCGAATTCTCGTGCGCCGTGCGGTGAACAGCGGGCGTCGTCGGGTGCGAGAACGCACCCGGTGCGTCAGTATCCGCTGCGTGGCCGACTTCTCCCTGCTCGACGTGCCGCGCGACGCACCACCCGATCCCGAGGCATACCTCCGGGCGGCGGTCGCGTGGCACTTCGGCGAGGAGACGGGCTCGCCGTTCTGGCTGCGGGCGAAGGAGTCGCTCGGCTTCGATCCCGTTGCGGAGATCCGGACACACGCCGACCTGCGCCGGTTCCCGGATCGGCTCGGGGCGTTGCGTGACGCGCCGATCGAGGACCTCGTGCCGCGCGGCTACGGAGACGCTGTGCCGCTCGTGTTCGAGTCCGGCGGCACCACGGGCGCGCCGAAGCGGACGGCACAGCTACCGGACTGGGTGGAGCAGGTGACGCGATGGCAGACCGGGGACTTTGCGCGGGGTGGATTCGTCTCCGGCGCAGGGCTGCTCGGCCTCATGCCGAGCGGCCCGCATGGTGTCGGCTACTTCTCGCGTGCCGTCGCCGGCCGGCTGGGATCGGCGTACCACACGGTCGACTTCGATCCTCGGTGGGCGAAGCGTCCGGTGGCCGGCGGTTCGGCCCGCGAGACGTACATAGCGCATCTCGCCGAGCAGGCGCGGCACGTGATCGAGACCCAGAACATCGCGAACCTGCACGTCACGCCGCCCCTACTCACCGCTCTCGCCCGCGACGACGGCATAGCGGCCCTGATCGCGGAGAAGGTGCGCTTCATCCTCCTCAGCGGCGCGCACGTCGACGCCGACACCCTGGACGTGCTGCGTGACCTGTTCCCCGACGCCGCGATCACGATGGTCTACGGCAGCACGATGATCCTGTCGCAATGCGCCACCCGTGACCCCGCGGCCGACGTGTTCGTCTTCGACCCCCGTTCGCCGTACGTGACCTTCCGTGTCGTGGACGGTACCGGTGAGGAGGTTCCATACGGCATGCGCGGTCGCGTCGTCATGAACCATGTGAGCAGGAGCATGTTCATTCCGAACAACCTCGAACGGGACACCGCCGTGCGGGTTCTGGGACCGGACGGTGCCGTCGGAGACTCCGTCAGCGATGTGACCCCGGTGGAGGAGTTCGAGGGGGAGAGGATCGTCGAGGGGGTGTACTGATGGAGCTGGACGCGCTGGTCGCAGGCGGCGAATACCGCTCGCGCAAACTGGAACTCGTCCGCGACGCAAACGGAGACAGGGTAGCCGAACTGGCCGTGGTGCCGCCGCTGCTGGTGGCACGGTGCGTGGCTGCGCAGCGCGGGGCTCGGCCGCTGCCGGTGGTGGAGCGGGCCCCGGTGCTGGCGCGGGCGGCAGACGTGTTCGCCGGGGATGTGCTGGGCGGGTTGGGCTTCGACGAATACGTGGCGCTGACGTCGCGCGCGGCGGGCCTGCCGATCTCGGTCGCGCGGGCCGGGGCGCGCGCGGTGCTGGACGGGCTCCGCAGCGCGCACGTGAGCGTCGGCGCCGCGCGTCCGGCGGGGGCGGCCTTCGGCGCGCG
>NZ_JARFTP010000044.1 GCF_029167375.1 Tsukamurella sp. 8F
AACGGCCCCCGATCGCGAGGGGCGTCGGCGCTGGACCGTCGGCGCCCCACCGCTCGACATCCGGCGTAGGGGGCTCCGTCTCGCGCGCCCCCGAGGCTGCGCGCGCGGCGGGCGGCCAGCTCGGCCTGCGGGACGCCCGGGTGCCGACGGGCAATGGCGCGTCGGTACCCGCGAGTGCCAGACCGGCAGGTGCGAGTCCGTCGGTCGGTCGGGCGGGCGGCATGCCCATGGCGATCCCGCCGGGCGCGGCCGGCCGTGGCGGCGCCCGCGACGGGGAACACCGGACGCCGGCCTACCTGGTCGGGAAGGAGAACGGCGAGGACATCGTCGGTGGGCTTCCACTCGTAGGGCCGACGGTGATCGGCGACTGGCGACCCTCGACCGACCGGGCCTGCGGGGGCGGCCCGAGGGCGGATGGCGGCCCTGGGGTCAGTGGCGGCCCGGGGGCGGACCCTCGCCCGGTCAGCGGGGAGCGGCCGCGTTGAGCGCGGCGACGAGGGCCGGGAGCGCGGTCGCGGCGGTCGCGCGCCAGGACACGGTCGCCGACTCCGAGAGCGGGGTCTCCTCCGGATTCACCTCGATCACCGGGATCCCTGCGGCCAGCGCGACCTCGGGGAGCCGTGCGGCAGGGTGGACCACGCCCGAGGTGCCGATCGCGATCACCACATCGGCCCCGAGCACGGCTGCCTCGCCGCGTCCCCACTCGTCCACGGGGAGTGCCTCCCCGAACCACACGATTCCCGGACGCACCTCCGACAGGCAGTGCATACACGTGGGCGGCGCGGTCCGCATGTGCTCCGGATCGTCGTCGTCGCCGAGGTCGTGAACCGCGTCGAGACCGGCGACGGGGGCGTCCCCGGTGTGCACGGCGTCGGTACCCAGATAGGGCGTTCCGCAGTGTCGGCAGCGTGGCGCGAACAGGCTGCCGTGCAGGTGCGCGGTGACATGCGAACCGGCGCGTTCGTGCAGGTCGTCGACATTCTGCGTGACGATCTCCACGGGCGTCCGGTCGGCGAGCATGGCGAGGGCGACGTGGCCGTCGTTGGGCTCGGCGGCCCGCACGAGCCGGGCGCGGTGCTGATACCAGCCCCAGACGAGGGACGGATCCCGAGACCACGCGTCCACGGAGGCCAGGTCCTCCGCCGAATATCGCTGCCACAGCCCGGTCTGCGCGTCCCGGAACGTGGGGATCCCCGACTCGGCGCTCATGCCCGCACCGGTGAAAGCGGTTACGGATTCGGCCGACCGGATCAGTTCGAGCACGTCGGGAGGGACGTCGACGGGTGCCGGCCGGGCTGAGGGCTGCATGGGGCCAGGGTAGGGGACCGCGGCTTCCACGACGACGCCTTTCCTCCGCAGCCCGTGCCCCACCGAATGGATGCGGTGCTGTGCGTCACACAAACGAATAACGATTCGATAACGAATGCTACCGGCGAGAAACCCGCAGAATTCCCGTCGGGCCGTGTGTGAACAGCATGGATTCATCGGTGTATCAACGCCCGAATACACCCGCGAATCGAGATGCACGACTTACTCATGGGTATACCCATCAGTCATATATCTGCACGTCAGAGGGCGCCCGAAAACTGTGTTTCCATGGGGTCGGCCGCGCCGACGCCGTCGCGCCGCAAATTCGTCCGCGCCGATGCGGTGAATCGATCATTCGCTCGAGGAGATCCATGACTGTCGACGACTACGTGACTGCAGCAGCCCGCACCGGAGAACGTCCCCGGAACAACGAGGCGCTCGTCGACAGGTTGGTGGGCGGCGAGCAGTATGCGCTGATCTTCGGTGGCCAGGGCGGCGGTTGGTTGCAGGGCATGATCTCGCTTCTGGAGCAGACCGGCCTCGCGGACGACCCCGAATACCGCGATATCTTCGACGGCATCGTGGCCCGCAGCGAGAGCGTGCTGGAGCCCGTCCGCGCCGAACTGCTGCGCGCGCAGGCGCCGGCGTTCGACCCGATGCGTTGGCGCAGGCTGTCCATCGATGCCGCGGAGCAGGAGACGGAGGGCGAGGACGACTCGGCCCGCCCGGCCGTTCGCAGCAACCTCCCGGATGTCGACGGAGCCGCGCTGTCGGTGCCCGGCATCCTCTACGGCCAGCTCGTCGCGCTGTACGCGCTCGAGGCGCAGGGCCTGGACGCCTGGGACGTACCCCCGGTCTCGGTGATCGGCCACTCGCAAGGCCTGCTCGCGGTCGAGGCCTTCGCCTCCCGCGGCGGTGAGGGCGACCTGTTGGCCATAGCGCGCCTCATCGGAGCGGCCGGCCGCATCGTCGCGCGCCGCCGCGGCATCGTCGCGCTCGGAGCCGGGACCCCGATGCTCGCCGTGACCGGCGTCCGCGAGGACCGCATCAAGGCGCTGCTGGCGGAATTCAGTGCGACTGTGGCGTTCGACGCCGCCGGCCCGGTGGTCGGCGTGCGCAATGCGAACAACGCCTTCGTCCTCTGCGGTACTCCCAAGCTGCTGGCCGGCTTCCGCGAGTTCTGCGAATCCGTCGCCGAGGCCGAGGAGGCGGACCGCAAGGCCAAGACCACCGGCGGCACACCGTTCGCTCCGCGCTTCGACGAGATCGGCGTCGACATCGGCTTCCATCACCCCGCACTCGCAGAGGGCGTCACCCTCGTCCGTGAGTGGGCCGCGCGCTGCGGCCTCGACGCCGACCGCGCTGCCCGCTTGGCCGCCGGGGTGCTCGTCGAGCCCGTCGACTGGGTATCCGACGTCGACGGTGCGGTGAACGCGGGCGCCCGCTGGCTCATCGATCTCGGCCCGGACGACCTCGCGACGCGCCTCGCGTCCGCGCCGGCGCGCGGCCACGGTATCGGAATGATCCCGGCGACCACCCTGCGCGGCGCGCGGAACATCTTCTCGCCCGGCGGAGTCCCGGAGCTGCCTCGGCCGTGGGACGAGTTCGCGCCCAAGCTGATCACGCTGCCCGACGGCCGTACCGTCCTGTCGACGCGGTTCACCGAGCTCACCGGTCGAAGCCCCATGCTGCTCGCCGGAATGACCCCGACCACCGTCGACCCCGCGATCGTCGCGGCCGCCGCGAACGCGGGCCACTGGGCCGAGCTCGCCGGCGGCGGCCAGGTCACCGAGGGCATCTTCGCCGAGAACGTCGAGCGCCTGACAGCGCTGCTCGAGCCGGGCCGCAGCGCCCAGTTCAACGCGCTCTTCCTCGACCCGTACCTGTGGAAGCTGCAGCTGGGTGGCAAGCGGATAGTGCAGAAGGCGCGCGCCGCGGGGGCCCCGATCGACGGAGTGGTCGTCTCCGCGGGCATCCCGGAGCTGGAGGAGGCTACCGCGCTGGTCGATGAACTCGTCGGCGCCGGCATCGGCTACGTCGCGTTCAAGCCCGGCACCGTCGAGCAGATCCGACAGGTCGCGCGGATCGCGGCCGAGGTACCCGAGCACCCCGTCCTGGTCCAGGTCGAGGGTGGTAAGGCCGGCGGCCACCACTCGTGGGAGGACCTCGACGATCTGCTGCTCGCGACGTACAGCGAGCTGCGCGACCGCGCCAACGTCGTGCTCTGCGTGGGTGGCGGCATCGGCACGCCCAAGCTCGCCGCCGACTACCTCTCCGGCGCCTGGTCGCGGAAGTACGGCGCGCCGGCGATGCCCGTCGACGGCATCCTCGTCGGCACCGCTGCGATGGCGACTCTCGAGGCGACCACGTCGGAGGACGTGAAGCGTGCGCTCGCCGAGACGGTGGGCACGCCCGGGTGGATCGGCGCGGGCGATGCGCAGGGCGGCATGGCCTCCGGTCGCAGCCAGCTCGGCGCCGACATCCACGAGATCGACAACCCGGCCTCCGCGTGCGGGCGCCTGCTCGACGGCGTCGCGGGCGACGCCGACGCCGTCGCGGCCAAGCGGGACGAGATCATCGCGGCGATGGAGGTGACCGCGAAGCCGTACTTCGGCGACGTCGACACCATGACGTACGGCGAGTGGCTCGCGCGCTATCTCGAGCTGGCCGTGGGTACCCGTGACCAGGTGGATCGGGCGGTTCCGGGACGGTTCGGCGACTACGGCTGGCTGGATATCACGCATCAGACCCGCTTCCTCACGATGCTGCACCGCGCCGAGGCTCGCCTCGCGGACGAGGACCGCGGCCTCATCGAGACCGCATTCGCCGACGTCACCGCCACCGACGACGCCTACGGCGCGCTCGACACCCTGCTCGATCACTACCCGGCGGCGGCGACCACGCGTCTGCATCCCGCCGACGTGCCCTTCTTCACGAACGTGTGCCGCGCCCCCGGCAAGCCGGTGAACTTCGTACCCGTCATAGACAAGGACGTCCGCCGCTGGTGGCGCTCCGACTCGCTGTGGCAGGCGCACTCGCCGCGCTATGCCGCCGACCAGGTCTGCATCATCCCCGGCCCCGAGGCCGTGGCGGGCATCACCGAGGTCGACGAGCCGGTCGGCAGGTTGCTCGACCGTTTCGAGGCGGAGCTGGTCCGCCGCAAGTTGGAGGCGGGCGAGCCCGCTACCGCCGTTGCGGGCCGCCGCGTGCGCGAGGGAGTCGGCTCGGCCGCGCTCGCCCGCACCCTCGCGGCGCCCAACGTGCTGTGGGGTGGGCGGCTCGTGCTCAGCCCGATCGGGCGCCTCGGTGCCGCCGATACCTGGACGATCGACACCGACGGTGACGTCCCGTTCGCCGTGCAGGCCGACTCCGGTGCGACGTTGCGCGCGACCGGCGATGACGCTGTGCGCCTAGAGGTCCCGGTGTCCGGCACGTCGCTGGTCATCCCGATCTCCGTTCCGGAGGCGACCGTCGACGGTGGTGTGCCCGTGATCGAGCTCGACGATGCGGCCCGAGCTATGTCGCAGCTCGTCGCGCTCGCCGCCGCCGGCGCTCTGCCCGACGTCGAGAACGACACCGCGGTCGTCGAGTTCGAGTTCACCGACGCCGATGCCGCCGACCATGCGGCGCTCACCGCAGACTGCCTGCCAGACGGGCTCTCGGCCCTGTTCGGCGACGAGCAGCGTCCGGTGCCCGACGCGTTCGTCGGCCCCTGCTGGCCGGCCAGCTTCGCCGTCGTCGGCGCCGCGCGCACCGCCGCGGGGCGCCCCGTCGTCGAGGGCATGTTGGACCTGGTGCATCTGGATCACGCAGTCGAGCTCGCCGACATCCCCGCTCCTGGCACGTACCGCGCGACCGCGTCGCTGGTCGATGTGACGGCGACGGAGCTGGGCACCGTCGTCACGGTCGACATCGCGGTCCGCACGTCCGGCACCAACGGCTCCGGCACACCGGTCGTGCGGATGACCGAGCGGTTCGCGATCCGAGGCCGCACGGGCAGCGCCGAGCTCACCGATCCCAAGCCCGCGGGTGGCGCACGCGGCGCTACCGCGACCGAGACCCCGCGCAAGCGGATCCGGCAGGTCGTCGTCACAGCGCCCGTCGACATGAACGGTTTCGCGGCCGTCTCCGGCGACCACAACCCGATCCACACCAGCGGCGTCGCCGCGGCGCTGGCCGGTCTTCCCGGCCCCATCGTGCACGGCATGTGGCTGTCGGCCGCCGCCCAGCAGGTCGCTGCGGCGTCCGATGAGGCGGACGTGCTGCACCGCAAGCTGCGTGGCTGGACCACGCGCTTCCTCGGCATGGTGCTGCCCGGAGACGAGGTGCAGATCACCGTCGAGCGCGTCGGCATCGACCGCGGCGGCGAGCTGCTCGAGGTCAGCGCGAAGGTGCGGTCGGACGCGGGCGAGGGCGATTGGGAACTCGTCATGGCCGCGACCGCGGTCGCCTTCCCCGCGGTCACCGCATACGTGTTCCCCGGGCAGGGCATCCAGTCCAAGGGGATGGGGCTCAAGCGGCGCGCCCAATCGGCCGCCGCGCGCGAGGTCTGGGATCGCGCCGACGCGCACACCCGTGCCGCGCTCGGGTTCTCGATTCTCGCGATCGTCCGGGACAACCCGCTGTCGATCCGCGCGAACGGAGTCACGTACTCGCATCCGGACGGCGTGCTGTACCTGACGGAGTTCACACAGGTCGCGATGGCCACGGTCGCCTGCGCGCAGCTGGCAGAGCTGCGCGAGTTCGGCGCCCGCGTCGATGCCCCGGTCATCGCCGGTCACTCGGTCGGGGAGTACAACGCGCTGGCCTCGGCGGACGTGCTGCCGCTCGAGACCATCGTCGAGGTCGTGTTCCACCGCGGCTCGATCATGCAGCGTCTGGTCCCGCGCGACGGAGACGGCCGCAGCGACTACGCGATGGCCGCGATCCGGCCCGAGCTGTTCGAGATCGACGATGCGGAACTCATGGGATTCGTGTCCGGCGTTGCCGAGGCGACCGGGACGTTCGTCGAGATCGTGAACCTCAACCTCCGCAACGCCCAGTACGTCGTCGCGGGCACCAAGGCCGGGCTCGACGCGCTGGATGCGGCGATCGCCGAGCGCACCGGCAGCCCCAAGGCGTTCCAGATGGTCCCGGGCATCGATATCCCGTTCCACTCGACCGTGCTGCGGTCGGGCGTCGCGGAGTTCGAGGCGCGTCTGCAGGAGCTGGTCCCCGCCGAGTTCGACTACGAGGCGCTGATCGGTCGCTACGTCCCGAACCTGGTGGCGCGCTCGTTCGCGCTCACCCCGGAGTTCGCGAGGTCGATCCTCGAGGTCGTGCCCTCCGAGCCAACGACGGCCCTGGTCGCCGACTGGGCGGCGGCCGCCGCCACGCCCATGCAGACCGCCCGCACATTGCTCATCGAGCTGCTCGCGTGGCAGTTCGCGAGCCCGGTGCGCTGGATCGAGACGCAGGATCTGCTGCTCACCGACGCCGATCACGGCGGCCTGGGCATCGAGCGGTTCGTCGAGGTGGGCGTCGCGTCCGCCCCGACGCTCGCCAATCTCGCAAGTCGCACTCTCGCTCTCACGTCGTACCGACGGTCGTCGACGACGGTGCTCAACGCCGAGCGGGACTCGGCACGTGTCTTCGCTACCGACGAGGACGTCGCCGACGACGAGACGGCCACCGTCGCCGAGTCCGCGCCCGTGCCGTCGGTGGATGCCGCACCGGCTGCGGCCCCGGCGCCTGCACCCGCAGCACCGTCGGGCGGTCCCCGTCCGGAGGATCTGAAGTTCGACGCGTCCGATGCGACCCGCGCGATGATCGCGATCTGGACCAAGATGCGGCCGGACCAGCTCGAGCGCACCGACACCATCGAGACGCTGTGCGACGGCGTGTCCTCGCGACGGAATCAGCTGCTGCTCGACCTGGGATCGGAGCTGAACCTCGGCGCCATCGACGGCGCGGCGGAGGCGGACCTTCCCACTCTCGGCGACACCGTCGCCAAGTTGGCCCGGACCTACAAGCCGCTCGGCCCGGTACTTTCGGAGACCGTCGGCACGCAGCTCCGCAAGGTCTTCGGCGGGGCCGGTAAGCGGCCTGCGTACATCGACGAGTACGTGACGAAGACGTGGGAGCTCGGACCGGGCTGGGTGAAGCACGTCACGCTCGCGCTCGCGGCCGGGACGCGCGAGGGTGCGTCGGTGCGTGGCGGCGACCTCGGCAACCTACTGCAGGGTCCGGTCGCCAACGCGGCAGCACTGGACGCCCTCATCGACCGCGCGGTCGTCGAGGTCGGCGCAGCGAACGGCGTCACCGTCGGCAAGCCCAGCGTGGGCGGCGGAGGCGGCGGCGCCACGGTCGACGCGGCAGCGCTCGCCGAGTTCACAGACGCCATCACCGGGCCCGACGGCGCACTGGCCGCGTCGGCGAGGACGATGCTGGCGAAGCTGGGCCTCGCGGATCCGGCGACGGGCCTGCCCGAGGTGGACGATTCGGCCACCGAGCTGCAGCGTCTGATCTCGAGCGAGCTGGGAGAGAACTGGGCACAGACGGTGGCGCCCGCGTTCGATGCCGACAAGGCCGTCCTGATCGACGACCGCTGGGCCAGCGCCCGCGAGGATCTGTTGCGCGTGTGGAACATGGACGCCTCGTCGTTCCCGACCACGCGTAAGCACCTGCTGGCCACGGCCAAGGGAGCCGGGGCCGCCCTGGTCGACCAGGCGCGCTGGTGGGAGCGCAAGGCACGCGATGCCGGCCGCCCGGAGCACGCGGAGGCATACGCGTTCCTCGCCGATCTCGCCGAGTCCGCCCCGGAGCCCGGCGAATACCACGGCGAGGTCGCCGTGGTGACCGGCGCGTCCGCCGGGTCCATCGCCGCCGCGGTCGCGGGACGACTGCTGGCGGGTGGGGCCACCGTTATCGCCACCACCAGCCGGGTGGACGAGAAGCGGCTGAACTTCTTCAAGGAGCTGTACCGCACCAGCGCCCGCACCGACGCCACGCTATGGGTGGTCCCGGCCAACATGTGCAGTTACGCGGACGTCGACGCGCTCGTCGAATGGATCGGCGAACAGCAGTCCGAGAGCTACGGGCCGACCACGATCGTGCACAAGGAGGCACTCGTCCCGACGCTTCTGTTCCCGTTCGCCGCGCCGCGCGTGTCGGGTGACCTGGCCGACGCCGGGCCGCGGGCCGAGCTGGAGATGAAGATCCTGCTGTGGACGGTAGAGCGGCTGATCTCCGGTCTGTCCGCGATCGGCAAGGACACGGATCTGGCGTCGCGCCTGCACGTCGTGCTGCCGGGCTCGCCGAACCGCGGCATGTTCGGCGGCGACGGTGCGTACGGCGAGGCGAAGGCCGCGCTCGACGCGATCATCGCGAAATGGAGCGCCGAGAAGTCCTGGTCCGAGAGGGTCACGCTGGCCCACGCCATCATCGGCTGGGTGCGTGGCACCGGACTGATGGGCGGCAACGACCCGCTGGTCGAGGCCGTCGAGGAGGCGGGTGTCCGCACCTGGTCGACCCACGAGATGGCCGAGCAACTCCTCGCGAACGCGACGGCCGAGGCCCGCGAACGGGCCGCGGACGGCCCGCTGTTCGCCGATCTGACGGGCGGCCTGGGCGGCGCGAGTCTGGACATGGCCGCGCTGGCCGAGCAGGCCATGGAGGCGCGGCGGCAGGCGACCGAGGACGCCGACGGCCCGGCCACGATCGACGCCCTGGCGCCCGCGCCGGTGGCGACGATCGGCGAGCCCGACTGGGATGAGATAGATGCCCGGCCCGAGGACATGGTGGTCATCGTCGGCGCAGGCGAGGTCGGCCCGTACGGCAGTGCGCGTACCCGCTTCGAGGTGGAGGTCGACGAGCGGCTGTCCGCAGCCGGCGTCGCCGAACTCGCGTGGGTTACCGGTCTGATCACGTGGGAGAACGACCCCGAACCGGGCTGGTACGACGCCGAGAGCGGCGAGTTGGTGCCCGAGGCCGAACTCGCCGACAAGTACCACGACACCGTGGTCGAGCGGTGCGGCATCCGGGAGTTCAGCGACGACGGGGACATGGTCGACGCCTCTGCGCCGCTGCTGGTTTCGGTGTTCCTTCCCGAGGACACCACCTTCGTGGTGGCGTCCGAGGACGAGGCCCGTGCATTCGCCGCAGCCGATCCCGAGAAGACCGCGATCTCGCCGCTGGAGAGCGGCGAGTGGCAGGTGACGCGCCTGGCGGGCACCGAGATCCGCGTGCCGCGCCGCATGAAGCTGCTGCGCAGCGTCGGCGGGCAGATCCCGGACGGTTTCGACCCGACCCGCTGGGGCATCACCCCGGAGATGACGGAGTCGGTCGACCGGCTCGCCCTGTGGAACCTGGTCGCCACCGTCGACGCCTTCGTCGGCGCCGGGTTCGACCCCGCCGAGCTGATGCAGTGGGTGCACCCGACACACGTCGCCAACACGCAGGGCACCGGTATGGGCGGGATGTCGTCGCTGCGGAAGCTGTTCGTCAACACGCTGACGGGCGAGCCGAATCAGAACGACATCCTGCAGGAGGCTCTTCCGAACGTCGTCGCCGCGCACGTGGTCCAGAGCTACGTCGGCAGTTACGGCGCGATGATCCACCCCGTCGCCGCGTGCGCCACCGCTGCCGTCTCCGTCGAGGAGGGCGTCGACAAGATCAAGGTGGGCAAGGCGCTGTTCGCCGTGACCGGCGGATACGACGATCTCTCCATCGAGGGCATCACCGGCTTCGGCATGATGCAGGCCACGGCCGACACCGAGAGGATGCTGGCGAAGGGCATCACGCCTCGCCGCTTCTCGCGTGCGAACGACCGCAGGCGCGGCGGATTCGTCGAGTCCAACGGTGGCGGCACGGTGCTGCTGGCGCGCGGAGACGTCGCGGCGAAGATGGGGCTGCCCGTACTCGGCGTCGTGGCGTGGGCACAGAGCTTCGGCGACGGCATGCATACGTCGATCCCGGCGCCGGGCATGGGTGCCCTGTCGGTGGCGGCCGGCGGCCCGGAGTCGGGCCTGGCACGCAGCCTGGCGTCGCTCGGGGTGGCGGCCGACGACGTGTCCGTGATCAGCAAGCACGACACCTCGACCAACGCGAACGATCCGAACGAAGCGCAGCTGCACGAGCGCATCGCGGACTCGATCGGCCGGAGTAAGGGCGCCCCGCTGTTCGTGGTGTCGCAGAAGTCGCTGACCGGTCACGCCAAGGGCGGCGCCGCGGCCTTCCAGCTGATCGGCATGTGCCAGATGCTCTGCGCCGGCGTCGTTCCGCCGAACCGCAGCCTGGACTGCGTGGACGACGAGATGCGTAAGTACCCGCACCTGGTGTGGGTCCGCGAGAAGGTGCAGTTCGGACACGGCTTCCGTCCGAAGGCGGGGCTGCTGACCAGCCTGGGCTTCGGCCACGTGTCCGGTCTCATCGCGGTCGTCCACCGGGACGCGTTCCTGGCGTCGCTCGACGGCGATGCGCGCGCTGCGTACCTCGCCGCGGCGCAGGAACGCGAGGTCGCTGGGCGGCGCGCGATCCTGTCTGCGATGACGGGGCAGTCCACCTTGTATCGCAAGCAGGCCGCGGGGCGTCGCTTCGGCGACGTCGAGTCCACCGATGCCGCTGAGGCGGCACTGCTGCTCGACCGCGACGCCCGCTTGGGCGACGACGGATCCTACTGAGCCGGCGGCTGCACGGCGCAAGCCCGACGGTGCGGCGCCGCCTGACGCCGTCCCGCTCGGACGCGGTGTGCGTCCCGCGGCCGCACGTACGTCCCGCGGCCGCAACGAGCGGCCGCGGGATCCGCCGCTGCGGTTAGGCTCGCTGCATGCCGGTGGTGGGAGTCGGGATCGACCTGGTCAGCGTGAGCGGATTCGAGGCGCAGCTGAAACAGCCGGGCACGACGATGCTGTCGTCGTTCAGCCCGGGGGAGCGGCGCGACGCGGGCGGCGACGCACGCTCTTTGGCCGCGCGCTGGGCCGCGAAAGAAGCTGTGTTCAAGGCTTTCTCGTCGTCGTTCTACGGCCGGCGCCCCGCCGAGAAAGAGGTGGGCGCGCGCGAGGTCGAAGTCGTCGCGGACGCGTGGGGCAGGCCTGCTGTGCGGGTGCACGGCCGCATCGCGGAGGATCTCGGGCAAGACGTGCGGATCCATCTCTCGCTCACCCACGACGGCGATATCGCGGGCGCCGTGGCGGTCATCGAGACCGTGTGAAAAACCACCCCTGGTTGAGACAACCCTCACAATAACGCTGTACGGTGGTCCACTTTTACTCTTTCTCAGGAAACATGATCGCCATGAAAACGGGCTTCTCGACGCAATGGGTCTGCCCCCGCGGAGCGTGGCGAGTGTGGGCTCCGGGCGCAGAGGTGCGGGCGGCGCTGGCCGCGGCACCCGAGTCCGAGGTCGCGCCGTCGTTCATCCAGGCGGATCACCTCCGCAGCGGTGGTAGCGGCGAATCGGCCGTGCAGCGGCTGGCTTTCACGACGTTCGAGGTGCACGACCGTTTCGACGCCGGCGTCATGGCGCGCGTCGTCACCGAGTTCGTGCAGGCGCACGACGTCTTCCACACCGGTTTCCTGCCGGGGGAGGACGGTGCTCTCTGCAGCCGCAGCCTGTCCGCCGAGGCCGTCACGCTCGACGTCGTCGCGACGTCTGAGGGCGATCCACGCACCGTCAAGGAGTACCTGCTGGCCGAGGTCCCGGGTCTCGATGAGTGGGCGTCCTTCGCGTTCGCGGTCACGGGCACCGAGCATGCCGGTCCCGATGCCGCCGAGCCGAGGTTCACCATGGTGATCGCATGCGATCACCTGTATACCGACGGGGTCTCTCAGGCCGTCGGCTTCTTCGAGATCCTCACGCGGTACACCGCGGCCCTCGAGGGCGCGCCGTTCGTCGCCGCACCGACGCGGCCCTACCGCGCGTATGCGACCGAGCAGCGGGCCTGGGCGTCGGCGCTGACGGAGGTGCACCCCGAGGTCAACGCGTGGCGCGAAGTCCTGTCCCGGTCCGGCGGCATGCCGCGGTTCCCGCTGCCGCTCGGCCTGGGACCGGACGAGTGTGCACCGGGGGAGTGCACCGTCGACGGCGGCTTCGCGGACACGGCGACGGCCGTCGCATTCGCGGCGCGCGCCCGCGCGGCGGGCGGGTCGATGGGCAGCGCACTCCTCGCGCTCCTCGCGGACATCGCGTACGACCTCACCGGCGATCGCCTGTTCACGATGATGGTGCCCCGCGCCGACCGGCCCGATGCGGGCGACGCGTTCGCGATCGGTTGGTATGTCACGTTGGTGCCCGTGCAGTTCGAGGTCGCCGACGATTTCGACGAGACGGTTCGCCGCGCGCAGGCCGCCCAGAAGCGCGCGAAGACGATGGAGCGGCTACCGGTGTTCCCGGTGATCGACCTGCTCGCCGACGACCCCGGATTCCCTGTGCGGCATGGCTTCTCCGCACCGATGCTGTCGTACGTCGACGTGACTCGCGTGCCGGGTGCGGATCTCGCGCAACGCCACGACTTCTCGGTCTATGCGAACCCGACGCCCGCACGTGAGGTGTTCGTCTGGATCAACCGTGACGATGCCGGGCTCGACTTCACTGCGATGCACCCGGGCACCCCGCAGGCGCGCGAATCCGTCGCCGAGGTGGCGGCGCGCATGCGCGCGCGGATCCTCGCCCTCACGGCGGAGCCCGCAGCGATCGTGACTTAGAGGTCCAGGCTGCGCCCGATGATCTCCTTCATGATCTCGTTGGTCCCGGCCCAGATCCGGGTCACCCGCGCATCCATCCACGCGCGGGCGACGCGGTACTCGCGCATGTAGCCGTAACCGCCGAAGACCTGGACGCAGCTGTCCAACACGCTGTTCTGCACCTCGGCGGAGAAGTACTTGGCCTTGGCCGCGTCGACGGCGGTCAGCTTGCGCTCGGCGTGTGCCGCGACCGCCTGGTCTATGTAGGCCTGTGCCACCTCGATGCGGGTGACCAGGTCTGCGAGCACGAACTTGGTGTTCTGGAACGAACCGATCGACTGTCCGAAAGCCTTACGCTCGCGGGCGTATTCGATGGTCTCGGCCAGGATCTGCTTGGCGTGCGCGATGTTTCCGACCGCGGAGCCGAGCCGCTCCTGCGGCAGCTTCTCCATCATCGCGATGAACCCGCGGTCGACCTCGCCGAGCAACGATTCGGCGGGTAGCCGGACGTCGTCGAAGAACAACTCGGCCGTGTCGGCCTCGGGCTGCCCCACCTTGTCGAGTTTGCGGCCGCGTTCGAAACCGGGCAGCGACGCGTCGACGGCGAACAGGCTGATGCCCTTCGACCTCTGTTCGGGGTTCGTGCGCGCGGCGATCACGGCCACGTCACACGTGTAGCCGTTGGTGATGAATGTCTTGGCGCCGTTCAGGATCCAGTCCGCACCCGAACGTACGGCCGTCGACTTGAGATTCGCCAGGTCGGAGCCGACGGACGGCTCCGTCATACCGATCGCGGCGACCGCCTCGCCCGACGCGATGCGCGGCAGCCACTCCTGCTTCGCCGCCTCTGTGCCCATATCGACGATGTACGGGGTCACGATGTCGAAGTCGATGCCGACGCTGGAGGCGAACGCCATCGACACCGCGGCGAGCTCCTCCTGTGCGACGGCGTTGAACCGGTAGTCGCCTGCTTCGCCGCCCCCGTACTGCTCTGGGATCTCGAGGCCCAGGACACCCTGTTCGCCGAGCCCACGCCACACGTCGCGGGAGATCAGCTTGTCGTCGATGTACTTCTCGGCGTTGGGCACGACGTCGCGCGCGAGGAAGTCGCGGACGGACGCGCGGAACTGTTCATGGTCGTCGGAGTAGACGGTGCGTTCCATGGCGCTAGACCTTCAGATCGCGGCGCAGCTTGGCCACGTGGCCGGTCGCGCGGACGTTGTACTGGGCGATCTCGATCTTCCCGTCCGGGCCGACGACGAAGGTCGAGCGGATCACGCCTGTCACGGTCTTGCCGTACATCTTCTTCTCTCCGAACGCGCCGTAGGCGGTCAGGACCGCCTTGTCCGGATCCGTCAGCAGCGGGAAGGTGAGTTCGTCACGATCACGGAACCGGGCCAGTTTCTCGGGTTTGTCGGGAGAGACGCCCACGACGTCGAGGCCCGCGTCGTTCAGCTCGGCGAGGTTGTCGCGGAAGTCGCATGCCTGCTTGGTGCACCCTGGCGTCATGGCGGCGGGGTAGAAGTAGAGGACGACGCGGCGGCCGCGGTAGTCGGCGAGCGACACTTCGTTGCCGTCGGCGTCGGGCAGGGTGAACGACGGTGCCGGATCCCCGGGGGACAGGCGCGCGGGTGCAGTCATTCCACTACCGTAGCGGCATGTCCGACGACTACGGCCCCGGCCTACGCCCCACCGGCCGGGGCCGTGCTCGGTTCCAGAAACTGGCCAGCGCCGCGCTCAATGCCGACGTGACGATCGACCAGGCCACAGCCGTAGTCAACGATCTCTCGGACACCATCCGCGGGATGGACTCGACGATGGAGGCCTTCGATGAGACGCTGGTCCGGATCAACCGCGATCTGGGCGATTTCGAGCAGTTGATGGCCGCCATCGCGCAGACGACCGCCCGCGTGAATGCCGCCCTGGACAACGTCGACAAGCTGCTGTCGGCACCCGCCGCACTCGGAACCGCGGCCGCTTCGGTGCTGCATCCGGCTTCCGATATCGCGAACTCGGCGGCCGGCACCGTCGGGCGACTGCTCCACCTTCGAACGGCGGACCGACCGACCGTCGACTAGCTCTGCTTGGCGTTACCGGCCTTCCACACCTTCCACGGCACGTTCCAGTCGCCCAGGCCGTCGGTGCCGTCCAGGACGCCGCCGGTGGTATCCGATACCTGCACGATGTCGCCGCGCTTGGTGTTCCGTAGGAACCAGAGAGCGTTGTCGGGGCTCACGTTGAGGCAGCCGTGGCTCACGTCGGTGTTGCCCTGCTCGGACAGCGACCACGGCGCGCTGTGGACATAGATTCCGTTGTAGGCCATCTGCGTGGCGTAGTCGACGAGGGTCCGGTAGCCGCCGGGGGAGTTCACGGGTACGCCGAAGGTCGACGAGTCCATGATGATCGAGTCGAGGTGATCGCCCAGGATGTAGGTCCCGTTGGGAGTGGGGTTCGCGGGTTCGCCCATCGAAGTCGGCATGGTCTTGACGACCTTGCCGTTCTTGGAGATGCGCAGGATCTTGTCCTTGTCGCTCACTGTCGCGACCACGGCGTCGCCGATCGTGAACTTGTTGGTGACGTTCTCCTGGCCCATCAGGCCGCCACCCAGGTCGATGCCGTAGGTGTTGACGCTGACCGAGACCTTGGTGCCCGGAGCCCAGAACTTCTCGGGACGCCAGCGCACCTCGGAGGGGCTGATCCAGTAGAACGCGCCCTCGACCGGCGGATCGGTGGTCACGGAGATCGCCTTCTGTGCGGCGAGGCGGTCCGGGATCGCCTCGTCGAATCGCACGCCGACCGTCTGGCCGATGCCGACCACGGAGTTGTTCTGCGTCGTGAAGTACGCCTGGGTCACGTTGGTAGGCGACTCGGTGGTGAACGTCTGCTGCGCGATGTTCACGCCGCCGATGCCGTCCGCCTCGACGCGCAGCGTGTACTGGCGGTTGTAGCCGAGTGCCTCGGTGTTCTGCCAGCTGCGCGCGTCCGGGCCGATCTTGGAGGCGACCACCTTGCCCGACTCGTTGGTCAGCGTGACCTTGCGGAGCGTGCCGCCGGCGACGGTGACCTTGACCGGGACGCCCGGCTGCACGCCGACGGCCTTGTCCTTCACGGTCGACGTGATCTGCGGGCGAAGCAGGTCGACGAACGGGGTCGAGTCGGTGATCTGGGCGTCCTTGGCCGGAAGCGGGAGCGCGTCGTTCGAGCCGATGGTGCACGAGGTCACGCACGCTGTGGCCGTCCCCAGCACTACCAGAGCCGCGGCTACGCGACGGGACACGGAACGACCTGCGAACATCTGGTTCTCCACCCCACATAAGCGACGTAACGGGCATGCGCGCCCGGCGGAGGAAGCCCCCGGGGCGCGACACGATTGCGACCAGTGTACGGGTCAGGGGTCCGTCGCGCCGAGGGTGCACGGCTGTTTGTGACCTGCTCGCGACCGAACTCTCAGCTCCGCGTTCAGACTTGGCGGACCCGCGGGTGCGCGCAGGATCCGCGCATCCGAGCCGGTACTGCGAGATCGCGACGAAGGGCGGTCGAAGCCGTCCGCCCTCCGCGCCGGGGGTGCATAGTCGGCGGCGTGTACGTATGGACGATCCTGCTCCTTGCATTCGTGAGCGAGCTGCTGATGCTCGCGGCCCTCGGGTACGCGATATGGCGGCTCGCGGGCGGAGGTGTGTGGGGCTGGATCGGTGCCGGCCTCGCCGTCGGGGTCGCCTGCGTGCTGTGGGGACTGTTCGCCGCCCCGAAGGCCACCTTCGATGTGGGCGCCGTGCAGTGGGTGGTCAAGATCGGTCTCTTCGCCGCCGCGGTGGCGCTGCTCGTGACGGTGGGGGCGCGGGCGTGGGTGTGGGTGGGCTTCGCCGTCTTCTCGGTGGTCGTCAACGTGCTGGCGCTGTTGCCGCCGGTGGCCGGTCGCGATCTCTAGGGGCGTGCTGGGTGTTCGCGCGCTTTCGGGTGGCGCTCGCGGACGCACTCGCGGATCGTCTCCGTGAGGGTGTCGAGCGCGTCGAGCGTCTGATGCGGGACGGTCACGGTGTACACCCGCGAGGTTCCGTCGCGCGCAGCATCGACGACCGCGGCGTGACGGAGCACGGCGAGGTGACGCGACACGGTCGACTGTGGCACGTCGAGAGCATCGACGAGTTCGGTCACGGTCAACCCGTCGGGGTGCTCGAGAAGGGTCCGCAGGATGGCCATGCGCAGCGGTTCGCCGAGTGCGCGGAACAGCGGGTGTAGTCGGTCGAGCAGCCCGCCGACGAGTGCTTCGTACGTCATTCGATCGCCCCCGCAAGCGCCTCGCGAAGTGCGTCCAGCGCGGGTGTTGGGACCGCGGGCCGGAGCGCACGCCATGCATCGAGCATCGCGAGCGTCTGTTCGGCGTGACGGGTGAAGTGGCCCGCTGCGTATGCCGGGAGATCGAACGGTGCGAGTGCGGTGGCCGATGCGAGAGCTGCACGCGCAAGGGCCGGCGAGGACCGACGGCTACGCGCGTCGGTGACTGAGCCGACCGCTTCGGCGGATGCACGGGCGGGCCGTCGCAGATTGCGGGTGAGTGCTCGCCAGTCACCACCGTGAACGACCAGTTCCGCCATGAACGGCATCGTCCGGGCGGCGCTGGCGAGTATCGACCGTTCGTCGGTCGGAGTCACGGTCCCGGGCAGCATCGACGTCACGGCGCGCACGGCTGCCTCGTCGCCGGCTATGGAGAACAGTGCCCGCCTCGGTTGCCATGCGGTCACCCGTAGCGGGTCGCGTGAGGTCGCGTCGGCGAGGAACGCCGGCGCGAGGATGATCGCCGTGCTCGCGGTCGCGGCGAGGATGTCGAGATCGCCGGGGACCTGGCTCGTCGTCGCCACGATCGGCGCGGCATCGGACGCGAATGCAAGCACCGACGGATCGGTCTCGCTCGGGCGTGTCGACAGCACCACGAGATCCCAGGACCCGCCCGCGGCCTCGGGGTAACCGATCGGCCGGACCCGACCTGTCCGCGGCGGGCGGAGGCGACGAGCATGGAGGACCTCGACCGCACCGCCGGGCGACCTCGACGCGACACCGACGCGGACGGAATCGGGGAGCGACGAGGCGGCGGCGGCGCTCACTGCGCCGCCACCGGCGAAGAGGACGGAGGGCATCCTATGCAGCATACATCCGTTAATGCGGATACTCGGATACACTCGGACGCGTCGGGTGTGGGGCACGCCGATATGAGTGACATGACGGCGGCGGTGGCGAGTCTCGCGCCCGAAACGGTGGGCTAACGGTGGGTAGACACAGATCTGGGGCGGCTTCCTTGGCTGGAAACCGCCCCTGACCTGGATTTCTTGTGCGCCATCAGGGACTCGAACCCCGAACCCGCTGATTAAGAGTCAGCTGCTCTGCCAGTTGAGCTAATGGCGCATGCGGCGCGCACCCGTGCGCCCTCGCGGGCGGCTCGCTGCGTGCTCGAAAACTGTAGCAAGCTGGTGGCGGAAAAGTGAAATCGAGGCGGCCGCCGCAGTTCGCGGCACATATCGCCGTTCGGGAGGCCGGCCCGCGTGGCATGGCTGGAGGACACCTGTCGGCGCGCTGTGCTGTGATGGGTTCTGATGGAACCTCACGATCATCCCGAATCGCCGCCGCCGCCGCGGCAGGCGGGCGCGCCGGTGCGGCAGCCTCCCGCACCGGCGTCGGCCGGGCAGCCCGGCGAACTCCGTCCGCCCGCGCATCGCGTGTCGCCTCGAGCGAAGGGGTGGTGGGCTCTCCGCGCGGCGATCCCGTGGTGCATCGTGCTCGTTGTGCTCACGGGCGCCGCGGTCGCCGCGCCGCCCACGAGGCTCTTCTCGCCGCTGGTCGCTCTGGTTGTCATCGCATGTGCCGCAGTCCATCTCGCGGTCATGCCGCGATGGCGCTATGCATTCCATCGGTGGGAGGTCAACCCCGTCGCGATCTACGCGCAGACCGGCTGGCTCACGCGGGAACGGGTGCTGATCCCCCTGTCGCGCATTCAGGTCGTCGATACGAAGGCGGACGTCCTCGAGCGCGCGTTCGGTCTCGCCACGCTCACTGTGACCACCGCATCGTCCGCAGGCACCGTTCACGTGCCGGGGCTGCCGGTCGCCCTGGCCGAGTCGGTCGCGGCCGGCATCGTCGCCGATGTCGGTACGGAGGACGACGATGCCACCTGAGGTCGATCGGCCGGCGCCGGACGCCACGGAGTGGAAACGCCTGTCTGCGTGGGCCGTCGGGACGCGTGTCATCAAGGCGCTGCCTTCGCTCATCCCCGCGCTCATCGGTCTGCTGTTCGCCGCGCGTGCGGCAGGGCCTGCGGTATGGGGTATCGCGGCCCTGTTGCTGACTGCGGCGGTCGGGCTGGTCCCCTGGCTCACCACGCGCTACCGGCTCACCGATACGCACTTCGAGGTCCGCTCGGGACTACTGCGGCGCGAGGCGAGGTCGGCCCGACGCGAGCGGGTACGCAGCGTCGATGTCACCGCCAACCCGGTCGACCGGGTTCTCGGGCTGCGCACCATCGCAGTGGGTACTGGCGTCGGCGGCGAGAAGGCGGCGATGAAACTCGATCCGATCCGGGCGGACGAGGCCGACTATCTCGCGCGGGAGCTACTGCGCCGCAACGGATACCGAAAGGTGTCCGCCGAGGCCGGCGAGATCTCCGACCAGTCTGTCACCGCGGAGGACGAGATCGCCCGGCTCCGGCCGTCGTGGATCCGCTACGCCCCGTTCTCGCTCACAGGCTTCGCGGCGACGGCGGCAGCACTCGGCATCGGCTTCCGTGCGGTCGACGACCTGCATCTCACCGAGCGTGGCGCGGAGGCGGCGGAGGGGGTTGCGGAGAACCTGCGCGAGCTCGGCCCCGCGGTCCTGATCCCCGGCGCGGTGATGCTGCTCGTGGTCGTGTCGGCGACCGTGTCGATCGCGGCGTACGTGTTGGCGTTCTGGGGTTTCCGGTTGACTCGTCGCGCCGATGGCACACTGCATACCCGCCGGGGTCTGCTGTCGACAGTAGAGGCCACCGTCGAGCGTCGCCGTGTTCGTGGCACCCGCGTGCACGAGCCCGTCCTGATGCGTGTCGTCCACGGCGCGAAAGTGCACGCTCTCGCGACGGGCACTCAGCGCAGCCCCCTGCTGCTTCCACCGGCACCTCGGGCGGATGCGCTGCGGGTGGCCGACGAGGCGCTGGAGCGGACGGCCACCGTCGGCGCCGGGCTGCGATCCCATGGTCGGAAGGCGCTGCGCCGCAGGTGGACTCGTGGTCTTATCGGTGCGGTGGGGCTTGTCGTCATCGGGGCGGTCGGCTCGGCCGTCCAGTTCGTCGCGACGGACTCTGCACTCGGTTGGGCGCCACTAGTGGTGGGCCTGGCGCTCGGCGTGGCCTGCATCGCGCCGGCTCCGGTGCGTTACCGCAACCTCGGTCACGCGCGCCGTCCGGGCGCGCTCGTGATCGGTGACTGCGCCGTGGCGCGCACTCGGGTGGTGCTCGAGGACGACGGGATCATAGGCTGGGTCACCACCGAGTCGTTCTTCCAGCGGCGCTCCGGGGTCTTGACGTTACACGCGGCGACGGCCGTCGGCGCCCGCCGTTATGCGCTCACCGACCTGGCTCCGCACGAGGCTGCGGCCCTCGCCGCCGACGTGCTACCCGGCACCGTCCACCCCCTCCGGCTCCGGTCGAGGTGATCAGTGCGGGGTCAGGCGGTAGAGCTTGATCCGGCGGTCGCCGGCCCAGCGGATGTAGGAGTCGAAGGCGGGCCACACTGCCACGATCGCCGGCCACAGCCGTTGTCTGTCGGCTTCGTCGACGCGGGACGCACGCACGCGAATCCGTTTGGTGCCCACGAGGATCTCCGCATCCGGCGTGGCATCCAGGTTGTACGACCACCCCGGGTGGCGCTCCTGGCCGAAGTTCGATGCCACCACGATGTAGTCGCCGCCGTCCCGCACGTACAGCAGGGGAGTCGAGCGCGGGCTTCCGGAACGGCGCCCGACGGTCGTCAGCGTCAGGTTGGGAACGAGCCAGGACGGGACGACGTGCACGCGTCCGCCCGTGTACCTGGTGACGGCGCGGTCGAGCGGCACGAGGCGACGGATCGCGGCGGATATCGGTTGGTACGTCCCGATGGAGAGCACGGCCTGTTTCGCTGCGGACACCGCGTCAGTGTGACAGACGGCGAGCGCCCGGCGGAGCGGTTCCGCCGGGCGCTCGAAGACGAGAGGTCAGCGCGTCGCGAGAGTGGCCCCCGAAGCGCGGAGCGCGGCCTGCAGCGAGTAGTACTGCGTCGCCTTGCCCTTCACCTGACCGGTGTCGGAGTCGCTCAGCGTGACGGCGTCCGTGATGATGCCGAGCGCCGCGTGGTCCGAGGTGCGGATCAGTGGCCCGCCGCTGTCGCCCTGCGTGGTCGTGATGTCGGTGAGGATCCAGTCGCCCTTGGTCTGAACCACCTTGCCGCAGCGGTACCCGTTGACCGAGCCCTGCTGGCACACCTTGTCGCCGACCTTGGCCGTTCCGACGGAGTACGGTGCGATCCGGCCCTTCGAGCCGAGCATCTTCACGCTCTTGTCGGTGAGGCGGAACGTGGCCCAGTCGGGTGCGAAGGGGTCGACCGGTGCCATCTGTCCGGGTCGCTTCGGGTCCGGCTTCACGGCGGGCGCGTGCGACTCCACGATCTGGCCGACCACCCAGTGATCGACGCCGACGGGCTTGGACACGGAGCCGCAGTGCCCGGCCGTGACGCCGAGACGTTCGCCGGTTCCGGAGGTCACCGCGAAGCCCATCGTGCACTGCAGTGCCTGAAACTTCCCGTCGCCCAGGGAGCGCTGGAGGATGTCGATACGGTCGCCGGGGCCCACGGACTTCGGGGCGGGCGGGACCGCCGCCGAGGGGGCCTGCGTCTTGGTGGACGGCGCGGCGGGGCTCTTCGTCGTCGGAGCCTTGGTCGACGGTGCCTTAGTCGCGCTCGGCGCCGTAGCTGAACTCGACGGTGCCGGAGTGGCGGGCGCTGCCGTCGCAACGCCACCGAGGGTGGAGGTCGCCGCCACCGTCACCGCTGCCGCGCATGCCGTCCGACGCAGTACAGCGGCGAGCCGTGATCCCTTAGCCAAAATCGATTCCCCATCCTCGAAATACTCGGTCAAGCCTATCGCTCCGGTGGCTGGAAGCCCGCTGACCATAACAGCACCGAAGGGTCTTGTCCCAGAGGTGGTGACAGATTCCATTACTGCTGGTGAATGCCGGATTCGCCAGCTTGTGCACCGGGCTGTGCGGGGTGTTCCTGACCTGCGTCGAGCGCCGTAACCGCCCGGTTTCGGACGGATCCGGACTTATGCCTTGCCGCGGCGCGGGCGGTAACCTGAGGCGCCATATGACTTCCGTAGTTGACGAATACTCCGTCCGGCCCGCACGCCCCGACGACTACGAGCCGATCGTCGCCGTCGTAGACGAGTGGTGGGGGAGACCGATGATCCGCGACCTCAGCAGGCTGTTCCTCGACCACTTCCATACGACGAGTCTGGTCGCTGCCACGGACGAGTTGCCGCTCGCCGGGTTCCTCATCGGCTTCCCTTCGCCCTCCGACCCTGAGACGGCCTACATCCACTTCGTCGGCGTGCACCCCGGGATGCGACGCGCCGGGCTTGCTCGCGACCTCTACGAGCGCTTCTTCACCACCGCTCGGTTCACCGGGCGCACCGGAGTCAAGGCGATCACGTCGCCGGATGACACGGGCTCCATCGCGTTCCACGACGCGCTCGGCTTCACCGTCGGCGACACCGTCGCCGACTACGACGGGCAGGGGCTCGACCGGGTCGTGCTGCGCCGCGCACTCTGATCCTCATCAGCCCATCGACTTCTGACCGTCGATCGACTCGCGGATGATGTCCGCGTGGCCCGCGTGTTGGGTGGTCTCGGCCGCGATGTGCAGCAGCGCGCGCCGGGCGGACCACCGGGTGTCCGTGAACCACGGCGCAGACGGCAGGTCGTGCGAGACGTCGAGGTCCAGCTCCGCGAGGACGGCGTCGGTGCGGGCGGCGACCTCCGCGTAGGTGTCGAGGAGACCCGCGAGTGTCTCGCCGGGGAGCATCCGGAAGCTGTTGCCGAACGCCTCGAACAGCTCCGGGCCGGGATTGCTGAAATCGAGCCCGTCCCATGCCATCGCGCTGCGTCCTTCGACGGCGAACCGAGCCCACTGGTCTTCGACCTCCGCGACGTGTTTGATGAGTCCGCCGATCGTCAACTCGCTGACGGTGGACCGTCTCTGTGCCTGCTCGTCGGTGAGGCCCTTCGCCGTGTAGCGCAGGAAGTGTCGTGCATTGGCGAGCGTCTTGAACAGGTCGGCGCGCTCGCCGGTCAGGGCGGTTGTCGCCGTGGTCATAGTGTTGTCGCTCATGGCGTTTCCTCTCGTTCGGGCTTGTCGAGGGAGACGCTACGAGCCCTACCGGTCAGATCCGGTCCGCAATTCCAGCCGGGTGCTGAGCCGACCACGCGTATCGATGTCGAATGTCGTGGAGGAGATTTGAAGCCTAGGGAGGAGGCAGGCGGTGCATGCCGATGGAGCCGGGCGCCGACTCGACGAACCCGTGGCGCGCGTAGAGACGTACGCCGGGCGCATCGCCGAGCAGATTGACGTATGCGTCCTCACCCGCCGCTGCATAGACGGTTGCGAGGAGTGCGCGGAGGATCTCGTCGCCGATCCCCCGCCGCTGATGCTCTGGAAGGACGGCCATGTCGGTGATGTGGAAGTACGTGCCACCGTCGCCGATGACGCGGCCCATGCCGACAGTTCCACCCGTCCGCCGGTCGGTGACGTGCACAGCCGCCCATGCGCCGTCGATTCCCAGTTCCGCACCATGCCGGCTGCGCTCGGACAGCCCCGAATCGCGACGAAGTCGCAGGAAGTCGTCCACGGACGGCGGGCCCGCGTGCAGTACGTACAAGCTATCCATAGGTCTGCTAAGTTACGCGATCCGACGTTCCGGCGCGTTGTCGCTCGGAGTACAGGAACAGAGAACAGCGGGGTCCGGATTCGAACCCCGCTGTTCTCGTGGGGTGAGTGACGGGACTCGAACCCGCGACAGCCAGGATCACAACCTGGTGCTCTACCAACTGAACTACACTCACCATCGGCCGTTTCCAGCCGGGCTCCGACTCTACCGCACCGCGACAGCGGAACGCGAATCGTCACCGGTGACCCGTCTTCTCGCAGCTGAGGAGCGTCTAGGCGGGAGCGGCGAGGGTCGCGTCGGGGGTGCAGAAGGTGTCCCATTCCGGCTCGCCTGGGAGCACGATGAAGGCGCATCCCGCCGATGGCCAGGTGCGGTCGCCGCGGTAGGTGCCTCGCCTGGCGCGGTGCGCGGCCTCGTCTACGGCGTCGCAGGCTCCGTCCGCGATCTCGTCGCACACTTCCGCGATCCCGAGCCCCCGGATGCCCGCCTCGACGTACCGCGTCGAGGCGTCGCCGAGCGGCACGCCGGGATTCTCCATGAGCCACTCGGTGAGCAGGGTGGGATCGAGTGGGTCCTCGCCGCTGCGCCAGCGTGCGGAGGCGGCGGGGTCGACGCGCCGGGCGGCGGCCACGGCACCGTCGACGACGGCCCGCTCGACGCGCGCTCGCTCGCGTGCTGGGACGAACACCGAGAACATGACGACGACCAGATCCATGACGTCATCACACCGCTTCGGGCGGTCCGGTCGCATCGGGGACAACCCCCAATCCGCCCCGGAACCGTCGGACTCTACGCCGGCCCCAGGTCCTCGACGACCTTCGCCGTCTCTGCGGTGCCAGGGCCTGGCTCAGGCACGAAAACTGTTGCGCGGTAGTACTTCAGCTCGCGGATGGATTCCCGGATGTCGGCGAGCGCCCGGTGCGCGAGCCCCTTGGGTGGCTGGCCCTGATAGACCTTGGGGTACCAGCGCCGGCACAGCTCCTTGATCGAACTCACATCGACCATGCGGTAGTGCAGGAACTGGTCCAGCTCGGGCATGTCCCGGGCGATGAAGCCGCGGTCGGTGCCGATGGAGTTGCCGGCCAGGGGCACGGAGCGCTCGGTGCTGACATGCTCGCGGATGTAGGCCAGCACCTTCTCCTCGGCCTCGCGCACGGTCACCGTCGACGCCCGCACCTCCTCTGTGAGGCCGGACTTGGCGTGCATCTCCACGACCACGGGAGGCATGGTCGCGAGGGATACGTCGTCGGCGTGGATGACGATGTCCACGCCCTCGCCCAGGATGTTCAGGTCGCTGTCGGTGACGAGGGCCGCGATCTCGATCAGTTTCGAGGCTCCGAGGTCGAGCCCGGTCATCTCGCAGTCCACCCACACCAGTTTGTCGTCCACGCGCCCACCCTATCGGGCCGCTAGGGTTGCCTACGTGACTGACAACGCGAACGCAGCGCAGACCATCGCTGCGGGCTACGACTTCTCCGGTACCGCCCTCGAACTGGGAACGGTGCTGGTCGACGGCACCGTCGACCCGACGGCGAAGGTGCGTATCCCGCTGGCCATGATGAACCGGCACGGCCTCGTCGCCGGCGCGACGGGTACCGGCAAGACGAAGACGCTGCAACTCGTCGTGGAGCAGTTGTCCGGTGCAGGCGTGCCCGTGGTGCTGGCCGACGTCAAGGGTGATCTGTCCGGCCTCGTCCGCGCGGGCGAGTCGGGCGACCGGGTCACCGCACGTGCCGCGGACACCGGCGACGACTGGCAGCCCACGGCGTTCCCCGCCGAGTTCGTCTCACTGGGCACCGAGGGTGTCGGCGTTCCAGTGCGGGCCACGATCTCCGCGTTCGGCCCGATCCTGTTGTCGAAGGTGCTGGGGCTCAATGCCACTCAGGAGTCGACCCTGGGACTCATCTTCCACTGGGCCGACGAGCATCAGCTCGAGCTGCTGGACCTCAAGGACCTCCGCTCCGTCATCGCCTATCTCACGTCTCCGGAGGGTAAGGGTGATCTGGAGGGAATCGGCGGCGTCAGCAAGCAGACCGCCGGCGTGATCCTGCGGTCGCTGGTCAACCTCGAGGCCGACGGTGGCGACACCTTCTTCGGCGAGCCCGAATTCGCCGTCGACGACCTGATGCGGATCGATCCCACAGGGAAGGGTGTGATCACCCTTTTCGAGCTCGGCGCGCAGGCCGCGCGTCCGACGCTGTTCTCCACCTTCCTGATGTGGGTCCTGGCGGAGTTGTTCCAGCATCTGCCCGAGGCCGGCGACCTGGACAAGCCGAAGCTCGTTTTCGTCTTCGACGAGTCGCACCTCCTGTTCGCCGACGCGTCGAAGGCGTTCAAGGATCAGGTGGAGCAGACCGTGAAGCTCATCCGCTCGAAGGGCGTGGGGGTCTTCTTCTGCTCCCAGCTGCCTACCGACATCCCGAACCAGGTGCTCAGTCAGCTCGGCGCGCGGATCCAGCACGCGCTACGTGCATTCACGCCGGAGGACCAGGCCGCGCTCGCGAAGACGGTGAAGACGTACCCGACGTCGCCCGTCTACAAGCTCGACGAGGCGCTCACCGCCCTCGGGATCGGCGAGGCGGTGGTCACCGTGCTGTCCGAGACCGGGGCACCGACGCCGGTCGCGTGGACCAGGCTGCGTGCGCCACGCTCCCTCATGGGAGCGATCGGCGACGACGCCGTGAAGCAGGCGGCGCAGGCGTCGCCTCTGTGGGGGAGATACGCGCAGACGGTGGACAACCTGTCGGCATTCGAGAAGCTCAACCAGCGGGCACAGGAGGCGCAGGCACCTGCCGAGCAGGCCCCGGCACCCGCGCCGCAGGGGCGTCGCGAGCCGGAGGAGACCTCCTGGGTCGGCGATGTCATGAAGAATCCTGCCGTGAAGTCGTTCCTGCGCTCGGCGGCGTCCAGTGCGGGCCGCGAGTTGAGCCGCAGCCTCTTCGGGACCAAGCGCAGGCGGTGAGCTCCGTGGTGGGCGGGCCGGGGGGGTGGG
>NZ_JARFTP010000045.1 GCF_029167375.1 Tsukamurella sp. 8F
CCCCCCCCGGGGGTGGGCGGGGGGGGCCACACCGGTTGGTGCTATTCCTTGCTGTCGGCGTCGGCGATGAGCTTGTACGCCTGGTCCGGGGTGCGCTTGCCGGTGATGACGGTCTCGACCTCGGCGAGCTGGTAGCCGATGGATTCGAGGTAGGTGAAGTACTCCGTGAATCCGGAGCGGTCGCCGTGGTCCCATGCGCCCTTGTGGTAGGTCCGCTCGTAGGCGGACAGGGCGATCACGAGTGCGATCACCTGCGCACGTTGGTCGGTGGTGGATTTGGTGATCGCGCCGCGCAGGCTCCACGTGTCCTTGCTGCCGAGCAGTTTGGCGGCGAGGGCGGTGGTGGCGTGGTGTCCCATGCCGGTGGCGTCCCGCACGATGGTGTTCGCGAGGAATCGTGCGGCTCCCTTGGGCGGGGCCTTCTTCGTGGCCAGTGCTGCGAGGAAGTCGCGGCGTGGGCCTTCGGCGGCGAGGGCGGCCTTGTTCAGCGCGATCTTGCGCTTGCGTTCGTGCCGCGCGGCGGCTGCGGCCTTTTCGTCGATCTTGGTGTCGGGCTTGGCCTTGGGGCGCTTGCGCAGTTTGTCGGCCTTGGGGTCGCAGGTGAACGCCTGCTCGACGGTCCACGAGTCGTCGGCGGTGTCGCCGGGTTCGATGTGCACCCACAGGTTCGCCGGGCTGATGTCGCTGACGCTGACCGTATCGCCGCCCGGGGTGAGGTAGTTCTGCAGCGGGTAGAGCTTGATCTGGTCGTGGGTGTCCCGGTCCCAGTGGTCGACGACGCCGGAGGCGTACGAGCTGAATGGGCGGCGGGGCAGGACGTGGATGCCCTGTTCCTCGTAGGGCTTGACGGCGGCGGCACGGGCGGCGGCCTGCTGGATCGCCTGGTCGATCCGTGCTGCTTCGTGAGCGAAGTCGCCCCGCTCGGCGGCGGCGAGTAGCCGCCGCTGTGCCGCCTCGTCGCCGTCGAATCGCGCGAGGGTCGCGGCCTGTTCGATGGTCAGTTGCGCGGCTTCCACGTGCTCGCGGGCCTGTTCGTTGCCCCTCGTGGCGAGCACTGCGTCGACGCGGCTGCGGTGTACGCCGGTTCGTTGCACGATCTTGTCGGCGGGGACACCGAACATGCTCAGTTGGTCGACGGCCTGCACTACCTCGGCTTCGGTGAGGTCGGCGCGGTTGGTGGTGAGCAGCTGCTGCTCGATCCGGCGGGCGGCACGGTCGTCGCCTTCGCTGTCGTCGGCGAGGATGTATACGGGGACGGTCTTGAGGCCGGCCCGGCGGGCGGCGAGGTATCGGCGTTGTCCGTCGCGGATGACGACCTGTCCGGTGAGGTCACGGACACCGAGCAGCGGAGTGAGGACGCCGCAGTCGGCGACGGACTCGACGAAGGCGACCGTGTCGGGGTCGTCGAGTTTGGTGTCGAGCCGGATGTTGTCTTCCAGGGCCAGGTCCTCGACGGGGAGCTGGTAGGTGGCTCCGACGGCGAGGTCCGCGTCGTGGGTGTTGAGTGTTGCGGTCACTGTGGTGTACCCTTTCAGGTGTTGAGTGTTGAGGGTCGGGAAGTTGCCGCTTTCCGACCCTCGTTTCGTGTACTGGGTGAGGCTTTCTGTCGCCTCGGATGAATGTTCCCCCTTTCGTTTCCAACCTATTTCTATTATAGGTGGTAGCGGCGGTATCAGGCAACCTTTTCGGGAATGTTTTTTAAAGAATTGACGTCCCTGATAAATGGTGTTTCGAGTACATTTCCCGTCGTGATTTCGACTGCCTTTTAATCAGCCTCGTTGGTTATCGCGACCACGTTCTAGGCGTTCCGAATTCGCCGAAACTGTTGTTCGGCGCCGTGCATGAAAGGCGGTGTGGAAGACGAGTGCGGTCCGGAATGTCGGCACCAGGTGAGGAGCAGGTGCGCATTGAGTGGCGGGATCGGAGCAGTGGACCGCCTCGCTGTGGTCAGGGGCGACCCACTCGGAGAAGCTGTTCACGTGTCGAGCAGTCGGCCGAGGTCGGCGTCTTCGGCGGGCATGACCAGCAGGAGGGCCTGGTGCCCTTCGGTGGTGATGCCGAAGGCGAGGTGGTCCCGGCCGGATGTCCAGTGGACGGTTACGCCGGGGTGCTCGGCGTAGTCGGTGATGGCGGCCGCGAGGACGTCGGTGTCGGGGTCGGCGATGAGGTGCCCGCTGTAAGTGGGTTCGTTGTCGATCGCTATGCCGTAGTCGTAGAACCGGTACATGGTGTGCTCCTGAGTGTTGGCCCGCCGGGGTGGCGGGTGACTGCACACAGATGGACCGGCGGGGTGGGCCGGTCAAGCGGGAGAGAGCCGGGCTGGAGGCCGATTTCAGCGAGCGCAGCGAGCGCGGGTTGAAAGCGGCCGGTGACGCGTGGGCGCAGCGAGCGCAGCGAGTGGAGAACACGCGGGCCCGAAAGCGAACGGAGCTTGACCGGGTCGGGGTCCTCGTCGGTCACACTGGGTGCGTCGCGCGCTCCCCCACGCAACACGCCTTCGACGACCCGGCCACGGTCACCGGCCACGTGCCGGGACCGACCACGGTCGCCGCGCTGCTCCCCCACTGGCGGGGGTTGGGGGGTGGTTTCGGAGCGCGGAGCGCGACCATTCAGTACAGGGGCGGCGACGCAGTCGCCGGGCCACCTCTAGGGCGGACTTGCGCCCCGCCCGGCGGGTTGGTGGGAGCAGCGCGTCGCCCCGGACCTTGCGAAGGCCTGGGGCGACGGTGTCAAGCGCGGGGTGCGGTTCAGCGGCGGTGACGAGGTGCGCGCGGGTGAATGTGGGGCAAGGCGGCTGCGGCGGCGGCCAACAGCACGAACAGCGCCATGACGGCGACGGTCCAGCCCGGTGCGCCGATGCACAGCAGGATTGCGAGCAGGAGCAGGGGCGCTGCAACGGTTCCCGCTGCGGTTCGGTTCGACATTGCAGGTCCTCTCCTGGTGGTCGTACACTGTTGGGAGACCCCCGGCGGAGTTGTAAGCGTCCAACTTAGGTTCTCCGCCGGGGGTGACCCTTTCCCCTACTCGTTCCGGCGGTCCTCGCGGAGCTGCCGGATGCGGTCGTACACCTTGAAGGCGTTGTCGATCGCGCCGGGTAGGGACAGGATCAGGGCGGTGATCGCCACAATAGTGGTCATACCAACCCCCCTTTCTCCTGTGCCGGGGGATTTCCCCGGCATTTTAATTATATAGGAATTGTGGCGGTGCCGCACGTTCTGAACCGGGTTTTCTCGACGTTTTACAAGACTGTTCGTCGGGTAATTGCAGCGCCCTCGTGCGGCTTTCTCTGCCGTTTCCGAGGGCGCTGGTTTCGTTGTTCTGCTAAGGCGCTGGAGGGTCGGCGGTGACGAAGGTCCATCCGATGTCGAGGCGATAGACGTACGGCCAGCCGGGGACGTGTGTCAGGCGTAGGTTCTGGTCGCCGGGATCGATGGTGATTCCGGTTTCGGTGCGGCAGTGGTGCATGCCGATGGTGCGGAGCATCTCGGCGAGGATGTGTTCGGTGACGGTGGGGATGTCGGCGCCGTTCCATGCGTCGTGTTCGAGGTGCAGGGCGGGCCAGCGGTGCCCGTCTGCGCGTGGGTTGGTGGCGATGGTGAACCATTCTAGGGGTCCGGCGAGAGTGTCGGCGACGGCGCGCGCTGCGTGGTTCCCGAGGTCGTGGGCGGTGGGGTTGGAGCTGCCGGTCTCGGCTGCGAGGGCGGCGTCGGCGGTGGCGATGCGGTAGACGGTGAGGTCGTCGTCGATGTCCAGTGCCGGGGTCCAGAAGTGAGTGCGCATGTTCGGTGTCTCCGTGTGGGATTCGAGTATTGCGTGTGGTCGGGGAGCTGGTGGAGCGCTCCGGGGCGGGCCGTGGTGTGCGGGCCCGCCCCGGGCGGGTTCAGGGGGCTGTGAGGGCCTTGTCGATGGTGTCGACGGCTTTGAGGACTCGGGCGCCGGTGGCGGCGATCAGGTCGGCGTCGCCGCCGGACCATCCGGCGATGTACGGGGTGGAAGCCTTGCTGGTGTCCAGGCCCCAGAGTCCGGCGAGGACGTAGGCGACTGATTCGGCCTCGACTTCGATCTGACGCTTGTCTGCGGGGCGATCGTCTCCGGCCGGGTCGTGCATGAGCACGTGGGCGGCCTCGTGGATGAGGACATGCACGGCGCTGGCGGGCTCGAGGTCGTCGCGGACGATGACACGGCGGGTCTTCCATTCGGTGAACCCGTAGGTGTCCGGGTCGTCGGTGTCGCCGCGGCCGACGGTGAATCCGCATGCGGTGAGCCAGTCGGTGAGTTGGTCGGTGATGCCGGTGGGGTCGTCGCCTTCGAGGTCGGGGCTGTGCTCGGCCTCGATGTGAGCGAGTGGGTGTCCTTCGATGGGGACGGTGTCTTCGAACGCGAACACAGACGTGGGCGGGTAGGTGACGAGGGTCCGGGTCTTCTCCTCCCCTGTCGTGGGATCGGTCTCGGTGATGGTGCGTTTGCTGTATCCGAAGATCCGGATCCGCGTGGGGTTGCGGCGGACCTGGCGTCCGAGCTCTTGCCACTTGCGGTATCCGGCGACGCGGCTGGCGGTCGGGCACTGTCGCCAGATCAAGATCACGTTGTTGAAGCTGTAGCGGTGGAAGCTGCGGCAGTAGTCCAGGAACAGACGCCAGTCGTCGGAGGTGGTCAGGGTCGCGACCTGTTCGGCGATGCTGCTTTGCAGCTGCTTGGCCTCCTCGCGCCGCGCGGCGGCGCGTTCGGCGGGTGTGCGACTGTTGCGGCGGGTGCTCTTGTTCGTATCGGTGTGTGCACTCATGGCGGTCGATGTCCTTTCCGGTGGCGTTGAGGTCTCGGGCTTCGCTTACACCTGCCATGAATGCGTGGAGGGAGGAGGCGCAAGGGGCGGAGAGAAAAAGAAATTTCCAGCGCAGCGGCCCGCAGGGAGGAAATTTGTTTTTCGTCCCCTTGCGCCGATCGAGTGGAGCGCAAAGAATGGAAGGGGTCAGCGAAGCCTGGGGACTGTGGGGTGGTGCGCCGGAGGCGCTCGATACACGGCGAAGCCGTGTCTCTGTTTTTCTTTCGCTCGTCGCGCGTGCGTGATGAACCGGTGAATGGGGCCGCCGCGGGGTTCGTCCGGGCGGCCCCTCTCCGGGGGTCTTCACGTGTCGAGTAGGTGCCCGAGATCGGCGTCCTCCGCTGGCGGGCCCGGAGCGACGAGCACGACTATTCGCCACCGGCGCTGTCGTCACCGTGCCGTTCGTGGAGGCCCGCTTCGGTCACCACAGGGACATCTGTTCGCGCCGAGCTGCGGTGTCGGCGTCGGCCCACTTGTCGGCGAGTTTCGGGCACCGTCGGCGGGGACTCCGAATAGGACGCCGATGTCGTGCCAGATCATGCGTTCGCGGGCGCGGCCCCGGGGACGGATCTGTCCTGTCCATGCCGGTTCTTTCGTCGCCTGGCCAGGGACAGGCGTGTGGGCCGTCTTGGCGCACGGTTGGTTGTTCCGAGAGCTTTGCCTGTCACTCGAAGTCGAGGGTGCATGGTTTTGAAGACGGGCTTGGGGGGAGTACCTATTGCAGTACTCCCCCCAAGCCTTGCCGCTGTCGGTGCTGGTGAGCGGCACGCTAGCAGTGGTGCTAGGTATGCTAGCTAGGCTAGCATCCGCGGTGCTCGCACCATTCGATCAGAGCCTGATCCGTCGCGAGCGCGATGGACAGTGTGCGGTCGCCGGTCTCGTACCGGAGCCTATCGACGGCTCGGAGAACACGGCGGCGGGTGCTTGGCCGGATGCGGACGTTGTGCTGCTCGTTGAACTTCTCTTCCTCGTTGGTGGAGGTGGAGGGCGAGCCCATGGACAGGGGGTCCGTTCCCGTTGCTGTTGCGGAGGATGCCGTGGCGGGCGCTGCGGGGCCTGCAGACTTGTGCTCGACGGCCTCGTCTCGGCTGGGTAGGTTCGCGGCCGGGTGCGGCCGCCGGATCGCCGGCTGTCGATCGATGCTCATGCGGAGGCTCCTTCGCTGGTCGTCTCGGTGATCTCGGCAAGCAGGTCCGAGTAGGCGACTTGGAGCGCGATGCTCTTGCCACCTCTCATCTGATGGATGGGGGTGTGGGCGGAGTGCGCGTCCTGCCGGGTCGCGTAGTCGGGGATGACGGTGCGTGCGACGGTGTCCCCATAGGCGGCCCGCAGCTCCCCCGCTCGAAAGTCGTGCTCGCCATTGTGACGGGCGCGGGAGATGACGATCGTCGTGAGTTCCAGGCGGGGGTTGGCGCGGCGTTTGACGTTGGCGATGGTCTCTTCGATGTCCGACACACCCCTCACCCCGTCGATGGTCGGCTCGGCTACGACGATGACTCCGTCGGCGGCGCACAGCGGCGCGTAGAGCAGCTTGCCCAGAGTGGGTGGGCAGTCGATCAGAACCAGGGCGTAGGCACTCAGGTCCACTCCCTCGAAGGCGATGTCGAGGCGGAAGATGAGGTCGTTGGCGCCATCGGCCTGGGTGTCGGAGAGGTTCTTCGATGCGGGGATCACGTCGACGTGTTCCCAGGGTGTCGCCTGGATCGCTTCGGCGGCGCGGCCGCGGACGGTGGCGCGCATCAAGTCGTAGGTGGTCAGCATGTCGTCGGTCACGTCCAGCCCGAGACCGCTAGTGGCGTTCCCTTGTGGATCCATGTCGACGACGAGGACGTCGAGTCCGAGTTCGGCGATGGCCGAGGCGAGGCCTGTGGTGGTGGCGGTCTTGCCTACCCCACCCTTCTCGTTGGCGACGGCCAGCTTTTTCGGTTGGTTCACGTACACCTTCTCCCCTGATAGCACCGCTAGCACTGATTGCCTTCGCTGCTAGGTTAGCAGGTGTTGCGAACCTAGCAATACTCACGTAGCTAGCTCGCCTAGCTTTGCTAGCACGGCTTGTGTGTATAGCACTCTGCGCTACCCAAGCGCCCCTAGTTAGATCAGCTCGGATAGCTCTCAGAACTAGGCTCGCTATGGCAGTGACCATAGCTAGCGTGCCTACGCGAGTCGACATAGCTAGGCAAGCATCAGGAGCGAGCGGCCCCTGTCTCGCTCTGCTAGCTAGCCGCGCTAGCAGAGCTAGCGTGACGCATGGGGGCAAGTGTGGTGCACGCCATGGTGTCGGTGCGACTGTGCAGTTCAGGGGGTTGTCAGACCAGAATCGAAGGAGAGGTCCCGTGAAGACGAAAACGACGAGAACGCGATCGGGGAGCCGCATCGCTGCGATGGCGGTGGGTGTTGGAGTGCTGGGGTTCTCATTCGCGCCGGCTGCCGCCGCGTACGCGAGTCCCAGCGGCCCTGTGGGGTCGATGCCTTGTCCTCGGTCTGCTGCACCTGGGCGGAGCTGCCACGCCGCACTTCCGCGTGGTCCGCACGCGGACGGGCTGCGTCTCGATCACGGCCGCCGTTCGCGTCCGGCGTTGGTGGTCGTGGTTCCGCCGCGGGATGTGTGCACCACGGTTGTGGTGGTGCTGCCTCCTCCTGGGCCGGCCCCGGCGGATCCAGAGATCCAGGCACGCGATCCGAGGCCGTCGGTCGGCGGTGCGCGGTGCTCCGCGACCCCCGTGGTGCCGCGATGACTCGTCACACGATCGACGCGGATGTGGAAGCGGTGGTGGGGGAGGAGGACTTGGAACCGGGCGGGCCGGATGACGCGCAGCCTCCTCGCCGACTCGGGGACGACTTCGATTCGGAGATGGCCGCGGCGCTTCCGCCGCGGTGTGCACGGGTGCGGCTTCCGTTCGTAGTAGCCGGGGCGCTCGGTTGCGCGGTCGCGGTGGGCGTATCGGCCGCGGTGGCGGCGTCGGTGGTCGGTTCCGGGCTTCCGATGCTATGGACTGCCGGTCTGTGCGCTGCGATGGCTGCGGCCGGGTTCGTCCTGGTGGTGTCGCTGATCGTCGCGGACATCCGGGTCGCTCCGTGGATGACCACGATTCTGATCGGCACCGTCGTGGCCGTCGCAGTGACGATGGTCGCGGCGATCCTGGTGACGAATCGTTCCGGCGGCGCTGCATTAGCGGGGTTCGGAATGCTCATGGCCGGGGATGTATGGGCCTTGATCGTGTCGTGGATCGCGGCCTCATGCCTTCGGCAGTGGTGGCTGCGATGAGCCAGGCGCAGTGGGGCGCCGGTACTGCGACGACGGTGGGGGCGTGCGCGGTCGAGTGTGGTGTCCTCACGGCTTCTGCGGTCGCCATGGTCGTCGGTGGTGTTTTGGCTGCGGCGGGCGTGGTCTCCGGGCGATGGTCGCATCGCAGCGGTCCCTCCGCACGAGCTTGGCGCTCGTACCGGCGGGCCTGCAGGGTTCAGGCTGTTCGAGGCCGGATCGGGGCCGTGGTACGGCTTCTCGGGTACGGCGTCCTCGCGTCGACGATGGCCCCTTCGGCGTGGTTGCGCCGCGCGACATCGCATGACGCCCACGTGACGGTGCCGTTCGGGGTGGTGCGTCGCCGGGGCGGTGTGATCGAGCGCGTCGATCAGCGCGGGCACCTGATTAGGACTCTTCCCGACGGGCGAGTCGTTGCAGACGTTGAGAGTCAGTCGTGAGTGGGCACCACATCGTGGATCCTCGAGGAACAGCTGCAGAACTTCTGCCGTGGACGCTGTACAGACGTCTGCGGTCGCTTCCGATCGCCAATCCGTTCGCGGCGGTTCCTATCGGCTTCGATCCGACCAACGACGGATTGGCGATCTGGGTAGCCGAGGACGTCAGCGCCTGGGTCGACGGTGCGGTGTGGCTTCGGTTCGAACCGGGGTGCCGTAGTCATCAGTACCAGGTGGCGTGGCTCCTGAGTTCGGGTGCGCCGGGGCGATCAATGCGGGTATGTGTCCGGGCGGACGAGCGTCGCGGCGGCGCGTTCATCGCGCCGGTGGCCCTGCGGGTGTCGGGGCTCGATGCGCGTACTGCACGGATGATGGACCTTGCGTTGGCGGGGTGGACTGCGACTCATCTACCAGGCCTGGGACCTGGCGTCGTCGGCCGGGCCTGGACTGCACCCGAGAGGCTGCGTGTGCTGTGAGTGATGTGCTGTTCGTCGGCGGGGTCCGCATCGATGAGACGACGGATGCGGCGACTCGGCGGATGGTGCTTGCGAGTGCGTACGAGGTCCAGACGCGGCCGGAGTGTGGGTGCCGACCGGCTGGTCATCGGCCGGCGATGTACATCGCCCAGGTCGGAGAGCAATGGGTCGTGAAGCGCATGCCCAACACGGGTAATGATCACGCTGTCGGATGTGATTCGTGGTCGCCGCCGCCGGCGCTGTCAGGTGCAGGTGAGGTCCTCGGCCGTGCGGTGGTGCCCGATCGGGACGGTTCGACGGCTTTGCGGTTGGGGTTCGCGATGTCGCGTGCGGCTGGTCGGGCTGCTCCGCCGGCGGCGGCGGGATCGCCGGGTTCAAGTGTGAAAGCGGACGGTACCCGGTTGTCGCTGCGCGGACTGCTGCATCTTCTGTGGGATGAGGCGCGGCTGACGGTGTGGAGTCCTCGGATGACGGGGCGGCGGTCGTGGCGTGTGGTGTCATGGCATCTCGGGGTCGCCGCGGAGGGCAAGACCGCGCGTGGTGTTCCGTTGCGTCTGTGGGTGCCTGAACCGTTCCGGGCCGATGACAAGGCTGCGATAGCGGCGCGGCGCACGGCGGCGTGGTCCGCGGCGGTGGAGACGCCGGGGAGGGTGTCGCGCTTCATGGTCCTGGTCGGTGAGGTCAAGAAGATCGAGCGTGGTCGATACGGCCATCTGATGACGATCAAGCACCTGCCGGGTTGTCCGGTCGTCTTGGACGAGGATCTGCATAAGCGGATGGTGCGGCGGTTCGACGACGATCTCGAGTTGTGGGGTGCTGACCCGCAGTCGCACCTGGTGGTTGCTGCAACGTTTTCTGTGGGACGCACGGGGCTGCCTCGTGCTCATGAACTGACGTTGATGCTGACGACTCCTGAGTGGCTGCCTGTGGAAGGGGCCCTTGCTCGTGATGTGGTGGCTGCTGCGGTAGCGGGGGAGCGGCGTTTCACGGTGTCACTGCGGTACAACCGGCCGGCGGCGGATCCGCACGCTGTATTGGTGTTGACCGATGTCGTGCCGCCGGTTGCGGTAACGGCACCGGGATCGGTGGGCCTCGCGGAGGCTGTGGTGGGCAGTGACGTGCGTGTCTGGGAGTGGGATGGTGTCGGGACGGTGAGTCTTCCTGGTCCTTCTGCGCCCGATTGCGGCGCAGCGGCGGCGGGAGGTGCCGGATCGTGACAGTGGGTCGGGCGGAGCTACGTTCTGCGATCCGCACCGCAGCGGCTGGGGCCGTCGCCGGCTGGGCGAGAGTTGTCGCGGTCGATGGCGGTGGGGTGCAGATCGAGGAGACCGTCGAACCGTGCGAGCGACACTGGGTGACGACTCAGACGATCGTTCGCGGCCTGAGGCGGACGCGTCGTAATGACTTCTCGTGGTACGAGGCCGGGGACGCGCAGGTGGTCGACGAGCTGGTCCGCGCGGGCCTTGGACTGGGGAAGCGCTCGTCGGCTGCGCGTTGAGTGAAGCGATCCGGGTCGGGGTCGCGGCAGCGGGGGACTGGTCCCACCGGATCGTGAATCTCCTGTCACAGTGACGATTCGCGCCACGGGGGAGTGAGGTCACTGAACGGTGCGCGGTTCGGGGCCGAGCTCGAGGAGTCCAGCAATTCCCGTCTGGTCGCCACTCTTGCGACGTCAAGTCGAGTTCCCTTCGAACACCGCGACCGTGATTAAAACACTGCGCCACGCAGCGTATACGGAATAGACGCTCACCTTATTAAGCGCGACCGAGTTGGGCAGTCAAGTTTCACCTCTTCACATATTTCTGCGAGTCTTGCTATGGTCGGTGTATGTGCGGGCCTCTTTCCTCCGACAACAGTTGCCCGTTGTGCGGGCGGCGGGTTCCGTTGTATTGGGATTTCGACGACCTGGGGGCTCGGATCGCCGTTTTCGGAAATCATCGCGTGGGACCGATGATCTGTCCGGCATCGAACCTGTCGATGGATGAGATCGTGGCGGTCGCGTCGCCGCGGGCGGGCGGGCCGCCGGAGTAGTGGATCAACCCCCCTGTGTGGTGGCTCGTCGGCAATCCGTGTGGTTTCATGACGATTCGGAACCGAGGCGTTAAGGCATCGGTCATCGGGTCGAGAGGGGCTTCGGGTGGGGATCGCAGCGGCTGTTGCGGCGGCGCGCGCGGCCATGCAGTCCGCGATCGCAGCGTACGGCTCGGGCGAACCGTTGGTCGCGCCGTCCGGAGTGCCGACGGACCCGATCATGCCTAATGAGGCGGGGACCGGCCTGACGTCCGAGCAGCGGGTCGCTGCGAGCGCGGCGAATGCGTCCGTGCGCAGGTCGGTGGAATCGGCCGACGAGAAGGTCGGAGCGCTGATGCAGCAGGCCATGTCGGCACGCGCCGCGCAGAGGTCGGCCGTCGTCGCTCAGTCCCATGGCATGGAGAGCGATATCGCGGCGCTGGGCCCGCACGCGGGGTCTGCGGCAGGCAGAAGTGCATTGCTGCAGGCGCTGACGAGCCGGATCACAGCGGCGCAGGGGATCCTGGCGGATTCACACGCCACCAGCCAAGGGCTGGCGGCGCAGCTGACGGCGGTGGACTACAAGCAGGGCGGCGGCGGAGGTTCCGGAGCATCCGGCCTGCCGCCGGCGCCGGCGCCGGGCAAGAACGACGATTGGGCACACGGCGGCGACCGGCGGTTGTCCTCCCGGTTGACGGCGCAGTTCAAGCGGGACACCGGTAAAGCGGCCGAGCTCGACTTCCTCAGGAAGCACGAGCCGAATGCGGCCCGGTTCCTGTGGCACTACCTGGGGAACTCGGGCAAGCCGATGACGGTCGACTCGAGCACGGTCGACAAATGGCTCACCGGGACGACGACCGGCTACGACGGTATCAACGCTCCGGGAACGCAGGTCCAGCAGAATCTTCAGCAGGCGCTTGCGGCCGCGCACTCACAGGCAGTGACCGCCGGCCACGCGGTGACGGTCAGCGATAACAGTGGCTGGTCCGCGGTCGGAGCCAGCTCCAGTACCCCTGATGCCGTGCACACCCTCGGACGTTTCTCCGTGAACACCGCGACCAACATCAACATGAACCCGGACGGCACTTACACGATGCAGTACCGGAACGATCTCTACGATTGGTACAACTTCGACACGTCGGCGATGGGATCCAACGAGAACCGGAGCGTTTCGAACGCGATGCACGATCTGCAGTCGGTGGGGTGGGCGCAGGATTTCCTTGTCACCGGATCAGGTGCGGTGCAATCGGCATCTGGACGCGTACAATAAAATCATGGCGTCGTCACGAATCATCTCTGGAATACTCCTCTCCGGAATGGCCGCAGCAGTTGTTTCCTGCTCGGGAGGCGCGGAATTCACCTCGAAGCAATTGGCGCCGGACAAAGCTGTCGCCCGAGCGTCTGAGATCTCGGGGATCACGATCCCGGCGGAGTTCAAAGTCTCCATGGCCCAGGACTCTCAGGCGACGTGGGGCGGGGGAGGCGAGGCGGTGTGGGTGCAGGCGTCGGCTTCGGATTCGGCGGCCGCGGACTTCGTCCGCCGATACGCCGGAAGCAAGGCGACGCCGGTGGAGAACCGCTGCGGGAGCATTACAGATACACCAGCCCCATCGACGGGCGTCCTGCCGTCGCTGGTGGTCGTGAACGGTCCGGTCAACGATGGCGTCGCGGACAAGCTCGTCGCGCGTGGCTATCTCGCGCATTGCACTGCGGTCACGAAGATCAGGCTGCGAGGCCCATCTCTGGGCTCACAGGGAGCCGCGGCGGCCTACCTACAGAAGAGGACGTCGTCGGGACAGGTGACCCTGGTCCTCACCGTAAGCGCTTAGAGGACACCGGTGTCGGGCCATAGAGGCGTGACGGACGGCGGGAAAAGTTGCGTGGCCGCGCGAAGTCTGGCATTGCGCATGGCGATCCGTCGCGAGTTTCGCCCATCCGTGTGGTGCGACGCGTTCTGGTCGGAGTGTCGTCGCGGGCGATGAGTGCCGACACGCAGGTCGCACACGCAGGTAGAGGCTGCGGGTCGCCGACGGCGTCTGTTATACGGAGATCTAAGGCAGTATAGTAAGTCGTTATACTTAGCTATATCTTGTTAGAGGTGGAGGAAACGTGGATCCGGTGGCGAACCCGTACTCGCCTGGCGCGGGCCGGAAACCGGCGGCGCTCGTCGGCCGCGACGATGTGCTGTCCCAGTGGTCGACGTCGCTGCGTCGGACCGCCGCCGGCAGGCCTGATCCGCCGGTGGTGCTGTACGGCTTGCGTGGGGTGGGGAAGACGGTCCTGCTGACGGAGCTGCGGCGAATGGCTGCCGCGGACGACTGGATCGTCGCGCAGATCGAGGCGGAAACCGGGAGGTCGCTGCGCGAGCTGCTGGGGGAGGCGTTGTATGAGCCGCTCTCTGATCTTGCACGGCCCGGCATCGGCAGGCGGATCCTCAAGGCGCTCAAGACAGCAGCGTCGTTCAAGGCGTCCTATGACCCGGCCGGGAACACGTGGTCGTTCGGCGTGAACTTGGATGCCACGAGTGGCGGAGGAGCCGATACGGGCCGGCTGGACACCGACCTGCGCAAGCTTGTGCGGGATCTCTCCGAGGCCGGCGCGGAGATCGGTGTCGGGTTGGCGATCCTCATCGACGAGGCTCAGGACCTCACGAGGGAAGAGCTGACGGCGCTGTGCACTCTCGCGCACGCCGCCGCCCAGGATGGGTGGCATTTCATGCTCGCGTTCGCCGGCCTGCCCAGCCTGCCCCGGGCCCTCGCCGAGGCCAAGTCCTACGCGGAGCGCTATCAGTACTTGACGGTCGAGGCACTCGACGACGATGCCGCGCGGGCGGCGCTGACAGTCCCCGCGACTGGCGAGGGCGTCGTGTGGGCGCAGGCGGCGGTCTCCGAGGTGATCGAACAGTCAGGCCGCTACCCGTACTTCCTGCAGCAATTCGGTCAGGGCGCGTGGACCGCGGCACCGGGGACCACGATCGAGCACCAGGACGCCGTGCTCGGAGTCGCCACGGGCAGAGCGCAGTTGGACAACGGGTTCTTCCGGGTGCGTTGGGACCGGGCGACACCTGCCGAGCAGGGCTACCTTCGGGCGATGGCCGACGACGGCGACGGCCCTAGTGCGTCGGGCGACGTCGCGGCCCGACTTCACCGCACCGTCCAGCAACTTGGTCCCGCGCGGGCGAATCTCATCGCGAAAGGACTGCTCTACGCTCCGGACTACGGGCAGATCGCGTTCACCGTTCCCGGCATGGCCGACTTCATCAAACGCCAAATCGACACGTAGGCGTGCAGCGATACCGGGGGACCGTCCGGGTATGTGCGGCAGGTACTCCATGAGCTCGTCGACGGCCGACGAGACGGTATCCGGATGCGACGGCCAGCCAGTCCGGGCGCGCTGGGGCGTGGTGCTTGCCAGCGATGTAGCGGCTCATGTCCGTTGCGGTGTGCTCGATAGGTGACTGCCCGGATACAGAAGACCACCGCCCAACGCGGCAGCGCCCAGCCGGTGAGAATATCGGCACGGGTGGAGACCCCTGAACCGAGGAGAAGTTCATACACGCCGGGCTGGGCGTGTATGGCGGTTGCCAGCACTGCGCGCGTCCGCGGACCGATCCCCGGAGCGGCTGTCGCACGGCTCGGTGGACCGTCCGATATAGCCGCGCGCAGGCCACGGGCGACGGTGACTGAGCCGGGCCACGGTGGGCGAACACGTTTTTGAAGTGACGGAGTGCCGGACCCGCCGGATGGCGGCACTCCTTCCCTGCCCGGTAAGTCGGCCGTAACGGCGGCCGGCGACCCTGCCGAGTGTGGAGGTTTCGAATCATGTGTTCTGAGGCCGTAGGGCACGCCTCACCGGTCTCGACGGCCGGTGTGTTTCGCACCGCTGCGCGCCGCTCGGGCGCCCACGACACATGGATCCAGGTGACTGCAGTGCGTGCCCGCAGTTAGGGGCGGGCTCCGGCCCCTGCCCTATAAGCCCCGGAGCCCGCTGGGAAGAGCAGCGGAGGAACCCCCGGAGCCTCCGCCAACCGAGTCGGCGGCCGCTGGCGCATTCGATGAAGTTCGAGGAGAACAGAGTGAATAATCCCACCAGCCCGACGGACGCGGATGCGCGGTTCGACGTCGCGATCATGGGCGGCGGCGCGGCCGGCCTGACGCTGGCCATGCAGCTCAGCAGGACCCGACCGGGCACCTCGATCGTCGTCGTCGAGCGGGCGGTGCGCGCACCCGAGGCCGCACACAAGGTCGGCGAGTCGACCGTCGACATCGGAGCGCGCTACATGCGTGATGTGCTGGGCATCGAGACGCACATGGTCAGAGAACAGCTCGACAAGTTCGGTCTCCGCTTCTTCTTCAGCCAGGGGGACAACCGCGATATCGCCCGGCGGGCCGAGCTCGGCCATGCTGCTCGCCCGAATGTCGGCGCCACGTACCAGATCGACCGCGGGCGATTCGAGAACTACCTGGCCGACGAGCTCTCCAGCAGGGGCGTGGGCGTGTGGACCGGGCGGACCATCACGGATGTCGAGCTGGGCGACGACCTGCACCGCCTGACGGTGCGGACGGGCGATGGGTCCGAGGAGGCGCTGCAGGCGCGCTGGCTGGTGGACGCCAGCGGGCGGGCGGCGATCCTGAAGCGGAAACTGGGGCTCGCGGCACCCAACGAACATAACGTCAACGCCGCCTGGTTTCGGATCGACCACCCGATCGACATCGACGAGTGGTCGACCGACGAGGAGTGGCACGACAGGATCACTGATGGACGCCGCCACCTGTCGACCAATCACTTGATGGGCGAGGGCTACTGGGTCTGGCTCATCCCGCTGTCCTCAGAAGCAATCAGCGTGGGCATCGTGGCCGACGCCGACCTGCATCCGTTCAGGGAGATCAACCGCTTCGATCGAGCGCTGGAATGGCTCAGGAAGCACGAGCCGCAGTGCGCTGAGGCCGTCCAGGAGCATCAGGACAAGCTTCTCGACTTCCGAGTCCTCAAGAACTACTCGTACGGTTGCGAGAAGGTGTACTCGGAGGACAGGTGGTGCCTGACGGGTGAGGCGGGGATCTTCCTCGACCCGCTCTACTCGCCGGGGTTCGACGTCATCTCGATGAGCAACGGTTTCATCACCGACCTGGTGGCCCGGTCCCTCGACGGCGAGGACGTCACCGAATTGACCGCGGCGCACAACAACGTATTCTTCCTCGTCACGGACGGGTGGCTGCCTATATACGAGGGCCAGTACCCGATCATGGGCAACGCGAGGATCATGAGCGTGAAGGTCATCTGGGACACCGGGGTGTACTGGGCGGTACCGTCCCTGCTCTACTTCCATGATCAGTTCAACAGCCTGATCGACGAGCCGCGCACGGTCGCGCAACTAGCGCGCATGTCGTCGATCACCGTTCCCGTGCAAAGATTCTTCCGAGAGTGGTACGACACCGAGCCGCGCGAGCACTCGAACGACTTCGTCACCTACTACGACTTCGACTTCATGTCCCTCTTCCACAACGGGATGAGCGCCCCTCTGTCCGACGACGAGTTCAGCATCCGACTCGGCGCCAATCTCGACCTGCTCGAGCGACTGGCTGGCCAGATGGTGACGACCGTGATCGCCGAATACGACAACTTCGGGGGCGAGAGTCTGCGGGCACAGGCCGATCGGTGGCGCACGGACGCACAGCTGCAGCGCCTCGTCGAGGTCTACCGATGCGGTGGTTCGGACGTCGACGACGGGGCCTGGCCGCGGCTGTTGCGGCCGAGCGGCGTCGCCGGCGTCGACCCCGTGGGCCCGAATGCCCACGCCGCCCGGGCCGGGAATCCCCAGTGACAGGCCCGGCACGCCCGGAAGAGGGGCGCCGATGAGCTCGATCGAGCCTGGAAAAGCGGGCGTCGGCGTGCAGGCTGGGGTGGATGTCGCGCGGTTTTGAGCTGGTCAAGCCGAACCAGGCACGGTCGGCGGTGGTGTGCTCACCGCACGCGACACGCGTTGTAGCGGTCGATGGTGCTGCGGCCTACCGGATCGCCGTAGGTGGTGTCGTACTCGTCGCTCATCGTGGTCTTCCTTCGATTCGTGGACTACTCGTCGGTCGTGATCCGCACCAGGACAAGGAATCCCGGGTCGGTCGGCTGTACCAGCGACCGGAGATACCTGAGACGGTGTCGGCCGTCGCCGACCGACAACGTGCCCGCCGAGTCCCGGTACAGCTGAGGTGGGTTCCGCAGCCACCCATCCACCGCACCCGCCGCACCGGGTGGGCGATGATACGGCCGCGGTGGTAGCGCAGCGGTGTAGCTGTCGCGCGCCTCGTGTGTGGTCCGGTACGACACACCGAGCACCCCCGTCGCCTCAGCGCGTACCAGGGCGTCCCGGGCGATCTCAACGATGTCACCAGCGACGTCGAACCGGGGAGCAAGGTGCCGGCGGACCAACGTCTGGTAGTCGGTGTCCCAGAACCGGGCCGCGTTGGTGTCGACATCGGTCTGTCGGTCACCGAGGAGCCGCTTCATGTCATTTTCAAGTGCCTTGTATTCGAGCTTCCCGAGTCCGTGCGGGTAGGGGACCTCCCGCACCGGGATCGCGGTGTACATGGTGGTCATGCTCTCGATCCTCCTTCCCTTGTCGCGGTTGGCTGTTCGTCTTCCAGACACCTATCCGGCCTTGTTGCGATTGTTGATCGCCCTCATGTCGTCGAGCGTGCCTACTTTCGCCGCGACCACGGCACTCTGCACCCAGCCGAGCCACCGGCCCAGCTTCGCGGGCGAGAAGCTGTCCGCCGTCTGCTCGACCGTTGCCAACATGCCGCGAAGGTGTGCGAGGCCAACGTCGCTGTCTGGATCCTCGTCCATGCCTCGCTCCTCCGCGAGCGCGAGTGTGTCGCGGAACGCCTTGATCTGATTGACCTCGTCCTCTGCATCGGGGACCGCAAGGCCGATCGCTCGGTCTGCTGCCACCTGGGCAGCCACACCGCGCGCAACGAAATCCTCAAAGTGTTCGCTCATCGCTGCCTTTCTTCGTTTCCCGGACCCGTTAGAGCCCGCTACCCGTCACCCGGCCTGACACCGTGCCTGTGATCTCCACGCGCCCGTTGGCAACGACGTCTCCGTTGACCATGCCGGCGATGAGCGCGGTCGAGCCTTCGTCGACGATCACGCTCCCCGTGACAGTGCCCAGGAGTTCGAGCCGCGCCCCGTTGGTGACCCGGCAGTCGCCCACCCACAAGCCGGCCAACTGAAGATCCTCGTCGAGAATCGTTCGATCCTCGATCTTGCCGTTCTCACTCTTCACTTCGAATCTCCTTCGTTTTGTGGACTACAGGTTGCGTTACTGACGGTTCGGTGAACGCCATTGCTGATGGAGCTCGTGTGCAGCGCCGGCCCGCCCTGCGTCGAAGGCGACAACTTCACCGGCTTGCGTACGGCCAACCTGCATCATGTCCACCTTCCTGATCCAGTCGTACCGGTCGCAATCACACTCGGCGATGTCGCGGATTGGGTCGATCTCGTCGACCCAATCCATCCAGATCGCATCCCGCACGCCAGTGAAGGTCGCGCGTGTAGTGGGAGCGATGGGGATGCCAGGTACACCGACGAGTTCGTGTTGGTTCTCGACAGCGCCGGCGGCGCTGATGGCTACTTTAAGCACACGTTCTCCAGGTTCGGCGAGGAATACGATCCGGCTGGTACCAGCGAGGGGGTAGCGGTAGCGGTCTACCAGGTCGGTGAGAGCTTCATCTGTGACGAAGCCCCGATCGGTGAACGCCGCCATCACGTTCGTGAGCCGGCGATAGCGAGCGCCTTGCTCGAGCTCGTCGTCCGAAAGGGATGCGAGGTCCCGCCCGGCGAATGGATTATCAAGAGGCATACAGGTTCCCTCCGTTTACTGGATGCTGCCGAGCTGCTCGACGGTCGATCCGTGCTGTTCCGCGTACCGCCGTGCTTCTGCGGCCTCGGCGGCGGTGAAGGTGCGGACGGCGGCCGGCTTCCCGGGGACCCGCACGATCAGGGTCAGATCCCCGAGCTTCGCGGAGGTTCTCGGCCGCCTGCGCTCGGCACGTTCATCATCAGCCACGGCAACCCTCCTTGTTTCGTCCGGTGCGGCGGCCGCGAGCCAACGATTCCGCGTCCGCCCAGGTCATCGGGAAGCGCTGCGCCTCCCACATCTCATTGGAGATGCCCTGCAGCTGCCGCAGCTCATCCTCGGTCTCCGCGAGCTCACTGCGGAGCCACGCGATGCGGGCGTCGGCGGACGCCTGGCCCGACGCCATCGGGTTGTTCCTCAACCCCGACGCGGGCCGCCAACACGGGACGTGCTCTCTTGTATGACAGCGTGTAGCCGACGGCGCCGCGCAGCGGGTGAGCGATGCACGATATTCGCCGACTCCCGCTGCCTCTCCGACATCGACTGCTGCGCTTCCTCAAGGAAATTCAGACACGCGAGCACTCCGTCGGCGTCCCTCACCGCCGCATACCGATCCGCACGGGCCTCAGACCAGCGGCGACAGCTCAGGTGCACCAGAAAGCCCAGGAAGCCGGCCACCAGCACTAGACCACCGACAGGACCCCAGGCCATCGCGGTCGGAGCCAGAACCATACCCGCCGCGGCGCCGAGCATAGCGACTAGCAGCGTCGCTGTACCCCACCGAGCGCAGCGGTGCAACACCGCCAACGCAGCCCGATCATGCCGGTGCCCCAGTTCATGCAGCAGAGTTCCCCGCACAGCAGGTTCGGCCAACATCGCTTCGAACACGGCGCGCTCCGCGCCCGCCGCGCCATCACCGAAGAACAAGGTCGGATTGAACACCAGGCGATCAGCGTGGGCCAAGTATGCTGCCGGCGAGTTCATCCGCCTGTCCACCGCCACACACACCGCACCTGGATCCCGCTGCCCGGCCCGCGCCGCGAGCATCCGAACGTGCTCCCCGACAGCCTCCGTCGCCGCAACCCAGCCCGCCTCGCCGCGGGCCCCAACCGGCTCCACATCGCTCATACCATCGACTCTAGAATCCTATTTCTCCGACGAGGTGTCTCGGACAAGCTGGTGCTGCTCGTCGCCGGGCGGCCCTGCGTTCGATTTGTGGACTACTCGGTGTCCCGAGATGGTGAGGGCCATCCCTCAGCGCCGGCTTCCTCCGCGGCCTTGCGGGTGGTGATAAGCGTGCCGAAGTTCCCATCGCCGAAGTCGTTCCATCCCGGATCTATGTCGCCGCCGGCGAATGCATCGATGAGCAAGTTCGCATCCCTCGCGAGGTGAAGATGATCGCAGGGCACGGCGTGGTTGACGTAGAGTCGAGCACCCGTTGCGGGATCGGCCCGTCTAGTTCACTCCAGGGACGCAGCTCTGCACGGACATCGTTTTCGTTGAGAGTCATCTCTCAGCCTTCCTTCGGTCTCGGCTCGATTCTCGCAGGCGGGTGTGACATTTTTCGAGGTCTGCACCCACTGGTTGGCGGCCGGTCGCCGGTCCCCGCGGATGTGCTCATCGGGCCGACGACCGGGGTCTTGATCCACGCCCTCCCGGTGGGCCGGGCGGGCCGCCGCGCCGTCAGCAGTCAGGTTCGGAGTGCTCAAGGCACGGTGGACGGGCTGTTAGTGCACCTGACGGCCGTGGAGGTGCAGGCGGTTGCTGAGATGCCCGGTGAGGTCGGGTTGCTTGAGGCGGTTCGGTCGCGGCTGGCGGATCCCGGTGCGTTGCTGTGGCGGCGGGCCTGGAGGTCGATATAGGCGCGGTGCATAGAGATCCCACGCGGGGGCAGCGAGGAGGAGCTGTGGGAGTTCCTGGACGGGCAGGCCGAGGCAGGGTACGAGCTCGCGGTCGCGTTGCCGGATCAGTCGACGTTCGAGGATGCCGAGGCTGCGGCCGCGAGCGGGGTTGTCGAGGTGGATCGTCCTGATGAGGTGCCGATGGTGATCACGCCGGAGATGGTGGAGCGGCTCCTGGGTGCGGGTGGCCCGGTCGGGCGGTAGGCGTTGATGTGGCTCGGGCCGCCCCGACTGGTGTTGGGGCGGCCCGAGCTGTGTTTGCGGTTTAGTTGTGGTCTTGCGCTGCGACGATCTTGACGCCCATGGACTTCAAGCCGGCGAATGCGCCTACGAGGACCAGAATTTCGGTGGCGGCCATCCAGCAGTACGCCTGGCGATCTGGCACGAAGATCGGGGTCACGATGAGGAAGGTGAGGATCGCCAGGCACCAGTAGACGACGGCACGTCGAATGCGGTATTCGCGTTTATCGATGGTGGTGTAGGGGCGGTCCAGGCCCTGGCTGGAGGAGGCGTGGGGAGGCTCGGTGATGGCCTCCCCATGGACATTCGGGATGACGCGATCTACCTCCTTTGCACTCCTAATATCTGTGTCACCCCGGGTCGCCGAGGTGCCGATAGGAGCCGGCACCTCCGCAATCAAAAACCCAGGGGTAGAAACGCTGTCGTCATCCTGCGGATGACTTCGAGTCGTCGCAGTCATAGTGCTGCGCCCTTCCCCTTCTACCGGAAGTGAACCCGCTCGAGCGTCCCGGACTTCTCGTCGCGAAGCATGACCGATTTGCCCTCGCGCTGTGCATCTTCCAGGAACACCTGGGTGGAGATGGAGCGCCGGAACACCTCGGTCAGCGTCACGTGATCCCGCTCGGCGATGTCGCGGGCGGCGCCCAGGACTTCGTCGGAGAGGTTCATTGAGACCTTCGAGTAGCTGCTCACGGATCAGTTTCCCTTCCGGACGTGACCTTCACGTATGGCCAGAATAATACGTGGGGAGTATTGGGGCAATACCTTCTGGGTGCGCCCTATGCGCGGGTAGTCGGCGTGTTCGGCGGGGCGTGTCGGAGGCTATGCGCTGCGGCAGTCGTGTGCTCCTAGAGCGTGGCGACGTCGAGCATGTCTTCGAGCCCGCGGAAGTCGTCGGGGTTGCGGGTCCAGGACTGGATAGCGCGAGCTCGGATCGAGAGGATGAGCCGATCTGTAGGTATACGCTGGCAATATTCAGTCCTTGCCGGATAGCCCTGCCCGGCGGTTTCGCTCCCGATCGAGGGTTGCGTACAGCGCGGCGCGTTTGAGCGGGTACAGCTCCATCAGCTGCGCGACGGTGTACTTCCCCGACTCGTACTCGTCGTAGAGCCGCCTCTGCTGCAACGCGGTCAGCTTCGACGGACGACCAGGGATCCTGCCCTGCCTGCCGGCCTCCGCCAGCCCTTCCCTGGTCCTCGCTCGGATCAGGTCCGACTCGATTATGTGGACAGATTCACCGGTTGAGTCACAGCGACCCGTCCGAGCAGGCGCCGCTAGTCGAGACCGTTGTCACCCGGATCGAGTTGTGACCTAGGCTCCGGTGGGCGTTCAGGCGCTGGAAGACCGAAGTACGCAGTGATCGTGTCGTTGTCCGGGTGCGCCACGACGTGGACCACCTGGCGACCTTGCTCGTCGATCGACTGTCCGGCGTTGAGAGCGCGGTGAAAGATTCGGGTGTATGCGCCGATCTCGTGCGTGATGCCGCCGACAGTGACTTCGAGTGCGAGCGTTTGGAGCAGTTGGAAGCCATGCTCGTTGTTGAGGACGTCCAAGGTGGCGGGGTTGAGGTTCGGCCAGAGGACCACATCGAACTCGGTCCACACCAGGTCGACCTTCTTCTTGTCGAGCAGGGTGGCGGCGAGGCGCACGGTCGCGACCTCGTCAGGCGCGAGTTCGGCGGGGATGCGCAGCCCGCGCGGGACCTTCTGTTGCACGATATTGAGGGCTCGAACGTAGGTGGCGAGGAACCGTGCGTCAGACGCGAAGTCGGCGTCATCGGGAACTTGCATCTGCACGGTTCCTGCAGCGTCGACTGAGCCGCGAGCAGGGCTCACTTGCAACGTCGCGGCGCGGGTGAGCTCGGCGAGGAATTCCAGGCTGTCGAGCACCTCGTCGGGGAACTTACCGGCGATCGGAGTGGAGTAGAACCGGAACCCACCGTCGATAAGCATCGAATCATCTGTGCGGGAACGATGGAGCGCTTCGAAGTGCACGACGCCGGCGGAGTCGACGCCATGGAGGGCGCCGCCGTATCCGTCGGCGCTGATGCCGATGCGGCGGACGGTGAAGGTGCGGCTGGCGATCTTCGTGCCCGCGCTGTCGAGCAGGTCGATGATGATCGAGGTGGCTGCGTCCGCAGGGCCGTCGTCGGCGGGAAGAATGCGGACCTGGCTCGGCAAGTTCTCGGTCGGTCCGAGTGCGAGCCCTTCCGGCATGCAGATCGTGACAGTGGCGTGAACAGGGTCGTCGAGCGGGCGACCGTAGAGTCGGAACTTCTCGACCTGTGCTTGTTGCACGCTTCCGTCGGGGGTGTCGAAGCGGATCTGCGCGGTGATGGGGGCATCGTTGTGCGCGTTGGCATGCCGCGCCCGAAGCGAGCATATGACCGCGTCGCCGGTTCGTTGGAAGTCCCATGTCCAGTGTGGGTTGATTCTGTCGACGATCTGGCCGAGGCCGCGGATCCTGCCGGTGAGATCTCCCGGGCGGAGCAGACTGTCGATCTCGCGGTTGTAGAGGGCTGCGTTCTCCTTGAGGACATCGCGCTGGAACCAGGCGTCAACGTCAGGGTCATTGATCAGCATGTCGTCGAGGGCGGTGCGGTCGACGATCTCGATGCGCGGGCGTGGCGCATCGGCCACCGTCAGACCGGTCACGAAGTCTCGCTCGGTCGGGGTGAGGTTGGCGGGAACGACCAGAACCCAGACGTCTGGATCGTGATCAAGTGCAGTCTTGAACGACTCCTTGATCTGAGGGCGGCGCGACTTCGCCCAGCCACTGGAAAACCCCTCGGGAAAGTACTTGAGTTGGTAGATCGTCGTCGTCCTCCCCTCCTGGACGAGCACGTCGCGACCGCCATCTCCTCCGCGGCCGTCGAACGCAGTAACCGCGGCGTCCCCAGGCCAACGGTCAGGACCGAAACGTCGCCGCAGAAGTACCTCCACGACCCGGTCGAAGTTGTGCTGCTTGATGCGATCCCACTCGATCAAGCGGGCCCCTCCACTCCGTACACGGCCTGATTAGTCCAGCCTTGCCAGAATAACGATGCCAAACCGTCAAGCCTCGCAACAGCGGTCGAGGTCGGTGGCGTCGGCGGATCGATGTTGAACAGGAGGGATGGTACGCGCGCCGGTGAGTCGTCCATCAATGGATGAAGTGCATCGCGGTGTTCATCCGGTCTCCTCCACGCGCCGGCACTCCGGCACATCTATGGTCGGGCGGTCTCCGAGTTCGTCGAGGAGCGCTTCTACTCGGTAGGCGGTGCGCTGGTGCCGTTCGGCTTCACGGTCCCAGCCGCGCGCTTGGGCGTCCTCCATCAGCTGGTGTTCGGTCGCCAGGCGTGTGCGCAGTCGCGGAGCGTAGTCGCTGGTGGTGAGGAATTTCGAGCAGGTGAGCATGAGGTCGCATTCGCACGGTCCCTCGGCGGGCAGTCGCAGGCAGTGACCGAGCTCGAGTTCCGTCTTGAGAAAGTTCGTCTGCAGCCAGGATACGGCTTCCGGCGCCAGACGGTGTTCCCTGAGTGCTTCGGCGGCGGGCCCGGCGAGCGTGACGTCGAGACCGGGTCGGGCGGTGATGATGTCCTGGTACTGCTGCTTGACCGTCGGGTCCGAGAGGGTCGAGTAGACGATCGACATGTTCGGGGACTTGTGGCCGAGGACGGCCATGATCGTCTGCAGGCGTGCGCCGCCTTCGGCGAGCTGGGTTCCGATGGTGTGGCGGAAGCGGTGGGGGGTGATGGTCTGCCGGCCCCGCGAGTCGACGAGCCCGGCAGCTGTGCAGGCCGCTTTGAGGGACAGGTCGAACAACGTGACGTTGGACAGGAGTTTGCCACGGACAACGAAGACGTAGCGGGCGGCTCGGCCGCTGCTGGCGTCGTGTTGGCCGCCCCACGAGAGCTTTACGCCCTTCTCGGTGAGTTCGTTGGCGATGTTGTGCAGGTCGAGGATGGAACGGCCCAGGCGGTCGAGCTTCGTGACGATCAGGGTGTCGCCCTCGCGCACGACTTCCAGGGCAGTCTTCAAGCCTGGCTGGTTGGTGTTGCGGCCGGTGAAGCCGGAATCGGTATAGATCCGATCCGGAGCAACTCCGACCTTGCGGAGCTCGTACTCTTGGGCGCGGAGGTCTTGGCCGCGGGTCGAGCACCGCGCGTAGCCGATCAACATGCCGTCCATGCCGCCGCCGGTCCGGTGCCTCGACAAAGGCACCTTTGCCGGAACTTGGTTTCCACACAATGAAACCAGACAGATCACCAGGCACGTTGTGCTACTGCGAGATTCGTTGCGGCGTCTGGCTCAACGGGGCTTTCTCGGCGCCAGCTCTGGAGGCCGACTGCGTGCTCGCTGGTGGGGGAGTCTTTCGGCAGCGCGGTCGATGTCGGCGAACTTCTGGTCGGGATAGTCTTCGGGTAGGAGGCCGGATGGTAGCGGGGTGGCGAGCACCGCCGCGGCGATTTTCTCGTCGAGGTCGGGGTCGAGTGATGCGGGGGTGGGCCGGTCGTCGCGCGCGATAATGACATCGACGGCTATGCCGGCGGCGTGCGCGTGATCGATCAGCGTCTGTCGCAGTCGGTGGCCGTAGCGTTGGATATCGTCGAGTTCGAGGTCATGGAGAGCGTTCTCGTGGTCGTCGAGCTCATCGAGTGCCCGTTCGTCGTCGTCGGTGCGCGGGACGTACATCTGACTACCGAGAGGGATATCAGCAGGTCGAGGTTCGGGTGGGGGAGCGTCGGGGGAGTCGGGCACCCATCCCTCCGCGACGGCCGTATAGACCCAGACGTGCTGGCGGCGCTCGTCGACGAGGGCCTGCGCGGAAGCGTCGTAGACAGCCAGGTAGCCGAGATCGGCGAGCACCTGGTCCGGGTTGATGACGATCTGCAGCGGCTCCGTCCGTCGGCCAGCGAGGTCGTCACCGCCCGTGCCGGTGACCAGGCCGCGGACACCGTCGGCCTCCCACGATCCAGGGCGCCCGGCCAACGCTCGATCGAGGCCGCCGACATTCGCCGCGGCCGCGGTCAGCGCGTGGGCGACGAACTGTGCCCAGTCGATCGGCTCGGGCGTCGCGTCCGGGTCCGTGACCCAGCCAGCGTCGGGGATGAAGCGCCTAGCCGGCCACGTCAGGCGCGCGGCCTCGGTGAGGACGCGAACCGTGTCCGCGTACACGACCTCGTAGGGCCGGTCGCCGACACCCGCATATCCGGTGTCGTGCAGAGCAGCGGCGAGGACAACGGCATAAGGGCGGTCCGTCACCGTGGCGACGGCGTCCAAGTGCTCGCGCTCGGGCAGCCTGCGCAACCCGTTCACGCGCCATAGGGAGAGGTTCTGTCGCGTGATACCGATGCGGCGGGCGAGCTCGGCGTCACTGACGCCTGTGGCAGCCTTGTGCTGGTCTAGCAGGGCTGTCAACTGACCGGTCATGGACGCAAGTGTCCGCCGTCGGGTAGCTTGCGTCAAGCGTTGAGAGTCGTGTCCGACAAGTGTAACCTGACATAACGGTTATTATCGGCG
>NZ_JARFTP010000046.1 GCF_029167375.1 Tsukamurella sp. 8F
GCGGTCGCGGGCGCGGGCTACCCCCCCCCGCGCGCGCAGCAAGGGCACGGTGCTGCTGGTCCGGAACGGCAGCTGGGACGGTGCCGGCCTGCACCTGCACGCCGGGCTGCGCGGCTACACCGGGCTCGGGGCCCGACCCGGCAGAGGGCGGATCCGGACGGTCGATGTGGCGTACGCCGCGCGCGGCCGGGGCTGCCTCGGTGGGCGCGTGGGTACATCGGCCCAGGCTGCGGCTCTGGCGGTAGCGCGGTGACGCGCGCGGCGGTCGCCCCCGAGCGGGAGACCGCGACGCGGGTGCTGGCGCTGTGGTGCCCGGACTGGCCTGCGATAGCCGCGGCGACGGAGGCGGACCTGGCGCCGGATCGGCCGGTCGCTGTGCTCGCCGCGGGCCGGGTGGTGGCCTGCTCGGCTCCTGCACGGTCGGCGGGTGTGCGGCGCGGACTGCGGCGCCGCGAGGCACAGGCGCGATGCCCCGAGCTGCACGTCGCTGCCGACGACGGCGCCAGGGACGCCAGGGTCTTCGAGCCGATCGCGGCGGCGGTCGCGGAGCTGGTCCCGCTCATCGAGGTCGTGCGGCCGGGGCTGGTGGTGATGTCGGCGCGCGGCGCCGCCCGCTACTTCGGTGGCGAGGAGGAGGCCGCGGAGCGCCTGGTCGACGCGGTGTCCGCGGTCGGGGCGGAGTCCCAGGTCGGCGCGGCAGACGAGGTCTTCACCGCAGCATCGGCGGCGCGGCGCGGCGTGCTCGTGCCGCCCGGTGAGTCCGCCTCTTTCCTTGCGCCGCTGCCGATCATGGAGCTGGCCGCCGAACCTGCGCTGTGCTCGGGGGATGGGGACCGCGCCGAGCTGCTGGATCTGTTGCGCCGGCTGGGGTTACGTACCGTCGGCGCGTTTGCAGGACTGTCCGCGACGGATGTGGCCACCCGGTTCGGGCTGGACGCGATCGCTGCGCACCGGCAGGCGCGAGCGGTGGCAGACCGGCCACCGTCGACGCGGGCGCTGCCTCCGGGGCTCGAGGTGGAACTGTGCCCCGACCCGCCGATCGACCGGGTCGACGCAGCGGCCTTCGCCGGGCGAGCTCTGGCGGCGGAACTGCACGCCGGCCTGGCCTCGGCGGGGGTTGCGTGCCTGCGCCTGCAGGTCGACGCGGTGACGGCGAACGGTGAGCGGCACACCCGGGTCTGGCGGTGCGCGGAGCCGCTCACGCCGGAGGGCACGGCCGACCGGATCCGTTGGCAGCTCGACGGCTGGCTCACGGGAGGCCGGGGCAGCGGCGCCGGCCCGAGCGCCCCGGTCGTGCTGCTGCGTCTGGAACCCGTGGAGGTCGCGGATGCGGGGGCCACCGCGGTCGGTATCTGGGGCGGCGATGGTGACGGCGACGCGCGGTTCCGGCGAGCCCTAGTGCGGGTGCAGGGTCTCCTCGGCGGGGAGGCGGTGCGGGTCGGCGTGCGCAGCGGCGGTCGTGGCCCGGCGGAGCAGGTGACGTGGGTGCCGCTCGGCGATGCGCTGATCCCGGAACGGGACCCGTCGGCGCCCTGGCCCGGCAGGCTTCCGGAACCGGCGCCGACGGTACTGGTCACCGGTGCGCGAGTCGAGGTCGCTGATGCACGCGGGGAGCCGGTGCGAGTGACGGAGCGCGGCGTCTTCACCACGGAGCCGACGCATCTGGCCTGGGGAAGCCGTGGCTGGGCCCTCGGCTGGTGGGCGGGGCCGTGGCTGATCGACGAGCGCTGGTGGGAGCGTCGCGGGCAGGGAGGCTCCGACCCGTCATCGGCGGGAGCTGAGGCGCGGGCCCAGGTGCGTCTCGAAGAGGAGGGGGGTGGCCGAGCTCTGCTCCTGCACTATGTCGCCGGGGGGTGGGAGGTCGAGGGGATCTACGAATAGGCCGGTTCAGCCGTCGAACACCGACCAGCAGATGTCGTTGCGCAGCCGCTGATCGTCGAGCACCAGCTCGCGGACCGCGTCCGGGAGTTGCGTGCGCTGCCAGCGGCATTCGATGCGCCCGGCCGTGTCGGCTTGCCCGGCGGGGGCGGCTGCCCGCGCTGCCTTGATCGCGTAGGCGGCGGCGCCCAGGTCGTGCGCGGCGACGTGAGCGACGGCGCCGGCCTGCCCCGCTGCGTATGCGGCGTGCCGTGGTGCACCCGTCAGCTCGCGCGCCGCGCCCATCGCGTGGCCGCCTGCGGCCCGGGCCGCCATCATGCCCAGCTCGCCGCGCACCCAGGTGCGGGCGGCAGCGATCGCCTCGCGGGGCCGCGGATCGTCTGGCCGGACGGCCTCGAACAGCGGCAGGACGTGCTCCGCGCAGGTCGCGGCCCAGAGGGCGAGGAGGTGGTGATCCGCGTCGGTGAGGGTGCCGCCCCGGCGGATGGTCACGAGCCGTGGATCCCGAATCTTCGAGAGGATCACAGCAGCTTCCGTACGGTGTTGAGGTTGCGGCTGGTGGTGTGCGGGCCGATGCGCCGCACCCCGCTCGCCTTGCCCACTCGGCTCTGCAGCGTCTGGCCGCGCTCCACCTGCCAGTAGAGGCAGCCGTCGCCGGCCCGCGTCCGTTCCAGCTCGCCGTCGGTCTCCACGGCCGCGAGCTCCGCGAGCGCGTCGGAGTCGTCGACGATCATCAGGTAGTCGTGGTAGCCCTCGCGCGGCTCGAACGGATATGCGGCGGCGAGCTCGGCCAACAGCTCGCGGGTGAGCACGAAAACGATGGCCGTATACGAGTACCGCTCGGACAGAGCGGTTTCCAACTCCGCCCGAACCGCCGCCGGGTCGTCCGACGGCGATTCGAACACCACGTTGCCGCTAGCGAGCACGGTCCGAACGGCCTCGTGCCCGAGGCCGGACACGAGCCCGCGGAGGTCCGCCATCAGGATCTTGTTACCGCCGCCCACGTTGATCCCACGCAGCAGCGCCACATACGACGTCACGCCGACGACGCTACAGCGCAACAGCCCTTCGGCGCGTCGCGTAGAGACCACGCCCACGAAGTCCGGTCCGGGCTACTCCAGAACGGGGCTGCGCACGCTGCCCATCAGTAGGGGGAGGCCCGTCGCGGTGTCTACGACGGAGTATGCGAACGCCCGGTCCACGGAGACGGGATCCGGCTCGGGGCCGGTGGCCGGGGCCGGGGCCGGTGTCGCGGACCCGCTGGCATCAGGTTCGCCGATGACGGTGCCCCTCTCGCCGACGGTGAGCGCGGCCGCGAGTCGTGCATCGGATATGCGGGCCCGCGGCCCGAGCGCGTCGAGCGATGCCCCGGCCGAGAAGGCGTCCCGGACGGCGAGCGGCCCGGGCAGCCGGATCCACGTCGAGGTACGCCACCGGGGGAGGGAGATCCGGTGCTGTGCCGCCGGCGCCGCTGCGAGGGCGAGGCGTGCGGCCGTGAACGACTCCGGCGTCGTCACGTCGGAGAGCGGCCGGCCGCGCGGCGGCAGCACGATCTGCAGGGCGAGCGTTGTGCCGTAGTCCAGTTGCACGGCGTCGAATCCGGGCGCCCGCACGAGTCGCGCGGTGGAGGTGCCGTGCATCGTGGGGACGTTCGATGTGGTCCCGTCGGAATCGGTGAAGGGCGCGTTGGTGGTGTCCGCGACCTCGAACGGATAGCGCCATGCCGCAGCCAGGTAGGCAGTGGCGAGCATCGCGAACCGATCCCCGGCACCGGGTTCGAGCGGCGTGGACGTCCAGGTGCTGGCGCTGTTCACCGCTGCCCATTCACCGAGCGCGGTGCCGAGCATGGGCGCGCCGAGGTCCACCGGGTAGACACCGGTGTCGTAGTACTTCGACAGGGTGTCGAGATAGTGGTCGGACACCGCGTCGAGAGACGGCACGAGCACGGCGCGGCCGACCTGGAACAGTGGCGTGGCGGGCGGCGTGGACGCACTGACCGTACCGGGGTCGCCCGCCCACTGCTCCACCTGGCCGATGAACGCCGCCATGGTCCGGTCCAGATCCGACCCGTCGTCGCGCCGGACCGCTCCGAACCCGACGTCGTCGAGCTGCTTAGCGGTCGAACCTCTTGCCGCGTCACGTAATTCGGCGAGCAGTGACACAGCTGCCCACGGCGACACGACAGACCCCGCGCCGGACCGCTCGCTGCTCACCAGTTCCGCGCCGATACGGGTGGCGGCGTCGACCAGCGGGCCTGCGCCGCCCCGGCGGACCTCGTCGATTCCCACCTGCGCGAACGCGACTTTCGAGCGCCGCATGTCCATCGCGGGCGGCTTGCCCTGCGGGGACGAGCAGCCGGCGAGCAGCAGTACCGCTGCGAGCCCGATGGCGATCAGTTGCCGCGGACTACCCATGACGGACCTGACCGAGAAGTCGTTCACCGTTGTGCCACAGAACTTTCCGCATCCATGCATCACCGAGATCCAGACGTGTGAGCGCTTCGATCTGGTGCGCGTACTCGTAGGGGATGTTGGGGTAGTCGGTGCCGAAAACCACCTTGTCATCCAGTGCGGCAAGGCGATCGGGGTATCCCTTCGGCATGGGGTTCATCGCCTCCGTGAAATCCGTTGCGGCCATGGTCGTGTCCAGGTGTACGCGTTCGTACCGCTCGGCCAGGTCGGCGAACTCGTCGTACTCGGGCAGTCCGAGGTGGGCGATCACCAGAGTGAGGCCCGGATGCTTCGCCAGTAGCCGGGCCACACCCGACGGCCCCGTGTGTGGGCCCGGCACGGGGCCCGATCCCGCGTGCAGAACTACCGGGATCCGTCTCTCCGACAACAGCTCCCACGCCGGATCGAGCAGGGCATCGTCGGGTGCGAACACGCCGACCTGCACGTGCATCTTGAACAGGCGGGCGCCACCGGCGATGGCGGCCGCGACGTACTCGCCTACCTCGGGTTCGGGATACAGTGTGCCGCAATGGATCCCGTCGGGGACACGGCGTGCGAATCCGGCGCACCAATCGTTGAGCCACTGCGCCATGCCGGGCTTGTGCGGATACACGAGCGCGGGGATCGCGCGCACGCCGAACGACCGCAGCGTTGCGAGCCGAGTGTCCTCATCGAAACGGTAGCGGATCGGCCACGGCGTGCCGTACTCCTGCTCGGCCCGGTCGAAGAAGTCCCACACCTTGGCCAACATCGGCTCGGGCAGGAAGTGGACGTGGACGTCCGCCACGCCGGGCAGGCCGAGCTGCTCGAGGTAGGCGGCGATCTCCGCGTCGGTGCGCGGACCGGATGTCGTGCTCACCCGGCCAGGTTATCTGGCTCGGGTCTCCGTGGTCTCCGCCCTCAGGCGAGCTGGACGGATCGTTTCGCGAGCCCCATCCAGAACCCGTCGATCACCTGCTCGGGAACCTGCTCTGGATCGGATGAGGCGCCGAGCGCGACGAACAGCGGCGCGAAGTGCTCGACCGTCGGGTGCGCGTAGGGCATACCCGGGGCGGCGGTCTGAAAGCCCAGCAGCTGTTCGACGTCGCCGCGTGAGAGGGCGTCGCGAGCCCACGCGTCGAAATCGACCGACCAGCCGGGCGGTACAGCTCCCGGGCTCGGATCCGTGAGGAAGGGGAGCCCGTGGGTCGTGAAGCCGGAACCGATCACCAGGACCCCGGACTCGCGGAGCGGTCGCAGCCGGGAACCGAGATCGAGGAGGGACTGCGGGTCGAGCGTTGGCAGTGACATCTGCAGGACCGGCACGTCGGCATCGGGGAACATCACGGACAACGGGATGTACGCGCCGTGGTCGAGCCCGCGCTGCGAGCGGACCGGGTGCTGTCCGGCCGCGAGCCCTGCGACGGCGTCGGCCACGTCGGCGGCGACCGGCGCGTCGTAGGTCTGACGATAGAAGCGGTCGGGGAAGCCCCAGAAGTCGTACACGAGGGGTGTGTGCGGAGTCGTCGACGAGAGTCGCAGCGGTGCGGCCTCCCAGTGTGCCGACACGATGAGGATCGCCCGCGGTCTGGGCAGCTCGGCTCCCCAGCGGCGCAACTGGCCGACCCACATCGCGTCGTCGAGTAGCGGCGGCGCGCCGTGGCTGAGATACAGGACGGGCATCGAAGTCATGTCGCCTCCAGAATTGAAGCTTCAAGTACGTAGAGTGTAACGGTGTCCAACGACGGTCTGTTCCCCGAGCCGAACTGGTTGACCTCCCAGGAGATGGCAGCGTGGCGTCCCCTCATCACCGTCGCGATGCGTCTACCGGCCGCGCTGGACACGCAACTGCGGTCGGCGGGCATGACGCACTTCGAGTTCGCCGTGTTGGCCACGCTGTCGGAGGCGCCGGGGCGGGGAATGGGCCTGTCCCGCCTGGCGCGCGAGGTGAACGCCTCACCGTCGCGGTTGTCGCATGTACTGCGGCGCCTGCGCGACCGCGGATGGCTGGAGAGGGTGTCCGGCGGTCGCTCCGCGCGTGCGGTGCTCACCGATCCGGGGTTCGACGCGCTGTCGGCGGCCGCGCGTGGGCACGTCGACGAGGTCCGCCGCCTGGTATATGACGCCCTCGACGAGCGAGACGTCGCCGACCTCGCCCGGATCATGCCGAAGCTCGCCGCGGGGCTCGTTCCCGGCGCTGAGCCCGATTCCGACGTCGGCGAAGAAACCTAGCCCAGGATCCGTCCGAGCGGCCGCAACAGGAGGTCGCGCGGGAACTGCCCGCGCCGGGCGAGTGCGAGCCGGAACATCACATGGGACGCCAGGGCCGTCCGCTGTGCCGCGCGCATACGTAGCCTCTGATACCGGGCGAGTGCGGCCGGGACGTCCGCCGTGGAGGCCGGGCCCAGGGACTCCGCCAGGGCGGCCGCGTCGAGCAGGGTCTCGCACGCGCCCCGCCCGAGGTTCGGGGTCATCGCGTGTGCGGCGTCCCCGATCAACGCGAACCGGCCGCGCGTGATCCTGTGCAGCCTGGGCATCTCGCGCACCCGGTAGTGGAACACCGATTCCGTGTCGATCCGCCCGATCGTGTCCAGAACCCTCGGTGCCCAGCCGTCGTAGACGCGCTCGAGGAATCCGACGGGGTCGGCGTCGGGGTCGGGGGCGTCGTCCGCTACGGCTTCGGGGCGGAACTCCGAGTACCAGTTGATGAAGCCGCCGTCGCGGGGAGTTACGCCGAAGAGTCGGTCCGGGCCCCAGTACTCGGTGAACGATTCGGTGCTGCCGGGGCAACGTCCGATCACCACCTCGGCGGCGAGCGGCCGGGGTTCGATCCGCCGCCCGGCGACGACGGTGCGTGTGGCGCTGTGGATTCCGTCCGCCCCGATGACGACGTCGTGGTCGAGAGATCCCGGATCGCCCACTGTCGAACCGAATTCGATACCCGGGGCGTGCTCGGCCAGGGTCTCCAGCAGACGCGGCCGGGACAGGATCACCGTCGCACCCTTGGCGCGGATCCGCGGTCCGAGTGCACGCCCTGCGCCGTCCCGTATCTCGGCGACCTCCTGTGGGTGGCCGAGTTCGCGGACCCTTGCGCCGGCGCCGAGCCGGTTCAGAACGTCCATCGCCTCCGGCCACATCCCGAGCGCCGTGCCCGTCGCCGGGAGCGCGGGCGCGCGCTCGAACACCTCCACGTTCCAGCCCTGCGCGTCCAGGAATCCTGCCAGGGCCAGGCCGCCGATGCCGCCGCCGATCACTGCCGCTGTTGTCATACAGACACCATACTACATATGTAGTAGTAGGTATCGTCTGTGCGGTGAGCAGGCGCGACGAGGTGGCGGACGCGGCGATCGAGGTGCTCGGAAGGCGTGGTCTGAGGGGGCTCACGCATCGGGCGGTCGACGCGGCCGCCGGCGTTCCCGACGGGACGACGTCGAATCACTTCCGCTCGCGTGCCACGCTGATCCGGGGCGCGCTCGATCGCATGGTCCAGGCGGATCTGGGGTTCTGGGAGGTGCTCGCCGCGGCGGGTGCCCTACCGTCGACGCCCGACGAGGTCGCGCTCGCGACCGCCGAGTACGTCCGGGAGTGTGTGGGGCCCGGCAGGGTGCGCAGCGTGGCGCGTCTGAATCTGTTCGCGGAGGCCGCCGTCGACGGTGAGCTCGCGGCACCGCTACGTGCCGCTCGGCAGACGATCGAGGAGGCTGGGAAGCGTATCGGCGCGGCAGCGGGTTTCGAGACCGAGGCCGTCCTGGCGCTCATGGACCTCACCGACGCCCTGATCATCAGGACACTCGCTATGCGTCCCGACGGGCTGGATCCGCTTCCCGCACTGCGGCGTGCGGCTCGGGCACTTGCCGGGGAGGTGTGATGGCGACTGTGCGTGTGGCGGACCCGGATGTGGACGCCGCGCTCGTTGCGGCACTGCGGTACGCATCGGATCCGGTCGGCGAAGCCGATGCCGAATTCGTTGCGGCCGTGCGGGAGTGGTGGATAAGCGATGGCCGTACCGTGTTGTTGGAAGGTGCCGTCCCGACCGGCGGCACATGCGGCATGGTGACGCTGCACGAGTATCGACGGATGCCGCTGCCGGGCCGTGACGCCGGCAGGTGGGGCTACATCGGCCATCTGTTCGTGTTGCCGGCAGCGCGTGGCCAGGGCGTCGGTGCGGCTCTGGTGCGCGCGGCTCTTGATCTGGCGGGCGAGCGCGGATACCGGCGCGTGGTGTTGTCGCCGTCTGCGCGGTCGGTCCCGCTCTATCGCCGGCTGGGCTTCCGCGCCGCCGACGAGCTGATGGTGTGGGAACCCGGCCGGCGGCCGTAGTGGCGTCCACGTCCGAACGACGTGCGTCTGTGCCCTGGAACCTGCTAGCGCGGCCCGTACATGATCAGTCCGACGCCGACGAGAGCGATCAGTGAGCCCATCACGTCCCAGCGATCGGGGCGGAAGCCGTCGGCGACCATGCCCCACAACAGCGAACCGGCGATGAAGACCCCGCCGTATGCGGCGAGGATGCGGCCGAAGTTCGCGTCGGGCTGCAGGGTCGCGACTGCGCCGTACAGCCCGAGAGCGATCACCCCGCCGCCGACCCACAGCCAGCCGCGTGACTCGCGCAGTCCCTGCCAGACCAGCCAGGCGCCGCCGATCTCGAGGACGGCGGCGAGGCCGAACAGCAGGATGGACTTCGCGACGGTCACGCGCCTCACTGTAGGAGACGGCGGGGGAGACCGTGTGCGGCGGCGTCAGGCCGCCGCGGTGGTCACTCGGCGAGCTTGGCCGTGGCCTGTGCCCACAGGAAGAACTTGTTGGTGCCAAGATCCTTGACCGTCTTGATGTGGAAGGCCTCCTTCAGCAGGTCGGCCTGGCGGTCGGAGACACCCTGCAGGGCGGCGACGGGGGCGTCGGCGAGCTCCTCGATGCTCTTCTCCTCGTAGGCCTTGTCGAACTTGTCCTTGATGCCTGCCATGAGTGACTCCGTTCTCGATAGTGGATCGGCATAGTGCCAGGGCACACCGTAGAGGCCCGCAGAGCGGACTGGAAGGTATTCGCTCGGCGTGCTGTGCGAACTCCTGGTGAACTCGGGCGTATCGACCCTATTCGAACATGTGTACGATACATGATATGGGATTCGAATCGGGGCCGCGATGGTCGGAGATGGAGCGGATGTTGGCCGGCCGGCCGGCCGTGCGCATCCCCGGGGACGGACCGGGCGACGGTGGTGATGCCCCAGGATGGTCGCGGAAGCGCGATCCGTATGTACCCCTGCGGAGGCGGCGGGGGGAGTCCCGGGTGCCCTATGCGGAACTGCACGCGCACAGCGCATTCAGCTTCCTCGACGGAGCTGCGCTGCCGGAGGATATGGCCGAGCAGGCCCACGCGCTGGGGTTGAGGGCTCTGGCCATCACGGATCACAACGGCTTCTACGGGGTGGTGCGGTTCGCACAGGCGGCCAAAGAGCTGCGGGTGCCGACGGTGTTCGGTGCGGAACTATCGCTTGCTCGCGATGTGGAGCGGGTGGGGGCGACGGATCCGGAGGGGGCGCATCTGCTGGTGCTCGCGAAGGGGCCCGAGGGGTATCGGCGGCTGTCCCGGGTCACGGCTGCGGCGCACATGGCGGCGGGAGAGAAAGGCAGACTCCGCTTCGACCTCGACGAGCTCGAGGAGGCCGCAGGTGGTCACTGGCATATCCTCACCGGCTGCCGGAAAGGGACCGTACGGCGGGCACTGGAGACGGGCGCGGACGCTGCGACATCCGCGCTCGGCGATCTGGTCGACCGTTTCGGTGTCGACAACGTGAGCGTGGAGTTGACGTGCCACGGGGGTGCCGACGATGACGAACGCAATCATGCGCTGGCCGGCCTGGTGTCCAGGGTGGGTCTGACCTCCGGGGTGGGCGGAGGCCGTATCGCCACCACCGGAGCTCATTTCGCGTATCCGCGCCAGCGTCGGCTCGCGATGACCCTGGCGGCGATCCGAGCGCGACGGACCTTGGACGAGATGGACGGTTGGCTGCCTGCCGCGGGCGGCCCGCACCTACGATCGGGGGACGAGATGGCGCTGCTGTTGCCCGAGTTCCCGGGGGCCATCGCAGGTGCGGTCGAGCTGGCCGCCGAGTGTGCCTTCGACCTGGATCTCGTCGCACCGAACCTGCCGCCGTTCGACGTTCCGGACGGCCATACGGAGGAGACGTGGCTGCGCGAGCTCGTCCGCCGCGGCGCTCGTGAAAAGTACGGCTCGCCGGAGGAGGATCCCAAGGCACACAAGCAGATCGAGCATGAGTTAGCGGTTATCGAGAAGCTCGAGTTCCCCGGTTACTTCCTGATAGTCCACGACATCGTGCGGTTCTGCCACGACTACGACATCATGTGCCAGGGCAGGGGCAGCGCCGTCAATTCGGCGGTGTGCTACGCGCTGGGTATCACGACGATCGACCCGGTGGCCGAGAATCTGCTGTTCGAGCGGTTCCTCGCCCCGGATCGTGATGGTGACCCCGATATCGATGTGGACATAGAGTCGGATCGGCGCGAGGAGGTCATCCAGTACGTGTACGGCCGGTATGGGCGGCAGAACGCAGCGCAGGTGGCCAACGTCATCACCTACCGTGGACGCTCCTCCATACGGGATGTCGCTCGGGCCCTGGGATTCTCGCAGGGCCAGCAGGATGCGTGGAGCAAGAGCGTCAGCCGGCACCGGGATCGCGGGGAGACCTCCGACGCGGGTATCCCCGATGCCGTGGTGGAACTCGCGGACGAGGTCGCGAATCTTCCTCGGCACCTGGGCATCCATTCCGGCGGCATGGTGATCTGTGACCGCCCGATCGCGGACGTGTGCCCCACCGAGTGGGCGCGTATGGAGAACCGGAGCATCCTGCAGTGGGACAAAGACGACTGCGCAGCCGTGGGCCTGGTGAAGTTCGACCTGCTGGGGCTGGGGATGCTGAGCGCGCTGCACTATGCGGTGGATCTGTTGAGCGAACACAAACAGCTGGACATCGACTTCTCGGATCTGCGCCTCGACGATCCACAGGTGTACGAGATGCTCGGCCGCGCCGATTCGGTGGGGGTGTTCCAGGTGGAGTCGCGGGCACAGATGGCGACGTTGCCGCGGCTGAAGCCGAAGAGGTTCTACGACCTGGTGGTGGAGGTGGCCCTGATCCGCCCCGGCCCTATCCAGGGCGGGTCGGTGCACCCGTACATCCGGCGCTACAACGGCTTGGAGGAGCCTCGGGTCGAGCACGAATCGATGTGGGCTGCGCTCGATCGCACCCTCGGCGTACCGCTGTTCCAGGAGCAGCTGATGCAGCTTTCGGTGGATGTCGCCGGGTTCACCGCAGCCGAGGCGGATCAACTGCGCCGTGCGATGGGAGCCAAACGCTCGCCGGAGCGGATGGAGCGGCTGCGCGAGCGGTTCTACGACGGAGCGAGACGGAGACACGATATCGGCCCCGAACTAGCGGGCAGGATATTCGAGAAGCTCTGTGCGTTCGCTAATTTCGGCTTCCCTGAGAGTCACGCCCAATCGTTCGCGTCGCTGGTGTACTACTCGTCCTGGCTCAAGCTCTATCACCCTGCGGCGTTCTGCGCTGCGCTGCTGCGTGCCCAGCCGATGGGCTTCTACTCGCCGCAGTCGTTGATCGCTGATGCGCGGCGGCATGGGGTGACGGTGCACCGACCCGATGTGAATCGGAGCCTGTCGTGGCCGAACCTGGAGAGGGAGGGGGAGGAGGTGCGGCTCGGTCTGGCCGGCGTGCGTGGCATCGGAGACGATCTCGCCGAGCGCATCGTGGAGGAGCGTGACGATCGCGGGCCCTTCGCCGATCTGCTGGATCTCACGGGCCGGGTCGAACTCACCGCCGCGCAGGCGGAGGCGCTCGCCACCGCGGGTGCGTTCGCATGCTTCGGTGGAAGCCTCCGTCAGGCGCTGTGGGCGGCGGGAGCCGCGGCCCGTGAGCGCCCGGACCGCTTGCCGGGTATGGCGACCGCCGGCGTATCGCCCATGTTGCCGGGCCTGACCGATACCGAACTAGCGGCCGCCGACGTATGGGCGACGGGGGTCACCGTCGACGTCTATCCGACACAGTTCCTCCGTCCCCGCCTCGACGCGCTCGGCGTCGTCCCGGCCGATCGCCTGTTGCACGTGTCCGACGGCGCCCGGGTCCTCGTCGGCGGCGCCGTCACCCACCGGCAGCGCCCGGCGACGGCGGGCGGGGTCACCTTCGTCAACCTCGAGGACGAGACGGGCATGGTGAACGTCATGTGCAGTCGAGGACTTTGGGCGCGGTACCGAATGGTGGCGCAGACCGCCCCGGCCCTACTGGTACGCGGCACGGTGCAGAACGCGGAGGGTGTGGTCACCGTCGTCGCCGATCGTCTGCAACGCATGGATCTCTCCGTACGCCACACCTCCCGCGACTGGCAGTGACAAGCGTCCAGGCTCGTGACTTAGTGACCATTGGTCCTTAATGGTTTAGGGTGACCTCATGCGCGTGACGGGATCGATATCGAATCGGACGAGTTCGCAGGTAGCCGTGGCGATTCTGGCTCTGATCCTGGCGATGGTCGCGAGTGGATGCACAGGGCGCCCCGAGTCGAGGCCGTCGGGTGGCGCGACACATCGTTCTGTGCAGACCGACTACGGAGCCGTCGTGATCCCCGGGGCGATCAATCGGGTCGTGGCACTCTCGTCGGACTGGCTCGGCACGATGCTTGCCGTCCACGCGCCGGTCGTCGGCTACCGGACCGACGGGCCCGCCGTCGCGATGGCAGCGGCTCCTTGGCTGGGGGCCGCGCTACCCGGCGGAGCCGTCCGGTTGACCGGGCGACTCGACATCGAACGGATCGCAGCGCTCCGACCGGACTTGATCGTGGGGCCCGAGTGGTTGGTCGGCAGAGGCGAGTACGACAGGCTGAGTGCGCTCGCCCCGACGATCATCGACGACGACTCGGGCGCCGGCACGTCGTCCGGTTCCTGGGAGCGCCAACTCGCTACCGCGGGAAAAGCATTGGACCGCGATGTCGGACCGATCCGCACCCGGCTGTACTCGCGCATACGGGACACTGCGCGACGGCATCCGCAGATCGCGGGCCGCACGTTCGCCCTCGCGGCCGCCGCCGGTACGCAAGTGGCAGTGACCAGTAGCGGCGATGCGTCGGCGGCGAAGTTCCTCGGTTCTCTGGGTATGCATCTCGTCGACATCCCCGGTGCCGCCGGTCGACTGCGGACCGTCATATCACCTGAGAACAGACGGACCCTCGATGATGCGTACCTGCTGATCATCGGCGCCGCGGGGGCGCCTGCGGGAGCGCTCGGCACCTTCACGGCGCAGCGTCCCGCGAACAGTCCCACGCTGGTCGCGGACCTACCGCTGCTGAACGCCTTCAACATCCCCGATGCCTCGTCGATCCCCATCCTCCTGGACAGGCTCGACACGGTCCTGCCTACAGGAGGCTGACGGCGCCGGGTGCGTAGTCCGACGGCATCATCGCGGTCCACGGGTCATCGTGCCCAGCCGGATCCGCTCGACCGACTCGAACCGGATGTCCCGGACGCGTGGGAGGTCGCCCCACATGATGCGGGCACCCGGCAGTCGCATGAGAGGTCCTACGACGGCACGGAAGCGCGCGATCTCGTCGGGGGTGCTCCGGCGTGGGGTACTGACGGTACCGGTCAGTCGCACGCCCGGCGACTCGCGAAAGCCACCGCGCGCCAGGGCGTTCAGCCATCGGATCGGGCCGCTGTCGACGGCGAGCACGGCGACGCGCGGGTCTGCCCCGACGTTGTGTGCGAGCCGCGTATTGAAGACGTCGAAGTACAGGCCGGTGTGGGATTCCGCGTCCAGGAGGAGCGATCCGATCGGCGTGACATGCGGCGTGCCATCGGTGTTGCGCGATGCGACGGCACAGTGCAGAGACGATCGAACGCAGCGTCGGACCGTGCGGCGCGCGAACTCCCAATCGGCTTCCCGGATGCTCACGTGCGGCTCGTCGCGAAGATGGTGCCCTGCGCTATCGCACACAGCTCCGGATCGGAATCGGTTGCTTCGAGCCATATCTCGGCTGTGCACACCGCATGACGTGCGGTATGGCGTGCTACCGAACCCACCGCACGAAGACTTCCGGCGCGGGCTGCGCGCAGATAGCTGACATCCACGCCGGCGGTGATGACGCCGGTGCCCAATACGCTGCCCGCCGCGAATGTCACCACGTTGTCGGCGAGGAACGCCAGCACGCCCCCGTGCACCACCCCGTACTGCTGTCGATGATGGTCGGCGATGTCGAGGACGAGTTCGGCGCGGCCGTCGCCGAAGTCTGTGAGCTCCGCGCCGACCACGGTGTTGAACGCCTGGGCGGCGAGGATCTCTCGTGCGGCCGCGAGTGGGTCATCGGTGGTGAGGGACATGACGGCACCTTTCTAGAGAGAAGTCTCTAAAACAGGTCTAGCATAGGATCGGATCCCGTGGGAAGGCCGACGCTGCACGATTCCGATGCGCTGCTCGACGCAGCGGTGCGACTGTTCGCGCGGGATGGTGTGCGCGGCCTGACCGTCGCGGCGGTGGCGCGGGAGGCCAAGGCGCCCAGTGGATCCGTCTACCATCGCTTCCCGGACCGGCCGAGCCTCCTGGCCGCGGTGTGGCTGCGCACGGTTCGCCGGTTCCACGATGCCTACGTCGCCGAGATCGGAGACGGGGTGACGCCCGAGACCGCGGTAGCTGGGGCGGCCTGGACCGTCGCCTGGTGCCGCGAGCATCTCGGTGAGGCGCTGGTGCTGCAGGCCGGGGCGACGGCATTCGACGCCGGCGCGTGGCCGCAGACGGCGGCGCACCGATGGGAGGCGCTGCAGGCGGAACAGGCTGCCGCGATCGGGGAGTTCGTGAGAAGCGTTGCAGCGCAATCGGGCACGACGAGCGCCGATGTGGCATTCGCGATGTTCGACCTGCCGCTCGCGGTGGTCCGACCGCATTTGATCGAGGGCGCGGTTCCACCGGCGGATGCCGTCGACGCGGCCGCGAGAATGGCTTCGGCCATCCTGGGGTGCGCTGACCCCCTGCCCTAGACAGCCGTGCGCCGGTCGGCGCCGTCAGTTCTTCAAGCAGTGCCTGGTGCCCGGGACGCAGAGGTCGGTGCCGCCCGACGATCCGGCGCCGGGCTTGACGCGTGCGGTCGTGGTGGTCTCCGGCGCCGCCGTCGTCGGGGCGACCGTCGTCGGGGCGACCGTCGTCGGGGGTGCAGTGATCACCGGCACGGAGATCACAGGCGGTGTCACGGTCTTCGTCGGCTCCTGCGCCTTGCTCGTGGTCTCGGGAGGCTCCGTTGCGGTCGCCTTCGTCGTGGTCCCGCGAGCGGGCGTGGTCGTCTCCGCCGATGTCGACACGGTGCTCGCCGGCCCTCCGTCCCCGGTCGTGCCCTTCCCGGCCCCGGACGTCTTCGTCGCCGGCTTGCCGCTCTCGGCCTTCTTCGACTGGGACGTCTCGACCGCGGACTTCGACGCGCCCACCGAGTCCTTCGCCCCCGACGTGGTCGTAGAGGTGGTCGCCGCGTCGGGCGTCGACGAGCCGAAGAGGGTGCCCGGCAGGTCGACGACGCCGGGCGCCTTACGGCCGCCGGCCGCGGCGACAGCCGAGGGATCGGCGATCTGCCCGAGCCTCGCCGATCTGCCGGTGCCGGTGACGAACAGAGGGGTCACGATGTTGGGCACCGTGTTCACGTTGCCGACCACCTGCTGGCCGGGCAGGGCGGTCGAGCCACCGTCGCGTGCGTCGCGTCGCATCGGTGGGAGGACGACCCCCGGGAAGACCGGCGGGGTGTAGACGCCGGCCGAGGCCGACACCGTGAAGTAGGGCAGTAGCGGCGGGGCGACGTATGCCTGGCCCTTGACCTCGACTGCGGCGCCCGGGGTGACGCCCCAGATCGGGTAGTAGGGCACGCGGTCGCGGGGGTCGGGCTTGGCCTGTGGGTTGCCGTTTATGTTGATGGTGATGGAGACGTTGATGATGGGCTGGGGCTTGGGGCGGTGCCAGTCGGGCGGGTAGACCCACATGACGGGGGTGTCGGGGTGCCAGCCGCGGTCCCACCAGGGGCGTGGGTAGTCGGCGTGCTCCCAGGGGCGGTCGCGGTCGCCGGGGTACCAGGGCCTGACGCCGAGCTGGCGGCCGTAGAGGCTCCAGCAGGTCTGCGCCTGCACGTCCTCCGGCGCTCGATACCCGCGCCACGTGCCCGTGTTGCAGATCTGCTGGTAGGCGGTGAGGACCTCGCCGGTGTAGCCCCACGGCTTCTGATCGGCGGGGCGCTGCATCGGCGCCGGCGGAGCCTGCGTCTCCGCGGCAGGCACCACCAGGCCGGGAACGGTGGGGGCAGGCGGGTAGTAGACGGTCGTATCGTTCGAGGTGGACGTGATCGTGCCCTGCTGGAGGCCGTTGTTGGCGACCGCCTGCGCGGCGACTGCGTCGCCGATCATCGTGACACCCGAAGGCGGCACAGGGACACCGCCGGTCTGCGGTGCGCTCGGGTTGCCGGTGAACTGGTCGCCGACCACAGGCGCGAACGACACCGCCTGGCTGCCGTCCGACGACGAACTGCAGCCGGTGAGCGTGGCCGCGACCGCGACTGCGGCGAGCGCCGCCGCGCCGAACGAAGTGGTACGCATGTGACCTTCCCCCGAGCCTCTCGATTCCAGATCCACCTGGTAGTTCCCCAGCGGACCGGGGATCGTTACAGCGGTTCACGCTAACACCGCGGCCCCGAGGTGCTGCTCGAGCCGCTCACCAGGCGATATCGCGTGCGCCACGGAGCCGGTCCGGGCGGCGGAAACCTGTCGGTGGGCGATGGCATGCTGTCGTCGTGGCCATGCGACCGGACGTTCCCGCACAGTGGGTGGAGCGGCTCGACAGGATCCTGTCGGCGTTCCCCGAGTGCCGGCGTGAGGCGGCTTGGGTCGGCACGCGGTGGCGGGTCAAGGCGTCCACGGTGGCTCATGTGTTCGGCGGCGAGGACCAGCTCTTCCGGATCGTGTTCCACACCGAGCCGTCCGAGTTGCCCGCGTTCGAGAACATGGGGCCGCCGTACTTCCGTGCCGGGTGGGGCGCCACCACGGTGGGCATCCTGCTCGACGACGAGACCGATTGGGGAGAGCTGGCCGAGTTACTCACGGACTCGTACTGTGCGCAGGCACCGGTCGCCCTGTCGGAGCTGGTCGACCGCCCGGAGTCGTAACCGGGCGAAACGCCCGGTTAGACTGACCGCCATCGTCGGTGCCCACCTCGAACCGGAGGTGGGCCGAGAGAGGGAACCCGGTGTGATTCCGGGACTGCCCCGCAGCGGTGACCGGGAACGACAGCGACCAACAGCACTGGGTATCAACCCGGGAAGCGGCCGTCGGTAGGAGCGCGTGAGCGCGTGCCCGGGAGTCCGAAGACCTGCCGACGTGGCCGCCGGAGGGCGGTCGCTCATCGGCCCCGAGGGATACGGTCGGTGCGGCGGACGACGGTGCCTGCGCGGCCCGGCCCGGCGCATCCCCCGCGGAGTCGCGGACGAAGGGACGAGATGCGGCCACCCGGGCGCACGGCGGCGGTGGCCGCTGCCCTGTTGGTGTTGCTAGTCGCCGTCGCAGCCCTGGGTGTCTCGGTGGGAACCGTCCGCATCCCTGTCGCCTCCACCGCGCACTTCCTGTGGGCCGAGCTCACGGGAGGCACGGTCGCCGCACAGGACGCGACGCGGTATCGCATCGTCGTCGACTCCCGCGTGCCGCGAGTGCTGAGCGCGGCGCTCGTCGGCGCCGCGCTGAGCACCGTCGGCGTCGCGGTGCAGGCCATGGTCCGCAACGCCCTCGCCGATCCGTACGTGCTGGGGATCTCCTCGGGTGCGTCGGTCGGGGCGACGGGTGTGGTTCTGTTCGGGGTGTTCGGTGCGCTGGGCGTGTACGCACTGCCGGCCGCCGCGTTCCTCGGCGCATCAGCTGCGACCGCCCTCGTGTATCTGATCGCGCAGTCCGCCGACCGGCTGTCGCCGCTGCGCCTGGTACTCACGGGAACGGCTCTGGGATACGGTTTCTCGGCCGTGACCACGGTGCTGGTGTTCCTTGCGCCGCGCGGCGATGCAGCGCGCAGCGTCATGTTCTGGCTGCTGGGCAGCCTCTCCGCATCGACCTGGCGCACTACCGCTCTGGTGGCCGTCGCCGCGGCGGCCGCGGTAGCCGTGCTCCCCTGCTACGCGTCGCGTCTCAACGCCCTGGCACTCGGTGACGAGGCGGCCACGTCGATGGGCGTGCACGTGCACCGATTACGCGTGGGACTGTTCGTTCTCACGGCGGCGGTCACGGGCATCGTCGTATCGGTTTGCGGCGCGATAGGTTTCGTGGGTCTCGTGGTCCCGCACGTGGCACGCCTACTCGTGGGCGGTGACCACCGCCGCGTGCTGGTGGTCGCGCCGGCGCTCGGCGCGGTGTTCCTGGTGGCGGCCGACATCGCCGCACGCACCGTGGTCCCGCCTCAGGAGCTGCCGATCGGAGCGGTCACTGCTGCGGTGGGAGTGCCCCTCTTCGTGGTCCTTTTGCGTCGCCGCCTGGCGGGGGTATAGGCCTATGCGCGTCGAGTACAACGGGGTCGGGGTGTCGATCGGGGGCGCTCGCATAGTCCACGACGCGACTCTGGCCGCTGAGCCGGGGGAGTTCGTCGGAATCGTCGGGCCGAACGGCAGCGGCAAATCGACGCTACTGCGCTGCCTGTACCGAACGCTCACGCCGGACGCAGGCGACGTCACGGTCGACGGCACGGACGTGCGCGCTGTCTCCCTGCGGGAGAACGCCCGTCGTGTCGCCGCCGTGACCCAGGTTCCACCCTTCGATATCGGGTTCAGCGCGCGCGAGGTCGTCCGGACGGGACGCCTTCCACATGCCGACGGTGCAGATGCGGACCGGCAGGCGATCGCAGACGCGCTGCGCGCGGCCGACGCCGAACAACTCGCCGACCGCGCATTCGCCACGCTGTCCGGCGGTGAAGCTCAGCGCGTGCTCATCGCGCGGGCGTTCGCGCAGCAACCCCGCGTGCTCGTGCTCGATGAGCCGACCAACCATCTCGACGTGCGATACCAGCTCTCGGTGCTACGCGCGGCCCGGGACCTCGGCGTGACCGTCGTAGCGGTGTTGCATGACCTCAACCTGGCCGCTCAGTTCTGCGACCGTCTGTACGTGGTCTCCGGCGGGCGGCTGGTGTGCTCCGGTACCCCGCGCGAGGTGCTCACGCCCCAAGCGCTGCGGCGATGGTTCCAGGTTCGCGCATACGTGATCGACCATCCCCGCCTGCGTGTGCCGCAGGTGGTCTTCGACGAGGAGGAAGAATGAGAACGTTCACGACGGCGATCGGCGTCGGCCTGGCCGGGCTGTTGCTCGCGGGTTGCGGAGCGAGGGTGCAGGAGGCGGGTCCGTCCGCGAGCTCAGGACCGGGCACGACGGTGACCAACTGCGGTGCCCCACTGAAGATCCCGTCCGTGCCCCGGAGAGTGGTGGCCAATGACACGGGGATCACCGAGCTCCTGTTCGCGCTGGGCCTCGGGAACCACATGGCTGGATACACGACGTATGACGGCAAACACGTCGATTACGAGACCTCGCCCTGGCGAACGGATTTCGACACCGTGCACAACCTGGGCACGGCATTCACGCGCGAGGTGATCCAGGCCGCCGAACCGGACTTCGTATTCGCCGGATGGAACTACGGCTTCAAAGAGGCCACCGGGGTGACTCCGGACTGGATCCGCTCGATCGGCGCGGTCCCGTATCAGCTCACGGAGGCGTGCCGCCAGCCGGGAACGACGAAACGGGGAATCATGCCCCCGCTCGACGCCCTGTACGCCGACATCACCAACCTGGGCCGGATCTTCGGTGTGCAGGACCGCGCGGAGAAGCTGGTCACCGACTACCGTGCCCGGATCGATGCGGTGAGTAAGCAGGCCCCGGCGAGGAAGGCGCGGGTGTTCCTCTTCGACAGCGCGTCCCCGGATCCGTTCACGGCGGGCCGCGAGGCCACGCCGCAGGCGATCATCGACGCGGCGGGCGCGGAGAACGTCTCCGCCGACCTCGACGACTCGTGGGTGACCACGTCCTGGGAGGCGGCGGCACAGAGCGACCCGCAGGTCATCGTCATCGTCGATTACGGTGTCGGGCAGGAGAACACGCCGCAGGCCAAGATCGCGCAGCTACGTTCGCAGCCGTTGATGGCCGGGACGACCGCGGTACGGCAGGGCAACTACCTCGTACTGCCGTACGCTGCGCTGGTCGAGGGACCGCGGACACCGGACAGCGTCGAGAGGCTCGCGAAGTACCTGCGCGGCAAGGGGATGTGACAGCACGCGGGGACGAGAGCTCCCGGTCTTGACTGTGACGTTACGTCACATGTTCACCATGGAGGCATGAAGGTAAGGGAGCTCGCAGACATCGCGGGGACCACGGTCCGTACGGTCCGCCACTACCACCATGTCGGGCTGCTGCCCGTGCCACCGCCGGCGGGAGCTACGCGAGACTACGGGCTCGACCATCTGGCACGCGTGCTGCGCGTCCGCTGGCTGGTGGGAACGGGCATGTCGCTGGCGGCGATCGGGGAGACGCTCGGCGCGATGGGGCCGGCGCCGGGTGCGCCCGGCCTCGACGAGCTCACTGCGACGCTGGCGGACATCGACCTGAAGATGGCCGAGCTGACGCGCCAGCGCGAGCGCGTCGCGGCGCTTGTCGAACGTGCCCGCGCAGGCGACGAGGTGAATCCCCTCCCACCGGCCTTCGCGCGGTTGTATGCCCGGATGATCCCGCGCCTGCCGACGGAGCGGGCACGCCGTGCCGCGGAGAACGAGCGCAAGGTCGTCACGATTCTCGCCCTGCGAGGCATGATCCCCGAGGGATTGGAGTGCCTGGCCGACGAGGTCGGAGAGGACGACCACTCGGACATCGAGTCCATGTTCGTGGCGTTCGCCGATCTCGGGTTGGAGGGCCGCGACGATGCGGCGGCCGATGCGCGAGCGGCACTGTTGCGGTTCGTCGACCGCCACGAGGACACGGTGGTGCAGATCCTGCGCTCGGCGCCGCGCGGCCCGGCCGGTGCTGCCATGTGGGCGCTGCTGCGGCGCCTCGCGATACTCGGCTACCCGGCACCGGCACAGCGCCGGTTCTTAGACGCGGTGCCGGAGTTGCTCGATGAGCGGCCGCGCCTGCGCGCAGCCTTCGATGGCACGGACCTCGGGGCGCCGCGGTGAATCCCGTCGAGATCCGGGGCCTGGTCAAGCGTTTCGGGCGGTTCACGGCAGTCGACGACCTCGATCTCGAGGTGCGGTCCGGCACCGTGCACGGATTCCTCGGCCCGAATGGGGCGGGAAAGTCCACGACGATCCGCGCGCTGCTGGGCCTGTACCGGCGCGACGGGGGCAGTGTGACGGTGCTCGGCCGGGATCCCGCCGTCGATGCCCCCGCCGTCACGCGCCGCGTGTCCTACGTACCGGGAGATGTCGCGCTGTGGCCCAACCTGACTGGCTCCGAGGTGCTGGACGCCCTGGGCGGTCTTCGGCGGGCCCGCGACCGGGCAGCGGAGAGTGCCCTCATCGAGCGGTTCGCGCTCGATCCCGGTCGGCGGGTGCGGACCTACTCGAAGGGCAACCGCCAGAAACTCGCGCTGGTCGCCGCCTTCGCCGCGCCGACCGATCTGCTGGTGCTCGACGAGCCGACCAGCGGCCTGGATCCCTTGATGGAGAGGGTGTTCGGCGAATGCGTCGCCGAGGCAACGGCGTCCGGCCGGTCCGTGCTGCTGTCGAGCCACATCCTCGGCGAGGTCGAGCGCCTGTGCAGTGACGTGACGATCATCAAGGACGGCCGGTCCGTCGAATCCGGGCCGCTCGTCCGGCTGCGCCATCTCTCGGCCACCACGGTCACCGCCCAGACCGACGGCCCGCCGCCGGCCGGACTGCGTTCGGGACTCGAAGCCCTCGGCCTCGAGCCGGATGTCGACGGCGGACGCTGCTCGTGCGCGGTGCCCCGCGAGCGGGTGCCCGACGTACTGGGGCTGCTGTCCGGGCTCCGTCTCACCGATGTCACCTGCACACCGGCAAGTCTGGAGGATCTGTTCCTCCGCTACTACGCTGCGGCTGCGCGATGACCGGCACTCTCGCCCTCGCCCGGCTGCTATTGCGCCGCAACCGGATTCGAATCGCCGCGTGGACCGTCCCCCTGGTACTGCTGGTCGCGGTGACGGTGCCCGGCTACGCCTCCACGTACCCGTCGCTCTCCGAACGCGGTCCACTGGTGCGGCAGCTGCGGGACACCGTCGCCACCAAGGTGCTGTACGGCCAGCTCCCGCTGCCCGGAACCCTCGGCCAGCTCGCACAATGGGAGACCGGAACCTATGTGGTGCTGTCGGTCTCGGTGATGGCCGTGGTCCTGGCAGTCTCGTTCACCAGGCGCGACGAGGACTGCGGGCTCACAGAACTCGCGAACGCGGCCGGCGTCGGACGGTGGGCGCAGACGTGCGCATCGGCGCTCGTTCTCACGGGCGTCTTCGTGGCGCTCGGGGCGATCACCTCCGGGGTGCTCGCGATCGAGTCGGTAGGCCACCCGGGTGACCTCACGCTCCCTGGCGCGGCGTGTTTCGGTGCGGTGGTGGCGCTGGTCGGAATCGGTACGGCGGCCCAGACGATGCTGGTCGCGGAGATCCTGTGGGATGCGCACTCGGCGCTGCGGATCGCGTGGGTGGTCGTCGGGACGGGGTTCGCGGCGCGGGTTCTCGCAGATTTTACCTCGCTGACGTGGCTACGGACGCTCACATGGTTCGGTGTGCGGGACCTCGTGCGGCCGTATAGCGACGACCGGGTCCTGCCGCTCGTCGCCGGTGCCGTGGTGGCGTCGGTGCTCGGCGCTCTGGCGGCTCTCGCGCACGCACGACGGGAGTTCGGGGCCGGCCTGGTGCACCTGTCGGTGCGACCGGGACGTCCGTTGCGGATCCGCTCAGCGTTCGGACTCGCATGGCGACTCGACAGGGGGCGCCTCATGATATGGGCGGCACCGGCGGTGGCGATCTCGGCGCTGTTCGGCGGGATGAGCCACGGGCTCGTCGGGCTGCTGCGCGACGACGCCGGCACCGCTGACCTGCTGCATCGTATGACTGCATCGAGCGATCCTGTGCGACAGTATTTCTCGTTCAGTTACGTGTTCGTGGCGATCCTGCCTCTGGTCTACGGTGTCGCGACGGTGCTCCGCGTCCGTGCGGATGAGCGGGCGGGGCTCGTCGATGTGCAACTGGCCACGGGAGTCTCGCGGTGGCGGCCCCTTGCGGGGCGCACCGTCGAGGCTGCGGCGGGCGCGGTGGCGCTGCTCGTGCTCGGGGCGGCGGTGCAACCGCTGACGGCCCGAGCGGTGCTGGGCGGGGCACCGTCGGGCGGCTCGGTGCAGTGGGCGTTCTGGGCGCCGCTGTGCCAGGTTCCCGGCGTCGTCGCCGCGGCCGGCCTCGCCGGGCTCGCCGTGGGGGTTGCGCCGCGCCTCGCCGGGGCGGTGTGGATCGTCGTCGCCTGGAGCGGCTTCGCCGTGCTGCTCGGCGCTCTCGCACGGGTGCCCGACGGCATCCGTCGGATCGCGGTGCTCGGACATCTGCCGCCGGCGACGACCGGTGCGGCAGTGGTCCTGATCGCCGGCGGTATCGGCGCGGCGCTGTGCGGCTGGGCTGCGATGACGGTGCGCGACGTGATCGCGGGCTGACACCTACCCCCGCGGGACTCCGAACGCCTCGGCGTAGCGTGTCTCGAGCTCGTGTACGTCTGCGGCGGAAGGCATTCCGGAGGGCCTGCCGTCGATCGCGGCCGCGAGGCGGGCGAGGCAGACGTGGTAGCCGGCCGCCGGATCGGGGGTGCCCGCCGCGTCTGCGCCGGAGCCGAGCCAGACGGTGAGTACGAGGTGGGTACCGTCTGCGTCCGGCAGGAGTTCGTAACGCAGTCGTTCCGCTTCCCAACGGAATTCGAGGGTCTCGGGCGGCTCCCATACGAGCAGCTTCCCGGTGAGAGTCGCGGGGAATTCCGGCATCCCGATCTCTTCCGTCGCGTAGGCCATCGCCTCCGGCCAGAAGGTGAATATCAGCTCGTCACCGGAGTCTCCGAGGCCCGTGATGTCGGTGGGGAACCAGCTCCGCAGACTGTTCGACTCGGTGATGGCCCGCCATACCTTTTCAACCGGATGCCGCAGCCTCCGTTCGTATCTCACGGCAATCTCGCCGCCGTCGTGAACAAGTTCGCCCAGGCGGTCGTGCGTAGCGGATGACATGTCCTACTCCAAATCGTCGAGGTGTCGTTCGAGTGCGTCGAGGCGGTCCGCCCAGATCTCGCGGAACGGTGCCAGCCACGCCTCTAGCTGCCGCAGCCCGTCCGGGGCCAAGGTGTAATACCGTCGCGGGCCGTCGATCCGAGCTTCGACCAGGGACGCGCGGCCGAGCATCCGCAGATGCTTCGACACGTTCGGCTGGGCGACGCCCAGGGCGTCGGCGAGTTCACCGACCGAGTGCCCGCCGCCGCGTAGCAGATCCATGATCCGCCGTCGCGTCGGGTCTCCGATCACCGTGAACACGTTCTGCTCGGCCACCCGTATAATATGCCGCATGAGCTATATTCCTGTCAAGGAATATAGCCGCACAAGAATCGGGGGGCGCCCCCCCCCCCC
>NZ_JARFTP010000047.1 GCF_029167375.1 Tsukamurella sp. 8F
CGCGTCCGCCGCGAGCCGCCGTCTGCGGGTGCCATGCGCGGATCGCGCCGATGAACTCCTCCGGAGCGTCGGACTCGACATAGGTGCTCGCACCGTGGACGATCACCGTCTCGTGGCGCGGCAGTGCAGTCTCGAGCCGCTCCCGCTCCTGCGTGCGGAAGGCGATGTCGGCGTCGCCCCACACGATCAACGTAGGCAACTGCGCAAGCGTCGGTAGCCCGGTCTCGATGTCTTCGAAGAACTTGCGGCTGGCCAGGATTCGTCCGGGAAGCACCGCAGACGCCTGCCGTCGTTCGGGGGTGTCCAACGCCCTCCGGTAGTGTGTCATCTCGTCCGCGGTCGGCCGCCGCTTGCGGTGGCCGGTGGGTATGAAGGTGTTGACCAGAAGGTTTATCCGGCGGACGAGGAACTGCATCGGCGCGTTGCCGCCGATCCGTGAGAAGGCCTCGTAGTACAGGTCGCCGTTGACCGGCCACGCCCACGTGTTGGCGAGTACGAGCCGCTTCGCGAGGGCGGGCCGGCGCAGCGCCGTTGCGAGTCCGATCGGCCCGCCCCAGTCCTGCCCGATCAACGTGGCGCCCTCGAGCCCGAGTGCGTCGGCGAAACCGGCGAGCACGTCCGCGTGCTCCTCGGGTAGGTAGCGGTAGCCCGGGCGTGGTGTCGAGAGGCCGAAGCCGGGGAAGTCGAGCGCGATGCACCGGAAGTCGCCGCTCAGCGCGCGGATGGTGTCGCGCCAGAGGAAGGACCATGTCGGGTTCCCATGCAGGAACAGCAGTGTGGGGCCGGAGCCCTCGTCGACGTAGTGGACGGTGTTCCCACCGACGTCGACGAAGCGGCTCTCGAAGGGGAACAGCCGGTCGTCGACCCACGCGGGCCGTGTTCCTGCAACCATGGGTTACTCCGTTCGCTCGTGATTGATATTCTAAAGTGAGCTAGACCATATCAAGTAGGAGGTCGCCGTGGCCAGGAAATACGGGCAGTACTGCGGGCTCGCTCGCGCTCTCGACGTCGTGGGCGACCGCTGGAACCTGCTGATCGTGCGGCAGCTGCTCATCGGGCCCGCGCGGTACCGCGATCTGCAGGACGGATTGCCCGGCATCGCAACGAATCTCCTCTCCGACCGGCTACGCGACTTGGAGGCGGCGGGCGTCGTCGAGCGCAGGCTGGGCGAGGAGCGCAACGCCGTTCTGTATGCGCTCACCGAATGGGGCGCCGCCCTGCGGGAGCCCGTCGAGGGCCTCATCCGGTGGTCGCTGCCGCTGATGATCACCGGTCCTGGAGAGGACGTCTTCCTCCCGCAGTGGCTGCCCGTCGCGATCCCCGCCATCGTCTACCGCGGAGGTGCCCCGGCGGGCCCGGAGGTAGTCGGCGTCGAGATCGACGGGCAGCTGTACCAGGTGAGCGCGGTCGACGACGGCGTGGACGTCCGCCCGCACGACGGGCGGGATCTCGACGCGATTCTGCGTGGCACGCCCGAGTACGTCCTCGGATTCGCCGCGGGGTTGTCCCTCGACGACATCCGTGCCGTGACCGACATCGAGGGCGACGAGGCGGCCCTGTTGAAGGTCTTCCGTGGCTGACCGGCGAGCGAGAGCCGATCAGCGGGGACGCAGTACGACCTCGGTCGGATGCGCGTCGCCGGGTGCGCGTACGGCCGAGGCGACCGCGGCGGCGACTGTCGACGCCCGGAGGAGGCCGGTGGGGGAGTAGTCCCGTCCCTCCTGTGCGTAGATCCCCTGCTGCATCTCGGTGTCGATGCGGCCGGGAAACACGCTGGTGACCCGCAGGTCCTGCTCCTCGAGCCGCAGCGCGTCGGCGAACGCTGCGAGCCCGAATTTGCTTGCTGCGTAGGCGGACCAGCCCGGATTGGCGCGCTTCCCGGCCCCGGAGTTCAGGAACACGACGTGTCCCCGCGCGGCACGGAGTGCGGGTAGCAACACGCGGGTCAGCTCGACGGCGCCCAGCAGGTTGACTTCGAACATCTCGCGCCACTGGGAGGCCGTCGTCGTCTCGACCGGACCGATGGACGCGACGCCGGCACTGTGTACCAGCACGTCCAACCGGGGGATCGCCGCGGCCAGGCCGGCGACGGCGGCGTGGTCGGCGAGGTCCACCGCGAACGTCCGTGCGCCCAGTTCGGTGGCGAGCGTTTCGAGCCGCTCCGATGGGCGCGCACCCAGCAGCAGATCGTGTGTGGGCGCGAGCTGACGCGCGATCTCGGCGCCCACCCCGCGGGACGCACCGGTAACGAGAGCCAGGGGTCGGGTCATGGATCCGAGGCTACCGACCGGGCCCCGCTCTGCGATCCGTCCCGCGACGCAGCAGAATGTGGCGATGCGCTCCACCCCGATGTTCAGCCCGACGCAGCTCGCCGCCCGCGGCGCGTACCTGCTGCGCGGCAACGACCGCGGAGCGATGACGTCGGCGGCGCCGCGGCTCTACCCGCATCAGTGGTCGTGGGACGCTGCGTTCGTGTCGGTGGGCCTGGCGTCGCTGTCGGTCGAGCGCGCGACCACGGAACTCGACCACCTCCTGGCCGCGCAGTGGCGAAACGGGATGATCCCGCACATCGTCTTCGCGAACGGCGTCGACGGGTACTTCCCGGGCCCTGCGCGGTGGCGATGTGCGCAGCTGTCGGCGGACGCACCATCGTCGCCGGACACCTCGGGCATCTGCCAGCCGCCCGTGCACGCCATCGCCGTGCAGCGGATCCTCGACCGCGCTCGGCGGCGGGGCCGCACGGTGCGAGGAGTCGCCGAAAGCTTCCTCGACCGCCAGTGGGGTGCGCTCATGGCGTGGCACCGCTGGCTCGCGACGGCGCGGGACCCTCGGGAGCGGGGCCGGATCACGCTGTACCACGGGTGGGAGTCCGGGATGGACAACTCACCGCGTTGGGACCCCGCATATCAGCGGGTGGTGGTGGGAGACCTGCCCGCGTACCGGCGAGAGGACAACCATGTCGTGACGGATACGTCCCAGCGTCCCTCGGACGCCGAGTACGACCGTTATCTGTGGCTGGTAGAGCAGATGAAGCGCTGCCGTTATCGCGACGGCGAGCTGCCCGGTGTGATGGCGTTTCAGATGGAGGACGTGTTCGTCAGCGCGATCATGGTGATCGCGTGCGAGACCCTCGCCGAGCTGGGGGAGGAGCACGCCAAGCCGCGCTCCGATGTGCGGGAGCTGCGCGACTACGCCGAGCGGTTCCGGCGCGGCGTGGTCCAGACCGCCGAAGCCCGGACGGGGTCGGCGCACGACGTCGACGTACTGACCGGGCGGCCTGTCGCGACAGACACGCTCGCCGTGTTCTCGCCGCTGCTGACCGGCGGACTCGAGCGCGATGCCGAGCGGGCGCTGTTGCGCACCTTCGAGGGCCCTCGCTACTGCGGCCACCCCGACCTGCGCTACGCCGTGCCGCCGTCGACGTCGCCCGTCTCGGGGGCGTTCCGCGGGCGCGAGTACTGGCGGGGCCCGGTATGGCCGGTCATGACGTGGCTGTTCTCCTGGGCCTTCGCGCGCCGCGGCTGGGCCGAGCGCGCGGAGCTACTCCGCGAGGAGGGCCTGCGTCAGGCGTCCGATGGCAGCTTCGCCGAGTACTACGAGCCCTTCACGGGCGAGCCGCTCGGCTCGATGCAGCAGAGCTGGACGGCCGCCGCGGTGCTGGACTGGCTGGGATAGAGGCGCGGCGGATATGGACTACATCTCCGACTCGCCCTCCAGGGCGGCGAAGGCGGGGACGTCATGGGTGTCCGCGTCGGCGGCGCGGACCATGGCCAGGATGCCGCCCGCGATCAGGCAGCAGATCGCGCCGATGTAGAACGGGGCGGCGGGGGAACCGAACCAGTTCGCGAAGTGCGCGACGAGTGTCGCGGCGAGCGCGCCGCCGAACCAGCGGAGGAAGTTGTATCCCGCGCTGGCGACGGGCCGCGGAGCGTCGGCGATGGACATCGCCGTGCCGGTGAACAGGGTGTTCAGCACGCCGGACGGGATGCCGGAGAGCGCGACCACGGCGACGACGGTGCCTGTGCTCGTGGTGCCGAACGCGGCGATCAGGAGCAGGATGCCGTAGACGGTGACGGCGAGGATGCACGCGAGGCGCTCACCGAAGCGCGCGGCCAGCTTGGGGGCGAGCCACACACCGGCGATCGCGACGAGGACGCCCCAGCCGACGAAGACGCCGCCGATGAAGTACGCGCTGCGGTCCAGGACGAACGGCGACCAAGCGAGGATCGTGAAGAAGGCAGCCGTGTAGAACGCCGAGGCCAGGCCGGTGAGCAGGAGGCCGGGTTGCCGCAGCGCACGCAGTGGCGCGAGCGGGGAGACGGTGTTTCCGGCGCTGTGCCGGGCGCGGGCCTCGGCCGCGTCGGACTTCAGCATGGTGGCGCACAGGATCGCGCCGATCGCCATCAGGATCGCGGTGCCGGCGAACGGGCCGCGCCACGAGATGCCGCCCAGGACCGCGCCCAGGAGCGGACCGACCGCCAGGCCGACGCCGAGCGCCGCCTCGTAGAGCATGATCGCGCCCGCCTGGCCGCCGGTCGCGGCGGCGACGATGACCGACAGAGCGGTCGCGATGAACAGGGCGTTACCAAGGCCCCACACGGCGCGGTACGCGACCAGCAGGCCGATCGAGTTCGCGGTCGCGCACAGCCCCGCTGCGACCACTATCAGCAGCAGCCCGCCGATGACCGTGCGCTTGGATCCGAACCGGGACGCGCACCAGCCTGTGATGAGCATGGCGACCACCTGCACGCCGAGGTACGACGAGAACAGGAGGGTGGTCTGGGACGGGGTCGCCTTCAGCGATGCCGCGATCGAGGTGAGGATCGGGTCGACGAGGCCGATGCCCATGAAGGCGATGACCGCGGCGAACGCCGTGACCCACACTCCCTTCGGCTGGTGGCTGAGCGTCTCCTTGAGACTGGGGTGCGACGTGTGCTGCGCGGCGGCGCTGGCTGCGTCTGTGGTCACGGGCTGTCCTTCCTCTTCGTTGCTACTACGAAATTCTAACTACTGAGAAGTTCGAAGTAAATAGGAAAAGGAGTGAGCGCCCCCACAGCGGGCGGCTGGTCAGGGCTCGCTGCGGTAGAGCTCCGCGAGATGGTCGAGGGCGTCGATGGCGCGATCCAGGCTGGCCCGGTCCGTGGGGCTGAGCTTGTCCAACAGGCCGGCGAGTGCGGCGTTGCGCGCCCTGGTCAGCTCGCGGGTCGTCTCGACTCCGCTCGCCGACAGCTGCACGACGACGGCGCGCCGGTCGGTCGGATCCGTGGCCCGCTCGACCAACCCCAGCCGCTCGAGGCCGTCCACGGCGCTCGTGGTGGAGGGGAGGCGGATGCGCTCACGGCGCGCCAATTCGCCCATCCGGATCGGACCGCTCGCCATGAGGGTCGACAGCACGGACTGCTGCGAGGGGGTCAGTTCGGGGCCGGGTGTACGCCGGCGGATCATGAAGTGGAGCTGGGTCAATGTGGGACGCAGCCGGGCGGCCAAATCCTCGGAATGGGCTGCTTCATCGGATCCCATAGGCTACGCAGTGTAACCAGTGCCGCCGACAGGAGAGCGACGTGGACCCCACACTGCGATTGCCGCAAACCGCCGCAGAGTTCGCAACTCCCCGGCCGGGCGCCCCGGCCACTCGGCCGGCCGCCACCGTCGTCCTCCTGCGGGACGGTGCGGAGGGGCTCGAGGTACACCTGCAGCGCAGGCCGCCGACGATGGCCTTCGCGGCCGGCCGAGCGGTGTTTCCGGGCGGCGGTGTAGACCCCACAGACAGTCAGGCGCCCGCGCGCTGGACGGGCCCTTCGCCGGCCGAGTGGGCTGAGGCGCTCGACGCCGACGAGGTCCGGGCCGGTGCGATCGTCGTCGCCGCGGTGCGTGAGACCTTCGAGGAGTGCGGCGTGCTGCTCGCGTCGGCCGACGGAGCCTCGCCCGACCTGACCGCTCCCGAGTGGCAGGCCGCCCGGCGCGCGCTCGCCGCGCACGAGATCTCGCTCGGCGACCTGCTCGACGAGTACGGTCTGACCCTGCGTTCCGACCTGCTGCGCCCGTGGGCGGTATGGGTTACGCCCGAGTTCGAGAAGAAGCGCTTCCACACCTGGTTCCTTGCCGCGCGCCTCCCGGACGGGCAGGAGGCGACCGGTGGTACGTCCGAGTCGGTGAAAGAGGAGTGGATCGGCGTGACGGCTGCCATCCGCTCCGCCGACGCGGGCGAACTGCCGCTCATGCCGCCTCAGTACTGCACCATGCTCGAGTTGTACGGGGCAGCGTCCACGGACGAGTTGTTCGATGCCCCGCGGGACGTCCTCACCGTGCGGCCCCGAGTCGCGATCGACGACGAGGGGCCCTACCTCCAGCTGCCCGACGACCTCGTGGAGCTGGGGCGCCGGGTGGGTGCGGCGATGTACCCGCAGACGCTCTAGAAGGGCCGCCGCGCCGCCGCCACCTACACTGGCCGCGTGAGTACAGAGATCACCACGTCCGACGAACCGGACGTCGACGCCGCTGTGCGGCACCCCGTTCTGGCGGTCCTCCTGGTGGTCGGAGGTGTGCTGGGGCTGATCGCGTCATTCGCCCTGACCAAGGACGATCTCGCGCTGCTCGCGAACCCGTCCGCGAGCCTCGGATGTTCGTTCAGCGACAAGTTCCAGTGCGGCAAGAACATCATGTCGTGGCAGGGCAAGGTGTTCGGATTCCCGAATCCGCTGCTTGGGCTGATGATGTTTCCGGCGCCGATCGTCGTGGGGATGGCGCTGCTGGGTCGAGTGCGGTTCCCGCGCTGGTTCTGGCTCGTGTTCAACGGGGGCATGTGGTTCGCGATCGGCTTCATCGCGTGGCTGGCCTACGAGAGCATCTTCGACATCGGCACGCTGTGCCCGTGGTGCTCGGTCGTGTACGCGGCGGTGATCCCGATGTGGCTGGCCGTGACGGTGCACAACATGACGGAGGGGCGCGTCGGCACCGCGTTGCAGCGTGTCGGCGTCGCCCTCCGCCCGTGGATCCTGCTCATCACCGCGGTGCTCTACGCGGTCATCCTCGTGACCGCCCAGGTGAAACTGGACATCCTGGGGTCGCTGTAGCCCACTGCCGTGCGGCGCGGCTACGTCCCGATCCGCCCGTCCGTCCTCCACACCGCGACCACTGCGGGCCGGGGGAGGCTGTCGCCCCCGTCGGGCCAGTGCGATGCGGGCTTCTCCGCGGTCGCGTCGTCGGTCTCTCCCGGGTGTTGCACGCAGACCATGATGCGCTCGTCCGTGACGATCGGACCGCACGTCTCCGCGCCGAAGGGCACTGTCAGGAACTGTTTGGTGAGCCCGCGTTCCGCGCCGTCGAGTACCACGCCGAACAGCCCGTCGTTGGTGTCGAACACGTCGGCGGTGCCGTCGGTGGAGATCCACAGATTGCCGTGGCTGTCGAAGGCGACGTTGTCCGGACAGCTGATCCGCGAGACCCTCGACTTGTCGAAGCCGCCGTAGTACGTATCGGCGGCAGCGGGATCGCCGCACACCAGCAGCAGGTCCCACGAGAACTCGGTGCCGGTGTGGTCGTCGGTGATCTCGATGATCTGGCCGCTCTTGTTCTTGGTCCTCGGGTTCGCCGCATCGATGCCGGCCTTGCCGTCGGCGCCACGGTCGCTGTTGTTGGTCAGCGCGCAGTACACCTTGCCGGTCTTGGGGTTCGGTTCGATGTCCTCGGGCCGGTCCATCTTGGTGGCACCGGCCTTGTCGGCGGCGACGCGGGTGAACACTGCGACGTTCTCGGCCGGCATCCCGTCGACATGCGACTGCGCGCTGCCGTCCTCCCGTACCGTCAGGAGCGGGATCCACCTGCCCTTGCCCCGGTAGCCACCGGTCGGCACCTCACCCTCGTTCGGGGCGGCGCCGGACAGCTTCGCGACGTACAGCGTGCCCTCGTCGAGTATCCGCATGTTGGACGTCATCGCCGCCGCACCGGGCCCGCGCTGGATCCTCCGTGAGGAGACGAACTTGTAGATGTACTCGAACTTGGAATCGTCGCCCGTGTACGCGACGACGTCGCCTGCGGGCGTCACGTAGATGTTCGACCCCTCGTGCTTCAGCCGGCCCAGAGCCGAGTGCTTGACGGGTATCGAGTGCGGGTCGTGCGGATTCAGCTCGACGATGTAGCCGAACCGATTCACCTCGTTGGGCTCCTTGGCCAGGTCGAACCGGTCCTCGAACAGGCCCCACTTGTGGTAGTCCTCGTCCTTGCCGACGCCGTACCGCTTCCAACCCTCCTTCAGACCTTCGACGGGCGGGTTCTGCGCGCCGGAGAAGTAGTTCGTGTAGTTCTCCTCGCCGGAGAGCATCGTGCCCCACGGGGTGATGCCGCCCGAGCAGTTGGCGATGGTGCCGAGCACGCGGTTGCCGGCCGGGTCCGCCTTCGTACGGGTGAAGACCGTGCCCGCCGCCGGTCCGCGCAGTTCGAAGGGGGTCGACGCGGTGACTCGCCTGTTGGTATCGCCGATCACGGGTGTCAGGCGGCCGGACCCGGTCTCGCCCTTCAGTTCTACGACGGTCAGCCCGTGTGCGGCCATCTCGACGCGCACCTGGTTCTCCGTCGGCGCTCCCTCTCGGTAGCCGTAGAACATCTGCGTGCCCGTCGTGTACTCCTGATTGCACACCAGTAGGTACGAGCCGGGCCGGCCGTCGACGGGGATCAGACCGGCGAAATCGTTGTTGAAGCCGAACTGCTTGGCCTGGGCCTCGGGAGTCTGGTTGTGCGCGTTGAACTTCGGCGCCCCGGGCTCGACGGGGTCGCCCCAGCGGATGACGACGGCCTGCTCGTAGCCGTCCGGGATCGTCACCGCATCCTTCGTGTTGGGCGCTACCGCGTCGAAGACGAGGCCCGGTGCATTCGGGACGTTGCCGGTGCCCGGCGCGCCGGATGCCCCGGTAGACGAGGCGCCGACCGAGCCGTCGGTTCCCGCACCCGAGTCGCAGGCGGCGAGGGCCGACGCGGCGCCGATACCGAGTACGGCCACCCCCGCCCCACGCAGCGCAGTCCGGCGGCTGATGGATGCGACGATGTCGCCGAAGTACTCGTTGTCGGAGGTATTGTCCTCCGGGCGGAAGCACTGCTCGCCGCATTTGTACTTGCAGGTCGTGTGCGAACGGCGGCCCGCGTCGTACACGGGTAGTAGACGAAGGACGGGCAGAGCCACGATCGTTCCCCCTGGTGGGCTGAGTGGGAATGGTCGTGGCAACGCTAGGAACGCCAGGTGATGAGGTCACCAACCGCGGGTGAACGTGCGATGGAACTAAAGGGAAACCCAAACGAAGGTGAGTATTACATTACTATTCAAATAATGCGGATGCCTCAGAGCCGAGCGGCGGATCAGACGTTGACGCCGTAGTCCCGCGCGATCCCGCCGAGTCCCGATGCGTAGCCCTGGCCGATCGCCCGGAACTTCCACTCCGGCCCGCGTCGGTAGACCTCACCGAAGATCATCGCGGTCTCCGTCGACGCGTCCTCGGTGAGGTCGTATCGCGCCACCTCGGCGCCGTTGGCCTGGTTGACGACTCGGATGTAGGCATTCCGCACCTGCCCGAAGGACTGTCCGCGTTGGTCGGCCTCGTAGATCGAGACCGGGAAGACGATCGACTCGACGTTCGGCGGCACGGCGTCGAGCTGGATGTTGATGGTCTCGTCGTCGCCGTCCCCCTCGCCGGTGAGGTTATCGCCCGTGTGCTCGATCGAGCCGTCGGGGGAGCGCAGATTGTTGTAGAAGACGAAGTGGTTGTCCGACAACACCTTCTGGTTGCCGCCGAGGGCGAGTGCACTCGCGTCGAGGTCGAAGTCCGCGCCGGTACTGGTACGGGCATCCCATCCGAGGCCGATCGCCACCGCCGTGAGGCCGGGTGCCTCCTTGGTCAGCGATACGTTGCCGCCCTTGGCCAGCGTCACACCCATGACATTCCTCCCGTTCGCGCCGGTGTCCCGGGGTTCGGGCACCCTCGCGGCCGACTCTAGACCTAGCCCAGGTGTCGTGCCGCGAACTCGTCGATCGCGGATTCGTCGGCGCCGTAAGGCTCGCCGTCACGAGGCCAATGCACGATCACGTCGGTGAAGCCGAGCTCGGCGGCGCGCGCGACGGCGTCGTCGGCGTACGCGGCATCGGCCATCGAGTAGGTCCCGCCCGAGTCGATCGAGAGGTAGCGGTCGACGGACGACGGTGACCGCTCCGCCGCGCCGAGGGCGCCGTCGAGCCGCCCCGCGAGCGTCTCGACGGTGCGCCACCACTCCTCGCCCGCGGCTCCGTCGCGGCCCGTCGTGATCCAGCCCTGGCCGTACTCGGCCACGAGGCTCAGGCCTTTCGGGCCGTTCGCTGCGAGGGCGAACGGCATGCGCGGGAGCTGCGCGGGCGCGCCGACCATGCGGGCGTCGACGGCGGTGAACCACTCGCCCTCGAAGGACACCCCGGCCGGGTCCTCCTCCGGCTCGAACCGCAGCAGGGCGTCGAGACCGGCGACGAACTCTGCGTAGCGCTCGTGGCGGCGGCGCGGGGCGAGCTCGTCCTGACCCAGCGTGAACGAGTCGAAACCAGTGCCGCCCGAACCGATTCCGAGGATGACGCGGCCCGCGGACATCGCATCCACCGAGGCGATATCCTTCGCGAACGGCACCGGATGGCGGTAGTTGGGAGAGGTCACGAAGGTGCCGAGGCGGATCCGTTCCGTCGCCAGCGCGGCTCCGGTGAGCAGCGGTACCGTCGCACCCCAGGGCTGGTCGGCGAGGGACCGCCAGGACAGGTGGTCGTAGGTCCAGGCGTGGTGGAAGCCGAGTTGCTCGGCCTTCTGCCACCGACGGCGGGCCTCCGGCCAGGGGTACTGGGGCAGGATCACGACTCCGAAGCGCACGCAATGGAGCGTAACCGCGGGGATCGCGCGCGTGCATTCGCCGGGCGAACTAATGTGCTCGGATATCCATTCGCCCACAGGTGAGAAGAAGGTGCCCCTATGGCCTCAACAGGGTCAGTGATGTCCGGAGTCAGAGAGCTGACGCTACGAGCGGTGATCCTCGGCGGTGTCATAACGTTGGTGTTCACGGCGGCCAACGTGTTCCTCGGCCTGAAGGTCGGCCTCACATTCGCTACGTCCATCCCCGCGGCCGTCATCTCGATGGCGATCCTGCGCTACTTCGCGAGTCACACCACGGTCGAGAACAACATCGTCCAGACCATCGCGTCGTCGGCCGGCACCCTGTCGGCGATCATCTTCGTGCTGCCGGGCCTGGTGATGATCGGCTACTGGTCCGGATTCCCTTACTGGACAACCGCCTTCGTCTGCGCGATCGGCGGCGTCCTCGGCGTCATGTACTCGATACCGCTGCGGCGAGCACTGGTCACGGGATCGGATCTGCCGTTCCCAGAGGGGGTTGCGGCCGCCGAGGTGCTCAAGCTGGGGGATTCGGCCGAGGGCGTGGAGGAGAACCGGCGGGGCGTGCTCGCGATCGTGCTCGGCACCATCGCGTCGGCTGCGTACTACCTCCTCGCATCGCTGAAGCTCGCCGCCGCGGAGATAGGTGGCGCGCAGAAGCCGGGACTGGTCGGTGGCGTACTGAAGGTCGGATCGGGCGGCACGTTCGTGACACTCGGGCTGTCCGCGGCGCTGGTCGGTGTCGGGCACCTGGTCGGCATCACCGTCGGCATCGCCATGGTCATCGGCCTGGTCATCTCCTTCGGCGTCATGCTGCCGATCCGCACGTGGGGCGACTTCACCGGGAAGGGTGTCGTCGGTGACACGGTGAGTTCGATCTTCAGTTCGGACGTGCGGCTCATCGGCGCGGGCGCGATCGCGATCGCCGCGGTCTGGACGTTGCTGAAGATCATCGGACCGATCATCACGGGGATCGTCGCGGCCGCCCGATCGGCACGCCAGCGCAGCGCGGGCGAGGATGTCGACATCACGGAACGCGACATCCCGATCGGCATCGTCGGCGCGGTCGTGGTGCTGTCGATGATCCCGATCTGGTTCCTCCTCCACTCGTTCGTGTCGACCGCGAACTCGCCGCTCGAGGGCAATTCGACAGGCATCATCATCGTGAGCGTCCTCCTGACGTTGCTCATCGGCCTGTTCGTAGCGTCGGTCTGCGGCTACATGGCCGGTCTCATCGGTGCGTCCAACAGCCCCATCTCCGGTGTCGGCATCCTGGTCGTGCTGTTCGCGGCGCTGCTGATCAAGGCGGTCTACGGCCACGCCGACGCGTCGCACACCGCGGCACTGGTCGCCTACACGCTGTTCACGGCGTCCGTGGTGTTCGGCGTCGCGACCATCTCGAACGACAACCTGCAGGATCTCAAGACGGGCCAGCTGGTCGGCGCGACCCCGTGGAAGCAGCAGGTCGCGCTCATCATCGGCGTCGTCTTCGGCTCCATCGTCATCCCGCCCGTGCTGGGAGTGATGCTGCGCTCCTACGGGTTCGCCGGGATGCCGGGCGCCGGCGACGACGCGCTCTCGGCACCGCAGGCCTCGCTCATGACCACGCTCTCGAAGGGCGTGTTCGGCGGCGACCTGAACTGGGGCTTGATCTGGCTCGGCGTCGCCATCGGCGCCGCCGTGATCGTGGTGGACGAGATCCTGTCCCGCACCGGCAGGCTGCGCGTGCCGCCGCTCGCGGTGGGGATGGGCATGTACCTGCCGATGTCGGTGACGCTGATGATCCCGATCGGCGCGCTCGTCGGCCACTACTACAACCGCTGGGCGGACCGCACCGGCGGCGAGCGTGCCGAGTCCCGCAAACGTATGGGCGTGCTGCTGGCTACCGGCCTGATCGTCGGGGAGTCGATCTGCGGCGTCATCGTCGCGGCGATCGTCGCCGGCACACACAACGCCAACTGGCTCGGCATCCCGGACGGTTTCGGGAACTGGGCCCAGATCATCGGCGTCGTGCTCTTCGTCGCCATGATCTCGCTGCTCTACAAGCGCACGCAGCGGATCGCCGCGGCCGTCTGACCACAACGACGACGGTGCCCGTCCATCCCCTCGGGACGGGCGGGCACCGTCGTTGTGATCGGGTGTGCCTAGTCGGCGCCGATGATGAAGGCCTCCAGCTGCGCACGCGCGACATCGTCGGCGATCTGCTCCGGCGGGGACTTCATGAGGTAGGCCGATGCCGGAACGACGGGGCCCCCGATTCCGCGATCCTTGGCGATCTTCGCGGCGCGGACCGCGTCGATGATGATGCCGGCGGAGTTGGGGGAGTCCCACACCTCGAGCTTGTACTCCAGGTTCAGCGGGACGTCGCCGAACGCACTGCCCTCGAGGCGGACGTAGGCCCACTTGCGGTCGTCGAGCCATTCGACGTGGTCCGACGGGCCGATGTGGACGTTGCGATCGGCGATCTTGCCGGACAGCGGGCCGTTCAGGTTCGAAGTCACCGCCTGCGTCTTCGAGACCTTCTTGGACTCCAGGCGCTCGCGCTCGAGCATGTTCTTGAAGTCCATGTTTCCGCCGACGTTGAGCTGGTAGGTGCGGTCCAGCCGGACGCCGCGGTCCTCGAACAGCTTCGCCATCACGCGGTGCGTGATGGTCGCGCCGACCTGCGACTTGATGTCGTCGCCGACGATCGGGACGCCCGCGTCGGTGAACTTCTTCGCCCATTCGGGGTCCGATGCGATGAAGACCGGCAGGGCGTTGACGAACGCGACACCCGCATCGATGGCGCACTGTGCGTAGAACTTGTCCGCGTCGTCCGACCCCACGGGTAGGTACGAGACCAGAACGTCGACCTGCGCGTCACGGAGGGTCTTGACCACGTCGACGCCGTCGCCGGGAGCTTCCTCGATGGTCTCGCGGTAGTACTTGCCGAGGCCGTCGAGCGTATGTCCGCGCTGCACCGTCACGCCGGTCGGAGGGACCTCGGCGATCTTGATGGTGTTGTTCTCCGACGCGTAGATGGCGTCCGCGAGATCGAAGCCGACCTTCTTGCCGTCGACGTCGAACGCGGCGACGAACTCGACGTCGCGCACGTGGTACGGGCCGAACTTGACGTGCATGAGGCCGGGGACCGTCTTGTCCTCGTCCGCGTCCCGGTAGTAGTAGACGCCTTGCACGAGCGAGCTGGCGCAGTTGCCCACGCCCACGATCGCAACACGGATCTTGTTGTCAGACACCGTTGATTTCCCCTTCTTTCGGTGTGGATGAATCGGCGGAGGTCGATGCCGACTCCGCTGCGATCAGTTCGTTGAGCCAACGCACCTCTCGCTCACTGGTCTCCAGGCTCAGCTGATGGAGCTGCCGGGTGTACTTCTCGCCCGGGCTCGGGGCCTCGAGGGTGCGCCGCAGTTCCTCGCGCCGCTCCTCGACCTGCCGGCGGCGCCCCTCGAGGATGCGCAGCCGGGCCTGGGCCGGAGTGGACGTGAAGAACGCCAGGTGCACGCCGAAGCCGTCGTCGGTGAAGCTCTGCGGGCCGGTGTCGGCCACCAGATCGGCGAACCGGGCCTGGCCCGCCTCGGTTATCCGGTAGACGCGCCGTGCCCGCCGCTTCTTGACCACCGTGTCCTCGTCCTCCTCGGACAGCAATCCGGTGTCGCGCATCCGGCGCAACGCCGGATACAGCGACCCGTATGAGAAGGCGCGGAACGGTCCGAGCAGTTCCGTCAGGCGCTTGCGTATCTCATAGCCGTGCATCGGAGCCTCCAGCAGCAGACCAAGAACCGCGAGTTCGAGCACGCTGCCTCCTCTCTCTGCCGCTACGTGATGTCGCCGAATGCGCCCGGCGAAGGAACCTATCGACCTTCTGCGATCGGCGGATGTATCGAGCCGATATATGTGAGATTACCTCGAGCCACCTACCGGCGGAACCGCTGTGCGGCACGGCGACGCTCATAGGCCCGCACACGTACTCTTGTCCCGTGCGAGTACAGAGACAGGTGGTGGACTACGCGCTGCAGCGACGATCGCTGCTCGCGTCGGTCCGCGCGGGCCGCACCGCGGTCCGGTCGGTGTGCGACGCCGACCCGTACCTGCTCCGTGCCGCAAAGTTCCACGGCGTCCCCAGCGACGTCCTGTGCCCCATCTGCCGCAAGGAGCAACTGACGCTGACCTCGTGGGTGTTCGGGGAATCCCTCGGATCCGCGGCCGGCTCGGCGCGATCCGAGACCGAGATCGCGGAGCTCGCAGATGCGCGAACCGAGTTCTCCGTGCATGTCGTAGAGGTGTGCAGGACATGCAACTGGAATCATCTGGTGCAGTCGTACGTGACAGGCCGCGTCCCGGCACCGCGTAAGCGGCGTCGCGCGGCAGGGAACGCGCGGTAGCGTCCGACGGGGGATGCCCACGAGCGGGGGAGGAACATACAGTCGCGTGCGACGCGACGAGACGAACGAGCGGAGAGAGACAGCTGTGACCGACCCTGGTGGCACAGACGGCGGCACGGAGCCCAGCGCGGCAGGCGCGAGTGGACCGTCAGCCGGACCAGAGCCCCGCAGGCGCCGGGCCCGTATCGGGTTCCCGCCCCCTCAGCAGCCCGACCTCGGCGAGACGACGGTGACTCCACGCGTCGAGGGAGCCCCTACAACGCAGGGCTTCCCCGTGGCGCCCCCGCCGACGCCTCCCGCCAGCTCGCCGACCGTGCCGCAGACTCCGCCCGCGCCCGCACCGCGCAGGCAGGCGCCCGTGCAGCCCTCGGCGCACAGACTTCCTGAGGCCGACGATGCCGGGTTCAGCGCACGCACGACCTCGTATGAGCCGCTGTCCGGTCGCGCAGTGGACCCGCAGGAGCTCGTCGACCAGGCGGCGGGCGGCTTCGCCGGCAACGAGGACGCGACCCGGATCCAGCCGGCGGTCCGCGATGATGTGCCACCGCCGCCCCAACCCGATCGTCCCCGGGAGATCCCGGATCTCGACAAGGTTCACGGCGTCAGTCCGGCTGCCGCGGCAGCTGCGGGGCGTGGCGCCGCGCCGTCCGGTGGCGGTCCGGGTGGGCCGGTCGGCCCAGGAGGCCCGGGCGGTCCCGGTGGTCCGGGCGGTCCGGGCGGGCCGGGAGGCGACGGCCCCGGTGGCGGTGACGATGGTGGCGACGGCGAGGGTCCGGGCGGCGTCCCGTGGTGGCACCGGGCACGGCAGAAGGCAGGCGGAATGAGTGTTATCCGGCGCGTACTCGTGGGCGGAGTGGCGGGCATCGCCCTCCTCCTGGTGATCGCGGTGCTCGCATTCGCGATCGGCTACGTCCGGGCGGACGTACCGCAACCGGGCGAGCTGCACACCAACCAGGTCGCGACGATCTATATGAAGGACGGTAAGACCGTCCTCGCCCGCGTCGTGCCACCCGAGGGCAATCGCAGTGAGGTCGCAGCCAACAAGATCCCCGAGTCGATGAAGAACGCGGTGATGTCGGCGGAGGACCGCTCGTTCATGACGAACCCGGGCTTCTCCATGACCGGCTTCGCGCGCGCCGTCCTGGGCCGCGTGCCGGGTTTCGGCGGCGCAGACGACGCGGGCGGCGGCTCCACGATCACCCAGCAGTACGTCAAGAACGCGCTGGTCGGCGACGAGCACTCGCTGACCCGTAAATGGCGCGAGCTGATCATCTCCACGAAGATGGCACGTAGCTGGTCCAAGGACGAGATCATGGCCGCCTACCTCAACACCATCTACTTCGGCCGTAACGCGTACGGCCTGCAGGCGGCGGCGAAGGCGTACTTCAACACCACGGCCGAGAAGCTGACGGTCGCGCAGTCCGCGCTGCTGGCCTCGGTCGTGCGATCCCCGTCGTACTACGACCCGGCGGTGACGCCGGACGCGGCGCTCATGCGCTGGAACTGGGTGCTCGACGGCATGGTGGGGATGGGCACGCTCGACAAGACCGAGCGCGCTTCGCTGAAGTTCCCCAAGACCATCCAACCCGGCGCGGTGAACCAGACCGACAACCTGTCCAACGGGCCCAACGGGCTGATCAAGACCCAGGTGCTGCAGGAGCTCAAGGACGCCGGTATCTCGGAGCAGGACCTCAACACCCAGGGGCTGCAGATCACGACGACCATCGACCCGCAGGCGCAGGCGGCCGCAGTGAAGGCCGCGCACAACAACCTGTCGGGTGAACCCAAGAAGCTGCGAACCGCGGTGGTCTCGGTCGACCCGAAGACCGGCGGCGTCGCGTCGTACTACGGCGGCGACGACGGCAACGGTTACGACAGGGTGCAGGCGGGGCTGCAGACGGGCTCGTCGTTCAAGGTGTTCGCGCTTGTCGCGGCGCTCGAGCAGGGTGTCCCGCTCTCGCGGGTGTACTCATCGTCGCCGTTCCAGGCGAAGGGTGTGAACGTCACCAACTCAGACGGTGAGTCATGTGGCAGTTGCAACCTGGCGACCGCGCTCAAGATGTCCCTCAACACCGTCTACTACCGGCTGATGATGGACCTCAACGGGCAGGCGAAGGCGGTCGCGGACGCCGCGCACAAGGCAGGCGTCGCGGAGAGCTTCGGTTCGATCGCACACACATTGCAGCAGCCCGACGGCGGCGTCGAGGGCGGTGTCGTACTGGGCCAGTACCAGACCCGTCCCATCGACATGGCGTCCGCGTACGCAACGATCGCGGCGAGCGGCGTATACCGCAAACCGCATCTGATCCAGAAGGTCGTGACGGCCGACGGCCGTACCCTGCTGGACCGGGGCAAGGATCCCGGGCAGCGCAAGTTCAGCGCCGATGTCGCGAACAACACGATCGCTGCGATGGAGCCCATCGCCGGGTATTCCAACGGGCACAGCCTTGCGGGCGGCCGCGAGTCGGGTGCCAAGACCGGCACCGCGCAGTACAAGGACACGGGACAGAACAAGGACGCCTGGATGGTGGGCTTCACGCCGTCGCTCTCCACGGCGGTGTGGGTCGGCAGCGACGACGGCTCACCGATCACGAACTACTCGGGGAACATCGTCTACGGCTCCGGGCTCCCCTCGGACATCTGGCAGTCCGCGATGAACGGTGCGCTCGACGGTACGGACGACGAGACCTTCCCGACGCCCGGATCGATCGGCGGTCAGGCCGGCGTGCCCTACGAGCCGACATACACCCAGACCACCACGCGGGGCTGGGGCAGCGGCGATGCCACGACCGGGTCCGAGAGCTCGGGGCGGGCGACCACCCAGCGCACCATCCCCGGTCTGCCGGGTGTGCCGTGGCCGACCTTCCCCGGGCAGGAGACCACCGACGACAACGGTGACGGTTCCGGCAGCACGGGCGGCAACGGCAACGGTGAGGGCACCGGCAACGGCGGCGGTTACACCACGACCGTCCCGCACCGCGGCGCAGGCGGTGGCGTGACCCGGAACGGCGCGCCGCGCCAGACGCAGACGGTGCGGTGACCCGACCGGGACCGGTGACCGGCGACGGGGCGGACGAGCGCGAGTTCGTCAGCCCCGGCCGGTCCGCGCCCGAGACGTTCGCCGAGCCGGACCGGGACGTTCCGAGCCACACCGACGTCGTCGCGCGCGACTTCTCGACAGCCGTCGGCGGACCCGTCGGCCGTCACGCCCTCGTCGGATTCCAGCGCTTCTACACACCCCTGCGCGTGCTGCTGCTGGTTGCTCTGATCTTCCTGTCCCTCGGCTGGTTCACGAAGGCCGGCTGCCTGCAGCAGCGCAACGCCGACGGCGTGCTCTCGCTGGACTGGCAGAACAACCGCGCGTACGCCTCGCTGTGCTACTCGGACACGGTTCCGCTGTATCACGCGGAGCGCCTCGACGAGGGCGTCATGCCGTACGTCAACCACTTCTACGACAAGGGCCCGACCGGCAAGACGCAGGAGCGGTACATGGAGTACCCGGTGGTCACCGGGATGTACCAGTACGGCGCGATGCGGGTCGCCAAGGCATGGGAGGCGCTGCACACCCGGTTCGGGATCCCCGGGGCGATCGAGGTGGTCCTGTTCTTCAACGTGGTCGCCGTGGGCCTCGCCCTGCTGTGGCTGCTGGCGCTGTGGGCGACGACCCGATTGTCCGCGGGCGCCCGGCGCCCCTGGGATCCGATGGTCATGGCTGCGTCACCGCTCGTGATCGCGCAGATCTTCACGAACTTCGATGCCATCGCCATCGCGGCGATGGCCGTGGGAATGCTGCTCTGGGCCCGTCGGCGGCCCGGCTGGGCGGGGGTCGCTATAGGCCTGGGCACTGCCGCCAAGCTCTATCCGGCGTTCCTGCTGATCGTCCTGCTGGTGCTGTGCCTGCGATCCGGGCGCCTGCGTCCGTGGTCGACCGCCACGGCGACCGCACTACTGGCGTGGCTGGTGGTGAACCTTCCGGTCATGATCGCCGCACCGCGCGGATGGTGGGAGTTCTTCCACCGCAACAGTATTCGTGCGGTCGATATCGACTCCATCTACAACGTGGCCTCGTCGTTCACCGGCGGCTGGGTCTTCGGCGGGACCGGGCCCGACGGCGGCGCCTCGACCCTCGCGAACATCTTGACCCTGGTCTTCTTCCTGCTGATCGTCGCCGGCGTCGCGTACGTGGGCTTCACGGCGCCGCGTCGTCCGCGGGTGGCCCAGCTGATGTTCCTGCTACTCGCCGGGTTCCTGCTGGTGAACAAGGTGTGGAGCCCGCAGTACTCGCTGTGGCTGGTGCCTCTCGCTGTGCTGGCGATCCCGCACACCCGGATCCTGCTCGCGTGGATGACCCTGGACGCGCTGGTCTGGGTGCCGCGGATGATGTATTTCCTCGGCGTCTCCAACAAGGGCCTGCCGGAGCAGGCGTTCACGGCGACGGTACTGCTGCGCGACCTCGCGGTCGTCGGGCTGTGCGCTCTGGTCCTGCGGCAGATCTACCGCCCCGAGGAGGACCTGGTGCGCACCACGTTCCCATCGCCCTACTCATCGCCGTTGGACGACCCGCACGGCGGGGTACTCGACGGCGCACCCGACGCCCGCTCTCAGCGTGCCGGTTCGGGGGCCCGTTCCGGCTCCTCCGAGGCACTCGCCTCCGGGTAGCGTTCGCGCAATGCGCTGTTCGGCAGTAGGAACAGGAACGCGGCGAGTAGTCCCGCCCGACCCCAGACGCCTATCCACACACCCCACTGCACCCACCAGCTGATGCTCGTGCCGTCGGCGTGCTCCTGGAAGTAGCTCCACACCGTCATCTCGAGGCTGAAGTCGCACACCAGGTAGATCGCGATCAGGCGCCAGTCGATCTTCAGCAACACGAAGAACGGCAGTAGCCACAGCACGTACTGCGGAGAGTGCACCTTGTGGAACAGCATGAACCCGCACAGCATCGCGGCGCTCACCCCGATCCACGGGTACGTGCCCGAGCGTTTGTACACCCGCCAGCCCAGGCACATCGTGAGGGCGAACGCTGCCACGATCAGCGCGGGGGACGCCAGCGACACGAAGTGGTCGTACTCCTCGGTCGAGCCGAATGCGTGCTGCACACCCCAGAACCAGATCGAGTTGGTCGACAGGTCCGCCGTCCGCAGTTGCTGGAACTCGAGCGACGCGCGCCAGCCCTTGTAGCCGAAGATCATGAACGGCAGATTCCCCGCCACGGCCACTGCGGCTGCGGTGCCCAGTACGCCCATCGCGCCGCGCAGGTCGTAGCGGCGGCGCTCCGGGGCCGGGCGGGTCCCATAGGTAAGGACGTAGAGCGCGAGCGGGGCGACGAATATCCCGGGGTAGATCTTCAGATTGAATCCGATCGCGAGCACTGCGGCCGCGAGCATCGCGGGCCGGCGAGGCGACAGTCCGCGGCGGTGCGCCCAGATCACGATCCCGATGGCGACGGTGGCTACGGCCACGACCGGCAGCTCGACGTTGTGGAATGCGTACATCGCCAGCGGCGGTGTGAGCGCCCACAGCAGCGCGGTGCGGCCCGACAGCTTCGCCAGTACCCATCCGGTGAGCAGGCCGAACGGCGCCAGGATCAGGGACATGTGCAGCAGGTACTGCTCGTCGTTGTGCACGCCGATCGCGCCGAGCCAGTACAGCAGCCCCGATAGCACCGGGTACTCGATCGCGCCGCCCTGCAGGTGGCCCTGCCCGTCGATCCAACCCGTCAGGTAGGGGAAGACGTGGTTGTTGATCTCGCGGCCGACCCACAGGAACTGGATGTCCGAATAGCAGATGCGCCCCGGCGTCGCGGCGAATCCCGGTGAGCGCCCCAGGTCGTCGAACGGGGCGCCGGTGCAGTGGGCCTTGACGAAGTACCCCGTGATCAACGCGAGCGCGGTGACGCCGAGTACCGCCCAGGCGAGCCGGTCGATCCGGATCGGGCGTGGCATGGCGCCCACACTAGCGACCGCCCATCTGGCCTCGCGTTTCGGCCTACAGCCCGTCGACCTCGGTGAGCAGGAACCGGTCGGATGCCGCGTCGCCGTACCGGGCCAGCACGTGTACCCGTTCGCCGGGCCGGACGTTCACCCGCAGGGTCCCGCGGCCTCCGCTGCCGCCGAGGCGCCGGTTCAGCCTGCCCATCAGGCCCCGAGGCGGCGCGAACGCCGCGACCTGGTGGGTGCCGGGCGCCACGTCGAAGGCGTGTGGCATCTGCCAGTCGACGGGGATCTCGGTGCCGTCGATCGCCACGTACGGGTCGGAATACGCGCGCAGCATCCGGCCGGAGAGCCTCGCCGGCCGCACGGCGACCTCGATGATCGCGGTCTCCGATGCGCAGCCCTCCACGAACGCGGCGTCCTCCGTCATCGGCTACCCCGCGGCTTCCTGCCGGGTCGTCTCCTGCTCGGCCGGTGCGGTGTCGGCGTACTGGCGTCGGAGCGTGTTCAGGAGCGCGGCCCCCTGCGTCGCGAGCCCGTTGGCGATCTCGTTGACGCCGTCGGCGCCGTTGAACACCGTGAGGTTCGCGCCGCGCAGTCCCGCGGCCAGGGACGCGACGACCTGCGGTAGCTGCTCGATCATCTGCTGGTCGAGCGCGATGCGGTTGTTCTCCGCGGCCGCGCTGGCTTGGATCCGCAGTGCCTCGGCATCGGCCTGTGCCGCGATCGTCGTGCGCTGCGCCTCGGCCTCCGCGGGCTTGACCACCTCGGAGACGAGCTCCTTCTCGCGTTGCTCCGCCTGCGCCTCTGCCAGTTTCGCGCGCTCCAGCGCAATGGCGCGGTCGGCGGTGGCCTGTGCCAGCGGACCCGCCTGGGCGGCTTCCGCGTTCGCCTTGTCGGTCTCCGAACGGATGGTCGCCCGCTTGAGTGAAGTGTCCCGCTCGTATCCGGCCTGATTCCGCAGTGACTCCTGCTGGGCTTCGGCGGACGCCTGGTCCGCCTGCGCCTGCGCGATCGCAGCCTCGCGCCGCACGCGTGCGACCTCGGGGGCGGCGAGCGCTTCGATGTAGCCCGACCCCAGGTCGTCGATGGACTGGATCTGGAACGAGTCGACCACCAGCCCGATCCGGCCCATCTCGATCTTGGAGGCCTCGAGTACCTGCTTCGCGAGCGTGTCGCGCTCGCGGATGATCTGTTCGACGGTCATCGACCCGACGATCGAGCGCAGATGGCCGGAGAAGATCTGCCCGGTCAGTTGGCTCATCTCTCGCTCCTGCTCGGAGACGAAGCGCTGGCCCGCGGAGATTATCGACGGCGCATCCCCGCCCACCTTGTGCGCGATGACAGCCTTGACCTTGAGCTGGATGCCCTGCGTCGTGACGCAGTGCTCCTCGATCCGCGCCTCCTGCATCGCCAGCGACAGGTACGTGACCCGCCGGAACAGGGGCATGACCCACTTGCCATGGCCGACGATGACGAGGAACGGCTCACCGTCGCTCTTCGACTTCTTGCCCGAGATGAGCATGGCCTCGTCGGGCTCCGGTACGTGGTATCCGAGCATCGTCTCGTCCTCCCTAACGATCCGTGCCGGCCGGTCTCAAGTCGGTGTCGGCCGGTCCTCTCCCACCTTAGATACGGCCGCCGCCGTCGTGGAGGGCGTTCCATCTGACGACCGTCAGCGCGCGGTCGCCCAATTCCTCGACGACGAGCACACGTGTGCCCACTGCCAGCTCCTCGTCGGCGCGCGCGATATACGTCTCCCTGGCCGGCCCTCGCCCCACGTATACCTCTCCGGCACCGTCGACGGGGATCGCCACTGTCACCTCGCCGGTGGCGCCGACCATCCCGTCCGGCATCCGCAGCCCCTTCCACGTGTCTGTCCGCACGCTATCAGCGAGACGCCCGTCCTCCCTGCCGCAGCAGAGGGGACGGGCGTCTCACCCGGTGTCGGCCTACTGGGTATCGGCCGTCTAGACGTATGTCTCGCCGGCCTCCGACTTCGCGATCAAGGACGCGGGCGGCGCGAAGTGCTCACCGTATTTCGCCGCCAGCTCCTTCGCCCGAGCGACGAAGGGCTTCAGGCCGATGGTGCCGTCGGCGCCCTCGTAGCCGTTGATGTACTGCAGCACGCCGCCGGTCCACGGAGGGAAGCCGATCCCGAAGATCGAGCCGATGTTGGCGTCGGGAACCGTCGTCAGCACGCCCTCGTCGAGGCAGCGCACGGTCTCGAGCGCCTCGGCGAACAGCATCCGCTCCTGCATGTCGCGCAGCGGAATGTCCGTCGATCCGGAGTTGTAGTGCTCCTGGAAGCCCTTCCACAGGCCGGTGCGCTTGCCGTCGGCGTAGTCGTAGAAGCCGGCGCCGTCCTTGCGACCCGTGCGCCCGACCTCCACCATCCAATCGACGACCTCGGTCGAACCGTGTTGCGGCACAGGCTTGCCCTCGGCCTCGAGCGCGGCGTACGTCTCCTTGCGGATCTTCTGCGGCAGCGTCAGGGTCAGTTCGTCCATCAGCTGCAGCGGTGGCGCCGGGTACCCGGCCTGTGAACCCGCCTGTTCGACCAGCACGGGGCTCACGCCTTCGCCGACGGCCGCGATC
>NZ_JARFTP010000048.1 GCF_029167375.1 Tsukamurella sp. 8F
CACGTCCGATGCCTCCGCGGTGTGGGCGCGGCGCGGGGACGTGCTGGCGGTGCACGCGTCTGGGAACGCACCCGGTGTGCACGGGCTCTGGCCCCAGTCGCTTCTGCTGGGCTACCGCGTGGCGGTTCGGCCCTCGCGACGCGAGCCGTTCACGGCCCACCGCCTGATACTCGCGCTGCGGTCCGCCGGGCTGCCCGCCGCCGATGCCGTCTACCTGCCGACCGACCATGCCGGGGCCGACGAGCTCGTGAGGTGCTCGGATCTCGCGCTGGTGTACGGCGGCCAGGATGTCGCGGACCGGTACCGCGGCGATGACACGGTGAAGGTCAACGGACCGGGGAGGTCGAAGATCGTGGTCGGCGCGGACTGGGAGCCGTGGCTGGATGTGATCGCGGATTCGGTTGCACACCTGGGTGGTACGGCGTGCGTGAATGCGACGGCCGTCCTCGTCGACGGCGATCCTGTGCTTCTCGCCCGGGCGCTTGCGGAGCGCCTGGCCGCGCTGCCCGCCCTCCCTCCCGGTGACGAGCACGCCGTGTTGCCGGTCCGTCCGGTAGCCGAGGCGCGGAGGTTGGCCGAGCACCTGGCTGCGCGCGCCGGCGACGCGGTGGCGGTGGCCGGTGCGGATCGGCTCGTCGCAGAGCTGGGCGGTGGTCTCGCCGCGCTGCGACCGGCCGTGCACGCGCTGCCGGTGGCGGACGACCGCGTCGATGCGGAACTGCCCTTCCCGTGCGTGTGGGTCGCGGCCCTGCCCGATGCGCCTGCACTCGAGGCGGTGGCACCGCTGCGCGGCTCGCTGGTCGTGAGTGTGTTGGGGCGTGCGGATCTGGTGCCGGCGCTGCTCGACGATCCGACGATCGGATGCGTCTACGTGGGTCGGCCCACGCATTTCGCCGCGCCCGAGGTGCCCCACGACGGATTCCTGGCAGACTTCCTCATGCGCACCAAGGGTTTCGCGGCGGGCTGACCCTCGTTCCGTAGGTGCGAGCCCACCCCTGTCGGCAACGGCCCGCCCGGTCCGGCATGCCGGCCTGTGCGCGGCGGGGGCGCCGGGGGCCTGGGGCGATAGGGTCGTCGGTGTGCAGGACGGAACCGCGAGAGTGGAACGCGCCGTCGGGCTCGTGACGAGCGACGACGGCACCGAGATCTTCTACGACGAACGCACCCCGGCCGGTGCGGACGGGCCGACGATTCTGCTCGTACACGGCTGGGCACAGTGCTCGCGTGCGTGGGAACCGCTGATCCCGGAGCTCACCGCGGCGGGGCGGCGTGTGGTCGCCGTCGACCTGCGCGGGCACGGCTACTCGTCGGTGCCCGACGGCCCCGACGCGTTCACTTCCGACCGCTGGGCGGCCGACCTGGCCGCGGTGCGTGCAAGCATCGAGGGGCCCGTCGTGCTGGTCGGTTGGTCGTACGGCGGTCTCGCCATCGCCGACCACCTCGCCGAACGCGGCACCGAGGGCGTCGCAGGGGTGGTGCTCATCGGCGCCATCACATCGATCGGAGGCGACGAGTCCGGGGCGTTCCCGGGCGGTGTGGTCGGCGAGACGATGGCGGCGGCCCTGCCGGACGCGCTCTCGGCCCGGCCGGGAAAGGCCATCGCCGGCCTGTCCCGCCTGCGGATCATGCCGCCCGCCCCCGAGTTCGGCGCACTCGCTCAGCAGCAGTTCGGCTATGCGCTGGCGACTCCCGCAACCGTTCGTGGAGGGCTCTTCCGGCGCACGGTGGACCATGACGCGGACTTGGCGTCCTGGACCTTTCCCGTGCTGGTCCAGCACGGGACGGCCGATGCCGTCGTCGCACCGTCGGTGGCTCGGCATCACGCGGCGATGCTCCCCGACGCAGAACTCGACCTGTGGGAGGGCACGGGCCACGCGCCCTTCGCGGAGGACCCCCGCCGCTGCGCCGATGCCCTCCTGGAGCACGCGTCCCGGGCCCACAGCCGAGGCGGAGTCTAGGCTGGGGCACGTGTCTGCCGTGCCTCTACCGCGCCGCGTGGCCGTGCTGTCGGTCCACACCTCGCCCCTCGCGCAGCCCGGAACGGGCGATGCGGGCGGCATGAACGTCTACGTGTGGCAGACGGCGGCCGAGCTCGCGCGCCGCGGCGTCGAGGTCGAGATCTTCACGAGGGCGACGTCGTCCGCCGACGGTTCGGTGGTCGACCCCCTGCCCGGCGTACGGGTGCGGAACGTCGTCGCAGGTCCCTTCGAGGGCCTGGACAAACGTGATCTGCCCGCGCAGCTCTGCGCGTTCGCCGCGGGCGTACTGCGCGCCGAGGCGCGGGAGGAGCCCGGCTACTTCGACCTAGTGCACTCGCACTACTGGCTGTCGGGCCAGGTCGGCTGGCTCGCGCGTGACCGCTGGGGCGTGCCGCTGGTGCACACCGCGCACACCCTCGCGGCCGTCAAGAACCGCTCCCTCGCCGACGGTGACACAGCCGAGCCCGCCGCCCGCGAGATCGGCGAGCAGCAGGTCTCGGACGAGGCGGACCGGCTGGTGGTCAACACCGAGATCGAGGCCGCGCAGCTGAGCGAGCTGCACGGCGTCTCGCCCGCCCGTATCGATGTGGTACATCCGGGTGCCGACCTCGGCGCCTACACACCGGGATCGCGGCTTGCGGCGCGTGCCGAGCTGGGGATCGACCCGGCCGAGCAGGTATTGACGTTCGTCGGCCGCATCCAGCCACTCAAGGCGCCCGATCTGCTCCTGCGCGCCGCCGCGCCGCTCATCGCGGCCCATCCCGAGCGCCGGCTGCGGCTGCTCGTCGTGGGCGGACCGTCCGGGTCGGGGCTGGACCGGCCGGACTCACTCATCGCGCTCGCCTCGGAACTCGGAATCGCGGCGTCGGTGACGTTCCTGCCGCCGCGCCCGCCGGCAGGGCTGGCGCAGGTCTACCGCGCATCGGATCTCGTTGTGGTTCCGAGCCATTCGGAGTCCTTCGGGCTGGTGGCAGTCGAGGCGCAGGCATGTGGCACGCCCGTCGTGGCCGCGCGGGTCGGTGGGCTCTCGGTGGCCGTCGATGACGGCGCCTCCGGCCGCCTCGTCGACGGGCACGACACCGCGGACTGGACCGCTGCGCTCGACGAGTTGACCGCCGACGCCGAGCTCCGCCGCCGGCTCGCCCAGGGAGCGCCCAGCCACGCCGCCGGCTTCTCGTGGGCGGGCACCGTAGACGGTCTGCTCGCGGCGTACGCGAAGGCGCGTGCCGCACAGGATATTCCGGAACGGAAGCGGGACCCCGGGGCGCCGGTGGCACTGCGCCGCGTGCCGCGCCCCGCACCGCGAACGGCGGTGCGCGCATGAGTGCCGAGCTGGCCGACCGGATCGAGGCCGCCCTCGCCGAGCGGGACCTCGAGTACACCCGCAAGCAGGAGTCGGGGAAGAACCTGGCGCACTTCGTCATCGAGCTTCCAGGCGAGAAGAAGCTCAAGACCTCGACGCTGCTCACGATCGACGCCCACGGCGTGCGCGTCGAAGCCTTCGTGTGCCGGCACGCCGACGAGAATCTCGAGGAGGTCTACCGGTACCTGCTGCGTCGCAACAGGAGGCTGTACGGCGTCGCGTACACCATCGACCAGGCCGGAGACATCTACCTGACCGGCAGGTTCGCCGAGTCCACGTTCGACGCCGACGAGCTCGACCGGGTGCTGGGGCAGGTGCTCGAGGCTGCCGACGGTGACTTCAACATCCTGCTCGAGCTCGGCTTCCTGACATCGATCCGGCGCGAATTCGACTGGCGGGTATCGCGCGGGGAGCCGCTGCACAACCTCAAGCCCTTCGCGCACCTGCTACCGGGGTTCCCGTCCGAGGAGTGAGGCGCTCCCGGCGTCGGCGTGGAATACACAGCGCTACAGCGGTTGCGCCTGCTGCGATCGCGCCGGACAGGATGAGAACCGTCGTGAACCCGCTCTTCGCAGGGACGGCGACACCGTGCAACGTCGTCGCGCCGCCGGCGAGCACCGACGTGACGACCGCTGACGCGATAGCGGTGCCGACCGACCGCATGAGCGAGTTCAGCCCGTTGGCGGCCGCGGATTCCGCGACCGGCGCGTCCGCCATGATGAGCGCCGGCATCGCGGAGTACGCGATACCCACGCCGCCGAAGACGATCATCGAGCCGATCATCAACTGCCACGGTGTGTCCCGCAGCGCGAGCGTCGCGAAGTAGCCGCCCGAGGTGACCGCAGCGCCGGCGGCGAGGGTCGTCCGGGCGCCGATCGTGCGAGTCAGCCGTGCCGACACCGGCGACAGCGCCATCATGACGAGGCCGCCGGGCACCATCCACAGGCCCGCCTCGAGCAGGCCGCGTCCCAGTCCGTAACCGGTGGCCGAAGGGAGCTGTAGCAGCTGCGGCATGGTGAGCATGAGCGCGAACATCGCGAAGCCCACGAGCACGGATGCCAGGTTGGTCAGGGCGATGGAGGGTCGCGCGGAGACGCGCAGGTCCACCAACGGTGCCTCGATACACAGTTCGTATGCACCCCAGGCGATCAGGATAGCGGCGCCGCCGACGAAGCAGCCGATCGTCGCGACCGACGTCCAGCCCCAGGCGTGGCCCTTCGTGATGGCGAGCAGCACCGCGACGAGCCCCGCGGCGACGCCCGCGGCGCCCACCGCATCGAACCGGGCGCCGCTGGTGACCGGGGACTCGGGCACCACCACGTACATCAGCGCGGCGACTATCGCCCCGGCGCCCAGCGCGACCCAGAACAGGGCGTGGTAGTCGAAATGCTCGGAGATATACGCGCCGAAGGGGATCCCGATCGCGCCTCCCACACCGAGCATCGCGGACATCAGTGCCACCGCGGCCGGGATGCGTTCGGCGTGCAGTTCGTCGCGCATGAGCGAGATGCCCACCGGTACGAGTCCCATGGCGAGGCCCTGCAGCGTTCGCCCGGCGACGGTGAGCAGCAGAGTCGACGACAGCGCACACAACAGGGACCCCGCGATAAGGCTCACCAGGCTCACGAGCAGTACGCGGCGTTTGCCGTACAGGTCGGCGGCGCGGCCGGCGATGGGCATCGCGACCGACGACGCGAGCAGGGTAGCGGTGATCACCCACGACGCATTGTCGGCGCTGGTCCCCAGTAGGTGTGGCAGCCGGCCCACGATGGGCACGACGAGCGACTGCATGAGCGCGGCGAGCAGACCGCCGAGACAGAGGACGGTCACGATCATCCCGTCGCCCGGCCGGCGAGCCGCTCTTCGCGGGCCGCCGCCGGGTCGCTGTGCGGCACGGAGGATTTCGGTCATGGATGCAAGATAGTTGTAAAATACAACACTAGGCAACGGGAGGTGCGGTATTGCGGCGACCCTCACGTGACACCCGGCCGTGTTGCCTAGGATCGGGGCCATGGAACTCGTGATCCGACCCACTGCCGACGATGTCGCCACCACAGCAGCCGACATCGTCGCGGGCTACGTCCGGCGCGGACCCAGCGTCCTGGGCCTCGCCACCGGCTCGACGCCGCTCGCCACCTATGCTGAACTCATCCGCCGGCACCGTGAGGACGGCCTGAGCTTCGCGCAGGCGGAGTCCTTCAACCTCGACGAGTACGTCGGACTGCCCGCCGAACATCCGGAGAGCTACCACTCGGTGATCCGGCGCGAGTTCACCGCGCAGGTCGACATCGAGGACTCCCATGTGCACGGCCCCGACGGCAACGCCGACGACGTGTACGCCGAGGCCCGCCGCTACGAGGACGCGATCGCCGCGGCCGGCGGGGTCGACGTCCAGCTCCTCGGGATCGGGACGGACGGTCATATCGGCTTCAACGAACCGGGCTCGTCGCTTGCTTCGATCACCCGAATCAAGACCCTGACCGAGCAGACGCGTGCCGACAACGCCCGCTTCTTCGCCTCCGTCGACGAGGTTCCGATCCACGTCCTCACGCAGGGGCTCGGCACGATCTCGCGCGCCCGGCATCTGCTCTTGCTGGCGACCGGCAGGGGTAAGGCCGCGGCCGTCGCCGCGGCGGCCGAGGGGCCGGTCTCGGCCTTCTGTCCCGCATCGGTGCTACAACTGCATCCGCACGTCACCGTCGTCGTCGACGAGGCCGCGGCAGCTGATCTGAAACTCGCCGACTACTACCGGTACGTCTTCGAGAACAAGCCCGAGGGGCAATCGTTCTAGGCTCTCCCGCGGCTCAGCGGCCGGCCTGTGCCGCGCGCGCGGCGTCGTAACGGTCCCCGGATGCACTGAGTGCCGACAGCTCCGCGAGCTGCTCCCCGGTGAGCTGCACGTCCACCGCGCCGAGGTTGTCGGCCAGATTGCGGCGCCGCCGGGTGCCGGGGATGGGCACCACGTCGTCGCCCTGCGCGAGCACCCAGGCGAGAGCGACCTGCGCCGGGCTGGCCCCGGCGCCCTCTGCGATCTCTCGGATGCGCTGCGCGACAGCGAGGTTGGCTTCCAGGTTCGCGCCCTGCCAGCGGGGTAGGCGCCGCCGGAAGTCGTCGTCGGCGAGCTCGGTGGTGCTCGCCGCGCTGCCGGTCACCATCCCGCGGCCCAGGGGGCTGAAAGGCACCAGAGTGATGCCGAGTTCCCTTGCCGCGGGCAGGATATCGTTCTCGACGTCGCGCGTGAATATCGAGTACTCGCTCTGCAGCGCGGCGATCGGGTGTACGGCGACGGCGCGCCGCAGGGCGTCCGTCGATGCCTCAGACAAGCCCAGCGCTCGCACCTTGCCCGCGGTCACCTGCTCGGCCATCGCTCCGACCGTGTCCTCCACCGGCACCTTCGGATCGACCCGGTGGAGGTAGTAGAGGTCGATCGCGTCTACCCCCAGGCGTGCCAGTGACGCGTCGACGCATTCCGCGACGCGCTCGGGCCGGGCGTCTACGGGTCCCGGCAGGCCCTCCTCGCCGGGGAGGAAGCCGAACTTGGTCGCCAGCACCACGTCGTCGCGCCGCTTGGCGAGCACCTCCGATAGAAGGCGCTCGTTGGCGCCGACTCCGTAGATGTCGGCCGTGTCGAGGAGGCTCACGCCCGCGTCGAGCGCGGCGTTCAGGGTCGCGATGGACTCGTCATGGTCCGCTGGGCCGTATGCGTGGCTCATGCCCATGCAGCCGAGGCCGAGGGCCGAGACCGTGAGGTCGCCGATGTTCCGCTGCGGGAGGTCCGAGGTCGTCATGAGGGTCACGCTACGAGTTGGAGCGCACTCGAACGCAAGTGGATATCCCGGGCGTTGGACATATGTCGGGACTGCGACGACGCGAGTGCGGGCGTTCTACCCCGCGGTCGTGTGACGGGTACCACAATGCAGGGTGCAGTGGTGGTCGCGCCGGCGGCCCGGTGAGGAGGTGCCCGTGCACGTGCAGTCGTGGTCCGAGATCGCCCATGACCTCCAGACCAACTGGCTCGTCTACCTGACGATGCCGATCATCGCGGCTCTGGTCGGCTATGGCACCAAGCTGGTCGCGATCAAGATGATGTTCCGGCCGCAACGGTTCAAGGGCATAGGCAAGCTGGGCTGGCAGGGCATCATCCCGCGGCGTGCGCCGCAGATGGTCGAGGTACTCTGCGAGACACTGACCGGCCGGCTGATCTCGTCACGCGAGATCGTGGAGCGGGTCGAGGGGCCTGAGCTGGCTGCGCTCATCGAGCGCCCACTGCGCGCCGAGGTCGCGCGGATAGCGAGGAAGGTGATCCCCGAGTATCAACCCACGCTTTGGCACGTCCTACCCCCGGTCGCACAGGATCTCGTGATCCAGCGGGTGCAAGAGGCCGCGCCGGATGTCGTGGTCGCGCTCACGGATGCTCTCACCGAGCAGATCGACGACGTCTTCGACCTGCAGACCATGGTGACCGAGGAGTTCCTCGCCGACCCGGACACGCTGGAGTCGATGTTCCTCGACGTCGGCCGCCGCGAGTTCGCGTTCATCCGGCGCAGTGGCCTGGTCTTCGGCTTCTTCATCGGTCTCGTGCAGGCGATCGTCTGGGCGATCTTCCACAACCCCTGGGTCATGCCGTTGTTCGGCCTGTTCACGGGCTGGTTCACCGACTGGGCGGCGCTGCGCCTGATCTTCAATCCCAAGGAGCCGACCAGATACCTGGGCGTGATTACGTGGCAGGGCCTGTTCCTCAAGCACCGCATACCTGTTTCCAAGGAGTACGGCGCGTTGATCGCGACGCGGGTGCTCACCGCCGACAGGCTGATCAAAGGGGTCTTCGCCGGAGCCGAGTCGGACAAGGTGCGGATCATGGTGGCCGACGTAATCGAGGAGGAGCTGCGGAATCAGATGGGCGACCTGAGGCAGTTCGTCGACGTGGACCCGGACTCGCTGCCGATCCTGAAGGACCTGGGGATCTCGTCACTCGGGCTGCAGGGGATCGGGGCCGGGGACGTGTCCGTCGGCAGCCTGCTCGGCGCGGTGTCCGGGGTGATGCGCGAGCCCATGAAGGGCGTGACGGGCGTCGGGCTGGACATCGCCGGGGTCGAGCCCATGTGCCAGGCCGCGGCGGAGGACATCACGGCGGTGCTCCCGACGGTACTCGAGGGTGCGGAGGACTATCTCACGCGCGCGCTCGACATCCAGGAGACGCTGGGCGACAAGATGGCGGCGATGACGCCGGAGGAGTTCGAGGGCGTCCTGCGGCCGGCGTTCCGAGCCGATGAGAAGACCCTCATCGCTGTCGGCGCGATCCTCGGGTTCCTGGTCGGTGAGCTTCAAGTGCTCATGGTGGAGCACCTGACCCATTAGTATGTGATGTGCGTCACAACGCGTTGCGTAGGGGTTGCGTAATGATTGCGCGTCGCGTAATTTTCTTATTACGCAAACGCGTAAGGAACAAGCCCCCGACAAAGGAGTCATCATGGCAAGCACGACCAAGAACCGCCCCTCGATCACCACCGACGCGTCCGTCTCCACCTTCCTCTCCTCGGTGGTCGACTCCACCAAGGTCCTCATCGACGACGTACTGGAGAACGCGAAGAACGCCGAGAAGGGCACGCGCCGCCGCGTCAACGACGTCGCCGACAAGGACCTGCGCAAGACCCTCGAGAAGCAGACCAAGACGCTGACCGACCAGGTAGAGAAGCTCGGCAAGGCCCGCAAGGGCAAGTAATCGCAATCCGCACGTCAAGTACAAGTACAAGTACAAGTAGAAGGAGCATTCCCATGGCCGACAAGACCGCGAAGAAGTCGGGCAAGAAGTCGAAGGCGATCACCACCGACGCCACTCTGACCAACTACCTGTCCTCGGTCGTCGATTCGACCAAGGTCCTCGTAGACGACCTCATCGACAACGCGAAGAGCGCCGAGAAGGGCGCCCGCAAACGCGCCAACGACATCGCGGACAAGGACCTGCGTAAGACTCTGAAGAAGCAGGTCAAGTCCCTCAACGAGCAGGTCGACAAGCTCGGCAAGGTCAGCAAGGGTAAGTGATCGCAGCGGGATCCCATCCGATCCGCTGCACCCCGCGGCAACGCCGCTCGGGACGGGAGGAAGCCGTCGCGAGCGGCATCCGTGTGCCCGGGGCGCGCCGGTAGGCTGAGATCCTGCGTCATCCCAGAGGAGGGAACGATGGCCGAAGACGATCTCTACCTGATCAAGCGCTACTCGAACCGGAAGCTGTACGACTCGGTGCGGCGCCGGTTCACCACCCTCGACGAGATCGCCGCGCTCCTCGACGGCGGGATCCGTGTCGTCGTCCGCGACCACGACGGCGGTGCCGACCGCACCGACGAGGTGCTCGCCCAGGTGCTGCGACGCCGCGCGCAGAGCCGGCCGGGGTCCTCCAGCCTGCTCGCCGATCTCTTGCGCACGCCCACCGGGGTCGTCCAGGGCGTCGCCCAGCTCGCCGATATCGGCCAGGTGGCGGGGGCCACCGGGGCCGCTCAGGTGGATGAGGACGAAGACGAGCCGCCCGCGCCGCCCAAGAAGGCGAAGAAGAAGAGTAAGAAGAAGCCGGCACCCGCGCCCGTCGACGAGGACGACGCGTCCGACGGTGCCGCCGCGAGCTCGGACTCCGAGCGGCAGCAGGAGGAGATCCGTGAACTGCGCGAGCAGGTCTCGCAGCTGACGCAGGCCGTCACCCTCCTACTGCAGGAGAAGACCGGCGACAAACCCGACGAGTGATCGCAGTCGTCGCGCTCGACCCCGGGCCGGCCAGGCCGACTACGCCGGGTCGCCCGCCGGCCGCCATGCCCTGAGAAACGGGGTGTCCCCGATACCCTCGGCTGCGGCGACGAGCTCGTACATGGTTGCGCCGTCGATGTTCTCACGTGTGATATCCGCGTGGCCGGCGTGCCGCGCGATCTCTTCGATCAGATGCAGCAGAACCCAGCGGCCGGTCCATGACTGGACGTCCTTGGGGAACCATGGTGCGTCCGGCACGGGGACCGCCACATCGAGGTCGAGGTCGTCGACCACCGCGGCGGTGTGCGCGACGACCGCGTCGAAACTCTCGAGGATCGACGCGAGGGTGTCCGTGTCCTCGACGACGAAGTCGTCGCGGTAGGCCTGGGCGGCCTCGTCGTCGTCGGGTCGCGGCGGCTCGCCCGGCGCGGCCTCGAGCCGCGCGACCCAGCTCTCCGTGCAGTTGCCGACGTGCTTGAGCAGGCCGCCGATCGTGAGCGTCGATCGCGTCGGCGCGAGCCGGATCTGGTCCTCTGTGAGACCGAACGACGTGTGGCGGATCCCGGCGAGCTGCTGCTCGATATATGTGCGGAGTCCGGAGCGCTCGTCGGGGGCGGCTGAGGCGTTGAACGGCATGGCTGGTCCTTCCGTGTGGTTGTGCGTACCCGCCGAGTACACCTCGCCATCCGGTCGGATCCTGTCCTGATTGCCGGCGATCGAGAACGCGCCGGGCGTTCAGGTCAGCGGACGGGGGCGGATACCCAGACTCTTCAGTGCGCGGAGGGCGGCGGCATACCCACACATTCCGTGCGCGGCGGGACCGGGAGGGGTTGCGGCCGAGCAGATGTACATGCCCGGCGCTCCCAGGTCGTATGGGTTGAGGGTGACGCGCGGTCCGAAGACGAGCTGGAGCGGGTCCTTGGCACCCGTGTCGATGTCGCCGCCGACGAAATTGGCGTTGTAGCGGGACATCTCGGTGGTCGAGCAGACGGCGGCGCCGATGATGCGCTCGCGGAACCCGGGCGCGAACCGCTCGATCTGGGCGGTGATGGCGTCGGTGGCGTCGCCGGTGTAGCCGTTCGGCACGTGCGCGTACGACCACACGGGGTGGATGTCGCCGGCGCTGCGGCTCGGATCGGCGAGGTACTGCTGGCCGACGAGGACGAAGGGTCGCTCGGGCATCCTGCCCGCGGCGACGGCTCGTTCTGTCGCAGCGGTCTCTGCGTACTCGCCGCCCAGGTGGACGGTGCTCGCGCGACGAGCCTCCGCATTGGTCCACGGCACCCCGCCCTCGACGGCGAAGTCCACCTTGAAGGCTCCCGGGCCGCGTCGGAATCTCGCGAGCGGGCGGCGCACCCGCCGCGGGAGACGATCGCCGACGATGCGCACGACCTGCTGCGGGTCGAGGTCGAACACTACGAGATCGCTCGTCGGCAGCTCTGCGAGGGAGGTCACCCGCGCGCCTGTCTCGATATCGCCGCCGAGTATCGAGAGCTCCGCCGCCAAGGCGGACGCGATCGCTCCGGAGCCACCCTGGGCGACCTTCCAGCCGTAGGCGTGGCCCGCCGACAGGAGGCCGAGCCCGATGGCCGAGGTCATCGGCTGGTGCAGCGGCCGGAACGTGTGCGCCGCAACGCCTCCCCAGAGGGCGCGGGCCTGCGGCGTTCGGAACGCCCGTGCCAGCGCCGAGGCAGGCAGCGGCGCCGGTGCCCCGAACCGTGCCAGGTGGATCGGATGCCGCGGCACACGTATGAGAGGCGAGAGGATGGCCGGTCCCACAGCGTCGATGTTCTCTACGGTGCTCTCGAAGAGTGCACGCCATACCGCACCGTCCGGCCCGAACCCGGCCGCGGTATCCGCGACGGACCGCCGCAGCACGCCGCCGGTCCCATCGTCGAGCGGCTGCACGCAGTCGATCTCGGCTGCGAGCCAGCGCAGCCCGTGCCGTTCGAGATCGAGCGAGTTCAGGAACGGTGAGCCGACTGCCATGGGATGCATTGCGGCGCAATGGTCGTGGATGAGGCCCGGCACGATTCCCTCGAAGGATCGGACGCCACCGCCGACGGTGTCTGACGCCTCGAGGACGGTGACCTCGACGCCCTCCCGGGCCAGCGTGATCGCGGCCGCGAGTCCGTTGGGCCCGGCGCCGACGACGGTGGCTGTGCTCATGCTGAGGCCGCCGACTGATCGTTGCGGATCGTCGACCACGTGACGTGGTGGGGCGCGGGACCGTCGGGCAGCCAGGGCTGAGTCTCGGTGACCTCGTGCATGTTCCAGGTTCCCTCCTCGACGACGCCGAGGGCGGCGTCGATGACCTTGTACGCCTGGGTCTTCTTGTGGACCGGCTGGGACTCGACCCACACGATGACACACTCACCGGGCGCGAAGCGGGCTTCGTCCTGTACGGCATCGATCATGTCCTGGTTGTGCAGGTGACCGTCGCCGAAGTTGAACCCGATGATCGAGTTGCACAGGAACTCGCCTTCGCGGACGGTGCGGGTGTCGATGTCCGGGAGGGTGGCGAGCAGCACCGAGAAGATGCCGCGGCCCTGGCTGTGCAGCGAGCGCCACCCGATCGTCATCTGCAGGGTGATCTCGGCCCACAGTGGGGGGTAGCCGGCGGCGATGAACTGGTCGATCTGATTCGGTGCCGAGCGGGTGACGCGATCGAGCTTGGCCTCGGCGCCGGGTGTGAAGGTCCACACCGCTGTGGCCCAGTTGCCGGCGTACTGCCGCATCGAGGGCAGGAACGAGACCTTGTCCGGACGGAGGTTGCCGAGCACCGGGAAGAAGGCCAGGCCGGCGGTGACGATGATCGCCAGCCACGCCGGACTCATGTTCCACAGGGCGTAGCCGCTGTCGGCTGGGAAGCCGATGAACAGGAACACCGCGGTGTAGCCGAAAAGGAGGTTCCACTCCAGCGGCACGGCCAACGGGAAGGTGGAGATGATGAACAGGTGGTAGGCCAGCATGAACACGGCGGCGACGACCGTGACGACCCGGTTGGTCGAGAACAACAGGATCAGCGGGGCGATGACCTCGACCACGACTCCGGGCCCGTGTGCCAGGAAGCGCGCCAGTCCCGACGGTCGCATGTCCGTCGAGAAGTTCCGGTACTGCGCCTTCTTGAACCAGCCGCCGGGGACCAGTGGGCTGTTCGACACCATCGGTGGTATGACCATGGTGAAGTGGTGGTTGCACTTGGACAGTCCGGCGCCGACCCACACGACGCCGATCACGAGCTTGAGCGCGATGACCATGTTGTCGAAACCGTGGTCGCCGAACAACAGCGGCAGAATGGCGAACGCCAGCATCGGCGGGAGGTACTGCTCACCGCGCGCCGCCAGGAAGATCGTCTTGTCACGCAGGCCGATCAGGATCAGCAGGGCTATCGGCGCGATGAGGACTGCGGGACGCATCAGCCCGTGTGAGGTGGTGATGCCGAGTCCGCTCAGGGCGGCGCTGAAGCCACCCAGGTTCTGTACGCCGGGAGACACGAGGCCCACCACCAGCGAGACCAACAGTGCGAGATAGACGATGACGTCGAAGACGGTGCGGCGGTTGCCGTTCGTGCCCGGGAGCCACTTCCAGGGCCGCAACCGGATGGTTCCCGGTCTCGCCCAGAAGAGGATGCCGCCGGTCATGGGCTTGGCCTTACCGGCGAGTGGCCCCCAGGAGCCGGCGATACCGATGGCCTCGAGCAGGACCGTCCAGAGCACCACCTTCTGGTACACGATCGGCTGGTTCCACCACTCGCCCACGGCGAACGGCTGCATTCCCGAGGTGAGCGTAGCCACCGCGATACCGCCGAGGCCGTAGAAGACGAGCAGCTTGAAGACGTAGATGAGGTGGATCATGTACGGGGTGCCGAAACCGAATTCGGCCCATTGCGTGCTGAGCACGCGTATCCGTTCCATGAGGGGGCGCCGGAGGAATTCCTCGGGTTCCACTGCTGGGAACACCGGATCCTTGAATCCCATGATGTCTTTCTCCTTGATCGAGTGGTTCTGGGACCGCTGAGGTTCAGGGCGTCGCGACCGGGGGTGTGGTGCGCTTGCGCAGCGCCGGCTTGTCGAGCTTGCCGACGGCGTTCTTGGGCAGGCTGGGGAGAATCGTGATCTCCTCGGGCAGCTTGTATCTGGCGAGCTTGTCGGAGGCGTGCAGGCGGATGGACTCCGCGTCGAGCGTCGCGCCGTCGGCGAGCGCGACGTAGAGGACGGGTACCTCGCCGAATTTCAGATCCGGGCGTCCCACGACTGCCGCTTCGGCGACCTGAGGCAGCTGGTAGACGACCGACTCGATCTCCTTGGGGTAGATGTTCTCCCCGCCTCGGATGATCAGGTCCTTCGCGCGATCGACGAGGGTGAGGTAGCCGTCCTCGTCGAGGAAACCGATGTCGCCGGTGCGGAGCTCGCCGTTCACCAGGGTGTCGGCGGTGTCCTCGGGTCGATTCAGGTAGCGGCGCATCACGTTCGGGCCGGCGATCACCACGTCACCCGGCTCGCCGGGCGGCAGTTCTGCACCGTCGGCGCCGATCACCCGCACCGTGACCCCGGGTAGGGCCGGCCCGACGGTGCCGGCCTTGCGGACGCCGTCGACAGGGTTGACCGTTGCGACGCAAGTGCATTCGGAAAGGCCGTAGCCCTCGATCAGGGGAAAACCGTAGCGTTCCTCGACCTTCGCGAGCAGTTCGACGCTGGCCGGCGCGGCGCCGCAGATCCCGTAACGGATCGACGAGGTGTCCGGCCGCACCTCGGCCGGGAGGTCCACGAGCATCTGATAGATCGTGGGCACCGCGGAGAAGAATGTCGGGCGCGCCGTCTCCACCTTCGCGAGGAAGCCGTCGGGCTTGAATCGCCCGGCCACTGTGGTGTGCCCGCCAGCCAGCAGTGGAGAGAGGGTGCCCACCACGATCCCGTTCGCATGGAACAGAGGCAGGATCAGCAGGCTGTGGTCGTCGGCGGTGAGACCGAGTGCGCGTACCAGGGTGGCGCACTGCGCACTGAGGTTGGCGTGATCCAGGTGCACGCCCTTGGGCCGGCCGGTCGTTCCGGAGGTATAGATCAGCAGCGCCAGATCGTCGTCGCGTGGCTCGACCGACCGCACATCGACGTCCGAGACGCCGTAGAGATCAGCGGTCAGTTGCACCGGCACATCGAGATCGCCACGTCGGTCGTTGTCTGTGACCAACACCGACGAGCCCGCATCGGTCGCTTGGTAGCGTGCCTCGTCCGGAGTCAGTGCCGGGTTGATCGGTGTCACTGCCGCACCGAGGCGCCATGCCGCGAACAGGGTCACGATGAGGTCCGCTGTGTTCGGCAGTTGTACCGCCACGACGTCCCCGCGGCCCACGCCGCGTGAGCGCAGTGTCGCCGCGGCACGGGCGATGAACTGGTCGAACGTCGTGTTATCGAGCACTCTGCGGTCGTCTGCGACGGCTGGGGCGTGTGGCGCCTCCGCTGCCCGTTGTGCGGGGAGAAGTGCGAAGTGCATTGGTGACTCTCTCTCGGATCGTGCCTGTGTCCTCATGAGAAAACCTAGCCAGCAGTGATTCCCATCACATCGTTCCCGGGAGCCAACGTTTCCGGCATCGTTGTCTGTAACAGACAACGAGGAATCGTCAGAACGGTGCGGGGACGACCCGTCGATGGCTAGTCTCGGCCCATGTCGGAAGAGGGAGACGGTGGTGCGCCGGTCGATCCGGCGTCGGCCGCCGCAGCGGTGATCGGCCGCATGGAGCCGCGTCTCTCGGAGGTGACGGCGACCGTGCAGCGCGTGATCCTTGCGCAGATCCCCGAGCTCAGGGGCGATGAGCAGATCGTGGAGTTGCTGCGCGCCAGCGTCGAGGGGAACATCGGCACGATCTTCGCCGCCATCCGGCACGGCATCGATGTGTCCGCCGTGACCGCGCCCGTGGCCGCGCTGGAATACGCCCGTCGGCTAGCACAGCACGATGTGACGCCGAATGCCCTGGTGCGGGCCTATCGACTGGGGCAGCAGGAGCTTCTGAGCCTCGTCTTCGCCGAGGTGCGCACCGACCAGGTCGGCGCCGACACGGCGCTGGAAGTCCTGGAAGCGACCTTCACCGCGACCGCTCGGTATATCGACTGGATCTCCGAGGAGGTGATCGAGACGTACCGAGAGGAACTCGAGCGGTGGCGGGAGAGCCGCGAGCGCATCCGCGGCGAGCAGATCCGGCGGATCCTCTCCGGCACCACGGAATCCCGTCGCATCGACGAGCTGAGCAGCATCCTGCGCTACCCGCTGCGCGAGCACAGCGTCGCCGTCATCATGTGGTATCCGCAACCGGTCCTCGAGCGGGGCGAGCTCACGGGCATGGAGCGCTTCCTCACGCTCGCGGCGAGGCGGCTCGGCGCCGCGTCCTCACCGCTGTTCATGGCATATGACCGGCTCACTGCCTGGGGATGGATCCCGTTGTCCTCCAACGCTGTCGACGGCTCTGTCGAGGCTCTGAAACGGTTGGCAGCCGCCGAACGCGGGGCTCCGACGTTGGCGATCGGCTCGCCACGCAGTGGCGTCGCCGGCTTCGTCCGCTCGCACGAGCTCGCCGAGCAGGCGCGTGCGGTGGCGCTGCGCGGCTCGGGGGAGGAGCAGGCGTCGGTGGCCAGTGACGATCCCGGCGTCGTCATCGCGGCGATGCTGGGAGGCGGTGACCTGTCGGCTGCGAACGTCTGGGTCCGCGAGGTCCTGGGTCCCCTCGCTGGTCCGGCCGAATCGGATGCGCACCTCCGGCACACCCTGCAGGTCTTCCTCGAAGCAGGCTCGAGTTTCACCGCCACCGCGCCGCTTCTGCATCTACACATCAATACGGTGAAATACCGTGTGCGCAAGGCGCTCGAACGTCGCGGGCGACCGCTGGAGGACGGTCGGCTCGACGTCGAGATCGCGTTGTTGCTGTGCCGGAGGCTCCCCGCGATAACGGGGCCCGACTGGCGCGGTTAGGCGAGTGATGCGGGTCGTCGTACCGATGTCGCCTACGGGCGTTCGAAGACACACAGGAGCAGCAGGTCGACATCGTTACGGCATGGTCGATTGCGGCCGGCCGCCGGAGCATCTCGGGTTGATCAAAGACGAGTCAGTATGTCGCCGTAGTTCGATAGGACCTGACGCCAGCCACGTTCCATCGCATTTCGCGCCATTCGCTGGCGATCGTTCTCGATGTCGAAACCACTCATCGTGAATAGCAGCCGCGTCCCGCGGCCTTGGGGTCGCACCAGCCACGAGGCGATCCAACGGGCCGGTCGTGGCGCCCGCAGGTCCACCCAGCTCCACGTCATCGATTCCCCTGGAGTCGCGGCGAGGACTTCGCATGCGATCTCGCCCTTCGGCACCGACGCGATGAAGTGGGTCCCTACGCGGGCGCCCTGGAATCCGGTCGGCAGCACTTGCAACCACTGCTCCACCAGAGCCGGATCGGTGAGCACCCGCCACACCATCTCGGGTGGGTGCGGATAGAAGCTGCCGATCTCGACCTGGGACGGATCGCGTTCGGGTTCGACGGTCATCCGGCCACCTCGCCGTCGGGACAGCGGTTGGGGTTCATGCGTCATCGCCTGGTGTCCGCAATGCGAAGAAGCCTATCTTGACGTATGCGCCCTCGTCGCGGGACGGAAGCAGCGGAAGCTTCGGCAGCCCCGGAATTCTCGGCAGGCCGATGAGGTCGGACGTCCGGAGCAGGACCTTGCCGAGATAGGCGCCCGGGACGATCTCGACGTACTCATCGCGAATCGCCTTGATCAGTCTCGGGTTGTCGGGCTCGTCCCTGTAGTCGATGACGCCGACTCGGCGGTCGGGATCGTCGGCACCGCGGTCGATGTAGGTCTTGAACTCGAAACCCTGACGCCTGCCCTGTTCGCCCTCGTCTGCCAGGACACTGCCTGGAACGGCGACCTTCACCACGAGCGCCGACGGCCCGCCCCTCATATTATTGTCGCCGCGTTGCGCCCGTTTATCGAAACGTTTGCCCGTCCACGGGATCCAATGATCGGTGATGAGCTTGACGATCGGATCGAGGCCCGGGGCCGTCGTCGTGCCGACCAACATGCCGCGGGTCGATCCGTCCGGGCCGTCGGGCAGCGTCCCCAGCCGGAACAGCTCGTTCGCCTCGTGCTCGGCTGGTCCGCGATCCCGCGGTGCGCGATCTCGGATCTCGGTGAACCAGACCCACGCCGCGTCGACGGCCGCGACGGGGTCGGTGCGAGCCAGTTCCTGCAGGTCGGCGAATCGGCGTGGCGTCGGGGGCACCACAGGTGCTTGCGCCCCGGGATCGAGGTCGTCCATCGCCTCACTCCTACGCTGTCGGAGATCACAGTCCGGGTCCTATCGTCGTTTCCCCGAGCCCCGCGCGCAGACGATTGCGTGTTTCGCCGGATAGCGGGATCGTCGGCCCGCCGTTCCGGGGCGCAGATCTCGCCCCGATCATCACGTGTTGCGGGTCGGGCGTGTGGGTGCTTCGGTGGTCAGCTCGCGAGGATGCGAAGTCGTTGACGCGTGACCGAGTGTGCGTCCGCGGAGTTCAGGACCAGTTGCTGATCGGTGGCGTCCGCGTAACGGAAGATCTCCCAGTCCAAGACCAGTTCGCCGACGACGGGGTGGTCGAGCACCTTGGTGCCGAAGTCCTGTCGTGCGACATTGCGTGCGGCCCACCATTTTCCGAACTGCGGGTCGGCGATGGTGAGCTCCCCGACGAGGGCCGACAGCGCGGGGTCGGCCGGGTTAGCGGCGGCTTCTCGGCGGAGGATCGCGACGCATGAGCGTGCGACCGACGGCCAGTCGGTGAAGAGGTCGCGCATGGCGGGGTCGGTGAAGATCAGCCGGACGTAGTTCAGTTCGTGCGGATCCATCGCATCGAAATCGGCATACACCTTGGCGGCCAAGGAATTCCAAGCGAGAACGTCGGTGCGCGGGCCGAGTACCAACGCAGGTGTCTCGGTCAGCTGGTCGAGCAGCCGTCGCACCGGGGGGCGAACCCGCGGCTGTCGCGGTCGTCCGCTCTGTGTGCCCGGCCGGACGGATGTCTGTGTGGCGTGGTCCAGCAGGCTGGCTACGTAGTCGGCCTGGTCGGCGTCCAGCTGCAGAGCCCGGACCAGCGCGTCGAGGACGTGTGCCGTGGGGCCGAGACGGCCCTGCTCGATGCGCGTGTAGTAGTCCGTACTGATCGCGGCGAGCTGCGCGACCTCCTCCCGGCGCAAGCCGCTGACTCGCCGCCGGTGATCGAGTTCGCGCAACCCCACGTCATTCGGCACCAGCTCGCCACGTCGGGTGCGGAGGAAGTCCCCGAGCTCGCGCAGATGCGCGGCACCGATCGCTCCAGCCATGCTCTCGACGATAGTTCGCCCGCGCTTGCCGTGCCTGGGAAGAACCTTTCCCAGGATGGAGTCTTTCCTTCCCCCGCTGTGTCTCCGTCCGGAGAGTGGGTGTCGAGCGACCCGCGATCGGGTCGACGCGACGTCAACAGAGAGGGAAGGACCGATGATCACTCCTACGGATGTCACCTTCGCGAGCAGCGGCATGCAGCTCGCTGCGCACCTGTACACCCCTGAATCGCCGGCCGACGGGCCCCGTCCCGCCATCGTGATCGGGCATCCCATGACCGGCGTGAAGGAGCAGACCAGCGCCGTCTACGCGAGCCGTCTCGCAGAGTGGGGCTTCATCACGCTGGCGTTCGACGCTGCATATCAGGGTGCCAGCGAGGGTGAGCCACGAGCGTTGGAGGATCCGTTCCAGCGCGCCGAGGACTTCCGCAACGCCGTCACGTTCCTCAGCACCCGCACCGACGTCGATCCGGAGCGCATCGGGGTGCTCGGCATCTGCGCCTCGGGTGGGTACGCACCGTATGCGGCGCAGACCGACCATCGTATGAAGGCGGTCGCGACCGTGAGCGCGGCCGACGCCACGTTGTTCTTCCGCGTTCCCGACCCGGAGGGTTTCGCTCGGTTGGTCGCGGCATCCGGTGCCGCCCGCACGGCTGAGGCACGTGGTGAGGCTCCACGACTGGTGCCCGTGTTGCCCGACCGCGTAGACGAGAACACTCCGGCCGAGACCGCGGAGTTCGTCGACTACTACAAGACCCCGCGTGGCGCGCACCCGCGGTCGATCGGAGCGTTCCTGTTGCGCAGTGCCGACCAACTCGAGCAGTTCGACGCCTTCGCCGATGTCGCCAAGATCGCGCCGCGTCCGCTGCTGATGATCGCCGGTTCCGAGGCGGGCACCAAGGGGTTCAGCGAGGGCGCGGTGGCGGCGGTGGGTGACTCCGCTGAGCTCTTCGTGATCGACGGTGCTTCTCATCCGGCTCTGTACGATATCGAGGAGTACGTCGCGCAGGCCGTCGCGCGACTCGGCGAATTCTTCACCGAGCACCTCGGCGCCTGACAGCCGAGCGTTCTGGCCGGGCCGCACCCTCCGATTGTGATGGGCCGCTCTACGTCTGCGTTTCGTGTCGCTCGGCGAAGACGAGAATCCGGTGCGTCGGATCGTCCACGAGGCGGAGAGCGATCAGATCCACAGTCGAGTCGCCCTGGACGGGGTGCTGCAGGCGCACCTCTATGCCCCCTTGCGGCTGGACCACATCGTGCCGAGTCCAGATGGCGTGGAACTCCGAATGCTCGCTGAGTCCTTCGGTGGGTGGTGAGACGGCCCGGCCGGGCTCTAGCTTCGACGGTGTCTCGGATCGAAGGATCCCGACGACGGTATCCTTCATCGCCGTCAGATCTCGGAATCTACTCTGGAATGGCGGATTCGAGAATATCAGATGCACGAATGTCCGTTCTATTTCGGGAATCTCCGAGAAATCCACGAACAGCGCTGTTGCCGCGTCGTTCCAGTGAAGAATAGATGTATTGGTGCCTATGACAATGGCGGGAGCATCGAGCAGACGGGTGAGTAGGCACAGAATCGTACCGTCGGCTGAAGGGGCGGACGCTTGTGCCGAATCGTCTTGATCGAGGAGGGCGAGCGCGTATCGGAGTTGCCCGCCGTCCAGATGGAGCGCATCCGCCAGGCGGCGAACCAGATCGCGTGCGGGCGTCATGCGTCCCTGTTCGATGCGCGTGTAGTAGTCCGTGGTGACGTGCACAAGCGCTGCAACCTCCTCGCGGCGTAGTCCGCTGACTTGGCGACGGCCCGCGGCGTGACCGGCTGGTGTCGACTGCGGAGGGATCTCGCCACGCCGCGCCCGCAGGAAGGCACCCAGCTCACGCAGCCGTGGGTCGCGCGTCATGACCGGCCGATGATGTGGAGGGAGCAGAAATTCCTCCCCTGCCGATGGCCGGCCCCTGACAGTAGCGTCGAGTCATGAGCAAAACGAACAGAATCGATGTACACACCCACCTCGTTCCTCCATTCTGGGGTGAGGACCTGGCAGGTCACGGTGGGGATCCGTCGGGCTGGACGCTGCCGGATTGGAGTGTCGACGAGCATCTGCGCTACATGGACGAGAACGGTATCGAGACCAGCGTGCTGTCCCTGACGGCGCCCAGCGTTGTGGGCTGGGCCGGATCCGAACGTCGCGAGATGGCGCGACGTGTGAACGGCTACGTTTCCGATCTGGTGTCGAGCAACGGACCCCGGTTCGGTGACTTCGCGACGGTGCCGCTGCCTGACGTCGACGGGGCGGTCGCGGAGGTCGAGTACGCGCTGCGCGAACTCGGGGCGGATGGCGTCGTGCTGTTGTCGAACTACGGCGGCGTATACCTGGGCGACGCACGCTTCGCTCCCCTGTGGGAGGCGCTGAACGCACACAGAGCCGTCGTGTTCATCCACCCGGCTCACCCGCTCCTTCCGCTCCTCGACGGCGTGCCCGGCCCCCTGGTGGACTACCCGTTCGACACGACGCGCAATGCCGTGCACATGATATTCAACGGAGTACTCGAACGCTACCCGGACGTCGAGATCATCTTGTCGCATGCTGGAGGATTCGTCCCTTACTCGGTCCTGCGCTTCTGTGAATTGCAGCCCGCGATCGATCCGTCCGGCCCCGGGGCCGCGGAATTGCTGGCGTCGTTTCGACAGTTCTATTGGGACACCGCGTTGTCGTCCGGGCGGTACGCGTTCGCAGGTCTTCAACAGTTCGCGGATCCGACGCGTATTCTGTTCGGTAGCGACTTCCCCTACGCGCCTGAGGTGGTCGCCCGTCGTTTCAACAGCATTCTCGATACCGATACCGGCTTGACCGATGAACAGAAGTCGGCGATATATGCGGGTAACGCGCAGCGCCTGTTCGAGCGTTTCGCCTGAGTCGGTCCGGTCTACGGCAGTCCTGGCGAGTCGTCGCTATGTCTGCGCGAACGCAGCCCGAACCGACCCGAGCGCGCGAGCGATCAGGCCCCTTCCCATTCTCCCCGCGACAGCACGGGCCAGGGTGCAGTGCGCCGCTGCGTCGGCACGACGAGGTGGATCAAGTGCTCGGCCCTGTCGACCTGTTCGGTCGCGGGTCTCCATCGCATGGGTGTATCGATTCGTGCATCACCCTGAGTGGAAACGAACCGTGCCAAGGCGGATCCATCACCTATCGGGCAGCCCCGGTCGCGGTGGCGTTCCAGCGCCCGCCGCTGTGGCGGGTGATGGTGATGGGGTGGTCGAAGGCGTGGCTGATGTGCTCGGTGGTGAGGGTGTTCTCGACGGTGCCGGCGGCGGTGATGATTCCGTCGCGGATGAGCAGGGCGTGGGTGGTGGTCGTCGGGATCTCTTCGAGGTGGTGGGTCACCAGGATCGACGCCAGTTCGGGGTGTGCGCGTCGGGCGTTGTCGACGGCGCTGAGCAGGCGTTCGCGGGCGGCCAGGTCGAGGCCGGTGGCGGGTTCGTCGAGCAGGAGCAGAGCCGGTTCGGCCATGAGCGCCCGTGCGATGAGGGCGCGGCCGCGTTCGCCCTGGGACAGTGTGGGCCATACGGATTCGGGGGGGGGGGGGGGTGGG